>JAXLYG010000046.1:0-109664 GCA_046351535.1 Polyangiales bacterium
CGCGTCGGTGCCCCTCGACTCCTGCCGTGCGACCGACGGCGTCGAGCGCGGCGCCCCTCCCGTCGCCGTCGGCGAGCACGGTGGCGTAGTACGCGGGCACCGCGTCGTCGCTGACTCCGAGCTGGAGGAGGAGGTGCGCGAGCGCTGCGCTGATCTTGTTGATTGCGGCCGGCGCGTCGCGCTTGTCATCGACCACGTAGTCTTCGACGAGGGCCTGGATCTGCCCCCGATGCAGCACGCGCCCGTCGAGGGCGTGCGCCCCGAAGACCGTCGACGTCTCGACGCGCTCCGCGGTGAAGGGGTGCTGGATACGGGCAGAAATACGCGCTCCGCGAGAGAGCGTCAGGCCGCGACGCGACTCCGCGGGCACCATCTCGAGGATCGTGCGCGCGTACTCATCGACGGCGTCGAGGGCGTCGTCTCCCAGCGCGCCGATGCGCGTTCGGAGCGGCGCCGTCGCGACGTGTGAAGTGCTGTGAAAGACCGGGCGCCGACGGCCCGACCGCCGCACGCCCACCTCGAAGTCGTCGACCTCGGACCCGACACGCTTCAGGATCCCGATGCCGCAGAGGCGCTCCTGCTGTCGCACGAAGTACCGCGTTCGAATGCGCTGCGCGCGGGCTCCGACAGTCGCCCCGCGAGGGCTGCGGTCCGCGTCGTAGAGGCGCTCGTGCAGCACCGACTCGCGATGGCCGTCGAGCGATGACTTGGGGACGTTGTCACCCCAACCGCCGTCGCGGGCGAGCGCGACCTGGCGCCACCCCCGCTGGTTCTTTCGCGCTGCGAGCAGGCGCTCGGCCTGATCCCTCGCCGAGGCGTACGCAGCCGAGTCCGAGAGCGCACCCTGGAGAGGCACCGCGACCCAGGCGAACTCCATCAGGTCTGCGACCTGTCGGCGCGCCCTCTCCCGCAGTGGGTCGCCAAAGTACTCGTCGTTCGGTAGCTTCGAAAAGGCGTGCGTAGCGAGGTCTTCGAGGCGCTCCCGCATCGCGCGCTCGGCCTTCGCCGCGATCGCGGCGAGGTCGGTCTCTTGCGAAACGAGCACGAGGAGCTTGTTCGCCACGGAGGGCTTCTGGCCTTCGTCGTCGCCGACCTCCAGGCTGCCGGGGAACACCAACGCGTGCTCGCCGCAGTCCTGCGCGATCTGCATCGCCGTGACCCTCGCGAGGTCGCTGAGGAGCCACGACCCGAACCACAGATCCTGGCAGCGCCTCGCCGACGCGATGAAGTCCTGGATGGGCCCCAGGCTGATGAGTAACACGGATGACATCAAGCGCCTCCCGCGACGTCCGTCTCTGCTGAGATGAATCGAGTCATGCTCCTCGTCCTTCACTTCCCCTGACGAACAACGCGGGCCGGATCTGACACTCTCGTTCCGCGCCTGTCGAGCACGAACAGCGGCGCCGCGCGCGTCACCCCTCGCGGAAGCCCTCGAGGAGCCATTCGCGACGCCTCCGTGCACGTCTGCCCGTTGCCACGGCGTCGAGAGCGCGCTTCCACGAGCATGATGCTCGTTGATCCCGTGAGGCCGTCCGCGACGATCCAACGCCCCCGGCGCGGATGATACCGTCGCCGCGAAACGAGGACCCCATGAGCCAGGATTCGTCTCCCCACGCGCACCCATCCCCCGACGACCTCGACGCGTTGCTGGCGCGCCTCCGCGCACTGCCGCTGCGCGAGGTGCGAGCGAGTGTGACGCTCCGCCAGGGCGTGCGCGCCGACGATGCCCCGCCCTGCGTCACGCTGCGTGGCTTGATGGGGGAGCGCTTTCGCGGGCTGCGCTGCCTCACCGGCGCGCCGCGCTGCGATGGGTGCGTCGAGGCGCCCCGTTGCGACTTCGCGCGGGTGATCGGGGCGGCCGAGGCGGGCGTCCCAGGCGATGAGCCTCGACCCTTCTGGATGCGCGGTCTGACCGTGAACGGGTTCGCGGCCGACAGCGTCGTCGACGTCTCGATGGTGACCGTCGAGGGCGGGCGGGAGCCTGCTCACGGCGTCGTTCGTCGAAGCGCTCGAGCGCCTGGCACCCGCCCGCGCGGCGCAACCCTGTGCGCCATCGAGGAGCGGACGCTCTCGTGGCCCGTGGTTCCGCCGTCGACGGGCGCGTGGCGTGTCACGCTGCGCACGCCCGCGGTGCTCACGGGTGACCCCGCGCGCAGTCGTGAGAACTGCCCGGCGATGCCCTCGTTGGCGCTCCTCGCCAGCGCCGGACTGCGCCGCGTCGCCGCGCTCGTCGAGCGCTTCGGCGGCGCACCCGTCGACCGCGTGAAGATGCCAGACCTCCGCGCCGCGCAGGTCGTCGAAGACTCCCTCTCGGGGTGGTCGGGGCGTCGCTACGCCCGGCGGCAGGGGAGGGTGGTCCCGCTGCTCGGCACGTCGGGCCACGCGGTGATCCGAGGCGTCGAGGAAGGCCATTCTGCTGCTCCGTGCCCTCACCGTGACGAGCGTCGGCAAGGCGACCTCGATGGGCTTCGCGGGTCTCCGTGGAGCCCGCGCGACGATCCGCGGCTGCCCCGGTGCTCACCTACGACGTGAACGACGACAAGCGACGCGCGAGGCTCGCGCGCTTCCTTGAGGCCCACGGGCACCGCGTGCAGTTCAGCGTCTTTGAGGTGCTCGCTACGCCCGAGGAGCTCGACAAGATCGTGACGCGCGCCCTCGTCCGCGAGCGCTTCGATCCCGCGGAGGACAGCCTCCGTGTGTATCCGCTCTGCGCCGGGTGCATGGGCCGGGTGCGGGTCCACGGAGTCGCGGAACCTGCGCTTCACCCCGGGCGCGCCGTCGCTTTAGCGCGCCGCGCAGGTGCGCGACCGGATCGTGCAGCGGCACGCGCTCGCCGCGACGCTCTCGTCCGCGCTCGATGGGGCGCTGCACCCCTGCGCCTATGCGTGGCGGCGAGGACGCTCCGCGAAGCAGGCGCTCGAGGCCGTCGACGCGGCGCTCCGACGAGGTCACGAGTGGGCCTTCCGCGGCGACATCGAGGAGTTCTTCGATCGCATTCCCCACGGCATGGTGCTCTCGGCGCTGGAGGAGGTCACCGCGCGAGCCTCCTCTCGTCGCGCTCGTCGGGCGCCTCCTCGAAGCGGGCGCGCTCGTGGGAGGACAGGTGCTCGATCCCTCGTTGGGCGCGGGGCAGGGGTCGGCGCTGTCGCCCTTCCTCGCGAACCTCTACCTCATGCCCTTCGATCGGGCTGTCGAGGCCGATGGGTTCGCGATGGTGCGGTACGGCGACGACCTCTGCGTCGCTACCTCCACGCGCGCCGAGGCCGAGCGCGCGCGAGCCGTCTCGGAGCGCGCCCTCGCGAGGCTGCGTCTGGGACTCAACGCGTCGAAGGTCGCGGTGCGCCACGTCGGGGAGGGCTTCACGTTTCTCGGGTACCACTTCGACGCGAGCGGTCGGCGTCCCTCGGCGAAGGCGCGACGCGAGCTCGCCAGGCGCCTCGACGAGATCACCGGAGCGCCCGAGGGAGAGCGCGACGAAGCCCTCGACGCGACGCTGCGAGGTTGGTCGACGTACTACGGCTCCTCGCCGGGGTCGATGCGCCCGCCGCGGTGCGCGAGGGCCGAGGCCGTCGAGGCCGCGCTGCGCGCGGAGTCTACGCAGCTCGGCGGAGCCGCTCCAGGGAGCCCAGCGCTGGAGACAGCGGCCTCGGGCGCGGCGGGCGGCGCAGTGACGACGGAGGTGGCCGCGACGACGGGAGCCCGACAACAGTCGCGGCGACCGTGTGGCAATCGCGGCCATCCGTCTCGTGGGTGCGAGAGGCAGCGACGACGAGGGCTCCGTCGAGGCCGCTTCGGTCTTCGCTCGGCGTGCCAGTCGCATCGTGGGAGCCGCTCGCGTCGGCGCTCGGGCGCTTCGACGGCGCGGCCGTGGCCGAGGTGCTGGCCTCCCTCGGGCGCTTCGGCGAGGCGGGCGAAGCTGCGACGATCGCGAGGCCCCCGGAGCCCGTCGCGACGCGGGCGTCGGGCGCGCGCGTTGTGCGAGAGGACAGCCACGAACCGCAGCGCTTCTCGCCCGAGCCTCGCGACGCGGATCGACTGCTCGACCTCTTCGGCGGGTGCGAGGGCGCGTACCTCCGCGATGCGAAGATCGGCGAGCGCGTGGAGCGAGAGCGGGTGATGCGCGCGGCGGGAGCCGAGCAGGCGAGGGCGCACCTCTCGGGCGCGTACTGGCTCGGGGTGTATCCGTTGAGGGGCAACCACACCGTGCGCTTCGGCGCCGTGCGCGTCGTGGTGGCGGGGCGCGCGAGGCAGGGGCTCGGGCGGGCGCAGCTCCCCGAGGTCGTCGACGTCGACGCGAGGCGCGTCGCCGACGCCGTGAGGGCCCACGGGCTCGAACCCGTGCACAGCGTCGAGCCGGGGCGCGCGAGGGTGGTCTGGGTGCTCTTCGCAGAGGCCATCGCCGCGGCGCGCGCGAGGACGCTCCTCGCGCTGGTGCTCGATCGCGCGGGCTCCGCGGACCCGTCGATCACGCGAGAGGTCCTGCCCGCGCAGGACTCCACGCGGCCCGACAAGCCCGGTACCGGCGTGCTCCTCCCGCTGGGCCTCGATCCGCGGACGGGCGAGCGCGCGTGGCTCTGCGACGACGACCTCGCCCCCGTGATCGACCCCTGCGCGTACCTGCGATCGCTCAAGGGGGCCGCGGCCGAGAGGGTCGCCGCGGCCGTGGGCATCACCCCGAAGCTCCCACCGCTCGGCGCGAAACCTCCCCCGACGAGCGCCCCCGCGCCGGTGAAGGACGCGCCCCGTCTGGCGCTCGCGAAGTCACCGACGGCCGCGACGACGAGGCCCGTCGAAGCCGCGCAGATCGCGGGGGAGCGCGCGGCGGCGCAGATCGCGACCGAGACCTCGCCGTTCCGCGACCTCCCTCGCGCACAGGAGGTCTACGCGGGGTGCAGCGTGCTGCGGCACTACGTCGACGAGGCCATCGCGGGGCGGGGGATGCCCACCTCCGTGCGCATCCTCGTGGCGGAGATCCTCGGGCGCCTCGGCGACGAGTCGACGCCCTCGCTCGACGCGGTGCTGCGCCACCTCGATGACTGGCGACCGGGCCTCGCGTCGCGGTATTTGCAGCGACTGTATCCGCACCCGACGAGCTGCGGTCGCATTCGCATGAGGCTCCCCGAGCTCACGGCGAAGGTGGGCTGCGACTGTCGGTTCCGCGTCCCTCCGGGGGCGTACCCCACGCCGGTATTACACGCGGTCGGGGCCGCCGAGGTGCCGGGGCTCGCGGACCGCGTGCGAGACAGCGCCGAGCGCGGCGGCCTCGCGCGCGCCGCGGTGGCCGCGATGAACGAGGGCCGCAAGGAGCTCGGCGCCAAGGCGTCTGCGCTCTGCGCGAGGCTCACGGACCTGCGTCGACAGGGGCGGGTGATCGAGCGCACGATCGCCTCGGTCGAGTCCGAGCTCGACGCCGTGCTCGACGAGGCCGGAGACGCGCCGCTCGAGACCCCGTCGGGCACGCTCCGCCGTGTGGTCGAGGGCGGCGCGCGGCGCTTCGTGCTCGACGTGTGAGGGCGTCACCATGAGACCTGGACGACCGCTGGTGATCTCGGACCCGATGCTCCTCGTGCGGCGTGACAACGAGCGGCTGGTGATGCTGCGAGAGCGCACCGAGGTAGCGGCCAGTCCCCGCCGCGAGCTGTCGCACGTCGCGGCGCACGGCCCGGTGACCTTCACGGGCGCCGCGCTGGCGGGCCTCCTCGACGAGGGGATCGACGTGACGCCCCACGCGAGCTCGGGGCGGCTGCGCGGGGTCATCTCGAGCGCGCAGTCGAAGAACGTGTACCTCCTGCTCGCGCAGGTCGACGCGTGGCAGCGCCCGGCGAAGCGCGCGGAGCTCGCGAGGGCGCTCCTCGCGGGCAAGATCGCAGGGCAGCGGCAGCTCGCGCAGCGGCAGGCGCTCGACCGCGGATCGCTGCGCTGCGAGGAGGCCGCGCGGCGGCTCGCGGTCTTCGAGCGGCAGGTGTGGGAGCAGCCCGATGTCGACGCCGCGCGGGGCATCGAGGGCGCCGCGTCGGCGGCGTACTTCGACGTGTTCGGCGAGATGCTCTCGGAGGGGTGGCGCTTCCCCGGGCGCGTGCGGCGGCCCGCGACGGACCCGGTGAACGCGATGCTGAGCTTCGGCTACGCCATCGCGGGCGGAGAGGTCGCGCGCGCGCTCCTGCACCGCGGCTTCGACGCGCGCATCGGGCTCATTCACGGGCTGCGGTACGGCCGCGAGTCGCTGGTGCTCGACATCGTCGAGGAGTTCCGCGCCCCGATGGTCGACCGCTTCACGCTGCGCTTGCTCAACCGCGGCCAGTTCAAGGTCGAGGACTTCGAGACCCAACTCCGACGCTTCCGTGCGCCCGGTCAAGAAGCCCGTCGCCGCTACCTCGAGCTCTGGGAGGAGATGCTCTCCGAGCGCGCCCGCGCCCTGCGCAACGAGACCGCGATCGCCGACGAGGGGGTTCTACCTCGCCGAACGCATCGACGGCCTCGACGACGACGCCGACGTCGACGACCGGCTGATCCCCGAGGAGGAGCCGACGGCGGCGCCCATGAACTGGCACCGCCGCATCGAGCGGCAGGTGCTGCGCCTGTGGCGCTTCCTCATGAAGAACGAGCCCTACGTCCCGCTGACCGCGAGCCGCAAGGATGGGCTCGTGGCGCCCGTGCCCGAGGGGCCCCCCGGAGAGCCCGAACCCCGGCGAATCAAGCTCTCGAAGGGTTCTCAACCGGACGGCGGACGCGCGAAGGGCTCGAAAAAGCGTTGACGCGCGCGTCCGCCGGGTGTCTCGTCCATCCGTTCAGAGGGTCGGGCTGGCCGATCCGACCGGTCTCTGACAACAGATTCTCAACGAGAGGATCCGAAGGTGAGGAACTTCGCAGGGTTGCCAGAGGGTGAGCCGAAGACGAGCGCCCCGAACGATGGGGATTGAGACCTTGCGACGCCTGGATCGATGACGATCGCGCAGAGTTGCCGAAGACGAGCGCCCTGAACGATGGGGATTGAGAGCCCGCAGCAGGGCTGTGGGTCGCGCTGCCGGCCGAAGACGAGCGCCCTGAACGATGGGGATTGAGACGAGTCCTTGAATGAGCGCCTACTTCATCGCCCGTTCCGCCGAAGACGAGCGCCCCGAACGATGGGGATTGAGACTTGCTGAAGATGCCGGACAGAAGGCTGAAGAGGCCGGCCGAAGACGAGCGCCCTGAACGATGGGGATTGAGACCCGTAGAGCCGCGGGTAGTTCCCGCCGCAGAACCCAGCGTGCCGAAGACGAGCGCCCTGAACGATGGGGATTGAGACTGATCGCGTCGTCCGGAATGGTTCCGTCCGACATGAGAGCCGAAGACGAGCGCCCCGAACGATGGGATTGAGACGGTCCGGTCCGAAACCGGCGTCGTCGTAGACAAAGGAGCCGAAGACGAGCGCCCCGAACGATGGGGATTGAGACACGCTGTGCGTTGGGGCGTGGCGCCGGTGCGCCAGGGGCCGAAGACGAGCGCCCCGAACGATGGGGATTGAGACCGCACCCGGCCAGAAGCCAGGATGCGAGAGCGGCCAGGCCGAAGACGAGCGCCCCGAACGATGGGGATTGAGACGGGGAAGCCGGGGCGCAGTTCGCCGCGTATATGCGACTGCCGAAGGCGAGCGCCCCGAACGATGGGGATTGAGACGGGTGTCGCCGTTCACCACCCGAGCATCTTCGTCTTCATGTAGCCGAAGACGAGCGCCCCGAACGATGGGGATTGAGACGCGGTAGACCGCCACGGTCGCCGTCCTCTCCAGGTGTTGCCGAAGACGAGCGCCCCGAACGATGGGGATTGAGACTGTCCGCTCCGTCGCATGGTCAGCCTGTGCGCATTGCTGGCCGAAGACGAGCGCCCCGGAACGATGGGGATTGAGACACGTTCGCCCCGGGCTGCGCTCGGGTCCCGCCGCGGGGCCGAAGACGAGCGCCCCGAACGATGGGGATTGAGACCGCTCACGGGCTGCGGCTCCTCGACTCCGTCGTCGCGGCCGAAGACGAGCGCCCCGAACGATGGGGATTGAGACTGCGACAGAGAAGTCCTGTGCGGCCACCGCGATCGAGCGGCCGAAGACGAGCGCCCCGAACGATGGGGATTGAGACAGAATGCGCCGAGGCATTCCGGCTCGTGGTCACCCGTGCGCCGAAGACGAGCGCCCCGAACGATGGGGATTGAGACAGGACGGCCTCGTTCTCGGCGGCGAGCTTCTGGTTCTTGGCGCCGAAGACGAGCGCCCCGAACGATGGGGATTGAGACGAAAGCTGAGCCACTTACCGATGAAACGAACCAGATCGGCCGAAGACGAGCGCCCCGAACGATGGGGATTGAGACGTGCGGCCGTGTGGGTGCGCACGTAGTTCTTGGCCTTGCCGAAGACGAGCGCCCCGAACGATGGGGATTGAGACCATGTGCACGGCCAGGAGTGCGGCCGTGTGGGTGCGCACGCCGAAGACGAGCGCCCCGAACGATGGGATTGAGACCGGCGAGGCCGGGCTTGGCCCAGTCGTTCTTGCTGAAGGCCGAAGACGAGCGCCCCGAAACGATGGGGATTTGGAGGACTGTCCCGGCCACCGTCGCTGCGACGTTGAGCAGAAAGGCCGAAGACGAGCGCCCCGAACGGTGGGGATTGAGACATCCCCCACCACGTCGCTACCAGCCTCGAGGGCCGGGCGGGCCGAAGACGAGCGCCCCGAACGATGGGGATTGAGACCCGGAAGCGGGGCTTCGGTAGTACACGTCTCGAATGGCCGAAGACGAGCGCCCCGAACGATGGGGATTGAGACCCTCCAGGATCATGCCCGGACGCAGCTCGTCGAACTTGGCCGAAGACGAGCGCCCCGAACGATGGGGATTGAGACTTCGCCAGCGCGGACCACTTGCACACGTCGCCGTGGGCCGAAGACGAGCGCCCCGAACGATGGGGATTGAGACTTGCGCCTCCGCCGCTTCGGCCACCGTTGGACCAAAGCAGCCGAAGACGAGCGCCCCGAACGATGGGGATTGAGACTCCCTTCCTTCCCTCGAAGGAGGTGAGTACAGCGCCGAAGACGAGCGCCCCGAACGATGGGGATTGAGACGTTCGTCCTGCGCTCCGGTCCGCGCCTCGCGCTCCGCCTGGCCGAAGACGAGCGCCCCGAACGATGGGGATTGAGACGGGGGGGGCGGATGACGGTCACGGTGTACCCACGGTCCATGCCGAAGACGAGCGCCCCGAACGATGGGGATTGAGACATGCCCGGCAGGAAGCTGTTCGGACACACCGACCGGTCGCCGAAGACGAGCGCCCCGAACGATGGGGATTGAGACCCGCACGCGCTCAGCACGAGGGTGACGAGGAAAGAGGCCAGCCGAAGACGAGCGCCCTGAACGATGGGGATTGAGACCACCCCGGGCGTGCCCGAAGTGCATGAGGTCGAACGAGGCCGAAGACGAGCGCCCCGAACGATGGGGATTGAGACGCGCAGCGCACGGGTGCGGGCAGGTGAGCGGGGCGCTTCGAGCCGAAGACGAGCGCCCCGAACGATGGGGATTGAGACAGTTCGTCGAGCGAACTCGACGACATTGTGTGAGACCAGAAGGCCGAAGACGAGCGCCCCGCAACGATGGGGATTGAGACCAGGTGGGAGCGCCCGACCGTGTTCCTCTTGTCCCCGGGCCGAAGACGAGCGCCCCGAACGATGGGGATTGAGACGTGAGAACCTGTCGAACCGATGCCGTCGAGGAGCGGCCGAAGACGAGCGCCCCGAACGATGGGGACTGGAGACACGATGCCCAAGCGCCTCGCTCGCGAAGCGCGTCTTCGGCTCAAGACGAGCGCCCCGAACGATGGGGATTGAGACCCGGATTGTCAGTCGCGACTGGCACGTCGGGCGTACCCGCCGAAGACGAGCGCCCCGAACGATGGGGATTGAGACTCTTTCCGGGCGATTCCATTGCCCTTGTTCGTGCGCGTTGTCGAAGACGAGCGCCCCGAACGATGGGGATTGAGACTGCATCTTCCTTGACGAGCTTGAGGCGCGGCGGCCTTGCCGAAGACGAGCGCCCCGAACGATGGGGATTGAGACATGGTTGCGTCGCAGTTATCCCAGTGGCTCGAAAGCGGCCGAAGACGAGCGCCCTGAACGATGGGGATTGAGACGAACGACTTCCGAGCGAGGCGCTACATAGCGCCCCCAGCCGAAGACGAGCGCCCCGAACGATGGGGATTGAGACACGCGAGCCCCGCGCGAATACGCTTGCAGGATCACGGGGCCGAAGACGAGCGCCCCGAACGATGGGGATTGAGACGCCCGTACGTCTCGGACTGAGCGCGAGAACCGCTCTCGGGCCGAAGACGAGCGCCCCGAACGATGGGGATTGAGACTGCAGGCGCAGTAACTGACGCCGATGATCGCCGAGGAGCTGAAGAAGACGAGCGCCCCGAACGATGGGGATTGAGACGACCGTCATGTCGCCGTCCTTCCAGGTGTTCGAGGAGGGCCGAAGACGAGCGCCCCGAACGATGGGGATTGAGACCGAAGGATCGCCGGACGAACCCCTCCGCCGGGGCAGGTGCCGAAGACGAGCGCCCCGAACGATGGGGATTGAGACTTGTCGCGAGTGCCTTCCGTTGATCGAGTCAGTTGAGGCCGAAGACGAGCGCCCCGAACGATGGGGATTGAGACCCCGCCTCCCGGAGGACCCTCTCGGCCCTGTCGTCGATCGCCGAAGACGAGCGCCCCGAACGATGGGGATTGAGACCATGCGCTCCCGCCCAGCCACCGCAGAACCCCGTTGCGAGGCCGAAGACGAGCGCCCCGAACGATGGGGATTGAGACGACAGCGCCGAAAACCAGCGCTACGCCTCCCGCGGTTGGCCGAAGACGAGCGCCCCGAACGATGGGGATTGAGACCAGCGTCAGCGAAGATCTTGAGGAGCACGCTGTAGGGGCGCCGAAGACGAGCGCCCCGAACGATGGGGATTGAGACGTTTCATGACGACGACACCTTCCCCGGTCTCTAAAAAACGCCGAAGAGGAGCGCCCCGAACGATGGGGATTGAGACGTGGTCGCCGTGGGCGAGAGCAGGACCCTGTAGACCTGGCCGAAGACGAGCGCCCCGAACGATGGGGATTGAGACTCTTCGTTCCTTGACGGACGTGTCCTACATGCGTTTTGCCGAAGACGAGCGCCCCGAACGATGGGGATTGAGACGCGGCGAAGGCGGGAACGAAGTTGTCGTTCGCATTTTGGAGTGCCGAAGACGAGCGCCCCGAACGATGGGGATTGAGACTCGCGCACCGTCACCCAACTCGTCTTCGAAGTACGCCTTGCTGAAGACGAGCGCCCTGAACGATGGGGATTGGAGACCCGCGGCCTTGAGCGAGGGGTTGGCGTTCATCTTGTTCGCCGAAGACGAGCGCCCCGAACGATGGGGATTGAGACTCCGCCGCGCAAAGGCCATGATTCCAGGGAACCGGGTGTGCCGAAGACGAGCGCCCCGAACGGTGATGGGGATTGAGACGGCCGTCGAGGCGAAGAGGAGGGCCGAGCCGAGCGAGATTGGAGCCAAGACGAGCGCCCCGAACGATGGGGATTGAGACCGCGAGCTCGGCCTGAGCCGCGCCTTCTTCTGTTCGTGCCAAAGACGAGCGCCACGAACGATGGGGATTGGAGACCCCGACGATCCGCCTGACGCCGCGCGAGCAGCCGCGCCGAAGACGAGCGCCACGAACGATGGGGATTGAGTACACGCCGCGGGTATTGGCGGTGTGGCCCGCGCAGCCCACGGCCGAAGACGAGCGCCCCGAACGATGGGGATTGAGACTCGACGGCCGGCCGCTCGACGCTCTCTTCGGTGTGCGGCGCCGAAGACGAGCGCCCCGAACGATGGGGATTGAGACCATCTCGAAGGCCAGGCCGCCCTCGTGGTTCGCGTGGTCGGCCGAAGACGAGCGCCCCGAACGATGGGGATTGAGACTGGGCCTCTGCGGGTTGCTCCTCGTGCTGTCGGTGATCTGCCGAAGACGAGCGCCCCGAACGATGGGGATTGAGACGCAATGCGCATGGCCTCACGGGGCTGAAAGAACTTCATACGCCGAAGACGAGCGCCCCGAACGATGGGGATGAGACCGTAGCCGCGGAGAAGATGCAGCCGGACGAGAGCGAAGGCCGAAGACGAGCGCCCCGAACGATGGGGATTGAGACAACCAGCGCAGAGAGTTCCATCACGGCTTCGTGTCGAGGCCGAAGACGAGCGCCCCGAACGACGGGGATTGAGACACGATCACGAACTTCAAGACGGATACGATCGCCATGCCGCCGAAGACGACCGCCCCGAACGATGGGGATTGAGACACTCCCTCGCATCTCGCCTGATCACCGCGCCCGAAGCCCCCCAGCGAACCGCGTTCGCCGTCACCCCGGCGCAGCCCTTCAGGTCATCTCGCAGCATCCCTCCGAGGCTGTCGGCGGCGTGTCGCCCATCTCGTCACATCTCCTTCCCGGCCCGTCGCGGTCTCGTCGGGATGTCGCGACATCCGTTTGAAGCCGTCGGCAGCCTCCGCGGGATGTCCCAACATCCTCCGACAGCCCAGCGAACGCCCGCAGCGCATGTCGGCACATGGCGCGCACCCTCCCGGCAGGCTGGGCCCCATATCGCGACCTCGTTTGCCGAGCCGCCCGTGCAGCTTCGCGCGATGCTCTCGATCCGGCGCTCCCCTCGAAGGCGACCAGGCGTACGCAGTGACAGCGCCCAATGCCCTCGACCGCGGCGCGTCACGCGCCTTCGCGGCGCACCGTGAACATTCGCGCGTAGCCCGCGGTGTTCGACGTGAAGTGCCAGAACTCGAGGACGGTGTGCACCCTCCGAAGGCTAACCCCCACCGCGAAGGCCAGGGCCAGAGGCGTATCGAAGGCGATCGCGAGCTGGTCGACCCCCGAGACCGCGCGCAGGACGCGAGCGACGATCTCGGACACCAGCTCACGGTGCACATGCGCGTCGACCTGGACCACCTGCCACCCCGCCTGCGCGCGCTCGGGGTGACACGTCACCAGCACACGAGCCGCGTCGCGAGGCGCGTGGGGCGCTCCCTGCGAGGCCGGCGGGCGGTCCATCGTAGACCACCACGGAGCGTCGTCGCTGGCGTCGATGAACCTCACACGGCGCCCCCTGCCCGAGAGGACGTTGCCCAGCGCCGCGGCGAAGCACACGGTCGCGGCGAGAGACAGCTCCACGGGCTCGTTGGGCGGCACCGCGGCGACGACCCGCTCGAGGTTCTCCGCGAAGTTCTCGGACGTCAGCACAGCGTCGAGGGCGAGCAACGATGGCGCCGGGGCGCGCGCTGAGAAGCGGCCCGGCGGGTGTCTGCGCTCCACCCCGCAGTAGGCGTGGAGGCCGCGCGCCTCGGCGAAGCGAAGCGCCGACGGGGCGCGAAAGGTCGACGCGATGGCGTGGCGAAGATCCTCGCAGCGAGTCACCGTGAGCCCGTCGCCCTCCGACGCCTCGGCGCCCGCGCCGATGGCAAGAAGCTCCGAGATTCCGAGCCTGTCATCGCGCAGTCGTCGCTTGCGCGTGAGGAGCCCGAGCGCCGCGTCGGGGTCTCCTGTGGCGAGCACGTTGCGCACGGGGCGGGCCTCGCCGAAGCACCCCACCGCGGCCAGAAAGGACGCGAGGTAGAGCGAAGGGCCCGAGACGCGTCGGTCTGTGAGCGCCTCCTCGAGCAGAGGCATCGACACGCTCACCCGCGGGCGCGCACCGGCGCCGTCGAGGTGTCTCCATGCTGCGTCGAGGGCCGACCGCAGCGCGTACCGCGACGACGCCTCGAGCGCGTCGGGAACGGCCTCAACGACGTCCCCCGCGACCCTCCGCACGATCACCTGCACCCGCAGGTCTCGGGCCTCATCCGCGTCGTCGATGAGCGGAAAGAACACGCCTCCCGAGACGCGCGTCGTCGACCTGAGCAGGGCCGAGATCTCGTCGCGATCCTCCGGAGGCAGCTTCGCAAGGGTCGATCGGCGAATGAGGTCTCTCGCCTCCCCCACCATCCCGTTGGTCACCAGGACATGGAGCGCGCGATGCAGCCCCGCAGGGACGCTCACGCGCGGCTCGGACGCGCGACGAGCTCCCATACCCGATCGTCCTGCACGAGGATCATCGCCACGGCGAGTCCGAGGGAGGCAGGAGCCTGGGCCTCGTATAGGTCGAGGTCGGCGTCGTGGGAGAACGTCAGCGTCGCCGGGGCCTCGGCGGTCTCCCAGACGAGAGTGAAGCCTCGTCCCACGTCGGCGTCGACAGGAGGATGCACGAGCGTGACGTGAAAGCCGTCGTCGGCGGGGCGCACCTTGATCTCGACGGCGTTGTCGTCGACGGCGGTGACCGCCATCGCAACGGCGGTCGCGTCCGAGGCACGTCCGACGCTGGCAGTGAAGAAGCGCTCGCCCATCGGTCGGCGCCGCGGGGCGCGTCGGGCAAGCGCGCGCGCCGCCCGCATCACCGGGTCGACGAGGTCGAGCCACCAGGGGTTGGGCGCATCGAGACACTCGAGCATCCACGGGCGAGGCTCTCCAGCGCCTGCGCTCCACGCGACGAGCGACGTGAGGAGCGGCTCGGCCGCACGGTCGATGCGCCCGGCGAGCTGCGCGAGGGTCGCACGCGTCGCCTCGGCCACGGGGGGCGCGTCCTCTGGCTCCGCGACGAGCGCGACGGTCACCGCGCGCCGCAGGCTCTCGAGATCGTCGCGCAGGTCGACCAACGCCATCGCCGTGTCCTCGTCGATCGCCTCGGCGAGCACTTCGCAGAGCGAGTCTGCGGCCTCGGCATCGGACCACGCCGCCTCGACGAGAGCGTCGAAGCGCTCCGCGGTGTCGAGCAGTCGCGGCACCGCAAGGCGCACCTCGCGGGCGAGCCCGGCGAGCGTCGCACGGGCGCGCAGCACCCGCCCCGCGAGCACGGCGAGATCGACCAGCGTGCCAGACTCTCCCTCGCGCAGCGTGAGCCTCGTGTCGCCCAGGAGGAGCGCGAGCTGCTCGGCGGAGATCCACGCCTGGATGCCATTGTCGTTGATGCTCACGATCGCTCCTCACGCATCAGGCGTTACCTGGACGACGGCGCAGCCCACGCGGGGCTGACACCAGCCGCTCGATGATCTCGGGATCGATGTCGTCGAGTTGCCCCTGCGCACGCAGCTCCTCGACCGCGGCTGCGGCGTAGCGTCGGCCGACGGAACGCTGCTGGTAGAGCACCACCTGCTGACGTTCGAAGTCGGGATGATCTCGCGGGACGATAGGCTCCGTCAGGCGTCCGAGTCGCGCGTCGAGCCACACCGACACGCGATGCCGGCGCGCGGGCCCCGCCTGCGCAAGCACTCGCTCGGCGAGTCGCTCGATCTGCGCGACCGCGTCTGCGAGGGACTCCGAGTCGGGTGCAGGGACGACCTCCGGCGGAGGCGCCTTCTCGCTCACACGCTGCTTCAAGTCTTGGAAGCGTGTGCGGGCCCTGTACTTGTCGAAATAGCGACGGCGCACGCACGTACGAATGAAGGTGACGGCCTCTCCTACGGTCTCGCCGCGAAAGTCACGTCCCTCGATGCGCTCGAAGCACACCGTAGCGCACGCCTCCTGATAGTCCTCCTCGTCGATCGCATCGAAGAGCTCTGCGCGCCCCACGCGAGGCACCTCTTCGAGCAGCGCGCGGTGCGCCATACGCTCGGTGGTGACCTTCTCGCCTGGCGTCTGGTCTCGAAGAAACCGCAGCGCCTCGAAGAGCCTCTCGGCGTCGTATCTGCCGCTCATCGAAGGCTCCCGCTCTCCACGAGCAAGACGCGGTCGAGGTCGTCGATCACAGCCGACAGGTGCCCGCGGCCGCGGGATTGCGCGAGCATCGAGCGCGCCTTCGCGGCATCTCCGTCGACCCACGTATCGACGATGGGCTGTAGGAAGCCAGAACTCATCGCGATGCTCACGGCACCGCAGCGCGAGATGATTCGTCCTGTGACGCGTGAGTGGTTCCAGTCGTCACGCTGCCGAGGTTCGAGGTCCACGTTCTGCGTGCCCTGCGGACCGAAGGCGTGCGTCACCGCGTCGGCGAGAAAGAGCGCCGGGCGATGCCTCGCGAGCGCGTCGGCGATCTCGACCGAGCCGAGGCCGACGTCGCGACCGAACCTTCGCGAGATGCGCGACGCGATGCCAGGGAGCTGCTCGATCCAGGCGGTACCGCCAGCGCCACCCCGGGCGATCACCACCCCGAGGCGGGCATCGGCGCCGAGCATCGCGACCTCGACCATGGCGCGCGTCACCGCCGCGACGCCCATGTCGGGGTACCTCGACGTCGCGGGACGGTGGTCGTCCTCCACCGCAAGAACGACCGTCGCGTTTTGAGCGCCGAGTACGCAGAGCGCGCGGGTGAGCAGTCGGTTTCCTTCGTCGCGGAGCAATGCCTTGCACGGCGACTTCGTCGCAAACGCGGCGATCTTTGCCCCTGGCAACGCTTCGAGTTCGCGCGCGTACTCTTCGATGCGGTTTGGCAAGTGACGCCGCCCGCGCGCGGCCGCGCGGACCTCGAACGCGACCTTCACGGGGCTTCGCAGGTTGAGCGCGTGTCGCTCCCCGCGCCACCAATCGAGCGCCGCGGCGATCTCGCCTTCGACCGCGGACGAGTGCTCGTCGGGCGTGCCGCGCAGCACACAGCCTCCGACCAGGCGGAGGTTGAGTCCGTAACCTTCGACGTTCGAGCGAACGAACTGCCCCGACTCGTCGATGTACAGCGTGTAATTCGTCACGGCGGTCCCTCGCGCGAAGGCAGTGACCGTACGCGACGCGCGCGGATCGAAGCAACACCTCTGTCGTGCGCGCGTCGCTGCATCGTCGCGCGTCAGTAGGGATACTCGCGGGCCACGCGCTCGGCGCGCGCGCGTACGGCGCCCGGCGCGAGGAGGCCGTGAATCCCCTGCGGTCCGATCGCCTCGAGCCCATCGAGAATCTCGCCCAACGTCTCGTCGCTCACCTCGGGCGCGGCCAGCGCAGCGTCGAGCGCCACGAACTCTGCCGCGCCCCTGACACCGGTTCGCGCGGCGCGCGCGCGCAGCTCCGAGGCCAGCTTCACGTCGCCGAGCGACTGATGCGCGTTCGCGCGCCACCGGAGGACGCCCGCGATCACGTGGTCTTCGAGCCCCGCGAGGCGCACCGCGTCGAGCGCCTCGAGCGCCTCGCGGGCGTACCCGGTCTGCACGAAGGCGCGACCCGTAGCCCAACGCAGGTACGCGATCGACGCGCGCTTCGTCGAGTGCGCGCGTTCGAAGGCGCGGCACTTCGTCAGCGCGCGTCGCACGCCCTCGGCGTCGCCGACCACGCCGCAGAGGCGCATCAGCTCGCAGAGCGCGCGCGAGGCCTCGCCCGACTCGTAGATCTCCCACCACCCGTCGACGGCCTGTGACAGCACCGCGCGGGCGCGCTCGTACTCGCGGAGCTGCGCGAGCGCGCGGCCGATAGCCCCCCGGAGCTCGAGGGTCTCTCGCGTCGTGTCGGCCCCGTCGAGGCGCGTGAGCACGGACAAGATCTTCTCGCGTACGTCGGCGCTGCCCGAGTCAACGAGGCTCTGCACACCCTGAGCGAGCGCGCGCCACCGCACCGACGGAGGCAGCGAAGACAGGAGCCGCTCCGAAGGCCACGCGAGCTCTCCCGTGTGCCCCGCGTGCCGCGCGGCGACGTTCCGCGCGAAAGCGGCCTTGTCTCGCGCGAGGCCTTCGTCGACGAGCGTTTCAAGCGCCGCCGCCAGGTCGGCCACGGCCGGCCAGTGAAGCGACGCGTCACGCGGCGGCGCGAGCACCAGCGAGAAGAGCTCGTCGAGTTCGGCGTCGATGGCAGAGGGTTCCGTCCAGCGCGCGCGGCGCTTCGCGTCGAGGTCGGTGAAGACCCGCGCGACGGCCTCACGCGCCGTGTCGACCGCGATCACCTCGAGCGCGTCGCCCGCGTGTTGGACAGCCTCGCGCGCCTGATCGGCGGCGACCACGACGCGTCGAACGCTGAGGGCCGTGGCGCGCACCATCGCGAGCTTGTGGGCCATGCCGTCGACGCGCGCGAGGCGCCCGTCGTCGCAGAGCGCGGCGAGGGCCACGAGGTCGGACGGCACAGGCTCGTCGAGCCACTCCGACGCGTGCGCGAGGAGCATCGCGAGGCCGAACGACGCGCCGTCGACGTGGGCCGAAGCCCCCGTCCCTTCGATGAAGACAGGCGAGATCTCCCAGGATCCCTCGGGGCGCGAGGGAGTGCCCATGGTGAGCGTCGTCAGGCTCATGGGGGCGAGGGTTCCTGCGAGCGTGAGGGCCGCGCGGGCGTCAGGGCCCTGCGGCTCGAAGTGAGTCGTGTGTCGGGTGTTTCGCGCGAGGTGCAGCAGCGTCGTGCGGGAGCAGTCTCGCGTCACGGCGACCAGGAGCGTCTCGCCCACCTGCTGCGCGCGAAGTGACGCGCCGAGGCGCTGCGCAACGGTGATGTGGGCAACGTCACGCGGCCAGCAACCGGGCTGTTGCAGCGCGCGGCGCGCCTGGTTGGTCTCCTCGAAGCCCGGATCGGGGTGCGAGAGAAGGTCGATGAGCATCGGCGGCGTGACCTTTGGAGCAGACGAAAAAAGAAGGGATCAGCGCCCGAGCGGCGTGGTGGCCCACCAGGCGTCGGGCTCCTGCCACGACACGCTGCTGAGGCGCGCGTCGTCGAGGGCCTCGGAGAAGGCCCACATCTCCTGGCGGAGACCGGCCTCGCGATCGACCGCGGCGAGCGCGGCCCGCACGGCGTCGATCTCGACGTTCGCGCGCGTCAGCACGAAGGCCACCGACTCGAGGTCGTCGCGTCGGTGCAGCCACGAGCGCGCCTCTTCGCGCGCGTCGGGCGCGTCGTCGACGAGGGCTTCGGCCAGCGGGTCGAGCGCGTCGATGAGCATGTCGCTCTCGGCGACAACGTGGGCCACGAGGTCACGCTGCGCGACGGAGTTGCGCCTCAACCACAGCAACGCCGACGACTCGGGCGGCGCTGCGTCGAGCAGCTCCGCGAGCGAGAGCTTCACCGCCGGCTGACCGAGGCGCGCGACGATCCCCCACGCCGAAGCGACCTCCCACGAGGTGCCGACCGTGAGGCGCGAGGAGACCTCGTCGGTCATCCACTCGGGGCGCGTGAGGCCCGCGAAGACCTCGTCGACCGAAGGAACGCTCACGGCCACGGCCGCGTCAGGCGCCCATCGGGACAGGGCGTCGGCGCTCGGCGAGCGCTCGGCCTGCTCGCTCTGCGGCGCGTCGATGGAGACGTGCTGCGAGGTCATCGTCCACACCTGGCTCGAGTCGCCCAGGCCGACGCGGAGATAGAACGGTCGCTCGCGTGCGTCGACGAAGAGCTCGCGGCTCCCGATGCGGTGCATGCGCGCCTCCTCGATGCCTCGGAACGACACGTCGCCCGCGATGGAGCGCACGAGGAAGATGCCCGGCGCGTGGCGCCACTGGCTGACCTCACAGCGCGCAGCGGCGAGCGGAGGGGGCGCGGCGGACATCGGGTCGAAGTCGGGCTGCTGCGCGATGACCGACTCGATGAGCGCGGCGAGGGCGATGGCCACGATCTCAACGGCCCCGTGATCGACGGTGTCGAGGCGGGTGTCGAGCTCCGTGAGGTGCTCGAAGCGCTGCGCGGGGTCGAAGCCGAGCGCGGCGGCGATTTCTGGGGAGAGGGTATTCATGGCTGCACTCCAGGCGTGCGACGAGAGCGGGTTCCTGCGGTCATCTCATCCCCCTCGGACGATGGCGGGCCTGGGCTTCTGACAGCGAACCGCCACGCCGGTGATGAACGCGACGACGAGGCGGTGCTCCTCGTCGGTGAGCTGGCCGCCGATCTGGAGGGCGTCGGCGACCGAGAGCAGATCCACGCGAAGTCGCGAGCAGCGCTTGTAGATCCGGTTGCGCGCGGCCACGAGGACCGGCTGGGGCGCGTCTTCGCCGATGCCTTCGTCGCGGGCGACGATCTCTCGGATCGAGCGCTCGTCGCAGGCGATCTCGCAGAGGAGTGACCACGTCTTGTGGAGATCGTCGCGGTACCGGGGGTGGCGCGCCTCCGCGGCGGCCTCGACGACGCGCTGCACGACGGGGAGCACCGCCCGAACCGGGGTGCCTTCGAGCCCAGGCTCGGGCGAGGCGAGGTCGTGCCGCTTCGGGTCCCACGGGAGCTCCGATCCCTCCGAAGGCGTACCGGGCTCGTCGACCTCGGCGCGCTCATGAATCTCTTCGTAGGGGACGTGCTTTCGCTCGTGCGTCGCCTTGCGCTTACGCAAGAGGTCGTAGCTGTAGTTGATGACCATCGACCGGACGTACCCGACCGTCAGGTTGTCGCGGCCCGCGAGGTTCTCGCGCGAATCCTCGACGAAACCAGCGGGATACCGTCGGATCACGCGCTCCAGAATGGTCGCGTGGACGTCGTCTTCCTGATGCCTGAGCACCGCGGGGAGGTTGAACTGCACGAGCCTGCGGACGAGGCCATCGAGCTTCGTCGCCGCACGGTTCCTCGCGGCCCTATCTGCCGTCGGGGCGAGATCGACCAGCATCTGCCAGGCGCCTTCGCTGGGGATCCTTCCGCTCACGACTGCACCGCCCTCGCGAAGCTCGCCCAGCGCTCGGCCTGCTCGCGCGCCCAACACGTCGGCGCTTCGAAGCGCGCGCCGGGGTCACTCTCGCCGCGCCACGCTGCGCGAACGAACTCCGCGGGCGCGCCCGACACGGCGACCATCGGCGCGTGAGGCTGCGGGCTCGCGGCGCCACGAAGCGGCGCTTCGAAGCGCAGCGAGGCATCGCCGGCGTGACGATCGTGCCGCGCGCGACGGACCTCGAGGCACGACGCGAGGTCGGCCCACGAGGCGCTCGTGCCGCCGACGATCATCGACCGCCAGATCGTGTTCGAGAGAAAGTCCGCGAAGACGATGCCGGGGTGCACGTTCGCATCGAAGGCGGCGGGCATGTCGGCCACGATGCGCACCGGGGCCCGATCGGGCGACGGGGCCGCCGGCGCGAGCGGAGAGCGCGCCGCCTCGCGTGCAGCGACGCCGATGTCCACCGGTCGCGAGAGAAACGTGCGACGTCCCGCGGCGAGGGTCGGGTGTGCGAGCTCGAGGCGTCCCGCGTGCACCTCGACGCGATGGCGATCGGGGCCGCGCTCGCGCAGGGTCGCCACGACGCGTTCGAAGAGCGTCGAGAGCGCGTGGAGGTAGTGGCTCCCTTCGAGCGCTCCGTCGGGGTCGTGCTGCGGGAACCACGCCGCCGCGACGAGGTGACACCCGCGGTCGGTGTACGCCTCGGCGACGAGGTCGAGCATCACGGCCATGCGCTGTCGCACGTGGGCCGTGAGCCCCTCGAGCGCGCGATGAACCGCAGGGAGCTTCGCGATGAGCCCGCGGCGCATGGCGAAGAGCGCGTCGTACCCGGGCATCCGCCGCGCGTCGATGGCCTCGAAGAAGGGTCGCAGCGAGGGGTCGTCGGCGAAGCGCGCGCGTGCGTCGATCAACCACACGGGCAGGAGCGACGCCTCACGCGGATGGAGCTTCGCGAGCGCCACGCGCTGCGCGTCGGTCGCGAGGGCCCACGAGGCGAGCCACCACGCCGACACGTTCGCGTGCGACGTGTGAATCGGGTACTGCGCGATGGGCGCGGCGCGCTCGAGCAACGTGCGGAGGTTCTCCGCGAGGGCTCGCGGAGCCTCGTCGCGCAGCAACAGCCCCGCCACGCAGGCGACGTGGCCGTCGCCCTCGAGAAGATTCCCCGATTCGTCGAGGAATAGGTGCCAGCGATGCTCATGTTTCGACATGCGACTCCCCGTGTTGCGAGGGTCGCGAGGATAGGTGCGGGCGCGCGCCGCGAGCAACACCGGAACGCACCGACGCGCGCTGTCGCCTCCGTGACGAGGCATCGCGAAGCTCACGGACGCGCCATGGAGCTCGACGCGGCCGCGATGCGGAGGGGCAGTCCATACCACATCACCCGCCGCTTCGCCCGCGGCGGATGCGTCGTCGGGGCGCAGCGCTCACCTGAGGGTACTTCGTGTCTCAGACGATATCGACGCGCACCCACTTCACCGAAGCGCCCATGGGCAACGTCGTCGCTCCTTCCTCGAGCCGCGGCCCTGAGTATTGCCCGACGATCACATAGTCACCGCGCTCGAGTTGGACTGAGTCGCGTGCCGCCTCGACGTCTCGCCCGAGGATTCGCGTAAAGAGAGCCGCGGTGTCTGCGTGTCCGACGATCGATGGGAGGCCGGCGACAGCAGCCGAAAGCTTCTTCTGAGAGATCTTCGCGATGCGCACGTTGCAGTCGAGGTCGGCGAGCATGTTGAGGCTGAACGCGTTCGCGAGGTATCCCTTCTTCTGCCGACGCGGCAGTTCGAAGACCGCGAGACCGGCCCGATCGAGCAGGGCGCGAAGTTCGTTCGGGGTGGTCTGGAGAAAACGTTCCAGCGCTTCTTCTTCCACCTCATGCTTCTGGTTGTAACCGAGGTGTGAGACCGCGTTGCGATACCGCGCGGATTGATCCCAGCGCTCGCGCAGTTCCCTGTGCTCCGCCGACGCTCGAGGCGAAAGCCCGTGGAGCGCAGCCTCCGCAGGTGCCCGTACGCGCTCGTGATCCAACCAGTTTGCGCCTTCGTTCCATGCCACGATCACTGCGTTGACGAACCACTCGCGAAGTGCGCGAGCGGCATCTGCCAGCCGCTGGGCTGCGACCAGTCGATCGATGAGGTCGAGGTCGAACCTGAGGTGCGCGATCTCCAATCTGCCTCGCCCTCCAGCAGGGACGTGGAGCGCGTCGAGCGTCGCGTCGACATGATCGAGCGTCAGGCTCGCGGCCGGCGAGAAGTCGGGAACGGTCCCGCGCAGGTTCCGCCACTCGTCGAGCGCCTGCTCGACCTCAACGGGGAGATTGAGGGCGAGCGCCGTGGCGAGTTGCGTCAGGGATGCCTCCGCCAGCTCGATGCTCGTGCTCGACGGCTTCTCTTTTCGCAACAGCGCGAGCGTCGGCGCAGGGTCGAGGTAGTGCGACATCGCGTGTACGGCCTGCGACCAGGAGAACAGTTTGAGGAACGGCAGGAGATCGTAGACCGGTGAAGCTCTCGTGATCCCCGGCGGCGCCTCGAAGCCCTCGGGCAACTCCGCGGCGTTCAGCTCTGCGTAGGTCACCGCCCGCACGGTCACCCCTGGCCTCGCGGCGATGAGCAGACCCGACGCGAGCAAGAAGCCCGTCGTGATCGACCTGATGCCGTTCGTGATTTCAAGTACGACTTCGTCGCCGTCGCGAACCGACGAGAGGACCGCGCGAACTACGTTCCAGATCGCATCCTGATCGCGTCGCACCAGGGCTCGCTCCGCAGCGAAATCGAGTCGCGCGGCGAGTTCGGGCGCGACCGCGGCGATGCAGTCACGAAGCGCGGCATGCTTCTCGAGCACCTCGACGGTTGTCAGGACGTGCGGCACCACGGCCGCAAACTCCGACGGCGCGACCGGCCAGCCCATCTTCAGCAGCGCAGGGGTCACGTACTTCTGAACGACGACCTGCGTGTGCGTGCCGGTGCGCACGTACGCCGCATCGCTGGGGTTCGTGCCGACAGTGAAGAACCAGTGAATCATGATGGACAACTCCTCCCTTGGCGCTCCGCCGTCGCATCGTTTGAGAACTCCGCGGCGCAGAGGATTCACGGTCTACTCGCAGCGAGCCCCTCACGGCAACGGGGTGTTTCGCGAACGCAGAGACCTCGGTCGGTTGATGACGCGGACATCCAAGCGATCGACGGGTGAGGTCCTCCCATGAACTCTGAGCGGTTGGTGGCGATCGCGGCCCCAATGATCCTCTTTCTCGCGGCGCCCCCTCGCAGTCATGAGGGATGCGCGCGTTGGCCCCGTTGGGCGCTGCTCCAGGCGCTCACCCGAAGATGAATCGCCCGAGCTTTCGTCCGATGGCTCCGCCGCCGAGCGCGCCGACGAGGCCGCCGATCACCGCACCGACCGCGGTGCCCACGAGCGGGACCGCAGACCCGATCGAGGCGCCGACGAGCGCACCGCCGTATGCGCCTCCGGTGGTGCCCAGCGTGCCGGTGGTGCGGGCGCCGTACTCGCGGCCGTCGATCGTCCCGCGGATCAGCGCCACCGTGTCGATCCCCTGCTCGACCACCGCGAAGGACACCGCGGTCGCGACGTTCGAGCCCGCCACGCGTCGCAGCGACTCGGTCCCGGTGCGGATCGCGACCTGCTTGGCGCCCTCCTTGAGCGTGAGCGCCGCGGCCGTGCGCCCTCCCGCAGACACCGCGCCCGAGGCGGTGCCGAGGGTGACGCGCTTCGCGTACTCGACGCCGTCGATCGTGCCGTCGCTGAAGTCGTCGTACGCGCGGATGGCCTCGCTCGCGCCTCCGACCACCGCGCCGACCGCCGCGGCTCCGCCCGCGAAGCGCGCGATGTCGCGCGCGTTGGAGGCGAGGAGGTCCTTCGCGGGCGAGTCGCTCCCGGCGTTGTGCGGCTCGCGTGGTGGTCTCGCTCGACACGCCCGACGAGCTCATCGCCTTCGCGGGAGAGGTGGCGTTCCAGGCCTCGGTGGTCTCTTCGGTGCCGACGAGTCGGGCGCTGCGATACTGCCCCTCGCCGAGGCGCACACGGAGGTCTCGCAGCCCCGACTCGCTCGTGAGGTCCTTGGCCTGGATGCGCTCGAGGACACGGCCGTCGGCGCGGAGGGTCACAACATCGACCGTGCGCGCGTTGGTCGCCTTGACGAGCTGCGCACGCTGACCGCTCACCAGCGCGTCGAGGGTGAGATTGCGCCCGTCACGCAGCGCGACCTCGTGCACGACCCCCTTGAGCTGCGCGCCGCGCCCCACGCGCTCGACGGCCACCTTCGCGGCGGCGTCCCAGTACGTCTCTCGGGCCTGACCGAGACCATCGCGGAAGCTGCTCTTCTCGTCGTCACGCTGAGTCATGGCTGCGATCTCCTGCGGGTGAAGGGTTCGGGGAACGACGGCCGAGACGAAGTGGCGGGGCGACCTCTGACCGCGACCGCGAATGCGATGGGGAGAGGCGCGACGCAGCCCGGGCGCAGCGCGACTCACAGCACCGCGCTCGGGCCCGTCGCACTGACCTGACGCGCCGTCGCGCGATCGAGGATCACCGCCAGCAGCGCTTGGGTGGTCAACAGGTCGGCCATCGCGCGGTGCGACGGGAGCGTCTCGAGCGAGAGGTGCTTCGCGAGGTCTCCGAGCCGGTGTGACGGCGCGTCGGAGACGAAGCGCCGCGAGAGCTTCAGCGTGCACCACGCGACGCACCCCGGCACCGCGACGCCCGCGCGCTGAAAGGCTCCGCGGAGCACCTTCACGTCGAACGACGCGTTGTGCGCGACGAGCGTGTGGTCGCCGATGAAGTCACGCAGCGCCCGCACAACATCGGCTTCGGCGGGCGCGCCACGCACCATCGCGTTGGTGATCCCGTGCACCTGCGACGCGTGCCACGGGATGGCAATGCTCGGCCGCACCAGGGTCTGGAACGTGCGAACCGACGCGCCGTCGCGGACGTGCAACGCGGCCACCTCGACGAGCTGCGCGGCCGGGCCGAAGCCGGTGGTCTCGGTGTCGATCAGAACGTACTCGTGAAGCGGATGGGGCATCGCGTTGGTCCTCGGGACGAGAGACGCCGAACACCCGTCGCGTCTGACAGAGATGACCGTCACGATGTCTCGCCCCAGCCGGAAGCCTGAAGCGTTGGAGTGCGAACTCACGGTCTTCGCAGCGTTCTCGTGAGCGTGCACGGCTCGAACGCACGCCCCGATCGTTCCCCCGTACGCCCGCAGATCGTCGAGGCATTATGATCGCGCGCAGCCATGACCGATCACGGGGAACACGACGAGGAGCGCCGCTCTTCGCCAGAGCGCTTCGATCAACTTGTCCAGCAGCTCGTGTCGGAGCTCGACCTCTGCGCGCAGGTTCGGTGGGACGACTCCGTCACGTTCGCGTGGAGGGCACGTCGGTGTGTCGAGGTGATCTTACTCGCCGTGCTCGCGAAGCACTCGCCGCAGTCTCTCGCGACGCTGCGCAACCCGACGATCGACTCGCTCGTGCGCCACGACAAGCTGAAGCGCGAGGCCCCGAACAGCCCCATCTCGAAGGACATCTTCAACGTCGTTGATGCCGTGCAGGGCTTCGGCAACACCGCCGCGCACTACCAGCTCGAGACCGTGGAGCACGAGGAGAACGCCGTCGATGTCGCCCGCGCGCTGACGCGCCTCGTGGAGTGGTTTCATCGGTCGCACTTCGGTCAGGTGCCGTCGGAGACCCAACGCCTGCTCGACTCGATCCGCGATCGTTCGCTCCGCGTCACCAACGCCAGTCAGCGCGCCGTCGAGTCGATGCGAAAGGACGTGGAGGCTCGCGAGGCCGAGCACGCGCGCTGGGAGCGAACGCTGCGGCACGAGCGAGACCAGGCCCGCGCCCGGCTCGCGGAGGTGGAGGGCGCGCTCCATGACGCCCGCACGCAGCTCGCCGCCTTGGAGCACGCGCGCAGCGAAGCGCACGCACGCATCGACCTCCTCGAACGACGCCTGAGCGAGGCGCCTGCGTCGCGCGCGGCGAACGACGCGTCGGCCGGCCGGGGCCTCTGGCGTGGTGCAGCGCTCGTCTCAGTGCTGGTGGGGCTGGTCGTCGGCGCGGTCCTCTTCAAGCTCTTCATCGCAGACTCTCCGCGGAGCCCGCGCGATGCGCGTGACGCGACCTCGGCGACGCAGGCGCAAGGTGACGCGGGACCGATCGAGAGGGGCGTGACCGCTCCGAGCCCGGTCGCGGTCCTCGCGGTGGCCCCAGAGCCGGTGAGAGGGGATGCAGGAATCGTCGCGCAGCCCTGTCCCGAGGGCTTCGTCTTCTACGACGCGCGCGAGGTCGCTCTCCAGCCGTGGCCCGCGGGCGCACGTCCGTGGGGGCGCGTTCGTCATCCCGGACAGGTGTCCCGATACCCGGTCGCGCCGTTCTGCCTCCAGCAACGCGCGGAGACAATCGGCGCAGTCCAACAATTTCGCCCGGCGCTGCTGCGGCCTGCGCCCGGGTGTGCACGGCTCCCCGGAGGAGATGGGCAGCGCGTCACCTGCGTGCTCCATCAGGAGGCCGAGGACTACTGCGCGTCGCGATGGCGGGGGCGGCTGCCCACGGTCCTCGAGTGGGAGGCGGCGACGCGCGCCGTTGAGCAACACCACTCCGCAGAAGTACAGCGCTGGCGGCGCTCGACGGACGCCTCGCAAGCCGAGCTGTCACGGCAGCAGAACGAGCTGGAGTGGGTCGCCGATGGCTTCCCTGCGACGCCCTTCGACCTCGGTGCTGCGCAGCCGGGCGTTTGGATGGCGCGGGCCCCCATTCCGCAGGTCCCCTGGGAGGGAACCTTCATGCGCCAGTCGTGGAACAGGCGCGCCGAGGGGCGCGACATGTACATCGGCTTCCGTTGCGCTGTGCCCCCGCGGTAGCGTCCCGCGCCATAAAGGGGACTCCATTGAACCAGCGGCTGCTCACGCGCGACGGCGACGCCGCGCCGCCCAGTGGACCTTGCCCCATCGACGCGCTCGACGCCCGCGGCGCAGGTCTCGCCATCGTCTGGGAGCGCGAAGACCAGGGGCTCACCATCTGGAGATCGTCGCCGGAGCTTCGCGCCTCCGCCTCGCCGTGGAAGAGCGCGGCCTTCGCGATGCTGTACGCCCTCGCGCGCGCTGAGGGACCTCGCGAGCGCGAGGTGCTCCTCGCCGACGCGCTGAGCGCGACACGAGAGGCCATCGGAAAGGCTGCGGGCGCCTCGCGCCGACGTCGACCAGCTCATCAGCCTGACCCGTCGCCGTCGCGTCGTCGACGAGAGCAAAGCGTGAGTGTCAGAGTCGCCCACCTTCGAACGTCCAGGGAGCGCCCACGAGGCGTCGCAGAGAGGGATTCATGGACTACGTCTGGTCGCGGGGTTCGAACCATCGGTACACCGTTCACGTCGCCTGGGAGCACGACAGCTGGATAGTCGAAGTGAGGCACCCGCCGACGCCGCGTCGCTCGAGCAAGAACGTGATTCTCGAGCGCTCGGGATGGTGCTCCGTGCGCAGCGAGACCATGTCGGAGCTGCTCAGCGACCTGGGCTTCTGCCCCTACAGTTGGGATGAGTACCACCGCCTGGCCGCGCGCGATGACGCCGAGGCCACCATGCTCGCCCCCGGCGAGCTCGTGCGTCGATGGCACTGCGTCGAGGAGCTCGGACCGGAGCTTCCGCCTCTAGACGACGACGCCGCGAACCGTCACGCGACGCGCGAAGACACGCCGTCGAACGACTTCGACGACGACCCCTTCGCATGCATGAGTCCTGAGCTTCCTACGGCGAACAGGGGTCGGGAGATCGCCACCCCGGCGCCCTCGCGCGGGCGGAGCGATCGCGACGTCGAGTCGCTGCTCGACACGCACCGCGAGGCCATTCACGCCGCGACCGAGAGTCGCACGCTGCGCACCTGTGCCGTGCTCACCGTCGACCACGACGGCACCTGCGCGGTCGCTCGGAGAGAGCTCGAGCCCGCCCCTTCGAGCGCGGTGTACGCCCGAGCAGCCACGCTCGCGGCGATCTTTCGTCTGCCCGTGGTGATTTTCGATCGACCCGCCGACGAGACCTTCGTGACCTCGGTCCTCGCGCCACCGCCTGCGCGCTGAGCCTGGAAGACGCGCGTGAACGTGCACTGCGTTGTCGGGCGGAAGAAGCACACTCAGCGAGTCACCGTCTCCGAAGCGTATGGCCTGCTCAACGCTGGCCCTCGAGCCTCCACAGCCTGATCGCGTGGCCCGTATCGATCCATCGCGTGGAACTCTTCGGCGTCCCGTCGAGGTAGCGCAGCTTGTTGACGCGCGCCTCGTCGAGCACGCCACCGCGCGCCCGAACGTCATCCGCTGCGAGGACCACCCACGAGAGGTCGGTGCGCGACACGGTGCGCTCGCGGAACCCATCGTCGCCGCCGTCGATGCGCAGACCGCCACCCTTGCTGCGTCCGATGATGCGCACGCGCCTGCCCTCGACCTCGACGACACGGCCGAAACCAGGGGAGCGCTCGAGCGCGGCGATCAGGGCCTCGACACGCGCGTCGACGCCGTCGGGCAACGTGCGCGAGGATGAACGGTCGCCGCCGAGCACCTTCCAGGTCACATGGTCGACGGCCTCGCAGACCCACTGCGCTTCGGGCTCGCTCCAGCGCGCGACGCCTCCATAGCGCCATGACGCACCATCGACGACGACGCACGTGAACACGAACGCTGTCTCGCCCGGAAGGTGGGAGGCGCCGTCATCGGCCACACGGTCGGGGGCGGGCATCGCGCCAGGTGCCTCGATCCAAAGCGCCCGGTGCCCGTCAATGCGGGGTGCGCGAGTGACCTCCGAGTCGCGGGTCGTTGTGGAGGCGTCAACGCGAGAGGTCGCCGGGGATCCTGCAAACGCAGGGCGAAGTACACCTCCAGGTCCAGCTCCCGGGCCAGCAGCAGCACGCGTCACGCGCGTCCGCAGCTCCCCCGACGGCGGCTGCGCGGGCGCACCCCGCGCAGCCATCCCACCACGTTGAACGCCAGCAACCGAAGCCAGCTCCTTGGCTGCAGCGGATGGCAGTCGGGGGCCGCCACGGCGTTGCTCGCCCACGCAGGCTCCCGTCCTCCTGCCACACCACGTCCAGCGTCCAGTTGCAGTCGTTCTCGATGCCCCAGTGGCCCCGCACCACCCACAGGATCTGGGACCCCGACAGCAGACCCACGGCATGTTCGTCACGAACCACCGTTCCATCGTCACCTGCTCACGGCCCGCGTCGTCCAGCGTCACCGTCTGCACCAGCCAGCCTGGCGCGTGCGCCTTCCTCCCAGCCCGCGATCGCGTCCCGGTGCGCAACAGCCGCCGCTGCACGCTCGGCCGTCGCGGCGCTCCAGTTCGAGACCGCGTCAGGCGCTGACCGACCCGCGGGCGCAGCATCCTCCAGTTCCGCCCGTAGGGTGGGCTGCAGGCGTTGACGCGCATCCCATAGCCGTAGCCGTGCGTCGATCAGGGCTGTTGGCCTGCGAGGTGTAGCCCGCGTCGAGCGTCACGGCGCTGAACAGCTCCGTGTGCTTCCATTGCCTGAACCAGCGCCCGCCAGGAAGGTGGGGAAGTGCCTGCTATCGTTGGTCTGCAGGGGATGAAGTCCTGGTCGATGCAGGGCCGCGATGCGGCGCTGGTGAGCACCGCGCGCATCGCCCGCAGGTTCCAGACCCCGTCCTGGAGTTGGCACCACCCGAGTCGCCGCGGTGGTCGCCCGTCCAGGACCGTCTTGCCGTCGACGGCGAGCACGCCCAGAGGCAGGCCCACGGGCCGCAGGGTCTTGCTGCGGAGCATGGCGCGCACCTGCGCGCGCAGGGCGAGCGTGCGGGTCGCGGGTCGATGCGCTCGAGGTGTAGGCCAGGGTGCTGTCGGGCACCTTGATCGCCATCTGCTCGCTGGCCAACTCGACTCCTTCATGGAAGGTGTCTGGAGGATGGCGGCGGTGAGGAAGACGTCGAGGAGGTAGGCGAAGCCCCACCGCTTTCCCTTGCGTCGTCGAGGGTCGTGCAGCAGCGCGGTGAGCGGTCCCGAGGGCTGCACCCGTTGCAGAAGCGGCGATTCGTCTGGGGATCCGCGGCGATGTCATCCTTCGGTTGGCGGCCGTGGGGATCGGTCGGGCGTGGCTGCAGTCGATCTCCCGGCCGTCGGCGCCTCCGCCCGCAGATCTACGCGAGCGAAGCCGCTGCGTGGGCGCAATTCGCGCCCGGAGGCTCCGATCGCCATGCCAACCGCTGCGCACAGGCGCGGGCGGGGTCTACCTACCGTTCATTGGGGAGGCCCTGGGTGGGAGGCGCCGTCATCGGCCACACGGTCGGGGGCGGGCATCGCGCCAGGTGCCTCGATCCAAAGCGCGCGGTGCCCGTCAATGCGGGGTGCGCGAGTGACCTCCGACCACCCGAAGGCGCGCGCGATCTCCTCGTCGGTGAGCCTCGTCCCGACCGCGGGCCCCAGCGCTTCGGGGCGGATCACGCGCTCCACGCGAGCGAGCACCGTCGTCGCGTCGCTCGCGGCGAAGGTGGGTCCGCCCGGCGCGTCGGAGACGAAGCGCCAGCGCCCGTCGCGCTCCACGAGCCGCTTCACCTGAAAGCGCACACCCTCGTCGCGCGCCGTCGTCTGCACGAGCACCACGCGGTCACGCAGCGCCTCGACGGACGCGCCACGCATCCAGCGCAGCACGCACCAGTCGCCGTCTCGAATGGGCGCGCGACCGCCGTCCATCGACGAGCCCGAGGCGCGCACCGCGAAGAGTTCGCGCGACGCGGCGACCGGGAGCCTCACCGCAGACACGTCGGGCGCGACGCTCGCGCTGCCCTTCGCCGCGCCTGCGGCGGCCGCGAGCGTCGGGTAGTAGGAGATCATCGCGGTCTCTTCGACGGCGTCGCGCACGGCTCCGACGGGCTCGACCCACCAGCCGTCGGCGCTCCGTCGGAAGCGCACCTGGAAGGCCGTCCCCGGGCGACCCGCGTCGGGGCCGAACCAGCCGCGCAACAGGTCGGGCAGGGCGTTGCGGGTGGTCCCCACCGGGCGCGCGACGTTGCAGAACTCCTTCATGCAGCGGAAGACCCACGCGCCGCCGTCGTCGACGCGCGCGTCGACGTCGCCCATCGCGCGCAGCGCCGCGGGCAGGCTCATGATCGGGTCGCGCTGGTTCCACGTGACCCGACAGACGTGCACGACCTCACCGGGCGCCTCTCCGCGTCGACGGCGGTACTGCGCGAGGCGCAGGTCGACGAGCTCGGCGGTCATCGCGACGAGCGCCTGGTCGGTGCCCTCGACGCGCCGTTGTCTTGCGATGAGGCGCGCGCCCTCGATCGCGAACCACGGCCCCCTCGCCCACGCTGCGACGGGGTTCTCTCTCCAGTAGGAACGCCAGGCCGCGGGCGTCGTGCGCTCGAGTTCGCCGAGCTCCTCCATGCCCTCCACGTCGGCGCGCAGCGCCGCGTCGCGAAGGATGCGCTCACGGCATCGGTCCGCCAGCGCGTCGAGCTCCATCCCGTCAGGGAAGGCTCCAGCGTCGAGCAGCGCGTCGAGGAGCACCATCTCGAACGACCTCTTGAGGCCCATCGTTTCGAGCGCTCGGAGCCACGCCCCGTGCGCATCGAGCGTGCGCCGCTCGGCGGCGGTGAGGTGCCCCTTCGAAGCGACGAAGTCGAACCATCCCCGGTCGCGTGAGCGCACGGCGTCGAGCGACATCCCTGCGCGTAGCATCGCCCCTGCGGTCGGACGCGCTCCGTGCGACTCGACGTGTCGGTCGTAGTGCTCTTCGAACATGACTCTGCCCGCCGGCAGGAGCTTCGCGAGGAGCTCCTTCGCCTCCAGCTCGAGGTCGAGGTCGCATTTGGGTGGCATGCGCGCGACGGCCCGCGCGGCGAGGTAGTCGCGCAGGGGCGTGGCCTCGCGGCCGACGAGCGAGAGCAGCGTCTCGACCTTCCAGAGGAACACCCGGTGGTTGCCGACGAAGTCGATCACCGTGAGCTCGCGCTTGCCAGGAGACTGTCGCAGGCCGCGTCCGAGCTGCTGGAGAAAGACCACGTTCGACTCCGTGGGCCGCAGCATCACCACGCGATCGACCGCAGGAACGTCGACGCCCTCGTTGAAGAGATCGACCGTGACGAGCGCATCGACGCGCCCCTCGGCGAGCGCGCGGAGGGCCTCGTGGCGCGGGAGCGTTCCGCCGTCTCCGAAGACCGTGTGAGCGTTGACCCCACGACGCACGAGGGCCTCGCGCACATGCGTGGCGTGACGCAGCGACGCGCAGAAGACGAGCGTGCGAGCGCCGGGGTGCCGCTGCCACGCCTCCCATAGTTTTTCGAAGCGCGCGTCGTTGTCGACCGCCTCGGCGAGCGCGTCGCCGTCGAAGCGCCCAGCCCGCCACGGGATCGCCTCGTACGCGACCGTGTCCTTCAGCCCGTAGTAGCGGAACGGTACGAGTCGGCCGCGCGCGACGCCCTCGCCGAGGTCCGCGCGGTGAAAGACGTGGTCGCCGAACAACCCGAGCACATCGCCGCCGTCGGATCGCTCGGGCGTCGCGGTGAGTCCGAGAAGAAAGCCCGTCTCGAGCGCCGCGAGCACGCGCCGGTACGAGCCCGCGTGGGCGTGGTGCACCTCGTCGACCACCGCATAGTCGAAGCGCTGCCCGTCGAGCGCGGCGATGCCCGTGGCGAGCGAGAGCTTCTGCACCGAGGCCAGCACGACCTCGCCGTCGAGCTCGGCGCGCGACCCCGTGTACCACGAGAGCGCGAGCGCACGCCCCGCCTCGCGCGCGGCGCAGCGGAACCATCGCGCGGCCTGCGTGAGCAGCTCCTCACGGTGGGCGATCACGATCACGCGCGGGCGCCTGCCGAGTTCGCGCGCGAATCGCTCGACGTCGAGCACCGCGAGGAGCGTCTTGCCGAGCCCCGTCGCAAGCACCACGAGGCCGCTGCGGACGCCGCGCTCACGATCGCGGGCGAGGGCGTCGAGCGCCTCACGCTGCACCTCGTGGGGCGCTGGAAGGGCGGGCGGCGCGTCCTCTTCGACCTCACCAGTCGGGATCGGCTGCGGCCGCGCGACGACGCGCACTCGGTAGCGCTCGATCCACGCGGCGTCGAGCGCGACGGCCTCGGACCAGCGCCGCTCGAAGGCATCGACGACCTGGTGATAGCCGTCGGGATCGCGGTCGCGGTCGACGCGGAGGTTCCACTCGATACCGTCGCGAAGCGCGCTGCGCGAGAGGTTGCTGCTGCCGACGAAGGCCGTCGCGAACCCGTCGCCCTCGACGCGCCACGATTTCGGGTGAAACGACGTCGGAGGCACGCGCCCCTCGGTCTCGAACACCCGCACCTCGACGGAGAGAGCGCGCTCGCGTGCGGCCTCCGAAGGGTGCGTGATCGTCCAGTCGAGGAGGGTGTCGAGCGCCGAAGCCTGCGTGATGTGAAGGTAGTCGCCGGTGAGCACTCGCACGCGGGCCGGTACGGGCTCGGGCTCGAAGAGCAACGCGCGCAGGAGCTCGACGCCGCTGTCCTGCGCGAAGGCGGCGACGATCGAGACCGACCGGGCGCGCGCGAAGAGGGGCTCGAGGTGACGCACGAAGGGATCATCACGCCCGCCCGAGGCAAGCGCGCGATGGGCCGCGCGGAGGTGGTTGCCCTTCGACGGGATCGCGTGGCGCACGCCTCCACGAGGGTCGTCCATGTCCCCAGCGAAGCGCGGGATGACGTGGACGTGCAGGTGCATCACGGTCTGTCCGGCGGCCGCGCCCACGTTGAAGCCGACGTTGTAGCCGTCGGGACGGAGTTCTTCGTCGAGTCGACGCTTCACGTCGTCAACAAGGTCGAGGATCGCGAGCTGCTCATCGCGCGTCGCATCGAACCACGTGGCGACGAGGCGCCGGGGGACGACGAGCGTGTGGCCCGGCGACACGGGGTGTCGGTCGCGCACGGCGAAGGCCAGCGCGTTCGCGGCGACGTGCTCGCGCTCGTGGAGTGCCAGGAACGGCGAGGTCCCGCTCAACGCGCGCAGCGTAGGTGCGACGACGCCGCGCGATCAAGAGCCGTCGAGCGTGCGAGGCGGCGCCGACCACGCGCCGTTGATCTGGTCGACGCCTCGCCACGGGACGGTCACGAAGTATCCTGCGGACGTCTCCCTGGGAGCCTTCGGTTCGACCTCCACGTCGACCGTCGAGGGTGTCGCGTACAGCCCTGCCGACGCGTCTGGATTGGAACGACGCGCCAGCCGCAGCAGAAGCGCGAGCACCGCCGCACCACCAACGCCTTGCACCAGAGACTCGAAGATCGCCTCGTGACGGTCGAGCTTCTGGCGCGCAGCGTCGCGTTGGGCCAGCGCCATGCGCGTGAGCTCGTCGTACCGGCCGATCGCCGTGAGGAGCAGAGCGCGTTCCCGAGCGTGAGCCGCGCGCAGCGCCCGCAGACGGTCCTCGTCCGTGGCGAGGTTTTCGAGCGCTGTGCCCGCTCCCTGGGACGAGGTGGATGCCGCAGCTCGAGGCGCTGGTTGCGACCGCTGCGACGAGGCGTCCTCGTCGCCCACGAGCGAGATGGGCACCGCCGTTGCGGGCGGGACCGCGCGTCCGCGTGACGTGGATCGCTTGCGTCGTGCTTCGTCGAGTTCCGCGCGCAACCGCGTCACCTCGGCTTCGGCGGCGGCACGCGCTCGTGCTTCGTCCTCACGCGCGTGCTCGGCTCGCTCACGGGAGCGCTCCTGCGCGTCGGCGTAGGCGACCGCGGTGCTCCGCGCCTGAAGCGCTGACCGCGCAGCGTTCCGAGCCTTGCGCACTTCGGCGCGAAGGCCGCGCTCTCGACGCTCGTGCGCCTCACGCTCGCGCGCCACCTGCGCGTCACGGCGGCCGACCTTGCGGCGAAGCCCGACCTTTTCGACGGTCGAGGTGCGGATCTTCGCTCGCGCGGCCTTCAACCGCCTGCGAAGATGTCCCTTCTTCGTCTTCACCCGGACGTAATCACTCGGCTTACGCGCGGGCACACGCACTGGACGCTCACCGCTCGACCGCACCTCGATCACGCACGCGCCGCTCGCGATGCAACCGCGCGCGCCGATGCACGCGAGTCGATAGCGGCCTGGAGCGAGCGCGCGAAGACGCGCCGAGAGTTCCCCGGGAGACACGTAGTCGACGCGCTCGCGGCGCCCTCCGCGTCGGCCTGCGGATGGGACATATCGCTCGATCAACACGCCATTGGTTCCCGTTGGAATCACCCACCTCGGCGTGTCTTCCACCGTCGCAGTTCTCGGCCTTCCCGTGGACGACATCGGCACCTCTGGCTCCACAAGCATTGCCACGCTTGCGATCGTCCCGCACGCGTATCCCGAACCGCTCTCGCGCTCGGATCAGTAGACGAAACGCGCCGGTGCATTTCTCGACGGGAACTCCTTCGAGGCCGAATTCTCCATCACATTCGAGCATTTTTCCGCGTGACGAGATCGCACCTCGAAACCCACTCCTCGACCCTGAAATCCAGCCTGATGCGACGCGCGGTCCGTGACACGTTCGGGATTTTCTCCGGCATCGCGAGTTCGAAACCGGCCCCACCATCCACCGCCCTGGGGCACGCTCGGACGAGGGGTTCGTCGGCGGTCTCGGGAGGATTCGATCCACGGCATATGTTCTCTCAGGACCTGTGATAGAACTGGCCCATGAAGCTCGGCGATCGAGTACGCATCCTTCGGGAACGGCGAGGATGGACGCAGGCCGAACTTGCGGATCGCGCAGGCTCGGATTCGATGCGGCGCACCTACGTCGCGAAGGTCGAGATCGGCCTCAATCAGCTCACTTCGTACGAGCTTCGCGCAGCACTCGCCAAGGGCTTCGGACTCAGTCTCGAGGAGTTCGACGCCTACCTCGACGGTCGCCTCAGCGTCGACGAGGTTGCACGCCGGGGCGAAGAGGTCGAGAGCGATCCGTTGGCGCTGCTCGGGCACGAGGTCGAGATCCCGAAGCGCGCCGTCCCACCACCGCCCGCTGTGGGCGCCGAGAAGGCCTGGCAGGCGACCCTCTGGAAGACCGCCTCGCAGATGCGCGACGACCCGACGGACTACCTCGCGCTCCAGCGGGCGCTGCCGAAAGCGCTCGTTCCGAAGGAGATGGGCTTCGACTCGAAGGCCGTCGCGCGTGGCCTGCTGAACGCTGCCCGGGCGCTCCAGGAGCGCTCACTCCCCGTCTCGATCGAGACCCTCCTCGCGGAGCTCGCGACGCAGCGCGAGAGTTAGGCTTGCGTATAGTTCCAAACAGAACTATTGTCAGATCCACGATGCAGATGTTGTGGTCATCGGCGCTTGAGACTCGGGGAGGGCCGCGCTCCGACGGAGCCCCTGCCAGCTCCGACCCGTGGGACGACGTCATCGAGGTTATGTATGGTCTGACGTGCGGCTTTTCTGGGCAGCCCCGCTTCTTCGATCTCGTGGCCACTGAGCCGACACGGCCGAGGCGCGAGCCCACCCCGCCGAGCGACCCACCGAGTCCGCCCACCCCCGCGGAGAGAGCCGCCTCGCAGTGTCGATCGCGACGCGCGGGTCAGCGAGTGCGTGAGGTGGATCCTCGTGAGGAGTTCATCGACATCACGCGCTTTGTCGGCGTCGACGATGTCATGCGCGCGCTGCGGTGCCAGCGATCCACCGCCTACGACCATCTGCGACGGGCCGCGCGGCGCCTTCCGGGGACCCGCGGCCTGCTGCGCGTCTCGATCACTCTGTGGGAAACCTACGTCTCGGAGGTCTTCGGATGCAGCTCTTCAAGCGCGGCGACACCTGGTACTGCTCGTACTACGACAGCACCGGGAAGCGCATCAAACGCACGACCCACTGCACAGACCGCAGGGCCGCGGAGATCCGCGCCCGCGAGTGGGAGCGTGAAGCCGCCGATCCGGCCTACGCAGCCCGGCAAAAAGCGTCGGTGAGCGACGCCCTCCAGCTCCTGATCAAGCACATCGCTGCCAAGGTCAAGGCTGGCCGTCGCAGCGAGGAGACCCGTGATTTCTACACGCGCAAGGCCGGCCACTGGGTGCGCATGCTGGAGACCGACGCGGAGGGCAACCACCGCCCGTTTCCCCTCGTGAACCTCACCGCCGGCCGCGTCGATGAGTGCGTCGAACAGCGGCGCGAAGAGGGCGCAGCAGAGAGCACGATCCAGAAGGAACTCACCACCCTCCGTGTCGCCCTGAAGCTCGCGCGGAGGCACGGCATCTGGCTCGGCGACCCTGCGGCGATCCTCCCGTTGGCGTTCAGCCCAGAGTACAAACCCGTCGAGCGCTGGCTCCCCCGCGACGAGGTGGAGGCGCTCCTCGACGCTCTTCCCCCGGCGCGTGGCGCGATCGTGGCGTTCATCGTCGCCACGTCGGCGGAGTGGAGGTGCGTCGAGCAGGGGCGACGAGAGGACATCAACGCCGACGCGACGCGGGTGCACCTCCGCGGCACGAAGAACGCGCGGCGTCAGCGCACCGTGCCCATGGTCACCGAGGATCAGCAGCGACTCCTACGCTTCGCGCTCGAACACGCCGACGGCCGCGACGGGATGCTCTTCACGCCGTGGAGCAACGCGCGCCGTGCCCTGCACCTCGCCTGCGCCCGCAAGGACATCGAGCCGTGCTCGCCCAACGACCTGCGACGGTCCTTCGCCCACTGGCTGCGCGCCGAAGGCCTCCCGCCGCACCTCATCGCGCCGATGATGGGCCACGCCGACTCGCGCATGGTCGAGCGGGTCTACGGCAAGCTGAGCCCCGACGAGCTCGCCGCGCAGGTCGAGGCCACGATTCGCGCGCATTCACCGAGGAATGGGCGCGCGTCCCGTGGGACGCCGGTGGGACAGACCCCGCGGTCCGAGGCAGATTCCTCGGACTCGTCGGACCCGCACACCCCTCGAAAACTGCGGGAATCTGTGCCCAGGGACGGAATCGAACCGCCGACACGGGGATTTTCAATCCCCTGCTCTACCAACTGAGCTACCTGGGCCCCGTCGAAACGGGAGCGCGGGTGTATCTCACCTCCCGCGCGCCTGTCAACGATCTCGTCGCTTCGTCAGAACATCGCGAAGCGCATCACGCAGCACCGCGAACTTGAACGCGTAGCCCCACCCCTGCGCCGCCCGTGGAACCGCGCGCTGCCCCGTCAGCAAGACCTGCGACAGCTCCCCGAAGGCCAGCTTCAGCGCCAGCCCCGGGACCGGCAGCCACGAGGGGCGCGACAACGCCGCGCCGAGCTCCTTCGCGAAGTCCGAGAAGCGCGCGGGGTCCGGCGCCGTCACGTTCATCGCGCCGTGGACCTCGTCGCGGTCGAGCGCCAGCAACAGCATCCCCACCACGTCGTCGCGGTGGACCCACGGGAGGTACTGCTTGCCGTCTCCCACGGGGCCTCCGACGAACATCTTGAACGCGGGGAGCATCTGGTCGAGCGCGCCGCCGTCGTCGCCGAGCACCACGCCGATGCGCGGGCGAATGACCCGCACGCCGAGCTCCGTCGCGGCCTCGGCCTCGGACTCCCACGCGCGGCACACGCTCGCGAGAAAGTCGTCGCCCGCGGGGTCTGCCTCGACCACCGCGTCGTCTCCGCGCGGGCCGTAGTAGCCCACCGCGCTCGCGTTCACGAGCACCCGCGGACGCGGCGTCGCCGACGCCATCGCGCCCACCACCGCGCGCGTCACCTCCACGCGGCTCCGGAGGATCGCGTCCTTGCGCGCGTCGGTCCATCGGCCCGCGGCGACGGGCTCTCCCGCGAGGTTCACCACCGCGTCGAGGCGCGACATCACCGACGGCGACAGCTCGTCGAGCGGGAGCACCTCGACCCCATCGCCGAACATCCCGCGGCGCTTCGAAGCGCTGCGCGTGAAGGCCACCACCGTGTCTCCGCGCGCGGTGAGCGCCTTGATGAGCGCGCGACCGATGAAGCCCGTGGCACCCGTGATTCCGACGCGCATGTGCGTTTGTGCTCCGTGCGTACGATGCGCGCCGGGGCCTCGCGGTCTCTCGCGGCGCGCGCTTCAGGGCGTCGCGGCGGCGGTCTCTCGCAGCGCGCGCGCGTCGGCAGCGGGGATCCCCACCGCGGCGTCGTCGGCGGAGGGAGGCGGCGCCGTGCCCGTGAGCGCGCGGTAGATCACACACGCCGCGAGCCACGTGCCCGCCGCCGAGGGGTGGCTCCCGTCGTCGGCGTAGAGGTTGATCGACGCGTGGTCGCGGAGGGCTGCCATCCAGGCGTTTCCGACGTGCGCGACGGTGCCCGAGACCGCCATCGACACGCGCGAGTACGCGAGGTCGAGGCGGTCGTTGAAGAGCGCGGGCGTTCCACCCGACCACGACTCGGCGTAGACCGCGTCGCCCGCCCTGCGAGGCCACGTCGCGTAGTACACGGGGCGCGCGCGGTAGGTCGTCGCGAGCATCCCGAAGCGCGTCGCGTAGGTGCGAAAGTCGTTGTAGTTCAGCGCGGGCTCGACGCTCTGCCCCTGCAGCACCACCGCGTCCCAGCCGCCCTCCATGATGCGCGTCGGGGCCGTGTTGGTCTCCCAGTGGTTGCGCATCGTCGCGCCGCCCACGGTCACCGAATCGACCGTGATCGCAGGGCCTCGCGACGCCCGCGCGATCGAGGTCACCAGCGTCGGCAGGTCGTTCACGTAGGTGTAGCTGTTGCCCACGAAGAGCACGCGCAGCCGCGACGGCGCCGTGTCGTCCGCGACGTCGGCGACGCTCGTGTCGGGGAGCGCCGCGTCGGGCGTCGACGCTTCGACGACGACGTCGCGCGCGTCATTCGAGGCGTCGAGGTGCGGCAGCGTCGGTGACGGCGCCGGGTCGCTGCACGAGAGCGAGAGGACCGCGGCGAGGATCGGGAGCGTCGGGCGCATCACCGCGACGCTATCACGCGCTCACCACGCGTAGACGTTGCGCGCGCCGTGGCGGGCCACGAGCGCGTCGACGTGCTGCAGGAGCGCGTCGCGGCGGCGGAGCAGCGAGCGGATCTGCGCGTCGGTGAGCGGGGGATGATCGCGGTCGGGGTCGAGCGCCATCTCGGCGCGCACGGTGGCCTCGGTGAGCCCGCGCGCGTGGTCGATCACCGAGGTGATGAAGCGCTGCGCGCGACGGAGCCACTGAAGCGAGCGGTGCATGAGCGCGTCGACGAAGGGCTCCTCGAAGCCGCCGTTGTTGTCGCGGTAGATGAGGTGCCCGGCCGGGTCCATGGGGACGTTCGATCCGCTCCAGCGGTCCCAGTTGCCCGTGAGGAAGTCGAACACGAGCAGCGTCGAGATCTCCTCGGCGCGCGTCGACTGGTCGGCGGGGAGCGCGTCGCCCTGGTGCAGCCACCGCGTCCAACGCTCGATCTCGCGGTTGCGGTCGATCATCGAGTCGCGCATCACGGGCACCCAGTACACCGCCGCGCCGCGCGCGTTGTCGGCGCGGTCGAAGATGATCGGGATGGTGGTCTCTCGCGCGAGCCGCAGCGACGCGCGGTTCACCACGCGCGAGATGGCCGGCGGAACGCGGTTGATCCCGAGGAGACGGTTGAGCCTGAAGGCCGCGATCTCGGCGCGGTAACGCTCGCAGTGGTCGGTGTAGCAGGCCTTCCAGCCCGCATCGACGTCGCCCGAGAGGTCGAGATAGAAGTTCACGCTCGTGCTGCCCACGGCGCGCCGCCCGTCGATGTGCGCGTTGCGAAGCGCCTCGAGGATGCGGTCTTCGCTCACGCCGCCGAAGGTGCGCCCCGACGGACGCAGCGGCGCGTGGGGAGGCTGCGCCTGCGGCTGCGTCTGGGTCTGCGCGCGCAGGCGGCCCGCGTTGGCTTCGAGCACGTTCCTGCGCGGAGAGGGCTGGGCGTCGACCGCCGCGGTCACGGCGAAGAGCAGCGAGAGTCCCATCGAGGCAACGAGCGTCCGTCGCATGGATCGCGCACTATCACAGCTCCCCCCGGGCGCGCGAATTCGTGGACGAAGGGATCGCTGCCACAACTTCGCCACAACCGTTCCCCGGAAGCTCCACGGAGCGTTCCGCGAGGTCTCCACATCGGGGCGAGAGAGTCACCTCCGTCGACGACGCGACGCACCGCTTCGCCGCCGAAAGGAAGCACCTCGCATGACCACCCTCACCCCCTCACGCCCCGACACGGCGCTCCTCGAACGCCTCGGGATGGGCCTCCTCGGCGCCGCCGCGTTCGGCGCCGCCGCGGGCCTCGGACATGGCGCCGCCGCCACCCTCCGCGGCCTCTGGATGTCGCCCGCGCTCTTCGTCGGAGGCGCCCTCCTCGCGACGCCGCCCCTCTACCTCGCGAGCACCCACGCGGGCCTCCGCGGCTCCGCCGAAGAGCTCGTCGCCGAGGTGACCTCGACGCTCGGTGACACGGGCGTCGCGCTCCTCGGACTCGCCGCGCCCGCGGCGTACTTCTCCGTCACGCTGCGGACGCACAGCGCGTGGGCGCTCCTCGTCGCGATGGTCGCCGTGGTGGGCGTCTCCGCGGTGCGCGCGCTCTCTCGCCGCACGCTCTCGTGGGGCCTCGCCGCGCTCCTCTGGACGCTCTTCGCCATCGCCGTCGGCGTGCGCCTCGTCGTCGCCCTCGCCCACCAGCTCCCCGCCTGAGGAACACCACGATGACCGCTGAAGCAACCGCCTCGCTCCCGTCCGTCTCCGCGGTGTTCGACGCGCCCGACGCGCCTCCGCCCGCCGTCGTCACGCCGTCGCCCATCGCGCTCCCGTCGCCGCCGCGCGCCTTCGCGGAACCTCCGCCCGCGGTGCTCCCCGACGGCGCCGTCGCGCGTCTCGAACTGCTGTTGCGCGAGCCCGATCGCTTCGTCGAGGCGCTCTCTCGCGCGGAGTCTTCGCCCGACGCGGGCGCCGTGATGACCTCGCTCACGCGCGTGCTCGTGGGCGCCGTGGCCTTCGGCGCGGGACTCTTCGGCGTCGTGGTCGGCGCGCACCGCGGAGGGCTCCAGGTGCTCTACTGCGCGGTGAAGGTCCCGCTGATCCTGCTGGTGACGCTGGTGGTGTGCGCGCCTCCCTTCGTGGCGCTCGCGCGCGTGGGATCGCTCCCGCTCGGCGCGCGTCAGGTGATCGCGCTGGCGCTCGGGTCGTGCGCGCGCTTCGCGCTGGTGCTCGTGGGCCTCGCGCCCTTCGTGTGGCTCATGGAGGGCTGGTCGCTCGGCTATCACCGCGTGATCCTCTCGATCGTCGCGGTGTGCGCCTTCGCGGGAATCGCCGCGGGAAAGCTCCTCTTCTCGGGCCTCTCGCGCTCGGGCGCCGCGGGCGTGCGCGTGGGCATGGCCTTCGTCGCCCTCTTCGGGCTCGTGGGCGCGCAGACGTCGTGGATCCTGCGTCCCTACGTGGTGCGCCCTCGCACCGAGCATCCTCCGTTCGTGCGCGCGCTCGAAGGCGACCTCTTCGATTCGCTCCGTCACACCGCGCGCTCGTCGGTGGTCTACTCGGGCGCGCGGGCGCGAGAGTGCGAGGGGTCGTCATGCGACTGATCGACCTCGCGGTGGCCTACCTCGTCGTGGGCGTCGGCTGCGTGTGGGCGCTGCGCTCGCGCCGCGGCGCCGAAGGGAGCTCTCCCGTCACCGACACGGTGCTCACCTTCGCGCTCTGGCCGCTCTATGTGCCGGTGCTCCTCGCGCCCGCCAAGGCCGAGCGCGTGACGCGAGACCCCGGCCACCGCGCTCCGTCGCCGCGCATCGAGCGAGAGCGTGCGATGCTCGCGGAGGCCCTCGACGTGGCCCGCACGAAGATGGCGCCCGACGCGCTCTCGACGCTGCTCCCCACGGACGCGCAGCTCGCCGCGCTCACGGACCACCTCGTTCACCTCGACGCGAAGGTGCAGGAGCTCGACGAGGTGCTCGCGAGCGAGGAGTTCGACATCGCGCGCGCAGAGCGCAGGCTCCGTGAGGCCGATCGCGCGACGGTCGAAGCGGCCACCGCGGCCGTCGACGGCGTGCGCCGCCTCTCCGCGATGCGAGAGCGCGCGGCGAGAGAGCGCGATGAGCTCCTGGGCCTCTGCGCGCGGCTGCGCATGCAGATCACGGTGCTCCGCTTCGCCGAGGGAGCGCCCGGCGAGAACCTCTCGTCTCTGGTGGCCGAGATCCTCGGGCGCATCGAGGGCGTTGGAGCCGCGCTCGAACCCGCTGTACCGTCGCGCGCGTGAAGCACGTCCTCGTCGTCGACGACGATCCGCATTTGCGTGATGTGGTGGTCTACACGCTGCGTCGCGAGGGGCACACCGTGACGGCCGTCACCGACGGACGCGCCGCCCTCACGGCCCTCCTCGGCCCCGAGCATTTCGATCTGGTGGTGCTCGACATCCTGATGCCGGAGGTCGACGGGCTCGAGGTCTGCCGCAGGCTGAGAGCGTCGGAGCGCGCGGGCATTCCGGTGGTGTTCCTCTCGTCGCGCGACGAGGAGATCGACAAGGTGCTCGGGCTCGAGATGGGCGGCGACGACTACGTGACGAAGCCCTTCTCGCCGCGCGAGCTCGCGGCGCGCGTGAAGGCCGTGCTGCGCAGGGCCGACGCGGTGACGGCCACGACGTCGCAGCCTCCGCCCGACGCGCCGAAGCCGCTGCGCGTGGGCCCCGTGGTGCTCGACACGGGACGCCACGAGGTGCGCTGCCACGACGCCGCGCTGAAGCTCACGGTGACGGAGTTCGGCCTGCTCGCCGCGCTGATGGAGCGTCCGGGTCTGGTGCTCAGCCGCACGCAGCTCATGGAGCGCGCGTACGCGTACGACAACCTCATCACGGAGCGCACGATCGACACGCACGTGAAGCGGGTGAGAAAGAAGTTCCGCGACGCGGGCCATGACCCGATCGAGACGGTGCACGGCGTGGGGTACAAGCTGCGCGAGGGGTGACCGGCCGGCGCAGGTTGAGTACGTGCGGCGCGAGGGACGCCGCAGGTTGAGTACGTGCGGCGCGAGGGATGCCGCAGGTTGAGTACGTGCGGCGCGAGGGATGCCGCAGGTTGAGTACGTGCGGCGCGAGGGATGCCGCAGGTTGAAACCTGCGGCAGGGAAAGCATTTCGTGAGCGATCTGCGAGAAGTCCGCTGCGCGGACTCCCGTTCAACGTCGAGCTCGCGCCATTCCCGCAACGCGGGACTTCACACCGTTCGATCTCGAATTGCCTTCCCTGCCGCAGGTTTCAACCTGCGGCGAACGTCGCTGAGTTCCACCTCGACCCGGTTCCCCAACCACATCACCCCGGTCTCCAACCACATCACCCCGGTCTCCAACCACCTCGACCCGGTTCCCCAACCACCTCGACCCGGTTCCCCAACCACCTCAACCCGGTTCCCCAACCACCTCAACCCGGTTCCCCAACCACCTCAACCCGGTCTCGAACCGGGTCAACCCGGTCACCATCCAGGTCGAGGTGTTTTCCATCGGGTTCCGCTCAAGCCCGGACGGGGGCGGCCGTTACTCACCGGTGAGAGCAGCGCAGATCGGGGGACGGAACCGCCGACACACGACGTCGCGCAGGAGCCCCGGGGAAAGGCATGTGCCCGCAATGAAGAAGAAGAAGCTCGTGATGGAGAAGAAGCCCGACGAGGCGAAGGCCGACGACGGCGCGCAGAGCAGCAGCGAACGTCAGCTCGGCGGCGTCGACCCGATCGCGCACGCCCGCACGCTGCCGCTGATCACGCTCGCGCAGTGCCCCGTGGTGCCCGAGAGCTTTCAGGTGCCCGAAGACCGGCGCGGCCAGCTCCGCACGCTCGACAGCGAGCTCCAGGCCGAGACGGTGCTCGCGCTCGAGAACGTCTCGACGCTCACGCCCGAGCAGCGCGCCGCGGACCTCGGCGAGGTCGCGAAGGACGCCGCCCACTGCGCCGCCATCGCGAAGGAGCTCGTCGCGTCGGAGGGCGTGGTGAAGGCCCTGCGCGACGCCCTCGCGTACGCCGAGCTTCGCCGCGCCATCGTCGCGAGCGACGCCGTCGTCGTGATGGAGGCGATCGCCGAAGAGGCCGCCCACCGCGGCAAGCGCGCGCCCGCCATCGCGAAGCGCTACGAGGCCGTGACCGAGGTGCTCGCCACGCGCAACGCCAAGGTCGCCGCTGGCATCGAGGCCGCGAAGGCCGCGAAGCGCAACAAGCCCGCCTGAGACACCCGCCGCAGGTTGAAACCTGCGGCAGGGAAGGCAGACCGTGATCGTCCCAGGGTGAAGTCCCGCTCCGCGGGACTGCCGAGTGCGAGGCTCCAAACGGGAGTCCTGCGCGAGCAGGACTTCACAGCGGGATGATCACGAAGGCACTCCCAGCCGCAGGTTTCAACCTGCGGCCGCGCAACCTCTGGCGTCGTGATCGCGATGACCGCGTCATGCGAAACCCTCACGCCGACACGAACCTCATGGCGCACGCGATCTGGGCGACGAAGCACCGCGCGCCGCTCCTGCTCGCGGAGCACGACCACGTCCTGCGGAGGCTCTTCGTCGAAGGCCTCCACGCGTTCGACGTGGAGATCCTCGCCTTCGGGGCGTCCATCGACCACGTTCATGTCCTGGTGCGCTTTCCCGCGAGCGCCGCCCTCTGCGACGTCATCAAGGCGATGAAGGGAAGCTCCTCGCGACGCTGGAACCAGCAGCCGCCCTCCGGCGCCCCGTCGCTCCGCTGGCAGGACGGCTACTGGGCCCGCAGCGTGTCGCCCGACGACTTCGGCGCGGTCCAGCGGTACGTCCTCCGTCAGCGCGAACACCACGCCACGTCATGCCCCGTGGAACCGTGGATGCGTGCGCCCTGATGAGACACCGCCAGGGAGACCGCTCCGCCGCAGGTTGAAACCTGCGGCTGGGAAGGCAAGTCGTGGTCGTCCCAGTGAGAAGTTCCGCTCCGCGGGACTGCGGAGCGCGAGGCTCCAAACGGGAGTCCTGCGCGAGCAGGAGCTTCACAGCGGGATGATCACGAAGGTCTTCCCAGCCGCAGGTTTCAACCTGCGGCCGCGCAACCTCTGGCGTCGTGATCGCGATGACTGCACGACAACCTCATCGCCGCTTCCCATGAGGGAGAGTCCTGCGGAGCAGGACTTCGAGCGCGTCTTCACGCTGCCTTCGGTGCCGCATGTTTCAACATGCGGCGCCCCGCAGAAACAATGCGATCGCGCGAGGTGAGGCCCCCGCCGCCCGTCAACCGCTCTTCGCGCGGCGCTCCGCGCCCGTGTCGTTCTCGCCCTCGCGCCGCGACGCGTCGAGCATCACCGAGAGCAGCGAGAGCAGCTCCGTCGCGCGCGACTGCGCCGCCATCTGATCGACCGCAACCTCCGCGCCTCGACGCGGCACCGGCTCCGACAGGCGCTCGATCGCCTCCACGAGCTTCGCCCGCGCCGCAGGCAGCATCGCATCGACCGGAACACCCACGCGCCCGAGCCACGCGAGCGACGCGAAGCGAGCGCGCGGAACGGTCATCCGTCGCGTGCGTCCGTCGACCACCGCGTCGACCACGCGCACGTGACCGCGCTTCGTCACCGCGTCCTCGACGATCCACACGGGGACCTCGCAGAGGCGATCCCTGCGTGACGGCGTGATCGATCCGCGCGCGTCGCGGTACCACGTCGAGATGCCGCCGGCGTGCAGCACCCACGGACCCGCGCGGCGCATTCCGCGGGCCGCGAGGCAGGCGTCGTCCCACGCGTCGCGGCCGATGGCGACGATCCAGTCGCGCTCGGTGAGCCTCGCGCAGTGGGCGTGCGCGCACCACGGGAGCCCCTTCGGGTGCTTCGCCGTCGCGGGGAAGAGCACACACGATCCGCGCGCGTTCTCGACGCTCCCGTCGGGCGCCGTGTGGCTCGCGTCGTTCACGCAGAGCAGCGCGTGACGGCCGTCTCCGAGCGGACGTCCGACGCGTCCGGCGCGGCGAAGCGCGATCTCCCACGCGCGCGACTCGGGGTCGTGCGAGCGCGCGTAGACCTTCGCCGTACGGGGTTTCGTGGTGCGGCCGGTCGAGGGCGCGCGTGAGGGCGCTCGCACGCGACCCGCGGCGCGTTGCTCGTCGCGTTCGAAGCGCTGTGAGAGCTCCAGCCATTTCGCGGGGTCGACGCGGCGGGCCTTCCAGAGCGCGTAGACCTGCGCGCCGAAGTCGTCGGGGTCGACGCCCACGAAGCCCCCGCCGGGAGGGCTATTGGAAAGCCACCTGCGGCTGAGCGGCAGGCAGAAGAGGTTGCCCGGTCTCGCCGTGGGGTCTCCCGGCGTGGCGAGGGGCGCGTCGTCCTGCTTGGGAAAGAGCCCGTCGAAGGTGCCTCCCTCGGAGACGTCGCGCACGCCCGCTTCGCGCAGAAGCCCGTGCATCACGCGCCGCGCGTCTCTCGCGGTGGTCCCCTTCGGCGGCAGGAGGTGAACCCAGTAGCCCCTTCCTCCGCGCGATCGATGGGCCAGACACGGGAGGCCCTCGCGCTCGATGCGCGCCCTCAGCGCTTCGAAGTCTTCGCGCGGATCACGCTCGATCACGCGCGCGCCGCGGTGGTCGTCGAAGTCCGCCGACACGCTGTTGCACGTCCCGTCGGGCTGCATCGGATAGAACCCGAGCGTGCGGAGCCCCGCCACGTGCAGCGCCACGTCGTCGACGGTCACGGGCCTGCGCGCCCCCTTCGGCCCCGCGGGACGCCACTCTCCGATGCGCCACACGCGCGCGCCGCGAGGGCGGTGGATGCTCTCCCACGCGTCGAGCCGCGCGGCCGTGTCGGCGTCGTCGATGCGCCACGCGTAGAGGTCGAGGCGCGGACGAAACACCTCGATGAGAAGGGCCGCGACCTCACGATCGACGGCGGTCACCGTGCGAAGCGATGAATTCCCCATAGGAAGGGACATTGTCGAACGGATCTTCGACCTTCCGCAAGGGGCACCGGGGCACCGCTCGAAATCAGGCCGCGCCGAGGCCGATGCCCACCGCCGTGAGCAGGCTCGCCACCACGAGCACCCACCCCACGCGGCGCAGATGCGCGGGCGCCACGGGACGCAGCGCGAAGGCCACCGCGAGCACGCCGCACGGCGCCATCGCGAGCACGAGCCACGGGTTCTGCGTCGCGAGCTTCGCCGCGGCCACGAGCGCGAGCGCGCCCGCCACCGCCCCCGCCACCGAGAGGTGCATCGTCGCGGTCTTGCGCTGACGGAAGATCATCCCTCGCACCGACAGCGTCGCGAGGAGCCCGTGCAGCGACCACAGCCCCCACGCCATGAGCGCGCCGTGCCACGAGACGCCGCCCGCGATCGCCACGGGGACCGCCGCCGAGGCCAGCGTCGACGCGAGCACCGTCTCGCCCGCCGTCGTCCGCTCGCGACGCGTGAGCACGAAGGGCGCCGAGAGCACCACCATCGCGAGCGCCACCAGCGTCGCGAGGCGCGCGTCATTCGGCGCGTGCAGACACGACGCGACGCCCACGCCCAGCGCGGCGCCTCCGCGGATCACGGTGCGCTTCCACGCGAGCGCGCCGAAGCGAGTCTGGGCGCGTCCGCCGCGATGACCGAGCGCCACCAGCAGCGGCTCGTGCGCGACGAAGGCGAGCACCGCGGCGAGCGAGAAGCCCGCGGCGTCGAGCGTTCCGTGCCCCATCGCGAGCCCCGTCACGAGCGGCGTCAGGAGCTGCCCCCACGCGCCGTGCTCACGCGGAACCATCGCGGGAGCGGCGTCTCCCTCGAAGTCATCGGTCGGTCTGGGACGGGTCGGATGAGACATGCCCCGGACGTTCGCACGGCCTCCGGGCAGATCGCACTGACGAGAATCAGTTCCGCCGTGGGGGGACGACGGATTGTGGGGCGTTGCGATTTCTGCGCTACGCGCCGGGCTTCGGAGGCGGCGCCGCGGGGGTGAAGCGTCCGCCGGGCTGCACCCTCGACGCGCCCGCGGGGAGCACGCCCGGGTACACCGTGAGCGTCGCCTCGCCGACCACGAGGCCGCGATCGGCGACCCACTCGTCGCGCTCCTTGACCCACTCGAGGATCGCCGCGCGGGCCTCGGCGCAGACCTCGCGCTCGTCGGCCGGATCGACCGCGTGGAGGCCGTCTTCGAGGCTCCACGAGACCTGCATCAGCCGGTTGGGATCGGCGTTGCGCATCTCCTCGCGGTGCGCCTCGGCCTCCTCTTCAGCGCGGCGGGCCTCCTCGGCCTCGCGGGCCGCCCAGACGCGCTCGCTCTCCTCGTCGAAGCGCTTGACCACGGCGCGCTCCTCGTCGTCGAGGGGACGCACGGCCCGGCGCAGCGCGAGGTGCAGCGCGGGGTCGTCGGTCTGCGCGATGACGCCGAGCACCTCCATCATCGAGGGCCGGTCGCGGAGCCACATCGCGGCGTCGACCTCGTTCTCGAACGAGGCGATCAGCAGCTCTGCGGTCTCGAGGTTTCGAAGGCGGAGGTCGATGGGTGCCATGACGCGCCCGCCACGATCGCGCGGAATCACTTTCCATGCAACGGCCGTTGCCACGCCCTCGCGATTGCGGCGACCATCGGCCAAACGGAGGACGTCCTGCATGCGGCTGCGCGCGTTGGTGGTTCTGTTTCTGTTGGCCGCCTGCTCGGAGCCCAACCGATCAACCTTCGACGCGGGGAGCGACGACGCCGACGACGCCTCCCTCGACGGCGCGACGCGCTGCACGTCGGACCCGATGTGCGACGACCGCATCGCCTGCACCATCGACCACTGCCGCGCCGGGACCTGCACCCACGAGCCCTGCACCGACTGCTGCCCCGACGGGCTCCAGTGCATGGCGGGCTACGGCTGCGGACGCGCCCCGACGCCCTGCACCACGGACTCCGAGTGCGGTGACGGCATCCGCTGCACCCTCGACCGCTGCCGCGACGGCCGCTTCTGCGAGCACTCCGCGCAGGAGAGCCTCTGCGACAGCGGACAGATCTGCCTCGCCGCCGTGGGCTGCATCCGTCGTCCGCCCGACCGCTGCGCCGTCGACGCCGACTGCAACATCGCCCCGTGCAGCGGTCAGTGGCGCTGCGCCCCGGAGCTCGGGTGCCAGTTCCGCGCGCCCACCAACTGCGACGACGGCGACGACTGCACGACCGACACGTGCCTCGACGACCGCGGCGGCTGTCAGCACGCGCGCCGCGACGACGACAACGACGGCCACGTGGCGTCGACCTGCGGCGGCGACGACTGCGACGACGGCAACCGCGCGCGACACCCCGGCGCGACCGACACCTGCGGCAACGGCATCGACGAGGACTGCGACGGCTCCGACCGCGGCTGCTGCATGAGCGCGCAGCCCTGCGCCACCGCGTGCGGCTCGATGGGGACGCAGACCTGCACCGCCGCGGGCGCGCCGGACCGATGCGTTCCCCCCGCGGAGAGCTGCAATGGACGCGACGACGACTGCGACGGCGCCATCGACAACACCTTCGCCTGCGCCCGCGGGAGCACCACCGCGTGCACCACGTCGTGCGGCTCCACGGGCATGACGACCTGCACCGACGGCTGCGCCGCAGGGCCTTGCATGCCCCCCGCGGAGGCGTGCAACGGACGCGACGACAACTGCAACGGCACCGTCGACGAGGGCTGCTGCGCCTCATCGATGCCCTGCACCACCGCGTGCGGAACGATGGGCCTCACCTCGTGCACCGCGATGGGAACGCCGGGGGCGTGCGCTCCTCCCGCGGAGACCTGCAACGGCCGCGACGACAACTGCGACGGCATGATCGACAACGGCTTCGCCTGCGCGCGCGGGAGCACCGCGAGCTGCACCACGACGTGCGGCTCCATGGGCGTCTCGACCTGCTCCGACGCGTGCGTGCGCGGCGCCTGCGTTCCTCCCGCGGAGGCGTGCAACGGGCGCGACGACAACTGCAACGGCACCGTCGACGAGGGATGCTGCGCGGCCTCGATGCCCTGCACCACGACCTGCGGCTCCACGGGCGTCACGTCGTGCACCGCGATGGGCACCGCGGGCCCCTGCGTCGCGCCCGCCGAGACCTGCAACGGACGCGACGACAACTGCAACGGCATGATCGACGACGGCTTCGCCTGCGTGCGCGGTAGCACCGGCGCGTGCGCGACGGCGTGCGGATCGATGGGCACGCGCACCTGCAACCCCGACTGCACCTGGGGCCCCTGCGCGGCGCCCGCGGAGACGTGCAACGGACGCGACGACAACTGCGACGGCGTCGTCGACAACGGCTTCGCCTGCGCCGCGGGCGCGACGGGCGCGTGCACCACGTCGTGCGGATCGACGGGCCGCCGCACCTGCCTCGGGAGCTGCTCGTGGGACACCTGCGTCCCGCCCGCGGAGACGTGCAACGGCGCCGACGACAACTGCAACGCCACCTGCGACGAGGGCTTCACCTGCTGCGCGCGGTCGACGCGCGACTGCTCCGCGCTCGGCTTCGTGTCGGGCACCGCGACGTGCCGCGCCGACTGCGGGGGATGGGACACCGCGGGCTGCTCCAACTGCGGCAACCGCATGCGCGACGGCACCGAGCAGTGCGACGGCGCAGACCTCGGCGGCGCCACCTGCGCGTCGCGCGGCTTCGGCGCGGGGACGCTCCGCTGCGCGAGCAACTGCACCTTCGACACGACGGGCTGCGGCAACTGCGGCAACGCGCGCATCGACACGGGCGAGACCTGCGACGGCACCAACCTCAACGGCCAGACCTGCGCCTCGCTCGCGATGGGCTTCTCGGGGGGAACGCTCCGCTGCAACGCCTCGTGCGCCTTCGACACGTCGATGTGCACCCGCGCCTTCGACCCCACCGGGACGTGGGTCACCTCGCCCGGCGTGAACACCTACTGCGCCTTCGGCGCCGTGAGCATCAGCTTCGGCAACCTCACGTTCACCGACACGGGCAGCGCCCTCTCCGTACGCGGTGGCGGAATCAACTGCACCATGACCGGCGCGAGCGCGAGGACGAGCCGCATGGTCAACGTCACCTGCTCGCTCCCCGGCGCGTGCACCGAGACCTACACGCTCACCGGGTCGTTCAGCACCGACAACGCGTTCTCGGGGAGCTTCACCGCGCGCTTCACCGGCAGCGGCTGCTTCGACTGCGCCACGCGCACCTTCACCGTCACGTCGACGCGGTAGCCGCGAGCGCTACTTCTTCGCCGTCGCTTCGCGGCGACGCTCGAGGTCTTCCCAACGAGACATGAGCGTGTCGAGGCGCGTGCGCTGCGCCTCGGCGGTCGAGAGGAGCGCGCTCACGGTGCCCCCGACGCCCGCGTAGAGCATCGGGTCGTTGAGCTTCGACTCGGTCTCGCGAATCGCCTGCTCGGCCACGTCGATCGCCGCGGGGAGCCCTTCGAGCTCGCGCTGCTCGGCCATCGAGAGGGCCTTGATGGCTTGCGGCTCCTTCGCGGCGCCGCGGCGCATCGGCACGAGCGGGACCGTCGCGCGCATCGCCGCCTCGCGCTTCGCGCGCTCGTCCTTCACGGTGCGCCAGGTGTCCCAGTCGCCGGGCTGATAGACCACCTCGCCGGGCTCGAACGCGAGGATGCCCGTCGCCACGCGGTTCAAGAACCACCGGTCGTGCGATACGATGATCGCGCTCCCCGGCCACTCGCAGAGCATCTCTTCGAGCGCCGAGAGCGTCGCGAGGTCGAGGTCGTTCGTGGGCTCGTCGAGCACGAGCAGCGTGGCCTCTTCGAGCAGCACCTTCGCGAGCGCCACCCGCGCCCGCTCGCCGCCCGAGAGCGCGCCCACGGGCTGCGAGATCCGCGACGGGTCGAAGAGAAAGTTCTCGAGGTACGAGCGCACGTCCATCCAGCGCTGGCCGACCTTGACCTTGTCGCCCTCCTTGCAGACGTTGCGAACGATGCTGAGCTCGTCGTCGAGCACGTCGCGCGACTGGTCGAAGTACACCGCGCGGCTGTTGACCCCGCGCACCACCTCACCCTCGTCGGGCGCCTCGTCGCCGAGCATCACGCGGATGAGCGTGGTCTTGCCCGCGCCGTTGGGCCCCACCACGCCGATGCGCTCCCCGGGCTGCAGGATCAGATCGAGCTTGGAGAACAGCGTCCGCTCGCCGTAGCGCTTGGTCACGCCGCGCAGCTCGACCTCGCGGCGACCGACCTTCACGCCCGCCGAGAGGAGGTTCACCTCGCGCTCGCTCCGTCGGTCGCGGGCCACGTCGGCGGCGAGCTCGCCCGCGCGGTTGATGCGCGCCTTCTGTTTGGTGGTGCGGGCCGCGGGGCCGCGCGCGAGCCACTCCTGCTCGCGTCGCAGGAGGTTCATGCGCCGCGATTCGGTGCGGGCCTCGTGTTCGAGGCGCTCGGCCTTCTGGGTGATCCAGGCGCCGTAGTTGCCGTCGTAGGAGAAGGCCTCGCCGCGGTCGACCTCGATGATGCGGGTGACCACCTGATCGAGCAGGTAGCGGTCGTGCGTGATGAGCAGCAGCGCGCCCGAGAACTCCTCGCGGAGATACTTCTCGAGCCACTCGACGGTGTCGGCGTCGAGGTGGTTGGTGGGCTCGTCGAGGATGGCGCACCCGGGCTGCGCCACGAGCACGCGCGCGAGGGCCACGCGGCGGCGCTCTCCGCCCGAGAGCTCCTTCACGCGCTGGTTGGGCGTGCGGACGCCGAGGTGGTCGAGCACCGTGAGGATCTTGTGGCGCGGGTCCCACCCGCCGAGGTGCTCGATCTCCGCGGCGAGGCGCGTCTGCTCCTCGATGTGCTTCTCGGCCTCGTGCGGCGAGGAGTTGAAGAGATCCGAGAGCGCCTCGTAGCGCGTCACCGCCGCGCGCCAGTGCCCGAGGGCCGACTCGACCTCTTCGTAGACCGTGCGGCTCTCGTCGAGCACGGGCTCCTGCGAGAGGTACACGAACTCGACGTCGCGGCGCCGCGCGACCGTTCCGCCGTCGGGCTCTTCGAGCCCCGCGAGGATGCGCCCGAGGGTGCTCTTGCCCGATCCGTTGACCCCGACGAGCGCGACCTTCTCGCCTCGATGGAGCGCCAGAGAAACGTCCTTCAGCACCTCGGAGGCGCCGTACCGCTTTGAAATATGATCTGCCGTGAGCACGGGCATGGCGGCGCGTACCTTACGCCAATCGGGGGGCGCCGTGACCCCCTTCGCGGAGCTCCGATGCGCCGCGCCATCGAGGGGCCCCAGAAGTGGCGCGGCCTGTTCGTTCCGTGCGTTGATTGACCGGTCATGGTCCGTCGCGCCCGCTGGATGCTCGCTGTGCTCTCGGTGACCCGCGTCGCCGCGTCGCAGCCGCTCGGCGACCACCCCGACGACGACCCGCGGCTCCACGAGCCCACCGACGTCGCGCGCCCGCACAGCCTCGTCGACGCCGCCCGCGAGGGCGCCGCATCCCTGGCCACCGCGCGCCTCGACCGGCTCACGGACATGGCCACCATCGACCTCGCGCCCCTCGATGACGGCACCGCGCCCGAAGAGGTGCCCGAGGCGCTCGCGCCCGAGTCTCCCACGGCCCCCGCGGTGATCCCCGACGCGGGCTCGCCGTGGCCCGGCGGCGCACCCGCCGTCGAGACCACGTGGACGGCGTGCGGCTTCGAAGGCGCCTCGCAGCCCGTCGATCTGCGCGCGGGCGCGCTGCTCCCGGTGCAGGTCTCGATGGCGAGCCGCGGGGCGCGCGCCGTGGCCCTCGTCGCGATGGGACGCCCCGGCGCCGACCGTCACGGCATGGCCTTCCCCGAGTCGCGCTGGGTCGAGTGGAACGACGGTCGCGTCGAGGTCTTCCCCGCGCGCGGCTTTCTGCCCGGCGCGGCGCTCGCGCTCGGTGACCGCGACGCCACGGTGATCTCGTACACGCGCCCCGATCCCCGCACGCCGCAGGAGCGCGCCTCGCGCATCCTCGACGTCGACGTCGCCACGCAGGTCGCCGTCACCCGCGTCGACGCGCGCGGCCATGTGATCATGGGCCCCAACGAGCTCGAGGGCTCCGACGGCTGGCAGATCGACTCGCCCGTCGTCGTGTGGCGCCACGGAACCGCCGTCGTGCTCGGGCACCCCACGGAGCCTCCCGGCGACGGCGGGCGGCGCTCGGTGCTGCACTTCCTCGACGCCCGCGGACACGAGGCGCGCGCGCCGCTCGAGCTCTCCATCGACTCGCGCGACGGAGGCTACGGCGGCGCGCCCGCGGGCCTCACCGCGGCGCCCGACGGGACCTCGCTCGCGGCGGCCTGGGTCGAGCCCGACGGACCCATCGCGGGCGTGTGGGTGCGCCGCGGGATCACCCTCGAAGCGCAGCCCTTCGTGCCCGGCACCGCGCACATCGTCGAGACGCAGCCGGCCCCCGTGCGACGCCGCGCGACGCCGCTCTACCCTCGCGGCATGTGGACGCTCCGCGTCGGTCAGGGAGAGGGCTTCTGGAGCCCCACGGTCACCCGCGGCGGCGTGTTCTTCAGCCGCGCGGGCACCGTGCTCGACGGCGCCGGGCCGCTCACCGAGGTGCTGCTCTCGACCTGGCCCGTCGACCGCCGCACGACGCCCGCGCGCGTGCTCGACGCGCTCCTCGACCCGCTGCCCGCGTGGACGCCCGGAGGCCCCATGATCGCGGGCTTCGCGTCGCCCGCGGGCGCGACCGAGCGCGCGCTCGTGGTGGCCTGGTCCTCGCGCGGAGAGCGCTCGCTCCGCACGATCACGCTGCCCGTCACCGCCGACGCGCCGCACCCCGAAGACGCCGTCGACGTGGCCTTCGCGCCGCTCGACTCGGGCGCGCTCCTCGCGTGGATCGACGACCCCGTCGACCACCGCGCGCGGCGCCTCGAGCTCGCCCGCGTGACGTGTCAGCGCGCGCCCGCCGCGAGGGCGCCCGCCGCGCCTCACATCGGCATGCAGAACCCGTAGTAGCTCGGGAGCTGCGTCATCGCGCCGAAGGCCGTGCAGCGCTGACCCGAGGGGCACCCCGCGTCGGGCATCGCCGCGCGGAGGTTGCACGCGCGCCGACACGCGTTGCCCGGCATCGCGCGCGAGCACATCGCCGTGGGCTGCGCGCCGACGCAGAGGAGGCCCGGCTGGCAGCACCCGCTCTCGCAGCACGGCGCGCCGTCGCCGCCGGGGGTGCATCCCGTCGCGAATCGGATGCACGCCGTCGTGTCGCCGAGGGGGTTGCAGCGCGGCGAGTCCGTGGGGCAGCGGTTGTTGCTCGTGGCGAAGGGGTCGCAGCCCGAGTCCGACACGCAGAGCTTGAGGCCGCGTCCGTCGGTGAGCGTCGACATGCAGTGCGCGCCCGCGCGTCCGCCGCGCGACTCGTCGTTGCAGAGGCTGTCGTCGTCGCCGCAGCAGAGCTTCACGCAGCGCCCCGGGTCGACGCAGAGAAAGCCCTCGCGGCAGTCCGTGGCGGACTGACAGGGCTCGTCCCACCCCGCGGAGCCCGCGGGCCTGCACTGCGCGGTCTGCCCCGTGACGCCGTTGACGAGGTAGCAGCCCTGGCCCGTGGTGCAGCCCGCGCCCGAGATGAGGTTGCAGCGGGTGCCGAAGCCCGTTCCGCACGAGGCGCCGCCGCCGTCGGTGCTCGCGGGCCTGTCGACCGCGGGGGCGTCGACGGAGGGACGGTCGACCGTGGGCGCATCGAGGATGGCGCCGTCGATGAAGAGGGCCGCGTCGGAGGGCGAGGGCGAAGGTTCGCTGGAGCAGCCGAGGGCGAAGAGGAAGAGCGAGGCGAAGCGAGCGCGCATATGCGTCGCATCGTACTCCGAACTCGCGGTGAGGGGTCTCTTTCGCGGCCGTTTCAGGCCGTGGCGACGGGGTTCGCGTGCGCCTCGGTGACGCGGACCTTGGAGCGCTCGATGGCCGCCTGGACGAAGCGGACGAAGAGCGGGTGCGGGGTCATGGGGCGAGACTTGAGCTCGGGGTGAAACTGGCAGCCGACGAAGTACGGGTGATCGCGGAGCTCCACCATCTCGACGAGGTGGCGATCGGGCGAGGTGCCCGAGAGCACGAGGCCCTTCGCCTCGAGCTGCTCGCGGAAGTCGTTGTTGACCTCGTAGCGGTGGCGGTGGCGCTCGGAGATCTCCGTGGTGCCGTAGGCCTCGGCCGCGATGGAGCCCGCGAGGAGCGTGCAGGGGTACGCGCCGAGGCGCATCGTCGCGCCCTTGTCTCGGAGGTTGCGCTGCTCGGGCATGAGGTCGATGACCGCGGGGGCCGAGGGGTCGAACTCGGCGCTGTTGGCCTTCGCGATGCCCGCGACGTGGCGCGCGAACTCGACGACGGCGAGCTGCATCCCGAGGCAGATGCCGAAGAAGGGCACGCCCGTCTCGCGCGCGTAGCGGATGGCCATGATCTTCCCCTCGGTGCCGCGCTCGCCGAAGCCGCCGGGCACGAGGATGGCGTCGACGTCGCCGAGGATCTTGCCCACGTCGTCGGACTTCTCGAGGTCCTCGGAGTCGACGTAGTGGAGGTCGACGCGCACGTCGTTGAAGATCCCGCCGTGCACGAGGGCCTCGTGGAGGCTCTTGTACGAGTCGCGGAGGTGCACGTACTTGCCCACGACGGCGATGCGCGCGGTGCCCTTCGCGGGGCGCAGAAAGCGCTCGACGACGCGCTTCCACGGGCCGATGTCGGGGAGGCGCGACCAGATGTTGAGCTTCTCGCAGAGGAGCTCGTCGATGCCCTGCTCGTGCAGCGTCTCGGGGAGCGCGTAGATGCAGCTCACGTCGGGCGCCGAGATCACCATCTCGGGGGGCACGTTCGAGAAGAGCGAGATCTTCTCCTTGATCTGCCGCGAGAGCGGGCGCTCCGTGCGGCAGATGAGCACGTCGGGCTGGATGCCGATCTCGCGGAGCTCCTTCACGGAGTGCTGCGTGGGCTTGGTCTTGAGCTCGCCCGCGGCGCCGATCCAGGGCACGAGCGTGACGTGGATGCTGAGCGCGTTGGTCGGTCCGAGCTCCAGCTTGAGCTGCCGCACGGCCTCGAGGAACGGGAGGCTCTCGATGTCGCCTACGGTGCCGCCGATCTCGACGATCGCGACGTCGACGCCGTCGGTGGCCTCGATGACCCGCGCCTTGATCTCGTCGGTGATGTGCGGAATCACCTGCACGGTGGCGCCGAGGTACTCGCCGCGGCGCTCCTTCGAGATCACGGCCTGGTAGATCTTGCCCGTGGTGAGGTTGTTCGCGCGCGTGAGCCGCGCGTTGGTGAAGCGCTCGTAGTGCCCGAGGTCGAGGTCGGTCTCGGCGCCGTCGTCGGTCACGTAGACCTCGCCGTGCTGATAGGGCGACATCGTGCCCGGGTCGACGTTGATGTACGGGTCGAGCTTGAGGAACGTGACCCTGAGCCCGCGCGCCTCGAGCAGCGCGCCGATGGACGCCGACGCGAGCCCCTTGCCGATCGACGAGACGACGCCGCCGGTGGTGAACAAGTACTTGGTGCGCTTGGCGCTCATCGAAGGTCTCCGGTCGTCGTCGGCGTGCGCGACGAGTTCAATGGGTTCTGGCACGACGTCATCGCGTCGCGGGGCTTCTGTGGTCGCTCCGTGCAGCGCGTGTCGATGCCGGTGGTGATCGGCAGCGTGGATCGCGCCGCAGATGCGACGCACGGACCCTGACTCTAGGAAGCGAACGCGCCCGATGTCAATTCGCCGGTGCAACGCGCGCGGCGCCGCGGCCCGCATTCAGCTTGTTTCGTGGGCCTCCGACGCAACGCGAGGCGCGTCGACGCGTCGCCCGCACGCGGCGCGCGCTGTCGGGCGGAGCGGACACCTCGCGCGGCTCGACTGTCTGCCCGAGCGGACACCCGCGCGCGCGGAAGCGCTTTCTACAAGCGATTCTCGCGCGGCACGGCGCTCGCTCTACAGGTCTCCATCGACGCCGCGAACGGAACGCGGCGCGCGGAGGATGAGACGATGATGGAGTTCATGCGTGAGGGCGGCTTCGCGATGTGGGTGATCCTGGCGACGGGCGTGCTCGCCGTCGTGCTCGCGGCCACGCGACCGGCCGCGGCGAGGCCCGGCGTGCTGATGACCGGGAGCATCGCGACGATCATCCAGGGGATGCTCGGGCTCTCGACGGGGCTGCTCATGGTGTCGCGCAACTACCAGCGCTTCCCCAACCCGATGGAGGCGATCGGCGCGGGCCTCGGCGAGGCCAGCCACAACGGATCGTTCGCGGCCCTCGTCGCGGCGCTCCTCGGCGTCGCGGCGCTCCTCACCGCGCGTCAGACCGCCGACCGCTGAGCGCGACTACGCGGCGGCGCGCGCGGCCCGCTCCCACAGCACCGCGCAGCCCGCGAGCAGCGCGCCGAGCGCGACGGCGACCCAGTCCCACGGGTTCACGCGCGTCGCGATGGCCGAGAGCATCACCGTGATCAGCCCGCTCCCGAGCATCCACGGCCGCGCGCGCTCGCGCTCCCTCATCGCCGCCACGGCCAGCGCGAGGAACACCAGCGCGTTCACCACGGGCCACGGGCTCACGGGGACGCGCGCGACGCCGTACGCCTCGCGGCGCCACAGGAGCACCACGACCATCCCCCACACGAACCACCCCGCGAGGAGCAGCGACAACACGGCCCCGACGCGGGCCCAGAACCTCGGAAACCGAAGCGGTGCGCCCATCGAGACCTGCGTCATGACCCCATGAAACGAAGCGTTTGCGGAGGCGGCAGGATTCGAACCTGCGGATGGATTGCTCCATCAACGGCTTAGCAAGCCGCCGCCTTAGGCCACTCGGCCACGCCTCCGACGCCCGCGTATTTCGCGAGCGGACGGAACGGGTACCACGCTCCGCGGCGCATCACAAGCGCGAATCCCACGTCGGCGTCGCGGCGCCCTCTCGCACGCGCTCAGCCGCGCGTGAGGAGCATCAGACCGGCGCCGAGGAGCATCACGTAGACGCCCTTGCGAAAGAGCCCCTGCGGCACCTTGCGATGCGCGAGCTCGCCGAGCGCGATGCCCGCGAAGAGCGCGGGCGAGAGCGTGAGCGAGAGCTTGAGGCTCGCGGCGCTCACGAGCCCGTCGCGCACGTACGGCACGAGGAAGACCACGTTGAGCGTGAGCCACAGCGCGTTGAGCGTCGCGCGGAAGCGCCCCTTGTCCTCGATCCAGCGCGAGATGACGTAGACCGCGAGGGGACCTCCCACGCCGAACATCCCGTGCACGACGCCGCCGACGACGAGCAGCGCCGTCGAGGTGAAGGTCGAGAGGGGCTTCGCGGGGGTGTCTCTCAGCGAGCGCGTGAGCTCGACGACGGCGAGCACGACCACGAAGCCGCCGAAGGCGCGCGACAGCGACGACTCGGGCAGGCGCGACGCGAGGAGCATCCCCGCGGGCATCGCGAGGAGCATCGCGGGGAGCACGCGGCGAAGGAGCACGGCGCGGTCGACGTCGCGGCGGTAGCGCACGGTGAAGTACGCCGAGAGCGCGAGGTTGAGCGGGATGAGCGCCGCGAGCAGCGGGCGCACCGACATGATCGCGGAGCCGAGCGCGAGGGTGATGACGGTGCCGCCGAAGCCGAGCGCGGACTCGGTGGCGAACGCGAACGCGATGACGCACGCGACGAGCAGGGTCTGGCGGGTCACGGAACGGTGATATATCCGCGCACGCTCCGATGGCGCAGAAGAAGTCATACCGGGTGTACTTCGTGGCCCACGCGGGGGGCTTCATCACCGGCACGCTCATCCGCACGTGGGACGGCCTCTTCGACAGGCCCGCCCCCTCGGCCATCGGCACCTCCGAAGACGACGTGCTGCGCCAGCTCGACGTGGCGCTCCAGGGGCTCACGGCGAAGGGCGACGACGGCCCCGAGCGCTACCTCTGGGGCGAGGACTTCACCACGCGCGAGGTGACCCTCACCGCGAGGCCGCAGACCGTGGTGAAGAAGCGCACGGTCATCGGCGCGCGCGAGATCCCCCTGCGGCTCACGTACTGCGCGTGCAAGCTCCCGCAGGGCGGCTACCGGGTGATGCTCCCGCGCTTCGGGTGGTGGCTCGTCATCGAGGACCTCTCGATCGCCGCGGAGGTGCTCCGCAGCGCCGTGAGCGCGGCCCTGCTGGGCGAGAAACCCCGGTCGATCTACGACTTTCGCCGCGAGGGCGAGGAGTGGGTGCGCGCCTGGCTCCCGCGCTCCGCGAGCCACGCCGAGGCCGCCGACGAGGAGTCCGACGAGCGCCGCTGGCCCGTCGCCGCGAGCGTGTGCGACGAGCTCGTGGAGCGCGCCGCCCGCGCGAAGCTCCCGCCCACGCTCGGTGACTCCGACGACTTCCGCGCGAACGTGAGGCTCTTCGAACGGGAGCCCGTCCCCTCGGTGCTGCTCGTGGGGCCGCACGGCGTGGGCAAGACGACCTTCGTGCGACGCCTCGCGAGGCACCTCCTCCAGCGGCACCGCGCGAGGGCCGACCGCGAGCTCCCGGCGCCGAAGCTCTGGGCCACGTCGGCCACGCGCCTCATCGCGGGCATGGTCTACGTGGGCATGTGGCAGGAGCGCTGCCTCAAGCTCGTCGACGAGCTCTCGTACGAGGGCCACGTGCTCTTCGTCGACCGCCTCGTCCCGCTGCTCCAACCGCAGCCCGACGGCGCCTCGATCGGCGAGCTCCTCCTGCCCGCCGCCGTCGAGGGGACGATCCCCATCATCGCCGAGTGCACCGCCGAGGAGTACGAGCGCTGCCGTCGGCGCTTCCCCTCGCTCGTCGAGGCGCTGCGCGTGGTGCGGGTGAACGAGCCGCAGCCGCATCAGATCCCCGCGATCATCGCCGCGTGGCAGTCGCGCCGTAGCGCCGCCGTCGCGCTGCACCCCACGGCCGTGCGGCGCCTCGTGCAGCACCTCTCGGCCTACCGTCGCGACGTGGCCTTCCCCGGCAAGGCCGTGCGCTTCCTCGAGTGGCTCTCGCCGCCGAGCGACGAGACCACGACCGCGACGGTGACCGGCAAGGTGCTCCACGCGCGCGAGCTCTCGGAGCAGTTCGCGCGTCACACGGGCCTGCCCGTCGAGCTCATCGCCGACGAGCGTCGCGTGGGCGTCGCCGCGCTCTCGGCCACGCTGCGCCGCCAGGTGATCGGGCAGGACCACGCGTGCGACCTCGCCGCGCGCGCCGTGGCGCGCTTCAAGGCGGGCCTCAACGACCCCGAGCGCCCGTGGGCCTCGCTGCTCTTCGTGGGCCCCACGGGCGTCGGCAAGACCGAGCTCGCGCGCGCCATCGCGAAGTACTTCTACAGCGACGAGTCGCGCCTCGTGCGCCTCGACATGAGCGAGTACATGTTCCCCGGCTCGGCGCAGCGGATGCTCGAAGCGGGCGGCGGCGGGCAGAGCCTCGCGCAGCGCGTCCGCGAGCAGCCCCTCTCGCTCGTGCTCCTCGACGAGATCGAGAAGGCGCACCCCGACGTGTTCGACCTGCTCCTCTCGGTGCTCGGCGAAGGGAGGCTCACCGACTCCTACGGCGCCGTCGTCGACTTTCGCATGACGCTCGTGGTGATGACCTCGAACCTCGGGATCACCGAGGCGAGGCCCGTGGGCATCCACGCCGACGCCGCATCGAACGACGCGCTTCGCGCCGTGCGCAGGCACTTTCGCCCCGAGTTCTTCAACCGCATCGACCACGTGGTGCCCTTCAACGCGCTCACGCCCGACGACGTGTTGCGCATCGTCGACCTCGAGCTCACGAAGGCCGCCGGTCGCACGGGGCTCGTGCGTCGCAACCTCACCCTCGACGTCGACGCGGCCTCGCGGCGCCGCCTCGCGGAGCTCGGGTTTCACCCCACGCGCGGCGCGCGCCCCCTGCGGCGCGTCATCGAGGAGCGCGTCGTCTCGCCCGTCGCCGCGCTGCTTTCGAACGACCCCACGCTGCGTGATCGCAGGCTCCACGTCGACGCCGACGGCGGCGTGCGCGTCGACTGAGCTTCGCTACTCCGAGAGCTCGCCGAGCGCGCGGAAGCGTCGGTAGCGGTCCTCTGCGAGCTGCGGTCCGTCGAGCGTGCGGAGGGCGTCGAGGTGACGCGCGATCGCGTCGCCCACGCGCCGCGCGCTCTCGTCGTGGTCGCGGTGCGCGCCGCCGGGAGGCTCGGGCACGAGCTCGTCGACCACGCCGAAGCGCAGGAGGTGATCGGCCGTGACCTTGAGCTGCTCGGCCGCGTCGGGGCCCCGCGCGCGGTCCTTCCAGAGGATCGACGCGCAGCCCTCGGGAGAGATCACGGAGTACGTCGAGAACTCGAGCATGAGCACGCGATTGGCGACGCCGAGCGCCAGCGCGCCGCCCGACCCGCCCTCTCCGATCACCGTCGCCACGACGGGAACGCGCAGCCGCGACATCGCGAGGAGGCACTGACCGATGGCCTCGGCCTGACCGCGCTCCTCGGCGCCGAGGCCCGGGTACGCGCCCGGCGTGTCGATGAACGTCAGCAGCGGCCGCTCGAAGCGCGCGGCCAGGTCCATGAGCCGCAGGGCCTTCCGGTAGCCCTCGGGGTGGGGCATCCCGAAGTTGCGCGCCATGTTGTCCTTCACGTTGCGCCCCTTCTGGTGGCCGATCACCACCACGGCGCGGCCGCGAAAGCGCGCGATGCCGCCGACGATCGCGCGGTCGTCGGCGAAGGCCCGGTCGCCGTGCAGCTCCACGAAGTCGTCGCAGAGGCGCTGCACGTAGTCGAGCGTGAAGGGCCGGTCGGGGTGCCGCGAGAGCTGCACCTTCTGCCACGACCCGAGGCCGCTGAAGATGTCCTCTTGAAGCCGCCGCGCCTTCTCTTCGAGGCGCGCGACCTCGGCTTCGAAGTCGTTGCGCCCGCGGCCCGAGGCGCGCACGGCGGCCTTGAGCTCGCCGATCCTGCGCTCGAGCTCGACGAGCGGCCGTTCGAACTCCAGCGTGGCCACAGCTATGCGAGGCCCGTCGTGTCGGCGTCGGTGGTGCGGTCGCGCAGCACTTCGAAGACCCGCACGGGCTGGGCGATGCCCTTGGGCTTGATGGGCTCAAGCTCGCGCACCTCGAACTCGTCCTTCACGAGGTTCCAGGTGGTCTCGGCGATGAGCACCTGCATGCCGTGGGCGGCGGAGCAGAGGCGCGCGGCGAGGTTCACCGGCGCGCCGATCACCGTGTACTGCATTGCTTTCGAGCTGCCGATGTAGCCCGCGACGACGTCGCCCGTGTTGATCCCGATGCCGATCTCGAACGACGGCTTGCCCTGCGTGGCGCGGTCGGCGTTGAAGGCCCTGAGGTCGTCGAGCATCGCGAGGGCCGTGCGCACCGCGCGGACGGCGTCGTCGGGGTGCGACACGGGCGCGCCGAAGAGCGCCATGATCTCGTCGCCCACGAACTTGTCGAGCGTGCCCTCGTACTTGAACACGATCTCGACCATGCGCTCGAAGTAGTCGTTGAGCATCGAGACGATGTCGCCCGCCTGCATCGTCTCGGAGCGCGAGGTGAAGCCGCGGATGTCGCTGAAGAGCATCGTCGTGACGCGGGGCTCGCCGCCCTGCTTCACCTCGACCTTGCCCGACACCACGAGCTCCGCGATGGCCGGCGAGAGCAGGCGCTGAAAGCGCGCGCGGGCCAGGGCCTCGTCCTCGATGCGCCGCGCGAGCGAGGCGTTCGCGATGGAGAGCGCCGCCTGGTTGGCGATGTTGGTGAAGAGCTGCAGGTCCTTCTCGCCGAAGGCGTTGGGGTTCTGCGAGTCGACCATCATGATGCCGAGGAGCTCGTTGCGGTAGAGCAGCGGCACGGCCATCGAGCTGCGGATGCCCGTCATGATGATCGACTTCGACTCGGAGAAGCGCGGGTCGAGCTTGGCGTCGCTCGAGAGCACCGCGACCTTCTCCTTGACCACCTGACCGACGACGGCGCGCGAGACGACGAGCTCCTCGGGCCCTGGGCGGCGCGCGCGCGAGCAGCGGGCCTTGAGCTCGCCGTCTTCGAAGAGGAGGATCACCCCGCGGTCGGCGGAGAGCAGGTCGAAGGAGCGCTCGAGGATCTTCTCGAGGAGGCGGTCGAGGTCGAGCTCGGCGCCCACCGCGCGCTGGAGCTCATACGAGATGCGGAGCTTCTCGTAGTCGCGGCGGAGGGCCTCGACGTCCTGCACCGTGCGCTCGGGCATGAACTGCTGGAGCTCGGCCGCGATCTTCGAGCGGACGTGCGACTCCATCATCGCGCCGCCGATGGTCACGTTGCGGAGCGCCTGGAGCGGCGGCTGACCCGGAGGGGCGACGGGACGCGGGACGATGGGCGGCGTCGTCGCGCCGATCGCGGCGGGCATCGCGCCGGGCGTCGGGATCACGTGCTGGATCACCGGCGCCATCGGCGAGGGGATGGGCACGGGCGGCGGCGCGACGGGGTTGTACTGCCCGCTGCCGTGCGCGGCCGTGGGCAGGCCCGCGGCGGCCTCGTGGAAGATCGCGCGGGTGTTGCCGAGCGCGATCTGGTCGCCGTGGTGGAGGAGTGACTCTCCCGCGACGCGCTGCTCGTTGACGTAGGTGCCGTTGAGCGAGCCGAGGTCGCGGAGGTACCAGCGGTTCCCCCGGAACTCGACGACGCAGTGCTCCTTCGACACGATGCGGTCGAGGAGCTGGATCGAGTTGTTGGGGTGCCTCCCCAGGGTGTTGACCGCGGAGAGCTCTCGCTCCAACTGCCCCTCGGGCCCGGTGATCACCAGCTTCGCCATGCCGCGCTGCGCACACTAGACGGAATTCACTCCGTTGGCGAGAGGGCGCGCGCACCCATCACGTCGGTCGCGGCAGAGGGTCGTCGCCCCCCGAATCATCGTCACGGCGCGGTCAGGGCTGTCGGGCGCCCACGGCGGCCATGGCCTGTCGCACGAGGTCCGCGCGCATCCCGTACTTGAAGTTCGACCCGCGGTTGACCTCGACCTCGCGGCGCTGGCCGTTGCTCGGGTCGATCACCACCTGGCGCTCGTCGTCCGAGAGGCTCCCCGCGTTCACGCCGATGACCGACCCCGACGGGAGGAAGATCGGGCTCCCCGACGAGCCGCCCGCGGTCTGCGCGCTGTGCTGGAGCTTCTGCGCCGTGGGCGGCTGCGCCACGCCGTCGAAGAAGTCCGTCACCCGGTTGAGCAGCCCCAGCGTGATCGTCGCCACGGGCGACCGCTCGTTCATGGTCATCCCGGGGAAGCCGTAGACGAACACCGCGTCGCCCTCGCGCAGCGCGTAGAGCTCGCCGTCCGACGCGAGGCGCACCCAGCCCGGGAGCCGCGTCGCCGACTGCACGAGGCCCACGTCGTAGCCCGCCCCGCCGCGGCTCATCTGCCCGTTCTGAAAGCGCGCGTCGAGGTACACCGGCTGCGCCTGGAGCATCTCTCCGTTGCCCTTGTTTCGCAGCACCACGAGCTGCGCGCCGTGCGACGCCTCGTTGGTCACCATGCGCACGCAGTGGGCGTTCGTGGCGATGAGCGAGTCGGTCACCGCGAAGCCCGTGCAGAAGCCCCGCACGCGCCCGTCGGCGCCGCGCATCGCGAGGAGGTAGATGTTCCCCTCGTTGGCCGTGGCGATGCGGGAGCCCACCATGCTCGGGTCGGAGTTGCTGCCGTTGTTGTTCGACGAGCGGTCGTCGGTGGCGACGTACCAGGCCCCGAGGCCGATCCCCACGAGCATGAGGGCGGCCAGAAAGCCCACCATCACCTTGAGCCCGCGGTTGGGCTTCGCGCGCTCGTTGTGGGCCGCGAGGGCCTGGTCGATCATCAGCGCGACGGTGCGCTTGCCGACCTTCGCGTCGTTGGGCAGCGAGGCCGCGATCTCGTGACCCACGGAGCCCTGCGCGCCGCCGCCCGTCGACGACCCGACCGACACGGGTGCGGAGAAGCCTCCGCCCTGCGCGCTCCCCGTGGCGTTGAAGACCCCGCCCGGCCCGACCTGCATCTCGGGGATCGCGACGGTGCCGCTCTTCGACCCGAAGACCGGCGCAGACTGCGCGGAAACACCTGCCGCAAAGGGGTTCTGCCCCGATGGTGGCGCGGGCGCCGGAGGCGGCGCGGGCGCGGGCGCGGGCGCTGCGTTGGGCAACCCGAAGGGCCCCGCGCCGAGCGGCGCCGACGCGACGGCGCCCCCCGAGATCTCGACGCGCAGCCGCGGACCGCCGCGACCGCACTCGATCACGTCGTTGTGCTTGAGCTGCTGCCGCTGCACGCGGACGCTGTTGACGAAGGTGCCGTTGCGGCTCCCCGTGTCGACGACGTGCCACGACCCGTCGACGAAGAGCAGCTCGCAGTGGCGCCCCGACGCGTCGAGGTCGACGTTGGCGTCGAACACCACGTCGCCGTCGGGCGCGCGGCCGATGCGCACGCGGTCCTTCTCAAAGGGGAGCTGCCGACCCGCGTGCGCTCCGAACTCCTGGACGATGCGGATCATGAACCCACGCTACCGATATCACACTCCGCGTCTGCGGCGGTCACGGTCCCTGCGTTGACGCGTCGGCCCCGGCGTCTTCGGCCGCGACGGGCACGGGCACGACGGGCGTCGCCTGACCGACCTGGGTGGGCTCCACCTGCACGGTCTCGGGCGTCGTCACCGGCGGCGCCTCCTCTTCGCCGGCGCTGCGCGACGGACGCAGGAGCAGCCACGCCGCCAGCGCGAGCACGGCCAGCGCGAGGGCCAGCAGCGCCCACCCGAGCGCGCCGCGCTGCGGCTCGAGGCCGAGCTCCCTGCGCGTGCGGGCGTCGAGGTCGATGGGGGGCTCGACGGGCTCGACGGCCTTCGAGACGACGGGCATCTCGGGCGGGATCGAGAGCGAGTGCTTGACGTCCGACCCCGGCGGCGGGAGGTCGGGCACCTTCATCGACGTGCTCGCCGACCCCGCGATGATCGCCTCGACGGGTTCGAGCAGCACGTAGGGCTGATAGCCCTTCTCGTCCTCGTGCGACGGGTCGGGCAGGTCGCCCGAGAAGCGCGCCACGATGACCGTGATGTTGTCGTGACCGCCCGCCTCGTTGGCCAGCTCGATGAGCCGCTGCGCGCACGCGGCGGGGTCGTCGACGTCGGCCATCGTGTCGTGGATCTGCTCGAAGGTCGCGAGCCCCGACAGGCCGTCGGAGCAGAGCATCAGCACGTCGCCCTTGCGGAGCTCGGCGTACGAGAGGTCGACGGAGACCGTGTCCGCGGTGCCGAGCGCCTGCAGGATGATGTGCGCGTGCTCGTAGGTCTCGGCCTCGGCCTCGGTGAGCTGCCCGGCCTCGATGAGCTTCGACACGAGCGACTGGTCGCGCGTCACCTGGCGCAGGTGTCCGTCGCGCAGGAGGTACGCGCGCGAGTCGCCGACCTGACCGACGAAGAGCGTCGAGCCGTAGACGCCCGCCACCGTCGACGTGGTGCCCATCCCGCGGCGCTCGCGGTTGCTCTTGGCCGCGAGGAAGATCCGCGCCCCGGCCTCCTGAATCGCCGCCACGAGGCGCTGCGCGAACTGGTCGCGGTCGGCGGGGACCGCACCGTCCTGCACGATGCCGTGGATGACGTCGACGGCCATCTGGCTCGCGACCTCGCCCGCGGCCGCGCCGCCCATGCCGTCGCACACGGTGAGCAGCAGGCCGCGCGCGCCGACGTCGCGCATCACCGTGGTGTCCTCGAGGATGCGCTTGTGCTCCGTGAGGTCGGCGATGAGAAAGTTGTCCTCGTTGTGCTCTCGGATGCGCCCCACGTCGGTGAGGCCCGCGAAGCGCACGCGCACCACGCCGGGGGTCACGACCTCCGCGGGGGCCTCGGCCTTCGGAGGCGGCGCGGCGCTCGGGGTCACCGTCACCGTGGGCTCGTCGCTCGCGGCGGGCTTCTCCGCGGGCGTCTCGGCCGACGCCGCGGGCGTGTCGGTGGATGCCGCAGGCGTCTCGGCGGACGCTGCGGAAGACTCCGCGGTCGCGACGGGCTTCGGCGCCTCGCTCGCGGGCGAAGCGGGCTGCTCCGCGGGCGCGACGGGCTTCGGCTCCTCGCTCGCGGGCGCGGTCGCGGTCGCAGCGGCCTCGCTCGCGGGCGCGGCGGGCTCGCGCGCGGCGCCGTCAGGCTTCGCGGCGTCGACCGCGGGAGGGTCGACGACGTTCGGTGACGCGTCGGGCGTGGCGACCGTCGCAGGCGGAGCTTCTGCGGCGCTCGCCTCGGTCGTGGTGACGGAGCCTTCGCTCATCGGAGGGGGGCTCCCCCTGTCGCGCGCGGCGCGGCGTCGAAGCGAAACAGGTGGTGGCCGATGCGAAAGATGTCGCCGTCGACGATCTCGCGCTCATTGCGAAAGAGCACCAGCGTCCCGTTCGAGCTGCCGAGGTCGCGCACGGTCACGCGGCGCGTGTTGCGGTCGAGCCTGAAGGCCACGTGGCGCCGCGAGAGGAACACGTCGTCGGTGAACACCACGTCGCCAGACTCGCGCCCGATCACGGTCTCGTCGCGGTAGAGGTGGTAGACGTCGCGCGGGATCCCCTCGCTCGTGAGCTGGACGAGGCGCGCGAGGCGCGGCTGCTCGGGCGTGCCGAAGAGCATCACGCCGTAGTGCATCACGGGGCCGAGCGAGACCTCGGCGTCGGAGAGCACCTCGACGCGCAGCACCTGCTGACCCACGAGCACCACGTCACCGTGGTGCATCTCGACGGGCTCGCGGATGCGCTGAAAGATCCCGTTCACCGAGCCGAGGTCGCGGAGGTAGTAGCGGTCGTTGCGGCGGAGGATGCGCGCGTGCCGCGGCGACAGGTAGGGGTCGTCGGGCAGCGTGATCGTGCCCTCGTAGCGGCCGAGGTCGGTCTGCGCGTTGGTGAGGCGGTAGACGGGGCCCTCGGAGCCGTCTTTCAAGATCGTGACGATCTGCGGGACGACGCCCGCTGACACGGCGCCGAAGTTGTCGGTGCGCGCCTCGACGCGCGGCGACGGAGGGTCCATCACGGTGGCGTGCGCCTGCACCTGCGGGCGCGCCGACGGCGCGGGCGAGATCACCGCGGAGATCGGCGGCGCCGCGGCGGGCGCGAAGGCCGCGGGCGAGGCCGCGTGCGGCTGCGGGATCGGCGCCTGCTGCGGAGGCTGTACCTGCGGCGCGGGCGCGAGCGGAGGCGGCGCCTGCGGCGCGGGCGCTTGCGGAGCCTGCGGCGCGACCATGTCGGCGGTGGGCATCCCGCACACGCCGCAGTAGAGGGCGCTCGGGTTCGCCGCCGTGCCGCAGCGCGGACACGCCGCGGGGAAGGCGCGCGGAGGCTCCTGAGGTGTCGCGAAGGGCCCGGCCGTGGGCGCCGCCACGCCGCCCGACGAGGCGCCATCCCGAAGCTTCTGCCCGCAATCGAGGCAGTAGAGCGCCCCGCTGGGATTCTGACGCCCGCAATTGCCGCAAGTCATCGCGAGCGGGATTGGACACTGGCGCGCGGTCGAGCGTCAAGCAAGGAGCACGAGCGCCGACAGATCATCGCCCGAGGAACGACGCCGTGAGCATGAACGTGGCGGTGATCGCCGCGACGCCGCCGTCGGCGCGGAGCACGCCGTCGCCCGCGGTGAAGGGGATGAGGAAGCGCGTCGCGTCGAGGCGGATGAGCGCGCCGATGCGCGCGAAGGCGCTGAGGTTGTATGTGCCTCCCGCGGAGACGCCGAGCGTGGCGCCGAAGGTACGCACGCCGAGGAGCTCGCCGAAGACCGCGACGCCGCCGCCCGCGCCCACGAAGGCTTCGAAGTTGTGCACCGGCGTGGCGCCGACGATCCACCGGTGGTCGATGCGGATCTGCTGGACGGTGGCCGACGAGAAGAGGCTGCGCGCGTTGCGCACCGAGAGGTCGTAGCCGACGAGCCACTCGCGCGCTCGCACGTAGCGCCAGCCGCCGGCGATGAAGATCCCGCCGCCGCCGCCGAAGGGGCACACCGTCGACGACGCGGGGCACAGCGAGTCTGCGTGCGCGATCGCCGTCGTCGAGATCGCACCGTGGAGAAACGAGTAAGGCTGAAAGGGGAACGTCCCCGCGTCGGGCGCGGCGCGCTCGGACGCGGGCGGCGCGGCGCGCGCGGGGGCGGTGTCATCTGCGAGCGTCGCGGCGCGCGCGGGGGCGGTGTCATCTGCGCGCGCGGTCGACGCGTGCGTCGCGGTCGCGCACGCAATCAGGGTCGCGCACACGGCGACGGTCGGGGCGGCGGTCCGCACGGCCGAACGATACGAGGTGTCGAAGACAGTTGAAAGCGCCGCCCGGATCGTGTTTGTTGACATCCCACAAAGCGCTGAGCTAGTCGCTCGCGCCACCTTTCAGCAAGCAGCAAGAGGCAGAGGAGCGATGGAGATCGTTCTCGATAAGCGCGCGGTCAAGCAGATCCGACTCTCGGCGCAGGACGCCATCGAGGAGGGCGACACCGAGTCGCTGCGCGACGACATCCTCGACTCGTTCAGCGAGGACCAGGTCGAGGAGATCGAACGGCGGATCGATACGGACTTCTACGACTTTCTCGGCGACACGCTCGAGGAGTGGTCGGGGGAGGACGTCGACGAGCTCTTCGACCTGATCGAATCACAGCTCTCGGACGTGGGCGTCGAGGTCAAGTACGAGACCATCGACACCGGCGAGGACGAGGACGACGCTGGCGACTTTGACGTCGACGACGACGACGACGAGCTCGACTCTGACGAAGAGCCGCTCGACGAAGACGACTGAAACCACACCACCATGAGTGACGCTGTTCACGTCGAAGACCGCGGCGCGGTCCGTCTGATCACGCTCGACCGCCCCGAGACGCGCAACGCGCTCGAGCCGGGCGTGCTCAACGCGATGACGCACGCGATCCAGTCCGCGGGCGAGGCGCGCGTGCTCGTGCTCCGCGGCGCGGGCGGCGCGTTCTGCTCGGGCGCCGACCTCCGCCACGCGATGGGCAACGCGGCGGAGCTGATGTCCGACCTCGACGCCCACCTCGGGCGCTTTCAGGCGCTCGTGCGCGCGGTGATCGCCGCGCCGCAGCCGGTGATCGCCTCCGTCGACGGCGCGGCGTACGGCTTCGGCGCCGACCTCGCGCTCGCGTGCGACCTCCGCGTGTTCTCGACGCGGGCCTATCTGCAAGAGGGCTTCGTGCGCATCGGGCTGATCCCCGACGGCGGCGGCACGTGGATGCTCCCTCGCCTCGTGGGTCTCTCGAAGGCCCTCGAGCTCGCGCTCCTCGGCGAGCGCGTCGACGCGGCGACGGCCGAGCGCCTCGGCCTCGCGGCGCGGGTGGTGTCGCCCGACGAGCTCGACGCGACGACGAACGCCCTCGCCGATCGCCTCGCGAACGGCCCTCCGCTCGCGCTCCAGCGCATCAAGCGCCTCATGCGCGAGGGGATGGCGAAGAGCTTCCCCGAGGCCTTCGGCGACGAGGGTCACGCGCAGCTCGAGTGCCTGCGCTCCGAAGATTTTCTCGAGGGCGTGATGGCCTTCTTCGAGAAGCGCCCCGCAGCCTTCAAGGGCCGCTGACGCAGCCGCTGGTCGCTCCGGCGGTTCGGCGCCAGGGATCGCGGTGTGCGCCGGTGGTTCGCAGCGTAACGGGCCCCAGGTGAGCTATGCGGGCGTGGGGTTGTCGGGCGTCGGCGAAGGCTTCTTCGTCGACGTCGACGTCGCGGGGAAGAAGCGCTCGTTGAAGTCGCTCGCGAGGTCGTGCTCGGCCGCGTAGGTCGTGAGCGCGCCGTCCACGGCGCGTCGCGCGCGGTCGAGGCGCTCGATCGCACGTGCGATGTCAGCCTCGGCCTCGGCCTGCGCGGCGAGCGCGGCCTTGCGGAGCTTGAGGGCGTCGTTGCCGCTCTTCGCAGCGCCGTCGACGCGCGACGCCCACGCCTTTCGTAACTCCGCGGGCGTGGTCTTCGCTGCGAGCACCGACGAGATGCGTTCGAACTCCTCGAGCTCGGGCGCGAGCGTGAGGGCCACGACCTCCGTCGGCGAGGTCGGAAAGAGCGCGACGAAGAGCGCGTCCTTGCGGTTCTGCCGCACGGCGCCGAGCACGTCCTTCACGAGCTCGCGGACGATGTCGTCGCAGACGCCGTCCCAGGTGCGAACGCGGGCGTTGGCGCGGATCCCCATGCGACGCGCCTTGCGCCGCTTCACCTCGAGCCCGTCGAGCCCCGTGAGGTGTGCGTCGAGCGGCTTGCCGAGCTCGCGGACCGCCTCGTCGGGGTACGCGTCGAGCGCTTCGAACGTGTACTCCGTGCTCTCCCGCGCGTCGGTGAGCGTCGTCTTCTCGGTGAACCTCCGGTATCCCATCTGCGCGTCGCGGCTCCTCTCGTGCGGGCGCGACACGCGTGCTCTCTCGACGCGCAGCACCCACTTTGTAAATGTCTTCAGGAGCGACTTTTTCCGGACGCCGCGTCGATTTTCGACCGTGCGACCGCGCACGAGCGACGGTCCGACGCGTTGGCCCCCGTCACCCGTGCGACCGGAGACGCAGTCCGACGCGTTGGACCCCGTCACCCGTGCGACTGGAGACGCAGTCCGACGCGTTGGACCCCGTCACCCGTGCGACTGGAGACGCGGTCCGACGCGTTGGACCCCGTCACCCGAGGCGCTGGAGAGGGCGCCCCGCGCGTGCGGGCGGCTTTCGAGACAGTGATCTCCGCCCGATGGACGGTGCGCGAGCGAAGCGGTAGACACCTTCGCGGAGCGCGACCATGACACGAGGCCCCCTGCGCATTCGCCGCGCGAAGATCACGAACTTTCGGGGGATCGACGAGCTGTTGGTGGACTTCCCCGAGGCGGACGATCCTACGGAGGGAGGGGTCCTCGTGCTCGGCGGTGACAACGGCTTCGGCAAGACCACGGTGCTCGAAGCCCTCCTCCTGGGGCTCGGTCAGACGGAGCTCCTCCCGCCCGACAGCGCGCCCCTCTCCGAGCAGGTGCGCTTCGGCCAGAAGGACTTCTCGATCACCCTCGATCTCGATCTCGATGGGACCCCGAATCGACTCTCGTGCGATCGCGGGCTGCTCGAACGCCCGTCAGTCTCCCAAGCGACGCGAAGAGGCAGCGTCGTCGAGGCCCCGAATGGCCCGTTCTGGCATTCGATCGGGTTTCTCCAGCCGCGCGTCGTCTACATCTCCGCGCGCCGTGATCCCGATACGTTGGGCGAGCCCGCAGCCGACGCTCGCGATGCCCGTTCGCCTCGGGAGTCGAGGCGTCTCGCGGAGCTCAAGCGCACGGTCGCGCACATCTTCAATCGCCAGCGCGATCCCAGGGCGCGCGGGACCTCGGAGCAGGCGCAGCGCGTCGACCGGCTCCAGCGCTTCGTGAAGCGCTTCCTCGGCGACGACGCGATCGTCGACGTCATGTTCCTCGACGACAGCGATCGCAACGGACAGGACGTCGTGCTGCGCCGCGGAGAGCTGCCCGAGGGCGTCGCGACCCTCGCGGACGCGCGCCTCCGCGCGATCGATGTCGGCGACGTCCCCGTGGTGCTCCCCATCGATCGGTTGAGCGCCGGGCAGCTCGCGCTCTTCGCCTTCGCCGAGCCGCTGCTCTTCAGCACCGAGGCGCCCGACCTCGTGCTCATCGACGAGCCCGAGCGCCACCTCCACGTCCAGTGGCAGCGCGTGATCATCCCCGCGCTGAAGGAGCTCACGCCGACGACGCAGTTCGTGGTCGCGACGCACTCCCACGAGGTCATGCGCTCGGTCACGAGCGACGAGGTGCTCTACCTGCTCCCTCGCGACGACCCGCGTCGCCCTCGCCCCGCCGCTGAGGTGGAGCTCGCGAAGTGAGCGCTCCGCCCTGGTGGGTCGTGTCGGTGAAGGTTCACGTGCTCGTCGAAGACGAGCTCACGGAGTCGTTGCTCTCGGGCGCGTGGCGCGACGTCGACGTTCGCGTCGACGCGGTGGGCGGCGGCGAGACCGTGAGCGCGATGGTGAAGGACGCGCGTCAACGCGGCGCGCGGAACATCTTCGGCATCCTCGACCGCGACTTCAGCGTCAGCGCCGGATGGCTCCCGCAAGGCACGCTCTACCGCCTCGCGCGGCATGAAACCGAGAACTACCTCCTCGACTTCGACGCGCTCGACGCGCTCGCGAGAGCCGATTCAGGAGACGTCGGGCGCGAGGCGACGAGCTTCGCGAATCAGTGCACGCACGCAGCGCGAGCAGCTCTACGCGAATGAGATCGGAAGCGGAAAGTGGGTCGAGACCTTCTCGGGCAAGGAGATCGTCCGCCACCTGCGAGGGAGGTTCCCCCGGCTCGCGGGCAAGGGCGGGACCTCTGCGCAATCCGAGGCCGACCTGGCGAAGCGCGTCACCGAGTTCTGGCATAAGCGGAACGTGATCCCCGCGGAGCTCATCGCGCTCCGCGCGGATCTGCGGCGGCGCGCGGGCCTCTGACCCCGCCCCTCGGCGCGCGCTCACCCCGCGGTCACTGCACCTGCACGCCGCCGAAGCCCGGGAGCACCGAGTTGATCATCGAGTTCACGCTGTTCATCGCGCCCTGCATGAAGAACTGACGCGGCGCCTGACCCTGCGTCTCGAAGCTCGCGCGCACCGAGAGGTAGTGCTCCACCGTGACCTGACCGCGGAGGGTGTAGTTCACCATCGGCGACCCCGCGGCGGTGAGGAGGTACGCGGGCGCGCCGCTCCACGGGACGCTCACGTTGGCCGTCACCGGGACCCAGCGTCGCGCGGGGAGCGCGGCCCCGACCGAGGTGACCGACGAGCCCGCGTCGTTGCCTTCGAGGTAGAGGTGCGCGTTGAGCGAGCTGATGTTCAGGTCGAACATGTTGGGGTTGTAGGCGTTGAACACGACCCTGAACGCCAGGCCGTTGCCGTCGATCCCCGTGAACTCGAGGCTCTGCGCCTGGAGCTGCGGCGCCTCGACGCTGATCGTACAGCCCGCGCCCAGGACTCCGAGTACCGCCATCGTCAGGAACGCTCGCCGCTTCGTCACACGCGCCATCGGTGTTCGCTCTCCCTGTGGGGGAGTTATACGCAGCGCCCGCGCGGCGCGTGCACCAGAATCTCCGCGGCGCCGTGATTTCTGCTACGACCCGACAACGCCTGCGATGGAGCCGCCGCGCACCCCCGACATCGACGCCGCGCGCGACGCGCTCCTCGGGTGGTACCGCGACAACGCGAGGCCCCTGCCCTGGCGCGACGCGCGCGATCCGTGGCGCGTCTGGGTGAGCGAGGTGATGCTCCAGCAGACCCGCGTCGAGACCGTGATCCCGTACTACCACCGCTTCGTCGCGCGCTTTCCCTCGGCGCGCGCGCTCGCGGAGGCCGCCGAGGGCGACGTGCTCGCGCTCTGGAGCGGGCTCGGATACTACCGCCGCGCGAGGCTCCTCCACGCGGGCGCGCGCGCCGTCGTCGAGCGCCACGGCGGTGAGATCCCCGGCGACGCGGTGTCGCTCAGAGCGCTCCCCGGCGTCGGTGACTACACCGCGGGCGCCGTGGGGAGCATCGCCTTCGGGCTGCGCGCGCCCCTCGTCGACGGCAACGTCGAGCGTGTGCTCACGCGGCTCCACGGGCTGCGCGGCGACCCCCGCGCGGCGCCGCTCAAGAAGCACCTCTGGACCCTCGCCGCGCGCTACGCCGATCACCCCTCACCGGGCGACGTGAACCAGTCGCTCATGGAGCTCGGCGCGACCGTGTGCGCCCCGACGTCTCCGCGCTGCCTCGTGTGTCCCGTGCGCGCGCACTGCGTCGCGGCGCGCGAGGGAGACGTCGAGCGGTACCCCGAGAAGGCGCCGCGCGGGCCCGTCCCCACGGAGCGCTGGAGCGCCCTCGTCGCGCGTGACGGCGACCGCGTGTGGCTCGTCACGAGCGAGCGCGGACGGTGGCAGGGGATGCTCCTCCCGCCGATGGTCCAGGGCCGCGCGAAGCCCGTGTGGGAAGGTCCTTTCGAACGCCCCCGCAAGGTCTCGGAGGTCACCCACGTGCTCACCCACGCGCGCATGGAGGTGACCGTCTACGAGACCTCGCTCACGGGCGCCGCGCCGCACGGGCGCGTCGTCGCGCGCGCCGAACTCGACGCGCTCGCGGTGCCGAAGATCACGCGCGCCGTGCTCGCCGCGGCCGACGGAGACGTGACTCAGCCGCGACGCAAGCGCTGAGCGATCGTCGAACCGAGCGCGATCGAGAGGAGCAATCCGCCGAGCGCCCGCGCCGCGAGCACCCAGTGGCTCCCCGCGCGGAGGTCGCGCACCTGCACGCCAAGGAGGCCCGTCGCGGCGCTCACGGCCTGCGCGCCGAGCGAGAACACCACGCCCGCGACGGTGACCGGGAGCACCCACCGCGGGAGCTTCACGCCGCGCGAGAGCGTGTGCACCGCGACGCCCGTCACCCACGCGTGGAGCGCGAGACGCGCGACGGCGAGGGGCATTCCCGGCATGTGCCACGGAGAGCTCGGAGCCTGGAGCGCGAGCGACTCCCAGAGCCACGCGGCGGCGCCCAGGGTCATGCACGAGAGGGCCAGGAGTTCGAAGCCGCGGGAGGGCTCCGTCGGCGCGGAATCGGTCAGGGCGAGTCTCCGTCGCAGTGGTTGCAGCAGGTGGCGACGAGGTCAGATGATTGGCCGGGGCCCGGGCAACCGCTCGCCGCGCGGAGCTTTCTGCAAGCCGAACGGTGCGGATCGCTCTGCGCGGGCGTGCCGTTGACCACGAGGCACAGCACGTCGAAGGCGCGGCGGTGCGTTCCGCCCTGCGCGAGGAGGATCTGCCCGAGGAGGACGCGCGCGTTCTGTCCGCCGAAGCCGCCCTGACGCGCGGCGATGGCGAGCTCCGCCTGCGACACGGCCACGGGGAAGTTCTGGTGGTTGTACGCCTCCTTCGCGAGGCGGAAGTAGTCCGTCGGCGGCGGCGGGCGCACGGGCGCGCTCGGGGTCACGGGCGCGGTCGAAGCGTCGGCGGCAACCGCCACCGCGGCGTCGAGCTCCTCGGGCGTGGGGCGCACGGGCGGCACCGCGGGCGGCGTCGGGATCGCAGGCGTGCGCGGCCTCATGGCGAGCGCGTCGGTGTGCGTGGGCGAGCCCGCGTCGACGCGCTGCGCGGTCTCTCCCCCGCGCGACTCGGGGCGGAGGAACGCGAACCACGAGTAGCCGAAGATGAGCAGCAGCACGATCGCGATGGCGACCCAGTTGCGACGGCTCTCGACGATGGGCGGGCGCGGCCCCTCGGCGACCTCGTCGTCGCCCCACGTCCGCGCGACGGGCGACTGGCGCGTCTCCTGGTCGGGCGCGGCCTTGGGGAGCGCGCCCACCGCGACCGCCGCGGAGATGGCCGCGGCCTCGTCGCCGAGGCAGCGCTCGAGCGCGTCGGCGAGCTCGCTCGCGCTGGCGTAGCGCGCGTTGGGGTCCTTCGCGAGGCAGCGCAGCACCACGGCCTCGAGGCCCGCGGGGATCTCGGCCTCGGGGGCGCGCTCCCTCGGCGGCGTCGGGGCCTTCACGATCTGCTGCGTGAGCGTCTCGACCAGCGAGGCGCCTTCGAAGAGCACCGAGCCCGTGAGGCACTCGTAGAGCACGGCGCCGAGCGCGTAGATGTCCGTGCGGCCGTCGACGGTGTGGTTGCGCGCCTGCTCGGGCGCCATGTACGCGGGCGAGCCGAAGATCTCTCCCGCGCGGGTCTCGGTGCGCGAGACGCCCTCGAGGAGCTCGGCGTTGTTGGTCTTCGCGACGCCGAAATCGAGCAGCTTCACGCCGCCCGCCTTCGTGAGGAAGATGTTCTCGGGCTTGATGTCGCGGTGCACCACGGACTCGGCGTGGGCCGCCGCGAGGCCGCGGGCGAGGGCCGCGCCCACGCGCACGGTCTCGGCCGCCGTGAGCCTGCGGGTGGAGGCCGTCGCGGCGCGGTTCAGCAGCTCGCGGAGGGTCTCGCCTTCGAGGCGCTCCATCGCGTAGAAGAGCCGCCCGTCTTCGGTGCTGCCGGTGTCGTAGACCTCGACGAGGTTGGGGTGCTTGAGCTTCGCGATGGAGCGCGCCTCGAGCTTGAAGCGCTGCACCACCGCGGGGTCGTTGGAGCGCTCGGCGTAGAGCACCTTGAGGGCGACCTTGCGCCCGAGGTCGACGTGCTCGGCGGCGAAGACCTCGCCCATGCCGCCCGCGCCGATGCGCTCGCCGACGCGGTAGCGCGTGCCCCGCACGAGGTCGGTCTCGGGGATCGACGCGAGGGGGGCGGTGTTCGACCGCGGCGGCAGCGCCGGGGGGATGCTGTGCCGGACGTTCTTCGCCGCGGCGACGAGCTTTCGGATGCGCGCGTTCTCGGCCTCGCGGTCGTTGGGAAAGTACCGCGCGAGCGTGCGCGCCACGGCCTCGCGTTCGAAGCGGATCCCGCGCGCGGTGCCGATGTCGACGAGGCGACGGCGCGCGGTGGCGGCGTCGGTGAAGCGGTGGTCGGCGTTCCACGCGGTGATGGTTTCGAACCACTCGTCGAGCTCGCGGGGCGCGTCGCGGCGGAGCTTCGTCGGCGGCACGAACGAGTACGACCCCGAGGCGAGGGCCTCCATGTGCTCCGCGGGCTCCGCGGTGGCGAAATCGCGGTCCGTGAGCAGCTCCCACATCACGACGCCGATGGCGAAGAGGTCGCTGCGGGCGTCGACCTTCTCGCCCCTCGCCTGCTCGGGTGACATGTACCCGGGCTTGCCGAACACGAGGCCGTGGGCCGTGCGCGCGGCGCGTCCCGTGGCGTGGGCGGTGCCGAAGTCGAGCACCTTCACGTCGCCCTCCCACGACATGCGGATGTTCTGCGGGGAGATGTCCCGGTGCACGAGCTGGAGGGGCGTCCCGTCGAGGGCGGTGGCGCGGTGCGCGAAGGCCATCCCGTCGAGCACGCCCGCGATCACGATGAAGACGAACTCCATCGGGAGGTGCGAGCGCGCGGAGCGGGCGGCGTAGACGAGCGCGTCGAGGTCGATGCCCGCGACGTGCTCCATCGCGACGAAGGGGGTCGCGCCCTCGGTGCCCACCTCGAGGATCTGCCCGATGTTCGGGTGCGTGAGCGCGCAGAGCACCCTGCCCTCGTCGAGGAAGCGCTGCAGGAACTCGTCGTCGCTCGCGTACTCGGGGCGCACGGTCTTGACCACGCAGAGCCGCTGCGCGACCGCGAGCTCACCGGCGAGGGCGAGGCACACGTCGCCCATTCCGCCCTGCGCGAGCGGCGAGAGCAGCACGTAGCGACCGAACTCCCGCGGCCACAGCGCGCTGTCGACGGGTGAGAGAGGCTCAGGGACGCTCACGACTTCCATGGGGCTCCATCGCCGTGTGACAGAGGGGTCATCGAGAACGCAGCATACCCGCCGACGCGACGCTGTTCGGAGTTTTCCGACACGATCGCGCGTCTGGAGGCCGCGTCACCCCTTCGCGGGTCGCACCCTCAACGCGAGCGAGCGCATCAGGAGCTCCCGCAGCGTGCGGGGCACAGGCGGCGCCGCGGCGACGACCTGCACAACGGCGGCGGCCACGGGCAACGCCGCGGGCTCGAAGCCCTCGACCCTCGGGGCCTCGACGACGCGAGGCGCTTCGACTTTCGGCGCCTCGATGACGAGGGGTTCCTCGACCTTCGGAGTCTCGACGACGCGAGGCGCTTCAGCCTTCGGCGCCTCGATGACGAGGGGCTCTTCAGCCTTCGGGGCCTCGATGACGAGGGGTTCCTCGACCTTCGGCGCCTCGACCTTCGGGGCCTCGACGACGCGGGGCTCCTCGGCCTTCGGGGCTTCGAACTTCGGCGCTTCGACCTTCGGCGCCTCGACGTGAACCGGCGCGGGCGTCGGCGCGCGGAGCTCCGCGCGGGGAGGCGGCGCGTGGGCGGGTTCGACCATGTGCGCCACGGGCGACACGGGCATGAAGGCGTCGGGCTCGCTGACCCTCGCGGTCGCCGCGGGCGAAGGCTCGGGTTCGGGCTCGAGCGCCGCCGAGATGTCGAGCGCAGAGACGTCCTCGGGCGACGACACGGTGATCGTCGGCGCGGGCTCGTCGATCTCCGGGAGGAGCTCGGGGAGCATCTCGGGCGGAGGCCTGACGAAGGGCTCCACGCGCGTGACCATGTCGGCCGACGCGGCGACGGCGGCCTCGATGGAGGGCACGTCGAGGTCCATCGTGCGTTCGAAGAGGTCGATCTCGGGGCCCTGCCCGGCGTCGCCCGCGAGCGGCGGGTGGAGCGAGACCTCCGGCGACGAGTCGTCATCCTCGTCGATCGGCGCGGACTCGGGGCTCTGCGCGGTCTTCGTGGGGGCCGTCGCGACGACCGCTGCGGCGCGCGGCACCCGCGGCGCGTCTTTGCGGGCGATCACGCGCGCGAGGAGGGCCTCGAGGCGCGCGGTGGCGTCTGGGCGAGTCATGCGTCGTCTCCAGGAGTGAGCAGTTCGAGCGCGGCGTCGACGGAGCCGTTGCCGTCCGCGCGCGCACGCAGCGCCGCGGCCTCGTCGGGGCTGAGGAGCGCGATGCGAAGCGCCGTGGCGTCGTCACCGAGCGCGACCCCGCGGACGTCGAGCCCGAGGAGCGCTCCCACGGCCTTCGAGGCGAGCCGCGCGGCGAACTCGCGGAACGCGGCGGACTTCACGGGCGCCGAGCGCCACACGAAGAGCAGCGCGTCGCCGCGGCGTTCGAAGGCCGCGAGGCCCAGGCCCCTGCGCGCGAGGGCGATCGAGAGCGCCCACGCGACCTCGTCGGGCGCGCTCGCGGCGGCGTCGTCGAGGGCCGCGGCGGCCTCGCGCACGATGGCGCCCACCAGGCGATCGGCGAACGCGTCGCGACCGTCGGTGAGACCTTCGAGCGCCTCGCCGAACCAGGTCGCGGGAAGCGCCACGACGCGCTCGGCTTCGGGGCCACCGGAGTCGATGCGGCCGTGAGGGAGGTCCATCACGAGCGCGGGAGAAGGGAGGTCGGTGCGGATTCCCACAGCGCGCGGACGATCGCACGACCGTCGCGCGCGGCGCAAATGCAGAGATGCTTCGGCGGGTGCCGCTGCGCCGCGGGCGCCACCTCCCAGGTTGCCGTCGGTTCGCGCGGCGTGTGAGAATCAGCGCGTCGTGCCGGCGACCCCTACAAAGTCCGGCGACCTGCTCGGCGAACGCTATCAACTCGAGTTCCGGCTCCCCGACGCGGGCCTCGGCGAGGCGTGGACCGCGCGCGATCGCCAAGAACAAGACGCCCCCGTGATGGTGAAGCTGCTCGGCGTGGGCGCCCCGGGCGACATCGAGAACCCGCGCTCGCTGCCCGCCCTCGTGGCCCGGATGAAGCGCGTCGAGGCCGCCGACGTGGCCGCTCCGCGCGCCTGGGGAGACCACCACGACAGGCTCTTTCTCGTGCTCCCCCGCTGCGAGGGCCGGAGCCTCTCGGGCTGGATCGCGGGTCACCGCAAGGCCCGCACGCGCCCCGCGATCGCCACGGCGCAGCGCATCTTCGACCGCGTCGCGGGCGCCCTCGACGCCGCGCGGCAGGAGGGCTCCGTGGCCCCCATCCACGGCGCGCTCTCTCCGCGCAGCGTGCTCATGCGCCGCGAGGGTCCGGGCCGCTACGCGGTGAGCGTGCTCGATTTCGGCGTCGCGCCGCTGCTCGTGCCCGCCTCGGGCGATCACCCCCTCGACGACCTCTCGCGCGCCCCCGAACAGTCCCCCTGGGCCCCCGAGGCCGAGTCTCCTCGCACCGACGTCTTCGCGCTGGCGCTCCTCCTCGCGGAGGTGCTCGGCACGACGCAGCCCGCGCCGACGCCGTGGGCCTCCATGGGCGCCGAAGACGCCTCGAAGCTCCGCGCGCGCCTCGCGTCGCTCCGCAGCGACGTGCCGCACGCGATCTGGGACCTCGTCGCGCGCGCCATGAGCGTCGACCCGATGCTCCGCCCGGCGAACCCCGGAGAGTTCCGCTCGCTGCTCCAGCAGTCGTGGAAGAAGCTCGGTCTCTGGGAGAAGGCCGCCCTCACGCCCGAGCCCGAGCCGCCCGAGACCCCGACCACCGCGGACGCGCCGCTCGAAACACCGCGAACCCTCTTCGGCGAAGCCCGTCGCGCGCAACCCGACGCGCCGGCTCCGCCCCCCGCGCAGCCCCCTGCCCCGTCGCCCGCGCAGCCCATCGCGCTGCCCGTCGCGCAGCCCGCGCCGCTCCCGGTGGCGCAGCCCATCGCGCTGCCCGTCGCGCAGCCCGCGCCGCTCCCGATGGCGCAGCCCATCGCGCTGCCCGTCGCGCAGCCCGCGCCGCTCCCGATCGCGGCGCCCCTGCCGTACTCGTCGCCGCCGACGGCGCCGCTGCCTTCGCATCCGTCGGCGCTCTACGCGTCGCCGCCCACCGCGCCGCTGCCCTCGTCGCCCGCGACGCTACCGATCTCGCCGCCCTCGCTCGCGCCACCGCGCTCGATGCAGGGCCTCGGCGGAGCGCCGCTCGGCGGACCGACGCCGCGTCCGCAGACGGTCAAGGGCCCCACGCTGCCGCCGCCTCCGCCCTTCTACGACGACACGCCGACGATGCTGCCGGGACAGATGAATCCGCTCGCCGCCGCCGCGTCGGCCGTGCGCGCGTCGACGCCTGCGCCCGTGGAGCCGCCGCGCCGCTACGCCCCGGTGCCCGTGAGCGAGAGCACCTCGGTCGACGTGCGGCTCCCGCTCGGAGAGGGCCCCGAAGAGACCACGGGAGAAGACCCGCCGCCCTTCGAAGACGAGGCGCCCTTCGAAGACCCGTCGCCCACGCCGCCCGACGGGATGCCCGCGGTGCTCACGTCGACGCCCGACTCGAAGGGCTTCCGGCTCGGCGCGCGGCTCTCGAGCGCGGCCCCGCCGCCCGCACCGCCCGCCGAAGCGCCGAAGGATCCGCCGCCGCAGCCCGCGATGAGCCGTTTCCGCGCGCGCACCATCGGCCACGAAGAGGCCGCGGGCCTCGCGCTGATCCTCGAGTCGAGCCAGTCCGAAGGGACGCAGATGATCCAGCTCGGTCGCAACGGCGTCGGAGAGCCAGCCCCGCGCGCCGAGGTCCCCGAGTCTGGCGACCCCTTCGCGAACCGCGCGTTTGAAGGCCCTTCGCGGCCGATGCCCGTCGTCGAGCGGACGATGGCGATCGACCTCTCGGCCTCGGGGGTCTCGTCCGACGGCCTCGCGGCCCCGACCAACACGCTCCCCGCGCCGCTTCAGTTCGGACCGCCGCCGCCCGCGCGTCCGTGGGGCGCGGCCCCCGAAGCGATGCAGCCGCAGCCGCAGCCCGCGGCGCGCTCGATGGTCGTGTGGTGGGTGGTCGGCGGTGTTGCGGTCGCCGTGATCTTGATGGCCCTCACGATCGCGCTGAGAGCCTGAGCGAGACGCGCATCGGCGCGAAGCCCCGGCGGGGCTTTCCGCCGACGGGTGCTAGACCACGACCTTGCGGATGCGGTTCGCGAGGAGGCCCGTGACGAGCTCGCTGGCGGAGCGCGACACCCGGTTGCGCGAGAGCGAGAGCCAGAGCTCCGGCGAGAGCTTCTCGTAGCGCGCCAGGAGGAGCGCGCCGAAGTCGGCGAGGTGGTTCTGCGACAGGTCGAGCCGTACGAGGTGCTGGATCTTCGACGACTCGGTGAGCGCCTCGGCGGCCTCGGGGCCGAGCTCGCAGAGCACCAGCGAGAGCGCGCGGAGGCTCCCCATGTGACGCCCCGCGAGCAGCGTGCGAAGGCCGTCGACGCCGATCGCGTTCTGCTCGAGGTCGAGCTTCAGCACGTTCGCGAGCGCCGCGGAGCCCGCGACGGCGGCGACGCCGCGCGAGGTCACGCCCACGCGACGGAGCGAGAGCACCGCGAGGTCGCGGAGCAGGTTCCCCTCGCAGAGCGCGGCGACGCCCGCGTCGCCGAGCGCGCAGCCCGTGGCGTGCAGCTCGATGACCCGCGCGAGCTCGGGGAGCTGGAGCAGCGCGGTGAGCTCCTGCGCGGTGTGGCTCCCCTGCACCTGCACGCTCCACCAGTAGTCCCTCGGATCGCCCGTGAAGGGCTCCTCGGCGAGCTCCGCGTCGTTGGCGGGCGGCGCCATCGAGGCCCCGATCACGCGCGCCTCGGCGGGCAGGCGAGGCGCCATGGGGATCAACGAGCGACCGCCCATCGAGGGCGGGGGCATCGTGCGACGGTCGATGGGCGGCGGGATCGTCCGACGCGGCTCGGCGCCGCTGATCCGCCCGTGCAGCGCGGGGTCGAAGAGCGCGGCGCGGGCCTGTTCGAGCGTGGTCCCCCCGTTCACGCGGAGCATTCGCACGGGGCGCATCGCGGCGTCGAGGGCCGCGAGCAGCTCGCCCGCGGAGGCGTACCGCTGCGCGAGGGGCTTCGCGATGGCGCGACGCAGGGCCGTCCACACGGAGGGCGGCACGACACCGAGCGCGGCGAGCGAGGGCGGCGCGCGGTAGAGCACGGCCTCCATGCAGCCCATGGGGGTGTCGTTGGCGGGGGCGAAGGGGTGCTCGCCCGCGAGGGTCTCGTAGAGCATCACGCCGAGGGCCCACACGTCGGCGCGCGCGTCGACGAGGCCCGAGCCGCCGTAGGCCTCGGGGGGCATGTAGAGCGGCGTGCCGATGAACTCCATCACGGGCGTGACGCGCTCGTCGGTGAGCTGCGCGATGCCGAAATCGAGCACCTTGGGGACGATGCCGCCTTCGCCGCGCGTGAGGAGCACGTTCTCGGGCTTGAGGTCGCGGTGCACGACGGCGCCCTGATGGGCGCACGCGATGGCGTCGATGACGGGGCGTAGGACGCGCATCGCGTTGGGGAGCGAGAGGCGCTTGCCGGGCAGCCGCTGGAGGTACGCCGCGAGGGTCTCTCCGCGGAGGAGCTCCTGCACGACGAAGTAGGCCCCGGTCTCGCGGTCGCGGCCGACGTCGAGGGCGTCGACGACGTTGGGGTGGAGCTTGTTGTTGCGCCGCACGCGGTTGATCGCCTGCGCCTCGCGGAGAAAGCGCCGGAGCACGTCCTGGTCGTTGGGGCCCTGGTAGTGAAAGAGCTTCACGGCGCAGGGGCGCCCGGCCCAGCGGTTCTGCGCTCGAAACACGGCGCCCGTCGTGCCCACGCCGAGGAGGTCGTCGAGCTGGTACTTGCCGTCGATGATGGCGCCGATGCGGGCCCGAGCGCGCGCGACGAGGTCGTTCTCGTACTCGCTCGGGGCTTCGCGGGGCGCGGCTTCGATGCGTGCTGCGTTGGGGCTCACTGCCCTTTCCAACGGCTGATTCGCGCGAAGACTGGAGAGGCCTTGCACGTAAAGCGAACGGCGCGTCGCGCACGGATGATGCACCGATCGCCGAAGGCTGACGCGCCCGCGCTGGCGCCTGACGATTCCGGAGGTGATCGATGACCTGTCCCGCACGCATCGACGCGGTGGTGCTGCGATCCTACGAAGGCACGCTCTCCGACCCGTGGCTGCGCTACGGCGCCATCGCGGCGCTCCTCGCGTCGGCGTGCGGGCTCTCCGTGGCCTCGTGCTCGGCCCCCTCGCTCGCTACGCAGGGATTTCTCCTCTGCGCATCGGGTGTCATGGGTTTGACTGCCGTCGCCCTCGGTCGCCCCCGCGGGTGTCAAGGAACCGTCGTCTCCCTGGAGCTCTCGGCCGACGCGATCACCGTCGTCACGGGCGATCGCCGCACCGAGCTCCCCTGGAGCGCCATCACCCGCTGGTCGGTACGGGCCTCCCCCGACGCCGACCGCGACGAGCTCTGGCTCCGCAGCGACGACGGGCGCGCGTGGGGCCTCACGCTCCCCGACGATGAGTCCCTCGCGACGGTGCGCTCCGCCATGGGCCGCGCGCTCTCCCGTCGGACGCTCACGGTGCCCCTGCGCGGCGGCGTCGACACGTCGGGGCTCACGGCGCTCGTGCTGCTGCTCTCGATCGCGGCGCCGATGCCCCTGGCCGACACGGTGATGCGCGCGGGCGGCGTGCTCGCGGGGGTGCTCGCCTGGGCCGCGGGCTTCGCCCTCGCCGCGCGCCTCGTGATGGAGGTCTGCGTCTCTCGGGTGACCGTGGGCGGCGACGGTGTGTCACTCCAGCGCAATGGGGCGGAGCGCTTCATCCCCTGGCCCGCGATCGCCGACGTCGACTGGGACGAGCTCGGCGTCGTGCTCCGCCTCGACGACGGCGAGGAGGTCGCGCTTCCGCTCCTCTCGAACTCGATGGTGCGCGACGTCGGCGACGGCTCCGTGGAGCGCGCCGTCCGCCGCCGCGACGCCCTCTACGATCGCCTCCGCACGGAGCTCGAAGGGTGGCGCGCGCGGCAGACCGGCGACGACGGCGCCGAGGCCCTCCTCGACCGCCGCGGTCGCTCGCTCGAAGACGCTGGCGCGCGGGCGTCCGCTCGCTCATCGCCGACGTGTCGAGCTACCGCAGCGTGCGCCTCGACCCCTGCGTGGCGGCGCGCGTGATCGAAGACCCCGCGGCGCCCCTCGAGCGCCGCATCGCCGCGGTGTGGGCGCTCAACGGCCACGACGGACGCCGCGCGAGCACGAGGGTGCGCGTGGCCCTCGACGCCGCCGCGTGCGAGCCCGTGCGCGAGGCCCTCGGCATGGCCTTTCGCGACGACCTCGACGAGGTGGCCCTCGACCGCGCCCTCGACGCGGCCGAGCACGGGTGACGCCTCAGTTGCTCGCGCCCTCGGCGTAGAGGGCCTCGATCTCCGCGGCGTAGCGCTTGTAGACCACGGCGCGCTTGACCTTCATGGTCGGCGTGAGCTCTCCGCCCTCGATCGTGAGGGGCCTCGGGAGCACGTAGTATTTCTTCACCGCCTCGACGCGCGCGTAGTGGACGTTGACGGCCTCGACGTGGGCGTCGAGGGCCTTGCGCACGTAGGCCGCCCCGTTGGCGTCGTCGGGCGTTGAGGCTTCGCCACTCTCCTTCGCGAGCGCGGCGAGGCGCTCGGGGTCGAGCACGAGGAGCGCGGTGAGATACGGCCTGCGGTCTCCGACGAGCACGGCCTCGGCGATGAGGGGGTGCTTCTTGAGGTCGGCCTCGATGTTCTTCGGCGTGATGTTCTTGCCGCCCGAGGTGATGAGGATGTCCTTCTTGCGGCCGGTGATGGAGAGGAAGCCCTCGGCGTCGAAGGCCCCGAGGTCGCCCGAGTGGAGCCACCCGTCGACGAGCGTCGCGGCCGTCGCCGCGGGGTCTTTGTAGTACCCGAGGAACACGTTGGGCCCCTTCACGAGGATCTCTCCGTCGTCGCCGAAGCGCACGTCGACGCCGGGGAGGGGGACGCCCACGGAGCCGAACTTCGTCTTGCCCGGGATGTTGAAGCTCGTGGGGCCCGTGTCCTCGGACTGGCCGTAGATCTCTTGAATCGGGAGGTCGAGGCTGGCGAAGAAATCGAGCACGTCGGGGCCCACGGGCGCCGCGCCGCTCACGCAGACGCGCACGCGCCCGAGGCCGAGCGCCTCGCGGAGCTTCGAGAACACCAGGCGCTGCGCGAGCCTGTACTGGAGCTCGAGGAGGCCCGGCAGCGGGGCGCCGCGGTTCTTCGTCGCGTGGACCTTCGAAGCGACGCCGCGCGCCCACGCGAGGAGCCTCGCCTTCGCCCCCGCGGCCTGCCGGAGCTTCGCCGACACGCCCGCGTGGAACTTCTCCCAGATGCGCGGGACGCCGAAGAAGATCGTGGGCTGCGAGGTCTTGAGGTCGTCGGGCACGCGCTCGATGGACTCGGCGAAGTACACGCACGCACCCGTGGTGATCGCGCCGTGGATCGAGAGCATCTGCTCGGCGATGTGCGAGAGGGGCAGGTACGAGAGCATCGCGTCGTCGGGCCCGGCGCCGGTGAGCTCGAGCGCGACGGCGGCGGTCCACGCGAGGTTCCGGTGCGAGAGCATCACGCCCTTGGGCGCCCCTGTGGTGCCCGAGGTGTAGATCAGCGTCGCGAGCGCGTCGGGTTCGAGCGCGTCGACGCGGCGCCGCACCTCCTCGTCGTCGCCCTCGCCGAGCGCGAGAAAGGCCTCCCAGGTCATCGCGAGGGGGTCGTCGACGGAGGCGCCTCGCATGAGCACCACGCGCTTGAGCGCCGGGAGCTCGCCGCGGCGCGCGCTGACCTTCTCCCACTGCGCGCGGTCTTCGACGAGGATCACCGACGCCTCGCAGTGGTGGGCGATGTACTGCACCTCGTCGGGCGACGACGTGGTGTAGATCCCCACGGGCACCGCGCCGAGGCACATGGCGGCGACGTCGAGGGTCACCCACTCGGGGCGGTTGAACCCCAGGATCGCCACCGCCGAGCCCGCGTCGACGCCGAGCGCGCGGAGGGCCATCGCGGCGCGTCGCACGTGCTTCGCGTAGCCGCTCCAGCTCGTCGCGCGCCACCGACCGTCGACCTTCTCACAGTACGCGGGCGCGTCGGGGCGACGACGCTCCTGCGCGAAGAGCCGAGCCGGAATCGTGTCTGCCGCCATCGCGAGTGTGTCCCTCCCGCGCGGAGTCGTCGGGGGGCACCCGCTGCCGCTCACGCTCCGCCGCGAAGGGCTCTACGCAATCGCCGATGGCGCGCGCGTGTCAAGCGCTTCCGTCGCGGCGCGCGGAGGAGAGCGCGTTACGCGCGCTGCGGCACGATGCGGAGGAGCGCTTTGTAGAGCGCCCCCTGCGTCACGGGCTTCTCGATCACCCGGTGCTTGCCCGCGTCGAGGAACGCGCGCGCCTCCGGCGAGAACACCCCGCCCGTCACGAAGACCACCCGCGCGGCCTGCTCCGGCGCGACCACCTGGAGCTTCTGATAGAACTCCACGCCCGACATCTCGGGCATCATCACGTCGCAGAGGATCACGTCGAAGCGCTCGCCGCTCGCGATGCGCGAGAGGCCGTCGGCGGCCTCGGTGATGGGCTCCACGTCGTGGTGCGCCTGCAAGAGCCTCGTGAGGCTGCGACACACCATCGGGTCGTCGTCGATGACCAGCACGCGGCTGCGCGGGACCGCGTCGGGCTCGGGGATCGGCGTCACCGTCGCCGGACGCCCCGTGACCCCCACCGCGGGGAGGAGAACGCGGAACGTGCTCCCTCGCCCGAGCTCGCTCTCGACCACGATCTCGCCGCCCATCGACGCCACGGTGCCGTGACAGACCGAGAGCCCGAGGCCCGCCCCCTCGCCCACGGGGCGCGTCGTGAAGAACGGATCGAACACGCGGCCGAGCACCTCGGGGCTCATCCCGTGGCCCGTGTCGCTCACCGACACCTGCACGCGCCCGTCGGCCGTGCGCCCCACGGAGACCCGCACCTCGTTGTGCGCCGGAGAGCCCTGCTTGATCGACTGCGCCGCGTTGAGGAGCAGGTGCACGAACACCTGCGTGAGCTGCGCCTCGTTGCCCATCACCGACGCGACGGGGCGCACCTCTTTGACGAGCGTGGCCCTGTGCCGGATGGTGTTCTCGGTGAGCCGGATGGCCGTCTCGAGGGGCGTCGCGAGGTTCACTCGCGAGGTCTCGCCGCCGTCGGTGCGGGTGAACACCGCGAGGTCTCGCACCACGCGCCGCACGCGCTCGGCGGCCTCGCGGGCCGAGGCGAGTTCGAAGGCCACGGCGTCGATCTCGGCCTGCACGTTGCGGCCGTGCGAGGTGCGCGCGCGCTCGAGGCTCTCTTGCATCAGGTCGATGCTCGAATAGAGCACCTGGAGCGGGTTGTTGATCGTGTGGGCCATGCCCGACGCGAGCGTGCCGAGGGAGAGCATCCGCTCGCTCAGCGCGAGGCGCTGGCGGACCTCCTCGCGGCCCGTCACGTCGCGGAGCACGACGAGGTTCCCGCCGGGCACGGCGCGCGGCACCACGGAGGCCTCGTACGTGCGCTGCGCGCCGCCCGGGTCTTGAACGCGCAGCGTGAGCTCGTAGGCCGGTCGCGCGTCGCGGCCCGTCCAGTGCGAGGCGAGCACGTCGCGCGCGGCGGGGCCGAGGAGCGACGCGAGGTCGGTGCGACCGAGGTCGCCCGAGGGGAGGCCGAAGGCGCGGCGCGCGACGGCGTTGGCGTCGATGCAGAGGCCCTCGTCGTCGACGAGGAGCCGCGACTTGTCACCGCTTTCGAAGGCCGACCGCGACCGCTGCTCCCGCTCGCGGAGCGCGCGCAGCGCGGCGGCGCGCGAGACGGCGTTGCGGACCGCGCGCTCGAGCTCCTCGGGGCTGAGCGTCGGGCGCACGAGCCAGTCCGCGGCGCCGAGCGACATGGCGACGCGCTCGCCCACGGGGTCCTCGCCGCGCGCCCACACGATGATCGGTGTGTCGCGGCCCGACGTCGCGGCGTCGCGGAGGAGCTCGACGGGCCCCCTGCCCGCGGACGTCCACGCGAGCACGCACGCGTCGTCGCGCTCCTCGGCGAGTCGTGCGCGCGCCTCGTCCCAGCTCACGACGCAGGAGACGCCGTCACGGAGCGCGTCGTGGCGAGAGGCCACGACGGAGAGGGTCCCTCGCTCCGCGGCGTCCTCTGCGACGACGAGCAGCCGGTAGCGCTCGTGGCCGACCGCGAGGGGGCTGTCCGCGCGAGAGACGAACTCGCCCGACGTCACCTTGAACGGTGACGAGGTCACGCTGTGCTGGGTTGCGCGTGCCATGGGACGACGTCTCGGGCGGAATCATAGAGTGCCCACCGTGGGGTACGTCCAATCCGTTGCGCGCCACAAAAGACCCTTATCCGTGCCATCGACCGTCAAATTCCCGGTCGCTCGTGGCCGTATCCCTCCCGAGGCGCGCCGAGGCCCCTCAGGAATCCGCGCTCTCCCGCGCGAGCCGGGCGCGCCAGAGGCCCGGCAGCGGGTCCGTCAGGAGCCTCGCCGAGAGCGACCGCGTGAGGCCCGTCACGTAGTCTTCGAGCTCCAGGGGCGCGCTCGCGCCCTCGCCCGGTCGCGCGTCGAAGCGGATCAGCCGGACCACCCTCGGCGTCGCGCCCGCGACGGGGAGGAGGGGCGGCGCGACGAGGGGTCCGTCGACGGCGCGCACCTCGACGCGAACGATCTCGGGCACGCCCGCGGCCGAGCGCCAGACGTGGGTCCCCGCCTCGGCCGCGAAGAAGTCCCTCACCCCGAGGCCCGTGAGCTCGATCACGACGCGGTCGGACTCCTGCGCCATGCTCGGGAGCGACTCGACGCTCACGGTCCGCACGTCGTAGCCCGTGCGCTTTCGCACGGCGGCGCCCACGAACACGCCGCGGGCCTTCGCGTAGGCCACCGTGAGCTGTTCGAAGAGCCCGCCCTCGCGCCCCGTCGGCGCCCGGTCGCGGAGAAAGTCCCACGCCGTCGCGCGCGCGAGCTCGATGCGTACGGCGTGCTGCGCCTCGTCGTCGACGGTCGCGAGGGCGCGTCGCAGCGCGGCCACCTCGGCGAGCGCGTCGAGCACCTGATCCCTCGCGGGCGGAGGCGCCGCCCCGAGCGCGCGGCGGTCGTACGCGCGGACGCGCAGCACCTTGAACGAGTACGGATCCACGGAGCCCTGCGTGCGCTGCTCGATCTCGAGGGCGCGGAGGTCCCAGTCCTCGTCGTTCGAGGCCGCGCGCTCGAGGTGCTCGAGGTGCTCGCCGAGGGCCGCGATGTCTCCGCGCAGCGACTCGAGCGCGAAGAGGTCTCCGGCGCCCGCGCCCGCGCCGTCGCGGTGCTGCGCCACGAGGTCCGCGATGCGCTCCGAGAGCGTCGCGAGGGCCGGCGACGCGGCGAGCTCGCGCAGCGATCGGCGCGCGTCGGCGATGCGCGCGCGGAGCGTCGGGAGCGACTCGTTGAGGCAGTCTTCGAGGGGGTACCGCGCGGCGAGGGTCTCGGCCTCGACGAGGGTCTCGACGTCGAGCGAGAGCGCGCCCCCGACGCCCCGCACGCGCACGAGCTGGAGCTCGTTGTCGGGCTTCTCGACGAGGTGCTCGGTGAGGAGCGTGCCGACGTTGTGCTCGAGCCAGCGCTTGAGCGAGCGGGCCCCGTCGGCGGCGCGAAAGGCCGCGCTCACGGCGAGGTCGAGGGCGTCGTCGGAGGCCGCCACGAAGACGTTTCGATCGAGGAGGCCGCGGCGCTGCGTGAGCTTGCCGAGCTCGCGCGTGACCACGGCGCGCGCCACCTCGGGCGTGAGCGGGCGGAACGACACCACGCGGTCGATGCGGTTGAAGAGCTCGGGCGGAAAGAACTCCCGCACGGCGCGCAGGTGCTCGGCCTCCGTGGGCACGTCGCTCTTGGCGAAGCCCGCGACGGGCTCGGCGCGCGCCCCGAGGTTCGAGGTCATCACCACCACCGCGTGGGCAAAGCTCGCCGCGACGCCCGCCGCGTCGGTGAGCCGCGCCTCGTCGAAGAGCTGGAGCAGGAGGTTGTGCACCTGGGGGTGGGCCTTCTCGATCTCGTCGAGGAGCACCACGCAGAAGGGCTGCGCCTGCACCGCGCGGGTGAGCGTCCCCTCGGGGTTCCAGCGGTCGCCGACGAGGCGCGCGGCGGCGTCGGAGGCGCCGTACTCGCCCATGTCGATGCGCACCATGCGCTCGGCGCTGCTGTAGAGGTACTCCGCGAGCGCCTTGGCGAGCTCGGTCTTGCCCGTCCCCGTGGGCCCGGTGAAGAGGTACACCGCGTAGGGCCGCTTGGGGTCCGTGAGGCCCGACCGGATGCGCGCCACGAGGTCCACCGCCGCGGCGACGGCCTCGGGCTGACCCATCACCTTCGCGCGGAACGCCTCGGCGATGCGCGCCGGGTCGACGGGGTGATCGCTCTCGAGGATCCAGTGCGGCAGGCCCGTGCGCTGCGAGAGCGCGTAGCTGATCTGCCACCCGTTGATGTAACAGGTCTCGCCCTGCTCGACGAGCGCGTCCTGCGACGCCTGCCGCAGCAGGTCGAGGGCCTTGCCCGGCTGCGCGCGCATCGGAAAGAGCGACGCCCCCACCTCGAGGATCGCCCGCAGCCCCGAGGGCTCGACGCGGAGCCGCTCGCTCTGCGCCTCGAGCCGCCGCGCCTCGTGGATGAGCAGGCGCATCGTCTCGGCGTGCCCCGCGGCCTCGATCCGCACGCGCGTGAAGAGCGACGCGAACGCCGGCGCCTCCTCCTCGAGCTGACGGAGCTGCTCGGGCGTGCACTCGGCCACCATGGTGAGCTCGCGGCGCGCGACGGGGCCGTGAAAGAACTCCGCGAGGTTCATCTCGGAGTCGCGCGAGCGGCCGATGCGCCCCCAGTGGTGCAGGTCGACGGCCCACAAAATCGCCTTCTGCTGACGGGCCTCGGCGCACACGTCGAGGCAGCGCTGCTGCCAGTCGCCGAGGTACGACATCCCCGCGATGATGCGCTTGCCGCTCACCTGCCAGACGCGCCGCACGCGGTCGACGTTGCGGTGCGACGCGTAGCCGTCGTGCTCGAGGAGGTCGAGCGTCGCGCGCTCGAGCGCGGTGGTGCGCCCGGCGCCCGAGGGGCCCACGACGATGACGGGCTGCGCGACGGGCTGACACACGAGCGAGCGCAGCTCCTCGCGCGTGGGGCTCCGCGGGACGCCCCCCGAGAGCGAGCCGTCGATGGCCTTCCACGTGAGGTCGACGCCGACCTGCGCGAGCACCTCGCGGCGCTCCTCGCGGCGGGGGTCGTTGCGGTCGTTGCGGAGGTCGTCCCACACGCCCCGCGGCCGGTCGGGGAGCTCATCGAGGAGGCTCTTCGGCGTGACCTCGAAGGAGAACGATTTGAGCACCGCGCGCCCGCGGAAGCGCAGCGCCTCGATCTCCTCATCGCGCAGCGCGGCCCAGTCGTCTTCGAAGAACGCCGTCGCCGCGGCGCCCACGGGCTCGTCGTCGTGCAGGGGGAACCACCTCGCCTGCCGCGCGGGGTGATACGCGACGACGAAGCGCGTCTCGTCGCTCGCCCACCGCGGCTCGATCACCACCGGGCAGAGCATGGTGACCTTGCGCCGACGGCCCTCGTGGCGGAGCGAGAGCTCGACGCGCACCACCTGGAGGCGCGTCCCCCGCACGAGCTCGATGGCCCCGAGGTCGCGCGGCGCGAGCTTCGCGATGACCTCGCGCAAGGCCGCCGAGATCTTCTGCTGGAGCTTCGCCGGGTGGGCGCCCCGCTCGCGCTTCGTGTGCTCGCCGAGCCCCAGCGTCGTCCACTGGAACACGCTCCCGATGCGCTCCTGGAACACGGCCACGGTGACGTTCATCGCGCGGCCTCCGAGAGCGCGTCGTCGAGGGGGCCCGCGAAGCGCTCGTCGCGGCTCAGCGTGTCGTCGAGCTCGTAGCGCGCGAGCTCGGCGTAGGCCATGCGCTCGAGCTCCGCGAAGTACGCCGCGGGCGTCGGGCAGTCGCAGACGTAGCCGCCGCTCGCGCTCACCGCGTCGCCGAGATGATCCCGCGCGCGGGCCTCGCGTCGCATCTCAGACCACTGGCTCGCGTTGTCGGGCACGAGGGCCCCGTGCTGCCACGCGCGGTCGGTGCCCGGCGGCCCCACCATCGAGAGGAGCTTCACGTAGAGGCACGCGCAGTGGTCCGCGTCGTAGCGCGTCTCGTCGAGGGCCCACGTGTGCAGCCCCGCCTCGAGCGCGAGGAGCACGCCGGCCCAGGGCCCGGTGACGTACAGCAGCGCGTTGCGGGCGCTGCGCCGGGGGTCGCTGAGGCGCTCGACGGCCTCGCGCTGCCCGAGCGGCGCGCCCCACCGTCGATCCGCGGGCCAGCCCGCTTGGTCGCGCGGGCCGTCGCCGTCGATGAAGACCGCCGCGCGCCACTCGCGGCGCTCGCACGCCTCGAGCAGCGGGACGAGCCAGCGCGAGAAGGCCCCGTGGCCGTCGAGCTCGGTGACCATGAGCAACACGTTGTCGCGCCGCGGCTCCTGCGCGAGCAGCGCGATCGCGGCGGCGCGTTCGAAGCGCGCGAGGGTCTTCTCGCCCTCGGCGCACAGGTCGCTGATCGCGCGCCCCTCGAGGAGCCCTTCGAGCGCGAGCTCCTCGGTGACGAGCGCCTCGTCGACGATGGCCGTGAGGGCCGCGAGCGCCATCGACGCGCGGTGGTGCTCCGAGCGCAGCGCGACGAGCTCGTGGCGAGCCCGGGGCGCCTTGCCGCCGCGGCCGTCGTCGCGCCCGTGATCGAGCTGCAACACCAGGAACTCGTGCTGCTCCTTGAGGGCCTCGACGCGCGGCCACGCCATCGCGCGGTCGAGGGTGCGGCGCACGCGAGAGATGCGCGCGAAGTCTCCCTCCGCGGCGCGCGCGTCGACGACGTTCGAACGGTAGAGCGTGAGCGTGAGGGCGCCGTCGCGGGCCGAGGTCACCGCCGTCATCTCGCCGGGCGGCGCGGGCCGCTCGGCCTCCGTCGACACGTCGACGGCGAAGGACTCGTCGTCGCGCGCGACGGCGCAGAGGAGCCGCGCGACGGGCGCGACGAGGTGGTCTTCGAGGTGCCTCCGCAGCGCGCGCGCGCCGTAGCGCGGGGAGTAGCCCGCTCGCGCGAGGGCCTCGATGGCGCGGTCGCTCACGCGCAGCGAGGTGCCCGCGCCGACGAACCCGCGGCGCGCGGCGATGCGCTCGACGGCGACGCGCGCCACGCGCTCGATCTCGTCGGGAGACAGCGGCGCGAAGGCCACCACGCGGTCGATGCGGTTGACGAACTCGGGGCGGAAGTGGCGCTCGACGGCGCGCTGGTAGTGGGCCGTCGCGTCGCCGGGCCGCGCTTCGAAGCCCGCGGCCTCGCGCAGCGACGCCGCGCCGAGGTTGCTCGTGAGGATCACGATCGCGTTGTGGAAGTACGCCGTGCGGCCGCGGCCGTCGGTGAGCCTCCCCTCGCCGCACACCTGGAGGAGCAGGTCGAAGACCGAGGGGTGCGCCTTCTCGATCTCGTCGAGGAGCACGACGCCGAAGGGCTGCTCGCGCACGCGTCGGGTGAGCATCCCCTCGGCGCCGCCGGCGCCGCGGAGCAGGCGGTCGGCCGCTTCGAAGTCGGCGAACTCGCTCATGTCGTAGCGCACCATGCGGTCTTCGGCGCCGTAGAGGTACGCGGCGAGGGCGCGCGCGAGCTCGGTCTTGCCGACGCCCGTGGGGCCCACGAAGAGCAGCGTCGCGAGCGGTCGCCCCGCGGGCTGCATGCGCGCCTTCACGACGCACACGGTCTCGGCCACGCGCCGCACGGCGTCGACCTGACCGACCATGCGCCGCCGCAGCGCGGCCACCACGTCGTCGAGCTTCAGCGCCGCGTCCTCGCGGAGCAGGAACAGCGGGATGCCGCTCTTCAAGCTGAAGAACGCGTGGACGTCGTCGGGCGTGAGCGCGCCGGCGCGCGCGTCGGAGGGGCCGCGGCGGGCCTCGGCGAAGGCGCGCAGATCGTCGTAGAGCCTCGCGGCCTTGCCCGGAAAAGCCTCGTACGGGAGGTAGCGCTCCGCGAGGTCGACGACGGCGTTCACGGACTCGGGCGAGAGCCCCGCGCGCTCGGGCTCGTGTGACCTGTGGTGCGCCACGCGGAGCGTGAGCGCGTGCGCGGTCTTCGCGGCGTCGAGGGCATCGACGCGCACGCGCGCCATCGTCGAGAGGAGCGCGCCGTGACCGCGCTCGGCCTGATCGACGAGGTCCGCGCGGAGCTCGCCCACGACGCGCACCCTGCCCTCTTCGATCCAGGGCTTGAGCGCGCCGGGCATGTCGACGTGGCCGCTCGCGCGGTCGGCGAGCAGGTCGCCCATGTTGTCGAACACGAGCACCGCGTCGAGGATCTCGACGGCCTCCATCACGCGACGGACGCGCTCCTCCCACTGGCCGAGGCCGCTCATCCCGGCGATGAGCTGCGAGCCCGAGGTGACGTACACGCAGACCGCGTCGCCCTTGAGCCTCCGCGCGCGCAGCCACGCGTGGAGGAGCGCAGTCTTGCCCGCGAGCGAGGGCCCCGTGAGGAGGGCCGAGCGGCGCTTCGGTCCGTCGAGCAGCGACGAGAGCTGCCGGAGCTCGGCCTCGCGCGACGCGACGGGAGGCCCCGCCACGGGGAGCGTCTCGTGGAGCGCCGCGGACACCGTGGCGAGCACCTCGCGGGCCCAGCGCTGGCGCTCTCGCTCGCGGAGCGATTTGCGCAGCGACGCGACGCGGCCCGCGGGGAGGCGTTCGAACCGCTCCACCGCGAGGTCGAGCGGCACGAGCTCGATCTGCGACGGCGGGAGCAGCCGGAGGTACTGCTCGGGCGTGAGCTCCCACGCGCCCGCGACGCGCGCGACCTCGTCGCGGAGGGCCTTCTCGATGGGCTCTCCCTCGGGCACGTAGAACGTGTGATCGACGGCGACGACGGTGACCCACACGCCCCGCGCGTCGGGGATCACCACCGCGTGGACGCGCACCGGCGTTCGAATCTTGAGCCTGCGTGGGAGGTCCTCTCGCGCCACGAGCACGTCGGCCTCGACGAGCCGCACGCCGTCGGGGAGGTGAAAGCGCGCGACCTCTTCGGGCATCGCGCGCGCGAGGTGCTCGCCGAGAAAGAGCTGCTGCTCATCGACGCAATGCCCCGGCGGCCCCGCGCTCGTCAGCGCGAGCGCAGGAACCGGCGCCACGAGGGCCGCGCCGCTCGCGTAGGTGCGACAGACCAGCGTCGTGCGAACGTGCAGGGTGAGCGGGTCCACGGTCGAGAGGGCGCGGACTCTACCAGCGACGCGGCGCGCGCGAGAGGCTCTTGCGCCGCGCTCGGATGCTGTACGATCGCGCGCTGGCGGTGAACGATGGGCGACTATCGCAACGAGCTACAATCCGCGCTCTCGCAGGTCGAGGCGCTCCGCGCGGAGAACGCGTCGCTGCGCATGAGGCTCCGCGCCGCCGGCGTCGCGCCACGCACCGACGGCCTCGACGGCGCGGAGTTCGAACCTCCGCCCGTCCACGACGCCGCGCCCGCGCCGCGCGCCACGCGACGACAGCGGGCCACCGTCGCGGTCGCCATCACGGTCTCGCTCGCGGGCCTCGGCGTCGCGAGCTACGCCCACACGCTCCGCGCGTCACGCCGCGCGCGCGAGGAGCGGCTGAGCCTCCCGAACCTCCCCGAGGTGCGCGTCGGAGAGTCGCCCGCCCCGCTCCCGCTGCCTCCGACCTCGGTGCGAATCTCCGCGCCGCACGCCGAGCCCTCCGTGCTCGAGGTGCGAGACACCTGGATCCCGCAGCCCCCCGTCGCCGTCGACGGCTTCCGCTCCCTCGGACTCCGCTGGCCCTCGGACTCAAGACTGGGGCTCTACGTACTTCACACAACCCCTGCATCGCGGTGCAGCGTCGGCGGGGTCATCGTCGACGCGCCGGCCCCGGCCTTCATCACCGCGGGCACGCATCGGGTCCGCTGTCAGGTCGGCCGTGTGCGCCACGTGTGGGACGTTCGCATCGAGGGGCGTCGCGTCACGTTCGACACCCTCCACGACGTGGGCGCTCCCTGACAATCTACGCCTGACCTTCGCAGACCGCATGAACCTGTGCTTTTTCAACACGGCGCGGTATACGCACAGGGTCTCTCACACCGAGCACCGAGGGCGACCGTTTCGCCTTACAATACGCTCGATCCGGTAGACGGGCGATCGCGAGTGATGGCGCACGACACCAGACCCCCAGGCGATCCTGCCGGCGCGCCGCGCGACAGCGAGCGCGCGCCCGCGATGTCGCAGACCGCGCGGGTGCTCGTCGTCGACGACGACCACCGCATCGGGACCGTGATCCGCCGCGCGCTCGGGGCCGCGTACCTCGTCGAGTTCATCGTCGACGCGCGCATCGCGCTCACGCGCATCGAGGGCGGCGAGCGCTTCGACGTGATCCTCAGCGACGTGATGATGCCCGAGATGTCGGGCGTCGAGTTTCACCGCGCGCTCGCGGCGACGGCGCCCGAGCAGCACGCGCGCGTGATCTTCATCACGGGCGGCGCGACCGGCGCCGACGCGCAGCGCTACCTCGACCAGAGCTCGACCCCGCTCGTCGAGAAGCCCTTCGATCTGCAGCGCCTCCGCGCCCTGGTGCGCGAGGTCGCGACCCGCTGAGCGCCGTCGCGCTCACTCACTCCGGCAGCCTGACCATCTCCAGAAGGTTCGCGGGAGCGTAGGTCCACACCTCGATCTCGCGGTCTCTCACGGCGAGCTCGGGGTGCCCATCCGTCGCGTCGAGCCAGAACTCCGCGCGCTGCCACGCGAGCTTCAAGAGCCGCCGATACGCGGGGTCGGCGATGACGGCGGCGTAGACCCCCGGGTGGCTCGTGCGGGCCCGCATGAGGTAGAGCTCGACGTAGTACATCATCGTGAGCACCGCGTCGCGCGCGGCGACGTGCGCGCCAGGCGCGATCGCGTCGCGCGTGCAGAACTTCGCGGCGAGCGCGTGGGTGTCTTGCACGAGGTCTTCGAGCACGCTCTCGAAGCCCTCGGCGCCCGCGGGGCCGAGGAGGTACGAGTCGACGTAGGGGTCGATGCCCGGCGCCGCGTGCAGCGTGAGGATCTCCCGCCGCGCGAAGCCCTCGACGGGCCGCAGCGGGAGCACGAGGTCATCGCGCAGGCGAAAGACCATCACCGAGCCCGACATCGCGGCGTCCCTCGCGCGCCCCGCCTCGCGCACGCCCGTGGCGAACGCGCCGAGCACGTCTCGAAACGAGCGCGCCGGCGTGAACCACAGCGCGAGCTGCGCGTCGTCCTGCGTGGTGAGCACCGCGGCGGCCATGGGGTAGCGCCGCGCCACGATGCCGTGGACCGCGTCGCGCAGCCCGACGGGCGTGTCGGTCCAGGCGGCGGCGAGGTCGTCGAGGTTCGAAGCGTCGTTGCAGATCGCCTCGGTGTAGGGCTGAACGCCATCATCGAAGGGCACGTCGGGCGCGTCCCTCACGGCGGGCGCATCCCGCACATCAGCGCGCGCGTCAGGCGTCGCGCCGCCGTCCATCGCGCCGTCGGAGATCGCGTCGAAGGTCTCGTCACCCGCGTCAGAAACCGCTGCGGGCGTCGCGTCGCCGCATCCCGACGCGAGGACGCAGAGCACCGCCGTGGTCATCGCCGCGAGACGAACCATCGAATGACTCCTGCGGACAAAGAGGCGCTGCCGCCGCGCCCTTGAGCCGCAGCGAGCGCGTGGAGAGCGCGAGCGCGGCCGATCGCAGGACCGCGTGAGACGAGTGAGCAGTCGCCGTGCCAGACGGAGGGAGCGACGCGCATGGCCCGCCGCTGCGCTGCCGGGAGGCATCGCGAAACGCGGGTCGATGGCGGTGATTCAGCGGGCGTTAGGGATCTACCGCTCCGCCGTCACGAAGGCGGCGCGGCACGAAAGACACGCTATGCGAGCACGCGGTCGAGGGGCGTGTACTCGAGGCCGTGGGCCTGCGCGACGGCTTCGTAGGTGCACGCGCCGTCGTAGCAGTTGATGCCGAGCGCGAGGGCGGGGTCGGCCTTGGCGGCCGCGGCGACGCCCTTGTCCGCGATGGCGAGGGCGTACTTCATCGTGGTGTTGGTGAGCGCGAAGGTCGACGTGTGCGACACGGCCCCGGGCATGTTGGGGACGCAGTAGTGGATCACGCCGTCGACCTCGTAGGTCGGGTGGTCGTGGCTCGTCGGGCGCACGGTCTCGATGCAGCCGCCCTGATCGATGGCGACGTCGACGATGACCGAGCCCTTCTCCATCTTGCCGACGAGGGCGCGGTCGACGAGGGTGGGGGCCTTGGCGCCCGTGACGAGCACGGCGCCGATGACGAGGTCGGCGCGCATCACGGCCTCCTCGATGTTGGCGGGGTTCGAGTAGAGGGTCTCGATGGAGCCGCCGAAGATGTCTTCGAGGTAGTCCATCGTGTCGGCGCGGACGTCGAGCACGGTCACCTGCGCGCCCATGCCGATGGCGATCTTGGCGGCGTTGCGGCCCACGACGCCGCCGCCGAGAATGACCACGCGACCGCGGCGCGTGCCGGGCACGCCGCCGAGGAGCACGCCCTTGCCGCCGCGCCACTTCTCAAGGCTCGTGGCGCCGGCCTGCACGGCCATGCGACCGGCGACCTCGCTCATGGGCTTGAGCAGCGGGAGCGAGCCGTCGGTGAGCTGGATGGTCTCGTACGCGACGGCGCGGACCTTCTTCTCCATGAGCTTGCGCGTGAGCACGGGCTCCGCCGCGAGGTGGAGGTACGTGTAGACCACGAGGCCGGGGCGGAAGAACTCGAACTCCGCCGGGAGGGGCTCCTTGACCTTCATGACCATGTCGGCGCGGTTCCACACGTCGCCCGCCGAGGGGACGATCTGGGCGCCCGCGGCGACGAACTGCTCGTCGCGCAGGCCCGAGCCTTCGCCCGCGTGCGCTTCGACGAGCACCGTGTGGCCTCGCTGCGTGAGCTGACGGACCCCCGCGGGCGTCATGCCGATGCGGTACTCGCGGGTCTTGATCTCCTTCGGGACTCCAATGATCACGGTGCGAATCACTCCATTCCGCTGCGCGAGCGCCGTTGGCGACCCTCGTGCGAGGCGCGCGGAACATAGTCGCAAAGCCCCCTCGCATGGAACACCCGTCGCGCGTGACGCGCGGCCTGCCTTCGGGGTAGGGTCCGCGCCCCGTGCGCAAGCTCAGGTTCTTCGCGGTCCTCGTCGTCGCGCTCCTGGCGTCGCTGCCCTTCGTGGCCTTCCGTGCGGGATGGATCAACCCCCCCTGGTCGTCCCGCTACGCGGAGCTCACCTCGCAGCTCCGCGACCGCGGCACCGTGGCCGTGGTGGGCTCCGCGCCCTGGGCCTTGCCCGCGGGCGACGCGACGCTCACGTCGGTCTCCCACTTCCCCGACCTCGCCTCTGCGCTCAACGGCATCGAGCCCGGCGCGGCGGTCACCGAGTCGCGGCGCCGCCACCTCGACGGGATGCTCGTGCGCACCGACGCCCCCGCGGGCCCCGAGCACTCGGTCTCTCGCGCCCTCTCGCAGATGCGCCCCGTGGCGGGCCTCACCGCGGTGTACCTCGACGACGTCGCGGCCCTCTACGAGACCACCGACCCCGTGACGCTCGACACCGACGACGCGCGGAGGTTGATCTCCGTGGCGCGGCTCATCATGTCGGGCGCCGTGGCCCCGCCCGAGCGCATCTTTCCCGAAGCGCTACGACGGACGCGCCCCGTGGAGGTCGCGCTGATGCTCCGCGACGGACGCTCGCCGATCCTGTGGCGCTCGACGCGCGGAGGCTCCATCGCGCGGGCCTTCCTCGACGTGTGCTTCGCCGTCCTCGACCGCTGGACCTCGCAGCAGCAGGAGCGCTACGGCCGCCTGCGCGAGGGCCTCCAGCGGCTCTCGATCACGCTCGCGATCTTCTACGACAAGGGTGTGCTCGGCGCGCGCTCGCCCGAGTTCCTCCGTCGCGCGGCGGACCCGCGCGTGTGGGCCGTCGGGTACGAGCGCCTCGCGACGTGGGAGTACGCGCTGCCACCGACCCCGTGGGCGCCCGCGACGGATCCCACCGAGGCGCTCCGTCAGCTCACGCGCGAGCGCGGCGTTCCTCCGCCCGGTCACCTGCGCCCGGAGCTCACGCTCTACCGCTTCCGCGCGTTGCAGATGCTCGAAGACTCGCCCGGCGGATCGGTGCAGGTCTTCGACCCGCGCTGACTACGCAGCCTCGTTGCGACGTCGACCCGTCACGTCGGGGTCGGTGCTGGTGGTCGCGCTCGCGACGGGGAGGGCCACGGTGAAGATCGTCCCCGTCGACGACGATCGCACGGTGATGCGCCCGCCCGCGCTCTCGACGAGGCGCTGACAGATCGCGAGCCCGAGCCCCGTCCCGCTGGCCTTGGTGGTGAAGAAGGGGATGAAGAGGTTGCGCTGCACGGCGGGATCGATGCCCGGTCCCGCGTCGCGGACGTTGATCTCGACGAGCTCGGCGGCGTCGCCCTCGGCGCCCCGCGAGGTGTTGGCGCGCGCGCGAACCGCGGCGGTGACGGTCACCACGCCGACGCCCTTCATGGCCTCGACGGCGTTGCGCACGAGGTTGAGCAGCACCTGCCGCAGGTGCTCGGGATCGATGCGCACCTGAGGGAGCGACGGCGGCAGCTCGACCCTCAGATCGAGCGTCGCAGGAAGGCCATTTCGAAGGAGCTGCGCGGTGCGCTCGACGGCCTGCGTGACGTCGAGCGCGACGGGGTTCCCGCGGTACGGCCGCGCGTAGTCGAGGAACGACCCCACCACGTTGTTGAGCCGCTCGACCTCCTCCTGAATGATCCCGAGGAGCTCCTTGTGCGCGGGCTCGTCGGGGTTGCCGTCCATCATCTGCGCGGCGCCCTTGATGGCCCCGAGCGGATTGCGGATCTCATGCGCGAGCCCCGCGGCCATCTCGCCGAGCGCGGCGAGTCGATCGCGCTCCTTGATGCGCGCGTGGAGCCGGCTGTTCTCGACGACGATGGCGGCCTGCGCGGCGAGGCCACGGAGCATCTGCACCTCGTCGGGCGAGAACGCGTCGCGCATGCGATCGTCGCTCACGGCGAGGAGCCCGATGAGATCGCCCGCGTCGCTCTCGAGCGCGAGCACCACCGACGCGCCGAGGTCATCGAGCGGACGCGCCGCTTCAGCGAGCCCCTCGGCCTCGCGGGTCTCACCGAGCTCGAGGCGATCCTCGCGCTCGCGTTCGAGCTGCTCTCGCACCACGGCGCCGAGGGGCTTGAGCGCGTCGAGGAGCGCGCGCATGGGCGCGAGCTCCAACCGCGCGGCGGGCGCGGAGCCGTGGTGGGCGAAGAGGTCGACGCCCTTTCGATCGGCGTCGACGAGGTAGAGCGCCGCGAAGGTGACGCGCCGCGAGGCCTCGAGGCCGAGCATGAGCACGCCCCCCATCGCGTCGATTTCGAGCGTGTGCGCGAGGCGATTGCGGAGGTCGGTGACGGCGCGTTCGAAGTCGTAGCGCTCGCCGAAGAAGAAGCGCCCGATCTGCTCCTCGACCTTCGCGCGCAGCGGATCGAAGAGAATGAGAATGACCAGCGAGGCGACGATGGCGTTGAGAAAGTAGGGCCCCTCGCCGTTGCCGCGCTGCGCGACGAGCTCCCAGTCGACGAGGCCGTAATAGGTTCCCGCGAGCACGAGGGCGAGCGCGGTGAGCACCACGAAGCGCCCCGCGAGCTCGTAGAGGTCGATGAGCCGCCTGCGCTCCACCACCTCCGAGAACATGTAGAGCACCACGAGCACGAGGATCGACCCGAGCGGCGGAAACTCCCCGGGCACGATGCGGTTCACCGTGAATGGGACGAGGTCCGCCGTGGTGACGAGCGTCGCGAGCACGCCGACGCCGACGAGGTAGAGCGAGCGCCGTCGCTCCATGCGCGAGGGCGTGCGGCGACCGCCCGTGTAGAGCGCGCTCACCGCGGCGATGAGCAGGCCGACGACGTAGGCCGAGATGGCGATGCGAATGGCCGCGCCGGCGATCTTCTGGTCGAACCACGGCGAGAGGATCGCCGCGAGCATCGGGAAGAACAGGTACGTGGCCCAACGGTCGAGGGCCGTGGGGTTGTCGGGCGCGTCGGGCCTGAACGCCCTCAGAAAGCGCACGCCCGACTGCGGCAGGAGCACGGCCATGAGGGCGGTGACGCGTCCGAGGATGGCCCCCCTGCCCCCGCGATATTCGAGGAAGGTCGCGAAGTACCAGACGGCGACGTTGGTGGCGAAGCCGATGAAGAGCCAGTGCGCGCGGCGCTTGCGGCTGCGCAGCACGACCTTTACGGCGATGGCGAGCGCGAGCACCGCCGAGATGACCGGCGTCCAGAGGTGAAAGTCCATTGCGGCCCGCGCGAGACTACTACGGTCGCTTCGCGGCCTCTTCGCCCGTCAGGGTGCGCGCGCGGATCTCTTCGAACTCGCGGTCGACGCGCTCCTTCGCGATCTCGCCCGCGGTGGCCGTCTCGACGCGCACGCCGGAGCGCTCTCGCACCGGGCTCCCGGCGCCCGCGAGCGCGCCGGGAACGTCTTTGAACGTGTACTGGAGCAGCCCCTCGCGGTTGATCTCCACGAGCGCGCGGCCCTTGTGGCTCATCTCGCCGAGGAGCCGGTCGGCCTCCGAGAGCCCGATCCCGAGCTGCTGCGAGACCTCGAGCGTGGTGACCGATCCCCGCCGCGTCGCGGCCATCGCGAGGATCGACTGTTCGAAGGCCTCGTCACGGATCTGCCGCGCGCGCTCGTCGAGCCGCTTGCTGCCCTTCATGAGCAGGGCCCCCGCGACGCCGCCCACGCCGCCGAGAATGAGCCCCACGAGGATGCCCCACCACACGCTCGCCGAGGCCACGGTGGCGATGAGGCTGACCACGGCGCCGACGAGTCCGCCGACGGCGAGGCCCCCGAGCGCGACGGCCCACGCGAGCACCGAGGTGACGACGCTCCCCACGCGATGCGCCTGCCCCGCGACGTTGAGCGGAACGCCCGAGAGGGGCCCCCGCGTCGCGCCGCACGCCGAGCAGATCACGCGTCCGCCGCGGACGAGCGTGGGCGCGGGCTGCTGACACGCCGCGCAGACAGGACCGTAGTGGGCGCGACCGCAGTGACGGCAGACCGTCTCTCCCGGGGCCATGGGCTCGCCACAGACGGTGCAGTTCTGCATATGGGGGCGAAGGGTAACCACGGCGCCCGACGGGCGCACGAGCGGGTTTGGGAGCTACGACGACTCGCCGAGGAGCTTCGACATCGAGGCTTCATCCGCGGGCGTGAAGGGGTACCGCTCGAACTCGTCAGAGCGCACCCAGCGGAAGTCGTTGACGGCCAGCGCCGCGAGGGTGTCGTGCGTGAGGACGCATTCGTAGAGGTGCAGATCGACGACGTAGCTCTCGTAGGTGTGGCTCACGAACGAGATGATGTCCTTCACCTCGACGCCCGCGCCGAGGCGGTGGAGCAGCTCGCGCCTGAGCGCCGCGGCGTCGTTCTCGCCCTCCTCGACCCTCCCCCCGGGAAACTCCCACATGAGCGGCAGCACGGCCGACGCGCGCCGCTGGGTGATGAGGTAGCGCCCGTCGCGCTCGATCACGGCGGCGACGACGCGGATGGTCTTCGAAGGCACCTGCGAAATACGGGAGCTCATCGCGGCGTCGGATGCTACGCCCCTGCGGCGCCGCGGAGCAATGTTCGGGCGGCGCCTACGGGGTCACCGTCGAGTCGTCGGAGCGCGTGGAGTCTCCATCGCGGTCGGAGTTCTCCGAGGTCTCGGCGGTCGGAGCGTCGCCGCCCGGCGTCTCATCGGGCTGTTGCGGGTGCAGGTTGACGGTGGCGCGGGCGCAGAGGGCCCTCGCGGCCTCGTCGGTGGTGGTGGGGTCGACGTCCATCGTGGCGGCGCCGGGCACCGGGGCACTGCGCGGTCGAAACGCGAAGGTCTCGCTCTGCGCGGCCTCGGCGTCGGCGGGAGACATCAAGCGCGCGGCGGCCATTCCACGCGCGATCGCGCGGAGCCTCGCCACGGTGTCGGGCGAGGGCGCCCCGCGTTGAAAGATCGCGAAGCGTGGAATCGGCGCCGGGAGCAGCGTCGCGAGATAGATCGCCTGAAGGGGCGTGAGCTCGCGCGGCTCGCGGCCGAAGAAGAAGCGCGCGGCGGGTCCGACGCCGTAGATCCCGGGTCCGAACTCGACGACGTTGAGATAGAGCTCGAGGATGGCGCTCTTCTCGAGCGACTGCTCGATCCACCAGGTGAGCACGACCTCCTGGAGCTTTCGCACGAGGGTCTTCTCGCGCGCGAGGAAGACGTTCTTGGCGAGCTGCATCGAGATGGTGCTGGCGCCGTAGGCGAAGCGTCCTTCGCTGACGTTCCGCACGAAGGCCCCGCGGATCTCGCCCGACGAGAACCCGTGGTGCTGATAGAACGACCCGTCCTCGCGGTGAACGACCGCGCCGAGCATGTTCGGCGGAATCGCCTCGATGGGTACCCACGCGGGCGACCCGGGTCCGGTGACGAACGCCCGCACGCGACCGCCCGGCTCCTGAACGCGCTGCACGAAAGGCTCGGCGAAGCGCCGGACGTTGACGTTCCAGCCCGAGTAGGCGACCTGGCACCCATCACGAACGGTGTAATCGAAGGTCGTGTCGGAGAGCCGCCGCGTGTCGATCGCGAGGTGCGCACCGCCGCCCACGGTGCCCGAGAGGCCGAGGGTCGAGGCGATGCCCGTCACCGGCGCGGGCATCGAACGGAGCGCGCCATCACACGTGAACGGGGGCACGTTGAGCGACAGGTCCATCGAGGTGTGGTCGGTCGTTCGCTCGACCCAGCCCGCGACCGAGAAGGGAATCCCATTGATCTGCCAGTTGAGCCCCGAGGTTGCGACGCGGCGCTGCGCGAGGTCGATCATCGCGCGTCCATCGAGCGAGACCGTGAGGCCATCGATGGGCTCGCGCGCGACGCCGGGATGTTGGAGTCCGAAGTCTTCGACGAAGAGATCCCCGGACACGTCGAGGCGTCCCGGCGCGTCGCCGGGCTCGAGGTGCACCCGGGCGTGCGCGCGTCCGTTCTCGGTGTTGTGCCACGGCACCGAAGGAACCCACGGAGCGAGCTGCCTCAACGGGAGCGCCGCCGCATCGAGATCGACCTGCCAGGGCTCGTGCATGCGATTGAACGCGAGCGAGAGCGAGGGCTGAAGCGCGTCGTTTCCGCCGAGCTGAAAGGTGGCTTCGCGGAGAGAGCCCTCCTCCGCGAGCACCGAGACCGTGGCGGGCGCGAGGTCGGCGATCACGTCGTCGTGGTGCATCACGCGAACGCGTCCCTCACGAAACCGCAGCTGCGACTGTCGCGGCGCGGCGGTCTCCGCCTGGGGTTCGGGCTGCTCGGTCGGCGCGGCCCCTTCACGCGCGCGGACCGCCTCCAGCGCGTGATTGAAGGCGGCTGCCATCGAGCGCGCGCGCGACGCGTCGACGCGGGCGTCGAACTCGCGGCAGTCGAGCGAGGAGGTCGCGTCGATCCCGTCGATCGCGGTGCATCCGCCGGTGTGCGCCTCGGCGCCATCGTACTCGACGGTGAGATCTCCCCAGCGCGCGGTCACGCTGGCGGGCTCACGAGCCCACTCCGCACCGCCCCGCGAGAGTCGCACACCGAGGTCTCTCCCAGTGAGATCGGTCACGGTGAGTCGAGCATCGACACCGGTGACGTGAACCCCCTTGAGCTGAACGCGAGCGCGCCGCTGGCCCGGCTCACGAGCGTGGCGCGCGCGCAGATCGGCGAGGAGCTCTTGCAGCGAGGCCCGTCCCTGGAGCTCGACGCCGTCGACCTCGACGTCGACCTTCTGTGCCGCACCGAGAATCAGGGCGAACCAGCGGAATCTCACACCGACGCGCTGGATCCTCGCGGTGTACCGGCCGCCCCGCATTCTCACGCGGAGGTCGCGGATGGTCACGCCGTCGATGGCCAGGCGCACATCGCCGAGGGTGCACTCGCCGTCGAGGACGCGGTGGCAGCGCTCATAGACGGCGCTCGCCACACGCGCCCGCGCCACTCTGGGGACGATCATCCCCGTGGCGCAGAGGGCCGCGAGGGCTGCGGCTCCGCCAATCTTCCACGCTCGAGTCACGCCGCGACCGTACCTCTCGACCCGCGAGCGTCGCCAATTTCGGGCGTCGTGCGAGCGTCGAGCGCGTTCGCAAGCGCCTCGCCAGCGTCATTCGCGAAGCTTCTCGTCTCATCGCGGCCGGCGCCGCGGGGACGCGCACACGCCCCCGCGTCGGGGATGACACGC
>JAXLYG010000047.1:0-103187 GCA_046351535.1 Polyangiales bacterium
GCGGCTCGTCCAACCGCGTGGACGTTTCCTGTCGCCGTCCGTTGGGAGGTCCTGCCCCCGCGCTGAGCGCGGTTGACGGCACCCCCTCCTCGCGGATACCTTCCCGCCCCCTCGTCCGCGACCATCGCGGCGATGACCGACGTACACGCACTCTCGATCAGGAGTTGATTCCGATGGTTTCCGCCACCCAGCAGACCCAGCGCATCCGTCGCCGCAAGCAGACCTCCAACGGCAAGGCCAACAAGCGCGCCCGCCGCCTCGTCGGCACGCCCGCCTTCCCGATCCACGTCGACGTCGCTCCGGCGAAGTGACCGCCGCGGACCTCGTCCGCGCCTGATCGTCCCTCCGCGCCCCGCCCCGACACCTCCGGTTCGATCCTCACGAAACGCTTTCGAACAAGGCGTTTCGTGGAGGGATCAGTCCGCTTCGACCCACTCGATCGCGTGCGAGAAGACCTCGTCGACGGCGCGCGCGCCGAGGATGAGGTCGAGGTGGTCGTAGTGCGCGTGCGCGCCCGACGCGGGGCCCACCTCCACGTAGCGCTTCTCCGCGGAGCCCACGCGCTCATAGGCCTCGCGCACGCACGGGGGCAGCGCGAGGCGGTCGCGGTCGCCCGAGATCACCAGCGCAGGGATCGTGATGGCCGAGAGCGCCGCGCGGTAGTCGCGCGAGCCGTCGTCGCTCGTGAGCGTGTCGTCGCGGACCCATCGGGCGAACTCGTTCATCACGCCCGCGGGCACGTTTGAAAACCCTGCGGCGAAGGCCCTCCGCAGCGTCGCGGGGTCGTAGTGGTGGCCTCGAAACCCGTGCGTCACCTGCAGCGGAAGACCGGGCCAGAGGAGCGGCGCCGCGCCCGACGCGAGCCACCCCAGCGGCGCGCCGATGTAGAGGCCGAAAGGCGAGAAGACATACGGCGCGGCGCCCATGAAGCGCCGCCCCACGTAGCCCTTGAAGCGCACCGGCGAGCCGATGGTGACCAGGCGCCTGACGCCGTCGCCGTGCATCGCGCCGAGGTGCGCGTAGGCGAGCATCCCGCCCATGCTGAAGCCCACCCAGTCGACGCGCTCCGCGTCGGTGGCGGCCTTCACGTACGCGAGCGCCGTGGGGATGTCCTCGTGGAGGTACGTGTCGAAGCTCGCGCGCGCCGTCTCGCGCCCGTGGCGAGCGTTCGAGGCGCCGCGGAGCTCCAGCAGCCAGCAGTCGCGACCGCGCTCGGCCAGGAGGCGCGCGAGGCTGCGCTGCGGGTCGAGCGCGAGGGCGTGTCGGTTCATCGCAAGGCCGTGGCAGAAGAGCACCGGCGGACGCTTCGAGGCCGCGCCCACCGGGCGGATGCGCGCGAGGACGATCGTGGCCCCGTCGGGCGTGCGCGTCTCGACGACCTCGTCGAAGCCCTCGGGAAGCGAGAGGCGCCGACGCCAGTAGCGGACCCAGAGCACCGAGAGCACCGCCGCGAGGCCCGACAGCACGATCAGGGCGAGGGAGACTTCGACGATGAGCAGCAGCCACGGCGACAGGGAGCCCGAGCGCATGGCGCGAATGTAGTCCAGGGATCGGGGTCGGCGCAGCGTCGCGTCGCGCGGCGTAACCGGTCGGCGCGAGGTTGGTGTAGCTTCGCGGCGCAACGGCCCTCCCGCATGGACGAAAAGCTCACCGCGCTCGCCGCCGCGCTCGGACATACGTTCCGCGACGAGCGACACCTCGAAGTCGCGCTCACCCACCGATCCGCCGCGTTCGAGGCCACGTCGACGAAGCGCGCGAAGCTCCTCGCGGACAACGAGCGCATGGAGTTCCTCGGCGACGCGGTGCTTGCCCTCGCCGTGAGCGACGCGCTCTGGAAGCGCTGCCCCGACGCCTCCGAGGGGGAGCTCACCCGCATGCGCGCGGCCATCGTGAACGAGTCGCGGCTCGCCGAGGTCGCCGCGCGCCTCGGGGTCGGAGAGGCCATGCGCCTCGGCCGCGGAGAGGAGCGCACCGGAGGGCGCACGAAGGCCTCGCTCCTCGCCAACGCGCTCGAGGCGATCTTCGCCGCGGTGTACCTCGACGCGGGCGTCGAGCGGGCCTGCGAGGTCGTGCTTGCGATGGTCGCGCCGACGCTCGATCACGTGGTCACCACCATCAGCGCGCAGCGCGATGAGAAGACCGTGCTTCAGGAGCTCATCCAGGCGCGGCACAACGTGACGCCGCGCTACGAGGTGATCGACGCGCAGGGGCCCGACCACGACCGCGTGTGGCACGTCGAGGTGCGCGCCGGCGAGGTGCTCCGCGCGAGGGGCCTCGGTCGCAGCAAGAAGATCGCGGAGCAGGAGGCCGCGCGCAACGCGCTGCGCGCCCTCGCCGCGCCGCCCACCGCGCCGGAGCCCGCGGCCGCCGAGGCGAGCGACGCCGTGACCCCCGCCGTGACCCCGACACCCCAAGAGGAAGCGTGATGGAGCTCCACGTCCTTCGACTCCCGCACGCGCTCGGTCTCTCGCTCCCCGCGTACGCGACCGCGGGCGCCGCGGGGCTCGACCTCGTGGCCGCCGTCGACGACGCGACGCCGCTGGAGCTCCCGCCCGGAGGCCGCGCGGCCGTGCCGACCGGTCTCGTCGTGGCGATCCCCGAAGGCCACGAGGGCCAGGTGCGCGCACGCTCGGGACGCGCGCTCAAAGAGGGCCTCGCGGTGCTCAACGCGCCGGGCACCATCGACAGCGACTACCGCGGCGAGCTCAAGGTGCTCGTCGTGAACCTCGGCGCGGCGCCCATCGTGCTCCGTCGCGGCGAGCGCATCGCGCAGCTCGTCATCGCGCCCGTCGCGCGCGTGTCGGTGCGCGAGGTCGACGCGCTCGCGTCGCTCGGCGACTCGGCGCGAGGCGGCGGAGGCTTCGGCTCCACCGGCGCGTGATCGCTGCGTTGCCCGGCGCGGCGACGATGCGTGATACCGTCGGCGCCGGAGAGTCCGTGGGCGACGTGATGGCATGTCCCGTGTGCAACGCGAGGGTCCCCCAGGGGGCCTCGCAGTGCCTCGTGTGCCGCAGCAGCCTCGCGGGTCTGGTCGGTTCACAGCACGCCGCGCCGCCGTCGCCGCCGTCGCCGCCGATGCACCGCGCCTCTGCGCCGACGCTCGGTCAGGGCTCGTCGGGCTACGCGCGCCTCCCCATGGGACCGCTCGCGGGCGGAGACGCGCCACCGCAGCGTCCCGAGCCTCGCGGCGCGCCACTGTCGCGACCGCAGCCGCCGCAAGCTCCCCCGCGACCGTCGGCAGCCGACGACGACGAGCTCGCGACCGCCGACGAGGTGACGCACCAGCGCGCGAGCTTCGAAGCGGGCGCGCTGATCCGCGAGCGATACAAGCTCCGGCGGCTGCTCGGCGAGGGCGTGCTGGGCGCGTCGTGGGCGGCGCGCGACATGCGCACCGGCGCCGAGGTCGTGCTCAAGGTGGTGGCCGACATCCTCGTCACCAACGAGCGCGAGCGCAGCGACCTCATCGGAAAGCTCGAGATGTTCGCGGGCCGCACGCTCCCCGGCGTGGTGATGCCGCGCGAGGTCTTCGTCGTTCCCGGCAGCGCGGTGCTCGTGTACCCGAACGTCGAAGGCGTCTCGCTCCGCGCGGTGATCGACGCGCGTCGCTCGGCGGGGATGCGCTGCACGCCCGAGGAGTGCCTCCGCGTCGCGATGTCGCTCACGTCGGCGCTGCAGGCGATGCACTCGGCCTCGCCGCACGGCGCGCTGTGGCCCCAGAACGTGCTCATCACGCCGAAGGGCGTGCTCGTCGTCGACGGCTTCGTCGCGGTGTCCGTCGCGCCCGACAGGCTCGCCACGCGCATCGAGCATCACCCGCGGGCGGTCCCCTTCGCGGCGCCTGAGATCCTCTCGGGGCGACGCCCCACGGCGAGCGCCGACCTCTACGCCCTCGGCGCGATCATGGCGGAGCTCGCGGGCGGCGCGCCGCCGGGCGAGGGCCCCGACCTGGCGTCGATCTCGCGTGATCTTCACCGCGGCGTCGCGACGCTCCTCGACCGCGAACCGGGACGTCGACCGGGCGGCGTCCGCGCGGTCCTCGACGCGCTCACCGCCGCGGCCGGCTTCGATCAGCGCCCCGCGGAGGTCGCGCTCGTCGTCCCCGAGAGCGTCCTCACGACGGCGCGGCCGACCGACGAGAGCATCGGCCCCAACCCCATCGACCCGCCGACGCTCCCGGCGCCCGAGCGCGCGCCGGTGAGGCCACCGCCCGCGCAACCGCGCGTCGAAGCGCCCGTCGCGCACGCGCGCCACGAGCCGCCGACGGCGCCTCCGCCCGAGCGCGCGGCCCCTCCGCCCGAGCGCGTCGCGCCCTCGCCGGAACGCGCCGCGGCCCCCGCAGAATCGCTCGCTGCGTCGGGTCCTCCGGGGCGCCTGCGAGGCCCGACGGCGACGATCCCCGCGAACACACAGCGACCCGTCGGCCAGGTCGTGTCCGGGCCGCCTCCGTCGATGGCCGTGAAGTCAGGACCTCCACCCGCGAAGCCCTCGGCGCCGCAGCCCATCACGCCGCAAGCGATCACGCCGCAAGCGATCACGCCGCAGGCGATCAGCCCGCAGCCAATCGCGCCGCAAGCGATCACGCCGCAAGCGATCGCGCCCCAGCCCGTCGCGCCGCAAGCGATCGCGCCGCAGCCCGCCTCGACCGCGCCCGCCTCGCGCGCGCCGGTCGCGCCGATCACGCCGCGGTCGCCTCCGATTTCCGCTGCGTCCGCCGACAAATCCATCGACGGACGCCTCTTCCCGAAGACGCTCCCCTCGATCAACGACGCGCTCAACGCGGCGGCGCGCGCGGCGCGCGCGGCGGGTCCGCTCGGTCGACAACCCGCGCCTGCGCCCGCCTCCGCGCACCCCGCACCGGCCTCGCGCGCGCCTGCGCCGCCGTCGCCCTCACGCGTTCCGCCCGTGGGCATCGCGCAGCCTGCGCGTCCGCCGTCGCCCTCGATGTCGCCCGCGCCGTCCGCGCCGTCGCCCGCGCGCGCGCCCTTGCCGCCGCCCCGACCGCCGCTGCCGCCGCCGCGTCCTCCGGTGGTCTCGTCGCGTCCGCCGATGCCTCCGTCCCGGCCGTCGTCGGGCGCCATCGCGCCGCCGCTGCCACCGCCGAGAAGTGCCGCGCCGCTGCCGCCGCCGAGAAGCGCCGCGCCGCTGCCGCCGCCGAGAAGCGCCGCGCCTCCGGCGAAGGCACCGCCCGAGCGCTCGCTCTCCGACGACGACGAGATCGACCCGAAGCTCCTGCGCGCCGCGAGGATGCTCGACGACGAGCGTCGACGAGAGCGCTGACATCGAATTATCTTCGCGTCCGATGCTCACCCTCGACGCCGCACTTGGCATCGCGCCCGCGCGCGTACGCACCGCGCACATCCCGAGAGACGTGAGCCGCGCATGCGCGGACGCCCGGTCGTGGTGCGTGACGGCGCCGCTCACGCCGCCTCGAATGTGGCAGCTCGTGACCGACGCCGTGGGCTCGACCTTCGAGGGCTCCCTCGGCGACGGACGCGGCGGTGAGCCCGCCCTCCAGCGCGCGCTCGGCGCTGCGGCGCAGGCGATTTCGCGCTTGCAGGGCGTCCTCGTCGAGCCGTCGCTCCCCATCGACGCGCAGTTCTCGGCCTTCGTCTCCGCGGGCGACGTCGCGCTGGTGACCGTCTCGTCGGGGATGCGCGTCTACCGCGCGCGCGGCGGCGAGCCGAAGCGCCTCCTCGGCAACGCGCAGCGCACGCCGGGCCTCTCGCGCGGCGGAATGGCCATCGCCACGGAGCGGCTCCTCTCGGGCGACCTCTTCGTCTTCGGCAGCCGCGACGCCTTCGGGATGCGCTCCATCGGTTCGCTCGCGGCGCTCCTGGCGCAGCGGCCCGACGCGCCCGTGCGCGACGTCTGCGAGGCGGCGATCGCCCCGTGCCGCGCGTCGGGCGCGGGCGTCGCGCTGGTGGTGATTCGGGTGATGTGAGCGGAGGATGAGGTGGACCGGGGCGCCGCCGCGTCGCGGTCGCCCCGTGCGGACTCAGGTCAGAGCGCGCACTCGCCGGTGGTGCGGTTGCAGCGCGTCCCCGAGAAGAACATCGCGCAGAACGAGTCGCCGCCGAGCAGGTCGCAGCGCGGCGCGCACACCCGGAACGTCGTGCTCCAGCACGCGTTCGAGGGGAAGGGGCCGCCGTTGCCCACGGTCGCGCACTGCGGCTGCGTGTCGCACGCGCAGGCGAACTCGTCGATGAGCGCGTTGCCGTTGTCGTCGCGGCCGTTGCAGCACTCCGCCGAGGGGTCTCGCGAGGGGTGGCAGTCCGAGTCGGCGCAGTCCGACACGCCGTCGCAGTCGTCGTCGAGGCCGTTGGTGCAGGCCGCGACGCCGATCTCGCGCATGGCCGTCGCGCGGCAGCAGCCCGGGAGCGACGCGCAGCCCGAGTCCGCGCAGTCGGTGAGCCCGTCGCAGTCGTCGTCGCGGCCGTTGAAGCACGTGAGCGCGTTGCCCTCGGCGCCCGTCGGACGGCAGCACGCCGCGGTCGAGGCGCACTGCGCATCGGCGCAGTCGGTGAGGCCGTCGCAGTCGTCGTCGCGGCCGTTCGAGCAGGTCGCCGCGGTGTTCTCCGTCGCGGTCGGGCGGCAGCACGCGGTCGTGGCGGCGCACTGCGGATCGGCGCAGTCGACGAGCCCGTCGCAGTCGTTGTCGCGGCCGTCCGCGCAGAGGCGCGCCGTGTTCTCGAAGTCGGTGAAGCGGCAGCAGGTGATCGCCGTGGCGCACTGCGGATCGGCGCAGTCGATGAGCCCGTCGCAGTCGTCGTCGCGTCCGTTCGCGCACGTCGCGGCGGTGCTCTCCACGCCCGTCGGGACGCAGCGGCACGCGACGTCTGCGGCGCAGTCGGAGTCGGCGCAGTCGATGAGGCCGTCGCCGTCGTCGTCGAGGCGGTTGGTGCAGATCTCGCGGGCGCTCACGCTCACGTTGAGCACGAAGTCGCCGCGCGAGTCGGCGCTGAAGCCGTCGACGAAGACGTAGTACACGCCCGGCGACGCGGCGAAGGTGACCGACGAGGTGAGGCCGCTGCTGTCGTCGTTGCAGGCCACCTGCGGCCCCGTCTCGCACGACGCGCTGCGGACGAAGAGCACCGTGTCGAAGTCGCTGCCCATCGTGTCGATGGTGACCTGCGAGGGCGAGCCGATGACGAGCGCGTACACGACGTCGCCGCCGTCACCGCCGCGGCAGCTGGCGCCGTCGGGGGTGGGGCGGTAGTTGTTGTTCGCGCCGATGGTGGTGCCGGTGGTGGTCGACGGAGCCGCGATGCGCAGCGCCGAGGCGCAGGTGTCGTTGGGCGGCACGGGCGCGCAGCCCTGCACGCGGGCGCAGAGCGGGTCGCGGCAGTCGACGAGGCCGTTGCAGTCGTTGTCGCGGCCGTCGAGGCAGGTCGAGGGCGTCGACTCGCTGCCCGTGGGGACGCAGGTGACGCACACGGGGGCCATCGCGCACTGCGGATCGGCGCAGTCGGTGAGCCCGTCGCAGTCGTCGTCGCGGCGGTTGTCGCAGAGCTCCGTCGAGGGAACGCAGCCGCACGCGCCGCGGCCCGCGCACTGGAAGTCGGCGCAGTCGATGAGCCCGTTGCAGTCGTTGTCGCGCCCGTCGCCGCACGCGGCGGCCGACGCCTCGGCGCCCGTGGGCACGCAGCAGACGCTGGTCGCGGCGCACTGCGAGTCGGCGCAGTCGGTGAGCCCGTCGCAGTCGTTGTCGCGGCCGTCGGAGCAGCTCGCGCGGTCGGCCTCGGCGCCCGTCGGTCGGCAGCAGGCGACGGTCGACGCGCACTGCGGATCGGCGCAGTCGGTGAGCCCGTTGCAGTCGTCGTCGCGGCCGTCGGAGCAGGCCGCCGGGGTGTTCTCGCGGCTCGTGGGCCGGCAGCACACGAGGAGCATCCCGCACTGCGCGTCGGCGCAGTCGGTGAGCCCGTCGCAGTCGTCGTCGCGGCCGTTCGCGCAGGTCGCGGCGGTGTTCTCCGTCGCGGTCGGGCGGCAGCACACGGTCGTGGCGGCGCACTGCGCGTCGGCGCAGTCGGTGAGCCCGTCGCAGTCGTCGTCGCGGCCGTTCGCGCAGGTCGACGCGGTGTTCTCCGTCGCCGTGGGGCGGCAGCACGCGGGCAGCGCGGCGCACTGCGGATCGGCGCAGTCGGTGAGCCCATCGCAGTCGTTGTCGCGCATGTCCGCGCAGGCGGCGGCGGTGCTCTCCGCGCCCGTGGGGACGCAGCGGCACGCGACGTCCGCGGCGCAGTCCGGGTCGGCGCAGTCGACGAGTCCGTCGCCGTCGTCGTCGACGCGGTTGGCGCACTGCTCCGCGGCGCGCACGGAGACGTTGAGCACGAAGGGCCCACTGTTGGAGTTCCAGCCGTCGACGACGACGAAGTAGGCGCCGGGCTCGGCGTTGTCGATGACCACGCGCGAGGCGGTGCCCATCCCCGATCCGTCGTCGTCGCAGCGCACGAGGGAGCCCGGCGCACAGTCGTTCCGATAGACGCCGAGAACGGTGTCGTAGCCGCTGCCGATCGTGTCGATCACGAGCGTCTGCCGCGTGGGGTTGCGGAACACGTAGGTCACGTCGGGCGCCATCGACGACCCGCACCCGGGCGCGTAGTCGTCACGCGCCGACGAGGTGCTGCCCATGACCCGTCCGGGGAGCGAGATGACCGAGGCGCGCTCGCACACCTCGTTGGTCACCGTCGAGCACCCGGGCGTCGCCGCGCACGACGGGTCGGCGCAGTCTGCGAGCCCGTTGCAGTTGTTGTCGCGACCGTCGCTGCACACCTCGAGCGCCGAGGGGTTCACGGTGCGATCGGCGTCGTTGCAGTCGTTTCCGCCCGCGCAGGTGGGCGGCGCGAAGCCGTCGCCGTCGGCGTCGGTGGGGCGGTGGCGGCACGTCCGCGCGGCCTCGTCGCAGAGGTCCGTGGTGCACGCGACGCCGTCGTCGCAGACCGCGGGGCCGCCCGTCACGCACCCGACGCGGAGGTCGCAGCGCTCTGCGCCGTTGCAGAAGACCCCGTCGTTGCACGACAGATCGTCGGGGACGAAGACGCAGCCGCGGCCCGCCATGCACGACTCCCGCGTGCACGCGATCCCGTCGTCGCAGCTGAGCGGCGCGCCGCGCTCGCAGCGTCCGCCCGCGCAGCGCTCGACGCCGTCGCAGGGGTCGCCGTCGTCGCACTGGAGGTCGCTCGTGCAGTCGATCGGCGCGGTGCAGCCGCGACCGGGGACGCACATCGACCTCGGCCCGCACAGGGCGTCGTTGGGGACGTTGTCGCAGCGGAGCCCGTCGACGCAGAGGTCCGCGGTGCACGCGATCCCGTCGTCGCATTGGGCGTTCGAGGTGCAGAAGGGCACATCGGGCCTGTCGGGTACGTCAGGGACGTCGGGCACGTCAGGGACATCGGGCACGTCAGGGACGTCGGGCACATCGAACCGATCATCCACCGCGGGGACGTCATCTTCGGGGAAGTCGAGCTCCGAGCGCCCGCAGCCGACAACCGGCCCGAGGAGCAGCAGGCCTACACCAAGAAAGCGCTTCATCATCGGAAGACCTCCGCTCGCATGAGGGATCGAGCCATCGGTGATGGCACCATGATTCATGCCACGACGCCTACTTTCAGGCGTTTCCCGTGGTAACCGCCGGGGGCGCGGGCGCGCGTCGGGGTGCACGGGTTCACCCGTACTGATCCCCGTTGTGCCACCGTCGGGTGGCGCCCTGACAATCGAGTTCACAGCGCGCGGTGGCTCCCGCCGGTGGATTGACCGGCAGGGGCGGTCTTCGTCTCGGGTTCTGCGTCTCGCGCGGCGACCGTCAGAGGTCGTGCTTGCGAATGAGGCGGTAGACGTAGCTGCGATCGAGGCCCGCGGCCTGCGCGATCGCGCTGGTATCGCGGTTGTGGCGCGCGATCATCGCGCGGAGATACTCGCGCTCGAGGTGGTCGAGCCAGCGGTCTCGGATGGTCTTGAAGAGCTCGTCGACCGAGACCGGCGGGAGGCTGTTGGCGAGCGCCGCGGTCTGGGGCTCGGCCGCGCTGCCCGGCGGGAGCGACGGCGCCGGCGTGGGCGCGTGCGGGTCGGTGAGGTCGCGCGGGCTGCGGCTGCCCATCGCGAGGGCCTCTCGGGCTCCGAGCGCGGCCGCGCGCTCGAGGAAGTTCCTGAGCTCCCGCACGTTGCCGGGCCACGAGCGCGTCGCGAGCTCGCGAACGAGCTCGGGGCTGAGCTTGCCCTGCGCGTTCGGAGGCATCAGCCGCTCTGCGAGGAGCGGGATGTCATCGTGGCGCTCCCGCAGCGGGGGCACGTACACGGGCAACACGGCGAGGCGAAAGAAGAGGTCTTCGCGAAAGTTCCCCGCGTTCACCATCGCGGGGAGGTCGCGGTGCGTCGCGGCGAGAAAGCGCACGTTCACCTTGCGGTGCTCGTTCTCTCCGACGCGACGGACCGTGTGCCCCTCGATCGCGCGAAGGAGACGCGGCTGCATCGAGAGCGGCATCTCGCCGACCTCATCGAGGAAGACCGTCCCCCCCTCGGCGGCCTCGATCGCGCCGACGCGCGCGCTCGTCGCGCCCGTGAAGGCCCCGCGGCTGTGTCCGAAGAGCTCCGCCTCGAGCAGCGACTCCGAGAGCGCGCCGCAGTCGACCACGATGAAGGGCCGCTCGCGCCGCGGAGACGCCGTGTGAATGGCGCGCGCGACGAGCTCCTTGCCCGTGCCCGTCTCACCCAGGATGAGCACCGTCGCGTCGCCCGCCGCGACCCGGTGGAGCCGCGCGAAGAGCGCGCGCATGATCGTGCTGCGCCCCACGAGCGGGCCGAAGCTCTCCGTCGGCCAGACCTCGACGTCGGTGGTGAGCTGGTCGTAGTGCACCGACATCCTGACCGAGCCGATGAACAGCGTCGCGCCGTCGGGCACGCGCGCCTCGATCACCTTGATGCCGTCGATGTACGTGCCGTTGCGGCTCCCCAGGTCGCGCACCCAGACGCCGTCGTCCTTGAGCTCGAGGCCCGCATGGAGTCGCGAGACGCCCTCTCCGAGCAGCACCACGTCGGCGCTCTCGGCGGAGCCCACCACGAGCCGATCGACCATCGCATAGCTGTGCGATCCAGCCCCGTCGACCCAGCGGAGCTGAGGCCGGTTTCGGGGGATCATCTGGGTGAACCCGAAGTCGCCGAGGTTTCCCAGCGTCATCGCGGTCGTGTCGAAGGAGGCCGTCACAGCGCCCCCTTCCCCGCGATCGCTCTGGTCACGTGTCATGCGCTCGTCTCCACGATGGGACATGAGTCCAACAGGTTTTTGGACTCGCGTCCAATGTAGGACTCGCGTCCCAGAAAACAGGCACGCACCCCACACCCAGAGGCACCGCGAAAGTATCAGTATCCGGCGCGAATTGCGAGAAGGCGTCTGACCCGTCGGCGTCGCGGCACCCGGCCTCGCCGTGGCACACCGACTGCACACCGACCGCCGCACAGAGAAGGTTTGGGGGTTGACGGGGGAGACACCTGAAGTCACCACCAAGGCCGCTGTTCACCGGAGAGACATCATGGCTGAGACCGTACACCTGTATCTGAAGGCGAATGGGTCGGACATCCAGGGTCAGAGCACGCAGACCAGCCTCGGTCGCGAGAACTCGATCGAGTGCGTCTACTACGAGCAGGCGGTCCAGACGGCGCGTGAAGCGGGCAGCGGCATGGCGACGGGTCGCCGTCAGTACGAGCCCCTCCTCATCCGCAAGCGCATCGACAAGAGCACGCCCCTCATCGCGAAGGCGCTCGTCGAGAACGCCGTGATCGACGCGGACTTCAAGTTCTTCCGCCCGAACCCCACGGGCGACGGCACGACCGAGCAGTTCTACACGGTCAGCCTCAAGCAGGGCCGCGTTTCGAGCCAGAAGCAGTGGTCGCCCGACACGATCGTCCCCGCGACCTCGACCGAGCCCCCCCTGGAGGAGGTCTCGTTCGTGTTCCACACGATCTCGTGGACGCACACCAACGGCGGCATCACGCACGAAGACACCTGGGACGCGCAGCGCTGATCTGAGGCTCACGCCTCTCCCAGCCTTCGCCTCACAGCACGACGCCCCGCGATGGGATCGCAACTCCCGCGCGGGGCTTCGTCATTTCGAAGCGCCGTGATCCCCTCGCGGCGCGCGTGGAGCGTTGTGCGAACCCGCCGTGGCGCGATATGAACCGCCGCGCCATGACCACCCGACGCTGCACGATGATCCTGGCCGCGGGCCAGGGAACCCGGATGAAGTCGACGCTCCCCAAGGTGCTCCACCACGCCGCGGGCGCGCCGCTGATCGCGTGGGCGATCGAGGCCGCGCGCGACGCGGGCGCCGACTCCATCGTCGTGGTGGTGGGCCACGGTCGCGAGGCCGTGATCGAGTCCGTGAAGGCTCGCTTCGGCGACTCCATCCGCTTCGCGGTGCAGACCGATCAGCGCGGCACCGCCGACGCCGTGCGCGCGGGGATGACCGCCGTCGAGCACGACATCACCGAGGTGGTGATCACGTACGGCGACGTCCCCTGCGTGCCCGCGGAGGCGCTGCGCGCGCTCTCGAAGGCCCGCTCCGCGCGCCCGGCGCAGCTCGCGCTCATGACCACGGTGGTCCCCGATCCCACGGGCTACGGGCGCATCCTCAAGGACGCGCAGGGCGACGTCGTCGCGATCCGCGAGCACAAGGACTGCTCCGACGACGAGCGCGCGATCACCACGGTGAACCCCGGCCTCTACGCGGTCGACAGGGCCTTCCTCGAAGCGTCGCTCGGGCGCATCTCTTCGAAGAACGCGCAGGGCGAGTTCTACCTCACCGACCTCGTCGCGCTCGCCGCGCAGGCGTCGGTCGGCGGCGTCGCCGAGCTCCCCTGGGAGCACCTCTCGCTGCGCGGCGTGAACGATCGCACCGAGCTCGCCGCGGTGGAGTCCGTGCTCCACGAGCGCATCGCCGACCGACACCGCCGCGCGGGCAGCACCGTCGCGACGGGGGCGCGCATCGACCACGACGTCGAGGTCGAGCCCGGCGCCACCGTCGGTCCCGGCGTGGTGCTCCGTGGAAAGACGCGCGTCTCGACGGGCGCGACGATCGACGTGGGCTGCGTGATCGACGACGCCCGCATCGGCCCCGGCGCGATGCTCAAGCCCTACAGCGTCGTCGCGCGCAGCGAGGTCGGCGTGAACGCGCAGGTCGGGCCCTTCGCGCACCTGCGCCCCGACAGCGTCATCGAAGAGAACGCCCACGTCGGCAACTTCGTCGAGCTCAAGAAGACCCGCCTCGGCAACGGCGCGAAGGCCAACCACCTCGCCTACCTCGGCGACGGAGACGTCGGCGCGGGGGCAAACATCGGCGCGGGCACCATCTTCTGCAACTACGACGGCGTGCAGAAGCACGTGACGCGCGTGGGCGAGGGGGCCTTCGTGGGCTCCAACAGCGCGCTCGTCGCGCCCGTGCACATCGGCCGCGGGGCCTACGTGGGCTCGGGGTCCGTGATCACGCGCGACGTCCCCGACGACGCGCTCGCCGTCGGACGCGCGCGTCAGGAGAACAAGCTGGGCTACGGCGCGAGGCTTCGGGAGCGCTTCGCGGCGGCGAAGCGGGCGCTTCAGGCCGCGGCCTCAGCGGCCTCCGCGGTGACGGCGCCTTCGAAGGAGAGCAAGTAGCGCCAGCGCCCCGAGGGCCGGAGCGCGCGACGCGCGACCGCCGCCCGCGCGGCACCCGCAGCCCTGGTCACCCGATTCGAACACGGGCGGGGTCACGTCCATCGGAACGTCGATCTTGCCCGCGTCGGTCTCGACGTCGACGGGCGGGAGCGCGTCGGGATACTCGACGGTCGCGTCCCTCCGCGGCCCGGCGTCGACCACGGGGATCACCACGCACGACCCGACCTCGCAGCGCTGCCCCCTCGGGCATTGCGCGCCCTCGCACGCGTCGCGGCAGACGCCCGCCACGCAGGTCTGTCCCGCGGCGCAGCGCATCATCGCGCAGTCGTTCGAAACGCAGCGGCCGTCGGCCGTGCAGGTCTGCCCCGTGGCGCAGCGGCGACACTCGCAGCGCGGCGCGCACACGCCGTCGACGCACACCGCGTCGGCGTCGCAGGTCACGCCCGCACACGGATCGACGCAGCGACCCGCGCGGCACGTCTGCCCCCGCGGGCACGCGATGCCCTCGCAGGCACCGACGCAGCGGCCGCGCTCGCAGCGCTGCGAGGTGCTGCAGGTGACCGTCGCGCACGACTCCTCGACGCAGGTCCCGCGGTCGGTGCAGACCTCGCCGGGGAAGCACCCGAGCTCCGCGCGGCACCGGTCGACGCACACGCCGCGATCGCACACCCGCATCGCGCCGCAGAGGCCTTCGCCCTCGTCGGTCATGCCGTTGCAGTCGTTGTCGATCCCGTCGCAGCGCTCGGCCGCGCCTCGACGGCGCCCACGCACGCGAGCATGCCCGAGCGACACTGGCGCACGCCCGCGGCGCAGGCCCCCATGCGACCCGTGTCGCAGGCCGCGCCCGCGCCCGTGCACACGATCGAGTCGACGCGGGCGACGAAGTCCGTGAAGTTGTTGTCGCCGCCCGAGTAGAGGTCCTCCCACGCGAAGTAGAAGGCGTCGGGCGTGGTGCGCGAGTCGTAGATGAGGAGGTGGATGTACGACGCGTCGGCCCCCATGCTGTCGGGGTTGTAGAGGCGCTCGGAGAAGAAGTTGTGACCGGGCGCCCCCGCGGCGACGCGCGCGCAGCACGACGAGCAGCGCCCCGAGGTTCCGTCTTCGGGCGTGCGGAGGAAGAAGCCGATCTCGCCGCCGCGGTAGTCGGGGTTGCCGCGGAGCGAGAGCGTGAAGCGCGCGCCGTCGGGCGCGTCGCAGGGGATGAGGGGGTGGAGGTCCGCGGGGTCCGGCGCCATCCCGGGCCGCACGTTGTACCAGCCGAAGACGTTGTGAAACGCCGCCGCGCCGCGGGTGATGAGCGTGAACGTGAGCGTGCACCCGGGGAGAAATCGCTCCGGCGTGATGGCCGCGTCGGCTTGCGCGCGGATGGCCGTCTCGCCGCGGCCGTTGAAGAGGTTCTGCAGGTCGCTCCCGACGGGGATCGTGGGGCCGCCGCGGGGCTGGGTGATCGCCAGCGCACTCGAAGAGACCGTGATCAGCGAAGCGAAGAGCACGAAGGCCCGAAGGAGTCTCAGCACGCGCGCGATTGTTCACCCCCGCGGGGTTGTTGAACAGGGGGCAACGCGCGCCTCCGCGAGGGTTCCCTCAGGTCGGAAAGGGCCACGGCGTCACGTCGCCCTCGTCGATCCAGCGCTTCACCGAGGCGAGCGCGCGCGCGCGAAAGCCGCCGTCGGGGCCGCAGAGATCGCGCGGCGAGAGGCTCACCTCGCGCACGCGGCCGTCGGGCGAGAGGCTCCGCGCGGGCGCGTGGTCGAGGCCGTCGCGCCAGAGGGCCAGCGCGTCGTCGAGGGAGACCGAGAGGAGCTCCGCGACCTCGGCCGGGTGCGGCGAGAGGGCGGCGAGCGGCGTCGGGACGCGCGCCGCGAAGACGTCGAGGATCTCGCGGTCGATGACGCCGCCGGGGAGCGATCGAGACTGCGCGGTCCGCCCGAGGAGGGTGACGTCGGCGGGGGTGAGGGCGAGGCCGATCTCTTCGCGGGCCTCGCGGAGCCCGTCGGCGACGCTCTCGCCCGCGCCGAGGTGGCCGCCGACGGAGACGTCGACGAGGCCCGGCCAGGTGTCCTTCGCGAGGCTCCTGCGCTGGAGGATCACCCGCGCGATCGGGGCGAGCTCGTGGACGACCCACACGTGGATGGCGCGGTGCCAGTCGCCGTCGCGGTGCACCGCGGCGCGGGCTTTCGTGACGCCGAGGGGGCGCCCCGAGGCGTCGACGAGGTCGAAGAGCTCGCCGGGGTCTTGCGCTGCGGTGACCATTGGGAGCGCGAGGCTACGCCCCCGAGGCGGGCGCCGTCGATCGTCGGAAGGTTCGTGCGTTTACGGGTGTTGAAGCGGCCGTGCGGGGCGCATATGCTCCCGCGCCGCGAAGGTGCGACGCGACGCGTGGAGCGCGCCGCGAAGTTCGAAGCGGATCGAGAAACAGATGGCGCGCGTGGACGTACCAACGCGCCGAACAATGACGGGGACGGGCGGAGCGATCAGGCGACGCCCCTCTCACGGCTCGCAGAGCGGAGGCACGGGAATGGGAATCATCGACTCGGTGGGCAACTTCATCAGCGGCGACACTTTCAAGAATGGCGTGCGCGAGATGATGATCGCGCGCCCCCAGGACAACAACGACCTGATCTGGAAGCACCCCGACCAGACGATCCCGATGTTCGCGCAGTGCACCGTCCGCGCGGACGAGTGGGCCGTCTTCTCGAAGGAGGGGCGCCCCGTCGGCACGCTCGACGCGGGCCGCTGCACGCTGTCCACGGCGAACATCCCGTTCCTGTCGAACTTCGTCGACCAGTACACGGGCGGCAACTTCCTGATGACCGAGCTCTTCTTCGTGAAGCGCACGCCGTACCCCAAGAAGTTCGGCGGCTCGCTCGGCAACATGATCGACCCGATGACCGGCATCCGCGTGCGCGCGCGCTGCCACGGCGAGATCCTCCTCCGCGTCGAGAACCCCGAGACGCTGATCTACCAGTACTTCGGCATGCGGAAGTTCCAGGAGCACGCCGACATCTTCGACTGGTTCATCAACGCCTTCTTCAACACGGTCAAGAGCACCATCGGCAAGATGGCGCGCGAGCAGCGCACGTCGGTGCTCGACATCATGCACCTGCAGGACGAGCTCGCCGCGGCGTGCATCGCCAACGCGACGGAGCTCGCCCAGGCCGGCATCCGCGTCGCCAAGGTCACCAAGCTCGAAGTCGACGTCCCCGAGGAGGACATCAAGCGCTTCGACGAGATGCGCCAGAAGGTCGCCGAGCAGATGGTCGGCCTCCAGGTCGACGAGATCGGCATCCAGCGCGCCGCGCTCCAGGCCCAGGCCGCCGCGGCCGCCGCGCAGGTCAACGTCTCGACCGCGCAGTACAACGCCCAGGCCGCGCAGTTCGGCATCAACCAGCAGGTCGCCAAGGACCAGGCCTACGTGGGCATGGCCGGCGGCGACATCTCGAAGCTCGGGTCCTTCGAAGCGATGCGCGGCGCGGGCGCGGGCATGGCGCACGGCGGCGGCAACACCGGCATGGCGGGCCTCGCGGCGCAGGTCGCGGTGGGCGCTGCGGTCGGCGGCGGACTCGCGGGCGGCATGATGCCCGGACGTCCCGGCGCGCCCGTCGTCGGCGCGGGCATCATCGCCCCCGCGGGCGGTCTCGTGGCGTGCCCCGGCTGCCAGGCCCAGGTGCCCCCCGGACGCTTCTGCGCCGAGTGCGGCACCACCCTCGCCGCGCCCGCGAAGAAGAGCTGCGCGAACTGCGGCGTCGAGCTCGCCGCCGCGGCGAAGTTCTGCGCCGAGTGCGGCACGCCCGCGGTCGCGCCGGCCGCGCCCGCGCAGCGCTGAGAGACTGCGACCACCCCCCTCCCCGCGTCCATCCGTTTCAAGTCCAACGATCACCGACCGCTCCCTCTCTCGGCCTCCGAGAGGGGGAGCGCGGCGGCGCTGCGTGGTGTTGGGATCAGAACTCGAAGGCGAGGCCGAAGGCCCAGGTCTGCGACCCGAGGCGGAGCTGCGGGCGATCCCAGTCTCGCACGAGCATGTACTCGGCGAAGATGTAGCTGTGGTTCACGCCCATCTGGAGGTCCCACGCGCGCTGGGCCCGGGGCTCGAGCCAGTCGAGGCGGATCATCGCGCCTGCCGCGAGCTGCCACTCGTACGAGAGCCCCGTCGCGGCCTGACCGAAGTCGCGCGCGTTGTCGGGCGCGGTCGGCGAGAGCGCGTTGCGACGCGAGAGCTGGTCGCCCGAGGTGACCCACCAGTACGACGCTCCGAAGCCCGCCTTGCCGTAGAGCACCAGCGGGATGACCGTACGACGCGCGAGCACGTCGAGGCGCAGCACGGCGACGGCGTACGCGGGGACGATGTTGAGCGTGCTGTCCTGGCCGCTCGACGCGCCCGTGGCCGTGACGGGCGCGGTGGCGGTGAACGACGAGTAGCCCGCCGAGACGCCGAGGCCGAGGGAGCCCAGGTAGGGGAGTCGCAGCGCCTGCCAGTCGAACTCGACGGCGCCGAGGAGGCGGTCGGTGACGCGTCGTCCGGCGCCGTCGGCCACGCCGAAGTAATCGAGAAAGGGCCCTCCGCCGCCGGTGAACTCCGAGTCGATCGCGGGCTGCCACGGGGAGAAGCGCAGCTCGACGGCGAAGTTCTGCGGGCTCTCGTGGCGGTTGTGTCCGCCGTCGTCGGGGCCGAGCTCGAGCGTCTGCGAGAGGGCGAGCGAGGGGAGCGTGAGCGCGGCGAGCGAGGCCGAGCGCGCGAGGAGCTTGTGTCTCATGACGTCCTCCGGCGTCGCCGGGAGAGGGAGGCTGCTGCGAAGGTGGCGAGCGCCGCGAGGGCCGCGAGGGAGTCACGCCGCGAGCCCGCGGTCGCGGCGCAGGAGATGGGCTGCGCGGCGCCGCCGGAGGCGCGGTAGCGCTCCCAGAAATCGGTGATGGGTACGGGCACCACGCATTGCGTGGGGAGCGACACGCTGCGGTTGCCCGCGAGGTCTTCGGCCACGACGACGCAGCGGTAGCCCGTGTTGTCGCGCAGCCCCGAGGCCCGCGCGACGGTGGCCGACGCCGACGTGCGCGACCCTCGCACGTAGCGGTTGAAGACCGCCGAGTCGTAGATGTCGAGGGAGGGAAAGGTCCCGCTGCACGACGCGCTCGACGCGCCGCCGTCGTCGCCGAAGGTCTGGTCGGGCACGTCGAGCCCCCCGTCTGCGACGCCGCCGTCGGAGACGCCCGCGTCGGCCGGCGCGTCGATGGGCGGATCGCAGAGGAGGTAGAAGCCCGCGAGGTCCGTCGTGGCCGTGGTCGACGTCGTGCCGCCGTCGTTGTCCGTCGTCGAAGAGGTCGTGCGCGAGTCCCAGTGGACCTCGAGCGCGCCCTCACCGGGCGAGGCCGCCACGCCCGTCGCGGCGGCGGGAGGGTCGAGGTCGTAGGGGATCGAGAGGCCCATCCCGACCATGTTCACGCCGCTCGCCGTCGTGGTGAGGAGCGAGAGGTAGTTCGTCGCGATGGTGCCGCGCCCCGTGCCGAGCGTGGCGCAGTTTCCGCTGACCGGGTCGATGAGCAGGTTCGCGCGGATGCGCAGGTCGGAGTTCGTGTACGTCGACTGCTGGCCGGTGATCGTGGCCTGCGTGATCTGCCAGCACGTCGCGGCGCCGTTGGTGGCCGTGCGCGACGTGGTCGTGCCGCAGGTCATCGCGTCGGTGCCCATCCAGAACTCGAGGTCGTTGAACGTCGTGGTCGACGTGTACGCGACCTGAAACGAGATCTGCGTGCGGTTGCGGCAGTCGGTGCCGCCGAGCGGGTGCGTGGCGTCGACGGTGGTGCCTCCGACGCGCACGGGCGCCGTGAGCTGCGCGGCGGCGTCGCCCGCGGCGAGCGTGAGGCCCATGATCAGCGCGGGCGAGAGCTTCATCGACGGACTCAAGAGCAACCCTCGTACCCGCGCGAAATGCCTTGGAAACACCGCTGTTCGCGGCGTGACGTCGGGCGCGGTCGTGCCACTTTGTCAGCGCGCCTCGGGCGATCGGAACGTCCTGTCACCGCGCCGATCCGAACGCGCGCTCGGCGATCTGCACGGCGTTGAGGGCGGCGCCCTTGCGGAGGTTGTCGCCCACGACCCAGAGCGAGAGCGCGCGGGGGTCGCCCGGGTCCTGTCGCACGCGGCCCACGTGCACGGGGTCGGCGCCCGAGACGTCGCGCGGCTGCGGGTGCTTCGCGGGGCCGATCGCGTCGTCGAGCACCACGCCCTCGGCCTTGCGGAGCACGGCGAGGGCCTCGTCGCGGGTGATGGGGCGAGAGAAGCGCGCCCACACCGACTCCGAGTGCGCGTTGCGGACGGGCACGCGCACGCACGTCGGCGACACGTGGAGCGACGGGAGCTCCATGATCTTGCGGCTCTCTTCGATCATCTTGAGCTCCTCCTCGGAGTAGCCGCTGGGGTCGTGCTTCCAGTCGGAGAGGAGGTTGCCCGCGAGCACGCCGGGGAGCACCGCGACGGGGACCGCCGTGCCCTCGTGGAGCGCGCGGGTCTGCTGTTCGAACTCGTCGACGGCGCGCGCGCCCTTGCCCGAGATGGCCTGGTAGGTCGACACGACGACGTGCTCGAGGCCCGCGGCGTCGTGCAGCGGCTTGAGCGCCACGAGCATCTGGATCGTCGAGCAGTTGGGGTTCGCGATGATGCCCTTCGGCGGGTTCGCGATGCGGTGCGCGTTGACCTCGGGCACGACGAGGGGCACCGACGGGTCCATGCGCCACGCGCTGGAGTTGTCGACCACGAGGCAGCCCTTCGAAGCGGCGATGGGGCCCCACTCGCGCGACACCGACGCGCCCGCGGAGAAGAGCGCGAGCTCGCTGCCTTCGAAGACCTCGGGCGAGGGCGCTTCGAGGGGGACCTCCCGGCCGCAGAAGCGGACCATCCCCCCGACGGAGCGCGTCGACGCGACCGCGCGCAGCCTGCCCACGGGGAACGCGCGCTGCTCGAGCACGCGGAGCATCTCCTGACCTACGGCGCCGGTGGCGCCCACGACGACGACGTTGACGGTGCGACTCATGGCGACGCTGCGTATATCAGGCTCGCGGGGCCGGTGACCAGCGCGAGCGCTGCTTGACCTTGAACGCGCGCAGGACGAAGGTCGCGGCTCGTGAGCGACGCGACGTGTCCCCGGTGCGGCGCGGCCATCGACGCGCGCGATGGTCGCTGCGCCGCGTGCGAGGAGCGAAGCCCCGAGGGGTGGGCGGCGCGCCGGGCGCGGGTCGAGGCCGCCGAGGAGGCCGAGGAGCGCGCCATCGCCGAGCGGTCGAAGCGCGAGGCCGCGGGGCACATCGCGGCGCAGCAGAAGCTCCGCGCGTCGTCGCGGCGGAGGCGGCGCGCGCTCGTCGCGGCGCTGCTCCTCGCGCTCGCGGCGGTCACCGTCGCGGCGTTCTACGAGACCATCGAGCGCGCGATGGCGCCGGAGCCCTCGGAGTACGCGCCGTGAGCCTCCGCGTCACGCCGTCGGCGCGAGCGCGAGGAGCGCGCGGACCCACAGCGCGAGCACCTCGTCGCGCGCGAGCTCGCGGGTGACCAGCCAGTCGATGCTCGTGGCCTCGACGAGCCCGAGCCAGCCGCGAAGCGTGAGCCGCAGGGTCGGCGGCGGCGCGTCGCCGCCCACGGCGCGCTGGAGCCTCGCGAGGAGCTGACGGCGCGTGTCCTCGACGATGGCCGCGACGACGGGGTCGGAGCCGATGCCGCCGCGCATGAGGGTCACGTACGCGGGCGCGTGGCGCTCGGCGAAGTCGAGGTAGCGCGTGAGCCCCGTGGTGAGGCGCTCGTGCGGGGGCATCGACTCGGGCGTGTCGCACATCTCCACGAGCTGCCGCGCGGCCTCGCGCACCACCTCGGCGTAGAAGGCCCGCTTGGTCGGAAAGTAGTGGTAGAGCAGGCCCTTCGAGACGCCCGCGGCCTGCGCGACGTCGTCGATCTGCACGGCGTCCCACGAGCGCGCGGAGAACATCTCGAGGCCGAGCGCGAGGAGCTGCGCCCGACGCGCGTCGCTCGCCATGCGCACCCGCACCTCGGGCTCTGCGACCCGAGCTCCGCCGGGCGCGCGCTTCGTCACCTTTCGTACCATCCGCGGTGCGCGACAGTACCCAATTACCCCCGTTGACGCGGACCGGAAACGCCCCTAACACTTGCTATTGAACTGGAGTCAACAACATGGACGGTAACCCTCCCACGGCCTCCGAGCGGCGTCCGATCACGGCGCGCTCCCCCGAGTTCGAGTACGCCGACCTGCCGCGGTACTGGTTCGCGAGCAACCCGCTGGCGACGCACATGGCGAACGGCGTCAACCTGCTCTTTCCCGCGGGCGAGCGCTTCTTCATTCGAAGCGTGAAGCACTTCGTCGACCGCATCGAAGACCCCGCGCTGCGCGAGCAGGTGCGCGGCTTCTACGCGCAGGAGGCCCGCCACGGCGCCGCCCACCAGCGGCAGTTCGATGTGCTCCGCGCGCAGGGCTACGACATCGACGCGTTCATGAAGGTCTACGACCGCATCGCGTGGGGCGTGCTCGAGCCCGCGTTCTCGCCCGAGATGCGCCTCGCGGTCACCACCGCGCTCGAGCACTACACCGCCATCATGGCCGAGGGCGCGCTCGCGCACGGCTCCCTCGACCTCGCGCACCCCAAGATGCAGCGGCTCCTCAAGTGGCACGCGTGCGAAGAGATCGAGCACAAGGCCGTGTGCTTCGACGTGCTCGAAGCCGTGGCGCCCTCCTACGCGATCAGGCTCGGCGGAATGGCCCTCGCCACGCTCGGCCTCGCCGCGTTCTGGGTCGCGGCCACGGTCTACCTCATCCAGCAGGACGCGCGGGCCGGTCGCCCGCTCACCCTCGCGAAGGTGAAGGAGTTCCAGCGGCACGACGATCGCTCCGTCGTGCGAGACGTGTTCGTGCGAGGCATCCGGTCGTACCTCCGCCGGGGATTTCACCCCTCGCAGACCGACAACTACAAGCTCGCCGACGACTACCTCGCCGCGGCCGGACTCGCCTGACGGGTCACAGCGGCGAGAGCGCGGCGACGCGCGCCGACCACTTCGAACGCTCCCTCGGACACAGCGCGAGAAAGGTCTCGCTCCCCTGCGCGACCTCGGTGAGCCCGGCGTCACGGACGAGGGCGCAGCGCTCCTCTCGCTTGAGCGCCTCCCAGGTCTCGCCCCCGGCGCGTCGCACCACCGCGCGCGCGTCGGACTCGAGCCACCGCGTGAGCGCGTCGCGGTCGACCTCGCTCCGCGCGAACACGCTCACCGCGAGGAGCACCGCGTGTCCGATCTGCGCGGCCAGCTTGCCCGCGCGCATGGGCACCGCGCCGTTGACCACGAAGACCATCACCGGCGCCTCGTCGTCGACCTCGATCGCGCGCGACGGAAGCTCCGAGGGCTCCGCGGTGTAGGCCTGGAGCTGCACCAGGAGCTTCTCCCGCGCGCTCTTTCGTCGCGGGGGGAGCGCCCTCACGATCACCTCGTCGCCCGCCCGCCCGTCGCCGCCGTCGAGCTCCATGACGCGCGCGAAGTCCTTGTCGCTCGCGCGGAGGCACACCTTGCGGAACGAGTGATTCGACCAGTGCGCGAACTCCGCCGCGTAGCGCGGGTGCGCGCCCCACTCCGCCAGCGCGTGGAGCGTCGCACGGGCCGACGCGACGAGGAGCGCCTCGAGCGAGGCCCCGTGGGTCTTTCGAACCACGAGGTACATCACCGAAGGGTCCTCCTGCGCGGCGCGCGCCTCGATGGAGTCGGGGCGATCCTTGTCGTGTTCGAAGACGGGCATGCGGTGCGGTATCGGAGGCCGAGGAAGCCCCCGCGCGATGAGTACCACCGTCGCCGCGTGGCCTGTGAGAGCATCTCACCTCCCACGATGCTGCAGCCCGGCGACACGATCCCCGACGTCTCCCTCGAAGGCCCCGACGGCAAGCCCGTCAAGCTCCGCGAGCTCACCAGCGCCCGCGCCCTGGTGCTCTACTTCTACCCGAAGGACGACACCCCCGGCTGCACCGCCGAGGCGTGCTCCTTTCGCGACCACTACCAGGACTTCACCGACGCGGGCGCCGACGTCGTGGGCGTGAGCAGCGACGGCCGCGACTCGCACGCGCGCTTCGTCGAGCGCCACAAGCTCCCCTTCAAGCTCCTCACCGATCCCCGCGGCGAGGCCCGCGCCGCCTTCGGCGTGAAGGCGTCGTTCCTCGGGCTCATGCCGGGGCGCGTGACCTTCGTGATCGACCGCGAGAACAAGGTCCGCCACGCCTTCGACTCGCAGCTCCGCGCCACCGCGCACGTCGCCGAGTCGCTGCGCATCGTGCGACAGATCCAGGGCGCCTGAAGGGCCGTTGACGGCGCGTCGCATCGGCGCTCCGATCCGCGGCCGTGACCTCCCCCGACGCCGCGCGACGCCGCGCCCTCCTCGCCGCGATCTCGTGGGCGCTCGCCGCGTGCTCCGAGCGGAGCCCCGACGCCCTCGACGCTACCGTCTCTGAAGATCGTACGCCCACGAACGATCTCACCGACAGCGCACCCCAGGGCGACGCGCAGAGCCCCGCGGATCGCGTGGATTCCGCGGTCTCTCCGTGCTCGGGTGCGCTCCCGTCGTGGGTCGTTCGCAGCGGTACGACCTTCACCGCGCGGTGCGCGCGCGTCGACCTCGCGCTCACCGCGCTCGACGACGGCGCGCTGCGGCTGCGATACGTCCCATCGGGCGCGCCAGGCGCGGCGACGCGCTCGTGGGCCGTGGTCGATGCGACCCCCGCGAGCGCGGTCGCCGCGGGCGGCGCCGACGGCGCGCTCGTCGTGTGCGCCGACGGGATCACCGCGCGCGTCGAGGCCGACACCTGCCGCGTGCGCGTCACCGACCGCGACGGCAACACGCTCCTCGACGACGGCAGCGCCCCGGGCTGGAGCCGCGACCCCGACGGCGTCACGCGCGTCACGAGGCGGTCTCCCGCCGACGAGCGCTTCTACGGCTTTGGCGAGCGGCTCGGAGCCTTCGAGCGCCGCGGCACGCGGATGGTCTTCTACAACACCGACGCCTACGACGCGCGCTACGGCGGCGTGGCGCCGACGGCCGATCCGCTCTACGCCTCGATCCCGGTGTACGTGGGCGTCCGCGCGGGCGTCGCGTACGGCGTCTTCACCGACAACACACGGAGGCTCGAGGTCGACGCGGCGATGCGCGACCCCTCGGCCATCACCGTCTCGGCCGCGGGCGGAGCGATCGATCAGTACGTGCTCGCGGGGCCGCGCATGGGCGACGTGGTGCGGCGCTACACGCGGCTCACGGGGCGCACGCCGACGCCGCCGCGGTGGGCGCTCGGGTATCACCAGTGCCGCTGGGGCTATCGCGACGCGGCCAGGGTCGAGGCCGTCGCCGCGGAGTTTCGTACGAGGCGCATCCCCGTCGACGCCGTGTGGCTCGACATCCAGCACATGAACGGCTTCCGCACGTTCACGTGGGACCCGACGAACTTTCCGACGCCCGCGGCGATGACCGCGCGGCTCGCGGACGCGCACGTCCATACGATCGTGATCTCAGACCCGGGCCTCAAGGTCGACGACGCGTGGAGCGTCTACCGCGACGCGCGCGACGGAGGGCACCTCCTGCGCACGACCGCGGGGGCGCCCTACGAGGGGAGCGTGTGGCCGGGGCGCGCGGTGTTCCCCGACTTCACGCGCGCGGCGACGCGGACGTGGTGGGGCGATCGCGTGGCGGAGCTCTCTCGCACGGGCGTCGCGGGGATCTGGCTCGACGTGAACGAGCCCACGGTCTTTCCAGAGAGCGGCGGAGGCTCGGTGCCCGACGACACGCCCGTCGACGGAGACGGCACGGCCACCACGATGGCCGAGGCCCACAACGTCTACGGCATGCTCGAAGCGCGCGCGACGCGCGAGGGGCTCACGCGCGCCGCCCCGACGCGGCGTCCCTTCGTGCTCACGCGCGCGGGCTACGCGGGCGTCCAGCGCTACGCGGCCATGTGGACGGGCGACTCGCCGAGCTCGTGGACCTCGCTCCGTCAGCAGCTCCCGACGATGCTCGGTCTGGGCATCTCGGGCGTGGCCTTCGTCGGCAGCGACGTGGGCGGCTACTCGGGCCGCGCCACGGCGGAACTCTTCGCGCGATGGATGGAGCTCGGCGCCGTGTCTCCGTTCTTTCGCGGCCACGTCACGCAGGGCGTCCCCGATCAGGAGCCCTGGGCCTTCGGGCCCGAGGTCGAGGACATCTCGCGCGCGCAGATCCAGGAGCGCATGCGCCGGATGCCCTATCTCGAAAGCCTCTTCGCGGAGTCAGCCGACACGGGCGCGCCGGTGCTCCGACCGCTCGCGTATGAGTTTCCAGACGACCCCGCGTCGGCGCGCGTCGACGACGAGGCGATGCTCGGCGCGTGGCTCCTCGTCGCCCCGGTGCTCACCGAGGGAGCCACATCACGGAGGGTTCACCTCCCGCCCGGTCGATGGTTCGAGATCGACTCCGGCGCCGTGTGGGAAGGCCCCGCCGACGTCGACCTCGAGGTCACGCTCGCGGCCTCGCCGACCTTCGTCCGCGAGGGCGCGATCATCCCCCGAGGGCCGTTGCAGCAGTACGCCGACGCGTGGGCCGACCGCGCGCCCCTCGAGCTCGACGTGTACCCCGCCGAGCGCGCGACCTCGATCACGCTCGTCGACGACCTCCCCGACGCGGCCCTCGACGCGCCGCGCGGACGCGTGACCTTCGAGGCCGTGCGTGACGCGCGCTCGGTGACCCTCTCGGCGCGCGTGTCGGGCGACCCCGCGAGGCTCGCGCGCGCGGTGGTCGTGCGCGTTCACCGCGTCGATCACGAGCCCTCCGCGGTGACCGTCGGAGGCCGCTCGCTCGCGCGCCTCGACGCCGACGCGTGGCGCGCGGGGACCGCCGCGGGGTGGTGGTACGACGCCAACGACCGTTCGCTCACGGCGCGGGGCGTCGATCGCGCGTCGCTGCCGATGACCGCCGCGTTCGACACGTCGCTCACCGAGCCGAGGCCCGACGTCGACGTCACGCTCGACGTCACCGTGCCCGATGGGACGCCGCGCGACCGTCCCGTCTACGTCGCCACGAGCGCCTCGGGCTGGACCCACGCGCCGCTCGCGTGGGACGCCGCGACGGGCCACGCGCGGGGCGTCGTGCGCGTGCCCCGAGGGCGGTGGTTCTTCTACAAGTTCACCCGCGGAGACTGGTCGACGGTCGAGCGCTACCCCGATTGTTCGGAGGCGAACAATCGCTACGGCCTCGGCGCCGCCACGGTGCGCAGCGACCGCGTGTGGACGTGGCGCGACCGCTGCCCCTGAGGGGGCGATCGCGAAGGTCAGCGCTTCGAGCCGGGGTGCGCACGCCGCGCGAGGTCGCGGCGGCGTGCGCGAGGAGGGGGCGCGTCAGCGGCAGACGCTGTTGAAGCAGCGCTGACCTGCGGCGCAGCGCGTCCCGCAGGTGCCGCAGTTGTTGTTGTCGAACTGCGTGAAGGTGCAGGTCGTGCCGCAGAGGGTCATGCCCATCGCGCAGGCGCAGCGGCCCGCGGTGCAGGTCTGCCCGGCGCCGCAGCGCGTCCCGCAGGCGCCGCAGTTGTTGTTGCTGGTCTGCGTGTTCACGCAGGTGCCGCCGCAGAGCATCTGGCCCGTGGCGCAGGTGCAGCGGCCCATCGAGCAGACCGTGCCGCCCGCGCAGGTGTTGCCGCAGGCGCCGCAGTTCGTCGTGCTCGTCTGGAGGTTCACGCACGCCGTCGAGCACATGGTGTTGCCCGTGGGGCACACGCAGGCGCCCGCGGTGCAGGTCTGGCCCGCCGCGCAGGTGCGGCCGCAGGCGCCGCAGTTGGTGTTGCTGGTCTGCGTGTTGACGCAGGCGCCGCCGCAGACCATCTGGCCCGTGGGGCAGGCGCAGGCGCCCATGGTGCAGGTCGCGCCCGTGGGGCACGCGCGGCCGCAGGCGCCGCAGTTGGTGTTGCTGGTCTGCGTGTTCACGCAGGTGCCGCCGCAGAGCGTCGAGCCCGTGGGGCAGCCGCAGCGGCCCGCGGTGCAGGTCTGTCCGCCGCCGCAGCGGTTGCCGCAGGCGCCGCAGTTGAGGTTGTTGGTCTGGAGGTCGATGCAGGCCGCGCCGCCGCCGCCGCCGCCGCCGCAGGCCGTCTGGCCCGTGGGGCAGGCGCAGGCGCCCCTGGTGCAGGTCGCGCCCGTGGCGCAGTTGCGTCCGCAGGCGCCGCAGTTGGTGTTGCTGGTCTGCGTGTTGACGCAGTTGCCGCCGCAGTTGGTGAGGCCCATGGCGCAGGTGGTGCCGCAGGTGCCCGCGTTGCAGACCTGGCCGGCGGCGCAGGTGCGGCCGCAGGCGCCGCAGTTCGTACGGCTGTTGGTCGTGTCGGTGCACGCGCCGCCGCAGAGCATCTGGCCCGTGGGGCAGGCGCAGATGCCCGCGGTGCAGGTCGTGGCGCCGGCGCAGATGTTCCCGCAGCTACCGCAGTTGGTGGCGTTGGTCTGGGGGTTGATGCAGACGCCGCCGCAGAGGAGCTGGCCCGTGGGGCAGCCGCAGCGGCCCGCGGAGCAGGTCTGTCCGCCGGTGCAGCGCGCGCCGCAGGCGCCGCAGTTGTTCGCGTCGGTCTGCGTGTTCACGCAGGAGCCCGAGCAGTTCGTGGTGCCCGTCGCGCAGACGAGCATGCAGACGCCGCCGGAGCAGCTCTGGCCCGTGGGGCAGCGGTTGCCGCAGGCGCCGCAGTTGGCGACGTCGCTCGCGGTGCTGGCGCAGGTGCCCGAGCAGTTGCTCTGGCCCGTGGGGCAGCCGCAGCGGCCCGCCGCGCAGACCTGTCCGCCGGTGCAGGCGACGCCGCAGGCGCCGCAGTTGGCGTTGCTCGACGCGGTGTCGTAGCAGACGCCGCCGCAGTTCGTGGTGCCCATGGGGCACTCGACGATGCACGACCCGGCCGCGCAGACCTGGCCGACGGCGCAGGCGCGACCGCAGGCGCCGCAGTTGCGCGCGTCGGTGGCCGTCGCGGTGCAGACGCCGCCGCAGAGGGTCTGTCCCGCGGGGCAGGCGCAGGCGCCGGCGACGCACGACGATCCGCCGCCGCAGGCAGCGCCGCAGGCGCCGCAGTTGGCGCTGCTCGACTGGAGGTCGACGCAGGCGCCGCCGCAGTTGGTGGTGCCCGCCGCGCAGGTCGTGGTGCAGGTGCCCGCCGAGCAGACCTGGCCGGTGGCGCAGGCAGTCCCGCAGGCGCCGCAGTTGGCGGTGCTGGTGCGGGTGTCGACGCAGGTGGAGCCGCAGAGCGTCTGGCCCATGGGGCACGCGCACGCGCCCGAAACGCAGGTCGATCCGCCCGCGCAGGCGCGGCCGCAGGCGCCGCAGTTGGCGTTGCTCGACTGGGTGTCGACGCAGGCGCCGCTGCACGAGGTGAGGCCCATGCCGCAGGTCATCGTGCAGACACCCGCGGAGCAGACCTGGCCGGTGGCGCAGGCGGTGCCGCAGGCGCCGCAGTTCGAGGTGCTGCTCGACGTGTCAACGCAGGTGCCCGCGCAGAGGGTCTGCCCCGCGGGGCACGCGCAGACGCCGGCCGAGCACGACTGGCCCGCGGGGCACGTGGTGCCGCAGGCGCCGCAGTTCGTGTTGCTGGAGCGCAGGTCGACGCAGGCGCCCGCGCAGGCCGTGAGGCCCATCGCGCACGAGGTCGAGCACGTGCCGCCCGAGCACATCGCGCCGCCGGTGCAGGCCGTCCCGCAGGTGCCGCAGTTGTTGTTGTCCGAGAGGAGGTCGACGCAGGCGCCGCCGCAGGAGGTCTGGCCGGTGGGACAGCCTCCGTCGACGGGGGGCGTGTCGCTCGGGGGGACGTCCATGTCCGGGCCGTCCATGGGGGGCACGTCCATGTCCGGGCCGTCCATCGGAGGCGCGTCCATGGGGGGCACGTCCACGGGGGGCACGTCGGTGTCGCCGTCGGTCGGGGGGACGTCGGTGTCGCCGTCGGGGGGCTGCGTGACGTCGCCGCCGTCGCTCACGACGTCGGGCCCCACGGGGTTGTCGTCGGTCACGTCGGGCCGCGCGCCGTCGGGCGCGGTCACGTCGCCCGCGTCAGGCCGATCGACCGAAGGGACGTCGGGGCCTCCCACCACGGGATCGTCGCCGCAGCCCGGGGCTACGAGCCCGAGCGCCGCGAGGGTCGCCACCCAGAGATAAGCACGTCTTCTCGTCTGCATTTGCACAGCCTCCTGTTGCTGCGCCGCGACCGGATCACGGAGGCGTCACGTCTCCCTCCGTGTGCGGTCCGCGAACGCTCTATGCTGACGGTCTTTCAGTGAAAAACTCAAGTGATTGTGTCGGTGATCACGCTGCACACGCGCTGCGGCGGAGGCGCCCCGGGGGGGCCTCGCGCGCCTGCTCCGCGTCGCCCTCGACCGACCGAAGCGCAGCGCCGCACGCGCCGGTGCGTGCTGCGCAAGACACGCACGAAGAGGGTGCATCACGGGCCCATCGTCGCAAACGTTGGCGCTCGGAAATGGCTTGTTTTCAAGTGTTTCTCGGGTCTCGTGGCGATGGTACGGGCGCTGCGTGCTCACGGGGCGACCCATCGGTAGGGCGACTCCCTCGCGACGGCGGTCGAGGCGCGTCAACGGCGCGACCTCCACGACGCGATGGCCACACCAACAGGTCAGGAACGGAGGCTCGTCATGACGACGCTTCTTCGTGATCTCGTGCGCGATTCTCGCGCCGCTGCGCGCTCGCCGCGCTTCTTCGATCTGCTCGTGGTCGCGGCGCTCGCGACGGCCACCGCGCGCTGCGCGCCCGTCGACGACACCGTCACGGGCTCGCAGGCCACGGTCAATCCCCCCGTCGCTGCGGCCCTCGACCCCTCGACGCAGGTCGCGCCCGGCGTGGTCCCCATGCCGGTGAACCTCAGTGACCCTCGCGGTCACGTCGTCGGTCAGACGTTCGCCCCGCGCGTCGACCTCACCGATCCCGAAGGGCGCTTCGCCGATCCCACGGCCGCGGCGCTCCTCCCCGCGGGCGTGATGGCGCCTCGCAGGAGCGCGCTCGTCGAGGTGGTCGGCGCGCTGCGCTTCGACGACGGCAGCTTCAACACCACGGTGAACCGCATCGCGACGCGCATGAACGTCAAGGGCGGTGCGCTCCCGCAGGTGGCCGTCGAGAACGCCGCCGCCGCGCGCGACTGGATGCGCGGCCTCGTCGCGGAGTCCGCGGGCGTCACCGCGGACAACGTCCACTTCGAGAAGTACGCGTGCCCGACGGCGCTCGGCTGCGCCTCGTCGTTCGTGTACACCGTGATGAGCTCGAACCCCGAGTACGGCGCCGCCGTGGCGAACGCCGCCTGGCGCGTCGCGACGACCGCCGAGGAGGTCGGCGCGACGATCTGGTCGCCGGTGCGCGAGGGCGCGCCGATGCTCGACGTGGTCACCCTCCACGGAACGCTGAACGGACGCCTCGTCGGCCTGGTGTACTACCGCTGACGCGAAGCCCGCGTGAGGTCGCGCGCGGCGTCGTTGTGACTCTCGCCTGATACGGGCAGAGTGCGCCCCAACAGCGACGATGGGACTGCGCGACCTCCTCCGACGGCTCTTCTCTCCCGACCCGTACCCCACGCCCGACCTCCACGCCGACGCCGCGAAGGCGCCCGCGGAGCGCGGCCCCAGACCGCCCGCGCCCGCGCGCGCCGAGCCCGACCCCCTCGCGGAACTCTCGGGGCTCGCGGTGCCCGAGGCCGTGCGTCGCGTCCGCGTCGCGCTCGACGGGACCACCCTCACGCGCACCGCGTCGCTCTCGCTCCTGCGCTGGCTGCGCGAGCACGCCACGCACGACGACCTCACGCCCACGGCGCGCATCGACCTCGCGGACTTCTTCCTCACGCGCGCCGAGCCCGACACGGCCGACGCGATCCTCCGCCGCGTCGCCGCGGGGGGGCTCAAAGACGCGCCGCCCGCGATGATGCGCCTCGGCGACCTCGCCGCGCAGACCGGCGACGTCGTGGGCGCCCTCGGCTGGTACGAGTCGGCCCTCTCGCTCGACCTCGAGTACCCCGGCGCGCGGGAGCGCCACGCGCGGCTCCGGCGCCCCGTGAAGGCCGGCGACGCGGGCGCCACGCTGCTCGCCCCCGACGCGTCGCAGGCCATGGGCCGCTTCGAACTCCTGCGCGAGCTCGGCCGCGGCGGCGCCGGCGCGGTGTACCTCGCGCGCGACAAGCGCGTGGGCCGCGAGGTGGCGCTCAAGCTCTATCACCCGCAGGCGCGCGCCGACCGCAACGCGAGGCTCCGCGGCGAGGCCCAGGTGGCCGCGTCGGTGGCGTCGCCGTGCGTGGTGCGCGTGCACGACCTCTTCGAAGACACGGGCGCGCTCGTGATGGAGTACGCCTCGGGCGGCGCGCTGCGTACGCGCGTCGCGAAGGGCAGCGTCACGCTCGCCGAGGCGCGGGGGTGGCTCGACGACGTGGCCCGCGCGCTCGCCCACACGCACGCCCGACGCTGGGTGCACCGGGATCTGAAGCCGGGCAACGTGCTCCTGCGCGCCGACGGCCGCGCGGTGCTCACGGACTACGGGCTCGCGCGTCGAGAGGGGCAGCCGTCGAGCGCCTTCGAAGGCACCGCGGGCTACGTTCCCCCCGAAGCGAAGAGCGCGGGGACGCTCGCGGCCACGGTCGACGTCTACGCCTTCGGCGCGCTCCTGCGAGACCTCGTGCCGAGGCCCGAGGGCGCCCTCGCGAGGCTCATGGCCGACTGCCTCGCCGACGACCCCGCGGCGCGACCGAAGGACGGCAGCGCCCTCGTCGAACGACTGCGCACGCTGTAGTTCACTCGCCGAGAAGTTGCCGCGCTCCGCGCACATGGGGCACTTCGTCGGGACCATGCCCTACCTCCTCGGACTCGCCCTCTCGCTGGGCGTTTTTGCGCTCTACGTCGCGTCGCGCCCCTCGGCGTTTCGCATCTCGCGCTCGCTCACCATCGACGCGCCCGCGAGCACCCTCTTCGCGCTCATCAACGACTTTCACGCGTGGACCGCGTGGTCTCCGTGGGAGAAGATCGACGCCGATCTCAAGCGCTCCTACGAGGGCGCGGCGTCGGGCGTCGGCGCGGTCTACAAGTGGGAGGGCAAGAAGTCAGGCCAGGGGGTGATGACCCTCACCGACAGCGTCGAGGCTTCGAAGATCGAGATCGATCTGCGCTTCATCAAGCCCATCGCCGCCAACAACCAGACGGTCTTCTCGCTCGAACCCGACGGCGGCGGGACGAAGGTCACCTGGACGATGACCGGGAACAACAACTTCGTCTCCAAGGCCTTCGGCGTCTTCATGAACATGGACACCATGATCGGCAGGGACTTCGAAAAAGGCCTCTCCGCCATGCGCGACGCCGCGCGCGCGAAGGCGTAGACGTATCCCGACACGTCGCGCTTGTGCCCCGCGCGCGGCCGACACACCATCGCGGCCCCTCGACATGCCAGACGCCGCGAACGCTCCCTGGAAGGTCTTTCTCAACCTCCGCGCCCTCGAGCCCGCGTACGGGCGCGAAGGCATCATCGCGGCGCTCTCGCACCGGTATCAATACGTCCGCTCGCCCACCTACGAGCGCGGTGAGATCTGCGCCACGCTGGAGCGCAGCACGGTCTCGGCCGAGAGCGCCGTGTGGCGAGGCCGACGCGTGCAGCGACCGCAAACCTTTGATGTCACGGTGCGCTTCGACTTCCAGACGCCCGAGCGCGCGAGGCTCCTCTCGGGCTGCTCGTGCAACGGGTGGGGGATGCGCTGCGAGCACGCGCCGGCGCTCCTCGTCGACCTCGCGGTGCACCCCGCGATGCTCGACGCGCTCATCGAGGGCCAGCCCACGCGGTACTTCGTCGACGAGCTCCCTCCGCTGCGCGCGGCGGCGCTCGAGGAGTATCAAGCTGCGACCGTGGGCGCGCACTGGTTCACGCTCCCGCCGCGCGCCGCGTCGAGGTCGTGGGACATCCGCCTGAGCGTGCTCGATCCGCGCGCGCCCTCCGCCCGCGACGTGCCGCCCGACGTGCCGACCCTCGAGCTGCGCCTTCAAGATCCGACGGAGCGCACGCTCCTCGACCCGAGGGACATCGTCAGTCGCCCCGTTCCGATGTTCGAACGGCGGCTCATGGCGCTCGGCGCGCCGCTCGCGCGCGGACGCAAGGGTGTGTCGCTCACGGCCACGTCGGCCTCCGTGGCGCTGCATCTGCTCTCGACCTCGCACCGCGATGTTCACCTCGGCGAGTCGGGCAGGGAGCACCTCCGCTTCTCGCCGCACGCGGCCTCGCTGCGGGTCGTGCGCACGACGCTCCCGCGGGGGTCGCTCTCGATGGGCGCGCGCCCGTGGCTGCCGGGCGCCTCCGAGCGCGACGAGGTGCAGGCCCTCGAAGGTCGGTGGAGCGTCGACGCCGACGGCCTCGACGTGTCGGCCCGCGACGCGGTGCTCTTCACGGGACCCTTTCCCTTCGTGTGGATCTCGTCGATCTCGACCTTCTACCCCGTCGATCCGTCGGTCGACCTCGACGTCGCGTGGAGCCTCTATCGCAGGCCCTCCGCCGAGCTCCCCGTGCGCCACGCGGCCACGGTGTACGCGGGCCTCCAGAAGGCCCTCGCGGGACGCGCGGTGAAGCTCCCTCCGCCCGAGCAGATGGGGCTCGCGCCGCGCGCCGAAGCCACGATGACCCTCCGCGTCGCAGGCGCGCCCCTCGACGTGCGCGCGACGCTCGAAGCCCGCTACGACTTCGGCACGCTCACGGTCGGCCCCGCGGGGCCGCTCGCGCCCGTCGACTTCGAACACGACGTGCGACGCGACCGCGAGCGCGAGGAGTCTGTGACTGCGCGCGTGCTCGCCGCGGGGCTCCACTGGAGCGAGGCCGACGGCGCCTTCGTGGCCGCGCAGCAGGAGGCCGTCGACTTCTGGGTCCGCGGCATCGCCGCGCTGCGCGAGGAGCACCACGCGCCGATGCAGCTCTTCGTCGCGGAGAACCTCAAGCACGTCGCGGTGCGTCCTCCCGTGAAGCCTCGCGTGCGGGTGTCGCTCTCGGGGGGCCTCCTCGACACGGAGGTGCGCTTCGACGTGGGCGAGCTCGCGGCCGACATCGAGCTCGTGCGCGAGGCGCTCAAGAACAAGAAGCGTTGGGTCGCGCTCGATGACGGCTCGGTGGCCGAGATTCAAGACGCCGTGGCGGCCTTCGTCGACGAGCTCGCCGAGGTGATGCCCGCGAAGTCATCGAAGGTGAAGCTCGCCGCGCACCAGCTCGGGCGCGTGGAGCGCTGGGTCGACGCGGGCGTCGGCGGCGAGATCGATCCTGCGATCGAGGGCTTTCGAACGCGGCTCCGCGCGCTCGCGGTGAAGGGCGACGCGGAGCTGCCGAAGGGCCTCGACGCGTCGCTGCGCCCCTATCAGATGCAGGGCGTGGCGTGGCTCGAGTTCCTCGACGGCATCGGCGCGGGGGGAATCCTCGCGGACGACATGGGCCTCGGCAAGACCGTCACGGCGCTCACGGCACTTCTCTGGCGCAAGGAGCGCGACGGTCACGCCCCGTCGCTCGTGGTGTGTCCCACGTCGGTCGCGCCCAACTGGGTGCGCGAGGCCGCGCGCTTCACCCCCGACCTCAAGGTGCACCTCTATCACGGCATCGCGCGCGAGAAGGACGCCGCCACGCTCGAAGCCGCCGACATCGTGGTGACCACGTACGCCCTCCTCCGTCGCGACGTGGCGCTCCTCGCGGGCATCAAGTGGCGCTACGCGCTGCTCGACGAGGCACAGAACATCAAGAACGCAGGCGCGCAGACCGCGCAGTCTGCGAGGGAGCTCACCGCCGAGCGACGCCTCGCCCTCACCGGAACGCCCGTCGAGAACAACCTCGGCGAGCTCTGGTCGATCATGGACTTCTGCAACCCCGGCATGCTCGGCAGCGCGCGCGATTTCTCGACGCGCTACGAGCGCGGGATCTCCATCGACCCGAAGGGCGCCGAGGCCATCCGACTGCGCGCGATGGTGCGGCCATTCCTCCTGCGTCGCACGAAGCGCGAGGTGCTCAAGGAGCTTCCTCCGAAGCAGGAGATCGATCAGGTGGTGGCGCCGACGGCCCGTCAGCGCAGGCTCTACGACGCGCTCTCGGCCACGCTTCTCGCCGACGTGGAGCGCAAGATCGAAGAGGTCGGCCTCGCGCGCAGCGGGATCAACATCCTCACGGCGCTCCTTCGTCTGCGCCAGATGGCGTGCGACCCGCGGCTCGTCGACGCGGGACAGCCCGCGGCCACGAGCGCCAAGCGCGACGCCTTTCTCGACCTCGTGCGCGCGCTCACGGCGGAGAGCCGTCGCGTGCTGGTGTTCTCGCAGTTCGTCGAGCTCCTCACGCTGTGGCGCGCGGACCTCGACGCGGCGGGCATCGGCTACGAGTACCTCGACGGGCGCACGCGCGACCGCGAGGGCGCCGTCACGCGCTTTCAATCGGGCAACGTCCCGCTGTTTCTCATCTCGCTCAAGGCGGGCGGAACGGGGCTCAACCTTACCGCCGCCGACACGGTGATCCACTGCGATCCGTGGTGGAACCCCGCCGTCGAAGACCAGGCCACCGACCGCGCGCACCGCATCGGTCAGACGCGCTCGGTGACGGTCTACCGGCTCATCACGAAGGGCACCGTCGAAGAGAAGATCGTCGCGCTCAAGGGCCGCAAGAAGGAGCTCGCCGAGGCCGTGATCGCCGAAGACGCAGGGGCGCTCAAGGGCCTCTCGGCCGACGACATCAGGCTGCTCCTCGGAGGCGCCGAGGGCGACGGATTCGAAGACGACGACGAGCCCGCGGGCGAGACGCTCACGCTGGCGAAGGCGCCGAAGCGAAGGGCCGCGAAGGGCGCGTGAGCCCGTTCACTTTTTCTGCGCGTTAACGACTCGTTTACGCGAAGGTCGATTACAACGGCGGTGCGATGAAGCGTATCGAAGCGATCATCAAGCCCTTCAAGCTCGACGAGGTGAAGGACGCGCTCGCCGAGGTGGGCGTGCAGGGCATGACCGTCACCGAGGTGAAGGGCTTCGGCCGCACCGGCGGCAAGAAGGAGGTCTACCGCGGCAGCTCGTACGTGGTGGACTTCGTGCCGAAGGTGAAGGTCGAGGTGGTGGTGACCGACGACCAGGTCAACGCGGTGCTCGATGCGATCGAGCGCAGCGCGAAGACGGGCCGCATCGGCGACGGGAAGATCTTCGTCGTGCCGATCGAAGAGGTCGTTCGCATCCGTACGGGCGAGCGCGGCCGCGACGCGATCTGAGGGCGGCGCGGCGTCGCGAGCGGCGCGGCGTCGCGAGCGGCGCGGCGTCGCGCGCTGCGCTCATCGTTTTGCGCATCGCGCGAGACGCGCCTCTTTGTTCGAGAGGTACGCGCGTGACGCACCCAGCGTTCGCAGGGAGGATCGCGCGTGACGCGCCCAGCGTTCGCAGGGAGGATCGCGCGTGACGCGCCCAGGGGAGGTCGCGCGACGAGAGAGGCACGCGCGTAACGCGCCCAGGGGAGGTCGCACGACGAGAGAGGCACGCGCGTGACGCGCCTGGGGGGCGCAAAGGGATGTACGCGTGTGACGCGCCCAGGGGCGTCGCGCGACGAGAGAGGCACGCGCGTCACGCGCCTGGGGGCGCGCAAAGGGAGGCACGCGCGTCACGCGCCTGTGGGGGCGCAAAGGGAGGCACGCGCGTCACGCGTCTGGGGGCGCAAAGGGAGGCACGCGCGTCACGCGCCCAGGGTTCGCCCCCAAGGGATGTACGCAATAGGGGCTCAGCCTGGGCTATGGCCTGCACGGATCACCCGTCTTCGACGGGTTCACGGAGACGGTCGTGGTTCCCACTCGTTGATGAGGGACGAGCTCGCGTGGTGTTGCGCCTGATTCTGGATGTACTTGCGCACAACGTCGGTCCCCGCCGGATGGACCGAGAACGCGCTGTAACCATTCTGCCAGGCGATGGTCGGACAGTGGATCTCCCGTGCGATCCACGGGGAGGTGTTCGTTTTGAGCGTTCGGACAAGCGTTGACACCGCCACCGTCGGGTGCAAGGCGACGAGCAGATGCACGTGATCGGCGACCCCTCCCACCGCGAGTGCGGGGGCGCGAGCACGCGCGCAGAGCAGCGCGAGCTGGTGGTGAACCCGCGTGGCGAATGAAGCCTCCAACGCCGACTCCCGACGCGACGTGCTCCACACCAGATGGACGAACAACTCGGTGAAGTGGTGACTCATGCCGTGGTCCTCGCCGGGTCGCGGACGTTGGTTGCGTCGTTCAAACGCTCACGCGCGTGAACCCGTCGAAGACGGGTGATCCGTGCCTCGACGCAGCCCAGGCTGAGCCCCTATTGCGTATATCCCTTGGGGGCGAACCCTGGGCGCGTCACGCGCGTGCCTCTCTCGTCGCGCGACTCCCCTGGGCGCGTCACACGCGTGCCTCGCTCGTCGCGCGACCTCCCCTGGGCGCGTTACGCGCGCACATCCCTTTGCGCCCCCCAGGCGCGTCACGCGCGTGCCTCTCTCGTCGTGCGACCTCCCCCGGGCGCGTCACGCGCGACCCTCCCTGCGAACCGCTGGACGGCTTCGCGCGCGCCTCTCTCCGACAATTGCGCTTGAGCGCGCGAACGGGCGTTTCGTATCTTCGTCGGATGGAGGTGTCACGATGACGCTGAGAAATCTGAACGACGGAGAGATGATCGAGGTGAGCGGCGCGTGGATCGATGAGCGGCGCGGGCGGCACGCGTTCGAGGCGATCCCGCTGCTGGCGGCCCTGCTGCCTTCGGTGATCGAAGCGCACAGCGGGCTGGTGGCCGCGGGCGCGCCCAAGGCCAACGACGGACGCGAGGCCGAGCGACAGAAGCTCTATGTCGAGGGCACCGCGCTCGACCAGCGGCACGACCGCAAGGGACGCGGCGTGTTCAACCTCCTCGGCGCGTTGGCCGACCTGACCGATGACCCGGAGGAGGCCGCGCGGTTCGCGGCGCTACAGCGCGCGATCTTCCCCGATGGGACGCTGAGCGTCCTCAAGGCGAGCTGGCGCGGCGAGGCGGGCAACGCCCTCGCGGTGAAGGAGCGCGTGCTCGACGACCGCGACCTCTCGGCGGCGCTGAAGGCGGTTCCGCTGCCGGGGCGCGCGACGCTGCTCGACCGCACGCGCGAGTTCGTCGACGCGGGACGCAAGCTCGGCGGCATTGAAGATCGCCGCGCCGTGCTCAATGCGCCGACGACCGAGGCGACGCCGACGAAGAGCGGCACCGTGTCCGCGCGCAACCGCTGGTGTTCGGTGGTGGGCACCGCGGTGCGGCTCGCCGACGACGTGCTCGGGCTCGACGCCACCACGCGGCATGCGCTCTTCGGCGCGCTCGACGAGGTCGAACGCAAGGCCGATGCGCGCGAGCTCGGGCGCCGTCCGGTCGCGACCGATGGCGATGGGGGAGCCGAGGCCCCCAAGGGCGCTCCGACCGATGGCGGGACCGGTCGCACGGTGAAATGACCCCGCGCTGACCGATGGCAGGACCGGTCTCGTCGTGAAGCGGATGCGCTCCGACCGATGGCGGGACCGGTCTCGTCGTGAAGCGAGGGGGCGCCGACCGATGGCGGGACCGGTCTCGTCGTGAAGCGAGGGGGCGCCGACCGATGGCGGGACCGGTCACGGGGCGAAAGCCGGACGGCGCGGGCGGAGGGGTGCGGGCAGTTGCGCGGTCAGCGCCGGTTGCGCCGTCTCGCGCGTGAGAACCCCGCGAGGGCGACGGCGGCGAAGATGACTCCGCCGGAGTCACTCTGCGGTCGCACGATGCGAACGTCGCAGGAAGAGCCGCCCGAGGGTGGAGCGCTCGCGTCGGCCGCCATGACGTCGCTCACGCCAGTGTCGCGCTCGCCGACGTCGGTGGCGCTCGCATCCGACGCGGAGGCATCGGTCACTCCGGTGTCGGGCGTCACGGTGTCGGTGACACTCGCGTCGGGCGCGGTCGCGTCTTCGCGCGCGTCGGGCGCGGTCGCGTCTTCGCTCGCATCGGGCGCGGTCGCGTCTTCGCTCGCATCGGGCGCGGTCGCGTCGATCGGAGCCGCGTCGCTCGGAGCGTCCGTCCCCGTCGCGTCCGCGGAGCTCGCATCGGCCGTTGTGACATCACCGGGACCGGCGTCTGCGCTCACGTCGCGAGGTACGTCCACGACGACGGGAAGGTCCGCCACGACGGTCACGTCGGTCGCACCTGCGTCGACGACGACGTCACGAGGCGCGTCCGTCACGACGGTCACATCGGTCGCGCCTGCGTCGACGACGACGTCACGAGGCGCGTCCGTCACGACGGTCACGTCGGTCGCGCCTGCGTCGACGACGACGTCACGAGGCGCGTCCGTCACGACGGTCACATCGGTCGCACCTGCGTCGACGACGACGTCACGAGGCGCGTCCGACACGACGGTCACATCGGTCGCGCCTGCGTCGACGACGACGTCACGGGGCACGTCGCTCGCGACGCCCGCGTCGGTCACGGGCGACACCTCCTCGCGGAAGAACACGCCGCGGAGGCGCGGCGCGGCGAACTCCGTATCGAAGGCGATGTACTCGATGAGCGTCGATCCGTTGCCGTCGCTGGCGAGCGCCAACGACTGCTTCTGCACGTACGGCGTCACGTACTCGCCCGCGCTTACGTAGAAGGGCGTCGCGTCGAGGACCGCGCCAGCGGGAGAGACACGCGCCACACGCAACTGCGCCGCCGCGCGGTCGAGCCACGCGACGACGAAGTTCGCGCCGTCGAAGCGGACATCCACCAGTCGCGGCGGGACGATATCCGTCGCCGTGCCCGGAGGGGCGATCGAGGTCCCGATCGTCTGCGGCGTTCCCGGCGTTCCGTCGCTGGCGAGTCGCGCGGTCCGTACCTGTCCGTCGATGTCGACCCACACGACGAGGTGCGCGCCCGCGCCCCAGGCCACGCGCGGCATCGAGGCCATCTGGGAGCCCGTCGCGAGCACGTGCGGCGCGGCGTCGACGAAATCGCCCGAGAGGTTCATCCGGCGCGCGTACGTGCTCGCCGTGTAGGCCGAGCTCGAGACCAGCATGTAGTTGGTGCCGTCGAAGTCGCCCGCGAACCGCGCCTGCTCGGTGGTGTAGCTGATCGGTCCAGCGTCGAGCGGCGCCCACGTCGCGCTGAAGCGCAGCAGACGGTCGCCCATGAGCACGATGCGCTGCCCCGCGCCGCGCACGATCTCGAGGCCGTTGGCGTTCGGTGGCGAGACCGTCGCGCTCGGGGCGGCCGTTCGCGTCGCGAGGTCGACCTGATCGTGCAACACGGGAGGCGGATACGCGCCCGACGGTTCGGCCGAGATCAGGTGCGCCGTGGTGCCTTCGAGCGCGAGCGCGCCGTAGGGGTAAACCGGTGACGACAGCGTGAAGGGAGGCGCGTCGAGGAGCGCGCCCGACAGGTTGATGCGCGTGAGCGACCACGCCGAGCTCATGGCCCATCCGGCGACGAAGGTGGCCCCGTCGGCGTCGAGCAACCCGAGCCCTGTGACCCCCGCGTACCCGATGGGGAGCGCCCCCGTCTGCAACGCCGCGCCCGCGCTCGTGTAGCGCGAGACCGCGAAGGGGGTCGGGGTGTAGAGGTAGAAGCCTCCCGCGGCGGCGCCCGCCCAGTACTGCGTTCCCGGGCCGACGATGGCGCGCGGGGTCGTGTCGAGGCGAGCGCCCGCGCTGTCGAAGCGAACCACGACGTGCTCGTTCGTGAGGTACCACCCGGTGCCATCCCATCCCGGGTGGTAGAGGCCCGAGAGGTCTGTGTGGACGGCCAGCGTCGAGAGGGCGTTGAGGTCGCGATCGAAGATCTGCGTGTAGATCCCCGTGGGACGTGACCCCGACGCCGTCGCCGACCACGTCGCGAAGACGCGGCTCCCGTCGGTGGCGAGAGAGAGGTCCGATCGGACTCCGCCTGCGATGGAGACGACGCGTCCGCCCGGGTCGAGCGTGCGTCCGTCGGGCATCACACGCGCGAAGCGCAGGTCATTCGTGGCGCCGGGGAAGTGCACCGGCCACCCGACGATGAAGCGATCGCTCAGGGCGACCATCGACTCCGACGTCGCGGTCGCGAAGATGTTGGTGCCGAGCTCGATGGGCGTGGCGTCGAGCACGCGTCCGTCGGTCGCGATGCGCGTGGCGGCGACCGTCGACGCGTCGAAGGGGTACGCCACGAGGCACGTGTTCGCGGCCGTGACGCAGGCCAGGCCCATGAGGTCGTAGGCCCCACGGAGCGAGCTCGTGTACGCCACGAGGGGCGCGCGATCGATGGGAGCGCCCGTCGCATCGACGCGCGCCGCGATGACCCGTAGCGACGCGTCGACGCCCGCGACCATCGCCCCCGCGCCGTACGAAGCCGCCCTGATCGGCGCGACGCCGATGATCGTCCCGAAGGTCGCGGGCAGCGCGCGCAACGAGCCGTTCACGTAGGCGCCCGTCGCGTCGCGCGCCCTCACGAGCACCTCGCCCACGCCTGTCTGCCCGATGCGCGGAGCCTGGAACACCAACGACGACGTGGGCAGATCGACCACCAGCGGCGCCGTGAGTGTCGAGCCTCCCTCCCTCTGCAACGGCGAGATGTCGAAGCGAGGCGAGACCGTCACCGCGCTGCGAGCCTGGGCGTATGTGCGGTCTTCGGTGCCCGCGCATCCGAGCGCGAGCGCCATGAGCGAGAGCGGAGCAAGTCGTCGAATCATCGTCGTCACCTTCGAGCGCGCGGTGGTTGATGTGCGAAGCGTAGCTTCGTTGCGTCGGCGCTTCGCGGCGTTCGAGACGCATCGTCTGCGGGGCTTGCGCACAGAGCGCGTGACGAAAACGATGCGAACGCCCGGTGAACGCGCGCCCGCGTCGGGGCAACCTCCGAGGCCATGAAGCTACGCAACCTCGTGTGGGTCACGGTCTTCGGTTCCGCGTGCGGTGGGATCGTGACGCCAGCCGATGCGCCCGATGTGGCTGCGTCCGACGCGACGCAGGACGAGCCCGCGTTGATCGATGATGCTCGAACGCCGCCGTCCGATGTCGCGCGCGACGCATCCACGGACGTCACGCCGCCTCGCGACGATGGGAACGACGCTGTCGACGACGTGTTCGACGCGAGCTCGGAGGAGGCCGTTGACGCGCTCGTCGATGTCGCGTCGGACACGCTCCTCGACGGAGCGCCGGAGGCTGCGCGCGACGTCGCGACCGAACCGTTGGACGCGATCGTCGACGCGACCGCAGATCAACCTCGCGACGCGTCAGGTGATCTCGTCGTCGACACGCCGTCGGATCAGCCTCGCGACGTGTCGATCGACGCGCCGTCGGATCAGCCCCGCGACGTGTCGATCGACGCGATCGTCGACGCGCCCACGGATCAGCCTCGCGACGTGTCGATCGATGCGATCGTCGACGCGCCCACGGACCAACCTCGCGACGCGTCGAGTGATGCGATCGTCGACGCTGGCGTCGTCGATCCCGAGCGGCCTCCGTGGCGCGTTGGCGCCTGCTCCGTCTGGACGCGCGTGCCCCCTGTCTCGGCGTACGCGGAGCTCGCGGTCGACAGCGAGGGCGTCTGGCTCCTGACCTCCGGCGAGTCGACGATGATGCGCTACGACGGGCGGTGGCATCGGACGATCAGCGCGGGCTACGGCGCGCCTGCCATCGCGTCGATCGGAACCACGCTCCTCTCCGCGCCGGGCGGCGTCTTCTGGATCAACGACGCGCAGATGTATCAACGGCGCGCGGGGCGGTGGGTCGAAGTGGGCGTTCCCCGTCCTGGCGCGGGTGATCGCGCGTTGAGCGCGTGGTCGATGGGCGGCGACGTCTACGTTCCGCTGCGCGCGGGCGGCACGCCCACGGACGTGCCCATCTTCCGTTACGACGGCGCCGCGTGGACGGAGGTGACGCGCTTTCCGGGCCCCGCGTCTGACGTCGTTCAGATCTGGGGTGATCGCACGGCGATCTATGCGGTCACCGTCTCGGCCCTGTGGCGCTTCGACGGTCGCGCGTGGTCGGGCGTCGCCGCGCCTTCGCAGGTGTGGGCCGTCGGCGGACCTTCGGGCGCAGACGCGTACGCAAAGGCCGACCGGCTCTACCACGTCGAGGGAGCGGCCCTTCGCGCGGTGACGGGCATGGACTGCGGCGGTGGCGTGGCGCCCTCGATTCGCTCGATCGCGAGCGCGTCGGGTCGCGCCATCGCGGTCGGCAACTGCGGAAGCAGCGATCGCGCGTGGCTCCTCGCGGGGGGCAACGCGACCGACATGGGGACGCTTCCAGCATCGGGGCGCGTGTGGATCGACACGGACAGACGCGTGTGGTTGACGAGCGCGACCGGCATGGTCTGGAGCCTCGGCGCGAGCGCGTGGACGTCGCTTCAAGAGGTCGCCGCGCCGCCGTTCGGACGCATCGTCGGCGCTTCGGTCGATGACCTCACGATCGCAGGCAACGGCCTCTGGCGCTTCACCACCGACCGCTGGTCGATGGTCACAGGCACCGCAGGAATGAGCATCACTGGCGCGTGGCGCGCGCCCGATGGCACCGTGTTCTTCAGCGTGCAGGCGCACCCGACCTCGTCGACGACGAACACCGAGCTGTGGCGCTTCGCCGGAGGAACGCTGACGCGCGACCTCGTCGTCGTGGGCACCACCACCACGAGCGCGGTGCTCGACGGACGCTCCGCCACCGAGGTGTACGCGTCCATCGGCACGCGCAGCGACAGCACGGCGCACCTCTACCGCTGGAACGGCTCGGTCTGGGCGGCCACCGGGACGGACCCTTGCCGTCCCCTCGAGACGATGCAGCTCGCGGTGACGGGCGCGAGCTCACGCGCTGCGATGTGTGTGCGCGGCGTCGCGCGCTACCTCGAATCCGACGGCGGCGCGTGGATGGAGCAAACGAGGCCCGAGTTCTACGACCCCTCACCGAAGCTCCGCGCGGCGGGGTCGCCGGGGACGGCGAGCGCGTACTACCTGGGCTCGTCGAGCGTGTGGCAGCGCGTGGGCGCGGCGTGGATCCCGATCCTCGCGATGCCCAACGACATCTACGGACCGGGCCCTGGCCCCGATCGCCTGATCGGCCGCATCGGCAGCGACATCGGCCCGTTGACGGGCTCGGCGCGTGTGCGCCTTCCCTTCGCGCAGCCCGAGGCAGGCTGGACGGACCTGCGCACCTTCCTGTCCGCGGCGCACACGCAGACGGACCTCAATCCCGAGAGCGCGGCGCTCGCGCGATGCGACCTGCCCTGAAGGCGTTTCAGCGATGACCCGACGACGCGCCTGACGTGTTCGCGCGCGTCGTCATCCCTAGTGCGCCCACGGCGCCTGCGCAGGCGGCGCGGCGGGCTGAACTGCGGACGGAACTGCGGGCTGCGCTGCGGTCGTCGCTGCGGGCTGCGCTTGCGACGGGGCGGGCGCGCGGAGCATCGCGGCGGTCGGCGCGGGCTGGCAATCCCTGAGCTCCCGGTCGTCGCCGCACAGGTTCATGTGCTCGGTCATCGCCGCGTCGAGCCCGAGGAACGCGTCGCGCCGCGCCTGATTCGCCGAGGGGCCGAAGATCAGCCCGCCGATGAGCGCCACGAGCGTACCGCCCGCGGCGATGCCGAGGCCCGTCATCGCGAGCGAGCGGTTGTCGTCGCTGAAGAGCGATCCGTCGCGCGACGCGGCGGCGCCGAAGACCGCTGCGCCCGCGACCACGATGCCGACGCCGGTCAACACCGAGATGGCGCCGCGGGTCGAGAGCTGCGACGCGCGACGCGCGCCGTCGGCGAACGGAGACGGATCGTCGACGAGGGGGATGAGGTCCTCGGGGTGCGCGACGACGGTTCCGTTGGCGAGCGTGACGGTGTCGGTCGACTGCCCCGTCACCACGCCCGTGTCGCGCTGGTAGTGGATCGTCGAGCTCATCACCATGGGCCGCCACGCGCTGTAGAAGCGGCCGCGCTCGACGAGCGGCGCGTAGCGCGGAGGCGCCTGGGGAACCGTCACATGCGCCACACAACCCGCGAAGAGCGCGGCGGCTGGGACGAGCGAAGCGAGGCGTTTCAAATGCATCGCGCGACGTTACCAGACGCGCGCAAAGTCCCCGCAGAGGATCTCTCGCGCGATGCCTGCGTCGAGATGGACGATGTACCGTCGCACCCATGATCCATCCCAGGCCAGCCAACCTCTTCTCGCTCTGTGTCTTGATGATCGCGACCGGCGGATGCCTGACGCGCGTGACGCTGCCGCAAGCTCCGCCCCGCACCGCGCCCATCGCCGAGCGCGCCCGCTTCTACCAGTCGTATCGTCCGTCGAGCGTGTGGGGGACGACGACCTACTCGAACGGCTTCGGCGGTCCGGTGCCCGTCGCGACCCGCTGGGACGCGCTGGTGCTCTCGAACGGCGCCGTCGTCGAGGACCCGCGGGACCTCGTGCGCGTCGTCGGCGAAGACTCTCCCACCGCTGCCGCTGCGGCCGAGTCGGCGCGCAACACGCGGATCTCCGAGGCGCTCGTGTGGGGAGGCGTCGGCGCGTCGGTCGTGGGCGCGGTGCTCGCGCTCGTCTCGCTCACGAGTCGCGACGCGAGCGTAGATGGCCCTGGTGTTCCGACGCTCTTCTGGGTCGGGGCGGGCATCTCGATCGGCGGCTCGCTCGCGATCAGCACGGGCCGATGGGCCTTCGGGAGCAGCGCCAGCTCGACGCGCGCCGCGGCCTTTGGCGGCTACGACGGCGCCCTCCGTGCGCGGCTCGACCTCTGCGGCTCCGCGGATGAGGTGCGCGACTGCGCCACGTCCGCAGCCCCTTCAACGCAAGCACCCACGACGCTCACGCCGCTCGCGAACACGCCCGCGTCCGCGTGGGGACCGCCGCCTCCGCCTGCGCCCGCGAGCACGCCCTGAGACGCGTCACGCGCGGTTCGGCGCGCGTCAGCGGCGCGCGAAGGTGACCGCCAGCGCGGCGAGTACGAGCGTGAGCGCGATCGCGCCCATCCACCACACCGCACGTCGGTCTGCGGAGCGATCGTCGTCCGCGGGTGTCGTCGTCGGCGCGTGATCGAGGGCCCGCGTGACGTCGTCGTTGGCGTCGTCGTCGGGGGGCTGCGAGCGAAGCGCCCGCGTGGGCTCCTCGACCTCGCGATCGGGCACGGTGTCGAGCGCGTGCGTCTTCTCGTCGTCGGTGCGGTCGAGTCGCACCATCGTCGAGAGCAGGTCTTCGTCGTCGTCGTCGGCGCCCCGCGGCGCACGCGGGCGCGGCGGGACGCTCACGCGCGACGGCGGCGGCGTCGAGCGCGTGGCGGGAGGGGACGAGCGAAGGATGTCGCCGTCGTCGAGCTCCAGCGGCGACTCCATCACCGTGGCGTCGGCGCCGGGGTCGAGGGCCTTGCGCTCCGCGCGGCGGACGTGGGACGGCGCGGAGGGCACGCTCGGTCGCCCCGCGGCGCGTCCCATCGACTCGTCGCGTGCGCGCTTCGCGAAGACCGCCACGACGGCGCGCGCGCAGGGCTTGATCGACTTCGAGAGCGCGGCCGCGAACTCCGCGGCGCTCGACCAGCGCGCGTCGGGGTCGCGAGACAGCGCCTTCGCGAGCGTCGCGTCGAGGCCCTCGGGCAGGTCGGGCACGACGCTCCGCACGCTCGGGATCTGGCCCTGAAGGAGCGCGTACAGGATCTGCGCGTCGCTCGATCCGGCGAAGAGGCGCCGACCGGAGAACAGCTCCCAGAGCACGACGCCCGCGGCGAAGAGGTCGGCGCGGCGATCGCACGCGTCGGCCACCACCTGCTCGGGGGCCATGTACGCGATCTTTCCCTTCATCTGACCGTCGCGCGTGTGCGAGAGGCGCACCGAGGCCCGCGCGATGCCGAAGTCGGTGAGGCGCGCCACGCCGTCGACGCCCACCAGCACGTTGTGGGGAGACACGTCGCGGTGCACGAGCTCGAGCGGCGCGCCGTCATCACCGCGGAGGTCGTGGGCGACCGCGAGCCCGGCCAGGAGGTCGAGCGCGACGCGCGCAACGACCGGCGGCGGAAGCCTCGCGCCACGCCTCGCCTCGCAGCGCGCCATCTCGAGGAGCGTCGGACCGTCGACGTACTCCATCACGATGGAGAGGCCGTCGAGGTCGTCGACTTCGAGCGTCGCGACGACGTTGGGGTGACGGATGCGCGCGGCGAGGCGGGCCTCGTCGAAGAACATCGAGACGAACTCGTCTTCGGTGGCGAGGTGCGGGTGCAGGCGCTTGATCGCGACGTCGCGCTCGACGCCCCCATCGCGAGCCCGCGCGAGAAAGACCGTGGCCATGCCCCCCGACGCGATCTCGCGCACGAAGGTGTAACGCCCGATGCGTCGCAGCGAGGCATCGGGAGAGTCCGTCGTGCCGCTCATCTCACGCACCGCGCGATGACGTTCTCGCTGCGTCGCGCGCACCGTCAAGGCCGTTCGGAGCGCACGACGGTGTACGGAACGCGCGCAGCGAGCGTGATGGGAGCAACGATGAGATCAGGTCCGGGGGGAAAGGGGCGTAGCGCGTCGATCGACGCGGCTGCGGCGGCGCGGTCAGCCGAGCTTCGAGTTGGCCTCGGTCCTGCCGGCCTTCACGTTCGTGCGCACGGTCATCTTCACGAGCTCGAGGGCGGTCGGGGGCTTCACGGTCTTCTTGTCGTTCTTCATCGCAGTCACCTCGACGCGGTGAGACTGCAAGGCGGCAGCCACGGGCATTTCGCGGAGAATCAACGGTTCCGCGCGACGCGTTGTGCAGGATCTCGCACTTCGTCGTGCGGGGATTCGCACGATGTGATCCCCGAGGCGCGCGACCGGAACTTCGCGCGCTACCGCGAGGCGAGCGCGGCGCGGATCGCGTCGAGGGCGCGATCGCGATCATCGAGCGCTTCGATCGACCGGATCGCGTCGTGGAACCACCGCGCGCTGTCCGTGAGCTTCGGCGCGCCGAGTCCCTTCGCCATGCAGAACTCCGCGCGTCCCGACACGGTGGGCTGCGCAGGCTGCGGCCCTTCGATGACCGCGCCGACGTGGTCTGCGTAGGGAACCGACGCCTGCGTGAACGCGCTCGCCGCCGCGGCCGCGCCGAGTGTGGTGAGCTCGGCGCGTTCTCGCCGCGACGCGCCGAGGATGTCCGCGAGCTCGCGCACCACACGCCGCGCGAGCGTGTCGGCGTCGAGCGGCCACAGCTCTCGGGTGTGCGCGCGCATCGCCGCCGCGACGGCGCGGAGAAAGCGTCGCGCGCCTGGCGAGGCGACGACGGCGGGGTCGGCGAGCGCGCGGAGTCGCGCGATGAGGGTTCGTACGAAGAGGCGCCATTGCGCCGCGATCTGCATCGCTTCGAAGCCCACGAGGTGCAGCGCGCCGCTCGCGGCCGAGCGCACGAAGCCGACCCACGGCGCGCCGCGGTACACGGGCGTCTCGAGGTCGAGAAAGCGTCCGTCGAGCGTGAAGTTGTCGTGGAAGCTCAGCCAGAACACGCCGCGTCGCACCCAGTCGAGGCCGCGCAGCACCGAGCGCTCGATCCCCGCGGCGAGCGCCTGCGCGATGGCGTCGGGCTCTCCCGTGAAGGTGTCGTCTTCCGCTTTCGCGCGCGCGGCCGGGTCGCGCAGGTAGGACGCCAGACGCAGGAGCAGCGAGCCGAGAAACGCGGGCGAGGTCTCGTGGTGGTGCGCCGACCAGAGCACGTTGGAGATGCGCGCGTGGTCCGCGGGGCGCAGCGCGAGGGCCACGACGGCGCGGTCGAGCGGCGTGAGGTGCCAGTTCGAAGCGCGCGCGGCCTCGTCGAGCGACGCGCGCGCGGCGGCGGGAATCGCGCGCAGGAGCAATCCCTCGGTGGGCACGATGAGGTGCGCGGCCCCATCGCGTCGGAGCGCCTCGGTGATCAATCGCTCGCGCAGCGCCGCCGAGGCGGAGAGCCAGCCGTTGCCGTGAAAGCGATCGGCGGCGTCGTTCCAGTTGGCGGCGAGGGAGGTGCGGCCGACGCCCTTGAGCACCATCGCCCGGTAGCGTCCTGCGCGGCCCGAGCCGAGGCGTCCCGCGAGGTTCTCCTCGGGGTGGAGCTGGAGGTCGGCGTGGAGCACCTCGGATGCTCCGAGCGCGTCGAGATCCCACGCGAACGAGGCGATGCGCCCGAGCGCCGTCTGCACGTTGTAGACGCCGTGCGCCGCGTCGACCGGGACGTACCCCGACGGCTCCACTGGGACGGGCACCAGCCACGGGTCGAGCGCAGGATCGAGCAACATCACACCTCCGCCGCGACGGATCGCGCGATCCTCGCAGCGACGACGTTACACACCGGGCGATGGCTGCGTCATCGCGGTCTCGCGCTCCCGCGCCGCGCGCTGATACCTTTGCGCGATGATTCGCTCCGTCGTTGCGCTTCGCCGACACACCGTGACCGCGCTCGCGATGGCTCTGGGCCTCGTGGGATGCGCCTCCAGCAGCCCTCCGGTCACGACCGCTTCGCTCCTCCGTGACGGGCGGCTCTGGGAGGCGTGTCACTTCCCCTGGCACAACGATCGCGCTGCGATCCTGGCCGAGACGCAGCGCCTCGCGCCGCCGCGGGTGCGCGTTCACATCGCGATGGAACCGACGGACCCCGAGCTCGCCACCCTCGCGGTACCCGCGGCGCGCTTCGGACGCTTCGGCGCGATGACCGTCGAGCTCCCCGTTGCGCCTCCGGGCGCGCCGATGATCGGCGTCTCCGTCGCGACGCCTCAGTTCGTGGCTGCGCCGCGCTTCGACCCGTCGGGCGCGGTGCTCCTCTCCGACGTCGACGAGACGATCGCGCGCTGGATGCTCACGGGCGTGAGGCCCGTCACGCCGGGAAGCGGCCTGTCGCTGCTCGGCGCCCTCGCAGACGCGGTGATGGCGTTCAGCACCTTCGGCGCGGTGGACACGCACCTCCGCGATGCGGCCTCCGCGGGTACGCCGTCAGCGCCGCCCGCGCCTGCTGCGGAGCGAGCTGCCGCCGCGGCGCTCATGGCCCGCTTCGCGCGCTCGGACAACACGCGCGGCTCGTGCGGCGCGATCGGTGGCGGGCGCGGTACGCAGCTCCTCGCGTTTCTGCCCGCACAAGGGACCGCGGAGCCCACACTCCTGAAGCTCGTCGTCTCGTGGTGGATCTCGGGCCCTCCCGGCGAGGCGAGCTGTGACCAGCGGCGGGAGGTCTACCTCGCGCTTCCGCCGGGCCCGGACCTCGGGGCGCGCATCAACGCCGCCTTCGCCCGCGGCGCCGTGGATCTCTCGACCGTGCCGGACCTCGCGCGCTGACGTGAGCGCTCAGCCGAAGAGCTCGCGCACGATCGATCGCAACAGGGCCGCGGAGAGCGTCACGCCCTGAGACTGTCGCCACGCGACGTGTCCGTCGGGGCGTACGAGCAGCGCGCCGTCGGCCGCGAGCTGCGCCCAGGTGTGCACCGCGCCACGGCACGCGAGCGGAATCTCATCGTCACCGAGCGACGCGATCCGTACGCCGAGCTCGGCCGCGGCGGCGGTGAGCGCGGCGTCTGTCGCGAGCGAGGCGCCGAGCACGAGCGTGGGCGCGCGGTAGTCGAGGAGCGTGTGGCTCGATCGCTGGCGACGCCGTCCGTCGAGCCAGAAGTGCGGCAGCCGCGCGCCGGGACGTGTGGACGGAACATAGTCGGTCACCGCGTCGTCGCGCTCCACGGGGGGCGTTCCGTCGGGGAGCACCGCGCCGACGTCGTAGGAGTACCCGAGGTCGAGCCCGATGCGGTCGAAGTGCGGACGCTGGTCGGCCACGCTGCGCGCCACGCGCGCGCGCACCTCGGGGTCGTCGTTGAACTTCGCCAGCACGCTCTCGCCGTAGCGTTCGAGCTGGCGCTGTCCCCACGCGCGCAGCGACGCAGGCAGCGCCGCGAGCGGACCCGCGCGGAGGCGCTCGTTCACCTCGACGATGTCTTCGACCTTGAGCCCGAAGGCCTCGACGATCTCGTACATGCGCTCGGAGTTGCGGCGGCTCTCGTCGCAGTTGGTCTGGATCACCGGGCGCCGCTCGGGCTCGTACGTGTCGAGCAGCGCGTCGGGGCTCTCGCCGCGGAGCACGCGCGCGAGCTTCCACGCGAGGTTGTGGGCGTCGCCGATGCCCGAGTTCATACCGAGGCCGCCCGTCGGCGGAAAGCGATGCGCCGCGTCGCCGAGCAGAAACGCCCTGCCCGAACGGAAGCGCTCGGCCACCTGCGCGGTCATCCTCCACGAGCTCATCGAGGTGATCTCGATGGGCACGTCGCTGCGTCCGAGCGCGGCCTTGATGCGCGCGGTGAGCACCTCGGCGGTGAAGTCTTCGGCGCGCTCCCACGACTCGACGGGCGTGTGAAAGACCCATCGCCGCTCGACGTGGTGCGCGATCAGCACGCTGCCGGGGCAGTGCGGCGAGAAGATGAAATAGATCTTTCCGCGGGTGTTCACGACGCGGCTGAGGTCGGCCTGAAAGTACGCGTTGACGAAGTCGCGGATCTTCTCGGGGCCCACCATCGCGATGCCGAGCGCCGCGCGCGTGCGGCTCGTGGCGCCGTCGGCGCAGAGCACATAGCGGCTCGTGATCGTGAGCGCGTTGCCCGCGGCGAGGTCGCTCACGCGGCTCACGACGCCGTCGTCGCGCTGTTCGAACGACTCCCACTGGTGGCGGTAGCGGAGGTCGACCTGCGGCGTCGCGCGGAGCTTCGCCTGCATGATCTTCTCGAGCTCCACCTGCGAGAGGTTGAGGTAGGGCGCCGGGGAGGCGAGGTGCTCGCGGTACTTCTTCGCGCCGTCGCCCGCGTTGAGGTCGATGACGCCGAACTCCTCGCGCAGCGTGCCGCAGAAGAGGATGCGCCCCGCGTCGGCCGCGGGCGAGGCCTCGGCCATGAGCTCCTCGTACGTGAACCCGAGCCCGTGCAGGATCTCGATGGAGCGCGCGCTGAGCTCGTGCGCCTTGGGGTGCGTCTGGATGCCCTCGCGGCGCTCGATCACGACGCTTCGGATGCCGTACTGCGCGAGGCACAGCGCGGCGATCATCCCGGTGGGGCCCGCGCCGATCACGAGCACGTCGGTGGAGACTTCGGTGGGTTGCATGGCGTGTCGTCCTCTCAAGCGGCGGGGGCGTTGGCGGTGAGGGCGCCGCGGCGCGCGAGCGTGTAGCCCGCGGCGAGCAGCGCCGACGAGGTGGTGAAGTGCAGCGCGGCGGGCGGAAGGAACCCGAAGAGCACGCGTCCATCGGCGTCGAAGGCGGCGCCCGCGGCGTTCTTGAAGAGCGCGGCGGTGAAGAAGCCCGCGATGTGCAGCGCGCCGATGGTGGCGCCGAAGCGCGCGCGTTCGAAGGTGCGCGGCGTCGACGTGGCGAAGAGCCAGATGCCGAAGAGCGAGCTGTAGAGCCCCGCGCTGATGAGCCACATGAGGTGCAGCCGCGCGTGCGGCGGCCAGTCGGGGTTGCGGAGGTGGTGCGGGTCGAAGGTGTCGATGATCGCGGGCAGCACGCCGTAGGTGAGCGCCGCGAGGATCATCAGCGCGCGGCCGAGCGACCACGCGCGGGGTGGGGTTTGTGCCTCCATGGGAGGGCGATTGGTGCCCGATTGGCGGGGCGGCACAAGGGTCAACGTCGGCCACCCGGTGTACTGCCGATGACCACCCCCGCGGTGACGATTGACAGGCTCCTCGCCGCGACGCTATCGACCGTCGCCATGCCTGCACCCGTCGTTGATCTCGCGAGCTTTCCCCTCACCGCACGTCACGTCGCGCAGGACGACGAAGGGTCGCACACGACGCGCGAGCGGGCGGTGTGTGCCGCCGTCACCGCGTCGCTCGCGCTGCCGGGCCTCGCGGCCTCTGCGGAGCCCCTCGGCGCGAGCCTCTCGTACTGCGCGACCGGCGCGTCGGTCGAGCCCACCGAGTACCGGATTCGAATCAACGGCCTCGGCCCCGGCGCCCACGCGAAGAAGGACGTGGAGTTCCTCACCGTGAGCCTCGTCGCGCTCGCGGGCGACGAGGTCGTCGGGTGGAGCGAAGACCTCGCCACGCGGCGCGCGGTCGACGCGTCGAACCTGGTGCTGGTCGATGTGCGAGGCACGCCGGTGTTCATCACCGGGGCGCTGCGTGAGACGCTCCTCACGCGCTTTCCTCCGTCGGGCAAGCGCAAGCCCGTGGAGTTCACGCGCGCGGCCTTCGAGAAGCTCTACCCGCCGAGCGCCGCGGGGCCCTTCGATCTGGCGGCGTTGATCGCCGCTTCGAATCGACCCGCGGGGCCCATCGCGTGGACGCGCAAGACGCGCAAGAACCTCCACGGCTTCGTCACGAAGACCGCCTTCGATCCGCCCGACGCGCGCAAGGTCCCCACCGCGGCCGAGGCGTGGGAGGCGCTGCGCCAGCTCTCGACGCGCGCGATCACCCTCGCGCACAGCGACTCCCTCGCGCCGATGGTGAGCCGCGTGGTGGCGGAGTTCACGGCGACGACGCCGCCCGCGGTCGATCCCGCCGTCGAGCACGCCCGCGCGGCGCTGGTGCTCGGGCACCGCAGCGATCGCGACATGAGCGAGTGGGACGACTGGGCTCCCGAGCGCGCCGTGGTGAACTTCTGGGCCGTCGTCGGCGGCATCGAGAAGACCCTCGCGGTGCTCCTCGCGCGCGGCCCCTTCTGGCTCGAAGAGACGGGGACCTCGACCTATCAGGGCGGCGTCATGACGAGCACGTCGACGCTGAACTTTCTCGACGCGCCGGGATCGTTCTCGGCCAATCACCCCTTCGACTTTCGCACCAGCGGCTACCGACACGAGCCCGCCTGGTCGGCGCTGCGCTGCCACCTCGATGCGCTCGACGACGCCGCCTTCGCCGAGGCCACGCGCGTAGCCCACGAGGTGCGCGCGCGCATCCCTGCGAGTGACGTGAGCGAGCGCGCCGCGGTGGCCTTCGCGTTCCGCCGCGACCCGACGCACGCGCTCGACGAGCTCCGTCGCTTCGACCCCAGCGGCAAGCCCGACTACGGGGCGGCGAGGATGCTCCTGCTCGCGTCGCCCACCGTCGCCGCGGCCGCGCCGGTGCTCGAGACCTGCGTCGGGAAGTACTCGATCCTTCACGACATCGCGTTCGATCTGGTCGAGTCCTTCGGCTACGGGGCGGCCCCGATCATCGAGCGCTCCGTGCATCTGTCGGAAGACGCGCGCGAGGCGGGGCGACGGAGGAAGTCGATGCTCGCCGCGCTCAAGCTCATCGCGCCGTAGAACGCCCGACGTTCGCCGATCGCGTCTCGCGCTGCGCTACGCGTGCTTCAGCACGAAGTACAAAATGTCGTAGAGCGCGTGCGTCCACGCGGCGACGGCGAAGCCGCGGTAGCGGTAGATCACCGCGAAGACCGCGCCGAGGAAGAACCGGAACGCGAAGGTCGACACCGCGAAGTGATCGCCGAGGGGCCCGATGTAGTGGACCCCCGAGAAGAGGATCGAGGTCATCAGCCCCGCGAAGAGCCACGCGAGCCACGGGCGTGACACGCGCCGCTCCAGCAGGTATCCGCCGCCGTGAAAGAGGCCCATGCGGAAGACGAGCTCCTCGTGCAGACCGGCGCCGCACGACGAGATCACCTGCGCGCCGAAGCCCTTGCCGTCGAGCACGCCGAGGCCGAGCGCGTCGACCGCGTAGCCGATCGCGCCCGCCGCGAAGATCGCGTACACGGCGCTCTCGACGAGCAACGGGATGAAGAGCTTCGGGTGTAGCCCCGTGCGCCGCCGCGCCCAGAGGATCAACGCCGTGAGCACCAGCGTCACGAGCACCGCCCCCGCCGCGTAGACGTACACGTTGCCGTGCGCGAGCGAGAGCGCCGTGCCCGTGAGGAAGTCGACGCCGTTGCCGACCCACTGGTAGCGCCCGTCAGGCGTCACCTCGACCTGCGACACCACCCCGACGTGGTAGACGATGAACAGGGGCAGCACGAGGAAGAGGTTCGTGAGCGGATCTGCCTTGCGCGCGAAGTACGCCCGCAGCGGCCTCACCGAGGGGAAGATGCGCGAGACGCGGACCGGCGGAGGGGGATCGCTCATGTCACTCGTGATGAACCTACCACCACGCAAGGTCTTCCACGGCGCTCGGAGGGGGCGATCGCGCCGTGATTTTTCGCCCCGCGCGCGCTATACGCTGCGCCCTCCATGCAAGACAACACCGAGAAGAAGCCCCGCGCAGTGCTCGTGGGCGTGCAGCTCCCGGGCACGACCGAAGAGGACCTGCGGCTCTCGCTCGCCGAGCTCGGGCGCCTCGTTCACACCCTCGGCTACGACGTCGTGGGCTCCGTCACGCAGCGCAGGCAGAGCCTCGGCCCCGCGGCCGTGCTCGGTGACGGCAAGCTCCGCGACCTCGCGCGCTACACGGGTGGGACGGGCGTCGTTCCGCCCGCGGTCACGCCGAAGAAGAAGAAGGGCGAGGTCGACGAAGAGCCCGTCGAGATTCCCGGCGACGAAGACGACGCCGAGAGCGCCACCGAGGGAGAGGCCCGCGGTGATGCGTCGGTGGTGGTGGTCGATCACGACCTCACGCCCACGCAGATGCGCAACCTCGAGCGCTCCACGGGCGCCGACGTGCTCGACCGCACGACGGTGATCCTCGAGATCTTTCACCGTCACGCCAAGAGCCGCGAGGCGAAGCTCCAGGTCGAGGTCGCGCGGCTCGGATACTCGGCGCCGAGGCTCCGCGAGTCGGGCGGCGGCGACCGCGTGCGCGGCGGCATCGGCGGTAAAGGGGCGGGCGAGAGCGCGCTCGAGCTCGACCGACGAAAGATCCGCGACCGCATCGCGGAGCTTCGCAGGGAGCTCGAGTCGATCGCGAAGGAGCAGGGCACGCGCCGCACGCGCCGTCACGAGCAGTTTCGCGTCGCGCTCGTGGGCTACACCAACGCGGGCAAGTCGTCGCTCATGCGCGCGCTCACGGGGAGCGAGGTCTACGTGGCCGACAAGCTCTTCGCGACGCTCGACACGACCGTGCGCGCGCTCGCGCCCGAGAGCCATCCGAGGGTGCTCGTGAGCGACACGGTGGGCTTCATCAAGAAGCTCCCGCACGACCTCGTGGCGTCGTTCCGCTCGACGCTCGACGAGGCGCGCGAGGCGTCGCTGCTCCTGCACGTCGTCGACGGGTCAGACCCCGATCACCCGCAGCAGCTCTCGGTCACGCGCGAGGTGCTCGCGGAGATCGGGGCCGAGGACATTCCCTCGAAGCTGGTGATCAACAAGCGCGACCAGATGAGCGAGGAGGCGCGCGACGAGGCGCTGCGGCGACATCCCGACGCGATCCTCGTGTCCGCACGGGACCCGGCCGACGTGGCGCGGCTACGCGCGGAGATCCTCGCCTTCTTCGAAGAGGGGATGGTCGAGGGCGAGGTGCGCGTCCCGTACGGAGCCCGCGGCGCGATCGCCGAGGTTCACCGCGACGCGCGCGTGCTCTCGGAGGAGTACGACGAGACCGGCGCGCGCTTCGTCGTGCGCACGAAGCCCGAGATCCTCGCGCGGCTTCAGAGCGTCGCGGGCTGACCCTCACCCCGTCCCTCTCCCGCGAAGCGGGAGAGGGTGCCTGTTGGTAGCTGGAATGCCCTCACCCCGCCCTCTCCCGCCAGAGGCGGGAGACGGAGTCGTGCACGGAGGTTGGAGCGGTGCGTTGTTGCCCGCGTGCGCGTGCGCGGCGTCGCGCCTGAGTACGGCGTGCGCGTGACCGCGGCTCACGCCGCGTGCGGCGCTCGCGTGACTGCGGCACGCGCCTGAGTGTGGCGCTCGCGCGACGGACGCTCGCGCGCGACGGACGCACACGCGCGAAGGACGCACACGCGCGAAGGACGCACACGCGCGACTGCGCTGTTTTGATGCTCGCGCGGTGAGTGATCGTCTGTGACGATGGTTGCGCGCGTTGCCCGCTGACTCCCTCTCCCGCCTCTGGCGGGAGAGGGCGGGGTGAGGGCATTCCAGCTACCAACAGGCACCCTCTCCCGCTTCGCGGGAGAGGGACGGGGTGAGGGTCAGGCCGCGTTCGACTTGCGGCCGCGCGCGTCGGACTTCTTCGACTTCGCCACGCCAGGACCGGTCACCGCGGCGTCGGCCTCGGCGTCGGGGGCCCAGTCGCCGGTGCCGAGCTCGCCGCGCTCTTCGAGCACGTGGAGCGTGTAGGCGATCTTCGCGCGCTGCGCCTTCTTGGCGTCGTTGTAGCCGCCGACGATGTCCTTCACGATGTCGCGCGCGCCGGTCAGCTTCTCGTCGGCCTTCTGCGCCATGTCGACCTCACGGAGCGAGGTCTCGGCCTTGATGATCTCGGCGCGGAGCTGGTCGCCGTTCATGCCCGCCGCGTCGTCGACGAAGCCCGCGGGAAGCTTGGAGATGATCTTGTTGATATCCATTCGAGGTGCGTTCCTCCTGCGCCCGTCTCTACCCGCGGGGTCGGTGCGCGAGCCAATTTCCAACAAGGGGTCCGCGAGAGCACCGTTGACGTTGGGGTGCGCCTTCGACGAACCTCCGCGCCGATGAGCACCGAAGCCCGCGGGAACCTCCTCGATCACACGCCCGCCGAGGTCGAAGCCGGCGAGTTCGCCCGCGCCCACGCGTTCGATTGCGTCGACAAGGGCGACGGCCCGCGCGACGCGAAGCTCCAGGGCCTCGTGCGCAGGCTCTACCAGTCGAAGATCGTCGCGGGCCTCGAGCTCGAACTCCTCGTGAGCGAGAAGGGGCGCGTCGAGGTCGCGGGCGTCTGGTTCGATCGTCGACTCCTCGGCGACCGCACGCAGATGACCGGCGCCGTCACGGCCTACGCCGCGTTTCTGGGCGACGCGATGGGCAAGGTCGCGGCGCGCGATCACGATGCCCTCGGCAACCTCCTCGCGGTCTCGTACGAGCTCGTGAAGGCGGGCACCTTTCAGCCCGTGCTCGATCGCTTCCCGTTCCTGCCGCACGACGGCGTGGGCGCGGCGACGGAGGTGTTCCTCGGGCGACGCGAGGAGGCGGCGCAGCCCGTGATGGACCGCGCGGCCACGCTGGTCGTACGCAACGACAAGGGCGGACGGCTCTTCGTCGGCATCGCCACGCAGGCCGCGGCCTTCGACCTCTCGGCCATGCTCTTCACGCAGGTGACCTTCCGCAAGGGCGACCGCAGCGGCGTCGTCGGGTGGAAGACTCCGGAGCTCGAGACCACCCCCTTCGGTCGCCGGTACGGCCTCGACCTCGACCGCGCGGCCCCGCCCGTGGGACGCATCGCGCGGCGCTACTTCGGCATGGAGCGCATCCCCCGCTCGGCCCACGTGGAGCTCCTCGTGGAGCCCACGAAGGGCATGGCGGGCGTTCTTCTCCGCATCGAGCAGTCGTGGATCGAGCAGTCGGATCGCAACTACTTCGCGGCCCTCGAGGTCATCGCGGCCTTCGTGGCCGAGGGCATCGGAGACATCCCCGACGCGCGCACCAAGATGGAGGTCGCGCACATGTTCTCGTGCTCGAAGGACGACGAGGACCTCTTCAAGGTGCTCCACGCGTCGCTGCCCTTCGTGCTCAAGGGCGACACGGGCGACGGCACGGCGGTCTTTCTCGGCGAGGAGGAGAGCGCAGTCGCGTGGCTCGACGAGGGACGCTGCGGGCTCGTGGTGCACGAGAACGCCGACGGATGGCTCGACTGCCTCTTCTACCTCACGGAGCTCGCCGACGAGATCGGCACGCCCGCCGTGAGGAAGGCGTAGCGGGGCCCCGGCTTCCTCCGTGCGTTCGCGCGGTCGTTGACGCGCGAACCGGGGCAGAGGCATGGTCCGCCCATGAAGGCCCGTTCGGTGTCTGTGAGAGCGCTCCCGTGGGTGATTTCCGCGGCCGTCGTGCTCGGTGTGCTCGGCGTCGAGATGCGCAACGCGCAGGGTGGTGACCCCGGCGATGACGGCGTCCCCGCGGGCGTCGTGGCCTTCTTCGGCAACGGCGGCGCGTGCCCCACGGGCTGGGCGCCCGCAGACAGCGTCGCGGGTCGCGTCGTCGTGGCCGTGACCGACGGGAGCACCGTGGGCCGCACCGTCGGAGCTCCGCTCCGCGACCGCGAAGACCGCACGCACACCCACGCGATCACCGCGTCGATCAGCGTTCCCGCGCGCTCCATCGCGGGCGCCGACGGGACCAACAACCAGGGCGGCGCGGCCGGAGATCACAACGTCACGGGCACCGCCGGCGCGGGCGCCTCGGGCCTCCCCTTCGTGCAGCTCCGCGCGTGTGTGAAGCAATGAGCGCTTCGCTTCGAGCCCTCGCGCTCTGCGCGCTCGTCACCTCGTGCGCCGCGGGAGAAGAGCCTTCGAGCGCCACGCCCGACGTCACGCCCGACGTCACCAAGGACGCCGCGGAGGACCTCGCCGAAGTCTCGACCGACGCGCCCTCGGACGTCGCTCCGCTCGACGACGTGACCGACGCCGCGACGCCCGACGTGACGCTCGACGTGACGCAGCGGCCCGACGTGACCGACGCGTCGCTCGACGTGACCGACGCGATGTTCGACGTGCGCGACGAGGTCGTCGACGTGCCCTCGGACACGCCTCCCGCGCCCGACGCGGGCGTGCTCGGAGACAGCGTCCCCGCGGGCGCGGTGATGTTCTTCTCGGCGTCGCGATGCCCCGAGGGATGGGCCACCTACGACACCGCCGCGGGGCGCGTGGTGGTGCCGACGACGGGCGGCGCGGCGGGCGGCGCGGTGCGAGGGCTCCCGCTTCGAAGCGGCGAAGACCGCACGCACACGCACAGGGTCTCGTCGCGCTTCACGCTCAACGACGTGCGCTACGTCGGCATCGTGGGCGGAGCCAACAACGGCGTCGGCGCGGCCGGCGCGGTGACCTTCTCGGCCGACACGGCACCCGCGTCGGCGGGCGTTCCGTACGTGCAGCTCATGGTGTGCCGCAAGACCGCGGCGGCGGTCACGAGGACGCGCGCGCTCCCTTCGGGGATGATGATGTTCTTCGCGGGCGACCGCTGTCCGACGGGCTTCTCGCAGGCACCCGGGACGCAGGGCCGGGTGACCGTGGGCCTGCCCGATGGCGCGATGAACGGCGCCACCTTCGGGGGAACGCCGCTCGGCATGGTCGAGGGCCCGACGCACACGCACGCCGCCAATGTGTCGGTGAACGTCGCGCCGCACGGCATCGCGCTCGCGTCGGGCTGCTGCGGCAGCGGCTATGCGGGCGCGGGGATGTACACCGCGACGGCGACGACGGCCGCGGCGGAGCCCGAGCTCCCCACGATCACGCTGCTCCAGTGCATGAAGGACTGAGCGCTTCGAGCGCCGCGTAGGCGCCGTCTCTACGCGGGTGGCTGGCGCACGAAGACCATCACCGTATCGCTCGCGCTGCCCGCGGCGTTCTCGCAGGTCACGGTGTATGTGTGCGTGCCCGTGGCGACGTCGGCGAGGCGCGCGGAGCCGGTGATCTCTCGCGCGCCGCTCCACTCGCCCGAGGCGGTGCAGCGCGACGCGCTGGTGCTCGTCCACGAGAGGAGAAAGGTGGCGGGAGCGTCGTACGAGACGGGGCCGTTGACGCCATCGACGCGGAGGTCGACGGTGGGCGGTCCGTCGCCGCGGAACTGCACCGTCACCGCGCGCAGGTCGACGTAGCCGCCCTCGGCGCGCACCGACCACGTGCAGTCGCCCGCCGTGGGGACCGCGAACGCAGGCTGCGGCTGGTTGGTGAACCCCGGCGTCGACGAGGTCCCGCCGCCGAGCGTGATGCGCGGGAGCGTCGTGCCGCACACGTCGATGATCGCCGCCCCGGCGCCCGGGTCCGACGTCGACGCGATCTGCACGGAGAAGCTCTGAACGTAGGTGAATCGCCCGCGGATGCGTCCGCCGTTCGCGATGCGCGTCACGGTCTCGGTGCAGGTCGCGCTGCACGACGCGCCGCCCTCCGACGCGGGGAGCGTCGTGCCGTCGCGGTGCCGCAGCGAGACGGTGTTCACGGGGCCCTCCCACGCGATGTAGTCGCGCTCCTGGTCGTAGGTGCGGCCGTCGTGGAGGTACGCGGGGAACATCGGCGCGAGGTCCGTGGGCATCACGTCGACGCGAGGCGCCGTGTCGGTGCGCGCATCGGGCAACGCATCGGGCGAAGCGTCAAGCGCGCCGTCGAGGGACGCGTCGAGCGATGCGTCGAGCGATGCGTCGAGCGCGCTGTCGACCGAGGGCGCGTCGAGGGCGGTGTCGCGGGCTTCGAGCGCGTCGCGGATCGCGGCGTCTTCGCGCGTGGTGACGTCGACGGGGGCGCTCGCGTCGGGGTCGGGTTCGACGCCCGTGGTCTCGCCCGCGGAGCACGCGGCGAGCAGCGCGGCGAGCGCGAGGCGGTGCGGTCTCGCGGTCAGCGGCATGCGTCGGTCCCCATGGGAAATGCGGTGCGATACGCGACCTGCGTCTGCACGCAGAGGTGCGCGCCCGTGGAGTACGTGGGGTAGCCCGTGTCGGCCGTGTTGCCGCCGGAGTATCCGACGAGCGTCCCCGCGGGGTACGTCGTGCCGATCGAGGTGGTGAGCCGACGGCTCGGTTGCAGGTGCAGGAACCTGAAGCGATGACCCGTCACCGTGTCTTGAAACTCGGGCATCCACCCCCAGCCGTAGACGCCCTCTGCGAGCAGGCGCGACGCGTGGCGGAGCTGCACGCCGGTGCCCGCGGTCATGCGCAGGTCCGAGTCGACGCCGTAGCGGACGGAGTAGTACCCGGGGCTCCAGCTGTAGGGGAGGTTCCACCACTGAGGGAGCGCGCACGAGGCCGATCCCGAGCCTCCCGGCGCGGGCATCGGCGTGCACACGTCGTCGACACCCGTGGGCATCGCGGTGCAGCCGTACATGCACGACTCGGTCTGGATCGACGACGACACGCAGCGCTGACGCGCGCGTCCGTCGGAGGTGCAGGTCCAGATGGCGGTGGAGCCCGAGGCGCTCCCGGCGCAGCCCGTCGAGCCCGACGCGCACACGTCGTCGGTGCCGAGCGGACGCGTGGTGCAGCCGCTCGGGCACGCCTCGGTCTGTGTCGCGCCTGAGACGCATCGCTGCCGCGCGCGCAGGTCCGCGGTGCAGGTCCAGATCGACGACGTGCCCGATGCGCTGCCCGCGCAGCCCGAAGGGGCCGTGGCGCACACGTCGTCGGCGCCGACGGCGTTCTCGACGCAGCCGTTGCCGCACGCCTCGGTCTGCGTCGCGCCAGAGACACAGCGCTGCCGCGAGCGGTGATCCGCGGTGCAGGTCCACACGGGCGAGCTCCCCGACGCGCTGCCGGTGCAGACGCTCGGCGCCGTGCCGCAGACCGCGTCGGTGGTGGTGTTCCCCGGGATGCACGCCCCGGCGCAGTCCTCGGTCTGGATCTGTCCGTTCACGCAGCGCTGACGGGCGCGCGTGCTCGGGGCGCAGGTCCATTGCGACGGGAGTCCGCCGCAGTTCGAGGGAGGCGTGGCGCAGCACGTCGGGCAGTCGTAGGCCGCGAGCAGGTCGCGCCCCGCGCAGAGCGCTGCGTTGCAGAGGTTTCCGCCCGCGGCGAGGCACGAGGGGACGCAGCGACCGCCCTCGACGATGAACGCGGGCGGAGGCATCGGGCAGGTGATCGTCGCGTCGGCGACGGGTCGATCGACGCTCACATCGAGGACCACGTCGCGCGGCGGCAGCGCGTCGGTGATCGCGTCTCCGGTCGCGTCGAGGACCGCGTCGGTGACGGCGTCGGTGATCGCGTCGGTGACCGCGTCGTCGGGCGGAGACACGTCGACGGAGGCGTCGTCGGGCGTCTCGGGGACGTCGTCCGCGGCGCACGCCTGGAGCGAGAGCGTGACCGCGAGGAACGCGCCTGCGAATCGTCGCGAGGCGCAGCGCTGCGCGCGAGGGGCCATGCCTCACGAATACACCCGCGAGGCGTCGTGGCTCCAGAGGTCGTCGCACGCAACGCTCCGCGCGATTGCTGCGCGGTGATACCCTCCGCGCCCCCGCATGGACGCCACGGAGAGACCCGAGAGCCACCACCCCTCCGCGCTGCTGCGCCTCGTCGCGATCTTCGCGCTGCTCGTCGCCGCGTGCTCGATCAGCTCGTGCCGCCGCGCGCGCAACGTCTGGGAGCGCCACACCGCCGTCGGTCGCGCCCGCGCCGCCGCAGCCGCCGCGCGCGTCCGCCGCGGTCACGTCGCCTACGAGCGCTACTGCGCGCTCTGTCACAGACCCGACGCGCAGGGCTACGCGGCCGATCACGCCAACGCCATCGGCAACGCGGCCTTCCTCCAGATCGCGAGCGATCGATTCCTCCACGACGCGATCGCCGACGGACGCCCCGGCACGCCGATGTCTCCCTGGGGTCGCGCGCGTGGCGGACCGCTCACCGACGCGACGATCCGAGACATCATCGCGTACCTCCGCACCTTCGCGCGCAGGCCCTTCATCCGCGTCTCGACGGCGCGCGTGACGGGTGACGTCGAGCGCGGCCGCGCGCTCTGGGAGTCGACCTGCGCCCGCTGCCACGCCTCTCGCGGCGAGGGAACGAAAGACGTCACCAGCGTCTCGCACCCCCACTTTCTCCGCGAGGCGAGCGACGGGTTCCTCCATCACACCATCGAGCACGGGCGACCGGGCACCGCGATGGAGTCCTTCGCGCGGCTGCCGTCCCAGTCCATCGACGACCTCATCGTCTACATCCGCTCGGTGGAGCACTTCCCCGGACCGCCGCCGCCGCCCGAGTACGAGCCGCCGCCGGGCCTCGATCGCCTCATCATCAACCCCACGGGTCAACCCCCGCAGTTCACCCTCCGCGAAGAGCGCTACGTGCCCTCGGCCGACGTCGCGCGCGCCCTCACAGAGCACCGACGGCTGGTCATCCTCGACACGCGCGCCACCTCCGACTGGTCGGCCAATCACATGGCGGGGGCGCTGCCGTTCCCCTTCTACGACATCGAAGAGATGGCGAGCCGACTGCCGCGCGACGGCACGTGGATCCTCGCGTACTGCGCGTGCCCGCACGCGGCTTCAGGGCACGTCGTCGACGAGCTCCGGCGCAGGGGATTTCAGCACACCGCCGTCATCGACGAGGGCATCACGTACTGGACCAACCAGGGCTATCCCACGGCCCACGCCGCGCTTCTTCACCCGTAGAAAACGCTCAGCGTTCGCCGCGGCGGAGGGCCTCTGCCGTGGCGAAGAGGTCGGCCTCGTCGACGGGGTCCCACGCGAGCCCGATCACGCGCTCCGCGGACCAGGCGTCGAAGACGTCTTCGCGGATCTCGATGCGCCCGGCGTCGTGCTCGGAGTTTCGCGCGCCCGTTCCCACGGTGCGAACGAGCTCGTCGAGGTCGGGCTCCTCGTCGAGCGCGCGAACGGGGATCGACACCCAGCGCACGCGTCCGCCCGGTCGCTCGGGGTCGGGGTAGAACACGCGCGGAAACTGAAACGCCTCGGCCGCCGTGAGGTCGCGCACGCGGGGCTCTTCGCGTCCATCGCGCCAGCGCCAACCGTCGGAGGTTCGCGTCAGGAGGCCGCCCATTGCTGTGAGGGGAGGTGCCACGGCTGCGAGGTGGTGCCGCGGTCCGTGTCGCGTGTCAACGACGCTCGGCGGGCGCGTGATCGACGCGTCGAGCGCCGCCCTCGATCGCCATCGGCGGATCGGCGGGCGCCGCGGGCGGCTGCGGCGGTTGAGGCTGCGTGGCTGCGAGTCCGCCGGGCACGGGCATGCGCTCGGGCGGCTGCGGCGGTCGCGGCCTCGTGCGCTGATGCGGCGGAGGCTGCGGAGGAGGCTGCGGAGGTTCGGGCTGAACCTGCATCGGGCCGCCCGAGGGCGCGATGGGCGGCGGCGTGGGGTCGACCACGGGCGCCGCGCCGGGCGGCTGGATCACGGGCTGCGGCGTGGTGGTGACCACGGGCGCTTCACCAGGCGCGGAGATGCGCGTGGTGCTCGTGTGCTTCACGAGTCCGAGCGCGACGCCGATCTCGTGGAGCGCGTTCGAAGCGCGCCCGCTGCGGGCTTCGCGGAGAGACTCCGCGCCGTGGGCCTGGAGCTCGTCGGCGCGCGAGGAGCCGCACTCGACGTCGGCGCAGGCGGGCACGAGCGCGCCGCCCGCGATCACCGCGACGAGGGACGGAAAGCGGGTCTGATACGCGGCGCTCTGCGGCACGCGCGACGAGGGCGCGGGCGTCGCGGAGAGGGTGCGGGGCGCGGGGCGGCGAGGGCGTTCGTTCATGGGGAGATCGCGCTCCTAGACGCGGCGGGTGGTGGGGTCGAGGGGGAGCGGGCCGACGGCGTTGAAGTCACCGCCCGAGCGAGCGGCGGGCTGCGGCGCCACACGGCGCACGCCTCCACGAGAGGGCGAGCGGTGCGTGGGCGTGACGCGCGTGGGCGTACGCGGAGGCTGCGGAGGCGGCGTGACGATGGGCGCGGGGCTCACGGGCATGGGCTCGCCCTGCGTGATGATCCGAGGCTCGACCTGCTGGGGCTGAACGGGCACGGGCTGTTCGACGGGCGGCGTCGGCGGAACGGCGCGCACGCCGCCCTGCGGCGCCGCGCGGGTCGCGGTGTGACCGACGAGGCCCGTCGCGATGCCGATCTCGCGGAGCGCCTCCGAGGCCCTGCCGTCACGCGCCGCGCGGAGCGACTCGGAGCCGTGGGTCTGGAGCTCGTCGGCGCGCGAGGAGCCGCACTCGACCTCGTGACACGCGGGCACGAGGGCGCCGCCCGCGATGATCGCGACGAGCGAGGGGAAGCGCGTCTGATACGCGGCGCTCTGGGGCACGCGCGACGACGGCGGCGGCGTGGCCGAGAGGGTGCGAGGCGTCGGACGCTGGGCGCGAGGTTCTTTCATCTTCACCCTTCGGAAAAGGGAACACCCGAGACTCTCATGATCCTTGGGGGCGCGGAAGAAGAGGTCCCCTCCCATACGCACGGGGCGCCTCGTTCGGTCTTGCGGGAGGTTCCGAGCGCCGGTCAGGCGGTGTAGACCTTCGGCGCATGATGATCCTCACGCGAGACGCGCTCGCCCCCCTCAACGACCGCCTCGAAGGGCGCTCTCCGACGGAGATCCTCGGGTGGGCCTCGGCGGTCTTCGGTCGCCGCGCGGCGCTGCTCTCCTCGATGCAGCGGGCGGGCGGCGCGCTCTGCCACATGGCCGACCGCGCGGGGTACAGCTTCGACGTGCTCTTCGTCGACACGGGGGTGCTCCACGCCGAGACGCTCGCCACGCGCGACGCCCTCGCGAAGACGCACCGTCGGCTCTCGGTGGTCACGCTCCACCCCGCGCGGAGCTTCGCGGATCAGACCCGCGACGAGGGGTTGCTCTACCTCACGAAGGAGGGGCAGGTGCGCTGCTGCGACCTGCGCAAGAGCGAGCCGCTGCGCTTCATCCGCGGGCGCTACGACGCGATGATCTCGTCGCTGCGTCGCGACGAGGGAGGCGCCCGGTCGAAGATCCGCTGCGTCGAGCTCGACTCCGAGGCGGGCGCGCTGCGGGTGCATCCCTTCGTGAACCTCACGGCCGCGGGCCTCGACGCGTACCTCGAAGCGCACCCCGACGTGGCCCTCAATCCGCTGCATTCCATGGGCTTTCCGACGATCGGGTGCTTCCCGTGTACGACGCCCGTGCGGCCCGACGAGGCCGAGCGCGCGGGCCGTTGGCGCCACCTCGCCGACGTCACCTACTGCGGGATCAACCCCACCGACCGCGCCTCCGTGACGGAGCCCACGATCGAGCTCGACGCGCGCTACCGCGAGGCCCTCCTCGGGTGACGTTCTCCGCGCGGGAACACGCCGCGGCGCGCGGAACGTTCCCTGTCTCACACGGAGATGGTGTTAGCTTCGTCGGTCACGCATGAGCTCTCTCGCAACGCCTCTTCGCCGGGGATCGCCGTGACTCACGACGAGCTCCTCAAGGGCATCCGGCGCTCGCTCTCCTCGGTGATCTCGGGACGGCCCGACGCGGTCGAGCGGCTCCTCCTCGGGGTGCTCTCGGGCGGTCACGTGCTGCTCGAAGACGTCCCCGGCGTGGGCAAGACCACGCTCGCACGCACCCTCGCGCGGGTGTTCAGCGTGCAGTGCACCCGCGTGCAGTTCACGCCCGATCTGCTCCCGACGGACATCCTCGGCGCGCAGGTGCTCGACCCCCGCGACGGGACCTTCGCGTTTCACCGCGGCCCGGTGTTCACCAACGTGCTGCTCGCCGACGAGATCAACCGCGCCTCGCCGCGCACGCAGTCGGCGCTGCTCGAAGCGATGAACGAGTCGCAGGTCTCCGTCGACGGCGTGACGCACCCGCTACCGCGGCCCTTCTTCGTGCTCGCGACGCAGAACCCCATCGAGTCTCAGGGGACCTTTCCGCTCCCCGAGGCGCAGCTCGATCGCTTCGTGCTGCGCCTCTCGGTGGGCTATCCGTCGCAAGACGCGGCCCTCGCGATGCTCCTCGCGCGGCAGCGTCACGATCCGCTCGACGCGGTGACGCCGCTCGCCGACGGACCGACGCTCATGGCGCTCCAGTCCGCCGTGCGCGAGGTCGACGTGAAGGAGCGCGTCGCGCGCTATCTGCTCAGGGTCATCGACGCGACGAGGGATCACCCCGACGTGGCGCTCGGCGTGTCTCCGCGCGGCGCGCTCGCGTACTTTCGCGCGGTGCAGGCGCGGGCCTTCCTCGAGAATCGCAGCTACGCCACGCCCGACGACGTGCAGGAGCTCGCGTGCGCCGTGCTCGCGCACCGCCTCGTGCTCACGCCGAAGGCCCGCTACGGAGGCACGCGCGACGAAGACCTGGTGCGCGCGATCTTGAAGCGCGTCGAGGTCCCCGTGTGACGGAGGATCTGTGAAGGTCAACCTCGCGCGGCTCAATCACATCCTCATCCCCACGCAGGCCGCCGACCGCGACCGCTGGCGGAACACGCGCCTCGGCCGCGCGCTGCGTCCCTTGGGCTTCTTCTACAACGCCACCTCGCGCGAGGGGCAGCTCGTGACGATGCTCTCGGTGCTCACGGGCGCCGCGAGCCTCGACGTGCAGGGCTTCGACGGGCACCTCTTCTGGGCGCCCCTCACGGCCCTCCAGCTCTGCTCGCTCATCGCCGCGTCGGCCTACAAGATGCCCGGCGTGACGCTCGAAGTGGCGCTCCCGCCGCGCGTGGTGGCCCACGAAGACGTGCAGTTCACCGTCACCCTCCGCAACGGAACGGACCGCGAGCACCACGCGGTGCGCGTCTTCGGCCCCTTTCTCACCTGGGACGGGCGCTGGACCAGCGACGAGACCGGCATCTCGGTGTTGCCCGCGCACGGTCAGGCCACGGTGACCCTCACGGCGAGGTTCTCCGCGCGCGGAGAGCACCACCTCGACCGGTTTCGCGCGGGCGCGCTCGTGCCCTTCGGCCTCGCGCACGGCCCTTCGGTGCACGGTACGGGCTGCCGCTTCGTGGTCGTGCCTCGCGTGGCGCGCGTCGAGCGCGTCGAGACGCCGCTCGGTCAACGGCACCAACCGGGCGGCGTCGCGAAGGTGCTCCACCACGGCGAGTCGATGGACCTCCGCGGCGTGCGGCCGTACCGCGTCGGTGACCCCGTGAGAGACCTCCACGCGCGGAGCTGGGCGAGGGCGGGCGTGCCCGTGGTCCGCGAGTATCAGCAGGAGTATTTTCGTCGCGTGGCCGTGATCCTCGACACCGACGGACGCGAGGTCGAGCCCGAGACCTTCGAAGCCGCCGTGTCGCTCACCGCGGGCCTCGTGCAGGCCCTCTTGCGCGAAGACGCGCTCGTCGACCTCCTCGTGCTCGGGCTGCGCGCGCACGACCTCACGCCCGGTCGCGGATCGCTCGACGCCACGCTCGACCTCCTCGCCTGCGTCGAGCCCGACGACCGCTTCGATGCGGCCGCCGTGGGCGCCGCGCTCGGTCCCTTCGCGTCGCGGCTCTCGTCCGCCGTGGTGGTCTCGTGCGTGTGGGACGGCGAGCGCACGGCCCTCCTCGACATGGTGAGCGCGTCGGCCGTGGGCGTGCGCGCCTTCGTCGTGCGGAGCCCGAAATCAAAGCTCCCCGCGCCCGAAGACGGCCGGGCCACGGTGGTGCGCGCGGACCACGTGACGAGCGGCGCGGGGCTCGTGCTGTGATCCCCGTGGGCGCGTACACCCAGCGGGCGCTCTTCGCGTTGCCCGTGGCGCTCTCGGCGGCGCTGGTGATGGCCGCGACGCAGTCGCCCGCACGCGGTGGCGCTCTCGGTGACGGTGCTCGCGTGCGCGCTCTACGGCCCTCGCATGAAGGTGAGCGAAGAGTCGAGCACGTCGCCGCGGGGTGACCCTGGTGCCCGCGGCGCTCTTCGCGTTGCCCTTCACGCAAGACGGTCCCGGCGTGACGAGCCTCGCGGGCGCGTGGTGCGTGATCGCGACCTGGGCCGTGCTCGCGTCGGCCACGAGGCTGGTGATGACCGAGCCCGCGTGGCGCTCTCGCGCGCTCCTCGCGTTCGGCTCCGTCGCGGTGCTCTGCGCGGGCTACGCGCGCATCACGGCGGTGTTCGTGGCGCTCTCGTGGTCGTTCCTCGTCGCGTCGCTCGGGGCCGCGCGGGCCTGCGACCCCGATCGCCCTTCGCTGCGTCGGCTCAGCGGTCGCGAGCGCGGTCTCGCCGCGGCCGTGGCGATCGCGACGCTCGGCCTGTCCGCGCTCTCGGCGCGGGGGCTCCCGTGGCTCCACGAGTACCTCGTGGCGAAGTACGCGAACGCCGACGAGGACCCTTCGACGACGGGCTTCACGCCGTGGCTCGACCTCGGCTCGATGCGCGACGCGAAGCTCTCGGAGACGCTCGTGATGCGGGTGTATGGCGCGGGCGTGCCGGGCTACCTCCGCGGCACCGCGTACGACCGCTACGAGAACGGACGCTGGCGCAACACGCGCACGCCCGCGGTCACCGTGGTGCGCACGGGCGAAGGGGCGCTCCGCGGCGACGGCGTGGTGCGCGTCGAGCGCGTGTCGGGAATCACGGGCTGGTACTTTCTCCCGCTCGAAGCGCGCGACGTGTCGACGAGCAACGGCTCGGTGCGACGCGATCGGCTCGGCACCGTACGCGGCGTGCCCGGCGATGACGCGACGGAGGCGTGGTTCCGCCTCGGGCAAAGAGACTCGCTGCGCCCCATCGACCCCACGGACACCGACCGCGAGGTGTCTCCGACGCTGCGCCGCACGCTCGCGCCGCTCGTCGCGCGATGGACCTCCGCGACCGCCACCGACGCCGCGCGCATGGAGGCGCTGCGCATCCACCTTCGAAGCGAGTACCGCTACTCGCTGCGCTTCGAGCGCACGCCGCTCATCGATCCGGTGGTCGACTTCCTCACGAAGCGGCGCGAGGGGCACTGCGAGTATTTCGCCTCCGCGCTCGCGCTCCTCGGGCGCGCGGCGGGCGTTCCCACGCGCGTCGTGGGCGGCTATCGCGTGGCCGAGCGCAACCCCTTCGGCGGCTACCACGTCGTGCGAGAGAAGAACGCGCACGCGTGGGTCGAGGCCTGGGTCGACGGCGCGTGGGTGACCCTCGACGCGACGCCTCCGTCGGCGATTCCGTACAACCAACGACACGACGGCTCGTGGCTGCGCTCCGCGCTCGATGTGCTCGTCGTGAGGGCGCGCCTCGCGCTCGCGTGGGCCATGGGCGCGGGCTCGACCGTGATGCTCACGCTCGCCGCGATCCTGCTCGTCGCGTGGCTCTCGTGGCGCGCGTGGAAGGCCCGTGGCGCGCGCGAAGAGGAGGCCGTCGCCCTCGCGACGCTGCGTCCGCTGCCGTGCCTCGACGCGCTCTCCGACGCGCTCTCGACGGCGGGCGTCACGCGCGGCGCCACCGAGACGCTGGAGCGCTTCGCGTCACGCGTGGCCGAGAGCGAGCTGCCCGATGACGTGCGCACCGACGCCGCGCGGGCGCTTCGAAGCTACGCGGCGCTCCGTTACGGCGAGCAGGGCGACGAGGCCGAGGTGGCGCGCGCGATGATCGCGGCGGCGGGGCGCGTGCGCGGCGGTCAGTTGCGCCAGGCGACGCCGAACGTGCCCGTGAGGTAGAGGTCCGACGCGCCCGCGACGGCGTAGCGGTCGCCGTCTTCGGTGTTGGCCGAGATGGAGTACTGCTTCGCTTCGAAGCCCGCGCGCGCTTCGAGGCCGCGCCAGATGCGCAGCGCGAGGGCCGCGCTCCCGTCGAAGCCGAGCGCCGACGCGTGCGGGAGGAACGACGCCTCGAGCTCGCCCGTCGAGAGGACCGCGGTGATGGCGCCTTCGAGGCGCAGCGAGAGCCGCCACACGAGGGGGATGCGCGCGCTCAGGCCGACGCGGAGGCCGTCGTACACGAGGTCGGGCACGCCGCCGAGGGCCTGCGTCTCCGAGGCGCGCACGTAGAAGACCTGCCGCGTCCACGCGACGGAGACGCCGAGGTCGGGCAGCGTCGGACGCAGCGGGATGCGGTACCGCAGCCCGAGCGCGACGTCGTACATCGTGGTCTCGAAGTGGCGCCCGCGAGAGTCCGCGGAGTCGAGCGCGAAGGCCGTCGCGAACGATCCCACGAGCCCGAGGTGCGAGATCGCGCCGTCGGTCAGGGCCCGCAGCGGATAGACCTCGAGCGCGGCGCGCGTCGCGTTGCCCACGTCGAGGTTGTAGGCGCGAAAGGCGCGCATCGTGTCGCCGTCCCACGTGAGCGTGCGCGAGAAGAGGCGGTACTGGAGCTCTACATCGATGGCGGGGTGGTGCGCCTCGCCGTCGGGGGCGTCGGGCGGCGCGACGGGCTCGACGTGCTCGGGCGGCGGCGCCGTGTCGCTGAAGGGATCGGGGCCCGCGCGCCGTGGGGGCGGCGAGCTCTCGGTGTCTTCGAACTGCGGGGGAGGGGGCGGCGGAGGCGGCGGTTGACGTCGGCGCGCGGGCGCGACGCGTCGCGGAGGGGCTCTTCGCGGCTGCGCCTCTGCGTCGTGGGGGCGCGCGAGGCTCGCGGCCGAGGCGAGCGCGAGCGCGACGAGCGGGGGGAGCGAGCGGGAGGGGTTGCGCAACGGGTCGTCCACCTGCCGACGACGCGTCGAGGAGGGTGACGCCCTCGCGGCGCGCGCGATTGTGCAGGAACGCCCCGCGCGATGACAACGCGTCGTGGGGCCTTTCCGCGGAGCGGGGATCTGGTGCAGACTCCGCGGGGCCGATGCCTGTCTTGATCCGCGTGAAGAAGAAGCAGCCCGGAGGAGCCCGCGGCGCGGGGCGCAACGAGCGCTCGCTCGGGTTCATCCCGCTCCTGCTGATGACGCTGATCTATCTTGTCTGCACGGTCTTCGCGGACGACATCGGGCCCATCACGTCGTCGCCGGGCTTCTACCGCTTGAACCAGCGGCGGCCCGCGCGCGGCTGCATCATGCCCAGGCCGAGCGCGTAGCGACGGGGCTCGCGGAGGTTCAGGGCTCGCGGAAGTCGCGGTCGACCCAGCGGCGCGCCGAGTCGAGGCTGAGCTTCCAGTTCGGCATGACGCGCACGCGGGCCACGCGCTCGCCCGCCTCGTCGAAGGCCGCGAGGATCGCGTGGGGGTCGTCTTCGTCGGGCACGATGTCAAGGTCGACGCGGATGGCCCCCTCGGGGCGCGGCACCGTCACGCTGCGGTGGAGCATCGCCCTGCGCGCGTGCTCGTGGCGCTGCAGCACCTCCGTCGCGGTCTTCACCAGCGTGGCGAAGGCCGACTGATCGAGGGGCTTGGGGTTCTTCTTGTCGCGGCCCATCGTCCAGGGGCCTACGAGCGCGGGCTCGGGGTCGCCGTCGCGGGTCATCTCGACGGCCCACCCGTCGTCGTCGATGTTCTTGAGCACGCGCGCGGTCCAGCCCTCGGCGCGCCACAGGCGCGGGTCTTGATCCTCGGGGCGAATCGGGCGGCGAAGCGTGACGTCGGTTGCATCTTCCACGGCGGTCGTGACCTCTGGCGGCACCGTATCCGATGGGCGCGCGGAGTCCAGCGGGCGCGCGCTCCGCGTGACGTTCTCTGACCGTCGGGCGCCGCGTGCGTCGGCGTGTTGCGACGCGACGCGTCGCATGCATTGTCCTTCGACGCGGGTTGATTCTTGTCACGTCGCGGCCCCCCGGCGCGGGTAGAGTCTCGCGCCGCCGCGCGAAACAGCGTCGCGGCGTGAAAGGACTCGTCGTCGTGAAGGTCGCAGGAAGGTCCGTGAGGTACTGGGTGGGTCGCGCCACGCTGGACCTCCTCGGTTGGGAGGTCGAGGGCGCAGCGCCCGAGGTGGCGAAGTACGTGATCATCGCGGCGCCGCACACGACGAGCTGGGACCTGCCGGTGACGCTCGGCGTCGCGTGGGTGCTCGGCATCGACGCGAGCTGGGCGGGCAAGCACACGCTCTTCGAAGGGCCCTTCGGGTGGTTCTTTCGCGCGATCGGCGGCGTGGCCATCGATCGGCGCGCGAAGCTCGATCAGGTGCAGCAGCTCGTGAAGATGTTTCAAGAGCGCGAGCGCATGGTGCTGGTGATCGCCCCCGAGGGGACGCGCGGCGCCACGGGGTACTGGAAGTCGGGCTTCTACTGGGTCGCGCGCGGCGCGGGCGTGCCCATCGCGCTCGGCTATCTCGACTACGCGCGCAAGCGCGGCGGCGTCGGCGACGCGTTCGTGCCGGGCGACAACCTCGAGGCCGACGTGGAGCGCATCTGGGCGTTCTATTCCACGGTGTCGGGCAAATACCCCGAGCGCTTCACGAACATCCGATTCAGGCCCGAGGGCGAGCGCGGTGAGCGCGAGCGGTCGCGCGAGTACGAGCGCGCCGCGGCGCCGCGCGAAGAGACGCGGGGCGGTCTGTGGGGTTTGCTTCCCGCGTGGGGTCGGAAGTAGTCTCCGCGCCCCATATGGCGACACAGACCCCGACCCTTCGAATGATCCGTGACCAGATCGACCAGATCGGCGCGGAGTACGACGCCCGCTTCGCGGGTCAGTCGCGCGTGACGCGCGACCTCTCGGTGCTCAACGAGCTCGTCAACCGCATGAAGCGCGCGCAGCAGGACCTCGAGCGCATCCAGCGCAACGTCCCCGCGTCGGAGTTCGGTCAGCTCCGCGACACCGTGCGCCAGAGCCTCCAGATCTACGAGACCGAGCGCAAGGAGATCATGCGTGTCAAGAGCCTCGGCCCCGACTTCGAGGACTTCGACGCCCTGCGCACCGAGGCGAACCTCGCCTTCGCCGCGTACCACCGTCACTTCGCGGGCAAGGCCCGCAACACGCGCGACCTCGGCCTCCTCGCCGAGATCATCGACGACCTCACGCGCGTCCGAGACGGCATGAAGGACCTCGAGCCGAGCATCCCCTCGGGCCACGGCACCCGCGAGGACCTCGAGCTCGTGACGCAGAACATCGAGGCCTACACCAACGAGCGCGGCGAGATCGTCGAGGCGCGCGCGATGGGCACCCTCGAGGAGCAGGCCGGCGGCCTCGCCGAGTGCGCCAACGGGCAGTTCAGGGTCTACGACACGCACTTCGCGGGCAAGGCGCGCGTCACGCGTCGACCGGCGCTCCTGCAGCGCATGATCGACAACCTCACGCAGATCCAGGACCGCATGCGCACGCTGCGCGATCAGGGCCTGCGCACCGACTACAACGAGCAGAACATCAAGATCGTCGAGGAGAGCCTCGGCACCTACCGCACGGAGCTCGAAGAGATCCGCAAGGCGCGGCAGACGACGCGCTTCACCGACCTCCAGGCCAACCTCGGCGGCGCCGCGAACGAGCTCTTCAAGCTCTACGCCGACAACTTCGCCGGGCAGGACCGCCGCACGCGCAGCCTCCAGCTCCTCGGCGACATCTGCGACCAGCTCTCGGAGATCGCCCGTCAGATGTGGGACCTCGGCCGCGCCGAGCCCACCGAGATGAACGACCGCAACTTTCAGATCGTCACCGAGCAGCGCGTGATGTTCGAGCGCGAGTACACCGCGATCGAAGACATCCTCGCGGGCCGCACCCCTCGCTGATCGCGCGCCCGCCCGGGCCGCACGTCCCCATCCCCCTCGAAGACATCCGTCGATGAGAGGCCGAGCGCGCTACGCCTCGGCCTTGCTCCACAGCTCGCGGCGCATGCGCTCCTTGGTGCGATCGGTCCGCGTGATCATCGCCGAGGCGGTGAGCGCCGCGAGGAGCTGACCCTCGACGCCGAGGCCCGGCACCACCTGACGCCCCACGAGGAGCATCCCTCCCACGTCGGCGCGCACGGGCAGGCCGCACACGCCCATGAAGCTGTCGGGGCCGCGATCGTCGACGGCCTCCATGGGCTCCGCGGCGCCCGACCACCGCGCTTCGAGCTGCACCGACGTCGACTTCACGCGGTCTTCGAGGGGGTGCCCGTCGTGCGGCGAGTCGACCACCAGCACGTGCCGATCGAGAAAGGGGACGAGCTCTCCGAGCGACGCGAGCACGCGGCCCCGCACGCGGTGGAGGTACGCCTCTCCCTCCTCGACGGCGGAGCGGGGGAGCAGCGCGCAGACCGTGATCACCACGCGCCCCTGCGCGTCGGCGGGGGCGCACTCGACGGCGAGGAGGTTCTCCTCCGCGAGCGGCCTTCGACGGTCTGCGACGAAGTACACGCGCGGGGCCATGCCCACGGGAATGGCCTCGGCGTGCACCGCGACGTTGAGCACGTAGCGGTAGTAGCGCGGACGCACCGCGAGCTGCTTGATGGCGTACGCGCGCGACGAGGGCTGCCCCGTGAGCCGCTGCGCCGCCGCGGCGTCGAGCGAGGTCACCACGAAGCCGCAGCCGAGCACCTCGTCGGTGCCCGCGAGCACCACGCTCTCGACGTGTCCGCGGCGGAGGGTCACGCGGTCGGCCTCGTCGCGCGATCGCACGTCGCCGCCGTGCTGGAGGATGCGCTCTTCGAGGAGCCTTCGTACGCCGTCGATTCCGCCTTCGGAGAGGAAGACGCCGCGGCGCGCGGCACTGTGGAGGCGCGTGCGCGCGACGGGCGTCATGCGGTCGGGGTCGAGGGAGCCCGAGAAGCGCGCCTGCGCGTCGACGAAGGTGCGAAAGGGGTGATCGGCGGCGAACTCCGCGAAGACGTCGCCCTTGAGCCCGTCGGCGCCGAAGGGCTGATCGGGCGAGGCCCTGCGCGCCGCGCGGCGTTCGAAGAAGCCGCTCGGGGGCCAGGTGACGTCGGCGCCGAAGAGCTTGTCGAGCGAGGCGTTCGCGCGGTCGAGGTTGGCGTAGAAATCCTCGACGGGGCGGTGCACCTCGGGGAACTCGCGGTCGAGCTCCGCGAGCCTGCGCTCGGGGTCGGCGTACACGTCGAGGCGCTGCTGCGGGAGCACCACCTGCCACGCGGGGTCGAGCGGCTGCGCCCTCCGTCGCACGGCGGGGAGCAGCGCGAGCTCCGACATCACCCTTCGAAACGCAGGGGCCTCGAGGAACTCCACGCAGCCGAGGTCGCGACGCAGCGCGAGGCCGTCGTACTCGTAGGTGCGCGGGCGCGTCCCGTGGCCGAGCACGGCGACGCGAAAGCCCCTGCGCGCGAGGAGGGCGCCCGCCGAGAGCGAGGCCAGCGAGGCGCCCACCACGACGACCTCGTAGAAGCTCCGAGGCGCGGTCACGGCGCGAGGGTCACGCGGCGTCCGTCGAGGCGCGCGCGTCCCGTGGCGACGGCGTTGACGGCGGCGACGAGCGTGCGGTGCTCCTCGCGGAGGATGCGGGCCTTGAGCGTGTCGACGGTGTCGTCGTCGAGCACGGCGACGGGGGTCTGCGCGAGGATGGGGCCCGTATCAACGCCCGCGTCGACGAGGTGCACCGTGCAGCCCGTGACCTTGGCCCCGTAGGCGAGCGCCTGCGCCTGCGCATCCACCCCGGGAAACGCAGGCAGGAGCGACGGATGCACGTTCACCACCCGCTGCGGAAAGGCGTCGAGGAACACCCGCGTCACGATGCGCATGAAGCCCGCGAGCACCACGAGCTCGACGCCGTGGTCTCTCAACGCCGCGACGAGGGCGCGGTCGAAGTCCTCGCGCGTCGCGTGCTCGCGGTGCGAGATCACCGCCGACGGAACGCCGTGCCTCGCCGCGCGATCGAGGGCCGCGACGCCGGGCTTGTTCGAGATGACCACGACCACCGAGCCCGACAGCGACCCCGCGGCCTCGGCGTCGAGGAGCGCCTGGAGGTTCGTCCCTGAGCCCGAGACCAGCACGCCGAGGCGCATGGCGGATCAGTCTCCGACGAAGGTGACGCGCGCGTCGTCGACGGCGTCGGAGGGGACCACCTCGCCCACGATGGCCGCGTCGAGGTGGTGCGCCTTGAGCTCGCGCAGAACGGTGTCTGCGCCCGCGGCCTCGGCGATGACCACCATGCCGAGCCCGAGGTTGAACGTGCGGCGCATCTCGGCCTCGTCGATGTCACCCGCCTTCTGGATGATGTCGAAGAGCTCGTGACGGACCCATCGCCGACGGTCGATCGCGACGCCGATGCCGTCGGGCAGCACGCGCGGGACGTTGCCCGCGATGCCGCCGCCCGTGATGTGCGCCATCGCGCGGATCTGCCCCGACGACATGGCCCTTCGAAGGGGCCGCGCATACACGATGGTGGGCTCGAGGAGGGCCTCGCCGAGCGAGCGCCCGAGGCCGCCCACGATCTGATCGAGCTTGTAGCCCGCCACGTCGAGCAGGGCGCGGCGCGCGAGCGAGTAGCCGTTGGAGTGCAGCCCCGACGAGAGCACGCCGATGGCCACGTCGCCGACCTTCACCGTGTGCCCGTCGAGGAGCTCGTCGCGCTCGACCACGCCCACACAGAAGCCCGCGAGGTCGTACTCGCCCTCGGCGTACATGCCCGGGAGCTCCGCGGTCTCGCCGCCGAGGAGCGTGCAGCCCGCGCGGCGACACCCATCGGCGATGCCCGCGATGACGCGCTCGGCGACGCCCACGTCGAGCTTGCCCGCCGCGAAGTAGTCGAGAAAGAACAGGCAGTCGGCGCCGACGGTCACCACGTCGTTGGCGCACATGGCCACCAGGTCGATGCCCACGGTGTCGTGCACGCCGGTCTGAAAGGCCAGCTTGAGCTTGGTGCCCACGCCGTCGGTGCCGCTCACGAGCACGGGGTCGCGCACGCCGAGGGGCAGGCGGCACAGGCCCGCGAAGCCGCCGACGTCGGCGAGCACCTCGGGGCGGCGCGTGGTGCGAACGTGCGGGCGGATGCGCTCGACCAGGGAGTCCCCCGCTTCGATGTCCACGCCCGCGTCTCGATAGGTGAGCCTCGCCATCGCGGGCGACGGTTACGTGATGCCCGCGCGCGCGTCAACGCCCGTCACCCGGCGCGCTCCCTCGCTGCGATGGATTTCTCCCCGCGACTCCGAGCATCATCGCGCGCACGGAGCGGCGCACCATGTCGAAGACCTTTCAAGAGCTCATGTCCGAGGCGCGCGGCGCCACCCGAGAGCTGTCGCTCGAAGCGCTCAAAGAAGCCCTCGACGCGGGCGCGCCCCTCACGCTCGTCGACGTGCGCGAGGCCGAGGAGTTTCGCGCGGGCCACATCGCGGGCGCGGTGAGCGTGCCGAGGGGCTTCCTCGAGCAGCGCATCGAGCAGGCCGCGCCCGACCGCGGCGCGCGGCTGGTGCTCTATTGCCAGGGCGGCACGCGCTCGGCCCTCGCGGCGCGCACCCTCGTCGAGATGGGCTACGCGCGTGTCGAGAGCGCGAACCCGGGCTTCTCGCAGTGGCGCGACCGGGGATATCCCTTCGTGGTCCCGCGGGCGCTCACCGACGCGCAGCGGCAGCGGTACGCGCGGCACCTCATGCTCCCCGAGGTGGGCGAGGCGGGGCAGGCGAGGCTCCTCGACGCGAAGGTGCTGCTGCTCGGCGCGGGCGGCCTGGGCTCTCCCGCGGCGCTCTACCTCGCGGCCGCGGGCGTCGGGACGCTCGGCGTGGTCGATGCAGACGTGGTCGACGCGTCGAACCTCCAGCGTCAGGTGGTGCACCGCACCTCACGCGTGGGCGAAGCGAAGGTCGACTCCGTGGAGGAGACGCTGCGAGAGCTCAACCCCGACGTGCGGGTGATCAAGCACCGCGAGCGGCTCACGAGCGAGAACGTCGACAGGCTCTTCGACGCGTACGACGTGGTGCTCGACGGCAGCGACAATTTTCCGACGAGGTACCTCGTGAATGACGCGTCGGTGATGAAGCGAAAGCCCGTGGTGCACGGCAGCGTGTATCGCTTCGAAGGTCAGGTGACGACCTTCGTGCCCTTCGAGGGACCTTGTTACCGCTGCCTCTACCCGCAGCCTCCGCCCGCGCACCTCGCGCCTTCGTGTCACGAGGCGGGCGTGCTCGGTGTGCTCCCCGGTCTCATCGGGATGCTCCAGGCCACCGAGGTGCTCAAGCTGATCTTGAAGAAGGGAGAGTGCCTCGTCGGGCGGCTCCTCACGTACGACTCGCTCGCGATGCGCTTCCGTGAGCTGAGGCTCCGAAGGGACAAGTCGTGTCCCATGTGCGGTGAGGCGCCCACCATCACGGCCTACATCGACTACGAGGACTTTTGCGCCGCGGTCTGAGCCGCGCCGGGCGGTGATTGACGTCGCGGCGCGATGACCGTAGGGTGCCTTTTTGATTCATCCCTCGAACGATTGAAGGGACGACAGCCAATGGCACCAGGTACCGCCGGGACGGGCGCGGACGACGGTGACGGGCAGGGGCGCGACGCGTCTGCGCTCGAAGCCCTGCTCACCAGAAGCGACGCGGAGGCGTCCTTCGGCGCGTTCTCCGCGAGCGTCGCGCACGGCATCAACACGCAGCTCATGGAGGCGCTCGCGGGCGTCGGGATCATCCGACACGTCGTGCGCACGATGCTCAACGTGCTCGACGCCGCGGCCCCCGTCGACGTCGACGCGATGCGCGTCACCCTTGAGACCGTGCTCGACGCCGCGGGGAGCGTGCGCGACGGCATCGACGGCGCCGCGAGCGTCACGCGCGGCGTCGGCGTGTTCGGCGTCTACGGCGCCTCGTCGCGGGAGACCGTCGACCTCGCGCACGTCCTCGACGCCGTGCGCGCGGTGACCGTGACCGTGGCCAAGCAGCGCGCCCGCTTCGTCGTCGAGGTCGGCCCGCTGCCGCCCGTCGTGGGCGACACGGCGCGCGCGGGCCGCACGATCCTCTCGGCGGTGCTCGACGTGGTGCGCGAGATCCCCGACGGCGTCCCCGACGCGCACACGATCGCGCTGCGCGCCGCGAGCCGCGACATCGAGGTCGAGGTCGAGGTCGAGCACCGCGCCGCCGCCCCCGACGGATCGTCGCGCGTGGTGCGGCGCTCGACGCTGTCGTTCCACGTCGCGGGCGCCTCGGAGGCCCGCCGCGCGTCGACCTGGGAGTCTCCGCCGGGCGCGACCCGCACGCGCCGCCGGGGCCGCGTGCTCGTGCTCGACGACGAGCCGGTGCTGCTCGACCTCATGGCGCGCATCCTCCGCATCGACCACGAGGTGACGTCGACGACGAAGCCCTCGGAGGCCCTCGCGCGCATCGAGGCCGGCGAGGACTTCGACGCCTTTCTCTGCGACATGATGATGCCCGCGATGTCGGGCGAGAAGGTCTACCGCAGGGTGCTCGAGGTCGCGCCGGCCCTCGCGCAGCGCATGATCTTCCTCACCGCGGGGGCGTTCTCGCCGGCCGCGCGAGACTTCCTCCAGGGCTCTCCCGTGGTCTGGTACGAGAAGCCCATCGACCCCGAGGTGCTGCGGGAGATCATCTCTTCGCGGGTGCGCTGAGCGAGCCCTCCGCGGGGAGGTGCACCGTGAACCGGCTCATCCCGGCCTCGCGCGCGTACCGCACGCTGCCGCCGTGGGCCTCGGACACCTGCTGAACGATCGCGAGGCCGAAGCCCGTCCCGCCGTCCTTGCCCTCCGTCGCGAAGGGCTGAAAGAGCGACGGGAGCAGCGCCTCCGACACCCCGGGGCCGTTGTCGGCGACCCAGAGCTCGGCGCCGTCGTCGACGAGGCCGGCCCCCACGTCGACGCGGCCGCCGTCGCGCCCGATCACCGCGTCGGCGGCGTTCTTCGTGAGGTTGTGCAGCACGCGCTCGACGGCCCTCGCGTCGGCGTAGAGCACCGTCCCCGGCGCGCACGACACCGTGAAGGGAACGCCCCGCTGCGAGAGCATCACGCGCCAGAGCGCGCTGCCGTCGTCGAGGAGCTTCGCGGCGTCGACATTGGCGGGCTTCACGCGCAGGTCCTTGCGGCACACGGCCAGCGTGTCGTTGAGGAGCTCGACCGCGCGCCGGATCTGGATCTCGATCTGGTGGAAGACGTCGCGCGCCTCGCGGCCCGTGTCGGGGTCTTCGGCCTGCACGTGCGCGAGCATCTGCGCGACGCCGAGGGGGTTGCGCAGGTCGTGGACGATGTACCCCATCGCGCGCCCCACGGAGGCCAGCCGCTCGGCCTCCGCGAGCCGCGTCGCGATGTCGTTGTGCCGCAACGCGAAGGCCGCGTTCTCGAGGAACACCTCGAGCAGGTAGCGCCGGTCGGGCGTGATGCGGTGCCGCCCCGACAGCGCGATCGCCACGCCGAACTCGTGGATCGGCAGCACCGACGTGCCGTCGGGCAGCACGCTGAGGTCCGCCGCGCCGCCCTCCAGGAGCCTGCCGTTGAGGCGCGCGAGCACCTCGCGCACGGTCTCGGCCTGGGCGAGCGTCCCGACGCCGAGGTCGAACGCGAAGCTGCCGTCGCGCGCCCGGCGCAAGAGGGCGGCGGAGTCTGTGTCGAGCCACAGGCAGATCTCTCGGAGCAGGTGCTCGACGAGCCGGTGGATGTCCCTCCGCTCGCCGCGCAACGCCGCGACGGCGCGCACCAGGGCCTCGATCTCGCGGGCCTTGTTCCACTCGATGACGAGCTTGGTCGCGAGCTGGCGCATCTCGTCGGAGATGAAGGGCTTGACGAAGTACCCCACGTCGGCGCCCGCGCGCTCGGTGATGGCCTCGATGCCGTGGTCGCTGTAGGCCGTGATGAACACCACCTCGGCGCGCCGGTCGATGGCCCGGAGCTGCGTCACGGCCTCGATGCCGTCCATCCCGGGCATGCGGATGTCGCAGAAGACCACGGCGTAGGGGCGCCCCGCGAGGGTGGCCGCGCGCACCATCTCCACGCCGCGCGCGCCGTCTTCGGCCACGTCGAGTTCGAAGGCCACGCCGCTGGCCCGCAGCGCGCCCGACCCGTGCGACGGACGCGGCTCGTCGAAGAGCACGCTCGCCGCCGCGAGCACGCGCTCGTCGTCGTGGGCGTCGCGGCGTAGCACCGTGCGGAAGCTGTCGCGAACGGCCTCCTCGTCGTCGATCACGAGGATCCGGGCGTTGAGCCTGGGGTCAAGGGTCATGGCGTCGTGCTCCGTGGTGGTGGTGGTGGGAGGGTGAGCGTGAAGAGGGCGCCGCGACCGGGGCCGTCGCTGGTGATCGAGACCGTTCCGCCGAGGGGGGCCACCGCCGCGCGCGCCGCGCCGAGGCCGCGCCCCGATCCGCGAGACTTCGTCGTGAAGCCGTCGGCGAAGAGCTCCTCGCCGGTGTGCGCGAAGCCCGGCCCGTTGTCGCGCACGCAGAGCTGCAGCGCGCCGTCGGGCAGCGGCCCCGCGAGCACCGAGACCTCCAGCGGCGCGTCGCCGGGCGACTCTTCGAAGGCCTCGACGGCGTTCTGCACCGCGTTGATGAGCGCGCGGAGCACGCGCACCCCGTCGACCGTGACGCCCCGGAGGTTGCTCTCGGCGTAGACCGTGAGCCGCCCGCCGCGCCGCGAGACCGCGTCGGACATCATCGCCTGCACGTCGAGCAGCACGCCCGTCACGCTCATCTTCGGCGTGCGCGGCCCGGCGCCGACGCCGCTGTGAACGCGATGGATCGAGAGCAGGTCCTGCGCGTGCGAGACGAAGGTGAGGAGCTTCGCGACGCCCTCGCCGATGGCCTCGTAGGCGGTCGACTGCGACGCCGCGATCGCGTCGAGGATGTCTCCGAGCGCGTCGGCCTTCGGCGCGCCGAGGGCGCTCGCGAGCGCGTCGCGGTTCGACCGCACGAAGCCCGCCGTGCGGGCGAGGTCGGTCTGCATCTGGGCCCGCGCGAGGGCCGAGCGCACGTCGGCGGCGCGCGCGGTGATGCCCGTGAGCGCGTTGCCGAGGTCGTGGAGGATGCCCGCGGAGACCTCCGTGCGCCCGCGCTGGTTGGCCTCCTGCGCGATGAGCGACGCGCGGTCGGCCTCGGCGCGCTTGCGCTCCGAGATGTCTCGCAGCACGCCCACGAAGACCCGGCGGTTCGAGAGCTGGAGGTCCGACACGGCCAGCTCGACCTGAAAGGTCGTCCCGTCGGCGCGGATCGCCGTCACCTCGCGGAGCCCCTTGCCCACGATGCGCGCCTCGCGCGTCGTGACGAAGCGCTCGACGTAGGCGTCGTGCCGCTCGCGGTGCGGCCGGGGCATGAGCACCGACACGTTGCGCCCCACGAGCGCCGCGGCTTCGTAGCCGAACATCCGCTCGCACGCGGGGTTCACGGCGTCGATGACGCCGCGCTCGTCGATCGTCACGATGGCGTCGGTGACCGTCGCCACGACGGCCTGCATGCGCGCCTCGCGGTCCGCCGAGAGGGCCGCGAGCCGCCGCGCCTCGGTCACGTCGCGCCCCACGGCGTAGACGAGCCCCGACTCGATGACGGGCGCCGCGCGCCACGCGATCCACCGCACGGTCCCGTCGGGCCGCACGATGCGGTTCTCGAAGGTGATCGTGGGCGTGCCCTCGGAGAGGTTCGAGAGCTCGCGCACCGTCGCCTCGCGGTCGTCGGGGTGCACGAACTCGAGGAACGACCGCGTCAGGAGCTCGTCGACGGAGCGCTCGTAGACCCGCGCCAGCGCGGGGTTCACCTCACGAAAGCGACCGTCGACGCCCGCGACGCAGAGCGCGTCGAGGGAGAGTTCGAACAGGCTTCGGATCTCGTGCGCGTCGGCTCGCATCGCGTCGCCTCCCGATCTCCTCCACAGGCAGGTGAGGGGCCACTCTAGAGCAGCGCCCTCGCCGCTGCCAGAGGTCGTTGCGCCGCGCCCCCGGTCGTGCGACGAGTCGATCGCGCATGCCTGAGACGAAGCGTTACGCGTATCGCTGGGAGCTCGTCGCGCCCGTCGACGAGGTGTCCGCCGTGCTGGCCGAGCTCGTCGACTTCGCGCGCTGGTGGCCGTCGTCGTGGCTCGAGACCACCGAGGTCGCCACGGGGGCGTCGAGCGGCCTCGGTCGCGTGGTCTCGGTGCGCTCCCGCGGGCGCTCACCCGAGGTGTTCGAATGGGCCGCGCGCTGCGTCGCGAGCGAGGCGACGGCGTGGACGTGGCAGCTCTTCGGCGACCTCGAAGGCACGCTCCGCGTCGAGGTCCGCGCCGAGGGCGAGCGCACCGTCGCAGACGTCGTGTGGGAGGTCGTGGTCGAGCGCGCCGAGCTCCGCGGCTCGCTCTTCGGCGCGACGGTCTTCGCCGCCGACCTCGCGTGGATGATGGCCCGCGGTGAGGAGGCGCTGCGCATCGAGCTCGGTCGCAGGGTCTCTGACGAGGGGCACACGCCCCCTTCGGGGCCGCGGTCGGACTCGACGCTGCCTCGCACGCTGGTGACCGTCGGCATCGTGGCCGCGGTCGCGGGCCTCGTCGGGCTCCTCTTGCGCCGCAGGCCGTGATAGACGCGGCGCCATGAGCGACCGGGCGCGCGCGGTGACCTTCGACTTCGGGCAGACCCTCGCGGAGATGGACGCCGCGATGCTCTCCCGTCGCCTCCGCGAGCGCGGCGTCGAGGTCGCCGTCGAGCGCCTCGAAGCGGCCACGCCCTCGGCGTGGAGCGCCTACAACAAGGGCGTTCGCGCGGGTCTCGGCGGTCACCCCTGGCGCCTCCTGATGGACACGCTCCTCGCGGGCGCGGGCGTCGAAGAGGGTCGCGCGGCGCACGTCGAGTGGCTCTGGACCGAGCAGCCCAGGGTGAACCTCTGGCGCAGGCCCATCGCGGGGATGATCGAGCTCGTGCGAGACCTCCGCGCGGCGGGCGTTCCCGTCGGCGTGGTGAGCAACTCCGAGGGCGGCCTCTCGGTGCTCGTCGATGAAATGGGCTGGACCGACGACCTCCCCGTGGTCGCAGACTCGGGTCGCCTCGGCATCGAGAAGCCCTCGACGGAGATCTTCCGCTGGACCGCGGAGCGACTGGGCGTGGCGCTCGAAGACTGCGTCCACGTGGGCGACGCGTGGGCCGCGGACTACGTGGGCGCGCTCGACGCGGGGATGCGCGCGGTGCTCTTTCGCGGCCGCGCGTCGCTCGTCGAGGGAGACGCGCACCTCTCGAATCCGCGCGGCGCCGCGTGCGAAGACGCCGAGGCGCTGCGCGCGATCTTGAGGGCCTGGTCGCTGCCGGTGTGACGCACCGCCGCGCGCGCGGAGCGGCGGCTCCGCTCAGTGCGCGGGGTGGAACTCGAGCGAGATCGAGTCGATGCAGTAGCGCTGCCCCGTGGGCTGCGGGCCGTCGTCGAAGACGTGGCCGAGGTGTCCGCCGCAGCGCGCGCAGTGGACCTCCGTGCGCGCCATGCCGAGCGTCACGTCACGGGTCTCGGCGACGCGACCGGGCTCGATGGCCGCTGCCAGAAGCTCGGCCAGCCGGTGCCCGAGTCGAACTTCGTCGTCGAGGAGAAGAGCGAGGCGCGCCGCAGGCCGAGCACACGTAGGTCCCGGCCTCGTGGTTGTTCCAGTACGCGCCCGTGAACGCGCGCTCGGTGCCCTGCTCGCGGAGCACGTGAAACTGCTCGGGCGTGAGCCGCTGACGCCACTGATCGTCGGTGAGCGTGAGGCGCTCTCCGACGGGCGGCGGCGCCTCGTTCTGCGCGCGCTGCGCCGTTGCGGGAGGCGGCGACGAGGCGTGCTGCGTGGGCGCGGACACGTCGGGCCGGCGAGGCTCGGCGGTGGTGCGCGTGCACGACCAGAGCGCGAAGAGGCACAGCGCGACGACGAGCGCGAGGCGGGCGGAGGGGTGCGGCATGGCGTGGTGTTGGCTCCGTGTGTTGGATGCCCTTGTCGGGCGGAGGTGGCTACGCCGCGCGCGATCGGTCGGTGACAAACGAATCCGCGTCCGTGTATCCCATCGGTCGCCGTGGATGCCCTGACCCTCCACCCCATCGGGGTGATTCGAACGCCCTACACCGATCGGTACCGCGCGCCGCGGCAGCCGGGCATGGCGGCCGAGGGGCGCGATGGGGTCATCGAGCTCGTCCCCGGGCTCAACATGGAGCAGTGCGTCGCCGACCTCGCGGGCTTCGACCGCATCTGGGTCATCGTGTGGTTTCACCGCAACGAGCGGTGGAGGCCGCGGGTGCTCCCGCCGCGCGGCGGACGCGTGAAGCGCAGCGTTCTTGCGACGCGCTCGCCGCATCGACCGAACCCCCTCGGGCTCTCGGTGCTGCGCCTCCTCGAAGTGCGCGGCAGGACGCTCCGCGTGGCCGACGTCGACCTCCTCGACGGAACGCCCGTGCTCGACATCAAGCCCTACATCCCCTACGCCGACGCGTTCCCCGGGTCGCGCGCGGGGTGGCTCGACGAGGTCGAGCGCGACGAGGCCGAAGGGGCCGCCGCGCGCTACGAGATCCGTTGGACGGCGCTCGCCGCGGAACAGGTCGCGTGGCTCCGCGAGGCGCACGGCGTGATCGTCGGTGACGTCGCAGCGCCCGCGCTGGCGAGAGATCCCGCGCCGCACCCGTATCGGCGCATTCTTCACGACGCCGACGGCGGCCTGATGATCGCCGAGAAGTCATGGCGCCTTCACTTTCACGTCGAGGCCGAGGCGGTGACCGTGACGCGCATCTCCAGCGGATATCGCCGGGAGGTCATCGCGCAGGGCGATCCCTCGTCGATGCTCGACGGCGCGGCGCACATCGCCTTCGCCGCGCGGTGGCCGTAGACCGCCGCGTCGCTCGGGGTGTAAAGCCTCTCTCCATGCGGGCGCGCTCTGGAGTGCTGGCGGCGCTTCTCTCGACCCTCGCGGCGTGCTCGATGGGAGAGCTCCCGCCCGTCGTGAAGAGCAACGACGTGGGGCAATCGACGCCCGACGTCGACCTCGACGGCGCGCCGCGCTTCGACATCCCCGGCGACACGCTCGACGCCTCCGACGAGGCCGAGGACGCTTCGAGTGACGCCCTCGCGGTGATCGAGGCGTCGACGGATCTGCCTTCTCCGACGGACGTTCCCGCGATGGACGTCGCCGCGCCGGACACCGCCGTCGAGGACATCGCGCCCGTCGAGGACGTGCCTCCGATCCTCGACGTCCCGCCGGTGATCGACGAGCCTCCCGCGCTCGTGTGCGCGCCGGGGCAACTCAACTGCGGCGGCGTCTGCGTCGACGTGCGCGCGAGCGACACCGACTGCGGCGCCTGCGGCCTCCGCTGCGCCGCGGGAACGCGCTGCCGCGCTGGCGCGTGCGTGCAGACCGGCGTCGGCGGACCGTGCGATCGCAACACGGACTGCGACGCGACGGCGCCCTTGTGCTTCCCCGACGCGATCGGGTGGGCCGCGGGGTACTGCACCCGCCGATGCGCCGCGCTCTCCGACTGCCCCGCGGGGAGCACCTGCGTGAGCGACGGCTCGACGAGCTTCTGCCTGCGCGTGTGCGCGGCCCCCTCGGCGTGCCGCGCGGGGTACCTCTGCCGCAACGTCGGGAGCCTCTCGGCCTGCTATCCCTCGTGCGCGTACAACGCGCAGGCCCTCTGCGGCGCCGCCGCGTGCGACCGCGCCACGGGCATCTGCCGCGCGACCTGCGCGAGCAACGGCGACTGCACCGCGGGGAGCACCTGCGGAACAGGCACGCCGCGGCGGTGCGTGTGCTCGGCGACGACGGACTGCGGCGCCGGTCGCGGCTGCTACACCCGCTACGGCTACTGCGGCTGCGTGACGGACGCGTCGTGCGGCCCCGACGCCTACTGCGACACGGCCTACGGCGCCTGCCGCGCGCGCTGAGCATCAGTCGCCGAAGGGGTGCGCCGCGTTCGACATCACGATGCCCTCTTCGAAGAGCGGCCCCTCGGCGAGCCACTTCGTCGCCTGCGCGCGGCCGTCTTCGTACATCGTGGTGAACGACTCGGGGGAGAAGTCGAGGTACGAGCGCGCCGCGGCGCCGTCGGGCCTGATGGCCTTGTGCAGGTAGATCTTGCGGTTGTCGCTCGCGTCGAGCGCGCGCACGCCGGCGGGCGTGGTGATGAGGTTGCGCGCGATGAGGAGCTTGCAGTCGACGTTGTAGGTGTTCTCGAAGAAGGTGTCGGCGAGGCGCTCGAGGGCGTCGTCGAGGTCGTTGAAGCGCTCGGCGCGCGCCTTCGGGCCCACGGTGCAGAGCACGGTGACCGCGCGCTCGGCGCCGAGCTTCACGATGGGCGAGAGGGGCGTGTTCACGAGGAGGCCGCCGTCCCAGCAGAGGTGCGTGACGTCGCGCGGCGCGTCGCGCGTGAGCACCGCGGGGAGCAGCACCGGGATGCTCGCGCTCGCGCGGATCACGTCGATGGGGATCTCCGGCGCGTGGACGTACTCGTCGTCGTGGACCTCCTGGGTCGCGAAGCGCACGACCTCGCCCGTGTGCGCGTCGACGACGCTCACCGCGAGGTCGATCCCCTCGCGCGGCTTCACGCTGTCGCCGAGGTGCAGCTTCAGACGGGCGAGGAGGCTGTCGCCCTCGAGGATGCTCGCCTGCTTCACGTCGCGGATGGCGCGCGTCAGCCTCGCGAAGTCCTTCTTCAAGAGGAACTCCGCCGCCGCGGCGAGGAGGTTCCCTGCGGTGCGTCGTCGGTTGAAGGGGCTCTCGAACACGCCCCGCTGCTTCGCGAAGGTGTACCAGCGCTCGCAGCCGATCTTCTCGAGGCTCGCGTAGAACTCCTCGAAGAAGCGCTTGTGCGCCGCGATGGGCTGATCGTTCGCGGCGTCGAACCAGAAGCGCTTGAGCTCCGCCGCGTCGTTCGTCTTCGCGAGGATCGCCGCGTTGATCGCGCCCGCCGAGGTCCCCGAGAGCACCTCGGGCTTCTTGAACTGCGGGTGCTGGAGCAACACCTCCAACACCCCCGCTTGAAACGCGCCGCGCGCGCCTCCGCCCGAGAGCACGATCCCGAGCTTCCCCTCTGTCGACGCCGTGTCCCTACCCATCGCCTCGCTCCTTCCGGCCGCAGCGCATCGCGCCACGCGCGGGGGGATCTTCCTAGATCGCCTCGCGCACGGCACCTGTCAATCGTCGCAATGCGGAGCGGGGCGCTGCTCCGTGGGGGGTCACGAAGCAGCGCAGCGTCGGGCGCTGAGCCGCGATTCAGTCGGTGCCCGCGTCGCGCGGAGGCGGCGCGCCGTAGTCGGCCTTGAAGCTCCCGTCGTCGGGAGGGCCCGCGTCGGTCGGCGCGATGCCGTAGGGCGGCGCGATCCCCCCGTTGTCGACGGCCGTGTCGGTCACGACATCCGTGCGAGACGCGTCCGTGGGCGACGTGTCCGTGGGCGACGTGTCCGTGAGGGGCGCGTCCATGGGCGCGGTGTCGGTGGCGCTGTCTTGCGGCGCGGCGTCGCTGCCCGTCGTGGTGGAGCTGCACGCGGTGAGCGAGAGGGCGGCGCCGAAGGTGAAGATCGCAGCGCGCTTCCACCCGCGGGTGTCGGGGGCGTCGTCGGGGCGCGCGGCGCCGTCGAGGGGAGCCTCGCAGAAGGGGCACGCGCTCGCGCCGGAGCGGACATGACGGTGGCACGCGGGGCAGGGGAGGAGCATCGGTCGCATGGAACGACGTTTATACCTCGCGCACGGTCCGCTCGCGTAGGGGGCAATCGGTTCTGTGAACCGCGGCGCGCGCCCTCCGAGACCGCGGCGCTGCGTGCATTCAGGGGTGACAGGACCCCGCGTGAGGGGAGAACATCGCCGCGCCGCCCGATCGATCGACGAACCTGCACACTGGGGACTGCGCGAGCGCTTCCATGGACGACCGGCTTGAGAAGACCATCGAGAACCTGAAGACCGCCCTTCTGGTTCGCCCCAACGACCCCTTCCGTCGCAACCAGCTCGGCGTGGCGTTTCGCAACGCCAACAAGCTCAGCGACGCCGTCGATCAGCACAAGCGGGCCATCGCGCTCGACCCCAACTTCGCCGACGCGTACTACAACCTCGCGCTCGCCCAGACGCTCCGCGAAGAGTGGGACGCGGCCATCGAGGCCCTCCGCAACGCCGTGCGCCTCAAGCCCGACCACGCCGAGGCCTGGTACAAGCTCGGCCAGGCGCTCGCCCGTCAGCGCCAGTTCGCCGACGCGTCGGGCGCGTATCGCACGGCCCTGCGCCTCCGCCCCGACTTCACCGCCGCGACCGCCGAGGTGGGCATCGTCCACGTCCAGGCGAACGACTACCGCGACGCGGTCCCCTTCCTCGAGCGCGCCAACGAGCAGCGACCCGGCGACGGCGAGATCCTCCGTCACCTCGCGCTCGCCTACCACGGCGTCCAGCGCTACCCCGAGGCCGTCCGCACCTTCGAGCACCTCTTCGCCGTCGAGCCCGGCAACGCCGAAGACCTCTACCGCTACGGCGATTCGCTCCAGGCGCAGAACCGCAACGACGACGCGCTGCTCCAGTGGCGCCGCTCCATCGAGCTCGACCCCAACCGCGCCACCACGCACCGCGCGATGGCCCGCCTCCTCGCGCGCCTCGAGCGCCACAAGGAGGCCCGCGGCTACTGGAACGAGGTCGTGCGCATCACGCCCGACGACGCCGAAGGGCACGCGGGCCTCGGCTTCGCCAACCAGAACCTCGTGAACCACGTCGAGGCCGTCGCGAACTTCCGCGAGGCCATCCGTCGCCGCGCCGACGACCCGATGTACTTCGTCGGCCTCGGCGTCTCGTGTCACGCCGTGGGCTCCATGCAGGAGAGCGTCGAGGCCCTCGAAAAAGCGACGCGCCTCGATGTCGACTGCGCCCCCGCCTACAACACGCTCTGCACGGTCTACAAAGACCTCGGGCGACCGAAGGAGGCCGCGCAGGCCATCCGTCAGGCCATCCGCCTCAAGCCCTACGAGCCGGGCTTTCACTTCACGCTCGGGCAGTTCGAAAAAGAGCTCGGCAACCTCGGCGACGCCGAGGACGCCTTCAAGCAGGCCACGCGCCTCAAGGCCGACTACGCCGAGGCGCAGCACCAGCTCGGGCTCGTGTCCGCCGCGCTCGACAAGTTCGACGCCGCCGCCGAGGCCTTCAAGAAGGCCGCGCAGATCAAGCCCGACCTCGCCGACGCCCACTTTCAGCTCGCGCAGATGTACTCGCGCATGGGCCGCTTCGTCGAGGCCGTCGAGAGCTACCGTCAGGCGTCGCGCATCGACCCCAACCACTTCGAAGCGCTCTTCAACCTCGGCTCGGCCTACCAGTCGATGTCGCGCCACGAAGACGCCGTCGACGCGCTTCGAAAGAGCCTCGCGCTCCGTCAAGACGATCCCGAGGCCCTGATGAAGCTCGGCGCGAGCTACTCGGCCCTCGAGCGTCATCAAGACGCCGCCGTGTCCTTCGAACGCGCGGTGAAGGCGAGGCCCGACCGCCACGAGGCGTACTTCGCGCTCGGTCAGGCGTACCGCAAGCTCAAGAAGCCCGACGCCGCGGTGAAGGTCATCCAAGACGCCATCCGCATGCGGCCCAACGAGGCGGGGCTTCACGCGGCGCTCGGCGAGACCTTCCTCGCGATGGAGCGCTGGCAGGATGCGGCGGACGCGTACGAGCAGGCCATCTGGCTCAACCCCGACGACACCAACTCGCAGCGCAACCACGGCATCGCGCTCAACAAGCTCGGTCGCGGAGACGACGCCATCGAGAGCCTCCGTCGGGCCCTCTCGCGGCACCCCGACGACCCCGAGGCGATGTTCAACTTCGGCCTCGCGTGCGAGCAGCTCGCCAAGCCCCACGAGGCCATCCAGTCGCTCCGTGACTGCGTGCGCATCAAGCCCGACCACGCCGACGCGCACCACCACCTCGGCCTCGCCTACGAGGCCGTCGCGAACCTCAAGGACGCCGCCGAGTCGCACCGTCAGGCCACGCTCCTGCGCCCCGATTTCGTCGAGGCCTACGAGCACCTCGGCACGGTCTACCGCCAGCTCGGGATGAGCCAGGAGTCGCTCCTCGCGTGGCGTCAGGTCTCGCGCTTGAGGCCCGACGACGCCGACGCCTTCGTGCAGATCGGCGCGCTCTCGCGCGACATGGGCCGCACGCAGGAGGCCATCGAGCGCTTCAAGCAGGCCCTCCGCATGCGCCCCGACGACGCCCGCACGTACACCGAGGTGGGCATCCTCTACATGAAGACCGGCCGCGCGCAGGAGGCCGTCGACGCGCTCGCGCAGGCCATCCGCCTCGACCCGATGCACCCCCTCGCGTACCGCACGCTCGGCGAGACCTACCTCGCCTCGGGGCTCTACAACGAGGCGCAAGACGTCTTTCAGCGCGCCCTCCGCCTCGACGCGAACGACGGCGTTTCCTATCGGGGATACGGCTCCGCGATGGTGGCCCTCGGTCACTTCGAAGCCGCCGTGGCCCCGCTGCAGGAGGCCATCCGCATCGATCCCTCGAACGCCGAGAGCTACCGTCAGCTCGCGCAGGCGCTCAAGACGCTCGACCGCCTCGACGAGGCCGCTACGGCGCTCAAGCACGCGTCGGATCTCATGCCCCGCGAGGCGCCGCTCAAGCTCGCGCTCGGCGAGACGCTGCGCGACCTCGGTCGCTACGTCGAAGCCGCCGCGGCCTTTCGCGCGTGCATCGAGATCGACCGCGGACAGGCCGAGGCCTGGTATCACCTCGGCAAGCTCTACGGCGACGCGGGTCAGGCTGCTGAAGCGGCGCAGGCCTACGAAGCGGCTACGCGGCTCAAGCCCGAGTACGTCGACGCCCTCGCGGGCCTCGGGTCCGCGTACCTCGACCTCGGTCGCGTGGAGCAGGGCGCCGAGGTGCTCCGTCAGGCGGTTCGCGCGAGGCCCGATCACGCCGACGCGGTGTGGCGCCTCGCGGGCGCCTACGAGATGCTCGGCAAGTACGCCGAGGGGGCCGACGCGTACCGGCGCTTCTTGAAGCTCCGTCCGCAGGCGGCCGAGGCGTACCAGAAGCTCGGTCTGCTCTGCACGTACATCGACCGGTGGGACGAGGCCGTCGACGCGCTCCGTGAGGCGGTGCGGCTCAAGCCCGACCTCGCGCACGCCCACTACGCGCTCGGCCTCGCGTATCGCAGGGTGGGGCGCTCCGTCGACGCGCTCGGACACCTCGAGAACGCCGCGCGCCTTGCGCCGCAAGACGCGGCCATCCAGTCGGGCCTGGGCTTCGTGTACGCGGAGCAGGGCAACGCCGACGGGGCCGTCGCGGCGTACTCCGAGGCGATCAAGCTGAGGGCCGACGACCTCGACTCGCACCTCGCCGTGGCGACGCTGCTCGAACGGGCGGGCCGCACCGAGGAGGCGTCGCGGTCGTACCGTCGGGTGCTCCAGTCGCAGCCCGACAACATGGTCGCGCAGAAGGGGCTCGGGATGACCTACAAGGCCCTCGGGCGTTACCGCGAGGCGATCGACCCGTTGCGTCGCGCGGTGAAGACCCTGCCGCAAGACGCGGCGCTCCAGTACGACCTGGGCGAATGCTACTTCCGCACGAACAACTGGGACGCGGCCAACGAGGTCTGTCGGCAGCTCAAGCTGATCAACAAGCCCCTGGCCGACAAGCTCTTCGACCTCATCAACGTCTGAGCGCCCCCGGCGCCACCCGACGCTCCCCCCGCCGCGCCGCCGCGGTGACCCCTATCCAGGCCCCTGACCGGCGCTTCGCGAACGCGGCGCGCGACCCGTCGTCCCGACGGCTGCGGCACCCTGACGGAACTACTGCCGTGCTGGCGCAACCAGTGGCCACCCGCGACACGTGCGCCATGTGTTCGTCTGTTCACGTATTCTTAGAAAACGCTTGAATACAAGATGGATTCGTGGTTCTTCGCGCTCGGGTAAAGACCCTCTGGCTGTCAAATTTCGGATTGACCCGCACGCTGACACTCGGCTATGTCCGACGGGACTGGCATTCAGAGATCCAAGTGACACACCGACAAATTCACGACCGGTCTGGCACGAGTGGGTCCTGGTGCGGTGCGTTTCTGGCGGTGGCGTCGTTCGCCGTTGCGGGATGGTCCTGCAGCGGCGTGAGTGAGGAAGCGAGAACCCAGTCGGCGGCGGACGTGGAGCACGGCCTCGGGTACCTCCAGGAGTGTGATACGCAGGGCCGCTGCAACGTGGCCGCTGCGGTCGTTGCGTGGGAGCGGGCCATCCGGCTCGACCCCGAGAACGCCGACGCGCACCGCTACCTCGGGGTCCAGCTCCTCATCCAGGGGAACTTCACCCGCTCCGAGCAGCTCCTCCGCCGCGCCGTGAGCCTCTACGAGCGCCGCGCCGTCGATGACGAGCGCCTGCGCTCCGCGCTCGCCGAGGTCCGCAACACGCTCGGCGTGGTGCTGATGAACACCGGGCGCACCGACGAGGCGCTGCCGCTCTTTCGCGCGGCCAGCGACGAGATCACCTACGCGACGCCGCATCTGGCGTTCGGCAACCTGGGCTGGGCGCTCAACCGCAAGGGTCAGTACCGCGAGGCGGTCACGGCCCTCGAGCGCTCGGTGAACATCCAGCCGCGCTTCTGCGTGGGCTGGGCGCGGCTCGGCGAGTCTTTCAATCACCTGAATGAGCACCAGCGCGCTCTCGAAGCGCTGGATCATGCCCTCGATGCGGCGCAGCAGGGGTGCGACCGCAACCAGGGTGCCTTTCTTGAACGGGCGAGGGCGCACATCCAGTTGCACCACACCGATCAGGCCCGCGACGACCTGCGGCGATGCGTCGAGCTCGACTCGACGACCGCTGAAGGCCGGGAGTGCGCGAGCCTGGGGAGGTCGGTCGCACAGTGATGCGCTCCCTCAAATGCAACCCCCTCCGAAGTGCGTCGTGGCGCTCGCCCTCTCCCAGCGGGCCTGACGATGTCTCGGAGAACACCGCACGCGCGACTCTCGTCGGTCGAGGCGTGCCGAGGTCCTGATGGAGACGATGGGAACCTGGCTACGACGTGAGAGGGAGCAGCGAGGAATCGCGCTCGAGGAGGTCGCGGACACGACGCGAATCCCCGTGAAGACCCTCGAGCTCATCGAGACCGGGCGCTTCGACGACCTGCCGGGTGAGACCTTCGCGAAGGGCTTTCTCCGCGCCTACGCGCGCGCCGTCGGCGTTCGCACCGAAGACGTCCTCGCCCGCTACGGGATGGAGATCCGCGCCCGCGAGGTGCAGCCCGTCCCGACGCGCCTCTCGATCCCTCCGCAGGACCGCGGTCGCCGCTTCGGCCTCGCGATCGCGCTGGTCGTGTTCGCGATCCTCGCCACGCTGGCGATGTCCTTCCTGCTCCGCCCTCGCACGCAGGATCGTCCAGAGCAGCTCTCGCAGGCTCCCGCCGTGACCTCGACGCTCCGCGCCTGAGCGCAGGGCATCCCGAGCACCGTGTCTGAGCGGTCGGCGCGCGGCTTCGTCCTCGACCGTCGGCCCTTCCGCGAGCACGACCTCCGCGCGGAGCTCCTCCTCGAAGACGGAGACCGTGTAGAGGTGCTCGCCCCCTCGGGTCAGCGATCGCGCCAGCGCTTCGCGGGCGGGCTCACGCCGCTCGCCCTCCACCGCTTCGCGATGACGCCCTCGACGAAGGGGCTGCGCCTCGACGAAGCGCGCATCGAGCGCACCTGGGCGCCGCTCCACGGCGATCTCACGCGGCAGACCGTGGCCCTCGCGGCGACGGGCTTTCTCCGCGAGGTGGCCGCGCCCTCACCGGGCGACGCGACCTGCTTTCTTCTCCTGGGAGAGCTCTACGAGCGCGTCTCGACGGAGCCCGACGCGAAGGTGACGCCCGCGGTGCTCGTGCGCTTCGTGCTGGAGGTGCTCATCCACGGCGGCCACGCGCCGGTGCTCGACCGCTGCGTGCGGTGTTCGAAGCCCGCGCCCGACAACGCGACGGTGACGATCCATCCCGAAGCCGGAGGCGTCGTGTGCCTGTCGTGCGGAGGCGGTCCGTTCCGTCTGCGCGCGGCCGATCGCGCGGCGTTGAGAGCCGTGGCGGGCGGCGATGTGAGCGCCTACGCGCCGCGCATGGTGACCACGCTCGCGAGCCTCATCCGCGGCGCATCGGTCGAGGCCGCCGCGCTGCTGATGAAGGCCGACGAGGTGTTCTCGCGGTAGCGTCCGCGAATAGCGCTGGACACGGCTTCTCGATGCGGGGGCCTCCACGTCGTTGGGCCGCCTCGCATCTCCTCCAGTGCCTCGATGGACGACGCGCCAGCGGAGGCGGCCCAGCGCCACCGATCGCGCGCTCCAACGGGAACACGGTAGTGCTTGCACACCACTCGCAGTCGCCTCGCCCCAGATGGAACGCGCCATCTGGATCGCTTGCCGGGCCAGCGCCACCAGCCGCTTGAAGCTCGCAACATCCGTCACCACCTGAGCTTCGAGCTGGCAGGCGTTCTTGATCAAGTCGAACACGATCTCCGCCGACCAGCGCGACCGCCCGCGGCCGAGTCGTCACCGCCAGCGGTCAGCAGCATCACATCCACCGGCGATGTCGGAGGCCGAACGGCGCACGCGAGCGACGGGAGGCCGCTCCGCACCAGCCTCCGCGGACCACGGCGGTCGCGTGGGCCGCGCTCGCAAGTAGGCCCCCCGATCAGGTGGGCCCGATCACCCGCGCCACGCCGCCAGCAACGAGGCCCAGCCGATCGGCGTGGACCAGGAGCGGGGCGAGTGCGGTCGGAGACGACCTTGCGTCGTGCGGCTCACGCGAGGGACTTGTGGGAGCGCGTCCAGACGTCGGCGCCCAGCCATGGGTGCGTGGCGATGGGCCGCGCGCGCGGTCGCGGGGAACGAGGGGTGTCCTCGGGGAGAACGACCTCGCCGTGGAAGTCGTCGAGGAGGGACGATGCGCTGATCCAGCGCCCGCACCTGCGGTGGCGTGCCAGAGCGGGCGAGCGCGCGCTGATCTGGGCGCGGTGTAGCGCGCGTCGCAGAAGGAGGAGAGGGCGAGGTCCGTCATCGGTATGCGGGCAAGGCCGCCGTGGGCGAGGAGAGGGTGCCTGTTGGTAGCTGGAATGCCCTCACGCCCTCTCCGCCAGAGGCGGAGAGGAGTCCGCGCAGCGGCGGCGCTCGTAGGTGTCGCTTCGGCTCGGCGTTCGCGGGGAGGTCCGGCGGCTTCGAAGTTCGGCGGCGTTGCTTCGACGTGGTCGCCGTGAAGTCCGTCGGAATGAAGTCCGTCGGAAGTCGGAGGGAGTCTGACCGCCGGACGGCGAGACGCTTCGTGCGCCTGGGGTTCGACGGCGAGGGATGTACGCGACGGGGCCTGGGCTTCATCAGATTTCGACGAAGGGTTGACCTCGAAGAGGGTGATGTCAGCCGATCGTGTACATCCTGGGGGGCGCGCGTATCGCCCTGGGCGTCACGCGCGTATCGGCGCGTCACGCGCGTGGGCCGCGGGCGCGTCACGCGTATCTGGGCGCGCGCGCGGGGCGCGTCACGCGCGTATCTCCCTGCCGTCCCACGGAACCCCAGCCCGTCGACGTTGCTTCGAAGTCCGTCGACGTTGCTTTCGACACGACGGACTCCCTCTCCCGCCTCTGGCGGGAGAGGGCTGGGGTGAGGGCATTCCAGCTACCAACGGGCACCCTCTCCCGCTTCGCGGGAGAGGGACGGGGTGAGGGCTCACCCCACCCGATCGATCACGGTGCGGAAGCCCGGCGTGCGGTCGGCCGCGGGCGCTGCGGGCGTGACGCGGACGAGGCTGTCGACGACGAGCTGCGCGGTCAGCACACCGAGAAAGGCCATGTTGTCGGCGTTGCTCAGCGCGCCGCGCTCGGCCGCGCGGGCGCACTTGTCGTAGAGGCCCTGAACGAGCGTCGCATCGAAGAGCCCCGCGTCGGAGACGGCCCGCGCCGAGAGCACCTCGCGCACGTACTCCGGCGCAGTCGGACCGACGAAGCACACGGCGTCGGGGGCGCGGTAGGGCTGCTTGGGGCGCGCCGTGATCTCCGCGGGGATGAGCGACCTCGCCGCGCGCTTCAGCACGTGCTTCTCGTCGAGCACGAAGAGCTTGTCGTCGGGCGGCAGCGAGTTGGCGAGCGCCATCACGTCGGCGTCGAGAAAGGGGAAGCGCCCTTCGATGGAGTTCCCCATGAGCACGCGGTCGCCCTGCGACGAGAGGATGTACGGCGAGAGCAGCGTGGTGATCTCGAGGTGCTGCGCGCGGCAGAGCGGGTCCCACTTCGAGAACTCCGCGGGGAGCGTCGCGAGGAGGCGCTCGATGGGGTCTCCCTCGGGCTTCGCCGCGTCGAGCACCGCGGGCGTGAGAAAGCGCTGGAGGGCCGCCGCGCTCGACCACCGCGGGCCGTGCGAGAAGTCCGGCGCGTCGGGGCGATCGAGGCCCCGCGCCCAGAAGCGCATCGCGAGCGTGCGCGACGCCTGCGGCGAGCGCGCGAGCCACGGATACAAGCGATCGAAGAGCCTCGGACGCACCGCGGAGTCAGGGTGACGCGCCCAGAACCTCCGCACGCGCGCCTCGCGAAACAGGTCGTATCCGCCGAGGAACTCGTCGGCCCCTTCGCCCGTCACCACGACCTTCATGCCCTCGCGACGCACCAGCGCCGAGAGCAGAAAGAGCGGCGCGGGACCGGCCCGCACGATGGCCCGCTCCGTGTGAAAGATCACCTCGGGGAGCGCCTTCGCGATGTCTCCACGCGTCGCGACGACCTCGTGGTGAACGCTGCCGAGGCGCTCGGCCATGAGCCGTTGATGCGGCGTCTCGTCGTACTCGGCGTCTTCGAAGCGCAGCGAGAACGTGTGCAGTGTTCCAGGCGACGCCTCGCGCGCGAGCGAGGCCACCACCGCGCTGTCGATGCCCCCCGAGAGGTACGCGCCCACGGGAACATCCGCGCGCACCATGCGAAGCCGCGTCGCGTCGCGCAGCGCAGCGAGCAGCCGCTCGGCGTTCTCGTCGGTGTGATCGGCCCTGCGCTTCTCCGTCGGAAAGCTCGGTCGCCACCACACGCGCTCGGTCATCGTGCCGTGGCGGTCGTAGGTGCGCACCGAGCCCGGCGGCAGCTCCGTCACGCCTTCGAAGAGCGTGCGGGGCGCGCGCGGAGCCCAGAACGTGAAGGTCTCGACGAGCCCTGCGGCGTCGATCGCGCGCGGCACCTCGGGGTCTTGAAAGAGCGCCTTCACCTCGCTCGCGAAGCGCACCCGTCCGCCCGACTGCTGGATGTGAAGCGGTCGAACGCCCACGCGGTCACGCGCGAGGATGAGGGTGCCCGCGGTCGAGTCCCACAGCGCGAAGGCCCACTGGCCGTTGAAGCGCGCGAGGCACCCGTCGCCCCACGCCTCCCACGCGTGCACGATCACCTCGGTGTCGCTGCGCGTACGGAACGTGTGACCGAGCGCCGAGAGCTCCTCGCGCAGCTCGACGTGGTTGAAGATCTCGCCGTTGAAGACCACGTGCAGCGTGCCGTCTTCGTTGGCGAGGGGCTGCTGCCCGGAGGCGAGGTCGACGATCGAGAGCCGCGCGTGTCCGAGCGCCGCGCGCGCGTCACGAAAGAGCCCGAACTCGTCGGGGCCGCGGTGATGAATCGCCCGCACCATGCGTTCGAGGAGCTCGCGCGAGGGGACCCCGAGCGCGTCGGAGAGGTTCACGATGCCGGCGATTCCACACATGCGATCAGCGCCCCTTGGCGGCCATGTGCGCCGCGTCGTCGAAGGCCCCGAGCCACCCGTCGTGCATGCGCTTCTGCGTGAAGCGCGCGAGCACCCTGGCGCGTCCTCGCGCGCCCATCGCTTCTCTGCGCGCGGGATCAGAGAGCAGCGACGCGATGGAGCCGCCGAGCGCCTCGGCGTCACCGCGCGGCGTGAGGAGCCCCGTCACACCGCGCTCCACGATCTCGGGGTTGCCGCCCACGTCGGTCACCGCCGACGGTCGCTGCAGGAGCATCGACTCGAGGAGCGTCACGCTGGTCCCCTCGCTGAGCGAGGCCATCGCGAAGAGGTCGCTCGCGGCGTACACCGCGGGGATGTCTCTGCGCGCCCCCGTGAAGATCACCTTGTCGGCCACCGAGAGCTCGCTCGCGAGCGCGCGCAAGGGTCCGTCGTCGCCGCCGCCCACCACGAGGAGCCGCGCGTCGGGGACCGCCTTCGCAGCGTGCGCGAAGGCGCGGACGAGCGTCGGGTGATCCTTCACCGGGTGGAGCCGCGCGACGCAGGTCACGACCTTGTGCTCGGGCGCGATCGAGAGCTCGGCGCGGAGCTTCTCGCGCGTCCCGTCGGTGAGCACCGAGAGGTCGAAGCGCGAGGGGTCGACGCCGTTGTAGACCACCTCGATGCGCGACGGGTCGATGCCCTCGTTCTCGACGAGCAGCCGCTTCACGTAGCCGCAGACCGAGACCACGCGCTGCGTCCAGTGGAGGAAGGCCGCGCGGTTCGCGAAGACGCGCTTGGGCCTCCGCTGGTCGGGGTAGTGGCGGCCGTGCTCGACGAAGACCAGCGCGGGCCTCGGTCGCACGAAGGGAATCGCCATCGCCGCGTACGACCAGGGCGTGTACTGGTGGGCGCACACGACGTCGGGGCGCACGTCGGTGATGACCTTGCGCATCGCGGGGATGATCCGCGCGTCGAGGCCCGGTCGACGGCCGAGCACCTCGACGCGGACGCCCTCGGCGCGCATCGCCTCGCCGAGCGGACCGACCGTGTCGAGGCACGCGATGGACTGGCAGGTGACGTCGCGCGTGGCGCGGACGAAGTCGTGGACGAGCACCTCGGCGCCGCCGAACGACATGCTGTGGAGGATGTGCAGGACGCGCATGGGGAGGGTCGCGATCGGCGCTGCGATCAGGCCTTCTGCGGGGGCTCGGAGCGTCGCGGAGAGACCGTCCCCTCGCCGCGCTGGATGGTCACCAGGAACTGGAACACGTAGCGCGTCGCGCGGCCCTTGGGGTCGCCCGCGAAGGCCCTGCCCGCGGCGCGGTTGAGCCCGCGGATCGTGAGGTACACCTCGCCGTCGAGGGTCTCGATGAGCTCCGCGCGATCGGACGCGCTGGCGGGCACGTCACCGAGCCCCGCGGCGACGGCGGCGCTGAGCGACGCGCCCTCGACGTAGAAGCGGTCGTCGGCGGCCTCGGCGTCGAGCTTCGCGCGGTTCTCGTGGCAGGCCGTGAGCGCCGCGCGCATCGCGTCGAGCAGCGTGGCGGCGCCCTCTCCGGGCGGAGGCAGCGACGCGAGCACGGCGCCGAGCGCGGGGTGATCGAGCTCCGAGGCCTCGATGATCGAGACGGCGCGGTCGAGCCAGCGGCGCGCGGCGGTGCGCTCCGCGCGGGCCTCTTCGGTGTCACCGCCGTCGGCGTGGGCCCAGGCGTCGTGGCGCGTGCGAAGGCGGTCGACGAGCGCTTCGAAGCGGCGCCGCCGGGTCTCGCCCCAGCCGTAGGCCTTGAGCACCTCCGCGTCCTCTCTCCAACGGTGGAGGGCGAGCTCGGCCTCGGCGAGAACGAGCGAGGAGCTCCACCGCGAGCCGATGTCGATGAGGATGTGATGCGGGACGGCCATGAGGAGACACTAGTACCTCGTCGCAGGTGAAGTGAAGCGCGGATCGACGCGCCGCGCCGTCGACCGTCGACGCCTCGGGCGAAGCGCTTGGAGCGCGGCGTATGCGCCGTGATAGCGTCGCGCGCGATGACGCTCCGAACCGCCACGGTGACCCTCGCGGCGCTCCTCCTGGCGCCCGCTGCCGCTCGCGCGCAGGCCACGGTCGAGTCGGGGTGGGCCCTCGACCGCTTCGACACGGCGCCCGCGGGTGACGGGACCTTCCTCGCGGAGCATCCCCGCTACGCGCGTCGCTGGGGATGGGCCGCGGGGCTCACCATGGAGTACGCCGCCTCGCCGCTCACGCTGCAGCGTCAGTACGCCGACGGTCACGTGGTCGACTCGCGCGTGTTGGCCTCGATGCTCGTCGCGCACCTCGGCGCGTCGGTGACCTTCGTGGGGCGCGTGGGCGTCGACTTCGAGCTCCCCATCTCGCTCTATCAGGGCGGGAGCGAGGCGCTCCTCGGCACCGTCGTGCTCGCCCCTTCGGGCGCCTCGGTGGGAGACACGCGCCTCGGCGCGCGCGTGAGGCTCTTCGGTCGCGCGTCTCGCGATCCCTTCAGCATGCACCTCGGCGCGTGGCTGTGGCTCCCCACGGGGAGCCGCGCGGGCAACACGGGCGACGGCGCGGTGCGCGTGGAGCCGAGGCTCATCCTCGCGGGCGCCGCGGGGATCTTCCGCTGGTCGGTGGTGGGGGCGGTGATGTTCCGCCGCGAGTTCGACGCGCTCAACGTGGCCGTCGGTCGCGAGCTGCGGGTCACCGCCGCGGCGACCTTCGGGCTCCTCGGAAACAAGCTCCGCGTGGGGCCCGAAGCGTACGTGGTGACCCCCATCCGATCGCTCCCCGACGGCTCTGCGACGGCGGCCTTCTCGTCGGGGCAGTGGGGGATCGAGGCGCTCCTCGGCGCGCAGCTCGCGGTGCGTGACGGGCTCTTCCTCGGCGCCGCCGCGGGGATGGGTCTTCAGGAGGCCGTCGGGGTTCCGTCTGCGAGGCTCGCGCTGTCGCTCACGTGGCGACCCGCGAGCGACGGGGGCGAGAGCGCGGCATCGCCGTGAGCCCTCTCCCCGTCCCTCTCCCGCGAAGCGGGAGAGGGTGCCCGTTGGTAGCTGGCA
>JAXLYG010000048.1:0-100502 GCA_046351535.1 Polyangiales bacterium
GATGCGCGTCTCGCTCGAAGCGCGCGCGCCGCTCCTCGACACCGAGGTGGTGGAGTTCTGCCTCGCGCTCGCCCCCGAGTACAAGATCCGCTTCGGCGTGACCAAGAAGATCATGCGCGAGGCGCTGCGCCCGATGGTGCCGCGCTCGATCATCGAGCGCCCCAAGAAGGGCTTCGGCGCGCCCGTCGGTCAGTGGCTCCGCGGGCCGCTCAAGACGCTTCTCACCGACACGCTCTCGCACGATCGCATCGCGCGCGGCGGGTGGTTCGACGCGCCCACGGTGACGCGTTGGGTGAACGAGCACCTCTCGGGGCGCGCCGATCACCGCAAGGCGCTCTACACCCTGCTCGTGCTCGAACACTGGCGCGCGCGGTGGCTGGAGGCGCCGTGACGCGCTCGAAGCGCCTCGACGACGGGCTCTGGCTCGCGCTCTCGGTGGTCGCGCTGGCGGGGTCGTTCGCGGCCCTCGACCTCGCGCGCTCCAAGGGTGATTCGCGGCGCCCCGTGGCCCGCGCGATCCGTCGCGAGAGCACGCGCAAGGACCTCGTCGTGGTGGTCGACGAGGCGCCCGAGCTCGTCGCGATGGTGCGCCCCACGCCGTCGCTCTGGGGCATGCCTCCGCTCGGCGACCTCACGGGGGTTCGAAGGCTCTACGCGCTCGCGCCCACGGAGGCGGGCCTCGCGCCCTTCTTCGCCCGCCTCGGGCCCGCGGCGCCGTTTCGCGGAGACGTCCGCGTGCGGCGGTGGGACCTCGCCGACCAGCACCTCGGACGCGTGGTCTTCGACGCGCTCGAAGCCGTGGGAGACAAGCTCCAGGCGCACCGTGACGGCGGCGCCGACGCGGGCCCCTGCCCCGCCGACGCGGGCCACCTCGCGTGCCACGGGCCGCCGTGGAACACCGTCGAGGTTCAGTCGCATCACTTCGAAGGCGCCGAGCTTCGCTGCGTGTTCGCGCACCCGCAGGCCGACGGCACCCTCGTGCTCGAGTTCAACGGGCTGCCGCCCGCGCACGCGATCGGCGGGATCATCGGCATCGACGACACGGGCTACCACGCCAACGCCGCCGCGGTGAACGCGCGCGTGGAGTACCGCGCCACGGGCGCTCCGCCCATCACCCGAGAGTTCGTGGCGCCCAACAAGCACGGCGTCACGCCGTGGCGCATCCAGGTGCCCCACGCGCCGGCGACGGCTACGATCAGGGTCACGACGGCGAACGCGGGCGCGCGACAGTTCTGCTTCACGCTCGTCGCGACGGAGTAGCCGCCGCGTCGACATCCCCGCGCGGCGACGTCGAGAACGGAAACGGCCATGACGCTCCTCGACGCGCTCCTCTCGTGGGCGACGCTCCCCTATCTGATCGCGCTCGGCGTGGCGGTGCTCTTCGCGGCGCTGCAGCTCTCGGGCGTGCTCGGACTCCTCGCGGGCGGCGACCACGACGCCGACGGAGACGCGGACGGAGACGCGGACGGAGACGCAGACGCGGACGGAGACGCAGACGGAAACGCGGACGGAGACGCGGACGCGAGCGGCGATCACGACGCCGACGGCGACCACGAGGCCGAGGGCGCGTCGGGCGCGGCGACGTCGAGCCACGGGTTCAGCGTCGGCGCGGACCTCGGCGTCGGGCGCGTCCCGCTCTCGATCCTGTGGCAGACCTACGCCTTCGCGTTCGCGTTCGCGGGCCTCGCGACGAACATCGCGATGTGGTCCGCGCGGCGCGCGCTGCCGCTCTCGACGCTCGCGCTCAGCCTGCCGCTGTCGCTCGCGTTCGGCTACGCGGTGACGCGCTTCGTGGGGCGCGTGGTGGGGCGCGTGGTGTCAGACCCCGAGGCCGAGGTGACGTCGCGCGCGGGCCTCGTGGGCAAGGTCGGCGTGGTGATCTCTTCGAAGGTCGATGGCGAGTTTGGCGAGGTGCGAATCCCCGTACGCACCGGACACGTCGTGCGAGTGACCGCGCTCGTTCACGAGAACGAGTCTCCCATCGAGGAGCAGCGCGAGGTGGTGGTCGTCGAGTACGACCGGGCGCGCGATCGGCTCTACGTCGCACCGCTCGAACCGCGTAGGTGATTGCGCACCGTCGCAACGTTGCGCTGTTCTGACGGTGCGGGCATCCTCCCGCCACATGGAGAAGGCACTGGTCTACAAGGCGGACGATCGCTCGATCCTCCTGCCTTACTACAAGCGATTCTGCGTAGAGCCCACGCTGCCGTTCATCCCGGCGCGCATCCACCCGAACGTGATCACTCACTTCGGTCACGTCGTGAACCTCTGCGCCGTCGCGCTGCTGGTCGCCATGCGACCGCGCCACGGGTGGGTGTTCATCGCGTCGATGGTGCTCCTCCAGATCTACAACTGGGCAGACAACGCGGACGGCGCGCACGCGCGACGCACGCGGCAGTCGAGCGCGTTCGGCGAGTTCCTCGACCACGGCCTCGACGTGCTCAACACGACGTACATCGGGCTGATGACCGTGCTCGCGATCGACTCGACGCACGAGTGGGCCATCGCGCTCAGCATCATCATCCCCGGCGCCGCGTCGCTCACGTACTGGGAGCAGGCCGAGACGGGCATCTTCCGCCTCGGGCTCCTCAACCAGATCGAGTCGGTGATGGTCCTCTCGATCATCATGGTCATCGACGCGGTGCTCGGCGTCGACGTGCTCCACCGCGTCGCCATCGGGCCCGTCACCGCGTGGCACTTCCTCCACGTGTGGCCCCTCGTGACCATCCTCTTCGGGATGATCCGCGGCGTGCTCCGCGTCCGCGCCGCGGCGCGCCCCGTCTCGCCCGCGCTGGCCTTTCTCGCGCTGCACTCGCTGATCTTCACCGCGGGCTGGCTGCACCTGCTCTCGACGCTCGCGGCGGTCTCCATCGCCGTGGCCGTCAACGTCTTCTGGGGCGCGCGGATGCTCTCTCGCCGCCTCGCGGGTGAGCCTCCCCGCGTCGAGCCTGCGCTCATCGCGGGCCTCTTCGCCGTGGGGGGATACATGACCTTCCGCCAGGCGGGCCTGTCGCTCACGAGCCAGCAGAGCGCGGGCCTCGCCGCCCTCGTCTGCGGTTGTTATGCGATCTGCTCGGTGCACGCCGCCCGCGCGGGCATCGCGAGCCTCGAGCGCCCCGCCGAAGAGGCCTCGCGCCAGGTGGCGTGACGGCCACCACCTCGTGAACAGAGCATCCCTCGTCCGCGGCATTCAGCTCGTCGTCGCCATCACGATGGCGACCTTCGCGCTGATCCTCTATCGCGAGGTCACGCAGCAGCGTCACGACCTCTCCGCGGGCCTGCGGCACGTGCACGTGGGGTGGCTGGTCTTCGCGGCGCTCCTCGCGCTGCAGGAGGGCGTCTGCGGCGGGCTTCGGATGTTCGTGCTCGGCCGCGTGCTCTGCCCCGCGCTCTCGCCTCGCACCGCCATCGCGTCGGAGTTCGTGCTGATGTTCGTGGGTGGCATCACCCCCGGTCAGCTCGGCGCGCCCGTCTCGCAGGTCGCCGTGCTCGTCGAAGGCGGAATGCCCTTCGCGGCCATCGCCACCGCGGAGCTCCTCACGGCCTTCTGCACCATCTCGTTCTTTCTGCTCAGCGCCACCTCGATGCTGCTCCTGCGCATGACGGGGCGCCTCGAGGTGCCCGGCGCCGACCGCTTCGAATACCTCCTCGGGTTCAGCGCCGCGGTGTTCGGCTTGTGCTTCGTGGCGCTGCTCCTCTGCGCGTTGCACCCGCCGCTCCTCAAGCGCCTCTTCGGCGTCGCGGGTCGCGCGCTCGGCCCCACGGCGCGCGCGCTCGTCGAGACCATCTCCCGCATCGAGCGCCTCCGCTCGCTGAAAGACGCTCCGTGGGCGCAGCCCGGCGGCCTCACCGCGCGCCTCGTCGCGAGCGTCGACCGCGTCCACGACGGCTTCATGGTCTACGTCCGCAGCGGCAAGCGCGCCGTCGCGACGGCCTTCGCGCTCACCGTGGGCTTCTTCTGCGCGCGCTTCGCCGTGTCGTACTTCATCCTCCTCGGCCTCGGACTCTCGACCACGCCGAGCGAGTACGTGACCATCGGGCCCCCGATCATCCAGGTCATCATCGTGCAGGGGCTCTTGAATTTCGCGCTGTACCTCTCGCCCACCCCGGGCGCGTCGGGCATCGCCGAGACGGGCTCGAGCGCGCTGATGTCGCCGTGGGTGAGCGGCCCCTACGAGCTCCCGTACCTCGTGCTCTGGCGCTCGCTGGCCCTGTTTCTCTGCATGTTCGTGGGCGGGAGCTACGTGTTCCGCTACCTCGGCACCGACGTGCTCGACCGCCGCGTGCGCGAGGCGCGCGCCGCCGAGGCCTCGCTCTCGGGCGCGCCGCAGACCCCCGAACGCTGAGCGCAGGCGCATCACAGACCCCAATCATCGCCGCGAAAATCGGATTCGAACGCGTCCGGTTTTGATTGCGCCCTCGCGAGACGAGTCGCACACATGGGGCGCCGCCGCTGCTGCGACGGGGAGGTGAAGTGAGATGGGCGTTTTCTTCGAGCAGCATCCCGCTGCGCTCGTGGCTGCGCTTGCCGTCTTCGGCATCGTGTTCGTGCTGGCGATCGTGCTGCTCACGCTCGCGCGGTTCTACCGACGCTGCGGCGCCGACGAGGCCCTCGTGCGCACGGGCGGGCGCGGCAACCGCGTGGTCATCGGCGGCGGCATCGTGCAGTACCCCATCCTGCACCAGCTCATGCGGGTGTCGCTGCGGTCGATCAAGCTGTCCGTCGAGCGCTCGGGCAAGAACGCGCTCGTCACGCGCGACAAGATCAAGGCCAACGTCACCACCGAGCTCTACATCAAGGTCGAGCCCATCGAGGAGGACGTGCTCGCCGCCGCGCGCTCCTTCGGCGAGCGCAACCTCGACGAGCACGCCATCAGCGAGCTCATCGAGGGCAAGCTCACCGACGCGCTGCGGTCCGTGGCGGCCAACCAGACCTTCCTCGACCTGCACGGCAAGCGGAAGGAGTTCGCCGAGCACATCCAGGCCGCGCTCACCGAGGAGCTCAAGAAGAACGGCCTCACGCTCGAGAACGTCTCGATCACCGCGCTCGCGATGGTGCCCGTGAAGGAGCTCGACCCCCACGACGTGTTCGACGCCGAGGGCCTGCGCGCGATCACCGACTCGGTGCAGTCGAACTCGGAGCTCACCAACCGCATCCAGCGCGAGAAGGAGAACGCGATCAAGCAGACCAACGTCGACGCCCGCAAGCGCGCCCTCGAGATGGAGCAGGAGCAGGCCTTCGCCGAGGCCGATCAGAACCGCCGCGTCGCCGAGTACGGCGCCACGCAGCAGGCCGAGACCGCCCGCGCCGTGTTCGCGCAGCAGCAGTCGCGCGAGACCGCGCGCATCCAGCAGGAGCAGGGCATCGCCATCGCGCAGCAGTCGCGCATGCTCGCCGAGCGCGAGGCCGCCATCGCCGCCGAGAAGGCCCAGATGGCCGCGCAGATCGCCAAGGAGCGCGAGGTCGAGGCCGCCACGATCGAGAAGCAGAAGGCCGTGCAGGCCGCCGAGATCGATCGGCAGAAGGCCCTCGAGGCCGCCACGATCGAGAAGCAGAAGGTCGTCGAGGCCGCCACCATCGTGAAGGAGCAGACCATCGAGACGGCGCGCATCGCCAAGCAGATCGCCGTGACGCGCAGCGAGGAGGAGGCCGCCCGCGCCGCCGCCCTGAAGTCCGCGGCGGAGGCCGAGCAGCAGCGCGCCGCGCAGGCGATCATCACCGTCGAGGCCACGGCGAAGGCCAACCGCGAGAAGGAGATCGCGATCATCAAGAGCGACGAGGCCGCGCAGCAGTCGCGCATCGCCGCGGAGCGCGACGCGTTCAAGGCGCGCACCGAGGCCGAGGCGCGGGCCGCGACCATCAAGGCGCAGGCCGACGGCGAGGCGGCGGCGAAGCGGGCGCAGGCCGAGGGCGAGGTCGCGCGCGCGAAGGGCGCGGCGGAGTCGCAGCAGCTCCAGGCGGAGGCCGCGGCGAGCGTCGTTCGCACGGCGGCGCAGGCCGAGGCTGATCGCGAGCGCATCGCGGCGGAGGCGCGCGCGGCCGCGGCACAGCAGGAGGCCGCGGCGCTCATGGCGCTGGCCGAGGCGACGCTTCGAAAGGGCCAGGCCGAGGCCGAGGCGCGGAGGCTCGCGGTCGAGGCCGAGAACGCGGTCGATACACGGATCATGGCGCGCGAGGCGGCGCTGAAGTTCCTCGACGTGCTGCCCGCGGTGACGCGGGAGCTCATGGAGCCCGCGAAGGCCATTCGCGAGGTGAAGGTGCTCCAGGTCAACGGGCTGAGCGGACACGGCGACGGCAACGGCGCGTCGAACGGCGGCGCGGGCGCGTTCGGCGTGGCGTCGCCGATCCTCAAGACGATCCTCGAGGCGGGTGCGGCGTATCCGCTCCTCAAGGAGATGATGCAGTTCTCGCAGGTCGACGGAGACAAGCTCGCCGAGAAGGCCAGCGCGCTCCTCGGCTCGCTGCCCGCCGAGCTTCAGCGCATCGTCGAGGCCGACCCGAAGCTCGCGGCGAAGGTCGACGAGCTCACGCGCCGCGCCCGCCGCGGCGAGTCCATCGAGGTCGAGCCCGTCGCAGCCCCTTCGAACCAGCCCTGATCGCGCGCGCAGAACCTCACCCCGGCGCTTCGTGAAAGCAGAGGCGATGCCCCGATGACCGACCGCACCCAGACCCCCGACGCGCGCGCCCTCGCGGCGCTCGCGGCCCTCGCCGCCGACGCGCTCTCCCGACGCGCGGGCCCCGACGCGTGGAGCTCTCTCAAGGGAGGCGTGCGCGACGCCGTGACCCGCGATCCACTCGACGCGGCGCTCGCGACGGCGCTCGGCGGCGCGTGGCTCTTCTGGCTCGCCGAGCGCGACGCGAACCCCAAGGTCACCTCGTTCTGGGACGCGCTCGTGTTCGTCACGACCTGCATGTCCGTGGGCTACGCCGACATCTTCGCGCGCACCGACTCGGGCAAGGCCATCGCGGCCTTCGTGATGACCATCGGGCCGACGCTCACCTCGAAGCTCCTCGACGCCCCGTCGGCCGAGGCAGAAGCCGCCGCGCGCGCCGACGCCGAGGTGCAGCGCGCCATCCTCGCGAGGCTCGACGCCATTCACGCCGCCCTCGCGCGCCCCGCCGAAGCCTGATCGCCTCCGCCGCGCCGATCCTCTGGGAAAGCGCCGCCGACTCCTCTACATTGCGCCCCGCACACGCGCCGCCGCGCGGAAGCGCCTGCGGTCGTCGGTGGTTCCCCTCTTCGGAGCTGCGCAACCTCAATGGCTGACACCGTCTCTCGCCCCGTCGCAACGCCCGCCGCGCGCGACACGCTCGACCGACGCGACATCGCGCTCCGCGTGTTCGCGCTCCTCGGGCTCGCGTTCTCGGCGATGCTGCTCGTCGACTACATCTACCGGCCCGTGTTCTGCGGCGGGCGCGCGAGCGGCTGCGACTTCGTCCGCAATTCGAAGTGGGCCCGCATCGGCGGCGTCCCGCTGCCCATCTTCGGCGTCGGCTTCTACGCCGTGATGCTCATCGCCGCGGCCGTCGCCACGCAGGCCGCGCGACGCTTCCTCGCGCTCCTCGGCGGCGTGGGGCTCGCGTCGGGCCTCGCGTTCATCGCGATCCAGGCCTTCGCGATCCATCATTTCTGCAAGTTCTGCATCGTCGTCGACACCTCCGCGGTCGCGTCGGGCGTCTGCGCGCTGCTGCTCGCGCGCGACGAGGCCGCCTCCCTCGCCTCGCGCCTCCGCGGACCCACGGTGGCCTTCGCGCTCCTCGCGCTCCTCGCGCCCGTGGGCTACGGCCTCTCGCAGCCCCCGCCGCAGCGTCCCGCGAACACGCCGGTGATCCAACCGATGCCCGACGTGATCCTCCGAGAGCAGAGCCCGGGGGTCGCCACGGTGGTCGAGTTCGTCGACTTCGAGTGCCCCTTCTGCCGCCGTCAGCAGGAGGCCATCGCCCCCGTGCTCGCCTCCTACGAGGGGCGCGTCAGGCTCGTGCGCCGCAACGTGCCGCTGTCGTTCCACGAGCACGCCCGCGAGGCCGCGCGCGCGCAGTGCTGCGCCGAGGAGCAGGGCCGCGGAGACCGCATGGCCGAGGCCCTCTTCACCTCCGAAGACCTCACGCCCGAGGGCTGCGAGCGCGTCGCGCAGCGCCTCAGCCTCGACATGGCGACGTACCGCTCGTGCCTCGCCTCGCACCGCCCCGACGTGCTCCTCGAGCGCGACGCCAACGACGCGCGCGCCGCGGGCGTCGGCGGGCTCCCGACGCTCTGGATCGGCCGCGAGAAGTTCGAAGGCTTCACCGCACCCGACGCCCTCCGCGCGAGCATCGACCGCGCGCTCCGCGCCTCGACCGCGCCGCCCGCCGACGCGTCTACCGCCGCGCGCAGCGGCACCTGAAGCCCGCGCCGAAGCACACGCCGTGAAGCGCCTCCACGCCGCGACGCTCTGCTCGCTCCTCGCGATCGCGTCGTGCCGCGGTCGCCGCGATCGGCCCGCCTCCGACGGCCCCGCGCGCGATCCCACCGAGTCGACCACGACGCCCACCGCGACGAACGCGATCGTCCCCGTGCGCGCCGCCGAGGGGTCACAGCCGCGGTGGCGCTACCTCGCGAGGGGGGCCCGCCCGCGAGGACGTGAGCGCTGGCGCTTCGACCTCACGCCGCGCGAGGGCCTCGGCGAGCCCGCCACCGACGGCCGCACGGTCTTTCTCACGGCCTCGCGCCAGGAGCCCGAAGGCCCCACCGACGGCGAGGTCTTCGCGTTCGACCTCGAAGACGGGACCCTCCGCTGGCACACGCCCGTCGAGGGCCTCCACGGTGAGCCCGTCGAGGTCTACGACGGGCTCGTGGTCGTCGACACGATTCCGCACTGCAAGCGTCGCGGACCCGAGACGCCCGGAGTCACGACGCGGCCCTGCGAAGAGACGGCCCCCGGCGGCGTCGTCGGCCTCGACGCCACGACGGGACGCGAACGCTTCCGCTCCGCCGCGAGCTCCGAAGCGCTCCACGCGCGGTGGACGGCGGCGCTCGTGGGCGCCTCGCTCTGGATTCACGACGGCGTCGACGCGCTCCGCTCGCTCACGCCTCCGACGTGGCGCCCCGGCCCGCGCGTCGCGACGGGCGGCGTGGTGCTCAACCTCACGTCGATCGGCGGCGACGCGCTGTTCACGGCCACGAACCGCTCGGGCGCGACGCGCGTCGTGCGACGCACACCGGGTGTCTCGCGGCCCCGATGGGAGCGCACGCTCCCCCTCCGCACGCGCTGTCCGCCCGTGATGGCGGGCGCCGTGATCGTGCTGCCCGCGTTCGAGTCGAGCATCGTGAGCGGGTCCGCGCGCGCGCTCCTCGCCACCGACGGCGCCGACATCTGGACGGGGCAGACCGCGCCGCACAGCGTCTCGACCTGCGGCGCGATCGAGGGCGCGGTTCACTACCAGGTCGTCGACGATCACCTCGTCGAGAACCTCGTCACCGACGGGCGTCGACGCGCCGACGTAGCGCTCCCCGTCGCGATGACGGGCGACGCCTCGGCGCTCATGGACGGCGTCTTCTACGTGTGCGCCCGAGGGCGCCTCGCGGGCGTCGACGTGGTCGGCGGGCACCTCGCGGTCTCCGTGGATACTGGCGCCGCGTCGTGCGAGGGGATGATCATCTGGGGCGGCCGCGGCGTCGTGGTGACGCGCGATCCCTCGCTGGTGGTGGGCTTCGATTGATTGGTCTCGCGCGTCGCCGCGCCTCGTGCACAATCGCCCGCGATGGAAGCACATCGACTTCGGCGAGGGGCCACGAGCCTCGGTGACGGCAACGCCCGCTTCGCGCTGTGGGCGCCCTCGTTCCGCGACGTGGCGATCGAGGGCGTTCGCGTCGTGGGCGAGAACATCCACGGCGGTCGCCCGCTCGCGATGCGTCAGACCGACGACGGCGAGCACTGGGAGGCCGTCGGCTCCATCGACGCCCCGGCGGCCTACTACGAGTACGTCGTCGACGCGCGCGTGCGCTCGACCAACAGGGCCTACAAGGCCCGCGTGTCAGACCCCTACGCGCGCGAGGTCTTCCGAGATTTTCGCTCGGTGCTGCGGGCCGACGACAAGCCCCACCGCTTCGCGCCCTTCGAGCGTCCGGCCCTGCGCGACCTCGTCGTGTATGAGCTCCACGTCTTCAACTTCACGGCGGAGGATCCGCGCGTGAGCGGGCTCATCCGAGGCACCTACGCGGGCGTGAAGGAGAAGCTCCCGCACCTGCTCGACCTCGGCGTGAACGCCATCGAGCTCATGCCGGTCTTCGACTACTCCGATCCCTGGCACGTCGGCGTGCGGTGGAATTACATCACCGCGTGTCACCTCTGCGCGCCGCACCGCTCCTACGCGGCCCGCGTCGAGCACGCGCGCGCGGAGTTCGTCGACCTCGTCGAGGCGTGCCACACGAGGGGCGTCGCCGTCATCATCGACGCCGTGTTCAACCAGGTCTCGCGGCGCTTCTCGTACGCGCGCATCTACGACCCCGACCACGACCCGCGCGCGGCGCCCTCGGTGCTCAACAATCCCCTCCTCGGAGACTTCGGCGGAACGGACCCGAACCCCGGCTCCGAGCCCTACCGCAACAAGGACTGGGGCGGCTGCGACATCGACTACGAGAAGCCCGCCGCGATGGACTTCGTGCGCGACGTCATGCACGTGTGGTTCGACGAGCTCGGCGTCGACGGGATGCGCTTCGACCACACGCTCGGCTTCTACCGCTGGAAGGATCAGACCGTCGGCGCGGGCGCCGTGGCCGCGGCCGCGAGGGAGGTCGGCGGCGACGGGTGCTACCGCGTGGCCGAGCACTTCAGCAGCGACGTGAACGAGCTCGAGATGCTCAAGGACTCGGCGTTCAACTCGCAGTGGGCCAAGGGCTTCTACTACGCCATCGACGACGCGATCCATCACCGCGGGCTCGCGCACCTCGAACACCGGATGAACCCGCGCGCGCAGGGCTTTCCCGACGAGAAGCCGCCGACGGTGTTCCTCGACAACCACGACGACGAGCGGCTCTCGAACCGCGGAGGGAGGCCCTGGTGGCGCCTCCAGCCCCCGACCATCGCGCTCTTCACGCACCCCGGCGTGCCGATGCTCTACATGGGCGCGGAGTACGCCGAAGACGATCACACGCGCTTCGAGAACGGCCTGCCGAGAGAGTTCAACCCCCTCGACTGGGAGCTCACCGAGGCCGCCGGGCCGCTCTTGCGCCTCCACCGCGCGATGGGCTTTCTGCGCCGACGGCTGAAGGTGCTGCGCACACCGGGCTTCATCCCCATCTGGCGCCACGAGGACGAGCACGTGCTCATCTACGGCCGCGGCGAGAGCGAGCCCGAGTGCATCATCGCGCTCAACTTCGACGACGCGTCGCAGACCGTGCGGATCCCTGCGCCGACGCCCGACGCGACGTGGCACGAGTTCCTCTTCAACCTCCGCTTCGAGTCGAGAGACGGAGAGATGCGCTACACCGACGCCGACGCGAAGACCTGGGACCGCATCCTCGTCCCCGGCTCCTACGCGCACATCTACTGCCGCGAGAAGGTCTGGACCGACCTCGAGTGGACCGAACTCCTCGCCCGCGACCGCACGTAGAAAAGCCCTGCTTCAACGGTAGGTTTCGAGGTCGATCTGTAGTAGGTGACCGTGCCCATGGCACACGTCACCGTCCTCGGCGCCGGGCTCGTCGCGGGTCCCGTCGTCCGACACATCCTCGAGACCTCCGAACACACCGTCACCGTCGCAGCGCGCTCCGTCGACCGCGCGCGCGCGCTCGTCAACGGTCACCCCCGCGGCGACGTCGTCGCCCTCGAGATCGACGACGAGAAGTCCCTCGACGCCCTCGTCTCGCGCAGCCACGTCATGGTGAGCATGCTCCCGTACGTGCACCACCTCACGGTCGCGAAGCGCTGCCTCGCGCACGGCCGCCACCTCGTGACCACGTCGTACGTGCAGCCCGCCATGCGCGCCCTCGACGCCGAGGCGAAGGAGCGCGGCGTCATCCTGCTCAACGAGCTCGGCCTCGACCCGGGCATCGACCACATGAGCGCGATGAGCATCATCCACAAGGTGCGCGCCGCGGGCGGCCGCGTGACCTCGTTCCGCTCGTACTGCGGCGGGCTCCCTGCCCCCGCGGACAACAACAACCCCTTCGGATACAAGTTCTCGTGGTCGCCGCGCGGCGTCGTGCTCGCGGCGCGCAACGCGGCCCGCTATCTGCGCGACGGTCAAGAGGTCGTCATCCCCGGCCCCGAGCTCTTCGCCAACCCCGAGATCGTCGAGGTCGAGGGCGCGGGACGCTTCGAGGGCTACCCCAACCGCGACTCGATCTCGTACGTGAAGGTCTACGACCTCGAGGGCGTGCAGACGATGTTCCGCGGCACGCTCCGCAACCTCGGCCACTGCTACACGTGGAAGGCCATGGGGGACATGGGCCTCTACGACGACGCCGCGCGCAGCGTCGAGGGCGGCACCTTCCGCGACGTGATGGCCTCCCTCGCGGGCATCTCCTCGGAGGGTGACGTCGAGGGCGCGCTCGCCGCGAAGGCGAAGATCCCCGCGGACAGCGACCCGATCAAGAAGCTCGCCTGGCTCGGAATGTTCGACCGCGCGAAGCTCCCCGAGAACCCCATCTCGCCCCTCGACGCGCTCGTCGCGCGCATGGTCGAGAAGCTCCAGTACGCGCCGGGCGAGCGCGACATGATCGCGCTCCAGCACGAGTTCATCGCGGAGTACCCCGACCGCAAGGAGTTCATCCGCTCGGCGCTCGTCGACTTCGGCATCCCCAACGGCGAGACCGCGATGTCGCGCACCGTCGCGCTCCCCGCGGCCATCGGCGTGCTGCGCATCCTCGACGGGACGATCAACACGCCGGGCGTCATCGTCCCCGTGTCGCCCGCCGTGTGCGACCCGATCCTCGACGAGCTCGCCGCGCTCGGAATCCGCTTCCGCGAAGAGCGAAAGACGCTCTGACCGCCTCCGCCCTCCGCCCGCGCGTCACCGCGGGAGCAGCACCAGCAGCCTCGCGCTCGCCCACGCGATCTGATACCGCGACGTGAACGCGCGCTCGATCTCGTCGCCGCGCGTCCCCGCGAGGTCGAGCGACGGGACCATGAACTGAAAGTTCGCCATCCTCGCCTGTCGGTAGAGCACCACGGCGCGAGGGCGGCCCGCGCGAATCGCCTCGGCGAGCGACGTCGTCGTGACGAGATGCAGCCGCCGCGCGCGAGATGCATCGGTCGTGTCGGCGACGCAGAAGGGCGACATCTCGGTGTCGGGGAGCGGCCTGCGCTGCGCGTCGCCGAGCACCGACGCGGGCGACGCGAGCACGAGGTCCCCCGGGCGCGTGTGCGCCCGCACGAAGCTCGCCGCGGCCCGGAGCTCCGTCGTGTCTGCGCGCGACGACGGGAGCCCGAGAAAGCCGAGCAGCCCCACGAGCGCGCAGAGCCCCGCGAAGGCGAGCGTCACGCGACGTCGATCGGGCAGCGCCCCCACGCAGAGCGCGCCGAGGGGAACGAAGGGCGCCGCATACTCGGCGTAGGTCGTCGAGAAGAGCATCTGCGCGGCGACGCCCACGAGCGTGGCGACGCCCACGACGCGGAGCCTCTGCGCGACCTCGCCGACGGGGCGCAGCATCGCGAAGAGGCTCACGACCCAGACCAGCGGCGCGAAGCGCACGAACTCGGTCACCGTGCGCGCGTCGCGCAGGTCGAGGTGCGAGCCGTGGTGGTACTCCCAGAGCCAGAATGCCGCGGGCTCCGGTGCGACGACGAAGGCGACGGCGTAGGGCGCGACCACCGCGAGCGAGAGCCCGAGCGCGAAGCGGAGCCGTCGCTCGCGAGGCAGCGCGAGCAGGAGGCCCACGGCGAGCACCGCGACCGCGGGGAGGAGCGAGATCCGCGTCGCGACGGCGATCGACGAGGCCGCCGCGAAGAGCGAGAGGGCGCGCGTCGAGGGAGACGGGCTCGCGACGTAGACGCTCCCCGCGACCGCGAGGGCCAGGCCCGCGAGCGCGTAGGTCTTGCCGAGCGCGGAAGCCGCGAGCGCCGCCGACGACGACGCCACGACGAGCACCGCGAGCGACGCGCCCACGCGCCTCGACGCGGCCCAGAGCGCGCGCGACGCGACCGCGACGGCGCACACCACGACGAGCGCCGAGAGCGCGCGCTGCGCGACGAAGCCCCCGCCCGCGAGGCGCAGCGGGAGCGCCATCAGCAGCGGATAGCCGGGGCCCTGGCTGAAGCCGAAATCGCGGTACGGGACCTCCCCCTCCGTGACGAGCCTCGCGGCGACGGCGTAGAAGCCCTCGTCGGAGTTCCACGGGGAGCGCGCGACGCACCACGCGACGAGCGCGACGAGCGGCGCCTGCGAGGCGAGGAGCGCGGCGCGCGAGGCGACCGGGCGCTCAGCGCCGTCCACCTCCGGCCTCGAGGTTCTCGAGGCGGCGGCCCGGTGCTCCGATGGTTGCGCGGGGTCGGAGGGCCGCGGGCGGCGGAGGCGTCAATCGATCAGGGTCATTCATCACGTCGTGTAGACCGGTAGGATCGCCACACCGCACGACCTCGCGTCAATCGCCGACCGCGCGGGCGCGGCTTAAGAATCTCCCATGAAATTCTCGTGACGCACCGATCCGTCGCTTGTCTTGCCAAAGGCTCGGGCGAGCTTGATACGATCGCGCCCCATGCGCCTGAAGACACTCTCGCTCTGTGGCCTGATCTGCATCGCCGCGCCCGCCGCGGCCCTCGCGCAGTCGACCCCCACGCAGCCGAGCACCGCGCAGGCGGCGCCCGCGCAGGCGCGCGCGACGCTCACCGTCGCCGGTCTGCGCGCGCCCGACGGCGACAACGACCTCGCCTCGGAGCTCTCCGACGCGCTCCGTGAAGCCGCGCGCGGGCGAGGCTTCGAAGTGCCCGCGAACACCCCGGCGCTCGACCAGGAGTTCGCGATGCTCGGGTGCTCGACCACGACGCCCGACTGCCTCTCGCCCATCGCCGACGACCTCCACGCGCCGCGCTTTCTCTACGGCTCGGTGCTGCGCGTCGGTCGCGGACGCGACGCGCAGCTCACCGTCGAAGTCACCCTCTGGGACGACACCACGCACCACGCGTCGCCCCCGCCACGGTCACCGTCACGCGCGCGCAGCTCTCGACGAGCCCCGACGCGATTCGCATCGTCGCGCGGCAGCTCCTCGAAGAGACGCTCCGCGGCTCGCCCGGCGCCGCGCCTCCGCCGCCCGACGCCGAGGCCGAGCGACGCCGACAGGAGGAGGCCCGCGCGCGCGAGCTCTCGTCGCGCGTCCTTCGCACCACCACGCCCGCGCCTCGCTCGCGGACGCGCCTCTGGATCGGCGTCGGGATGCTCGGCGCGGGCGCCGTGCTCGGCGGCCTGGCCGCGTGGCAGTGGGCCGTGACCAGCGGCTACAGCAGCGACTCGACGAACGCGACGGGTGAGCACGGGCTCCAGTGGGCCCGCTACGACACGCAGGTGAGCCGCCCCGTGAACGGCGCGTACCCGCTCACCGTCGACGACGTGTGCGCGCGCGCAGCCACCGACGCGGCTTCGAACCCCGACGCCGCGGGCGCGCATCAGCTCTGCGAGGCGACGTCGACTTCGAAGACCCTCGCGTGGGTGTTCGGGCTCACGGGCATCGCGCTCGCGGGCGTCGGCGCGACGCTCGTGGTGCTCGACATGCGGAGCGGCAGCGCCGCGTCGCGCGAGGGCGACACGCAGCCGCGCCAGGCGAGGCTCCAGCTCACGCCGACCTTCGGTCCCACCGTCAACGGGATGGACCTGCGGCTCACGTTCTGAAATCAAGCGCCCGCGAACGCTCATCAACGAGGCGCGAACCGCCGTTGATGGGAGTGTGACCGCCCACACAACCGGCAGGCGCGTCGGGAGCCGATACATCATCCGACGAGCGCTCGGCCACGGAGGCATCTGCACCGTGTACGAGGGCGTGCATCTCTACACGTCGCGACGGGTGGCGGTGAAGGTGCTCAACGCGGAGTACTTTCAGCACGAGGAGGCGCGCCTGCGGCTCCTCGACGAGGGGCGCGCGCTCGGCATGGTGCGCCACCCCAACGTCGTCGAGGTGCACGACGCGGGCACCTGGGACAACGCTCCCTATCTCGTCATGGAGATGCTCGCGGGGCGCAACCTCGAGGGGCTCCTCACGTCGCGCGGGAGGCTGCATCCGACGGACGCGCTCCAGGTCGTGCGTCAGGTGGCGCTCGGCCTCGGCGCGACGCACCGCGCGGGCATCGTGCACCGCGACGTCAAGCCCGCGAACATCCTCATCGTGAAGACGCCCGACGGGCGCGAGAAGGCCACGCTGCTCGACTTCGGCGTCGCGCGCCTCCCCCGCGGCGCCGACAAGACCTCGCAGCGCTTCGGCCACGCGGGCGGCATCGTCGGCACGCCCGAGTACATGCCCCCCGAGCAGGTCTTCGGCCTCGCCGAGATCGACGGGCGCGCGGACCTCTACTCCCTCGGCGCCGTGCTCTGGGAGTGCCTCACGGAGTCGGTCCCGATCCCCGGCACCTACCAGGACGTGCTCGGCTGGCACACGAACTACGAGCCTCCGTCGCTGCGACGCGCGCGCCCCGACCTGCCCGGCCCCGTGCTCGACCTCGTCGACCGTTGCCTCGCGCGAGACCCGCGCGCGCGCTTCCCCGACGCGCAGGCCTTCGTGAACGCCGTCGACGCGACGGGGCTCTGCCGCGGCACCACGCACCTCGTCGACTACGGCGCCTCGATCACGCTGCAAGAGCAGCAGCCGCCGGTGATCCCCGCAGCGAACCCCGCCGACGCGCGCCGCGCGCAGGCCGACCCGCGCGTCACGCAGTCACAGTCCTCCGCCGACGCCGCGTGGAAGCGCATCCGCTCCGCGCCGCGCGCCCCCTTCAGCGCCCCCGTGCGCGTGCTCGTCGACGGCGAGACCGTCGACCTCCGCGGCGAAGACGTCGCCGAGGGAGGCATGCTCGCCCTCGGCCCCAACGGCTTCGTCATCGACGAGCGCGTGCAGCTCCGCTTCGCGCTCCCCACGAGCGGCGACATCGTCACCACCGGCGCCACCGTGCGCTGGCTCCGCGCGCGCAACGGCTCCGCGAAGGCCGCATGCGCAATCGGGCTGGAGTTTCAAGACCCCACGGCCTCCCTCCGTGGCGCGCTCGCGAGCTACATCAGCCTCATGTCTCAACACTGAACACAAACCTCAGATCTACGCACGAGCTTAAGCTCAACGGTACAAAAAAATTCAATCCGTCATGGACGCCGACGCACCTACACGTCATCATCTGCACATCCATGACACGACGCGCACCGATCTCGATCCTGGCGCTCGGTATCTGGGCCATCGCGGGTTCTGCGCTCGCTCAGGGCGCAGTGCAGGACGTCGCCCCGCGACACGCGCTCGAGCCTGTCGCGGACGAGATCTGCGAGCTCTGGCGCGGTGACATCCACGGCAACGATCCGTCGGCGGAGATCTCCGTTCGCCTCTGCACCCGCGACGGCCGCGTGACGGGGACCTTCGCGTGGTCGAGCCGCGAGAGCGGCTCCGATCGCCGCGCGATCGAGGGCGAGTGGCGCAACGGCGGCGCGCTCTTCGTCGGCCGCGACGCCGCGATGCTCGAGGCGCACCCGCTCCACGGCTGGACGCTCTGCACGGCGGACGCTTACTCGCTCCGTCGCGTGTCGCCCGATCGCCTCGAAGGCACGTACACGTCGGAGCGCTGCCGCGATCACGGCCAGCTCGCGATGACGCGCGTGCCGACGCCGGCGGCGAAGCCCGACGCGACGCCGCTCGTGGTGGCCCCTGCCCCGGCGACCGCGGCCCGCGCGGCGCGCGTGTCGTTCCACACGACCGCGGCGCGATGCAGCGCGACGCCCGGCGTCCCCTCGACGCCCGGCGCGTGGGTGTTCGCGCTCGGCGCGGTGCTCGCGGCCGTGTCTCGCCGTCGCCGCGCCTGAGCGACGGATCAATCAATCATCGATGACGGGGTGACGAGGCGGGAGCGCGGAGGACGCGACGGCCCTCCGCGCGTGCGCGGACGCTTCGATCAGTGGCCGCCGACGGAGGCCAGCGCGTAGATCACCGCGATGGCGATGGCGAGAAACACGGCGCCCCACGAGATGAGCCGCGGGCCGCTCCACTCGGCGTCGTAGCGACGCATGACCTTGAAGTCTTCGGGCAACTCTTCGGCGGGGTGTTCAGACATACGGTCGTGGTCTCCGGCTGCGGTCTATAAGGTCATTCCGCGCGCCGAAGCAAGCGGAAGGAGTGGCGGCGGCTACGCCCTGCGCGCGCCGACGATGTGCTCGACCAGCGGGCCGTAGCCCTGAATCGCCGAGCGCTGGAGGTAGAGCCCCATCCCGCGCAGCCCGCCGAGCTCCTCGCCGCCGCCCGCGCGACCGGGCCCTCCGTGGAGGAGCTGCGGGAGCACGGTCCCCGGTCCGAGCCACGCGCCCGCGACCTTCGCGTTCACCACGGTCACCCGACCGTGGAAGGGCGCGATGCCCATCACCACGTCGGCCGCGAAGCGACGGTCCTCGGTGTACACGCTCGACACGAGCCCGCCGCCGCCTCTCCGAACGAGCGCCACGACCTCGGCCGCGCCGTCGTACGGAACGATCGTCGCCACCGGGCCGAAGACCTCGTGCGCGTGCACCGCGTCGGCCATCGCGCCGTGCTCCACCGCGAGCAGCGTGGGGGCGACGAAATAGCCCTTTCCGTCGGGCGCGCCGAGGCCCTTCACGGCGCCGGCGCCACCGGTCACCACGCCCGCCCCCTCGGCCACGAGCTTCGCGATGCCCGCGCGCACGTCGCGGAGCTGCGACGCCGTCGCGACGGGTCCCACGGTGACGCCGTCGAAGTGCGGATCGCCGACCTTCGCCACCAGGAGCCGCTCGGCGAGGTCTTCGCGCACGGCCTCGACCTGATCGCGCGGCACGAACACGCGGCGGATGGCCGTGCACTTCTGCCCGGTCTTCTGCGTGATGTCCCGCGCCACGTCGGTGAGAAAGAGGTTCCAGCTGTCGCCGCCGCGCTCGAGGTCGGGGCCGAGCACGGCGCCGTTGAGGCTGTCGGCCTCGATGTTCACGCGCGTCGACGACGCGAGGAGGTTGGGCTTCGAACGCAGCATCGTGCCCGTCGAGCCGCCGCCCGTGAAGGCCAGCACGTCTTGAGCGCCGAGGCGGTCGACGAGGTCGCCCGTCGAGCCCGCGATGAACGAGAACACGCCCGGCGCCACGGCGCCCGATTCCACCAGGAGCTCCGTGATGCGCCAGGCCACCAGGGCCGTCGCCGTCGCGGGCTTCGAGATCACGGGCATCCCCGCGAGCAGCGACACCGCGGCCTTCTCCGCCGTGCCCCACGCGGGGAAGTTGAACGCGTTGATGTGCACCGCGACGCCCGCGCGCGGCACCAGCACGTGCTGACCCGCCACGCGCGACGAGCGCCCGAGCGAGACGGCGTCGCCGTCGTGGAGCCAGCGCGCGTCGCCGAGCGACTGGCCGAGCTCGGCGTACGCGGTGAGCGTGCCCGTGGCGCCGTCGATGTCGAACTTCGCGTCGGAGCGCGTGTTGCCGCCGTTGGTCATCGCGAGCTCGATGAGCTCGTCGCGCTTCGCGTGGATCGCCTGCGCCATCGCGCGGAGCATCTCGGCCCGCTGCGCGAAGCTGCGCGCGCGGAGCGCGGGGCCGCCCACGTCGCGTGCGTGGGCGAGCGCGGCGGCGAAGTCCACGCCCTCGGAGCTGGCCTCGGCGACGGGCTCCTCGGTCGAAGGGTTCACCAGCGTCGCGGGGCGTCCCCCGCCAGCGACCCAGCGGTCGCACACGTAGCTCTTGAGCGTCGTCATGGCGCGCGAAGGTACGCGACCCGCGGCTCCGAGGGGAAGCCTCGTCAGCGCGCCCCCGCGTCGCCCGCCGAGAGCCGCGCGCGCACCCTCGCGTCGAGCCTCCGACCGTAGCGATCCCTCGGCGGATAAGGGCATCCGAGGAAGGCCTCCCAGTACGCTCGCGCGCAGACCTCGTCGCCCTCCGCGCGCGCCGCGTCGCCGAGGATCACGAGCGCCCTGGCGCACCGCACCCCGCCGCGCGCGATGCACGCCACCGCGCGCTCCCGCGCCTCGCGGTGCCTCCCTCGCGCGAGGGCCACCGCGGCGCGCCAGTACGACACGTCCTCTTCGGGCGCTCCGTCTCGCGCCGCGCGATCGAGCTCGACGCCCACCGTCGGCTCCCCCGCGTCGAGCAGCGCCTCGACCATCCACAGCCGCGTCTCGGCCCTCGGATCGCTCTCCAGCGCGGCCAGGAGCGCCTCTGCGCCGCCGCGCGCGTCGCCCTGCACCACCCTCGCGATGCCGAGCGCCTCCCACGCGAGCGGCGCCCTGTGCGAGAGCGAGAGGGCCCGCGCGTAGAGCCTCGACGCGTCGGCGTCGTCGCCGCGATCGAGCGCGAGGTCGGCGCGGGCCAGCGTGCGTGAGAGCGCGTCGTCGTCGGTGTCTCCCCGCGCCGCGCGCGCGTCGAGCTCGTCGAGCTCCGCAGACGCCTCGGCGACGCGCCCCATGCGACGGAGCACCTCGGCCACGTTGGCGCGGTAGAAGCTCGCGCAGGGGTCGATCGCCACCGCCGCGCGGTAGTCCGCGAGGGCGCCGTCGAGGTCGTACCAGCGCTCGCGCTCGACGCCGCGGTTGTTGCGAAGGTCGGGGTCGTCGGGGGCGAGCGTGATGGCCGCGTCGAGCCACGCCGAGCGCGCCGGGAGCGTGTCCATGATCCCCACGACCGACACCACCTGCGCGGCCATCTCGCGCGCGTCGAGGGAGCGCCCGAAGAGCCTGCTCCCCGCGCAGCGCGCGGGCTCACGCTCGGGTCGCGGCGGCGCGCCCTCGCGCGTCGCGTCGACGTCGATGGGCCCGTCGGGGCCCGTGTAGCGCACGTAGATGTGCTGCCGCGCGAGCACGCCCGAGAGGGGAATCCCCAGGCGTCGTCCGAGCGCCAGGTAGAGCAGCGTGAGCCCCTCGCAGTAGCCGTGTCGCCGCGCGAGCACGCGGTCGATGAGGTCCTCGTCAGGGTCGTTGTAGAGCTCGTTGGGGTCGCCGACGGCGCGGAACCGCCACACCTCGAAGACGTGCCGCGTGAGCACCCGCAGCCGACATGCGCCCTCGCAGCGCGCGGGCGTCGCGCGCCGCACCTCGTCGGCCATCGCGTCGAGCCGTCGGAGCGTCGCGGCCACGTCGACGGTCGCGTCGTCGGCCTGCGAGACGAGGGCGCTCACCTCGGCCACGTCGATGCGCTCCGGCGGCTCCGCGACGATGGCTCGGATGCGTCGCCACTGCGGCGTCCCTTCGATCGAGGCGACGGCGGGCCGCGCCCTCGGGCACACGGGCGCGGGGTCGCAGCGGGGCGCGACGGCGGCGTCGACCCGCACCGTCGCGTCGAAGCGGTACGCGTGGCGCGCGACGGCGTGCTGCGGCGGCTGCTCGCACGCGACGACGAGCGCAGAGAGGAGCGTCAGGCGCGCGGCGAGGGCGCTCATCGCCCCGGGTCGACGACGTGCCCCAGCGCGAGGGCGGCTCCCAGGCGCCGGTCGCGGAGCACGAAGACAAAGGGTCGGTCGATGCGACGCGCGACGCTCCCGGGCGCGGCGGGGGCGTCGGTCACGTCGAGGTCGAAGCGGGCGCGGTGGTAGAGCTCCGACACCCAGCGTCCGCCAGGGCCGACGCGCGCGAGGCCCGATCGTTCGGGGTCGAACAGATCTCCGCACCCCATCTGCATCAGCGTATTTCGCAGACCATCTGGAGACTCGTTCGTCACCCGAACGGTCGGGATGGCGAGGGTCTCTCGCGCGGGCCGCAGCGCCTCGACGGCGACGCGCACGACGCCCGCATCGAGGCGCGCTTCGAAGGCCCGCAGCCGCTCGGGCTCGTCGGGCAGCAGCACGTCGAGCGCGTACGCGCCGTCGGCCGAAGGAACCCTCCAGAGCGTGAAGCCCTCCCCTCGCCCGCCTCGAAGGTCTCCGGCGCAGCGCGCGGCGCGCGTCTCGACGGGCGAGACGCCGCCCGCGGCGAAGGGCATCGACGTCACCTCGCCGCCGCACACGAAGCGCGCGAGCGCCGCCGACGCGACCACCGCGGGTCCGTCGGCCACGATCGCGAGCTCGGGGATCGCCTCGGGCGTGGTCCCCCGCATCCGTGCGTGGAGGAAGCCGTCGATGCGCCGTCGCGCGCCCTCGGGGCCCCCCGTGTCCACCACGCCGACGGGGGCGCCATAGACCGTGCGGAGCCGCTCGCCCACGGCGTCTTCGAGGCGAACCGCGCGATCGATGAAGACGCGCTGCACCGCGAGGAGGCCCGATCCCTCACCGGGCTCCGACTGCCACGCGCGAAGGGCCGTGCCCGCGGCGCGGTGCAGGGCGTCGGCGTCGAGCGTCGCAGAGATCGCGTGGAGGGCCCGGGCGCCCGCGGGTCCGCGATCGAGCGCGGCGGCCATCGAGAGCGCGACGGCCGTCGCCGACGGCGAGAACACGCGGTTGCCGGGGCGCGCGGAGAGCTCGCGAAAGACGCGCCACGCGAAGCCCTCGGCGCCGTCTGCGAAGGCCCGTGACGCGGCCTCGCTCGACGGGCTCAGCGGCGGGGCGATGACGGGCGCCTCTTCTTCGACGGTGGCGGCGACGTCGGGGGCCTCGACGATCGCGGTCCTCGACGCGTCGGGCGCGGCGGCGCGAGGGCGCCCGCACCCCAGGAGAATCAGCGCAGCGAACAGCGGACGACGCACGGCGCGCTACGAGTACACGCGCGCCCGGGGGAGCGCCAGAGGCGCGTCACCGCGGGTCGGCGCAGCAGCGAAAGCCCGTGCTGTAGTCGCGGTAGGCGAAGTCGTGCGCGGTGGTGGTGTAGAGGCAGCCGTGTCCGTTGATCTCGGCGTCGACGTAGAAGCCGCCCTTGAAGGTGCCCGCGGGGTCGTCGATCCACTCGTGGAGGTTGCCCACCATGTCGTAGAGGCCCGACTCGGTGACGCAGTCCCAGAACATCCCCGTGGGCGCGAGGGAGTTGGGGAGCATGTTGATGCCCGGGTTGTTCATGTTCGCTGCGGTGAAGACGCCCACCGAGGTGCCGAAGAACTCGATCACCGGGTGCGGCGTTCGCCCTTCGTTGCATCGCCTGCGGACGTAGGTGTTTCCGTACGGGTACGTACGATTCGTCGGCCCGCGGCAGGCGGCGACCCACTCGCCGAGCGCGCAGAGGCGCTTGCCCGCGTTGCGACACGCCGACTGCGCCTGCGCGCCCGAGATGTACCCCTGCGGAACGGCGCCGCCGCGAGAGACCGCGCGCACGCGCCGGGTCCCGGGGTTGTAGTACGGCGACCACGGGGTGACGCCGCCGTCGAGGTCGACCTCTTCGAGCGAAGCCTCCCAGCGGTCGACGCAAACGCGCCCCTCGATGAGCACCATCTCGGAGGGGCATCCTCCGTCGATCGCGGCGTCGAGCGAGGCGTCGCGGGCGTCGATCGCCACGTCGCGCGGCGCGTCGAGCGAGGCGTCGCGGGCGTCGATCGCCACGTCGCGCGCGGCGTCGAGCGCGTCGGTCGCGGCGTCACGCGCATCGATCGCGGCGTCGCGCACGTCGGACGCGGCGTCGCGGGCGTCGGGCGAGGCGTCGGAGGCCACGTCGGGCGAGGCGTCGCGGGCGTCGGAGGCGCTGTCGCGGGCGTCGTCGCCGGGCGTGTCGGAGGCGCTGTCGCGGGCGTCGTCGGCGGTGTCGAGGAGGGCGGCGTCCGAGGCGTCGGTGTCGTCTTCCGCGGGCGCTCCGCAGCCGGCGAGCGCGAGGAGCGCCGCGAGGCTTCGGGCGCGCGCGGCGACGCGACGACGCCGCGGCGAGGTCACGCGTCGAAGCCCTTGAGAAAGCCCTCGATCTCGACGTCGAGGTTGGCGCGGATGGCCTCGACCGCGGCGCCGCGAAGGCGCTGCTTGGTGGTCTCGTAGGCGCTCGTCGCGAGGCCCGAGAGGCCCTCGGCGCGCGCCGTCGCGACGTGGAGGAGCACGTCGGGCGAGTGCACCGACTCGACGATGTTGCGCGCGAGCGCCTTCTCGGCCGTGTAGACCTTGCCGTGCATCACGGACTCGGCGATCCACTCGGCGGAGATGGCCGAGCGCGCGATCTCGACGCCGAAGGAGGGCATCGGCAGGCCGATGGTCACCTCGTTGAGGCCGAAGCGGAGCTTGGTGTCCGCCGCGAGGCGCACGTCGCACGCGAGCGCGAGGAGCGCGCCGCCGCCGAGCGCGTGGCCGGTCACCGCCGCCACGACGGGGCGCGGGAGCATGAAGAGCTCGAGGAGGAGGCGGCCGAGGTCCTTGACCATCTCGACGCGCTCGGCGTGAGGCAGCGTGGGCATGAGCTTGATGTCGAGCCCGCCCGAGAAGAAGCCCGAGCGCCCCGCGAGCACGATCGCGCCGGCCGTCGTCGAGAGGTCCTTTAGCGTGAACCTCAGGGCGTTCATGACGGGCGACGAGAGCGCGTTGGCCTTCTCGTCGTCGAGGGTCACCACCGCGACGTGGCCGCGACGTTCCGTTCGAACAGATCCATGCGTGGACATTGCGCGGAAGCTACCAGAACCCGCGCCGCGCGCGGAGGGGGGTGTCATGGATCCGTCGCGTCGCCGAAGAGGGGCGCCCGCGGGCGCGCCGCGCGGCGGTCTCCTCCGCCGCCCACGCGAATACGCTTGTCGTGCGGCAAACGACGCCGATACCGTGCTCCGCATGTCGAGGTCACTCACGGCCTGCCTCGCGCTCGCGGCCCTGCTCTCGCCCGCCCTCTCCCTCGCGCAGACGCAGCCCACCGACGGGTGGGCCATCAACCGCTTCGAGCCCGCGGCGCCCGGCGATCCGTTCTTCGTGAGCGACCACCCCTGGTACTCGTCGACGCGCTATTTCGCGGGCGGGCTCGGCGTCGACTACGCGGTCAATCCGCTGCTCTTTCAGTCGACCGCGCCGGGCGGCGCGACGACCTCCGTCGACGCGATCGGGGGGATGCTCACGGGCCACCTCGACGCGATGGGATCGTTCGCGGACCGCGTCGGCGTCGGGGTCTCGCTCCCCATCGCGCTCCTGCAGAGCGGCACGCCCGTCACCGACAACGGCGCCACGCTCGGGGCCGCGAGCGGCGTGGCGATCGGCGACCTGCGCATCACCGCGCGCGTGCGCCTCTTCGGTCACGCAGACCGCGACGGCATCTCGCTGCACGTCGGCGCGCACCTCTGGGCGCCCCTCGGCGCGCGGACGAGCAACACCGGCGACGACGCCGTTCGCATCGAGCCGCGGCTCATCGCGGCGGGCCGCGGAGGCCCCGTGCGATGGTCGCTCACGCTCGGCTACCACATGCGCCCCGACCACGTGGCGGCGCTCGTCGCGGTCACCTCGGAGCTCCGTATGACGGCCGCGATCGGCTTCGCCGCGGCGCGCGACCGGCTCACGGTGGGCCCCGAGGTGAACGCGTACACCGACCTCAGCGACCCCACGGGCCAGGGCGGCGCGTTCAGCGAGCGGCTCTGGGGTGGCGAGGCGCTCCTCGGCGCGCACTACCTCGCGGGCGACGCCGTGATGCTCGGCGTCGGCGGCGGCGCGGGCTTCGGCATCGGCTACGGCGTCGCGGCGGGGCGCGTGCTCGCCACCGTCGCGTACGCGCCGCAGACCGCGGGGGCGCCGGTCTACCAGCGCGAGCTCGACTCCGACGCCGACGGTGTCGGTGACCCCGAAGACCTCTGCCCCACGACGCCGCGCGGCGATCACGCCGACCCGGCGCGGCTCGGGTGCCCCGAGGCCGACTCCGACGGCGACGGCGTCATCGACCACGACGACCGCTGCGTGAACGAGCCGCAGGGCGCGCAGCGCGACCCGGTGAACGTGGGGTGTCCGCTGCGAGACCGCGACAGCGACGGGCTCTTCGACCACGAGGACGCGTGCCCCGAACAGGCCCAGGGGCCGCGGCCCGATCCGTCGCGGCGCGGTTGCCCCGCGCTCGATCGCGACAACGACGGCGTGCTCGACCACGAAGACCAGTGCCCCGAGGTCCCCGCGGGGCTGCTGCTCGACCTTCAGCGCCGCGGGTGTCCGCTCGCCGACGGCGACCACGATCAGGTCCCCGACACGACCGACGCGTGCCCGACGCAGCCGGGACCGCCCGCGAGCGACGCGCGCCGCAACGGCTGCCCCAACGAGCGCGTGCGGGTCACCGAGAGCGCCATCCAGGTGGTCGGGCAGGTCGTGTTCGCCACCAACCGCGACAAGATCAAGCGGCCGGGCATTCCCGTGCTCGAAGCGGTGGCCGACGTGATGCGCGGGGCGCCGTTCATTCATCGCCTCTCGATCGAGGGCCACACCGACGACCGCTCGACGCCCGAGCGGAACCTCGACCTCTCGGAGCGCCGCGCGCGCGCCGTGATGCGCTGGCTCATCCAGCACGGCGTCGCCGCCGAGCGTCTGGAGTCACACGGCTTCGGTCAGACGCGCCCCGTCGCTTCGAACGACAGCGAAGAGGGCCGCGCCCAGAACCGCCGCGTGGAGTTCCGCATCGTCGACCCCGCGCCCTCGGGCGCCTCAGGCGCCGTCACGGCCCCCGTCGTGGCGCCCGTCGCCGCGCCCGCCGTGGAGGCTCCCGCCGAGGAGGGCCGACACGGACGGCACCGTCGGCACGGCGGCGGCGGCGGCGGACATCACGGCGGGCACCGCCGACGTCACTGACCTCCGCGCGCGACGCGGCCCGCGGCGACGATGCTTCGTACGCGAACGATCTCCGCGACGCGGGTCTCAGCGCCCGCGTACGGAGCGTCGTTGGAGATGATTCGGGGGCGAACGATCAGCGACCCGGCGTGACCGGGATCGGGGTGCACGAGGCCTGCTGCGGCGCCGTGTCGGGGCAGAGGAGCACCTGCGGCGCGACACCGCCCTGGCCCCGCGCGATGCGCCCCGTGGCGACGAGGAGCACGGACACGCCGTCGACGAGCTGGAGCGGCACGGAGCCCACGATGCGGCCCGTGCAGGGGTTCTGGTTCGCCGCGCGGAAGGTGAGCCGAACCTCGCCAGGCTGCGAGGCGGCGTAGTGACCGGGGACGCCCGCCGCGTTGGCGAAGGCGCCGTACGCGGCGCCCTGAAACGCGGGCGTGCTGCCGTTGAGGCACACGTCGACGTTGCCGCCGCCCACGAGCGCGTGGAAGAAGCGCAGGCGCGTGCGACCGGGGATCGTGCGGGCGAGCTCGTCTTCTTCGTGCGCGAAGGTGAGCTGCGGACCGGAGAGGTCGGAGACGAGCCCGTGCGCGATGATGGTGTAGACGTGGCCCGACTGCATGTCGGGGGTGTTCCAGTTCACGGGCGCGGGGCCCGTGGGGGGCATGCCGGGGACGCGCGCCTGCACCGAGTGAACGCCCGCGGGCACGGGGAGGTAGCCCTCGGCCGAGCCAAAGCGCAGCTCGGGGATGACCGGCACCTGACCGTTGTCGGTGTAGGCCGCCACGGTCTGCGCGAACTGCTCGGGCGACGCGTGGATCACGCGCACGAGCGCGCCGGGCGGCGGCGGCGGGGGCGCGAGGGGCTGCGCGTTGACGGGGTTGGCGACCGGAGCGGTCTGCGTGGTCGACGCGCAGGCCGCGAGCAGCAGCGCGAGCGAGGGAGGTGCAAACGCACGGATGACGTTCGGCATGGGAAGATTTTCGTCGGCGATGATCGCACGAGGACCGCGGATCGCACAGCAAAGATTCGCCCGCGTTTGCCGCGAGGCCCGCGCTTCTGATAGAGCCCCGCGACGAGGTCGAACTTGTATCGCATCACCGAAGAGGTCCGCTTCTGCTACGGCCACAGGCTCATGGACTACGTGGGCCGATGCGCGCGCATCCACGGGCACAACGCGCGCGTCGAGATCGTGCTCGGCGCCGCGACGCTCGATCGCCGCGGCTTCGTCATGGACTTCGGCGACCTCGAGGCCAGCGCGCGCGCGTGGATCGACGAGCGCTTCGATCACCGGCTGCTGCTCCGGCGCGACGACCCGGTGATCCCGACGCTCGAGGCCGCGGGCGAGAGCTTCGTCGCGCTCGACGAGAACCCCACCGCGGAGTACCTCGCGCGCACCATCTACGATCACCTGAAATCCAAGGGTCTCCCGATCCTCGCCGTGCGCTTCTGGGAGACCGACACCTCCGTCGCCAGCTACGAGGAGTGACGCGCGCGCGTCTCCCTCGACCCTCGACCTCCGCGTGAGCCCCGACAAGCCCGCACACCCCGCCCTCGCGATCGCGGCGCTCTCGGCCGTCGCCGCCGCGTGTCACGAGGCCGTGGCGCCGTCGCTCCTCACGCGCTGGACGGGCAACAGCGCGTGGTCGACGGGCCTCGCGCTCGCGGTCTTCATGGCGGGCCTCGGCGCGGGCTCGCTCCTCCCGATCGCGTCGCCGGGGCTCTTTTCAAAGCCTCGCAGGGCCTACGTGATCGCAGAGCTCCTCGTGGCGACGGGGGCGCTCGTCGCGTTCGCCGCGCTGACCCGCGGCGCCGCGCCGTCGGTCACGCTCGGCTCGTCGCGCTGGCTCGACGTGCTCGCCGCGGGCGTCGTCTCGCTGCCTCCGGCGCTCGCCATGGGCGCGACCTATCCGCTGCTCGTCGAGTCGCTGCGGGGTACGCCTCGCGCGGCACCGTCGCTCTACGCCGCGGGCCTCGTGGGCGCCTGCGCGGGCGCGCTCGGGTGCGCCGGTGTGCTCATCCCCGCGCTCGGGGTGTCTCGCGCGGTGCTCGTCGCCGCCGCGGGCAACGTGCTCGTCGCGGCGCTCGCCTCGCGCTGGCTCCCGACGGGAGACGCTGCGCGAACGGATGACGCCGCGGGAGCGCCCGCGTTCGATGCGGTCACGCGCGACGCGACGCTGATCTTCGGCGCGACGGGCGCGCTCGGCCTCGGCGCGCAGGCCGTGTGGAACCGCGTGCTCGTGCCCTACGCGGGTGTCTCGTCGTTCGCGTTCGCCGCCGTGGTGGCCGCGTACGTCGCCGCGCAGGCCGCGGGCTTCGCCGTCGCGCGCCGCGTCTCGCCCGAGCGCGCGCGGGGCCTCTCGACCTCGGCGCTCGCGTGGTCGCCCGCGGTGTCGCTCGCGAGCCTCGCGGCCTGCTCCGCGGTCTCGTCGTGGCCGGGCGCTCGCGACGGCGCGCCGCTCCCGTGGGCCCTCGGGACGCTCGCCGCGGTCTCGGTGGTCGTCGCCGCGGCCGTCGCGCTCGGCGTGGGCCGTCGCGCCGCGGCGCTCTCGTCGCCGACGCGCTGCCGCGGCGCGGGCGCTCGGCGGCGCTCGCGACGGGCATCGGCACGCTGCTCTCGGCGCTCGGTTCGACGCTCGCCGCGCTCGCGCTGGTGCCGGCGCTCGGACCTCGCTGGACGCTCCTCGCGCTCTCGCTGCCGCTCTTCGCCGCGCTCGCGCGCGCGGGGGAGCGCGCGAAGATCGGGCTCGGCCTCGCGGCCGCCGTGGCCCTGTGTGTGATCGCGCCGGGCCCGCGGTACTTTCTCGGCGCCGAGTACGACCGCGAGCGCGTGCTGTATGCGCGCTTCGGCGTGCAGGACACGGCGGCGGTGGTGCTCCACGATCAGCCCGTGGAGCCCGCGATCCGGCGGCTCGTCGCGGCGGGGGTCTCGTACTCGGGCGACTCGCTGTTCGCGCAGCGGTACATGCGCCTGCTCGCGCACCTCCCGTCGCTCGCGGCCGCGGGTCGAACGCGCGCGGCGGTGATCTGCGTGGGCACGGGCACCACCCTCGACGCCCTGCGGCTGCACGGCTTCGAACGCGTCGACGCGGTCGACATCGACCCCACGGTGCGCGACACGCTGGCGTGGTTCGCGGGGGCCCACCACGGCGCGCCCGACGACCCGCGCGTGCGGCTCATCATCGACGACGGCGACCGACACCTCGCCGTGGTCGACGCCCGACGCTACGACGTCATCACGCTGGAGCCCCCTCCCCCGCGGGCGCCCGGGGGATCGACGCTCTACACCGAGGAGTTCTACCTCCGCGCGCGGCGGGCGCTGCGAGACGGCGGCGTGGTGGCGCAGTGGCTCCCGCTGCACGACATGGGCGCGTGGGAGGCCGACGCGCTCGTCGCCACGTTCCTGAAGGTGTTTCCGCGCGCGTCGCTGCACCTCGCGGAGCGCAACGAGGCGATCCTGCTCTCGTCGCACGCGCGCGCCGCGGGGGCGCTCTCGCCCGAGGCCTCGCGCGACCTCGCCGCGATCGGATTCGAAGGGCTCGACCCGCTGACGGACACGCTCCTCCTCGACGCCGACGCGCTCGGCGCCCTCACCCGTGGCGCCGCGGTCGTGACGCGCGCGTGGCCCGCGCCGGAGCTCGCGCCGCTCAGCGTGCCGAGGCCCTTCGCGGGGCTCGATGCGTGGGCGGAGCGGGCCTCTTCGCGCGCGACGCCCGCCGCGGGCGACACCTTCGCCGCCGTGCTCTCACCCGCGCTCGCGCCCTTTCTCAGGGTGCGCGCAGGGGCCGAGCGAGAGGGCGATCGGCAGCGCGTCGCCGCGGCGATGGGGGAGCTTCTCCGTCGACGCCCCGCGGACCCCTACCTCCAGTACGCGCACGGCTTCGGCGCGTACCTCACGGAGAGGCTCTCGACGCTGGCGCGGGACGGCGTCGATCAGGCCACCCTCGCGCGCGCGGCGCGGCGCATCGAGGCGCTCCGCGCGCGCGCCGCGGTGACCTCGCTCAGCGCGTCGGCGCGACGCCGAGCGCGGGGAAGCGAACCTCGACGCGCGCCACGCTCTCGGCGCGTTGGGCGCCCACGTTGATCGCGCGAATCACCCTCCGCACGCAGGGGACGAAGGGCGAGACCTCTTCGCCCGAGGTGCGCGCGGACTCGACGCGGAGCGCGCCCTCGGGGCTCACACGGAGCGTGAGCCACACGGAGCCGCCCATGAAGGTCCGCTGGCAGTCGATGAAGCGCCGCGCCGGGAGCGCGCGGCCGAGCGCGCGCGGCGCGAGCGGACCGGCGACGCCTCGCACGTGAACCTCGACGGTGGTGCCCGCATCGGAGGTCGACGGCGAAGCGAGCGAGGCGGCGGCGAAGAGGGCCGCGAGCGCGGCGGTGTTCGAGGTCATGAATAACGGTTCAGCTGCAATCGAGTGACCGCGCGCGATCGACTTGAAACAAGACGTTTTCGAGGGCCGAGCCGTGTCACCACGGACGCGCCTGCGTGGCGCGGGGCGCGTCACTTGATCGCGGTCAAGTTGTGTCGTGGTCGAGTCACCAGAGTTGAAATCGGAGCGAGAGTTTGACCCTCCGGCGTGACATGAGCATCACGGACGTCGCGCTCGAACACACCGAGTGCGCTCGCGTCATTCACGCGCTGGGCGTGACGCCCTGCGAGCCCGATGAGCGCTCGCTCGAAGACGTGTGCGAGGGCGCCGCGGCGATCCCGTCGGACGTCTTTCTCGCGCTGCACCGCTCGATGCGCGAGCGCGCCGAGGAGTGGCCCGAGCGCGACTGGGCGCGCGTCTCGACGCCCGCGCTCGTGGGTCACATCATCGAGCGGCACCACGCGTACCTCCGCGAGGTGACGCCCGCGATCCTGCACATGACCGAGCACCTCGCGCGGGTGCACCGCCACACCGAGCTGCACCACCACGCGCGCGAGCTCTTCGACACGCTCGCGGCGCACCTCGACTACGAGGAGCAGGCGCTCTTTCCGACGCTGATGATGCACGCGGGCGAGGCGAGCGACGCGGCCGCGCGGCGCAGCATCACGGTGACCCACGCCGATCACCACGAGATCGCCACGGTGCAGAAGCGCCTCCGGTTGAGCGCGCGCGAGGGCGTCGGCTTCGACCGCTGCACGACGCGCCGGATGCTGTTGCGCGAGCTCGATCACCTGGAGCGCGACCTCAAGCGACACACGCGCCTCGAGGACGACATCCTCATGGCGCGCTTCGCCTGAGCGGCGCGGCGCTTCTGATCAGATGGAGGCTCCGGCGAGCCAGGAGGAGAGGCGGAGCAGATCGGCGAAGACGCCGCCCGCGGTGACGGCGGGACCGGCGCCGGGGCCCTGCACCACGAGGGGACGCGTCGAGGGGTAGCGCGCCGTCGTGAAGGCGAAGATGTTGTCGGTCTCGGCGAGGCGCGAGAACGCGTGGCGGTCGGGGTAGGCCGACAGCGAGACGCGCGCCCGGCCCGACGCGTCGACCACGCCCACGTAGCGGAGCTGGTGCCCCGACTCGCGCGCGCTTCGAACGCGGTCGGCCATGAGCCCGTCGGAGGCGCGGAGCAGGTCGAGGAACTCCTCGGGGGTTCGCGCGTCGGCGGCGTGCGGCGGCACGAGGCTCTCGACCTCGACGTCCGAGAGCTCGATCTCGACGCCCATCTCGCGCGCGAGGATCACGAGCTTGCGCGCCACGTCGGCGCCCGAGAGGTCGTCGCGGGGGTCGGGCTCGGTGTACCCGCGCGCCCTCGCGTCGCGCACGACCTCGGAGAAGGGCACCGCGCCGTTGAAGACGTTGAAGACGTACGAGAGCGTGCCCGAGAGGACGCCCTCGATGCGCTCCACGCGGTCGCCCGTCTGCACCATGTCGCGCAGGGTGGTGATGACCGGGAGCCCGGCGCCCACGGTGGCCTCGTAGAGCCAGTGGCGGCCCTTCGCGAGACCGAGGTGACGGAGGGCGCGGTAGCGCTCCATCGAGCCCGCGCCGGCGCGCTTGTTGGGGGTCACGACGTGGACGCCGCGAGAGAGCCACGACTCGTAGCGGCTCGCGACGGCCTCGCTCGCGGAGCAGTCGACGATCGCGGCGTGCGGCAGGTGCGGCGCGCCGACGTGGGCCGCGAAGGCCTCGAGGTCGACGGGAACGCCCTCGCGGTCGAGCGCGGCGAGGGCCTCGCGCGGCGCGAGCGCGCGGTCGGAGAGGAGCATCTTCTTCGAGTCGGCCACGGCCATGAGCCGCAGGTCGAGCTTGAAGCGCGCGTGGAGCACCGGGAGCTGCTCGGCGAGCTGCGCGAGGAGCGCGCGGCCCACCTGTCCCGGACCCACGAGACCGAGCGAGAGGACGCGCTCCGAGAGGTAGAACGCGGCGTGGACGGCGCGCAGCGCGCGCGACGCGTCGGGGCCGTCGATGACCGCCGAGAGGTTGCGCTCGGAGCTGCCCTGCGCGATGGCGCGGACGTTCACCCCCGCCTTCGAAAGCGCGCCGAAGAAGCGCGCGGCGACGCCCGTGGAGCGCGCCATCCCGTCGCCCACGGCGGCGAGGATGCTCTGCCCCGAGACGAGCTCGACGCGGTGGAGCTGCGCGGCCGAGAGCTCGCGTTCGAAGGCGGCCTCGACGGCCTCGCGCGCGGCGTTGCCCTGGGTTTCGGGCACGGCGAAGCAGACCGAGTGCTCGGAGCTCGCCTGCGAGATGAGGATCACCGAGACGCCCACCTCGCGGAGCGCGCCGAAGATCCGCTGCGCGACGCCGGGGACGCCGATCATCCCCGTCCCCTCGACGTTGACGAGGGCGACGCGGTCGAAGGTCGAGAAGCCCGACACGGGCACGTCGCGCGGGCCGATGGAGGCCGCCGCGCGGATCACGCTGCCGGGGTGCCCGCTGTTGAAGCTGTTGCGGATGCGAATGGGGATCGAGCGCGCGACGGCGGGCTCCATCGTGCGGGGGTGCAGCACCTTGGCGCCGAAGTACGCGAGCTCGCAGGCCTCGTCGTAGGACATCTCGGGCACGAGGCGCGCTTCGGGGACGCGGCGGGGATCGGCGGAGAGGACGCCGTCGACGTCGGTCCAGATGACGATCTCGCGGGCGTCGAGGAGGGCGCCGAAGATGCTCGCGGAGAAGTCGCTGCCGTTGCGCTTGAGCGTCGTGGGCACGCCCTCGGGCGTCGCGGCGACGAAGCCCGTGATGATCAGCGTGGGCGCGGGGTTCGCTTCGCGGAAGGCGCGGAGCTTCTCGCCCGACACGGCCCAGTCGATGCGCAGACCGAGCTCGCCGGGGTGCACCACGAGGACCTCGCGCGCGTCGATCCACGCGCAGTCGACGCCCTGCGAGGCCATGTAGGCGTGGAGGAGCTGCGCGGACCAGACCTCGCCGTAGCCCGAGACGAGCTCCTCGGTGAGCTCCGAGGCGCTGCGGCCGAGCCAGACCCCGCGGAGGATGTCGGCGATGTCTCGGGTGTCGGCGCGGAAGACCTCTTCGAGGCGCGCGGCCTCGCCGTCGGGGAGCAGCGCGCGGGCGGCGTCGAAGTGCTTTCGACGGAGGGCTTCGAGGGCCTCGTGGCACGAGTCGTCGCGGCGCCTCGCGCGACTCACGAGCGAGAGGAGCGCGTCGGTGACGCCCGACATCGCCGAGACGACGACGGCCTTGTGGTCGCCGGGCTCGACGCCCACGATGCGCGCGGCGTTGCGGTAGCGGTCGGCGTTGGCGACGCTGGTGCCGCCGAACTTGTGGACCACCCAGGAGGGGTGGTCGGAGCTGGTGGTTTCCATGGAGGGGTGTGGGTCCGCGGGGTGTCGGGTGCGGTGGCTCAGACGGAGTCGCGGCGCTTGAGCATGAAGCCCACGCCGCCGAGGAAGACCAGGGTCATCGCGGCGAGGATGCCGTTGGCGACGATGGGGTTGTCCCAGCTCCCGAAGCCCCAGCCGCCGGTGCCCTGCGTGGTGCGCGCGATCTCTTCGACGGCGCAGTCGAAGTAGTAGGTCGGCGACGCGCCCGAGGTCTGTCGCACGCCGTCGCCGAGGCGGTTCACGCAGGTGGGGATGCGCCACGCGACGGCGAGGGTGTCGCGCTCGGCGCCCATGACGCCTTCGAAGCTCCAGCGCGACGGCATGATGGCCATGAGGAACTTGAGCCAGCTCTTGTTCGTCATCGGCACGAGGAGCCCGCCGAGCACGACCTGCGGGATGAGCGCGATGGGCGTGAGGGCCATGGCGGCCTCGGAGCTCGTCACCGCGGCGGAGATGAGCAGCCCCAGGGCCACGGCGCACATCGACGAGAGGATCATCGTGCCGAGCATCGGCATGAAGGCGTCGAAGGTGCCGTTGCCGAGCTTGAGCACGTTGTAGACGATGCCGAGGAGCACCGTGCACTGCACCACGCAGAGGCCCGTGAGCAGCATGAACTTCGAGGCCATGTAGTTGAAGATCGAGAGGTTCACCATGCGCTCGCGGCGGTAGATGGCGATCTCTGAAACGATCTCGCGCGCGGCGTTCGACACGCCGAACCACAGGGCGCCCACGGTGAGGAAGAAGATCGCGCCCTTGAAGTCGTCGACCTCGCGGAAGCGCGTCGGCGCGAGGCTGCCGCACATCTGCGCGGCGGCGGGCGCGGCGCGCATGAAGCCCTGCTCCATCTGCATGATGGTGTTCTGGCACCAGAGGTTCGGCGAGCGCGGCGAGTCGTAGAACACCGCCGCGAGGAGGCCGCCGATGATGGGCGCCTGCGAGAGCAGGATGAGCAGGCCCGCCACGTCGCGCTTCTTCACGATGGCGTAGCGCGTGAGGAGCAGGCCGAACTGACGGATGAGCGGCACGGCGCTGCGCGACGGGGGCCGCTGCGCGCCGGGCTTGCCGGGCTCGCGGTCGCCCGAGTACATCTTCACGTAGGTGGGGTTGTCGGGGCGAAAGAACTCCTTGCGCCACTCCTGCGCCGCCGCGAGTCGGGCCTCACCCTTCGAGGGGAAGCGGCCGGACTTCACGGCGTCCTCCTCGCGGACCTTGAGCTGGTCGAACATGTCGCGCGGGTTGTCGATGCTGCCCGCCTTGCCGCGGTTCGACATCTCGAGGTAGCGCGAGAAGAAGTCGTAGCTCTCCTTGCCCGAGGGGCCGAAGTACACGGGCTCGCCGCCGAAGCCCATGATGAACGCGAGGTTGAACTTCTCGTACTCCTCGCGGGCGGGCTGGTGGATCGTGACGATGATCGTCTTGCCGTACTTCTTCGCGAGGTTCGACAGGAGGTCGATGAGCGACACGGTGTCGTCGGCCGCGAGGCCCGAGGTGGGCTCGTCGAGGAACATGAGCGCGGGGTCGGTGACGAGCTCGAGGGCGATGTTCACGCGCTTGCGCTGACCGCCGGAGAGCACCTTCTTCTCGGGCTTGCCGATCTGGAGGTTCTTCACCTGCTCGAGGCCGAGGTCCTTGATGGTCTGCTCGACGCGCTTCTCGATCTCTTCGGAGCTGTAGTCCGACGGGAGGCGGAAGCGCGCGGAGTACGTGATCGCCTCCTTCACCGTGAGCTCGGGGTGCACGATGTCGTCCTGCGGCACGTACCCGATGCTCCCGCGGAGCGCGTCGTAGATGGCGTAGAGGTTCTCGCCGTTGACCCGCACCTCGCCCGACGTGGGGCGGAGGTAGCCGTTGAGCACCGTGAGCAGCGTGGTCTTGCCCGCGCCCGACGGGCCCATGAGCGCGATGAGGTCGCCGGGCTTCGACTTGAAGGTGACGTGGTTGAGAAGGATCTTGTCCTTCGCCTTGTTCTCGCGGTCGGGGACCTTGAGGAAGATGTCGAGGGCCTCGATCTCGACGAGGTTGGCGCTCTCGAAGACCTGTCCGCCAGAGCTCGCCTGCTGCTCGGCGTAGGCCGAGATCGAGTTGCCGATGAGGTCGACGATCATCGGGTACGGGCCGACGAAGATGCGCGTCTTCGGGGGCACCGAGACGGGCTGTCCGGGCGCGAGTCGCTGGCCGTTGACGTAGGTGCCGTTGGTGCTGCCGAGGTCGCCGACGAGGAGGTTTCCGTCAGGGGACTTCATCACCGACGTGTGTCGGCCCGACACCTGGGGGTAGGGCATCACGATGTCGCAGGTCGGGAGTCGACCGATCATCGCGATGGCCTTGCCGCCCGTGTGCGCGGAGAGGTCGAAGCTGCCGAACATCGTTCGAGACGGCGCGTGTCCGCCCTGCGGCTGCTGCGGCTGCTGGTGCCCCTGCATCGAGGGGTGCTGCGGGAGGTTCTGCGGCACGAGGCTCGGACCGCCCTGGAGCGACGGGCCGCCCTGGTGCGAGGGGCCGCCCTGGAACGATCCGTAGGCGCCCTGGTTCGAGCCCATCGGGGCCATCGGCGCGGGGCCCTGCTGGGGCGCTCCCTGCGCGGTGGCGTAGCCGGGCTGGGGCATCGCCGACATCTGGCCCGCGGGCGCGCCGGCCATCTCGAAGATCACCTGCGAGGGGACCCACACGGCGCCGAGCGAGTAGCCCGCCTGCGGGTCCATCATCACGGGCTGGTTGGGCGGGAGGCGCTGCGTGTTGCGGTCGAAGGTTCCGCTCTTCGACCCGAGGTCGGAGATCATGCGGGTGTTGGTGTCGACCTGCACGTGGGCGCCCGACACCGTGGGGTGCGACACGACGAGGTGCGCGCGCGACGGGTCGCGGCCGATCACCACCACGCCGCGCTGCTGGAGCGGCAGCGCCGAGCGGTCGAGGAAGAGCTTCGACACCTCGGGGTGCGTGAGGGGCACCCGCGCGTCGCCGATCATCACGTTGGCGTGAAAGCCCGCGAGCTGGACGTTCTCACCGGGCGCGAGGGGGCGGCCGTCGACCACCGTGCGACCGGCGCCCGCGTCCTGGAGCCAGAGTCCGTCGCGCCACGTGAGGATCGCGTGTCGAGGGGCGACCCCGTTGCCCGTGACGTTGAGCTCACACTGCGGGGAGGAACCGATGTTGATCTGCGTGCGCGCCGGCATAGGGCGCGGAGTGTATCGAAACACCGCTTCGTTGGAAGCGAGGATTGACAGCAGCGCCTCAGCCGCGGAGCACCTCGCGCGCGGCCTTCGCCTTGGCGATGGCCTCGGAGGTGGTGGCGCCCGCAGCGGTGAGGTGTCCCATCTTTCGTCCGGGGCGCGCGTCGCGCCGTAGAGGTGCAGCGAGACGCCGGGGATGGCGAGCGCGCGGTCGAAGCGCGGAGATCCCCGAAGGTCCAGAGGTCGCCGAGGAGGTTCGTCGATAGCCGCGGGCGGAGCAGCGTTGCGTCGACGAGCGGGAGGTTGCAGACGTCGCGCGCACGTGCTGTTCGAACTGGCTCGTCGCGCACGCCGCCGTGGTGCGCGTGGAAGCTGTTGTGGGGCCTCGGCGCCAGCTCGTTGACGAGGAGCTCGCCGTCGCGCGCGAGGAAGAGTTCCACCGCGACGATGCCTTCTTCCGCCCATCGCCGTCGCGATCGCGCGCGTGACGACGCGCGCGTGAGCACCCCGGCGGGCAGCGCGGCGGGGAGCACCGACCAGTCGAGCGCCCGTCTCATGTCTGTCTGAGCGCGGCGGATACACCGCCGTGGCGGCCGAGGGAGACCGCGCGACCATCACCGACACCTCGGCCTGAGGTCGAGCGCGCTCCGCCACGCGCGGAGCGTCGCCGAGCGCCTCCCACGCCGCCGCCGCGTCGTCGACGGTGCGCGCGCGGAACTGACCGCGGCCGTCGTACCCGTCTCGGCACGACTTCACGAAGCAGTCACCGCCGAGGGCCGTGAGCGCCTCGCGCAGGGCGTGTCCGGTCTCGGCGTACCTCCACGGCCCCTGCGGCGCGCCGTGCGCGCGGAGCCACGCGCGCTGATGCCCGCGGTCTTGCACGATGGCGAGCGTCTCGGGCCCCGGTCGCACGGGGCAACGCGCCTGCGCCGCGCGGAGCGACGCGATGGCGACGCGCTCGATTTCGAGGGTGACCACGTCGCAGCGCGAAGCCAGGTCGGCCGCGGCGTCGGCGTCGTCGAAGGCCGCGGTGACGCAGCGGTCGACGACGGCGCGCGCGGGGCACGCGGGGTCGGGGTCGAGCGCGTGGACCTGATAGCCGAGGGTGCGCGCGGCCATCGCGGTCATGCGACCGAGCTGTCCGCCGCCGAGGATTCCGATCGTCGCGCCGGGGAGGAGGATCATCGCGCGCATGGTGGTATCCCATCGCGGGCCGCGCGCGAAGGGGGCGTCGCTACAGCGCCTCGTAGGTGTACGTGATGGGGTTGGCCTGCCCGTAGGCCGTGCAGGTCACATCGGGCGTGTCTCCGACGGTGGTCATCACGAGCCCCGCGCCGCGCCGCATGTACGCGTACTGGTAGGGGATGCGAGGGGTGGTTCCGCAGCCTGCGCCGCAGAGCGCGGGCGTGCAGGTGAAGGGCCCCATCGCGGTGAAGGTCGCGCGACCGTCGGCGGGATAGGTCACCGACGATTCGAGGCGCATGACGCAGGTCGAGGTCGAGAGCGTGTAGGTGCTGCGATCGCCGCGCACCACGAACGACGAGCTGTTGGGCGGGGTGATGTACGCCCGCGCCGCGCCGCTCGCGGACATTCCGTTGCACGCGATCTCGGTCACGCGCCAGGTGCCGTCGATGGGTCCAGGCGGCGCGTCGGGATCGGGGGTGGCGTCGACGGGCGCTGGGAGGTCTGGCGGCGCGACGTCGGTGGGCGAAGAGACGTCGGCGGCATCGGGCGCGACGTCGATCGAAGCGTCAGCGGCGACGTCGATCGAGGTGTCTGCGGCGACGTCGATGGCGGTGTCAGCGGCGACGTCGATACGAGTGTCAGCAGCGACGTCGATGGACGTGTCGGGCGCGACATCGAGCGCGACGTCGAGCGCCGCATCGGGCGCGACGTCGCGCGCGGCGTCGGTCGCGGGGCGCGCGGCGTCAAGCGCCGTGCCCGAGCATCCGGTCACCACCAGCGCGGACGAGACGATCCACGCGAAGGTGCGGACGGCGCGGCGGGCGGTGGGCTTCATTGCCTGTTTCTACTCCGTTTCGATGGGTTGCGGGTGGCGTCGCGCGGCCTGAGGTCGTCGCGCACGCAGTCGCCACACGCCCGCGCCGGCCCTTCGGGTATCGTCGGCGCACGATGCGAACCTCACCGCGTGCGCTGTGCCTGCTGCTCGCTCTCGCTGCGTGTCATCGGCGCCGCGGAGGCGCGTCGAGTCGCGTCTCGACGCTCGCCGCGTCGCGGGTCGCGCCGCACGCGTGGGGACGCGCGGGAGACCTCCAGCTCCGCGCCGCGGGGGCCGCGCTCACCGTCGCCGCGGGCGAGGACGCGCTCGGTCATCGGCCGCTCCGAGGCGCCGTGCTCGACGCGCGCAACGACGACCTCGATCGCGCGGATCCGCTCCTCTGGTGGCGTCCGATGTGGGTCGACGCGCTGGAGCGCTCGCACGTCGCCGTGGCCTCGGAGGTGTCGGCCACGCGCTGCGCGGGCGGCGCCGCGGGCGTGCGCTCCGTGGCGACGGTCGACGGCGTGCGGCTCGAGACGCGGCTCTGCGTCGCGGGCGCGCGGAGGTTTCGCGCGACCACCGAGGCGACGGGGTTGCCCGCGGGCGCGCGGCTCGGCGACGAGGTGAACCCGGGCAGCGCGGCGACGCTCGCCGAGGGCGAGGGCGCGGCGTGGGAGGGCACCGTCTCGACGCGCTTTCTCGCGCTCGTCGAGCATGACACCGCGCTCGTGTTCACCACGGAGGATCGCGCCACCGCGCGGCGCGCGCTCGTGCACATCGCGACGGAGACCTTTCCTGCCCCGGTGACGTGGACGCAGTCGGGGTCGCGCTTCGTTCGAGAGGTCGAGGTGCTTCGCGGCGACGAGGTCGACGCGCTCGCCCGCATCGCGCGCGGGCGACCGGCGCAGGTCTTCGACGTCGTCGGCGCGCCCGATTCTCGCTTCGAGGTCTTCGACGCGCGCGGCGTCGTTCGGCTCCGCGGCGCGCTCTCGCAGGGCCGTCGGCGCGTGACCCTCGCGGAGCCCTTCGCGTCTTCGGTGGTCGTGTACGACGTCGCGGGCGTCGCCGGGCCGAGGCTCGAGGTCCCGCGGGGAGACGGGCGCGCCGCGGTGACGGTGCGAGACGGGTCTCACCCCTCGGCCCCGGTGAGCCTTCGGTTCACCGACGAGGGCGGACGCCCGATGCCCGTTCACGTGCTCTTCGAAGCGCTCGACGGCCTCGGCGACGCCACGCTCGAACGCGCCGGAGAGCTTCGCGGACACGTCTCGGGCCGCACGCTCTATCTCCTCGACGGACGCGCCACGGTGCGGCTTCGTCCCGGTCGCTGGCGCGTGGTCGCGACGCGCGGCACGGCGTGGTCGCTCTTCACCGAAGAGCTCACCACCCGCGACAACGAAACGGCGACCGTGACCGGATCGCTGCGCCGCGTGATCGCGCCGTCGGGCTGGATTTCCGCCGATCTGCATCTTCACGCGAACCCGTCGCCGGACTCGAAGGTGACGCTCGAGGAGCGCGTCGCGTCGCTCGTGTGCAACGGCGTCGACGTCGCGGCGGCGACGGATCACAACCGCATCACCGACTACCGCGACGCCGTGCGCTCGCAGTCGCTCGGCGACGAGATCACGGTGCTCGCGGGCGACGAGGTGACGAGCGCGGGCGTGGCGCTGTGGGGGCACTTCAACGCGTTTCCGCTGGCGGTGCCCGACGCGCGCACGGCGCCCGACGACGCGGTGCCGTGGTACTTCAATCGCTCGCCCGAGGAGATGTTTCGGCGCGCGCGCGAGATGGGCGCGCGCGTGGTGATGGTGAACCACCCGCGCATGCCTCCCTCGATCGGGTACTTCGACCTCACGCACTTCGAAGCGGCGACGGGGGCCGCGGGGCGAGGCTTCTCGGAGGGCTTCGACACGCTCGAGGTCTTCAACGGCATCTGGCTCGAGACGCCCGAGAAGGTGCGCGAGGGCATCGTCGACCTCGCGGGCCTGGCGCGTCGGGGGCTGCGCGTCACCGCCGTGGGCAACAGCGACTCGCACCGCCTCGTGCACGAAGAGGCGGGCTATCCGCGCACCTGGGTTCAGGTCGGAGAGGGGCCCCGCGAGACGCTCTCGGCGCGCGTGCTCGCGGCGCTTCACGCGGGCCGAACGTCGGTGTCGGCGGGCCCCTTCGTGGAGCTCACGATCGACGGTCAGGGGAGCGGTTCGACGGTGCGTCCGTCGCCCGGTCTGCCCATGCGAGTGCGCGCGCACGTGCGAGTCTCGGCGCCCGCGTGGGTGCCCGTGGAGCACGTCGAGCTCTGGGTCGACGACGCGGTGTCGGTGCGGATTCCGGTGACGTCACCCGCGACCGATGGGCTGCGCTACGAGGGCGATCACGACCTCGCGATCACGGGCGACGCGATGGTGCTCGCGTGGGCCGACGCGTCGCAGCCGCTGCCGCTCGTGCTTCCGCTCGCACACGCGGTGCCCATCGGGTTCAGCGGGCCGCTCTGGATCGACGCGAACGGCGACGGCGCCGTGCGGTTGCGGCCGCGTGCGAGCGCGCCCGTCGCGGGGTCGCAGCGCTGACGGCGCGCCACTTCGAGTACACTCCGCGCCGCGAATCCCCAATGCGCTACGAAGGAAAGCTCTACCGCCCGCCGAGCGAGGCCGACGCGTACATCCTCCAGGCCACCGTCGGCTGCTCGTGGAACCGCTGCGTCTACTGCGACATGTACCGCGAGAAGACCTTTCGCGTGCGCGACCTCGCGGAGACCCTCGCGGACGTGTCCGCCGCGGGGCGTCGCTTCGGGGCCCACGTCGACAAGGTGTTCGTCGCAGACGGCGACGCGCTGGTGATGCCCCTCTCGCACTGGGAGCCCATCCTCGCGGCGTGTCGGGCGGCCTTTCCGTCGCTGCGTCGGGTGTCGTGCTACGCGATGGCGCAGAACGTCCTCGAGAAGACCGACGACGAGCTCGCGACGCTGCGCGCGGCGGGGCTCTCGATGCTCTACATCGGGCCCGAGTCGGGCGACGACGTGACGCTCAAGCGCATCGCGAAGGGGCAGCGCCACGACGAGCACGTCGAGGCCGCGCGGCGCGCGAAGCGGGCGGAGATGGCGCTCTCGGTGATCTTTCTCCTCGGCGCCGGGGGCGTGGAGCGCAGCGACGAGCACGCGCGCGAGTCGGCGCGGCTCGCGACGGAGATGGACCCGGAGTTCCTCTCGGCGCTGACGCTCACGGTGGTGCCCGAGACGCCGCTGGCGACGCTGGTGAAGCGCGGGCGCTTCGAGCTCCCCGCGGTCACGGGGCTCTTGCGCGAGCTGCGAACCTTCGTCTCCGAGGCGCGGCCCACCGACGCGCTCTTTCGCACGAACCACGCGTCGAACTACCTGCCGCTCGGCGGTCGTCTGCCGCGGGATCGCGCGCGCATCGTCGAGCTCCTCGACGCGGCGATCGAGGGCAAGATCGGACTCAGGCCCGAGGGGTCGCGCGGCCTCTGAGGGCGCGGGGCTACGGCGTCGACGCGTCGGACGCGATCCTCGCGCCGAGGCACAGCAGTCGGATGTCGCCGCTGGCGGCGTCGTCCCACACGCGTTCGATCTGACGGATCGCGTCGCAGTAGAAGCGACGGTAGACCTCCATCGAGACGACGTGGACGCGCGCCGTGTCGTCGGCGCTCGCGGTGATCACGCGCGTCCCGTCGGGCGACCAGCGCGCCGAGAGGATGCGACGCTGCTGACCTCGGAGCGTGAGCCGCTGCGTGGGGTTGGCGACGTCCCAGATGCGCGCCGCGCCGTCTTCGCCCACCGTGAGCACGCGCTGATCGGTGGGAGACCAGCGCGCCGCGATCACGCCCCCCGCGTGGGCCGCCCACCACTGCCGCTCGGCGCCCGTGCGCGCGTCCCAGACGCGCAGGGTGCCGTCCTGCCCGGCGGAGGCGACGGCGGTGCCGCGCGGTGACCAGTTCGCGGCGTGGACGCGCCCCGTGTGGCCCGTGAGCGCGAACTGCATCGCGCCGTTGACCGGGTTCCAGATCCTGACCTTGCCGTCTTCGCTGGTGGTGACGATGCGCGTGTCGTCGGGGGACCACTCCGCGGAGAGCACGGCGGCGTCGTGGCGGAGCGTGACCGCCGAGGCGAGCCCGCGGTCGGTGTCCCACACGAGCGCGACGTGCTGCGCGGTGGCGACCACGCGATGATCGCGGTGCGACCAGCTCGCCGAGCCGACGTCGGGTCGATCGAGCGTCGCGCCCTCGACGCGGTCGCGTGATTCGCTGTCCCAGCCCCGCACGCCGTCGCGAAAGCCCACCGTGACGATGCGCTCGTCGTCGGAGGACCAGCTCGCGGAGAGCAGCGCGCTCCCGAGCGCGAGGGGCATCGAGGACTGCGTCCCGGTGCTCGCGTTCCAGACGCGGGCGGTGCCGTCGCGGCTCGCGGTCACGATGCGACGGCCGCGATGGGCCCACTGCGCGGAGACGATGGCGCCGGCGTGCCCGGTCATCGCCTGACGCCGCTCGAAGCGCTGCGCGCCCCAGACGTTGACGACGTTCCCCTCGCCCGCCGTGATGACCTCGGCGCCGTCGGGCGACCACTCGCACGCGAGCACGGTGCCGTCGTGCGAGATCGACCGCGCGAGCGGCGAGTCTGCGAGGTCCCACAGGCGCGCGGTGCCGTCTTCGCTCGCGGTGACGACGTTCTGCCCGTTCGTGGAGAGGTGCACCGCGACGATGGCCTTGTCGTGCCCGCGGAGCAGCGCCCTCAAGGCCCCCGTCCGCGCGTCCCACACGCGCGCGGCGCCGTCGTCGCCCACGGTCACGATGGTGGTCCCGTTGAAGGACCAGCGCGCGGCGAGCACGGCGCCCTCGTGGCCCCGGAGCAGATGCTTCGGCTCGCAGGTGGCGGCGTCCCAGACGCGCGCGGTCCCATCGTCGCTCGCGGTCACGACGCTCCGGCCGTCGGGTGACCACAGCGCCGCCTTGACCGCGCCGACGTGACCTCGAAGACCGCAGCGTCGCTCGCCCGTGCGCGCGTCCCAGACGAAGGCCGCGCCGTCGGCGCTCGCCGTGAGCAGCGACGCGTTGTCGGGGGACCACTCCACCGAGGTGACCTCCGCGGCGTGTCCGCTGAGCGGCGGCCTGAGCGCGCCCGTCACCACGTCCCAGATCCGCGTCGTGCCGTCGCGGCTCGCCAGCGCCACGAGCCGATCATCCGCAGACCACCGGGCCGAGGTCACCGCGACGCCCGTCCCGGCGAGCTCGCGCACGACCGCGCCCGTGGGGGCGTGCCAGATGCGCGTCACGCCGTCGTCGCCCGCCGTGAGGACGTGCTGGTTGTCGCGCGACCACCGCAGCGACGTGATGGCGCCGCGGTGCGCGCGGCTCATGCGGGTCATCCTCGCCGAGCGGGGGTCCCACACGCGCACGGTGCCGTCTCGACTGCCCGTCGCGACCCACTCGCCGTCGTTCGACCAGCTCGCCGCGAGGAGCGGGCTCGTGCCGTCGGAGAGCGTCAAACGCCGCGCCCCGGTGCGCGCGTCCCACACGATCGCGGCCCCGTCTCGACCGGCGGTGATCACCCGGTCGTCTTCGGGCGAGAACGCGCAGGCGGTCACGCCCCCGCCGTCGCCGCGGAGCGTGAAGGTCGGCAGGCCGCGGCGCGCGACGCTCGCGACGCCGAGGGTGTTGAGCACGTCTCCGAGGTCGAAGCCGTCGCTGCGCGTGGTGGGGTCTGCGACCACGCGCAGGGCGAGCGCGACGGCGTCTGTCGCGTGCTCGGGCTCCGCCTGCAAGAGCATCAGGGTCACGCGGTTCGCTTCGAGGAGCGCGAGCGCCTCGCGGTCCTTCTCGCGGTTCAGGCGCTGCACGGTGCGGGTCACCTCCTCGAGGTTCTTGCCCGCGCGCGCCGCCTGACGCCGGGCCTCGATCGCCGCGCCGAACGCGATCAGGGTCATCGAGATGAGGGCGCCGAGGAGCACGCGCTGGCGCATGGCCTCCTTCGCGCGGAGGCGCTGCTCGCTGAGGCGCGACGCGTCGAGGTAGGTGCGCTCGTCGACGGTGAGGTCGTTCCTGCCCGCGGCCCACGAGAGCGCGTCGTCGAGGGGCGCGCCGCGGAGGAGGTACGCGTCCGAGCGACGCTGCTCGTCCCACAGGAGGATCGCGTGGAGGAGCGGCCGTCGCAGCCCGGCGCGGCGACGCTCGATCCACGACGCTTCGAAGAGTGTTCGAACGATGCGGTTGCGCGGGATGAGCGTCTCGCCGCCGTCACCCTGGCGCGAGCGCGCGAGCCCCGTCAGCACGAGCCTCGCCTTCTCGCGCGAGAACGGGAGCCGCGGAATGGCCCCCTCGCGTCGGATCTGCTCGTAGAGCGAGATCACGTCGAGCACCTCGGCGTCGGAGCGCAGGACCGCGCCGCGACCGCGGGCGTCGGCCTCCTTGAGCCCCTCGGCGCCGTAGGGGTGAAAGAACTTGTCCATCGCCGCGAGGCAGGGGTCTTCGACGATGCCTCGCTCGATGAAGACCCGGTGCACGGCCTCGCGGACGCGCTGCTCGGCCTCGACCTCGGCGCGCCCGTCCTCCTGAAGCGCGATGAGCAGCCGCTGCGTCATGTAGGGGTGGCCGTCGGTCCAGTCGAAGACCGCGGCGCGGAGCGCGACGGGGTCGCCGCCGAGGGGCGCGAGCGCGTCGAGGGGGAGGTCGGCCTCGGCGATGCCGCCGAGCTCGATGCGCTGCCCGACGTTGAAGGGCGATCGCAGTCGATCGTGGATGAACACGTCGGGGTCGAAGACGCCGAAGAGGCCGAAGGTGAGGTCCGGCGAGAGCTCGAGGAAGATCGCGCGGAGCGTCTCCCAGAAGTCCGTCGCGAGCTGACCGTCGAGGCGCAGCGTGCTGTCGATCTCGTCGAAGAGGAGCACGACGCGGCGCTCCTCCACGCGATCGCCGAGCTCGCGCAGGAGGAGGTGCCAGCGCGCCGCGGGGATCATCCCGCCGTTCTCTGCGTTGAAGCCCTTGAGCGACTCGAGGGCCTCGCGCGTCGGCGCGTCGTCGATGCCCTTGAAGCACCGCAGGGTCTCCTCGATGAGCCCGCCGAAGAGCGCCTCGTGACTCTCGGCGGTGCTGAACGCGGTGAGGTCGATGGCGCCGCAGAGCGTCGTCTGACGGAGCTCGTTGACGAGGCGCACCTTGAGGCTCGACTTGCCCGTCTGGCGCGGCCCCACCACCGTGGCGAGCTCGCCGTCGCGCAGCAGCGTCGCGCACCGCGCGCGTCGGCGCCGCGTTCGATGTAGAGGTCGCCGCGACGGAGCACCCGGCCGGCGCGAAAGCGACCCCGCTCCACCGCTACCGACATACCCGATCGAGCCAGCGGCGGATCACCTCTCCGATGGGGCGAACGCGGAGCTCGAGCTGCAACGACGACTGCTTCTCTTCGATGAGCGCGAGCCCGAGGCGCACGAGGTCGCGCGCGATCTCGGCGTCGATGGCGTCGCCCGCGAGGAGCCTCCGCACGGCCTCACGCCGCGGCGCGCGCGCGAGGAGGTACGCGCGACGCGTCGCCAGGAGCCGGTCGACGGTCTCGGAGTCCTCGGCGGAGGCGAGCCATCGGGCGAGCGACGCCGAGGTCGGGGTCGACACCGAGAACGCGGCCGCGAGGATCGACGGGTGACCGCCGGTCTGCGCGTGGATCAGTTGCGCGTCGCGCGCGTCGACCTCGGCGCCCACGGCGCGCGCGAGGGCCAGGGCCGTCTCGGCGAGGGTGAAGGGCTTGAGCTCGACGCTCCGCCACGGGCCGAGCGACGCGAAGGCGCCGCCGAGCTCCGAGGGCGACTGGTTGATCGCGACGACGATGTGCAGCCGATCGAAGGGGGGCTCGGTGACGCTCTCGCCCCACTCGCGGAGCAGCGAGAGGATGGGGGCGGCGGCCCTCGTCTCGGCGAGCGCCTCGAGGTTGTCGAGCATGAGCAGGTAGCGCCCGTCGACGCGCAGGAGCACCTCGTCTTCGAACACCGTTCGAAGCACCTGCTGCGGGACGCGCTGCTCCCACGAGAGGCGATCGACGGAGGCCGCGGTGCCGCCGACGCTCTCGACGAGGCGGTACGTGAGCCGACGCATCGCGCCCGCGACGTCGACGCGCTCGTTGGTGACGATCTCCTCGGCGCCGACGCGCACGACGACGGAGCCCGCCTCGCCGACCGTCGCACCGAAGCTCTGACCGAACTGGTGGAGGAAGGTCGTCTTGCCGAGCCCGAGGCCGGCCTGGACGACGAAGTTGGTCTGGTGCCCTCGCGCCACCGCGGTGAGGTGGTGCGCGGATGAGAGTGCCTCGGAGCGCGAGATCTGGATATCAGGCACGGTGCCCGGGAGACTCTACTCCCACCGCGTCGGCGCTCGCCAGCAAACGCCGAGTCGCCGCGCGCTGCGGGTTTCGTGCGTCGCGCGCGAGGCGTCGGTTATTGTCGCAGCATGGCACCTCCCAGCCCTTCGGACCCGCTGCCGTTACCCGCGGCCGTGTCGCCTCGCAAGGAGGCGCAGAGCCTCGCCCCGGCGAAGCTCACGCCGCAGCAGCTCACGGCCTACGAGCGCGCCTTCGCGCTGCTCGTCGGCATGGCGAGCGAGGAGGATCAGCAGACCGAGCGGCGACGCGATTGGGAGCTCGGGAGCCCGACGAACCGGGTGATCCTCATCGACGGCGGACGCGGCGCGGGGAAGACCACGGTGCTCCTCTCGGTGCTCGACCGCATCGCGCGGCAGCCGGCGTTTGAGCGCGACGGGCTGCGCGTGCACTTCTTCTTGCTCCCCCTGCTCGACCTGCACCCGCTCCCTCGCACGACGAGCATCCTCTCGCACGTCGCGGCGCGGCTGCTCCCGATGGACGCCGCGCGCACGCCGGCCCCGTGGCGCCCCACCCACGACGCCGCGGAGACCGTGCGGACCCGCTGGCGGGCCTTCGCGCAGAACGCCGCGCTCGGGTGGGACAGCAACGTCGTCGCGCGGAGCGCGCACCTCGACGCCGAGGCGTACGCGCACGAGCTCGAGCGGGCGACGTCGTCGTGGCGCAACATCGGCCGCGTCTTCAGCGAGCTCATCGACGAGCTCTGCGACGCGCGGCGCAAGGACCAGCAGCCGCCGCCCGACGCGCGCTCGTGGCGGCCCCTCTTCGTGCTCCCCATCGACGACGCGGACATGAACCCCGAGCGCTCCCTCGAGGCGATGGAGCTGTTCCGCGCGCTGAGCCATCCCCGCCTCGCGTTCGTGCTCACCGGGGATTCGAAGCTCTTCGAGTCGCAGCTCCGCGCGTCGTACCTCGGGCGCCTGCGCGAGCCGCTCCGGCACCTCCGCCTCGACAGCGCGGACCTCACGGCCACGTCGCACCGCAGCGACGCGATCAGGCTCGCGTACGAGTACTTCGAACGGGTCATTCCCCCCGATCAGCGCTGCCAGCTCCCGGGCTTCGACGCCGAGACGCGCGCGGAGGCGCACGAGCCGCTCCGCAGGCTCCTCGAGCTCCTCACCGTCGTCGACGCCGCGGAGGAGTCCTCGCGCGTCACGCTGGCCTCGCTCCTCCGCAACAACGGCCTTCTCGGAGAGGCCCTGCCAGAGCGGCTGCGCCCGCTCATCAACCTTCAGCGCCTCATCGAGAAGGACGTGGGCGCGCTCGACGACGCCGCGATCGGGCGCGCGCGGGCCTCCGTCGGGGCCCTCGTCTCGCCGCTGCCGCCGCTGCTCCCGCGCCCGCACACGGGCTCGACGACGTCTGCGCCGCCGCGCGCGGAGGTCGCGTTCCTCTGGGCGATGCGCAGGATCTGGCGCGACGCCGTGCGCCACGCGACGCTCGGGATGGGTGGGCAGGAGATGCTCCTTCGCATGGTGCGGCTCGACTACAAGGAGCACACCCTGGAGCTCGTCACGGGCGCCCTCTCGCTCTCGGCGATGTACCAGGAGGTCGAGCTCCGCGCGGAGGCCGACGAGCTGCGCATCGAGCTCCGACGGCCGATCCGGCTCATGGGGGCCGCGATGGGCATCGAGCGGCCCGGCGAGCCGTGCGAGCTGTCGCCCAAGATCGTCGCGGCGTTCGAACTGGCCTACGACGTCGCGGTGCTCTCGAAGCGCGCGCGCGTCATCGGTCGGTCGCCGCTCCCGACGGAGCACGAGCCCGGCGTCGTGCGCGTCGAGCTGCCGTGCAGGAACCTCGACACGACGCTCTCGCTCACCTGGCCGCTGCCGCGCCTCTCGACCTTCAGCGCGCAGCACCGGCTCATCGAGGGCGCGATTCGACGGCTCACGGAGGACCGTCGCGGCTCCCCGAGCGCGTCGCGGCCCCGCCCCTTCGAGCGAGACTGCGCGGTGCGCGCGCTGGTGTTCGGCTCGCTCATCGAGCTCGGCGCGCTGCCCACGGGCGATCGCATCCCGCCGTGGGACGACCTGCTCGCCGCGGTGACGGAGCGCATGCGCCGCGCGGCGAGCGAGGTCGCGGAGACCCGCGGGCTGCGCGAGCGCGCGGTGCAGTCTCACCTCGCGGACGACGTGATCGAGGCGTGGGCGATCACGGGCCTCGTGCTCCTCGCGGCGCCCGAGAGCGGCCTCCCGCCGGGGCAGGCCGAGCACCTCCTCGGTGTGCTCTCCGAGCGCTTCAGCGAGGTTCCGATCGGCGCCGAGCGGTCGCTCTGGGACGAGGTGCGCGCGCGTGCGCCGGAGGGTCGCGCGCGTCGCATCGACGCCGCCCTCAAGGCCGCCACGCGCGGTGACATCAACCTCCTCGACAGGCTCGCGAGGCTCTCGGAGTCCGCGCGCGTCGCGGAGGTCTTGAAGGAGGTCGACGACCGCGCCCTCGCGCGACACCACCCCTGGTTCAAGTTCGTGCAGACCGAGGTGCAGGCCGCCGAGGAGCGCAAGGATCCGAACGTCATCGCGCAGCAGATGCTGAGCCGACTCGCGGCGACGGCGCTGCCCCCGGCCTCGCCGCCCTCGGCGCCCGCGGTCACCTCGCTGAGCTCGTACATCGAGTGGTCTCAGGTGCGAAAAGGGCTTCTGCGACGCGGCGCCCGAGAGGTCGAGGCGGTGATCGGCTCGGCCACGCTGCCCCTCGACGGAGACATCCCGCGCGAGGAGCTGCCCTTCTCCATCGCGAACGCGTGGCGCTCGACGCTGAAGGAGGCGTCGCCCGCCGCGCTCTTCGAAGCCGTTCACGCGCTGCCGACGGGTCGACTGCGCGTCCGCCCCCTGGCGCGGCGTGAGGACGAGGACACGCGCACGCTCCCCGACGTGCAGCCCGCGGGGTCGCCCGAGGCGCGGGTCATCGTGCGGACCTACGTGATGACCGTGCGCCCGCCGGACAACCCCAACGGCGAGCTCCCTCCGCACCTCGACCTCTTCTACCGCGTGGTGTGGGACCTCGCGACCGACGGCTTCATCAACGCACCGAGGCTCGGCGACCCCTACGTCACCGGCAACCTCGTCGAGGTCGCGGGCAGCGGGCGCGAGGGCGGCATCCCCTGGCCGACGATGCCCTTCCAGGCCCTCCTCGACCTCGAGATGATCGACGAGAACTGGACGCGCCTCGCGGACAACATCCTCCGCCCCGGACCGACGGCGTCGTCGATGAGCCCGCAGGATCGCGTCGACGCGCTCGCGTTCTTTCTCGTCGAGCTCATCAAGCAGGTGGCGCTCCGACGGCAGGCCCCGGCCCGCTCGGACTTCAAGAGCGCGCCGAGCGAGGCGCAGTGGCGTCGGCTCATGGGGTCGCTCTACCCCGACCACGAGCGCACGCCCGACGGCGCGGAGCGGGGCTTCGCCTTCGGCGGCGATCGGCGCGTGGCCTTTCAAGACTGGCGCGCGCGCGTTCCCCTGCTCGCGGCGCCCGAGTGCGGCCTCTCGCAGACCGCCGCGGCGGCCATCCTCCGCGGCGTCTTCGACGGCAAGAAGGACCACGAGGTCTTGCGGGCGCAGCTCCGCGACTACCGCGTGGAGCACGTGCGTCGCTCGGGGCGCACGGGCCCCGCCGCGTGGATCGCCAAGGTCGACGCGAAGGAGTGGTTCCGCGATCACCCGTGGGTCCGCGAGGTCATGTCGAAGCCCTCGGAGCCGGTCAAGGACTGAGGGCCGCGCGATGCCGCACGCGACCCCGTGGTACCGCTTCGTCGCCGAGGCGGAGGCGTTTCCGCTCTCGTCCGAGGCGTCGTTCGCGTGGGGGGAGGCGACGCTCCGCCGCGACGCGTCGTTCAGGCCCGCGGGCGAGACCGGGCGACTCGCGAAGGACTTTCTCGACGACATGCGGCCCGCGGCGTACTCGCTGTCGCTCACCGCGATCGACGCGCTCCACGCGCGCGTGTGGTTCAACGAGCGCACCGACGCCCTGCCGATGCACCAGTACGTGCTCGGCGTCGCAGAGCAGTACATCGGCCTCGAAGGTCACTGCGTCGTGCTCCGATGCCCCCGCGGCGAGACCGACCTCGCCGCACGCGCGGCGCGCTGGCGGTGGCTCTCGCTCCGCGTGCCCGAAGACCTCCTCGTCGCGGCCCTCGCGACGCACACCGACGACCCTGTTCGCGCCCACCACGTGCGCCTCGCGCTGCCGGGCCTCGACCGCGCGCTCAACGAGCACCCCGTCGCCGAGACCCACCTCCACCTCGGCGGCGCCGTGTCGAGCGGGACGCTCTGGTCCGCCCTCGCGGCCTCGCTCCACCACAGCGGCGGCGCCATCTCGCACCGGGCCCTCGCAGACGCCGCGCCCCCCTTCGGCTCCGCCGCGGGCTTCGAGCGCATGCTGCTCGCGGCGATGATCATGCGCCTCGTCCTCGCGGCCTTTCTCGACGACGAGACCGCGCGGCGCGATCGGTCTCCCTTCGACGCGTGGCTCGACGGGTACCTCAAGCAGCGCGCGAACCTGCTCCGCGGGAGAGCGCACCGCACGCCCTTCGAAGAGCGCCTCCGTCGCGTGGTCTCGGCGCTCCTCCGAGGCGTGCGCGAGCTCGCGCCGATGTCTCTCAGCGAGCTCCGCGACGCGTACGCCGCCCTCCTCGGCGACGAGGCGCCGAGCCGCGCGTGGACGCGGCGCGACGGCGGGTCTCCGAGCGGCGTCGCCGATCCACTCGACCCCGAGGGCCGCAGCGCGAACGGCTCGACCGTCGAGGGCGCCCTCGCGGTAGAGGGGCTCCGCTGGCTCGGCCGACACCACGACACGCTCGATGGCGCCGGGCTCTTCGCGCGGTGCTTCTGGCAGTACCAGCGCGTGCGCGGGGTCTTTCACCGCTTTCTCACGCAGGAGCCGGGGACCGCGGGGCTCGACTGGTTCGCGCGTCACTACCACCGCATCGCGGCCTTCAGCCGCCGCATCGACCCCGTGCTGCCCGCGCTCGCGCTCCGTCACGACGCAGCGGGCCTCAACCTCGCGGCCTTCGAAGCGCGCGTCGCCCCGACCGATTCGAAATGGACGATGCGAGACATGGTGCGCTGGTTCGCCCAGGGCGCGCGCGCGATCCCCCTGGAGCGGCGCCCCGAGGTCGGCCTCGTGCTGCACTTTCTCCGTGAGATGTGCGCGTCGACGGGCGCGCTCCACGCGGACCCCATGACCGCGGGGTGCCGGTATCGGAGCTGGTATCAGGCGCAGCGGACGCGCGTCCGGGCCATCGGCGGGCTCCTCGAGGCGTGCCCCGAGATGCTGGTGGTCGTGCGCGGACTCGACGTGGCGAGCCTCGAGCTGGCCGTCCCGACCTGGGCGATCGCGCCGCTCATCCGCGAGGCGCGCGACCTCTCGCGCAAGGCGTCGGCGCGGCTCGCGCTCACGCGCCCCGAGTGGGACGTCCCGCCGTTTCGTGTCACGGCCCACGCGGGCGAAGACTTCCGTCGGCTCTCCGACGGGCTGCGCCGCGTCCACGAGTTCGTGCGCTTCGGCGTGGTGGCGCGCGGCGACCGCATCGGCCACGCGATCGCCCTCGGGTTCTCGCCCGAGCTCTGGGTCCGACGCTTCGGGCGCCTCGCGCAGCCGCGCGCCGAGCGCCTCGACGACCTGCTCTGGGAGCTCGACTGCTACGGGCACGACCGGCTCCCCACGGAGGTGTCGCGCGTCGAGGTCGTGCGCACCGAGGCCGCGCGGCTCGCGCGAGACATCTACGCGCCGCCGGGGTCGTCGACGCCTCCCCCCTCGCTCGACGCGCTGATGGAGGTCCGCGCGATGCTCCACGGTGACCCCGGGATGGAGCTGCTCTCGGCGGACGGCGGCGCGCCGTTGCCGCCGCGGCAGCGCGGCGACGCCCGCGCGCTCCTCGAACGGTACTGCTGCGATCCGGGCGTGTACTCGCGCGGCGTCGTGCCGATCGAGATCGAGACCACGCCGTCCGAGGTCGCGATGCTCACGGCGATGCAGTCGTATCTGCGCGACCTCCTCGGACGCCTCGAGATCACGATCGAGAGCAACCCGTCGAGCAACCTGCTCATCGGCAACTTCCTCGACCTCGACGAGCACCCCGCGTTTCAGCTCCAGCCGCTGCCCGGACGCGAGCCGCCGGGCCATCACCCGGTGCTGCTCTCGATCAACACCGACGACCCCGTGACCTTCGCCACGCGCCTCGCCGACGAGTACGCGCACATCTACCTCGCGATGCTCCGCGCGGGCGTCTCCGCGAGCGACGCGCTCTCGTGGGTCGAGCGGCTCCGGGCGAACGCGTGGCGCTCACGGTTCACCCTCCCCCTGAGCCGACGCGACGAGGCCCTCGACGAGATCCTCCGAGACACGCTGACCGCGTAGAACGCGCCGCGGCGCCGCCCGTCTCGCGGTGCGCGCTCCATTCCGTCGCCGCAACGCACCGCGCCCGATCGCGTGGCGCTCCGTGAAATCGCGTTGATCGCGCGGGCGCGCACTTGCGCGAACCGGTCGAGATGTCGACCTTCGGCGCCCCGCGCTCGCACCGATGCGGCGCGAACCCCACGAGGTCTCCGACGATGCTCTTCGAATCCTTCAAGCTCGGATCGCTCACCCTCTCGAACCGCGTCGTGATGGCGCCCATGACGCGCTCGCGCGCCGTCGAGGCCGCCACGCCCAACGCGCTCATGGCCGAGTACTACGCCCAGCGCGCCGACGCGGGGCTCATCGTGACCGAGGGCACCTCGCCCTCGCCCGACGGCCTCGGCTACGCGCGCATCCCGGGCCTCTACGACGCGCACACCGCCGCGGGGTGGAAGCTCGTCGCCGACGCCGTGCACGCGAAGGGCGGCGCGATCTTCGTGCAGCTCATGCACACGGGCCGCGTGTCGGCGGCGCAGAACCTCCCGAAGGGCGCGCGCGTCGTCGGGGTCAACGCCACCACGCTCCCCGGCGAGATGTACACCGACGCGGCGGGGATGGTCGCCCACGCGAAGCCCCACGCCCTCACCGACGCCGAGGTCGAGGCCGTGATCGAGGAGTACGTCACCGCCGCGAAGCTCGCGCGCGAGGCGGGCCTCGACGGCGTCGAGCTGCACGCGGCCAACGGCTACCTCGGCGAGCAGTTTCTCAACGCGAACGTGAACGACCGCACGGACCGCTGGGGCGGCTCCGCGGAGAACCGCAACCGCTTCGTCATCGAGGTTTCGAAGCGCATGGCCGCGGCCATCGGCGCCGATCGCGTCGGCGTGCGGCTCTCGCCCTACGGCGTGTTCAACCACACGGGCAGCTTCGACGGCGTCGACGCGCAGTACGTCTCCCTCGTGAGCGCGCTGTCGTCCCTCGGCGTCGCGTACGTGCACGTGCTCGATCACTCAGCGATGGGCGCGCCGCCCGTCCCCGCGTCGCTCAAGAAGGCGCTCCGCGAGGCGTTCAAGGGCGCGTTCATCCTCGCGGGCGGCTTCGACCGCGACAGCGCCGAGGCCGCCCTCGCCGGGGGGCGCGCCGACCTCGTGGCCTTCGGTCGTCCGTTCATCGCGAACCCCGACCTCGTCGCCCGCATGAAGGGCGCGAAGCCCCTCGCCGCCCCCGACGCGTCGACCTTCTACACGCCCGGCCCCAAGGGCTACACCGACTACGCCGCCGCGGGCTGATCCGCGGGGCCGCTGTGCGGCGGCTCGCGCAACGTCGCGCGGACCGTCGCACAGCGCCGCGGCGCGCCCCTCGCTCGCGCGCCCTGATTTCTTCGAACATCGCCGCTTGTCACGCGAGATGCAGTGCGTCGCCTCGCGCGTGGAGATCGCCGCGACGGCGACCCACGGCGCGAAAGGACGAGCGGTCATGAAGACGCGAACGAAGGTACGGGCAGGCGCGATCGCGCTGAACCACAACAAGCTGAAGGTGCGCACCGGCGTGAAGAGCGGCGCCCTCACGCAGAACCACAACAAGCTCAGGGTGCGCACCGGCGTGAAGAGCGGCGCCCTCACCATGAACCACAACGTCGTCCGCCTGTAGCCCTCACGCGCGCGCCGCGCCGAAGGCCGTCGGAACCGCGCCGGCGACCTTCGCGTCGGCGCGCCGCGCCTTGCGCGCAGCACGGAACCACGACATCCACGCGAGGAGCGGCACCCCGAAGAACACCGCGAGCCCGATGCGCGCGAGCCCGGGGACGCCGCTCCCTTCGACGATCGCCACACCCGACGCGGGTTGCACCGTGAGGAAGCACAGGCTCGCGGCCTCGCCGAGGTAGGGCGCGTCGGTGGCGTGCGACGCGAGGCGCGGAAAGAGCAGCGTGCCGCCGGGCAGCGTCCACGAGGCCGCCGCGAGCTCGGCCGAGAGCGCGAAGGCGTGGTCGAAGCGCCCGTTGCGCCGCGCCGCCGCGATGCCGAAGGCGCTCGCCGACGTGCCGAAGCCGTCGATCACCGGTCCCGCGTCGACTTCGAAGCCCCACTCCTCCTCGCCGCGCCCCGCCGCGTACTCGCGGAAGCCCTCGGCCCACGCGCGGCGCTGATAGAAGCCGCGTTCGAAGCGTCCGTACCAGTCGCGCGCGACGTCGTCGCCCCAGAGGTCGCGCGCGAACACGAGGATCCACGACGTGCCGATGCCGCGCGAGGGCTGCACGTGCGCGCCGCTCGGGAGGTCCATGCGGAACGGGACGAGGCCGAGGTCGTCGGCCATGGGGCCCGTGAAGCCGCGGCGCGCGCGCGCGATGAAGGCCGAGTGGTCGGTGCCGAGCACCGCGTCGGCGCGCTGGATGAAGCCGATCGCGGCGAGCACGTCGATGGGGTAGGTCTCGCGGGGATAGTCTTCGAGCACGCCGAGGGGCGACGCGTCGAGGGCGGCGCTCAGCGTCTCGACCTGGTCACGGAGCACGGGGATCGCCGTGCGGTCGTGCGTGATGCGCTCGTAGCTGCTCAGGCCGCCGATGAGCAGGCTGCGAAAGAACACGTTGCGCTCGTGGAGGTAGCCCGCTCCCCAGTGCCGCCGCACCCAGCTGTGGTGCGACGGATTGAGCAGCAGGGCCTTCGCCGCGGCGACGGCGTCTGCGCTCTCGACGGCGGGCGACGGGCCGTGGCGACCGTGCGACTCCCAGTCGATGACGAGCGACTCGGTGGCCATCAGATAGAACACCGCGGTGAACATCGGCCACTCCGTCGTGGGCACGTCGTGGAGCGCCGTGTGCTCGGCGCGCCGCGTGGCGACGCGCTCGCGGGCCCACGCGGCGATGCGCGGCGTGAGCGACGCATGGAGCTCCCTCGCCCGCGCGGGGATTCCAGGGCCGCGCAGCGCCGGGTCGCGCAGGTCGCGCACGAGCAGCGCGCCGGGCCACAGAAAGAACGGGACGGTCAGCAGGGCGAGGATGAGGCGGATCCATCGGCGGGCTCGCGGCATCGTGCGTCTCCTTGAGAGGGTTCGCTGCGATGATTCGCGGGACGGCGCGGCGCGGCCGCGGTGCCTTCGATGGACGGTCGCGCGCGCTCGAAGAGCGGTCGCGATTCGCACTGAGGGGTCGCAGCGCGCGTCGCGCGGCGCGGGTCAGATCCCGAGGCGCTGACGGAGGCGGCGCGCCTCCTGACGCGAGACGGGCACCTCGTCGCCCTGCCGCGTGCGCGCGATGTATCCGCCCGTGGGCAGCGGGCGCAGCCGGTCGACGTGGGCCAGGTTCACGATGGCGCGGCGGTGCACGCGGAGAAAGTCTCGCCCCACGAGGCGCGCCTCGAGCTCCTGCAGCGTCAGGGTCGTCCAGAGGAGCTCGTCGCCGACGCGGAGCCGCACGAGCTCTCCTTCGAGCATCGCGCACGCGACCTCGGCGACCGCGAAGAGCCGCACGTCACCCGAGACCTCGACGGCGATGCGCTCCGGGGGCGCCGTTGTCGCGTCGGCCTCGCGCGTCGCGCGGTGCGGCGTGATGCGCGCGCGGGCCCGCTCGATCGCGACGGAGAGGCGCTCGGCCTCGACGGGCTTGAGCACGTAGTCGATCGCGCCGCGCTCGAACGCGGTCACCGCGTGCTCGCGATGCGCCGTCGCGAAGATCACCTCGACGCCGAGCTCCGCGGCCGTCTCGGAGACGTCGAGGCCCGTGAGCCCCGGCATCTGCACGTCGAGCACGGCGACGTCGACCTCGATCGCCTCGAGCACCGAGAGCGCCGCGTCGCCCGAGGCGCACTCCGCCACGACCGCCACGTCGGGCAGCTCCGCGAGGAGGCGCCGCAGACGCCTTCGCGCCATCTCTTCGTCGTCGGCGATGAGCACGCGCAGCGCGCTCACGAGGCGCCTCCCGCGACGGGTCGGAGGGGGAGCCTCACCTCCGTCGTGGTGGTCTCGCCCGTGGAGGTGATCGTCGGCTGCACGTCGTCACCATACGCGAGCGCGAGGCGTCGCTCTACGCTCGCGAGGCCCCGCGCCCCCACGCGCGGGCCGCCGAAGGCGCCGGGGTTCTCGATGCGCACCACGGCGTCGTCGCCCGCGCGCGCGACGCGCAGCGAGACGACGCCCGCGTGACCCGCGGAAGGCCCATGTTTGATGGCGTTTTCAAAGAGCGGGAGCAGCACGAGCGGCGGGATCGGGCGCGCCGTCGCCTCGGCGTCGACGTCGATGTGAAAGCGGTATCTCCCCGCGTCGCGCGTGGTGTAGAGCGACGCGAGCTGCGCGAGGAGGCCGAGCTCTCGCGCGAGGGGCCACCCGGGCGTCTGCAGCGCGTCGAAGACCGCGCGGAGGAGCGCCGCGAGGTCGAGCGTCGCGCGCTCGGCCACGCGCGGGTCTTCGCGGCACCACTCGGCGATGGCGTTGAGCGTGTTGAAGAGAAAGTGCGGGTCGAGCTGCGCCCGCAGCGCGAGGATCTGCGCGTGCTCGGCGTCGACCGCGAGGCGCTCGGCGCGGGCCCGCTCTCGCGCGACGCTGGCCTCGAGCTCGACGTCGCGGCCGAGGCCCCAGCCGCCCACGAGAAACAGCACGATCAGCACGCCGAGGGAGCGCGGCTCGCTCACGTACGTCCACCGCAGGCCGAAGCGCGGCGGCAGGAGCACGGCCTCGCCGACCACGATCGCGACGGCCGCGGCGGTGTAGCCCGCCCACGCGGCGAGGTGATCGAGGGGCGTTCGAAGCGCACGGGCGAAGCGCGCGCGCCAGAGGGCGGGCGCACACGCGATGAAGGTCGCGAGGAGCGCGGCGTCGAGGAGCGTCGCGACGACTGATCGGCTCGCGACCCACTCGGCCGAGAGGAGCGCCGCGGCGACGAGCGCGAGGGGCACCGCGCGGCGCGGCGCGACGAGCGCGCGGAGCGTGTCGACGAAGAAGCTCGCGCGAGGGGCGTCGCTCATCGCGGCGCATCGTACATCGCGGCGCGGTGATCGCAGCGCGGCGACGCTCTCGCGCGGCCCCGCTCAGCTCGCGATGAGCCCGCGCGCCGTGGCGACCAGGAGCTCGGGCCGCACGGGCTTGAGGAGCCAGCCCTTCGCGCCGAGCGAGAGCGCGCGCTGGATCTCTTCGGGGTATCCCTCGGTCGTGAGCAGCACCACGGGCACCGAGGCCGCGGTGCTGGCCTTGTGGGCCTCGATGAACTGGAGTCCGTCCATGCGGGGCATGTGGAGGTCGCACACGACGAGGCGCATGTCGGCCTCCGTCGAGAGGGCGCCGAGCGCGTCGACGCCGTCGATGGCTTCGATCACCGCGTAGCCCGCGCGCTCAAGCGCGCTCGCGACGACGCGTCGAATCATCCGAGAGTCGTCGATGACCAGGATCTTGGAGGGCATGGGCGTGCATCCTCGGGGCGTCGGGCGCAGCGGCCCGCGCGGCGAAGGGCGAGCGGTTGACGGCGTCTTGCGCGCGGGGACGCGGTCGAGCGCCGGGGCGACGCGCCGAGAGCGTTGGCGCTCACCAGGGCAGAACGGCGTCTGACGCGCGGTCTTGAGCCGCGTCGCAGCGGATTCGCGCGGCGGGCCTTCAGAACATCTGGCCGAGGTAGTGCGCCGCCTGACGGCGCCACCAGTCGTAGTCGTGACGGCTGTCGTGCCCCCAGAACGCCGCGTGGTGCGGGATCTCCTTGCGACGGAGCCAGGCGCCGAACTCCGCGGTCTCGGGGATGCAGCCGGCCTCGTGCGCGCCGCGTCCGACCACGACGGTGAGGTGCGCGTGACGGCGCACCCGCGCGAGCGCGGCGCCGTCGAGGTTGGGGACGAACGCGAGGGGATCGTTGAAGTAGACGTCGTCGTTCGAGACGCCGCCGAGGAGTCGGCTCGTGCGGTAGCGCCCCGAGAGGCAGAGCGCGCGCGCGAAGGTCTCGGGGTGCTTGAGCACGAACAGCGACGCGTAGAGCGCCCCCACGCTGCACCCCGTGGCCGCCATCGAGATCTCGGGGGAGTGACAGTCACGTCGGATGAAGGGGACCAGGGTCTCCATCACGAAGCGCTCGTAGGCGTGGTGATGGGCCATGCGAGCTTCGAGGCTGCCGTGCCCCGAGAAGCTCTTCGAGACGTTGGTCTCGGGGCAGTAGACCTTGAGCCGTCCCGCGGCGAGGAGGGGCCCGAGCGCGTCGATCATCCCCGAGCGCTGCCACTCGTGCGCGACGCCCGCGTTCGAGGGGAAGACGACCAGCGGTCGGCCGACCTCGCCGAAGCACCAGAGGTGAACCTTGCGCCCCAGCGCGGGGCTGTCGAGGAGGAGGTGACGCGCGCTCACGGGACGCTATGTACTACCTGCCGCGACGGTTCCGAAACTACGTGCAGCAGTGACCTCCCTCGCGGAGGGTGCGCCGACGGGCTCAGCGCGACGCGCCGCGGAGCCTCATCACGAGCCACACGCAGCCCGCGACGAGCACCGCCGCGCGCGCGAGCTGACGGGATTTCGCGAGCGTTTCCGTCGAGAGCCGCCGCGAGAGGACCCGCACCGCCGCGAGGGCCACGGCCACCACGGCGACCTGACCGAGCTCGACGCCGAGGTTGAACCCCGCCACGAGCGGCGCCCGATCGCCGGGCTCGACGCCGAGGTCGCGCAGGGCGCCCGCGAAGCCGAGCCCGTGAATGAGCGCGCAGCCGAACACGAGCCCCAGCCGCAGCCGCGCGTCGATGACGACCTTGCGCGCGTGCGCGACGCCGTCGAGGAGCGCCATGCCGATGAGCGTCGCCGCGATGGCGGGCTCGACGATGGAGGGCGCGACGTTCACGGCGCCCGTGACCGCGAGGCCGAGCGTCACGGCGTGACCCACGGTAAAGCAAGTGAGCGCGAGGAGCACCGGACGCCACGCGGCGCCTCCACCCACGATCGTGACCCCGAGGAAGAGCAGGTGATCGAAGCCCGCGAGGATGTGGTCGAAGCCCCTTCGCACGGCGTCGGTGAAGGTCTGCCAGCCTGTGGGAAAGAGCACCCCCGCGCGCGCGTCGGGGTTGAACATGAGCACGCGCCGCTGGGGTCCGCGCGTCACGAGCACCTCGATGGCGCGCGTCGCCGCGTCGGTGCCGTAGAGCGAGAGGGTGAGCGTCGCGGACTCGTCGGGGTGCGGGTGTGCGATACGTCCGAGGGCCACGAGCTGCGGCGCGGGCGCGTCGGGCGCGTCGTCGTCGGGCGAGAGGCTGAGGAGGATCCCCTCGGGCGGGTGCGATCCGTCGCGGTCGACGAGCGAGACGCCCGCGCTCACGGTCGCGGCGATGTCGCGGTAGTGGCGCGCGAGCTCGTCGCGCGAGAGGCGCCCGTCGTGGTCGTCGTCGGCGCGGGGAAGGGCCGTCGCAGGGATCGACAGCACCATGAACGCGCCGTCGCCCACGAGGTTGAGCGTGCCGTGCTGCGCGACCATGAGGTGGGCCTCGGCGCGCGCGGAGGCGAGCGCGGCCGAGAGCCAGAGCGCGCAGACGGCCACGGAACGCGACGTCGTCACGGAGGGGTCGCCTCGATCATCGCGGCGCGGTCCACGCTCAGGGCGCGCACACGCCGGAGCGGCAGCTCAGGGTCATGCCCATGGGGCCCGGGGGGCAGTCCGACGCGACGGAGCAGGTGGGGACGCAGGCCATCCCCATGGGCGTCGAGGCGCAGGTGCAGCCGCGCGATCCCGCGGGGCACGCGCCGGTGCACTCCGACGTCGACGTGCACGCGCGAGGGCCGGTCATCGCGCCGTCGGCGGGCGCGCCCGCGTCGCCCACGCCGCCGTCGGGCGGCGGCCCCATCATGCCGCCCATCGCGGTCCCCTTCACGCAGCGCTGAATGAAGGGAAAGGTGTCGGTGATGTAGTAGTGATAGATCCCCTCGGGGTGCTCAGGCGTGACGCCGAAGCGGCCGTTGCACTCGTCGAGGTCTCCGAGGCCCGCGACGTACTCGTAGTCCTGCGTGAAGGTGCCCATGGGGTACATCGCGGTCGACGGGCGACCCGAGGCGGGCGTGGCCCGCACGCGGTAGCTCGATCGCAGCACGCGCAACATCGAGCACGAGCTCGTGGGCGTGTCGTAGCCATAGCGCGCATACACGGGGAACCCGTCGAGCGCGTGCCCCACGAGGCGCGGCGCCGTGGGCATCGTCGCGAGGTACGCCTCGGGCATGCCGTGGTAGTGGTACTCGCCCGTCGGCTGCACGTGGGCGTGGTTGGTGTCGACGCCGAAGTTGAAGGCCGAGCCGCCCATGGCCTCGATGTTCCACGAGCCGCTGTTGTCGATGAGGCTGCAGCTCGTGCCCGCGGCGTTGCAGGTGCCCGCGGTGCTCGGGTCGAACTTCACGCCGTTGAGCGCGTAGCCCACGACGCCGATGCGCGACGCGGTGCCGGTGTTCACGGGCGTGCGCGTCATCGTCGCGGTCAGCGCGCGCGGCGCGATGGTGTTGGGGCAGTTGACGTTCGGAAAGGTCCCCGTCGCGTGGTCGGGGATCCCGTTGCCCGTGACCGTGCGGAGCGTCGCCGAGCACGACCACGTCACCGTGCTGTTGGTACGCACCGACGCGCTCGCGTTGTAGGCGTTGTAGGCGTAGCTGCACCCGGGGTCGGCGACGGCGGCGGTCGCGTCGCAGCGTCCCGCGTCGACCATGACCGGCACGTCGGCGGGCGCGTCGGCGCGAACGTCTGCGACTGCGACATCGACGGGGGCCACGTCGGGCGGAGGAGGCACGTCCATCGCGACGGGAACGTCGGGCGGAGGAGGCGCGTCGGGCGGAGGAGGCGCGTCGGGCGGAGGAGGCGCGTCGCGCGGCGGGGGCGGTGCATCGGGCGGCGGGAGCGGCGCATCGGGCGGAGGCGGCGTCACGTCGCTCTGCGGCGCGTCGGGCGGCGACGGAGGCACGTCGCGCGGTCCGCCGGTGTCATCGGTCGAGGTCACGTCGGGCGTCGCGCTCCCGTCGACGGACGCATCGGGAGTGGGCGTCGGCGTGACCGGATCGGTGCCGCACGCCGCGATCGCGATCGCCATCGCCGTGCAGAGGAGGAACGGGCTCGACTTGCCTGAGGTCATCAACGGGGCTCCTTGAGACGACGCCCGAGAGCGGGCACATGCGCTTCGTGCCCGGCATCGCGCGAATCTCTGAAGAAATCGTCACGCGCGCTCGCGCGCACCTCGCTGGATGCCGCACGACCGCCGGCATCACGTGGCAGGCGGAGTTTCTGCCGGGCGCGACGACGCCCGCGCTCGACCTCGTCACGCGAGGTGAGTCGTGGTCCCTCGCCGCGCCGTTCAGGCCGCCGGCGCCCGGTCCCGACCTCGGGGGAAGCATCGAGACCCTCGACGTGAGCTGGCGCGGCGAGCGATTGTGGGTGCTGCTGACCGGACCCCTCTCGACCGTCGCAGGCCCCATGCCCTTGCGCGAGGCCTACGACTGCGAGCGAGCGCCGTAGGGTCGCGGTCGCGCGGATCGCGGCGAGGCGCGTCTCCGGTGCTACCGATCCGAGCGCGCGTCTGTGAATCTCCGCGCGCAGTCGGTATCGTCTCCGCGGAGACCCGCCATGTCATTCCGCGATGACCGCGAAGCCGCGCACCTCAAGGCCGCCGCGCTCGAAGAGGAGCTCTCGGAGGTCAAGGCAGAGCTCGCGCGCGTTCGTGCGGGCGACGGCGGCCGCGCGCGGCGTCGCGCGGCGGTCGCGATCGCCGTCGCAGCCGTCACGCTCGCAAGCGGGGCGTTGGCCTTTCTGCTCGTGCGCGTGCCCTCGCCTCCGCCGCGTCCGACGGAGACCCTGCGCGCCTCGCCCCCGCCTGCGCCGCAGCCCCCTCCCCCGACGCCGCCGACGCCGCCGCTCGAGCCCGCGCCGACGCCGCCTCCCGTGGTGCCTCCGACCGCGACGCGTGATGAGCCCGTCGCAGACTCTGTCGAGCTCGTGTGGCGCGCGGAGGCCGTCGACGTCGCGGGGGTGCGCGTTCCCGTCGGCGCGCAGTGCGAGGTCCGCGGCACGTTTCACCCCTACAGCGATGCACGTCATCGTCGCGCGAGCAGGATCAACCCCTTCGTCGTCCGCTGCGGCGACCGCGTGCTCTACGACCCCACACAGAGCATCGGGAGCGGCATCTCGATGAGCGACAGCCACGCCGACGAGACGCTCGCGGCCGACGGGCGGTCCTTCGAATACGCCCTCGTCTACCGCGATGAGGGCGCGCGCACGGGTCCTCGCGCGCAGGTCGGCATCGACACGGTGAACCGCCGCGGGCGCGTCTGGCGCGACGGCGCCAGCGCCATGCACGTCGACCTTCGCATCCGAGACGTGAGCGCCCCTCGCCAGGGCGCAGGGATCTATCGCGAGGGCGCGTCGGCCTTCGCGGCCAGGGTGATCCCCGCGGCGCGCGTGACGAGCGTCACCGGGTCTGACGCGCCCGTCGCGCGAGGCGCGCGCTGCATGGTCACGGTGCGCCCCGCGATCACCGACAGCGCCGCCAACTGCCGCGTGGTGGTGCGCTGCGCGAACGGTCCGTGGATCTACGGCGCGAGCGACACGGGCTACGCGCGCTGCACCATCGAGAACGGCGCCGTGACGGCGATCGACGGCTCGACGCACCCCGACGACCAGCTCGCGCTCTCGTGGTCAGGAAACGTCCTCACGATCACCGCCGACGACGCGTCTGGCTCGTGGTCGACGACGCTCTCCGCAGGGCCCCTCGCGACGACGCCCCCGACCGCGACGCCCGCGCACGACCGGTGATCGCGCACGCGTGACGCGAACGAGATCGCCACGCCGGCGGTGTGACGACACACGTCACGTGGCTCGCGCGGGAGCCTCCCGCGTCACCACCGCACGGCGACGGGACCGCCCGGCAGCACGCCGTCACCGAGCCGTCCGTCGGCGCCGTCGCCCCAGCAGCGCACGGTGCCGTCCGTGAGGCGCGCGCAGGTGAAGCGCCGAGGCGACCCCTCGACGCCCGTCAGGTGGCGCACCGCGACGGGCGCGCGTCGACGATCGGTGGCGCCGTCGCCGAGCTGGCCGCTGCCCCCTGCGCCCCAGCAGCGCGCGGTGCCGTCCGCGAGGCGCGCGCAGGTGTGCCCGTGTCCGGCCGAGAGCTGCGTGACGCCCACCAGACGGGCACGAGCGTCGGCGTCGGACGAACGTGCCGTCGTGCCGTCGCCGAGCTCGCCCGTGTAGTTGGCGCCCCAGCAGCGCGCGGTGCCGTCGTCGAGGCGCGCGCAGGCGTGAAGGGTGCCCACGGCGAGCTGCGTGACGCCTGCGAGCCCGAGCGCGGGCGTGGGCGTCGTGCGCGCGACGCGTGTCCCGTCACCGAGGCGACCGTCCCAGTTGTCGCCCCAGCAGCGCACGGTGCCGTCTGCGAGGCGCGCGCAGGTGTGCTCCTCGCCGACGCCCACGGCGCGCACGCCGCGGAGTTCGCCGACGACTGTCGGCGTCGCGTGCGCGGTGGTGGTGCCGTCGCCGAGCTGGCCCGTTCGATTGGCGCCCCAGCAGCGCAGGGTTCCGTCGGAGCTCCGCGCGCAGAGGTGCGTGCGCCCCACGGCGACCTCGACGACCTCGAGGCCCGCGACGAGCGTCGGGTCGAGGCGCGTGTCGAACTGCCCCGACAGTCCGTTCGGAACGGCGCCCCAACAGCGCAGCGCGTGATCGCGCGACACCGCGCAGCTCACGTCGTCGCCGAGGGCGAGGTCGACGACGTCGACGAGTCCGGGCACGGGCGTCGGCGTCGCGCGAGGGGTCGTGGTGCCGTCGCCGAGTTGCCCCGACCCGTTCGCGCCCCAGCAGCGCACGGCGCCGTCTTCGAGGAGCGCGCACGCATGCGCGCGTCCCGCGGTGATGCGTGCGACGCGGTCGAGGCCCGGCACCGCGAGCGGTCGCGGGTGCGCGGTGGTGGTGCCGTCGCCGAGCTGACCGCGCTCGCTCGCGCCGAGGCACGTGACCTCGCCGTTCGTGGTGCGCGCGCAGACGTGACGACCGCCGAAGGCGAGCTCCTCGACGGAGCCGATCTCGGCCCCGGGGACCGCCTCCTCTCGCGTGCCGCCGTCGGGCGCGTCACCGACGTCGAGCCTCCAGCAGCGGAGCGCGCCGCCGCGGAGACGCGCGCAGGCGTGGCCCCAGCCGACCATGAGCCTCGCCACCGCGGAGAGTCCCGGCAGCGCGTTCAGCGACGCCGGGTCTCCCGGGGCGTGACACGCGTCGGATCCCGCGCAGCGCACGGTGCCATCGGCGAGGCGGGCGTAGAGCCGGGTGCCGTCGAGCGCGATCTCGACGACGTCACGCAGGCCCGGAATGGAGACCGGCGCGCGCCGCTGCGTGCTTCGCATCCCCGGGGCCTCGGAGGGTCCGCGCCCCCAGCAACGGACGGTTCCATCGGTGAGTCGGGCGCAGGTGGTGGCGACGCTCGCGACGATCTGCGCAACGTTCGAAAGCGCAGGAACCGTCGTGGCCCGCATCCGTCGCGCGCGCGTCCCGTCGCCGAGCTGCCCCTCGCCGTTGTACCCCCAGCACGAGACCGTTCCGTCGGCGGCCCGCGCGCACGCGTGGAGCTCGCCGACCGCGATCTCGACGGCCCCCGCGACGCCGGTCACCGGGCTCGGCGTGCGACGCGCCGTCGTGGTGCCGTCACCGAGCTGCGCCTCGCCGTTGGTTCCCCAGCACAGCACGGCGCCGTCTGCGCGCAGGGCGCAGGTGAAGAGGGGCCCCATCGCGACCTGCGTGACGTCTGAGAGACCGACCACCGCCACAGGCGCGCTGCGCTGGTGCGTGGTGCCGTCGCCGAGCTGGCCCTCGACGTTGGAGCCCCAGCACCGCAGCGTGCGGTCGCGCATCACCGCGCAGGTGTGGTTCTCGCCCGACGCGATCGCGCGCGTTCCGAAGCGACGGCGCGCCCTCCACCCGCGGCGCGGCGGCGTCTTCGCGCGCGCCCTCGTCGCTGCGTCGCGCGCCGACGCGTCGGCCCTCGCGTGTGTGACGGACGCGTCGGCGCGCGGACGACCTCGGCACGCCGCGAGGGCGGCCAGGAGCATCGAGATGGAGGCGAGGCGCGTGACGACCATGGCGGCGCGATGCACGCACCGGTCAGAACGATTCGTCAAGCCTCGAGCGTCGTCACGCGAAGCTCGGACACGCGAAGCGTCGCGGCGCTACAGCACCACGACGTCCCAGCGGACGCGCATCGGACGGGGCGCGCGGTGCGTGAGCGTGAGGCCTCCGGCGCGCGTCGACACCGACGGGGCGGTCTCCGTCGAGAGCCGCACGCGCATGCCGCCCGTCGAGAGCGCGTCGAGGCGACCGCAGCGCGCACAGGTCGAGAGCTCGGCCTCCGTCGCGGCCACCGTGTACCCCGCGGGGAGCGAGACCCGCTGGCCCGTCGCGCGCGCTTCGAAGCGGGCGCCGTCGGTGAGCGAGGCGGAGGTGTCGAGCTCCGGGGCGTGCACGGCGCCGCGCACGTCCATCACGTCGGCCACGTCGTCGGCGCTCGTCACGTCGGCGCGTCGATCTGCGACGAGCGTCTCGACGCGAGGATCGAGCAGCGGAACGAGCGTCCCAACGCGCTGGTAGAGCGGGATCAGGTCGAGCGGCGCGTCACGCGTCACGCGACGCCCGCCGTCGATCGCCGCGAGCGTCCACCAGTCGACCCACTCGCCCGGCGGGAGCCAGAAGTCGCGCGTACGCTCCGCGCGGCGAACGACGGGCGCGACGTAGAGCGCGGGGCCGAAGCCGTACTCGTACTGCACCGCCCACGCCTCGGGCTCGCGCGGATTCGTGAGCACCGGGTGCCGCATGATGGGCATGCCCGTGCGCTCGGCCTCGCGCGCCGCCGCGTGGATGTACGGCACGAGCCGCGTGTGGAGCCGCGCGTAGCGGCCGTAGACCTCGGTGGTCTCGGCGTCGCTCCAGAGCGTCCACTTGGGCGGAGCGCCCTCGGCCGCGCCCTCGCACGCGTTCTCGTCGTGCATGTCGGGCGAGAACGCGCCGAACTCGGTCCAGCGGAGGTAGACCTCCTTGTCCGCGGGGTCGACGAAGAGGCACGTGTAGCCCGAGATGTCGCTGCCCCAGAAGGGCACGCCCGAGAGGCCCGCGTTGAGGCCCGCGCGCACGCTCGAAGGCAGGCCCCGCGCGTCGTCGAAGGCCGTCGTCGGATCGCCCGACCACACCATCGGCGTGACCGCCTGCGTGCCCGTGTAGCCCGACCGCACGAAGTACATGAAGTCGTCGCCGCGCGTCCGGCGGAGGTACTCGTACGTCGCCCGCTGCACGTCGACGGGGTAGGTGTTGTGCGCCTCCCAGCCGCGACGGCCGTCGTGCATGCGCGCCTCGTAGGGGATGTACTCGCCGAAATCGAGCATCCAGCCGTCGTAGCCGATGTCGAGCGCCGTCTGGAGGATCGTGCCCCACCACGAGATCGCGTCGGGGTTCGTCATGTCGATCGCGGCGACGGCCTGCCAGCCGTTCGAGCCGATGACCGAGAGGTGATCGTCGCCGTTCGCGTCACGGACGAAGAGCCCGTTCGCGTGGCCGTACGCGAAGAGCGCGCTCGCCGCCTCGCGCTCCGCGGAGACGTACGGCGTGAAGTACCCGATGACCTTGTAGCCCCAGTCGTGGAAGCGCGCGTTGCGCGTGCGGATCTGGTCTTCGTACCCGGTCTGCGTGAGGTCGGGGAGGAAGTGCGTCGAGTCGTCGAGCATCGTCGTGGGAACGCCTCGCACGCGCAGCGCCTCGGGCTCGGGCACGCCGTCGATGAGCAGGTTCGGATCGACGCGGCGACGGGGCGCGAACACCCACGGCGCGGGCGCGTGGGCCCTGCCCGTGAGGCGCGTGAAGTGGTCGAGCGCCTCGCGCGGGTCGTCGTGAACGAGCACGCGGTAGCGCAGCACGGGCTCGTCCATGTAGATGCGCCACGCGGTGGGGTTCGACGCGCCGAGGTCGAAGCCCGAGCGCGCCGTGGTCTCGACCCAGAGGCCGTAGCCCTTCGACGAGAGCACGAAGGGGATGGGCATGTGCGACATGCCGATGCCGTTGGGATAGGGGTTGTTGGGCCCCGGAGGCACCGCCTCGCCGAGCGAGAGCCCCGCCTCTTCGACCCAGTTCTCGAGGCGCTGTCCGCGGTGGTCGACGGTGACGTAGCGCTCACCGAGGCCGAAGAAGTGCTCGTCTGCGGGCAGCACGAAGGTCTGTCCGAAGCGGTCGAGCGCGCTCGCGCCCGCGTCGGGGTCGTCGGAGGGCAGCGCCCTCGCCTCGACGCGGACCTCGTCGTCGAGGACCGACACGCGGACGCGAATCGTCTGCTGCGGCCGCGACGGATCGCGGAGGTCGAGCGTGGCCGTGTCGCCCTCGACGCGCGCGGAGGTGACGCTCGTGCCGTGGAGCCACGGGTCGTCGGTGATGGTGACGTGATCCCAGCCGTCGGCGAAGAGGTCGAGCACGGGCGGGTTGATGGTCACGTTGCGATGGGTCGCGCCGAGGGAGCCGAAGGCGCCGGACGGGTCGTCGGGCGCGGTCGGCGCCGCGTCGAGCGTGTCGATCACGGTGCGTCCGCCGCGATCGTTGATCCTCATGCCGAAGGGGTTCGTACGGAGCGTCACCTGCGTGCCTCCGTGACCCAGCACGATGCGGGAAGCGCCCGAGTAGTGCAGCGCGGTGGCGTTGCTACCCGTAGCGTTCTGGCCATCCGAGCAGGCGGCCAGCGACAGGAGCGGAACGATCAGCCATTGAGTGCGCATGCCGCGACGCGCTGCATACGGAGTTCCATCGCGACACGCTGTCCCAGAAGACAGGCGAGATCGCGGCATGGCGTACCAAACCTCACGGTGCACGCGCGATGTGCCACCGCGAGGATTGTGTTTGCGCGAAGCGCGTGAGGTTGAGGGGTGCTGGAGCGATCCGGCGCGCTCAGAACGAGGCGCCGACGTTGAGGCTCACGGTGAAGAGCTGCAGCGGAGCCTCGCCGCTGAAGTCTCCGCGCCACGTCGCGCCGAGGCCGATGAGAAAGTGGTTCACGCGCGTGTCGAGCGCCGCGACTGCGAGCGGGAGCACGCGCGCTCCGTTGTCGAAGGTCCGCGGCGGCGGTGTGTACACGGGCTCGACGCAGTTCCACGCGAGGTACGGGCAGGTGGCCGCGGCGCGCCCCGCGTCGCCTTCGAGTGACGTCAACGAGAGCCCCGCGCCCAGCGTGATCGCGGTGTTCGTCCGGCCGTCGCCCACGAGCCGCGCGCGGTAGATCGCGGCGATGTCGACGGAGAGCATCGTGATCGAAGGCGACTGCGCGTTGCGGCTGAGCAGGTCGAAGCTCAAGGGACCGGCCGCTCGAAACGCCAGGGAGCCGCCGAAGCCACGGGCCGACAGGGCCCTCAGCTCGATCCCGATCCCCGCGTTGCCGCCGTACGCGCCCGCGCCGACGGGGATGATTCCGCCGAGGCTCGCGAGGAGGTCGACGTGCGAGCGGGGCGGCTCCGGCGCGCGATCGGTCTGCGGGTCGGGGGGCTGCGCCTCGACCTCTCGCGCGACCGCGACCGTCGCGTAGCGCGCGGACATCCACGCGATGTGACGGGTGCGAAGCGAGAGCGTCTGCTGGATGGCGTCACAGCGACCGCCCGCACACGACGACACCGCCGCGGCCTCGACGCGGTCGCCGACGAGCCGCGGCGCGACGAGGGTGACCTCGGTGTGATCGCGGAGGATGAATCGAGCCTCCTCGGCCCGGCGGGCGGTGTTGTGGAGGAGCTCCGCAGGCGTGCCCGAAACCCAGGTGGCGGGTCCCGCGCTCGCGCACGACAGCGCGACGAGCACCGCTGCGAGGCCGAAGCTTCGAAGAGGGAATCGCGTCGACGACTTCATGGCGCGTCTCGGAGCCGCATCGCACATGCCGTCGCGAGAGCGCGCCTCGATGCGCTCGTTCCTCGGAGAAAACGCCCTTTCTAAAAGGTCTTTTCGCGCGTCGAAGGTGCGCCGCGAGGCACCGTTGGCGCGGCGGAGCACGGCGCGCACCCTGGCGTTTCCACCGGCGCAACGGCGCGCGGCGCGTCGATCGTGTCGCAGTCATCGCGCGAGTGCGAAGGCCGCGACGCAGTTGCGAGAGACGTGACAGGCGACCGTGCGAAACCGTACGTTCGCGCCATGTCTTCAGCTCGAACGAAGGACGCGCGGCGAGGCGCGCGTGCGTACGAAGGCGTCGTGCTCCTCTCGATCGCGCTCGGCGCGGGCTGCGGCGGACCGCTGCCGGAGCCGTCGCCCTCGGAGATCTTCGACCCCAGGCCGGGCCACAACTTTCACGCGGCCACGGGCGAGGTGCGCATCCAGGCGATCGCCGACCGCGTGGTGTGCTTCACCACCGACGGCTCGATGCCCGAGCTCCGCGACGGTCGCTGCGCCGGCGCCACGACCATGCCGCTCCCCGCGGATCATCGCATTCACATCGCGTGTGGGAGCGACACGTCGGCGACGTCGATCCAGGGGATCAAGCTCGTGTTTGACTGGCCCTCGACGGAGGGCACGCAGATCCTCACGGCGGCGGGGAACTTCACGCTCGACTGCACGCCGCCCGCGCGCGACACCGACGGCGACGGGGTCTTCGACGGCATGGACAACTGCCCCATGACCGCCAACCGCGACCAGGCCGACGCGAACGGGAACATGATCGGCGACGCGTGCGAGGTGATGGGCGCGCCCGACGAAGACCGCGACGGCCGCCCCGACAGCGCCGACAACTGCCGCAGCGTGTGGAACGTGAACCAGGCCGACGACGACCGCGACGGCGTCGGCAACGTGTGTGACCCCACGCCGCGCGGCGCCGCGGTGCTCCCCTGGACCAACGCCAACCTCGCGCGCGCCTTCGTCGCGTGGAAGGACGAGCTCCAGTGCAGCCTCAACGGCTGCCGCAACCCGAGCGGCACGGGCAACTGGTCGGGCGCCTGCGAGCACGGCGGCACCGTCGAGTGGAACGTCTCGCTGAGCGGCCTCCGCGCGCTCAGCCGCTTCACCTACCGCGACTGCGACAACACGGTGACCGTGCCCGTGCACGACTACGCGCGCGACCCGCGCGGCACCGACGCGTCGGCGACGCGCATGGCCGAGGTGCGCCTCGTCGGCAACGGCACCATCTCGCAAGACACCAACTTCAGCGGCGACGGCAGCGAGAGCGGCATGGTCTCGCTCACGGGAGACTTCACCGGAACCGCCGTCTCGCACGTGCAGATCCGCGACTCGGCGCGGGGCGCGGGCTCCTACTTCTCGATCGCGTGCACGATGGACCCGATCGACCAGGAGATGTGCGCGCCGAACAACCTCCTCGTGAACTTTCTCTACCCCGACTGGGCCTGCGAGCCCGGCGGGTGTCCGACCGCGCCGCCGCCCCTCGTCGACACCGACGGCGACGGCGTCTTCGACGACTACGACAACTGCCCCATGGTCGCGAACCCCACGCAGGCCAACGCCGACTTCGACCGCGAGGGCGACGCGTGCGACAGCGCCACGAGCGCCGCCGACGGCGACCGCGACGGCATCCCCGACGCGGGCGACAACTGCCCCATGGTCGCCAACCCCACGCAGCAGGACACCGACCACGACGGCGTGGGCGACGCGTGCGACGCGATGAGCGACCCCGACGGCGACCGCGACGGCGTTGCCGACGCGCGCGACAACTGCCCCATGGTCGCCAACCCCATGCAGCAGGACGCCGACATGGACGGCCAGGGCGACGCGTGCGACGCGACCCCCATGGGCGTCGCGCCCTTCTCGCTGCTCCGCGTGAAGCTCGGTCGCTGCCTCTACGACAACGGCGGCGACGTGCGCTCGACCACGGCGTGCGACGCCGCGCAGCGCAGCCAGCAGTGGGAGGTCATCGACGTGGGCAGCGGGCGCAGGGCCTTCCGCAACCTCGCGTCGATGCGCTGCCTCAACGCCGACAGCTGGGTGGGCACCATCGGCATGGCCGCGTGCGACACTGCGAGCAACACGCAGCAGTGGGCCCTCGAGCGCTACGACCAGAGCGGCTTCGACGCGCAGTACCCGCTGCGGCTCCACAGCGTCGCGTACAACTTCTGCGTCTACACCGACGGCACCAACGACGTGTACGCGTCGCTCGGCAACTGCGCGCTCCTCGGCACCGAGAACAACCGCAAGATCGGGATCTACCGCGGCGGAGACTTCTCGATGCCGCCGCTTCAGCCGTAGGCGCGCGACGCAGCGAGACCCTCCACAGCGCCCGCGGCGGATCACCGATCGTGCAGCGGGTGTCCGTTGTTGAACACCGCCGCCTCGCCCGGCGTGCGGAGATCGGCTGCTAGGCTCGCACGCGATGACACACGGGCGGACTACGCACCACGCTGGGGCGCTCGCGGCCACGTTGGACGCGCACTCGCGGAGCACTCCCGACCCCGCCGGCGAGACGCCGACGCGCATCGGGCGCTTCGTGATCGTGGAGCGCGTGGGCGAAGGCGGAATGGGTCAGGTCTTCTCGGCCTATGACCCGGCGCTCGACCGAAAGGTGGCGCTCAAGCTCGTGCGCGACCTCGGCGAAGACGCCTCGCAGGCCATCGCGCGGGTCAAGCAGGAGGCGCAGGCCCTCGCGCGCGTCTCGCACCCCAGCGTGGTGCACGTGTACGAGGCGGGCGAGTCGAACGGTCGGGTCTTCATCGCGATGGAGTTCGTCGACGGCTGCTCGCTCGCCGAGTGGCAGCGGCGGCGCGAGCGCGGCGCGCCGGGCGAGTGGGCGGTGCGTCTGCGGGTGTTCCTCCAGGCCGCGGCGGGCCTCGTGGCGGCGCACGGGTGCGGGCTGATCCACCGTGATTTCAAGCCCGACAACGTGCTCGTGGGCAACGACGGCCGCGTGCGCGTCGCGGACTTCGGCCTCGCGCGCCTCCTCGCGAGCCTCGACGCCGAGAGCGCGCCGACCGTCAGCACGCGCGAAGACCGATCGACCCGCGAGCGCGCGCGTGACGACTCGACGCCCTCGGGGCGGAGGCTCACGCAGGCGGGCGCGATCCTGGGCACGCCGGGGTACATGTCTCCCGAGCAGGTGCGCGGCGTCGAGGCCGACGAGCGCAGCGATCAGTTCAGCTTCTGCGCGGCCCTCTACGAGTCGCTCTACGGCGCGCAGCCCTACCCCGGCGCGGGCTTCCTCGACTACGCGGGGAACATCCTCAGCGGGAGCCTCCGGCCGCCGCCGCCGAGCGACGTTCCGCTCGTGGTGCAGCAGGCGATTCTGCGCGGCCTCTCGATCGAGCCCGAGGCGCGCTTCCCCTCGATGTCGGCGCTGATCGCGGCGCTCGAGTCGGGCCTCTCGCCCGAGTCCGAGCCGCTCATCACGCGCACCGACAAGGTGCGCATCGGCCTCGGGATGGTGCTCGCCCTCTTCGCGATCGAGGTGGCGAACGGCGTGGTGATGGTGCTCACGCGCTCGCAGAACAGCCTCGTGCGCGGCGTGGCCATCGTCGCCCTCTTCGTGATCATCACCGCCGTGCTGATGCGCCGCCCGCCGTGGCCCGTGCGCCACCTCGGCCGCTACCGACGCATGACGGCGTTCTTCATGGCGGTCCTGTCGACCTTCTTCTTCGGCCGGCTCACCGCGCTCTTCGTGGGCCTCCACGCGAACGACTACTACACCTTCGAGACGATCACGCTGGCGGGCTTCCTCGCGACGGAGTCGATCCGCGTGGGCCGGCGGCACCTGTGGCTCGCCCTCGCGGCGCTCGCGTACGCGCCGATGATCCAGCTCATGCCGGGGCTGCGCACGGTGCTCTACAACCTGCTCCTCACGGTGGTCACGATCGCGTCGGTGTACCTGCACATGCGGCAGCACACCGAGCCGGGCGAACGCGACGCGTCGACCTCCGCGCAGGACTGAAGCGCGGGGCGCGCACGACGACCTCGCGCGACGCGAAATCGCCATTGACCCGCCTCGCTCCGCGTCGATAGCGTGGGGCCTCACGCCGACCTCTCGCTCGGGAGACCTGATGTCACACCGCGACCCCACACTCGATGACCCGCTCTCTGCGTCGGGCCTTCGCCACGAGGCATCCGCCCTCGCAGAAGACGCGCCCGGCGCAGCGCGGGGCGCCCTCTCTACGCTCGACACGACGCCGAGCGCGACCTTGCCCGAGGCCGAGGCCTCGCTCTTCGTTCAGGGCGTCTCGGTGCCCTGGACCGTGCGCGACGCGACCGTTGAGGAGTCGCTCGACGCGCCCTTTGAAGCCGCCGTCGAGGTGGTGACCGCGCACGAGCTCCCCACGCGCGAGCTGCCCGGTCGCGCCGCGCTCCTGCGCGTGTGTCGCGACGATCGGGCGCAGCGCGACGTGGCGGGCGTCGTGCGTCGCGTCGAGGACCTCGGGAGCTTCGACGGGAGACACCGGATACGCGTCACCGTTGTGCCGCACCTCTGGCTCCTCTCGCTCCGCACCGACTGCCGGATCTTTCAAGACAAGACCGCGTGCGAGATCGTCGACGCGGTGCTCGACGCGGCCAACCTCTACCGCGGCCCCGAGCAGCGGTCGTGGACGCGCGTCCGTCGCGCGCAGCTCCTGCGACGCGAGTACTGCGTGCAGTACCGCGAGCGCGACCTCGATTTCATCGCGCGGCTCCTCCAAGAGGAGGGCATCGCCTACCTCGTCGAGGCCGACAGCGCGCGGGGCGAGCGCGTGGTCTTCTTCGACACGCTCGCGAGCGCCGACGCCGCGCCGCTCTTCGAAGGAGACGCCCTCGCCGTGCGCGGGGCGGAGTCGAAGACCGCGCACGACGAGTCGATCCGCCACCTCACCTGGAGCGACAGCCTCCAGAGCCGCACGGTCACGCTCCGCGACTACAACTTCACGCGTCCGCACGGCGTCGACGCGATGACCTTCGCGCGGCCCGCGCAGGGGCACGAGCCCGCCGTCTACGACTTTCCGGGGCGCTTCACCCTCGCGGGCGACGGCACCGATCCGCGGCAACACCACGCCTACGAGCTCTCACACGACGACGGCGCGCGACGCGCGGAGGTGCGCCTTCAGGAGCTCGACGCCGAGGCGCACCGCGGCGCGGGCGTGGCGAACGCGATCGGCTTCGCGCCGGGGCGACGGTTCCGCGTCGTCGACCACGGCCGCGCGGAGCTCGACGGGCGCGAGTTCGTGCTCGTGCGCGTGCACCACACGTTTCGCGCGAGCGAGGCCACGCGGACCAAGCTCGACGCGCACCGCCACGACGGCGAGAGCGCGCGCACCGAGGGCTACCTCAACCGCTTCGAGTGCGTCGCGGCGACGGTCGCGTACAGGCCGCAGCGCGTCACGGCGCGGCCGACGATCCAGAGCGCGCAGACGGCCGTCGTGGTCACGCCCGAAGGAGAGGACGTCCACGTCGACACGCACGGGCGCGTGAAGGTGCGCTTCCACTGGGATCGCGCGCAGGGCGTCTCGGACGAGCACCGCTCGTCGTGGATCCGCGTGTCGCAGCCGTGGGCCGGCGCGCAGTGGGGCTTCTCGTTCGTGCCGCGCAAGGGCATGGAGGTCGTCGTCCAGTTTCTCGAAGGCGACCCCGATCGGCCCCTCATCACGGGGAGCGTCTACAACGGCGCGAACCGCACGTCGTACCCGCTCGACGAGGCGCGCAACCGCACGCGGAGCTGGATCCGTACGCGCTCGACGCCGGGCGACGACGCGGGTCGCTACAACGAGCTGCGCTTCGACGACCTGCGCGACCACGAGGAGGTCGCGATCCGCGCGCAGCGAGACCTCAACGAGCAGGTACTCCACGACCACGCGCTCAGCGTCGGGCGACAGGAGACGAACACCATCGGCGGCAACCAGAAGAACTCCGTGGGCGGCAATCGCACGTCGACCGTCGCGCGCAACGAGAAGCTCACGGTGCACGAGGGCCGCGAGCTCACCGTCGCCCACAACGACGCCGTCGTGATCGGCGAGAGCCAGACGACGCTCGTGAACATGGGCGAGGGCGCGCGCTGGGAGTCGGCGCCGCCGCCCGGCGCGGCGCTCAAGGTCCGCGGCGAGTGGAACGTCGAGGTCACCGAGCGGATCGTGCTGAAGGTCGGCGCCAGCGCGCTCACGATCGAGCCCAACGGGATCACGCTCACGACCGGAGAGCTGACCGCGCACAGCCAGTATCTGGCGTTGAACGGCACGAGAGACGTCTCGGTGGTCGGCGATGTGATCGCCCTGACGGGCGGGCAGAGCGTCGAGCTCAAGGGCGAAGAGGTCGACGTGAGAGGGCGCCGGGACGTCGTGATCGGCTCGCGGGGGACCGTCTCCGTGAAGGGCACCCCGTTGCTGTTGAACGGCCCCGGGTTCTTCGCGGGGAGGGTCACGGAGGCCGCGCCCGACGCCATCGCCACGGGCGCCGCGCTGGTGCTCATCGGCGGGCCGAGCTTCGAGTTCCCCGTGTCGCGGCGCGCGTCGGACGGCGCGCTGCTCGTGGGGAGAAACATCGTGGTGCGCGCCGGCGAGACAGCCGACGGGTACTTTCAGAGCCACGTGATGCGCGACCTCGGCATCATGGCCTCGACGCCGCACGGGCTCGCGCGCCTCCGCAACATCGACAACAACCCGCACGGGCACACCGTCACGATCCGCGAGTACGTGTCCGCCGACGCCGACTCGCTCGATTCGAACGGCCTCCCCTTCGGGTGGAACAACTCCACCACGCACCCGCTGAGCGACGGCTACGCGATCCGCCGAGACGCGCAGAACAACCCCGTCCCCAACACCGGGTCGTCGAGCGAGATCGCCTACAACCCCGACGTCAACCTCGGGGTCGTCGGCCATCCCGAGCCGCACGACGCGACGCTCTTTCACGAGCTCGGCCACGCGGAGCACAACGCCTACGGCGTCAACCGCACGAGCGACGCGCTCGATCACGGGTGGCACAACCGTGAGGAGCGGCAGACCATCGAAGACGGGATCAATCGACCGGGCGCGGGCAACGACATCCCCGGCGCGCCGCACTCTCCGAGCGAGAACGAGTACCTCGGCGACCGCGAGTATCCGTTCCGCCGCACCGACCACGGGCAGGGCTTCGCGCGCCCCGACGGAACGGCCATCTGACCGCCGCGAGAGACGAGACGATGTCATGAGAGAACGCTTCGACGGATTCGAACTCGACTGGACCTTCGGCGCGACCTCGGGCCCCGCGCCCGCGATGCGCCTCGACTACGCCATCACCGCCCACGAGGAGCTCTACGTCGCCGATCGCCTGTGGGACTACACCCGCCAGGGCGCGCGCATCGCCGATCCGCACGGGGTCTACCGCTTCGTGCGAGACGGCAGCCTGCGGCTCCTCTTCGGTCAGGCGCCGTGGCCGAGCAACCTCTCGCTCCGCGTCGTCTACACGCCGCTCTACTCCCGCGTTCGCGCCGGTGAGACGAGGCGCGGCGAGGTGCTGCTCCCAGCGCCCGTCGACGAGTATTCGAGCCTCGCGCGAGACCTCCGCGCGCCGTCAGTGATCGAGCACGTCGCGCGGGCGACGCTCATCCTCGAGCACCGCTTGCGACGCACGATGCACGAAGACCCGCGGCCCCCCATCGAGGAGCGCGCCGAGGAGGTCGGCTACATCGTGCACGACCCGTCACGCGCCATCTCGACGACGCAGACCGCGCCCTTCGCGGTGCGTCGTCGCACGAGTTACGTCGCGCGCGTCGCGCTGCCCGGTGAGCCCGGCCCCGGCCCCTATCCGCTCTGAACGCGCTCAGCGCGTGAGCGCCACGAGCGCCGCCGCCACGATCGCAACGACGACGACGCCACCGATGATCGCGGGCGAGACGCCCCGTGGGGGCGCGGCTTCTTCGCGCGGAGGAGGCGCGACGGCGGGCGCTTCGACGCGTGTCACGGGGCTCGGCGCGAGCGGCACGGGAGGCCGAAAGGGCGCGACGCGGACGGTCTCTTCATCGGGCGCCTCGACGGGCGCGAAGCGGGCGTTCACGCGCGTCGCGTCGTCGGGCTTCGCCACGGCAGACGGGTCGCGAAACGCGCTCGCGGAGAGCGTCTCGGTGCGCTCGACGGCGACGTCGGCGCCGGCGCGCGACGGGTCTTCAGGGAGCGTCCACGGGGCCATCACGTCGGTCGCAGCGGCCTCTTCGTGATGCTCCGCGGGCGCCGAGAAGGCGCGCGCCATGAAGCCCGCGGGCGGCTCGACGCGCTTCATCCGAACGTCGGTGGCCCAGGGGTTTTCGCGCGCGGCAGGCGCCGCGGGCGGCGCGACGGGCGCGGCGCGCGCGACGGGGTGATGGAGCCTCGGGGGCGCCTCGACGCGCGGCGGGGGCGCGACGTGTGGTGCGGGCGCGACGTGTGGCGCGGGCGCGACGGGAGGCGTGGCCTCGACGGCGGGCGCGGGGGGATCGGGGCGCGGGGCCTTCCACGCGAGGCCGAGCGCGTCGAGGAGGGCCATCACCGTCGCGGGACGCTGCCGCGGATGGGGCGCCGTCGCGCGTTCGAGCGTCTGCCACACGGCTTCGGGGACGTCGTCTCGTCGGCGCGAAGCGCGGGCGCCTCCGCGCGGCGGCTCGGTGAGCGACGCGACGTCGAGCATCCCCCAGAGGATGCGGGCGAGCGAGAACACGTCGGCGGTCACGTCAGGCGCGATCTGCGCGCTCCGCTCGGGCGCGATGAACGCGCGGTGCTGAAGCCGATGCGCGGCGTCGAGAAAGGGCGTGAGCCCGAAGTCGAGCACCAACGCGGCAGGCGCCGCAGCGCCCGATGGGACCACCACCACGCCGGGATGCAGGTCTCCGTGCACGACGGGCGGCGTCGCGGCGTGCGCTGCGATCACGGCCGCCGCGATGGCCCGAAAGCGCGCGTCGATCTCTGCGAGGGGCAGCGGCCCCGACAGCGCGACGCGATCGGTGAGGTGCCGCTGCAACGAGACGCCTTCGAAGGGCGCGAGCGCGATGTAGGGGACGTCGTCGAAGACGCCGTGCGACGCGATGGCGAGAACACCCGCGTGTCGCACCGCGCGCAAGGCGCGGAGGTGATCGACGAGCGGCGGAGGGAGCGCGCCGCCCTCGACGCGGTGGAGCGTCTTGAGCGTGAAGAGGCGCTGCGGCACGTCGGGATCTCGCGCGCGCCACGTCGGTCCGTTGCCGACGCCGTCGATGGGCGCGAGGAGCTCGTATCGATCGTCGAGGACGAGGCCGGGCGTGAGTTCCATCGTGTGTCGGAGGGGTGCGGCGCGCGGGTCAGTGAAAGAGCGAGAGGAGCTTCTGCTCGGCGAGGCCGAGGTCGTCGAGGGCCTCGTTCGTCTCGACCGACGCCTTCTGGATCGTCTCGAGCGCCGCCTTCGCGGCGACGGTCATGGTCTTCATCTCGTCGGCGACGACCCCGAACGCGACGCCGGCCTCGCCCGCCCGCGCGCCCTCGATCTTCGCGTTGAGCGCGATGATCTTCATCGCCGCGAGCACCTCATCGACGCGCCGGATCGACGCCTCCACGCTCTCTCTCGCGCTCGAGAGCCTCCGCCCGAACGCGCGGAACTCCTCGCTCAACCGCTCGCTCGCGGCGGCGTTCTGCGCGCGCCGCATCTCGATGATGTCGTACATCACCTTCGCCGCGGCGGCGGACATCACCTCCTGCTCGGGCCTCAACGCCGCCACGATCGCGTCGCGCGCGTGCCGGCTCCCCGTGATCTCGATGACGAGGTCGACGTCGGGCCGCTTCACGAGCGCCTCGACGCTCGTCGTCGTCGCAATCCCCATCTCCCGCGCGCGGACCATCCCCTCGGCGTCGGTGCGTAGGTCGGCGACGCCGACGAGGCGGCTCCCCGCCATGCTCGCGAAGCACTCAAGCAGCATCACCGCGGCGTGCCCGCCGCCAACGATGGCGATGTTCATCGCGCGCCCCCCGCGTGATTTGAGGCCAGGTCGAACTCGAAGCGCGTACAAACGGACCGTGCCGTTCGAATGATGCGAGGCATGTTGCGACCCTATCACAGCGCCTCGCGCCCTCGAACACCGGGGCGCCCACCGCGTTCGCCTCGCCCGAGGCTGAACGGTCGCCTTCGGACGCCGCGTCAGGCGAGCGCCGTGCGCACCGCGTCGGAGAGGGCCGATGCGCCGAAGGGCTTGCGCAGAAAGGGCTCGTTGGGGCCCGGCGGGGGCACCTGGCCCGCGGCCGGGTCGTAGCCGCTGATGAAGAGCACACGCAGCGTCGGCTCGCGCCCGCGCATCGTCGCCGCGAGGGCCACGCCGTCGACGTCGGGCATGAGGAGGTCCGTGACGAGCAGGGTGATGGCGCCGTCGTTGGAGCCCGCGACGCGGAGGGCCTCGGCGCCCGTGGCGGCTTCGAGCACCGAGTAGCCGCACTGACGGAGCGTGCGCGACATGCTCAGGCGGAGCGGCGCGTCGTCTTCGACCACGAGCACCGTGCCCTTGCCCGCGCGCATCTTGCCCGGCTCCGGTCGCGCGGAGAGCGGCGACGTCGCGATGGCGGGAAAGCCCAGGCGGAACGTGGTCCCCTTCCCGACCTCGCTCTGCGCGACGACCCAGCCGCGGTGCTGCCGCGCGATGCCGTAGACCGTCGCGAGGCCGAGCCCCGTGCCGCGCCCCGCCTCCTTCGTGGTGAAGAAGGGCTCGAAGATGTGGGGCAGCACCGAGGCGTCGATGCCCGTCCCCGTGTCGCTCACCTCGACGACGACGAAGGCGCCGGGCGTCGCGCCGGGGATCGCCGCGGCCTCGGCCTCGGAGAGCTCCACCGCGCGGGTGCGCAGCGTGAGGATGCCGCCCTCGGGCATCGCGTCGCGCGCGTTGACCGAGAGGTTCATGAGCGCCTGATCGAACATCCCGCCGTCGGCGAGGATGAGCAGCGGCCCGTCGGCGCACTCGGTGAGCACCTGCACGTGCTCGCCCACGACGCGGCGGAGCATGCGCGTGAGGGTCTTGAGCGCGTCGTTCACGTCGAGCCGCGACGCGTGGATCGCCTGCTTGCGGCTGAAGAGCAGGAGCTGCCGCGTGAGCTTCGCGGCGCTCTCGCCCGCGTCGAAGATCTCCTGCGCGAGGCTCTGCGAGTCCTCCCCGGTGCCGTCGGGCGTCGTGAGGAGCGACGCGTTGCTGAGGATCACGGTGAGGAGGTTGTTGAAGTCGTGGGCGATGCCACCGGCCAGCGTGCCGATGACCTCCATCTTCTGCGACTGACGGAGCTGCGCCTCCAGGTCCTTGCGCTCGGTGACGTCGTCTTTGACCGCGAGGTAGTGCGTGATCTGGTCGCCCTCGCCGACGATGGGCGCGACGGTGGCCTTCTCCCAGTAGAGCGTCCCGTCCTTGCGGCGGTTGTGAAACTCGCCGTGCCACGTCTCGCCGCGAGAGATCGTCGACCAGAGCTTCGAATACTCCTCGCGCGGGGTCTCGCCCGACTGGAGGATCCGCGGGTTCTTGCCGCGCACGTCGTCGAGGGTATAGCCCGTGAGCTGCGTGAAGCGCGAGTTGACGTACTCGATGCCGCCGTCGCGGTCGGTGATCACAATGCTCGCGGTGCTGTGCTCCATCGCTTGCGAGAGCATGCGGAGGTGCGAGGCGGCGCTCCGCGCTTCGGCCTCCGCCCGGTGACGCTTCGACGCCTCCTCGGTCCAACGCCCGAGCTGCGCGCGCAGCATGGTGTAGAGCAGCAACGACGTGGTGATCACGAAGGCGCTCCCCTTGGCCACGGAGAGTCGCCTCGCGGTCGCTGGGTCGCGCACGACGGTGAGGAGCAGCTCGTCGGAGAAGAAGATCCACGCGAGCCCGAAGCCCGCGTAGACGAGGCTTGTACGAAGGGCGAGGCGCGATGGCGACGGCGTCACGGCGAAGATGGGGCGCCCTCCACGCGCCGTCGTCAAGCGATTGAACGCGCGGGCTCCGCTGCGGCGTCCTCACCGCGAACGAAGGGAGGGCATCGACGCCGCGAGCCGATGACGCCAACGCGCCGCGCGTGCGAACATGAGACACGCGCGACGGAGCGCGGAGGGAGCGGAGCGCGATGGAAGACGAGCATGACTGGGTAGACCTCGGGGCCGTGGAGGAGCTTTCGAAGCGGCCGCTCCAGAGCGTCACCGCGCGGCGGACGAAGCTCGCGCTCGCGTTCAAGGACGGGCGCTTCGGGGCCATCGCGGGCGCGTGCAATCACGTCGGCGGACCGCTCGGCGAGGGGCGCCTCGCGGGCGACTACGTCGTGTGCCCGTGGCACTACTGGACCTTTCATTTCGAGACCGGCCTCGGCGAGCCGGGCTACGAAGACGACGCCGTGCCCGCGTACAAGCTCAAGGTCGAAGGGGGCCGGCTCCTCGTCGACCTCAACAGCGCGACGGCGCGGCAGAAGAAGCCTCACGCGCCGCATCCGCTCGCGCGCCCGCCGAAGCGCGAGGACGGGCCCGTGCGCGTCGTGGGCCTCTCGACGACGGCGATGACCGCGAGCAACCCGCGCTTCAGCACCTCCGACGCGCTGCTCGAAGAGGCGCTCCGACACGGCGCGTCGCGGGGCTTCGAAACGCGGCTCATCCGCCTCCGCGACCTGAGCTTTCGCGCGTGCGAGGGCTTCTATTCGAAGTCTGCCCGCGCGTGCACGTGGCCCTGCTCGATCACGCAGATGGACCCGAGCGACCAGCTCGACCAGGTATACGAGGCCCTGGTGCACTGGGCCGACGTGTACCTCATCGCGACGCCCATCCGGTGGGGCGCCGCGAGCAGCCTCTACTTCAAGATGGTCGAGCGGATGAACTGCATCCAGAACCAGGAGACCATCGCGGGCAAGCACCTGCTGAAGAACAAGGCCGCGGGCTTCATCATCACGGGAGGCCAGGACAACGTGCAGGGCACGGCGGGGCAGATGATGGGCTTCTTCGCCGAGCTCGGCGTGCAGTTCCCGCAGTTCCCGTACATCGCGCACTCGCGCGGGTGGAGCGCGGAGGACATGGAGAACAACACGCGCATCGTGGCCGAGAGCGACGCGCTCCGCGAGGGCGCGCGGGCCCTCGTCGACCGCTGCGCCGAGATGGCCTCGCTGATGATCCACGGCCAGCTCCCCGAGCACGCGCTCGTCCGCGGGGGCCGCAAGGCGCACCGCCTCCCGCGCGCCGAGTGACGCGCCCCCCCGTCGTCGCTCAGCGCAGCGACGCGGCGATCACCTCGCGCAGCGGGCGTCGACCGAAGTCTCCCTCGCGCACCAGCTCGTCGAGCGCCGACTGCATCGTCGCGCGCACCTGCTCGTAGCAGCGCGTCACCACGGCGTCGTCGTCGGCGGCGGAGGCGTCGAGCTCGGGCCACGAGATCGGATCGAGCACCCTCACCCGCATCTTGAGCGGCGGCGGGAGGTGCGGGATGGGCCCCACCCACAGCCCCCACGGGAGCCCCACGATCACGGGGATCACCTCCATGCGGGTGAGGCGCTTCCACCCCGAGGCGCGCGCGAACCCGCTGCCGTCGGTGATGACGTGAAAGCTCTCGTGCGCGCCCACCGACACCACCGGCACGATCGGCGCGCCGGCCCGGAGCGCGAGCCGGATGAAGCCCTTGCGTCCGCCGAAGATCACCTCGTGACGGCGCGACGAGGGCTTGTACGCGTCGAGGTCTCCGCCCGGATAGACCAGCACCTTCGCGTCGGCCGCGAGCGCCGCGAGCGCCGAGCGATGGCCCGCCGGGAGCGCGCCCGCGCGACGCAGCAGCGCGCCGAGGAGGGGCACGCGAAAGACGAGGTCGTGCGCGAGCCCGTACGCGGGAGACTCCACGCCGTAGCGCTCCCAGTACGCGATCATCAGGGCGAACATGTCGGGCGTCGAGGTGCCGCCGTTGTGGTTGCCGACGACGAGCGCGCGGCCCGGAGGGAGGCGCTCCAGGCCCGCGATGCAGACGTCGTGGTAGCGGTTGAACACCGCCGAGAACCAACGGAGGTTCTCGCGGAGGAACGCCGTGTCGCGCTCCGTGAGTTCGACGTGGAGGGGACGCATCGGGGGCACATTCGTACACCCGATGCGCGGCGGATCACATCGGCGTGAAGCGCACGCCCGTCGAGATGTTCGCGGCGCCCGCGCGGCGGATCGCCCACGAGAGCCCCTGCGTCGACGTGGCGTCTTGAATCCCGATCGAGGCGTTGCCGCCAGAGGCCCGCGGCGACGCGCTCAGCGCGCAGTAGTGGAACTCGATCACGTTCGTCGTTTCGAAGAGCTTCGCCTGGAAGGTCACCCGATCGGGCGTCCCCCCGCCGCAGCAGAAGCGCACGTTGCTCCACTCGACGGTGAGGTGACGTCCGCCCGTCGCGACGACCTGCGAGCGCACCGAGCCGACGGCCGCGTCGACCTCGAGGTCGTCCCAGAAGGGCGCGATCATCGACGCGGGCGCGCCCGCCGCGGGGAGCTCCGCGACGCCCAGCGCGCCGACGGACATCCCCGCGCTCGGCCACACCTGGAGGTACCCGTTCGTCGACACCGACCACGACGCCATCGCCGCGCCGAAATACCGGAACGTGACGGGCAACGGCGTCGAGGCCGTGCCCACGTCGTCACCTACTGCACCGGCGACCACCGTCGGGGCCGGGAGCGTGTCGCACGCGCCCGCGATGGTGGTCACGCGGTAGGGCGTGACGCCGAGCGCGGTGGTGATGTCGGCGATCCCGTCGGCCGTCGCGCCCGTCGACGACACGAGCACGATCACGTCGCGCGCCGCGCCGGGGTTGACCCACGTGATGCGCGCCGAGTCTCCGCCCGTGGGCATCGTCGCCGACGACGCGAGGCACATCATGCTCGCGCACCCGTCGATGACCCGCACGAGGGGCTGAAACGCCGTCGACGACGTGCGGCGCGCGACGACCGTGAGGCGCTCGCCCTCGCCCACGTGCGCCGCGTAGTAGAGCACCGGGCCGCTCGAGCTGCCGAAGGCGAGGCACGCCGACGAGGTCTCGCGCGCGAACGCGAAGTTCTCACCGATGAGGGTGCCCGAGGTGAGCGGCGTCGCGCCCGCGCAGGTGACGTTCGTCGGCGGCGGACGGATGCGCACCGCGAGGTCGAAGGGCGACGCCGTCGGCGTGCCCGGCGTGACCGCGACGATCACCCGACGCATGGCGCCGCTCGTGTTGGTCCACGAGGTCGAGGCGGGCGACGCGGGGCCCGGCGTGGCCGAGAGGCACGACGTGTCTCCGCACGTGCCGATCACGCGCATGTAGTAGAAGCCGCGGCCCATCACCGTCGCCGTCGCGGACGCCGTGAGCGTCTGCCCCGCGGGCACGCCGGCCGTGTAGAAGAGCGCGCCCGGGATCGTCGCGCCGCCCATGCCCGGGCACGGGCTGAGCGTCGTGGTCGAGGCCGAGGGGTCCTCGCCGCGCAGCACCGCGCCGTCGCTCACCTCGGTGGCGCTGACGCAGCTCGCGTTGGTGGTCGGCGAGCGCAGCGTCGCGGTGATCTCGAACACCGTCGGGAAGGCCGTCGCGATCGCGTTGACGGCGATCACCACGTCCGTCGGCATGGGGGCCGTGTTCGTCCAGCGGTAGACCGTCGAGCGGCCGTCGATGCCCGTCGAGGCCATCGCGGGCACACACGTCACCGCGCCGCACGCGTTCATGATGCGCGCCTGGAGCCCGCCCGTGGTGGCGCCCGTCGGGAGCATGTTGACCGACAGCGTCTGCCCCGCGGGGACCGTGACGCGGTACCAGAGCGAGGGACGCGGGGTGATGACGGGCGTGCAGCTCGGGCCGAGATCTCCGCCGAACGACGTGTTCTGTCCGGGCAGCGGGACGCCGGGCGTGAGCGTCACGGCCTCGGCGCAGCGCGCGCCCGTCACGGGCACGTCGGGCATCACCGGGAGGTCGGGCGGAAAGGGCACGTCAACGGGGAAGGGCACGTCGGGGCCCACCGGTCGATCGACCGACGGGAGGTCGCGCGCGATCGGGATGTCACGCGCGATCGGGAAGTCTGGGGTGAACGGGATGTCGGGCGTGAAGGGGATGTCGACCGCGGGGACGTCGAACACCGCGGGGTCGTCGACGGTCGCGCCGTCGGGCGTGAGCGCGCCGCCCGCGATGGTGCGTGAGCCGCAGCCGACGGCCACGAGCGCCCCGAAGAGCAGCGCAAGCCATCGGACGTGATGGGAAGGTGAGGTCATGCGGCGGATCATCGCCCGAATCCCGCGAGCGCGACAGCGAGGCGATGCGCGATCCGTTGCGCGGTTTCAGCGCCGCAGCGCCTCATTCCATGGCTTCGACGCGGGCGCGCCGCTCGCCGACGCGGAAGAGCTTCAAGAGCCCCGGCAGCAGCACGAGGCCGAGGAGCGTGCTCGACGCGAGGCCGCCGATCACCACCGTCGCGAGCGGCCGCTGCACCTCGCTGCCCGCCGACGTCGAGAGCGCCATCGGCGCGAAGCCGAGCGCCGCCACCGAGGCCGTGAGCAGCAGCGGTCGGAGCACCGTCACCGCGCCCTTGAGCAGCGCCTCGTCGAAGGCGTCGCCGTCGTCGACGCGGCGACGGATCTCGCTCGCCATCACGACGCCGTTGAGCACCGCGATGCCGCAGAGCGCGATGAAGCCCACCGCCGCGGGGATGCTGAAGGGCATCGCGCGGAGCTTCAGCGCCACGATGCCGCCCACGAGCGCGAAGGGCACCCCCGAGAACACCGCGAGCGCGTAGCGGAGGTTGCCGAAGGTGAGAAAGAGCATCCCCACGATGATCCCGAGCGCGACGGGCACCACGAGGGTGAGGCGCTCGGTGGCGCGCGCGAAGTTCTCGAACTGGCCGCCCCACTCGAGGTGATAGCCCGGCGGGAGGCGCACCTCGCGGGCCACCGCGGCGCGCGCCTCGCCGACGAAGCTCACGAGGTCGCGACCGCGGAGGTTGACCTCGACGCGGAGCCTGCGCTGACGGTTCTCGCGGCTGATCTGCGCGGGACCGTCTTCTTCGGTGATCGTCGCGACCTGCGCGATGGGGACGAGTCGCCCCGCGGCGTCGCCCACGGGGAGCCGACCGAAGGCGTCGGTGCTCCCCGACGAGGGCGGCAGGAGCACCCGGAGGTCGAAGCGCCGCTGGCCTTCGAACACGACGCCGACGCGACGCCCCTGCCGCGTGGCCTCGACGGCGCCGAGCACGTCGTCGGTCGAGAGCCCGTAGCGCGCGAGCCGCGCGCGGTCGGCGCGCACGCGCAACATCGGGAGCCCGAGGGTCCGCTCGACGCGCACGTCGCCCGCGCCCTGGATCGTGCGGAGCGTTCGCGCGATGCGGTTTCCGAGCTCGGACATCACCGTGAGGTCGTCGCCGAAGAGCTGGATCGCGACGTCGCAGCGCGAGCCCGAGATGAGCTCGTTGGTGCGGTCTTCGATGGGCTGCGAGATCGAGACGAAGGTCGAGGGGACCTCGCGCTCGATGGCCTCCTTCATGCGCTCGCCGAGCGTGTCGAGGTCGTGCGCGGTGGTCCACGTCTCGCGGGGCCGGAGGTGCGTGAGGAAATCGGTGTTGTCCATGCCGACGGGGTCCGTCGCCACCTCGCCGCGGCCGGTCATCGCGAGCACCGTCACCACCTCGGGAAAGCGCCGCAGCACGCGCTCCGCCGCGAGATCCAGGCGCCGCGCCTCGCCCATCGAGATGCTCGGGATCCTCCGCGCGGCCACGACGATGTCGCCCTCGTCGATGCGCGGGACGAAGTCGGCCCCGAGGCCCGCCGCGACGGGCACGGTGGCGACGAGCATGGCCGCGGCCACGACGGCGAGGGCGACGCGCTGACGTACGGCCCACGCGACGACGCGGGCGTAGGGCGCTTCGAGGCGCGCGAGCACGCCGTGGTGACCGGGGACCTTGGGCGGTCGGAGCAACGCCACGGCGCCCGCGGGAAAGACCACGAGCGCGAAGACCAGCGAGCCGCCGAGCGCGAGGGCCATCGTGGTGGCCATGGGGCGAAACATCTTCCCCTCGACGCCTTCGAGCGTGAGGAGGGGGAGGTACACGAGGAGGATGATGAGCACGGAGAACACCACGGGCCGCGCGACGCCGCGCACCGCCTCGCCCGTGAGCATCCTCGCGTTGTGCGGCGTGACGTCGTCGGCCGCGAGGCGCGCGAGGGCCGCCTCGAGCATCACGATGGGCCCGTCGACGAGGAAGCCGAAGTCGATCGCGCCGAGCGACATGAGGCTCCCGGTGACCTTGAGCAACAGCATCCCCGCGACGGCGAGCACCATCGCGAAGGGGATGCCCAGGGTCACGAGCAGCGCGCCGCGCGGCGACCCGAGGAAGACCACCAGCACGATGGCCACGAGCGCCGCGCCCTCGAGGAGGTTCTTGCCCACCGTCGAGAGCGTGCGGTCGATGAAGTCCGAGCGGTCGTAGACCTCGGTGATCTCGACGCCGCGCGGGAGCGTGCGGCGGATCTCCGCGACCTTCGCGTGGACGCCCTGCACCACCGTGCGCGAGTTCTGCCCCACGAGCATCATCACGATGCCCGTCACCACCTCGCCGCGTCCGTCTTGCGTGACGACGCCTTGCGGGAGCGTCGCGCCCACGCGCACCTCGGCGAGGTTTCGAATGAGCACCGGCGTGCCGTCGGGGTCCGTCGCGATGACCACGGACGCGATGTCGTCGACGGTGCGGAGCTGGCCCTCGCCGCGGATCGTGAACTGCTCCGCGCCGCGCTCGATGTACCCGCCGCCCACGTTGGCGTTGTTGCGCGTGAGCGCGTCGAGCACGCGGCCGAGCGTCACGCGGTGCGCCGCGAGCTTCGCGGGGTCGATCACCACCTCGTACTGCTTCTTCTCGCCGCCGAGCGCGTTGACCTCGATGACGCCCCGCACGGTGCGCAGGCTCGGACCGATCTCCCACTCGAGCATCGAGCGGAGCTCCGTCGGCGTGTGCCGGTCGCTGCGCAGCACGAACTGATAGATCTCGCCGAGGCCCGTCGAGACCGGCGCGAGCTCGGGCCGACCGAACTGCGGCGGGATGTCGGCCTCGATGCTCCGGAGCCGTTCGAGCACGAGCTGCCGCGCGAACCACACGTCGGCGTCCTCGTCGAAGATCACCGTCACGGCCGACATCCCCGCGCGCGTGACCGAGCGGATCTCCGTGAGGCCCGGCATCCCGTTGAGCCCCGTCTCGATGGGAAAGGTCACGAAGCGCTCGACCTCCTCGGCCGAGAGGCCCGGCGAGTCGGTGAGCACCTGCACCTGCACGTTTGTGACGTCGGGCACCGCGTCGATGGGCAGCGCCCGCACCGCGAACCACCCCGCGAGGAGCACCAGCAGCGCGACAGGCAACACCACGCCGCGGAGCCTGATGGCCCCCGCTACGATCGAGTCGAGCATCGAATCAACTCCCCTTCGCCGACGCTACCGCTGGAGCTCGCTCTTGAGCGCGAAGCCGCCCTCGACCACCACCTCGTCGCCCTCGGCGACGCCGCGCAGCACCTCGACGCGATCGCCGTCACCGGCGCCGAGGTCGAGCGCTCTCGGCTCGTACACGTCGCGCCCCACCGCGACGAAGACCGCGGGGCGCCCCTCGATCTGGAGCAGCGCGGCGCGCGGGATCGTGAGCGCGTCTCGCGCCTCGGCGCCCGCGGGGTGCAGCCGCGCCGTCACGAACTGACCGGGCCGCAGGAGGGCGTTCTCGTTGTCGACCTCGACGCGCACGCGCGCGGTCCGCGTCGACGGGTCGACGACGGGGTCGACGTGCTCGACGACGCCGTGAAAGGTCCGACCGGGCCAGGTCTCGCAGACGATCTCCGCGCGGTCGCCGTCGTGCACGCGCGCGAGGTCGCGTTCGAACACGTCGAGGAGCACCCAGAGCTCGCTCGTGTCGCCGATGCGGAGGATCGTGCTCGTCGGCTCGACGCTCTGCCCGACCACGCCCTGCCGCGCGATCACCTCGCCCGCGATGGGCGCGCGCAGCGTCACGCGCCGCGCCCCCGACGCCCCCAGCATCGCGGGGAGCTCGGAGCGCGCGAAGCCCATCGCCGTGAGCCTCGCCTCGGCGCCGCGCACCTCGGCCTGGAGCGCCTCCGCGTTGGCGCGCGCCTCCTCGTGGGCCTGCGCGGTCGTGAGCCGCTGCGACGCGAGGGCGCTCTCGCGCGCGAGGGTCTGCCTCGCCGCGATGAGGCGCGCCTGCGCGGAGAAATACTGCGCGATGGCCTCGCCGAGCTGCGCGCTCTCGATCTCGGCGAGGGCGTCGCCCGCGCGCACGTTGTCGCCGGGGCGCACGAGGATGCGCGTGATGCGCCCGGCGATGCGACCGCCGACCTCCGCCGTGCGCGTCGCGTCGAACTCGACGCTGCCCGCGAGCTGGAGCGACGACGACACGCGGCTGCGCGCGGCGCGCTCGACGCGGATCTGCGCGCGGCGGGCGAGCTCGGGGTCGAGGCGCACCTGCGTCCGCGCGGCCGAGGCGGAGGCCGACGCCGCGGGCGGGTTGACGGCGGGCGCGGTGCTCCGACCGATCGCGACGCCGACACCGATCGAGAGGAGCGAGCACGCGAGGAGCGCCGCGACGCCGCGGTTTCGCGGCGGTGTGCTCGGGTCATAGGGGACGCCCACGGAGGCGTTCGTCGCGTGCTGAGGTGCGTCCATGTCTCTCCGTACGGGCTCCTCGGGGTCAGTCGGTGGGCGTGACGCCCACGGCGCGCTCGTAGTCGAATCGGGCGTTCCACGCGGCGCGCAGGGCGTCGAGCGCGCGGGCGCGGAGCTGAAGCAGCTCGTTGCGCGCCACGAGCACGCGGAACGAGTCGAGCGCCCCCGCCGCGAAGGCCGCCTCGGTGGCGCGGTTGAGCCGCTCGGCCGCGGGGATGGCGCGCGTCTCGAGGGCGTCGAGCTCCGCGAGCGAGCGCGCGAGGGTCTGCGCGAAGCACGTCACGTCGCGCGCCACCTGCGCGCTCAGGAGCGTCGCGCTGAGCCGCGCCGTCGCGGCGTCGGCGCGGAGCATCGCCCGGTCGCCCTGCGCGCGCTGCACGAGGGGCAGCTCCCAGCGCAGCGACGCGCCGACGGAGATGCCGAGGTCCTGCTGGCTGATGGCCACCTGCTGCGCTTCGAAGCCCACGACGAGGGGCGCGATCGCCGCGCGACCGACGCGCGACTCGGTGAGCGCGAGGCGTTCGGCATCTCGTCGATAGGCGACCACGTCGGAGCGCGTTCGCATCGCGCGTGCCAACACCGGCCCGAGCGTCGAGAGGTCGACGGCGCCGGGGCGTCCCGGGGCGCCCACGTCGACGGCCTCGTCGACGCTCAGATCGAGCGCGCTTCGAAACTGCGAGAGCGCGTCCGACGCCCGCGCCTCGGCGCCCGCCAGGTCGGCCTCCGCGAGCGCGGTCTCCCGCTCGGCGAGGGCCACGTCGATGCTCGTCGCCGCGCCCGCGTCGCTGCGCGCGCGGACCCTCCGCTCAGACTCCCGCGCCGTCGCGAGGCGCTGCGTCTGCACCTCGATGAGCGAGCGCGTGATCGCGAGCTCGACGCGCGCGCGCCGCGCCGCGCTCACGGCCTGAACCGTCGCGTCCGAGAGCCTCGCGCTCGCGGCGAGCACGCCCTGCTCGGCCTCGCGAGACCACACCCCGCGCACGCCGCTCACCTCGATCGGAAGGCCCACCGAGACCGCCGTCGTCCACGCGCCGAAGTCCGGCGCGCCGGGCAGAACCATCACGCCGACGGTGGGGTTTCCGATGGGCGGACGCTCTCCCGCGACGCGGCCCGCGAAGGCCCGGTCGAGGTCGGCGCGCGCGGCGCGGACCGACGGCGCGCGCTCCGTCGCGTAGGCGCGAACGCGCTCGTCGGTCCAGGCGGGCGCTGCGTTCTGGGCGCTCGCAGAAGCGGGGAGCAGGAGGGCGAACAGCGCGAAGGCGAGGACGTTTCGCATGGTGACTTCCGCGCCTCTACCACGCACCGCGACGACATCGATACCGTGCGGCGCGATGCCACACGATGCGGCAGGGCTCGCCACCCCCGGCAGACCGCCCGAAAGAACATCGCGCGCCCCCTCCGCGCCGCGTGCGTCCCCTCCCCGCGTGAAGCCTCCTTCATTCGAGGGAATTCACGGCCTCGCGGCGCGCCCCGCTCGCGAGGCTCGGGTTCACCGCGTCGCTCGCATACCATCACCGCCCGCCGATGCGCCGATCACTCCTCGTTGCACTGCTGGTCGGATGCCACCCCGCGCCGACCGCGCGCCTCGCCCCGCCGCCCACGCCGCCCGTGGCCGTCGTTGCGCCCGAGCCCGAGCGCGCGCCACAGCCTCCCGCGGCGCCGCGCCCGACCTTCGTCGCGACGGCGTCTCAGCCCACGGTGCTCCTCGCGCTCGGCGACGAGCTCATCACCACCGACATGGCGCGACGCTCGTTCCTCCGCGTACCGATGCGCGGCGGCGCGGAGCCCGTCGAGGTCCGCGGCGCTGGACATTACCCGTCAAGGCTCCTCGCCGACGGCGAAGACGCGTGGATCGAGGCTTCGCACGGCGCCGACATCGTGATGCACGTCACCGCCGCGGGGATGCACACGCCCCTCGTCTCGCAGCTCCCGGTGATGTCCATCGCGCGCGACGCAGCGCACGTCTACGTGCTGTCGGCCAACGCGCCCAACGTCCGCCGCGTGCCGCGCGTCGACGCGCAGGGTCGACCGATCGCCCCCGAGCGCGCGGGCGACCTCCTCGCACCCATGGTCAACGTGGCCGGCGCGCTCGACCTCGCGGCCATCGACGGTGACGTCTACGTCGCCACGACGACCTCGCTCGTGCACGTTCGCGCGTCGACGCCGCCTCGGAGACTCTGCGCCCTCCCCGCGAGACCGAGCACGATCGTCGTCGACGCGCGCGACGTGTTCATCGGCACCGAAGAGGGCGCCGTGCTCCGCATCGCGCGGGCGGGCGGAGCGCTCACGGAGCTCGGTCGCATCGACGGGCGCGTCGCGGCGCGGCAGGTCGACGGCTGCCTCGTGTACGCGAGCGGCGAGCACGGCGTGGCGGCGTTCGAACGCGTCCGCGGCGCGAGGCTCGTGATCGCGAGCGGCGTCGCGGCGACGGCCGTCACCACCGCGATGGGGCGGGTCTTCTTCACCGACTACGAGCACGCCGCGGTGCTCTCCGCGGCGATCCTGTCGTGCCCCGACGCAGACGTCGCGGGCGGCGCGCGCGAGGTCACCGTGGCGGCGTCGGCGCCCGTGGAGCGCCCCGCGACCGACGACGATCCGCTCGCGGGACGGAGCGAAGGCGGAGGGCACACCGCGCTGATCCGCTTCGGCACGACCGCCGATCCCGTCGCGCAGGCGTCGGCGTCTCGGCTGGTGACGCGCGTCATCGCGTCGCGCGGCGCGGAGCTCTGGGTCCGCGTGACCGACGCGCAGACGCGGGCGCTCCAGGAGCAGGGCTACGACGTCGCGCTCCGTGACGGCGTCGATCGACTCCGCTGCGTCGACGTGCGTCGCGCGCCGGCCCTCGCGCGGCGCGGGCCTCCGCTGCCGTGGCGCGGCGCGACGAGACCGCGGGCCTTCCTCGTCCAGCTCGCCGCGGCGTCGAGCGCATCTGAAGAGCCTCCGAGGCGCTCGGCGCCGTGGGCGCGACGCAGCTCGATCTCGTGGAGCCCGCGACGCTCCTCGTCGACGCGAGCGCCGCGGTCGCGCGCACGCTCGTGGGACGCGTCCCCGGCGTGACCTTCGTGACGCCCTACGACGCGCGCGACCGGCTCCTCGCGCTCACGCCCACGGATGCGCGCGACGGCGCGGAGGCGATGCCCTGCGCGCCGACGCCCGACGCTCGACTGCGAGCCCTCGCAGCGTGGATCGCCGCCGAGCCCGACGCGACGATCGCCTTGTCGCTCTCGCTGTTTCGCCCATCGCCCGCGGTCGAGCGCATCGTGCGCGCCGCCGGAGGCGCCGTGCTCGACGGCGGAAGCACCGAGATGATCTCCGTGCGCGCGCCGAGGAGGGCGCTGATTCCGCTCGGCGACGCCGACGACGTTCGCGCGATCGAGCCCGCGTCCGAGGCCGCGCCCGACGTGATGTAGGCGAACGCGCGCTACTTCGAATGCGCGGCGTGGTCCGGTCGACGCTCGCGCATCGTGACGAACTCCTCGGCGGCCGAGGGGTGAATGCCCACGGTGGCATCGAAGTCGGCCTTCGTGGCGCCGCACTTCACCGCGACGGCGAAGCCCTGAATGATCTCGGGCGCGTCGGCGCCGACCATGTGGCACCCGAGCACGCGCTGCGTCGCGCGATCGACGACGAGCTTCATCGTCGTGCGCTCGTTGCGCCCCGTGATCGCGTGCTTGAGCGGGCGAAAGCTCGTGACGTACACGTCGACCTCGCCGTGCTGCGCGCGCGCGTCGCGCTCCGAGAGGCCCACGGTGGCCGCGGGCGGCTGGCAGAACACGGCGGTGGGCACGTTGCGGTGATCGACCACCGTGGGTCGGTTGTTGAAGAGCGACTCGGCCACGGCGCGCCCCTCGGCGATCGCGACGGGCGTGAGGTTGAGCCGGTCGGTGCAGTCTCCCACCGCGTAGACGCCCTCGACGCTGCTGCGAGAGCGCGCGTCGACGACCACCGCGCCGCGCGCGTCGAGCGCGACGCCGACGGCCTCGAGGCCGATGCCCCGCGTGTTGGGGACGCGCCCCGTCGCGAACATCACGGCGTCTGCGTCGAAGCACTCGCCGCTCGTGGTCATCACGTTCACGACGTCGAGCCGACGCTCGATGTCCGAGACGGCCTGGTCGCAACGGATCTCGACGCCCTTCTCTCGCAGCGCCGACGTGACCGCGGCCCGCAGGTCGTCGTCGAAGCCGCGGAGCACCGTGTCGCCTCGGATGAGCATGGTGACCGACGCCCCCGCCGCGTTGAAGATGCTCGCGAACTCGACGCCGATGTAGCCGCCGCCGACGATCACCACGCTGCGCGGGAGCCCCGGCAGATCGAGCGCTTCATCGGAGGTGATCGCGTGCTCGATGCCGCGCACGTCGCTCGGGAGCGAGGGCCGTCCGCCCGTCGCGAGGAGGATGTTCTTCGCGGTGTAGCGGCGCCCCGCGACCTCGACGGTGTGCGCATCGACGAGCGTCGCGCGGCCTTCGAGCAGCGTCACGCCGGAGTCGCGCAGCAGACGAAGATAGACGCCGTTGAGGCGATCGACCTCGCGGCGCTTGCGCTCGACGAGCGTCGACCAGTCGAGGGCGCGCGGCCCGACCGTCCAGCCGAAGCCCTCGGCGTCTTCGAAGTCCTCGCGGAAGTGCGAGCCGTAGACGAGGAGCTTCTTCGGGACGCAGCCGCGGATCACGCAGGTGCCGCCGACGCGGTCGCCCTCGCAGATCGCGACACGCGCGCCGTAGGAGCCCGCGCGACGGCTGGCGGCGACGCCGCCGGAGCCCGCGCCGATGGTGATCATGTCGAAGTCGGGGCCGTCCATCGGGGGAGCGTATCGCGCGATTCCTGCGGGAAAGAGGCAATTCTGCGGCCCTTACGTTCCTGTATAGGCGGCGCGGAGATTGGCGTTATCCTGCGCGCCGAAGCGCCGATCGTTGTTGAGGGGAAGAGTCGCCCTCCACGCGCGCCTCGAGGCACCAGTAGCAATGACCGCGAACGAGACGCTCCAGGAACGCCTTCGCGAAGCCTCCGAGACCCCAGCCGACGAAGCCCGCTGGGACGCCGCCGAGGCCGAAGCCCGCGACCTCCAGAGGCCCGAAGAGGTCGAGGCGCTGTACCTCGACGTGCTCACGCGGCCGCTGCCCACAGAGGTGCTGCGCTCGCTGGGGCTCCGCGCCGTGGCCTTTCACGACGAGTGGTCCGCCGACGCCGACAGCCTCGTGCTGCTGCTCGAGCGGGCCTTCGCGGCAGACGCCTCCGCGACGTGGGCCTTCGAGCGCCTCACGATGCTCCTCACGGTCTCCGAGCGGTGGAACGACCTCCTCTCGCTCTACGACCGCGCCATCGAGCGCGTGAGCGACGACGACCGCGAGCGCCGCGCCGCGCTCCTCGACGAGGCCGCGCACGTCGCCAAGGACTTCGCCGATCAGCCCGAGCGCTCGATCCGCTACCTCGAAGGCCTCTTCGCGCTCGACCGCGGCAACGTGCAGGTGGCCCGCGCGCTCGAGCGCCTCTATGAGCGCCACGCGAGGCACCGCGACCTCATCGCCCTCTGGGCCGCGCGCGTGCCCTACCTCTCGCCCGACGCCGCGATGGCCTCTCGCGTGCGCATCGCGCAGACCTGGCTCGACCCGCTCCACGACGACGGCGCCGCCCTCGCGGCCACCGAAGACTTCCTCGCGCACGGCGGCGACGCAGGCCACCGCGCGAGCCTCCTGAGCGCGTCGCGGCCTCCGCGTCGCCCGACGTCGCGCGACGCGCCATCGCGATCCTCCGCACGCGCTTCGACGCGGCGGGGCGCGGCGACGACGTGCTCCGCGTCCTCACGATGGCCCTGCGCGTCGCGAGCGACGACGCCGAGCGCGCGCGCGTCCACGCCGACCTCGCCGCGCGACTCCTCGCCGCCGGGCGCGACCGCGACGCCACCGCGCACTACGCCGAGCTCGTCGCCCTCGACCCCGGCGACCCCGACCACCTCGCGCAGCTCACCGACCTCGCCGAGCGCACGGGCCTCCACGCGAGCCTCGCCGACGCGCTCGCCCGCGGCGCCGAAGCCATCGCGCGCGCCCCCGGCGGAGACCCCGCGCTGCGCCTCGACCTCCTCGTGCGCGCGGGCACCGTCCGCGCCGACGTGCTCGAAGACCCGTCGGGCGCGATCGTGCACTTCTCGCAGGTGCTCGCGAGCCCCGAGGCGCCCGCGGAGGTCGCGCTCCCCGTCGCGCGCAGGCTCTCGACGCTGCTCGAAGCGGAGGGCCGCGACGAGCCCCGGCTCAACGTGCTCGAGCGCCTCGCCTCCCTCGAACCCGACCGCGCCGCGCGGCGGGCCGTGCTCGGAACGGCCGCGCGCCTCGCCGAGCGCCTCGGAGACACCGACCGCGCGCTCGCGTCGTGGCACGCGCGGCTCCGGGAGACCCCTGGCGACGCCGAGTCCCTCGACGCGCTCGTCTCGCTGCTCACGGGCGCCGAGCGGTGGGAGCCGCTCATCAACGCGCTGCACGCGCGCGCCTCGGCGGCGACCGACGACGCCACGCGCCGCGAAGACCTCGTGCGCGTCGCCGAGACCTACGCCACACGCCTCGGGCGGGTCGACGAGGCCGTCGCGGCGTGGGCCGAGGTGCGCCGCGAGTTCGGCGAAGACGCGCAGGTCGTCGACGCGCTCTGGGCGCTCCTCGGCTCCGCGGGACGCACCGGGGAGCTCCTCGAGCTCCTCGCGCGCGCCGCGTCGAGCGAGGTCGATCAGGCCCGCCGCGCCGTGCTCTATCAGCGCGCGGGCGACGTGCTCCGTTCGAAGGGAGACCTCGCCGCGGCGCTCAACTACTACCGCGCCGCCCTCGACGACGCGCCCTCGGAGCCCGGCGCGCGCGCGGGCCTCTGCGCGCTCCTCGAAGACGCCACGGCCTCGTCGGAGGTCGGCGCCGCCGCGGTGCAGGTGCTCGCCCGCGCCTACCACGCCACCGACGATTGGGAGCTCACGCTCGGCCTCGTCGAACACCGCCTCGCCGCCACGACGGACCGCCCCTCTCGCGCGGCCGTGCTCATGGAGGCCGCGGCGCTGCAGGAGACGCGCGCGGGCAACGTGCGCGCGGCGCTGGCCTCCGTCGGTCGCGCGCTGCCGCTCTCGGTCGACGACGACGCGTCGCTCCAGACCGTGGAGCGGGAGCTCCACCGCCTCGCGGGCGAAGCGGGCGACTGGCAGCCCGCGGTGCTCGCGTACCAGACCGCCGTGCGCGCGGCCTCGAGGACCACGTCCGCGCGTCGCGGATGTCGTTCCAGCTCGGCTCCGTGCTCGAGTCGCGCATGAACGATCAGATAATGCCCGACGCGTTCGAGCGCGTGGCGACGGAGAGCGCCGGCGACCTCAACGCCGCCCTCGCCGTCGTGCGCGTCGGCGGACGCGTCGGCCGCTGGGACTCTGTCGCGCGCGTCTTCGTCGCCTCCGCGAAGGCGCGCAACTCCGTGGCAGCCCTGCTGGTCACGGGCGTCGAGGCCGCCGCGCGCGCCTCGTCGGACCCCGCCTCGTCGTGGAACGCGCTCACCGCCCTGCCTCGAAGAGGCCTACGCCGAGGCGGGCCCAGGCCCCTCGCCCGCGCCCCTCGAGCGCAGCTCGGCGTCTGGCACCGCGACCGCCGCGACGACCGCGACGCCGCCGTCGTCGCGCTCCTCCGCGCCGTTGCCCACGACGCGAGCGAGCCCGAGACGCTCCGCATGCTCGCCGACCTCCAGCGCGCGCGCCCCGATCGCACGCTCGTCGAGACGCTCCGCACGCTCGCGACGGCCGAGCCCGACGAGAGCCTCGCGCTCGACGCGCTCCGCGAGGCCGCCGAGGTGTCCCTCGAAGCGCTCGACGACGACGCCCTCGCCCGCACGATCCTCTCGCAGCTCCTCGAGCGCGCCGCGGGGCGCTGGCAGAGCCTCGTCAACGACGACGACGCCGACCCCGACGCCCTCTCCACCGCGAGCGACCACTCGGCCTGGGCCGTGCGCGCGCTCGTCGACCTCTACGTCTCCCGCGGCGACCACGCGCGGGCCGTCGAGATGCTCGTCAGCGCGTCGAGGCTCCCCTTCGCCGCCGACGCGAGCCGGGCGCTCCGACACGAAGCCGCGGAGCGCGCCGCGCTTCAACTCCGCGACGAGGCCACCGCCACGCAGCTCTACGAGGGCATCCTGGCCGAGGCCCCCGCGGACCTCAAGGCCGTGAGCCGCCTCGCGGAGCTCTACCGCGCCGCGGGACGTCACGGCGACCTCCTCGCGCTCCGCGCGCACGAGCTCGAGCTCACCGCCGACGTGGCCCGCAGGCTCGACCTGCGCCTCGAAATGGCCTCGATCTACAAGGCCCTCGGCGACGTCGACGGCCGCACGCGCACTCTCGAAGCGAACCTCGTGGAGCGCCCCGGTCACGGCCCGTCCATCGAGGCGCTCGCCGAGGTGCTCGAGGCGTCGAACCGCACCGCCGACCTCGTCCAGATGCTCACGGGTCAGGCCGCGCTCCTCGAGGCCGCGGGTGACGCCCGGGGCGCCGCGCCGAGGCTGTGGTCGCGCGCCGCGACGCTCGCGGAGACGCAGCTCGGCGACGTGGCCCGCGCCATCGCCGCGCACGAGCGCGTGGTCGCCCGCGAGGCCGACGCGAACTCCCTCGACGCGCTCGCGCGCATGCACTCGGCCCGCGGCGAGCACGAGGCCGCCGTGCGATACCTCGAGCGACGCCTCGAAGGCGCCTCGGGCGACGCGCGACGCG
>JAXLYG010000049.1:0-98891 GCA_046351535.1 Polyangiales bacterium
GGCTGTTTCGGCGAGCTCCCTGCTGACGAAGTCGGCAGCGTCGTCGCGGAGGTGCAGTCCATCCCCGCGGGCGTTGGCTGTCTGCGCATCGTCTACCGCGCCCCGGGCGCCACCGCCGACACCACGCGCAACCTCGCGGTGACGCCGGGCGCCGCCGCGACGCTCGACCTGGGGTACCTCCCCGTGGGCACCTACAACCTCCGCGCGAACGCCTACAACGTCGCGTGCGGGAGCATCGTCGCGGCCACGGTGCCGACGTGGGTGGGCGAGTCGGCGGTGGCCAACATCGTCCCGGGCATCGCGACGACGGTGCCGATCACGCTGCGGCCCAACGTGACGACGCGCACCACGGTGGATTTCGTCCAGCCCGTGCGGGCGATCTTCGCCGGGCAGGGGAGCGACAGCACCTACGCGATCATGGCCGACGGCACGGTGCGCGCGTGGGGTCGAAACGACGTCGGTCAGCTCGGTGACGGCACCACGGCGTCGGCGACGCGCCCCCGCGTGATCACGGGGATCTTGAACCCGGTGCAGATCGTTGGGGCGGGCAACTTCGCGTGCGCGACGACGGAGCTGAACGGGTTGTACTGCTGGGGAGAGAACTACGGAGGGCAGTTCGCCGACGGCACCACCGTGGGGAGCCTGACCCCCCGCGCGAATCCCGACGTCGAGCCCGAGCGCATCGCCGTGCAGTGGAACCAGCTCTGCGGACTCTTCGCGGGCGATGTGCTCTGTTGGGGGACGGGCACCTTTTCTGGCGGGCTCTACCAGCACGAGGTCGCCGCGATCGCGTTCGGCCGCGGTCGGCTCGTCACGGCCTCGGAAGGGGGCTACGCGAGCACCATCGACCTCGCGACGGGGATGACGGACAGCCCGCGCGGCGGTGTGGTCGGCGTCGCGGGCAACTCGCTCAGCTACTGCTACCTCACCGGCGCGCGTACCGTCGTGTGTCAGGGGACCAACGCCGACGGCGAGCTCGGCGACGGGACGCAGACGCCGTCGACCACGGAGCGCAGCACGGGCCTCACGGAGGTGACCGCCATCGCGGGCGGCAACTCGCACAACTGCGCCCTTCGAAGCACCGGGCAGGTGATGTGCTGGGGCAACAACCGCGCGGGGCAGACGGGGACGGGGCTCGACACCCCCACGGTGAACTCGCCCGCGCAGGTGCCGCTCACGAACGTCACCCAGATCGCGCTCGGCTCGACGCACTCGTGCGCGCTCCTGAGCGACGGCTCGGTGTGGTGCTGGGGCAACAACCGCTACGGTCAGCTCGGCGACGGCACCCACCTCACGCGCTTCGCGCCCGTCCGCGTCCAGTTCTGACGCCACCCGTCAAGCCGTGAAGCGCGGTCACGCCATCGCGCGAGCAGTGCTCGCGCCCGAGCATTCGAGACTCCGCGAGGCCCGCGCGGTGCTCTTCGCGATCGAAGCGCTCGACGAGAGCCCGTTCTGAGCGCGCGGTAGGGTCTCGCGCGTGCGACTCGCGATCACGCTGATCACCGCGCTCGTGTGCGTCGCTCCCGAGGCGGGCGCGCAGTCCGCAGACGACTGGTTCGCCTCCGGGCGAAGAGATCCCCTTCAGACCGCATCGAGCCCGATGCCGGTGTCGCGCGCTACGGAGCGCAGCGTCCCGCGGCGATGTCGCCGAGCTCCTCGTCGGTGAGAGCGCGGTGGTAGAACGCCACCTCGTCGACGGCGCCGCGGAACCACTGCCGATCGTCGTGGGTGCCGTTGGCGCCAGGCGCACCCGACACGCAGCGGCTCACCCCGAGGTACAGGGGCGTCGAGTACGGGTCGATGAAGTCGGCCTCGAAGCGGTGCGGGCCCGGGCTCCGGCCATCGATGTACATCGACAACGTGGTGCCCCGACGCACCAGGGCCGCGTGGTGCCAATGGTCGTCGAAGGCGTTGGTGGGTGACTGCATCGTGAAGTACGTGAGGTTCGCGTAGAGGAACACCTCGAGGTCGAAGTGCCCGTCCATGTGGATGCCCATGTCGAAGCCCCGATACCCGGGGTTGAGCCAGCATGAGGCCCTCCGCGTGAAGAACCTCCCGGGGTGATCGGACCTGACCCAGAGGGAGAGGGTGAACTCTCCTTCGAGATCGCCGACGGCTGGGGGAATGCGTACGTAACCCGGCGAGCCGTCGATGTTGAACGCGCGCCCGTAGCGCCCGGGCACGTAGGTGACCGATCGCTCGGCGACGCCGTGCTGGTCGCCCGCGGTGTCGCGCGCGTCGCCCTCCGCCCGGTAGAGCGCCACGATCCCTCGCGCGCAGGGCACGTCGCAGGGGCCTTCGCAGATGGCCGTCGAGCGCTCCTCCGCCACGTCGACGTCGGGCGCTGGCGCGTCGCGCTCGGAGGCGTCGCGCGTGTCGGTGACCGTGGCGTCGACGCGGGACGGGTACGTCCAGTCGTCGGGGATGCACCCCGACGCGGCGAGCGAAGACAGCCCCAACGCGAGCGCGATTCGTCGCAACACGGCGCGATCGTATCGCACACGGTTCGGCGATTTCACGCGTCGCGCGAGCGCTACGGCGCGCAGCGTCCCGCGGCGATGTCGCCGAGCTCCTCGTCGGTGAGGGCGCGGCGGTAGAACGCGACCTCGTCGACGGCGCCACGAAACCACTGCCGATCGTCGTAGGTGCCGTTGCTGCCGGGCGCGCCGAGCACGCAGCGGCTCACCCCGAGGTACACCGGGGTATGAAAGGGGTCGATGAAGTCGCTCTCGAACGCGTGCGAGCCGCGACTCTGACCGTCGACGTAGAGCGCGATCACGGTGCCTCGACGCACGAGGGCGACGTGGTGCCACGCCTCGTCGAAGGTGACGACCGTCGACCGCAGGGTGAAGACCCACACTCCGGGGAACACCTCGACGTTGAGGGTCCCGTCGAGCGCGACGCCCCAGTCCAGGCCTCGGTATCCGTCCGAGCCCCAGCACGCGGCCCTGCGCGAGAGGAACCTTCCGAGGCGATCGCTCTTGAACCAGAGCGCGATCGTGAACTCTCCGTCGAGGTCGCCGACGGCCGAAGGGATGCTCACGTACGCCGGCGCGCCGCGGATGTTGAACGCGCGCCCGTAGCGTCCGGGCACGTAGGTGACCGATCGCTCGGCGACGCCGTGCTGGTCGCCCACGGCATCGCGCGCGTCGCCCTCCGCCCGGTAGAGCGCCACGATCCTCGCGCGCAGGGCGCCGCAGGGCCTTCGCAGATGGCCGTCGAGCGCGCTCCTCCGCCACGTCGACGTCGGGCGCTGGCGCGTCGCGCTCGGAGGCGTCGCGCGTGTCGGTGACCGTGGCGTCGACGCGGGACGGGTACGTCCAGTCGTCGGGGATGCACCCCGACGCGGCGAGCGAAGACAGCCCCAACGCGAGCGCGATTCGTCGCAACACGGCGCGATCGTATCGCACGAGGTTCGGCGATTTCACGCGCCGCGCGAGCGCTACGGCGCGCAGCGTCCCGCGGCGATGTCGCCGAGCTCCTCGTCGGTGAGGGCGCGGTGGTAGAACGCGACCTCGTCGATGGCGCCGCGGAACCAGGGCCTGTCGTCGAAGGTTCCGTTGCCGCTCGGCGCGCCCGCGACGCAGCTGCTCACGCCGAGGTACACCGGCGTCGAGTACGGGTCGAGGAAGTCGGCCTCGAAGCGGTGCGGACCGGCGCTCTGGCCGTCGACGTACAACGACAACGTGGTGCCGCGACGCACCATGGCCACGTGGTGCCAATGATCGTCGAAGGCGTTGGCGGGCGACTCCAGCGTGAAGAACGTGGCGGTGCCGTTGAGAAACACCTCGACGTTGAAGTGCCCGTCCGCGTCGACGCCCATGTCGAGGCCACGAAACCCGGGCACGGCCCAGCACGCCGCCCTTCGCACGAAGTACCTCCCGGGGTGCCCGGTCTTGATCCAGAGCGAGATCGTGAACTCTTCTTCGAGATCACCGAGGGGCGAAGGGATGCGCACGTAATCTGGCGAGCCGTCGATGTTGAACGCGGTCCCGTAGCGTCCGGGCACGTACGTGACCCCTCGACGGGCGATGGCGTGCTGGTCGCCCGCGGCGTCGCGCGCGTCGCCCTCCGCCCGGTAGAGCGCCACGATCCCTTGCGCGCAAGGCACGTCGCACGGTCCCTCGCAGAGGGTCGGCGAGCGCGCCTCGGCGTCGTCTCCGTCGGGCGCTGGCGCGTCGCTCTTGGAAGCATCGGCGCTGTCGGCGCCCGCGGCGTCCGCGGGGGATGGGTACTTCCAGACGTCGGGGACGCATCCCGAAGCCGCGAGCGAAGACAACCCCACAGCGAGCGCGAAGCGTAGGAGCACGGCGCGATCGTATCGCACAGAGCCCTGCGATTTCACGCGCGGCGCGCCCTTCGCGCCGCGTGAGCGCGACGGCGCGCAGCGTCCCGCGTTGCCGGGCGCCACGCAGCGGTACCGCGGCGTCGAGTGCGGGTCGACGACGTCGGCCTCGAAGCCGTGCGGGCCGGGGCTCACTCGGGCACTGGCTGCATCCGTGAGGGCGAGACGCCATCGGCGCCGCCGCGCAGGAGGTAATGCTCGCGGCGCAAGCAGGAGTCGCCCGTGTCGGCGTCGGTCTCGACGCAGTTCGCGCCCAGCACCACGTCGGCGTGGCCGTCTCCGTCGACGTCGCCGCAGACCCTGTGGACGCCGAAGTACGACACCGGAAGGCCGTCTCCGCGTGTGAAGAGCAGCGGCGCGTCGAAGCGGGGGCCGCCGCGGTAGAACGCCTGCGTCGTGTCCGAGACGGAGAGCATCACGTCGTCGCGTCCGTCGCCGTCGAGGTCACCGACCGTCCCCGCGATCCAACCGAACAGGTCCGCCGACTGCGACGCGTCGGACGTCGGGCGTTCGAGCGCCTCGGGGCCCCGCATCCCGCGAGGAGAGCCGCGCCAGAGCATCACCTCGCCGGGCGTTACGCTGGCGCCGTGCCACGCCGCGACGACGTCGCCGTAGCCGTCACCGTCGACGTCACCGAGCGAGGCCACACGCACGTCTGCGCCGACGATCGATCGCTCGGCGGTGAGGTCGAGGTCTTCGGGGCGCACGAGGCCGTCGGGGCTGCCGTGATACACGCGAACGAGCGCCGGATTCGGCCGCGCGCTCGAGGTGCTTCCGCACGCGCCCAGGACGTCGGCGAACCCGTCGCCGTCGACGTCGCCCGCCGCGGCGAAGGCCGCTTCACCGCTCCGGCAAGGCAGGCCGGTGATGTCTTCGGTGATGGCCCCGCCGCGTTCGAAGAGGCGACGTCGGAGCTGGAGCCCGCCGGACGCGCGATCGGAACCTGCGGGCGAGGACGTCACGAGCAGGTCACCGCGGCCGTCGCCGTCGACGTCGCCTGCGGGGGTGGCGGCGTCGCCGAAGAGAAACTCCCCCTCTCGCGCGTAGAGCGTCACCGACGGCGCCGTGGAGGGCCCCCTCGGACCTCCGCGAAACACCAACACGGCCCCGGCGTCTCGGCTCGTGGCGCTCAGCGGGTCACGCGCCATGCGCGCCCGCGAGGGGACGAAGGGGTGACGCCAGAGGAGATCCGCGTAGCCGTCTCCGTCGAGGTCCCCCGCGAGGTCGACGTCTCCCCACATCGGCGCGCTCCGCGCGGGCGGCGGTTCGGTGAGCAGTCGGGCCCCGCGCCGCACGAACCCCGCGCGAGAGCCCCAGTGCAGCGACACCCGATGCGCGAAGGTCATGCCCCGCAGGAGCGCGTCGCCATACCCGTCGCCGTCGACGTCGGTGCACCTCGGGACGATCACGTTCGCGCCGCCCGGCCGCGCGGTCACGGTGAACGACCACACGGGCGAGACCTGCGCCCCGCGCCGCACCCGCCAGAACCACACGCCTCGCGTGAGGGGCGTCGTCGGGGTCCACGCGCCGCCCTCGACGTCGGCCTCTGCGACGACCGCGGAGCACGCGCGATCACGGCACAGCGAGACGTGCTCCTGCCCGCCCGCGCCGTGCCACCGCAGCGTCGGCGTGGCCGTGAGGCTGCACCATCCCGTGCGCGGCGACAGGAGGTTCGGCGCCTGTGACGTCTGCCCGATCGCCGTCGTGGGGAGCGCGAGCAGCGCCCCTGCGAGCACGGCGCGCGGGCTCAGCCGGGTTCTCTTTCGTGAAGTCGAACGACCGATCGTGGCGGTGAGGCGCGCGAGCGACGAGGCGAGACGAGCGAACATCTGCGGATCGTGACCGCGGATGGAGAGGAAGCGCGAGAAAGCGGCGGAGCGCAGCGCGCGCGACGCGGAAACTTGCGCTGCGCGAGGGCGGAGGTGCGGTCCTCGCGACCCGGTTGACCGTGACCGACGCACCGACGGCCGCCCCGCGGCGCCCCCGGTGGTCGCGCTACCGGGTGCAGGCCGCGACGCGTCGTCGCGACGACCGCGCACGTCTCGGCGCTGGCGGGGCTCGCGGCAGCCGCCTCCGGCGGTCGCGTGGTGGACCGACAGGGCTCACGAGGCCGGTGCGGCGTGGGCGTGGGAGGGAGACTACGGCGACGGCGGCACGATGGCGTGGGTCACGGTCGCGTCGCTCACGTGCGCCCCGTCGCTCACGGCGATCACGAGGTCGTGGTCCGTGGGGACGGCGATGCCATCGCGCGTGATGCGGGCGACGTCGACGCGTCGGCCAGCGCCGAGCGCGACGCCCCTCGGGGCCGGGGCCGCCGCGCCGATCATTCGTACCGCGTGCGCGACGCGCGAGGCGTCGACGAGGTCGCCGGACGACGCCGACAGGTTGAAGCGGGTGCTCTGCGGTGCCATGCGATGTGCCTCACTCCCGGTGAAGGCGACCGCGCCACCCGCGCCGTCGCCATGTTCACGGGCAGGCTACACCCGCGGCGCCGCGGCGATCGAAGCAATCGCGCGCCCGCCGGTCGGGGCCCTCGGGAGGCGGTGCGGCGCGGCCGGCGCCCCACGCTTCGCTGCCTGGCCCGGCTTCGCGCGGCGGTTGTGTGATCGACGTGTGATCGGCCTGACGCGCGGGGCGTTGCAGGGTGCCTTCGGGGTGCAACACCGTGGAGCGATCACCGTCCATTCAGCCTCGCGGGCAACTTCGATCACGACCTCGGACGGATGGATCCGTACCAGCGGATGATCCAGTACTGGGGCGTGATGTTCGATCGGCGCAACGGCCTGGCGCCGCTCGACTGCATGAACTTCAGCCTGCGGCACTTCCCCGAGGTGCTCCGCGTGTCGGACGTCGCGGCGATCCACCGGCTCGAGTCGGGGTACGCCTCGCCCGACGGAGCGCCGGAGCTCGGCGCGCTCATCCGATCGTCGACTACGCGCGGCTCCAGCGGCACAGCCCCCACCGCGAGCGCGTCAACCGCGCGCTCGTCGAGGGCGCGGGCCTCGGCTGCGGCGCCGGAACAACGGGCGCCATCATGAGCGTGATGAACGCCATCGCGCGGCTGCCGCGGTCGGTGTTCCCGCGCGCCAACGACGCGCCCGAGGTCGTGGTGCCGCTCCCGAACTACCCCGTGTGCGCCGCGCAGCACCGACACATGCGGGGGCTCACGCCGCGCTACGTCTACGCGAGCGCCGAGAACCACTACCTCCCGACCTTCGACGAGATCGTCGCCGCGGTGACCGACCGCACCGTGCAGATCACGCTGACGTATCCCAACAACCCCGCGCAGGCGACCTACGAGGGCGCGCGCCTCGAAGACCTCCAGAAGCTCGTGCGCTTCTGTCAGGAGGAGGGGATCTTCCTCCTGGTCGACAACATCTATCAGGAGCTCGTGTATGGGCGTCGCTTCGAAGAGGTCTTCGCGCACACCGACCGCCTCGACTACGTCGTGAAGTTCTACGGCCCCTCGAAGGACACGCCCTTCTTCGCGGGCTACCGCATCGGGTACTGGTTCGGCGACCCGCGCATTCAAGACGCCTGTCGCGAGCACGCGTGGGTCGCCGAGAACAGCGCCAACCCCCTCTCGATGGCCCTCTTCGGCGTGAACCTCCTGCTCCGCGCGGTCGAGACCGCAGGCGAGGCGCTCGGCGAGGACCACATGCGCTTTCTGCAGGACGGGATGTTCGGCTGGGGGCAGCGGATCGAGCGCGCAGAGGCCCTCGACCGCATCTGCGAGACGCGCCTCGCGGAGCGCTTTCACGCGAGCCTCGGCGTCGCCAACGAGATGCAGCGCGAGGCCCTCGCCGCGGTGCAGCGCTTCGTCCGCGCGTCGCGCGCGTTCTCGAGCGCCAACAACGGCGACATCGGCAACGTGTGCCTCCTGCGAATGGCCGAGCGCGCGTTCCCTGGCACCGACGTCGAGCTCTTCGAACTGCTCTGCAAGCACGGCATCGCGGTGCTCCCGGGCAACGCGTTCGGGCTCCCCATCGCGCGCGGCGAGGCGACCTTTCGCATGACGCTCGTGCACGAGCCGATCGACGAGCTGGTGCGCCGACTCGAGCGGGTCGACGACATCGTGTGGGCGCACGGACAGAGCCCCGCGTCGGCGAGGGCGCGGGTCGAAGCGGCGCAGGGCGCCGTGTAAGACCCATCTCCTCCGCTGCGTTGGAGGCGGTGAAGCCCTCGTCGCGAGGGCACCACACAGGAGCGCTTCGATGACAGCTCGCTTCGCCTTTCCGGTCGTGTTCTTCGTGGTCTCCATGGTGTTCGGATGTTCGAGCGCCGCAGCGCCTCCCGCGTCGTCGACGCCTCCGAGCGCGAGCGCTGGAGGGGCGAGGTCCGCGGACTGTTCGTCGTGCGGCTGGTTCACGCCCGAAGGGCCCGCGAGCGCCGCGGTGACGGGCGCGGTCTGCGCGCGTCCCATTCGCGTGAGCTCGCCCGACCCGAACATGTCCGTCGACACCCACGGCGTCACCGACCCCTGCGCGCCCTCCTGCTGCGCCCGCTGAGCTCGTCGCGCGCAGTGGGCATCAACCCTTCGCGCGACCGAGGGAACGCCTTCACCGGATGAGGTCGTACACGATCACGCCCGACGCCGTCGGGAGGCTCTGCGTGGCGCTGGCGAAGCTCCCGAGGCGATTCGTGAAGACCTGATTGTCACGGAGCCACGCGACGTCCGTGGCGCCGTCTCCGTCGAAGTCTCCCGAGCCGCGCGGGCCGCGCGCGATGGCCGCCCCGGCAGGCGCGTACCAGACGCGCCACGTGCTCGCCTCGACGCCGCTCGGGCCGCCGCGGTGGAGCGACACCGGATACGAGTAGTAGATCTCGAAGCCCGTGGTGGCGATGTCGGCGTCGCCGTCGCGGTCGACGTCGCCGAGCGCGATCACAGAGAGCGCGCCGGGGTAGCGAAGCGCCTCAGAGGGGCCCGTTCCCGAGGGGCTGCCGTAGTACACCGAGACGCCCGCGGCGGAGGTCACCGCGATGTCGGCGTAGCCGTCTGCGTTCACGTCGCCAATCGGCGTCGCGACACCCGCCGTCGCGAGCGTCGAGAGGGCCGTGGTGCGAAGACCAGAAGCACTTCCCGGGTAGATCACAGCGGTCGCCGCGGGGGTGGGTTGCACGAGGAGATCCGCGTAGCCGTCGTGGTTGACGTCCCCCGCTGCGTCCACTTCCGCCGCAGGAACCGCGATCGAAGTGCCCGCGGGGTCTACTGCGCCTGCGCGTCCATAGATGACGTTGAGCGAGGAGCCCGCGGCGAGCGCCGCGTCGGCGATGCGGTCTCCGTTGAGGTCTCCTGCGATGACCACGGAGCGTCCGACCGTGGCAGGCCTGGGCAGCCACACGGGCGTGAGGTTGAGCCCCGTCGCGGTGCCGTAGGTCAGCGCCGCGAAGGGTGCCAACGCGCCCTCGTTCGCTTCGAGCACGAGATCGCCGAAGGTGTCGCCGTTGAGATCGCCGCCGCCGTGAGGAATGAGGTGTTGCGTGGTGCTCCCAGCGCGGAGGAGATAGGTCGCGCGCGCCGCGGCGGTGGCCGAGGGGCCCGTGGCGCTCCCGTGGTGGAGCGAGAGCTGACCGTCCCAGGTCCCGATGGCGAGGTCGTCGCGTCCGTCGTGGTTGACGTCTCCCGCGGGGTGCGGCATCGCGCCCGTCGGAAGCCCGAACACGGGCGTGACATCGAAGGTCCACGTCGTCGTCGCTGCGATGCCTGTCGCCGAGCCGCGGAGCACGAGCACGACGCTGTCGTCGAGGTCGATGAGGTCTTCGTAGCCGTCGCCGTCGACGTCGCCGCCGCCCTGCGTCGCCCAACCCCCCACCGCGCCGAAGCCGGGGCCGTTGTAGACCACCGCGCTCGTCGGACCGCTCGACGACCCGGGCACCACCGCGGCGCCGAAGCGTCCGATCCACACGACGTCGGAGTATCCGTCGCGGTTGAAGTCGCCCGAGAACTGCCCGACGTGACCCGAGGTTCCGAAGGGGAGCGCGACGACGGAGCCCGTCGACGTGGTCGATCCGAGCCGCACGGCGCTGCCCCAGACGACGTCACCGAGTCCGTCGCCGTTGACGTCGCCCGCGGGGATTCCGCCTGCACCCGCTCGCACGCGTGAGAGGTCGAGGCCCGTCGCGCCGCCGAGCAAGAGGTCGGCGCCCGACTGCACGTCGGCATAGCCGTCGCCGTTCACGTCTCCGACGCCAGAGCCACCGCGATACGACGCGCCGACGAGGCGCACCGGCGCGCCGAGGCCCGCGGCGCCGCCCGGCACGAACACAAGGGAACCCGCAGACGAATACCCCACGACGAGGTCGTCGTAGCCGTCGCCGTTGACGTCGCCCGCGGGCGAGATTGCTGCGCCGAAGCCGCTCCCTCGCGCGCCGGTGACGCTCCAGGGAGAGGCCGCCGAGAGCCCCGTCGGCCCGCCGCGGAAGACGTAGAAGTTGTCCGAACCGCTCGCGCCGACGGCCACGTCGCCATAGCCGTCGCCGTTCACGTCGCCGACGAAGTCGAACGAGCGCGCGAAGCCCGTGGCGTCGAAGGGCGCCGAGAGTGTGACGGGCGGCACCGAAGGACCGCTCGCGCCGCCGACGTAGATGTAGAGCGCGTCGCTTCGGGCCGCGGCGAACACCTCCGCGATGCCGTCGCCGTTGACGTCGGGATCTGCGCCCCAGGGCCGCGCGCCCGCCAGGGTCGCGCTTGCGACCGAGACGCGCCACACGGGCCCCGGCGCTACGCCCGCGACGCCGCCGCGAAGGCCGCGGAGCGACCAGAACCACACGCCGGGCACGAGATCGGACGAGGGAGCGCCGGAGGTCCCTGTCGCGTCGAAGCTCGTGCAACTCAGAGTAAGCGCGCGGTCTCGACAGAGCGTGACGCGCGCGCCGTCGGAGCCTGTCGCGAGCTGCCAACGGAGCGACGGACGACGCGTGGGCGCGTGCGCGCCCGACAACGGCGCGATCGCGCGGCGCTGCGACGGCGGTCGCGTCGATGGCGACATCTGTTGGCGTGTCGGTCGCGACGTCGGTGGCTGCGTCGGTGATCGCGTCCCGCGTGACGTCCGTCGTCGTGTCGGCGGTGGCGTCCATCGCCGTGTCTGCTGCGATGTCTCTCGCGGCGTCCGCGAGGGAGTCGGTCGTGAGGTCCATCGCGACGTCTCTTGCGACGTCAGGTGTCGTGTCCATCGCGACGTCTCTCGCGACGTCTGCCGTCGTGTCCGTCGCGACGTCTCTCGCGACGTCTGTGGGCGTGTCCGTCGCGAGATCCGCCGCAACGTCCGCGGCGGTATCCATCGCGACGTCGGTCGTCGTGTCGGTCGTGACGTCGATCGCCGCATCGACGGTTTCGTCGGCGGCTTCGTCCGTTGTGACGTCGGTCGTGGTGCGATCGAGCGCGACGTCGGTGACCGCGTCTCGCGCGTGATCCTCGGCCGCGTCTCGCGGCTCGTCGACGGCGTCGAGGCTCGCGTCGGTCGTGCCCTCATCGCTCGCGTCGTTCGCGGTGGGCAACGGATCGCTACACGATGTGACCAGCAAGGAAGAGCAGACGACCAGGAGTGCGCTCGGGAATCTCATCGGGCCCGTCGTTGCAACGGTGTTGCGTCCCATTCAAACGAGGGGAAGAACGTCGAAAGTGCGCGAAGAAACGCGCTGCGTGCGTGTCGGGCGCCCTTGGGCTGTGTGATACGAAGGTCTCCGTGACCGCAGACTCTCCCCTCCTTCCGCTCGTCGCAGACCCCGATGCGCCCGGCGCGATGCGCCTCGATGACGCGCGCCTCGCGCCCGCGCTCGCCGTGATCGCGCAGCGTCACGCGCTCGATCTCTCGGGGGCCGCGCGGTGCCGCTACGGCAGCTCGCCCGTGTTTCTCACCGAGCGCCTCGCGATCAAGCTCGTGCCGCCGCAGTGGGCGCCCGAGCTCGAACGCGAGTCCGTCGCCCTCGCGCGCATCGAGGGAAGGCTCCCCGTCGAGACGCCCGCCGTCGTCGCGGTCGGGGGCCTCGAAGGGTGGCGCTACCTCGTCACGCGGCGCCTCGGCGGCGTCTCGTTGCGCGACCTCCGCGACACGCTCTCGCCGCGCGAACGCGTCGCGCTCGCAGGAGACGTCGGCGCGAGCCTCGCGGCGCTGCATCGGCTGCCCTGCGACGACCTGCCGACGCTCACCGTCGACTGGCCTCGCTTCGCCGAGGCGCGCGTCGCCGCGTGCATGGACTTTCAGCGCCGTCACGGGCTCGGGGAGGCGGCCGTCGAAGCGATTCCCGCGGTGCTCGCCCGGGGCGCGCCGCTGGTGCCCGACGCGCGGCGCGCGCTGCTCCACGCGGACCTCCACCACGAGCACGTGATGCTCACGCAGCGAGACGGCGCATGGACGCTCTCGGGGCTGCTCGACCTCGGAGACGCCGTGGTGGGCCACCCCGACTACGAGCTCGTCACGCCCGCGTTCTTCGTGGTCGACGCGTCGACCGAGGGGCGCGCGGCCTTCTTCGACGCCGTGGGCTTTCGCTGCGACGAGCGCGCGTCGAGGCGCCTGATGGCGTGGTCGGTGTTACACCGCTTCAACGCCCTCTCGCGCTACCTCACCGCGCCGCACGACGCGCAGGTGTTCGAATCGCTCCGCGCGCGGTACTGGCCGGTGCTGGCGTAGCCCGCGCGAGCGTCGACTCGCGCGCACGCGCTGGAGTCGCGCGCCGCGAGTGCGGTACCAATAACGCCTCCATGACCGACCGCTCGCTCGACGAGACCCTCACCTCGACCGAGCGCGACGGCGATCCCCTCGATCGCGCCGCGACGCTGCCGCCGAAGACCGAAGGGTTCGCCGCGCGCTACGAGGTCCTCGGTCCGCTCGGGCGCGGTGGCATGGGCGAGGTGCAGCTCCTCCGCGACGGCGTGATCGGGCGCGACGTCGCGATCAAGGCGCTGCGCGACGACCTCCGCGACCCCGAAGGCGGGCTCGCGCGGCTGCTCCGCGAGGCGCGCGTGCAGGGGCAGCTCGAGCACCCCGCGGTGGTGCCCGTCTATGACCTCGGCCTCGACGCGCAGGGCAAGGTCTACTTCACGATGAAGCGCGTTCGAGGGCAGAGCCTCGCCGACGTGCTCAGCGCGCCCGAGACGACGCGCTCTCGAAGGCGGCTCCTCAGCGCGTTCAGCACCGTGTGCCTCGCGGTCGACTACGCGCACTCGCGCGGCGTGCTGCACCGCGACCTCAAGCCCTCGAACATCATGCTCGGCGACTTCGGCGAGGTGTACCTCCTCGACTGGGGCCTCGCGCGGCTCCAGGGCGTCGCCGAGCCCACGGTCCCTCCGCTCACGCTCGTCGACGACAGCAGCGTCGAGACCGTCGTCGGCGCCGTGCTCGGAACGCCGGGCTACATCGCGCCCGAGCAGCTCCGGAGCGAGCCCGACCTCGACGCGCGCGCCGACGTGTACGCCCTCGGCGCGATCCTCTTCGAAGTGCTCGCGCACGAGCCGCTCCACAACAAGCGCACCATCGCCGGACGCGTCTTCAGCACGGCGGCCCCGGGCTCGCTCAGGCCCTCCGATCGACGGCCCGAGGCGAACATCCCCCCCGAGCTCGACGCGCTGTGCGAGCGCGCGCTCGCCTTCGACCCCGACGACAGGCTCCCGTCGGCGCGGGCGCTCTCCGACGAGATCGAGCGCTACCTCGACGGCGATCGCGACCTCGAACGCCGACGCGACGCCGCGGCCTCGCACGCGACCGGAGCGCGCGCGGCCCTCGAACGCGCGCAGGGCGCCGACGGCGACGAGGCCCGCGAGCGCGCCGTCGCGATGCGCGAGGCCGTCGCCGCGCTCGGACTCGACGCTTCGAACCGCGACGCGCTCGACACCTTCGTGACGCTGCTCTCGTCGCCGCCGAGGGACGCTCCGCCCGAGACGCGCGCCGAGCTCGCGCGCTCCGCCCGCGCCATTCAACGGCGGGCCATGCGCTGGGGCGTGGTCTCGTTCGGATCGTTCTTCGGCACCATTCCGATCCTCGTGTGGATGGGCGTGCGCGACGTGTGGCGCCTCGCGCTGCTCTTCGTCTTCATCGCCGCGGCCACCGCGATGCACGCCCTCGGCGCGCGCAGCCGGGCCTCCGACGCGAGCATGCGCTGGCCCGTGCTCATCGCCACCAACGGCGCGGTGGCGCTGTCGTCGTGGCTCGTGGGCGCGCTGTGGTTCACGCCGCTCCTGGCGGTCACCAACGTCATGGGGCTCGTGCTCACCTCGGGCCGCGCGCGCCGCGGGTGGGCCATCTGCCTGGGCTGCGCGTCGGTGCTCGTCCCGCTCGCGCTGGAGCTCGCGGGCGTCACGGCGCCCTCCTACGAGTTTCACGACGGACGCATCGTCGTGAGCTCGCAGGTGTTGCACCTCGACCGCGTGCCGACGCTCCTCGCGATGGGCATCGTCGCGGTGGGCGGCGTGCTCGGCGCGGGGCTCATTTCAGGGTGGTTCCGTGATGAGCTCACGGCGGCCGAGCGCGCGGTGCTGCTGCACTCGTGGCAGTTGCGACAGGCCGTCCCCGCGGCGCTCGCCTCGCTCGATCGCGCGTCGCGCGAGCCTCGCGAGCCGGGCCCCGCCGCGCCTCCGCCCTGACGCAGCGCCACGGCGCGCTCGGGCGAGCTCGCGCCGCGAACGGAGCGCCGCGCGCGTCTCGCGACGGTCTCACCGCGCGCTGGTGAACTCCACGACGTGACAGCCCTCGACGGCTCCGCGCGGCGCCGCGCCGTCTTCGACGGGCGCGCAGCACACGCGGAGCGCGTCGACGGCGGCGCGTCCGAGTCCGCAGCCTGGATCGTGGAGCGACGCGGCGCGTTCGACGCGCCCCTGCGCGTCGAGCGTGTAGCGCACGGCGACGAGGCCGCCCGCGTTCGCCCGATCGGCCTCGCTCGGGAGGTGCCTCCGCACGCACGCGGGCTGACACTCGAGGCGAGGCCCCGCGAGGCCGAGCGCGGCGCAGCGCTGTCGCGCCGACGTCCCCTGCGCGAGCGGATCGAGGCACCCGGGCGCGGCCATCGAGGTCGACATGTTCTCGCGCGCGGCCGTCACGATGTGCTGCGGCGGGCCGTCGAGCGTCGGTGAGCCCGGCGCGAAGGGCCACGTTCCGCCGGGGGTGGTCGGCGGCGGCCGCGTGAGCGTCTCGCACGACGCCGTCGCCATCGCGCCGATCAGGAGGGCGACGCGAACGCTGCTGCGAAGGCGAACGAGCTCGATGCGCACGGCCCGCGATCGTAGCGCCGCGGTCGCGCGATGACCACGCGCACCGAGGCCCTGTGTACAAGCGTCGTCGACGCGGTACGCTCGCGCGCCCAGGGCGGGAGGAGCCCGCGCTGACGCCCGAGGTGGAGGTGATGTCGTTGATGCCCGATGTGTTCGAGGCGCGCGGCCTGGCGCGCGTGACCGCCGCCCGCCCCGCGGCGTTTGCCGTGGCCCTGCTGCTCGTCGCCGCGCTCGCTTCGTGCCGACGCGCGTCGCCGCCCGCGCCGACGGCGCCACCGGCGCGAGCGGTCGCACCATCGCCCGCCGCGTCCGGCGCGCAGGAGGTCACCGCGACGGCGGCGCTCGAGGCCTTCGCGCGGCTCTACGGGCCCGTTCCCGGCGTCGCGGTCACGACGCAGCACGCGGGCTTCGGCTGCGGGACCGAGGCCGTGCGCTGGGTCGCGGCGCACTGGTCGTCGCTCCGTCCCGAGCAGCAGGCCGCCGTGCGGCGCGCGCTCGAGTCTCCGCCGCCGCGCTCGGCCCTGCGCGACCTGAGCTCGTTCGTGTCGCGCGCCGCGTCCGCGCAGGCCGGCGCGTGCTGCGGCGCTGCGGCGCCTCCGGCCGCGGAGCCGCTCACCGAGGCGCAGCAGGCGAACGCGCAGCGCATCGTCGACGGCCTGCGCGCGGAGCTCGTGACGCTCCTCGGTCACACGCCGCGCATGGCCTTCAAGGTCTACCGCGAGGCGCCCGGCGCGCCGGCCGACGCGGTGCCGATGCGGATCGACTCGGAGCGAGTCCCCTACTGGATCAGCGGCATGACCGACGACGCGCCGCTGTCATCGGCCTCGGTGTGCCGCGTCCGCGTGCGGCGCGAGTGGCTCGAAGGGCGCTCGCCCGAGGCGCTGCGCATGGTGCTCGGTCACGAGATCTTTCACTGCTTTCAGTACGACCTCTTCGCGGGGACGCGCGGCGATCAGCTCCTGGCCTTCGACCACCTGCGGCCGTGGGCCTTCGAGGGCGCGGCGGCGTACGTGGGCGAGCGCCTCTCGCGCGGCACCACGCTCGACGGCTGCTGGCTCCGCGGATACTTCTCGCCGACGCCCGCCACGCAGTGCGTCGCGTACTCGCTGCACCGTTCGAATCACCCCGCGGGACCCGGCGTCTTCTCGCTCTATCGCGCGGGTTACGACGCGATCGGGTTCTTCTCGACGCTCGAATCGCTCGGCGTCGATCCCCTCGCGCGCGGCGCGGGCGGCGTGGCGAACCTGCTCCGCGCGGTCAACGACGAGAGCGCCGACGCGGCCCTCGCGCGGATCTCCCGCTTCGAATACGCGCGCCTCGTCGACGTCGCGAGCGCGTCGACGCGACGCGGGTGGTCGTCGTCCTGGCGCATCGACTCGCCGCTCGTGCAGACCGGCGACGGGATGTCGCGCGGCGCGCCGCCGATCCCTCCCGTCGCGCACGGGGCGCCCGCACACCTCGTGCTCGAATCGGGCGCGATGCAGGTGGTCGAGGTCCCCTTCGGCGACGCGCGCTTCGTCCGCGTGCAGGGGCGCGGTCACGGACACGTCGCCTTCGACGCCTCGCTCGATCGAATCTACGTGAGCGACGCGAACATGGTCTTCTGCCGCGAGTGGCCGTGCATGTGCCCCGACGGGAGGCCCGTCCCGCACGCCACCGGTCAGATCCCCGCGGCCTCGTCGCGCTTCACGCTCGCGCACTTCGCCGTGCCGCGCGAGACGGCCGACGTGACCCTCGACGCGCCGACCGTCGACGAGCTCTGCGGCGCGACGCCGCCCGACCCGTCGCCGCCTCCGCCGACGGGCATCGATCCGTGCCTCACGGGCACCTGGCACATCGACCGGGCGCACGAGCTCGAGGCGATGCGCGCGTCGTTCCCCGCGCAGGTGCGCGTGCGCAACATCCGCGGCGACCTGCAGCTCCGCTTCGACGGCCGCGGCGGCGGCGGCGCGCTCTTCAACAACTACTGCGTCGAGACCGAGTCGGGCACGACGCCTCCCCTCCAGCAGCGCGTGATCTTCAACGGCCAGGGAACCGGCCGCTACGCCGCCGCGAACGGCCGCCTCTCGACCCGCGATTTCGTCCCCACTCTCGACGTGCGCGCCGAGGTCACCGTCGCCGGACAGCGCATGAACATCCCGGTGCCGGTCAACGACGCCATCGCGCGCGCCGCCGTGCCGGGCGCCGAGGCGTACACCTGCAGCGCCAACGAGCTGAGGTTCCGCGACGCGCGCGCCACGCGCTACCTGCGCTGACCGATGGGGTTTTTCACGACGACCCGACGGTGACGCGCGCCGAACGTGGGGTGTGTCTCACGGTGGCGTGACCCCCTTGCGCGCCGCGCGACGCTCGGAGAAGGTTCCGCCCCCGGCGGTCCATCGTCTACGCCCGCCAGAGGAGCTCAACGATGAGAACCACCACCGCGCTCTGCACCCTCACCGCGACCTTGCTGCTCGCGTCGACCGCGTCGGCGCAGCAGGCGCAACCCTCGCCGCGCCGCGCCGCGCTCACCGCGCGGGCGCAGCGGCAACCGATCCCCCAGACGCTCTGCGCGCTCGGCGAGCTCGACCGCGCCGAGGGCGACCTCGCGACCGCGCGCACGCACCTCGAAGAGGCGCTCACCCGCCCCTTCGCGCGCACGACCACCGCGCTCGGCCGCAAGACCGTGCTCTTTCAGTGTCACCTCTCGCTCGCGCAGACCCTCGCCTCCCTCAACGACGTCCACGCCGCGTGGAATCACGTCGTCGAGGCGTGGAACGAGGGCGCCTCGCTCCCCGCCGCGCGCTCCGCCGCGTCGAACGCCGTCTACGTCGCGATCGGTCGTCGACGCTGGAGCGGCGAGCGCTGCGCCGAAGGCTGGGACATCTCGAACATCGAAGAGGCCGAGCGCTTTGCGCTGAGCCTCCTCGTGCGCGGTGACGACCCCGGCGTCCGCGCGTGCCTCACGGCCATCCGCGGGCGCGCGTTGCCCGAGCACCGCGGCGTCTGTCACCCCATCGACCGCCTCCCCAACGAGACGCCCGCGTACGCCCCGAGCGCCGCGTCGTGGACGACGCTCGCGCCGCAGCTCGGCGCCATGTCGGGCGACGGCGTGTTCCTCCTCGCGCGCGTCGAGGGCGGCACCCCCCGCTACATCGCGTGCGAGCACGGGATGTCGGAGTACAGCGCGCGCTACGCGGGCGGTCGCCTCGGCGCCGACGGTCCCATCGCCCTCGTCGCGCGCGTGGAGCCCTGCGGCGAAGACCTCGGCGCCGGCGAGACCTGCCCCGTCGATCGCGTGGGCTACGTCATCGACGTCGCGACGGGCACCGCCGCGGCGACCTTCGCGCTGCAGCACGGCCGCGGTCGCGGAGGGGCGGTCCTCGATCAGCCCTTCGGCGAGGTGACGGGCGAGCAGCCCATCACGCTCGATGGCGCGGTGATCCGCGTGGGAACCTCACGGCTCTCGCTCACGCGCGGCGTGCTCGTCGCGGCGCCCTGACCGTCGCGACGCGACCTCGCGCGTGGTAGGGCCTCTCGGCATGAACACCGCGCTCTCACTCCTCGACCTCGCGCTCGTGGGCCCCGGCGAGACGCCCTCCGACGCCCTCGCGGGCTGCGTGCGCATCGCGCAGCTCGCCGAGGCGCGCGGCTTCGCGCGGGTCTGGTACGCCGAGCACCACAACATGGCGGCCATCGCGTCGTCGGCGCCCGCGGTGCTGATCGCGCACGTCGCGGCGCACACGAAGACGATCCTGCTCGGCGCGGGCGGCGTGATGCTCCCCAACCACGCGCCGCTCTCGATCGCAGAGCAGTACGGGACGCTCGCGACGCTGCACCCGGGGCGCATCGAGCTCGGACTCGGGCGCGCCCCCGGCACCGATCAGGTCACGCTCCGCGCCCTTCGACGCGACGTGCACGCGGCGGAGTCCTTTCCGCAAGACGTGCTCGAGCTCCAGGGATACCTCTCGGAGAAGACGCGCGTTCCGGGCATCGAGGCCACGCCGGGCAAGGGGACGCACGTGCCGCTCTACGTGCTCGGCTCGTCGCTCTTCGGCGCGCGTCTCGCGGCGCGTCTCGGGCTCCCCTACGGCTTCGCGTCGCACTTCGCGCCGGGCTCGCTGCGCGAGGCGGTGGCCCTCTACCGCGCGAACTTTCAGCCCTCGGCGCAGTGCGCCGCGCCGCGCGTGTTGGCGGGCGTGAACGCGCTCGTGGCGACGACCGACGAAGAGGCGCAGCGCGAGCTCGTCGCCGTGCGGCGCGTGCGGGTCGGGTGGTTCCTGGCGCGCGGGAGGAGCGTCTCCGAGGCCGACGCCGACGCGCTGCTCGCCTCGCCCGAGGGGGCCTTCATCACCGAGATGATGCGCTACTCCGCCGTGGGATCGCCCGCGACCGTGCGCGCCTACCTCCGCGACTTCGCCGCGCTCGCCGACGCGGACGAGCTCATCGTGTCGCCCGCGGGGCTCTCCGTCGACGCGCGCCTCCGCTGCATCGAGCTCCTCGCCGACGCGTGGAACGCGGACTGAGCGATCGGGAGCGCACCGCCACCGTCGACCCACAGGGCGCGCGAAGCGCCCCGCGTCCGCGGCACGCGCGATGCGACGCGTGCTCGTATACGCACGAAGCACCGCAATTTCGCGGCGATCCGGTGCGCAACGCTGTGCCACGCCATGACACTCACACCGCGCCTCGCAGCCCTTCTGGTCGTCACGCTCGCGGCTTGTTCGAGCACCGTGACCGGCCCTGCCACCAACGACGCGGCGACCGATGTCGCGGCCGACGCGCCCATCGACGCGCCGGTCGACGTGGTCGACGATGCGCCCCTCGACTACTGCATCCTGCCCGATGGAAACCGATGTCCGCGCGGCGCGTCGTGCCCCGCGGGCGACGGGTGCAACACCTGCTCGTGCTACGGCCCCGGACCCACCGCGGCCTGCACGCTGATCGGTTGCATCGTCCCCGACGCGGGGACGCGCTGTCGGACCGCCGCAGACTGCGGGCGCGGCGAGTTCTGCAACTACCCCACGACGGGCTGCGCCGCGGCGGGGACCTGCCAGGCCGCCGTGCCCTGCGCCGAGCCCAACGAGTTCTGCGGGTGCAGCGGACGTCGTACCTCGCCTGCGCCGCGGATCGACCGACGAGCACGCCGGGCGCCTGCGAGCGCCCCGACGCGGGACCCGCGCACGCATGTCGATCGAGCGCCGACTGCACGGGCGGATCGATCTGCCAGTACCTCTCTCCCGCGTGCGGCGGAATGGGGATCTGCGGCTTCCCGCGAGACTGCGCGTTCATCACGGAGTACTGCGGCTGCGACGGACAGACCTTCCGTGACTGCCCCGGCGGCATCACGTCGACGCCGTACCGCTTCGTCGGGCCGTGCCCCGGCGTCGACGACGGCGGCGTCGCGCCCGCGTGCAACGGCGCCCACATCGGCCGCGACGGACGCTCGTGCGTGGGCCTCGCCGACGAGCCCCTCTCCGTCGACTGCTGCACCTGGAACTGCGACCTGCGCACGGCCTCGTGCGAGTCGCTCCCGCCGCGCTGCCCCGCAGGCCAGGTGAACACCGTCGCGGGGGCGTGTTGGGGACCGTGCGTCTCTCCCGCTTCGTGCGCGCCGATCCGGTGCGAACCGTCGATGGGCTGCGCCGCGCCGTGGCGCTGCGATCCGACCCGCGGCGTCTGCGTCTACGGCGGCTGAACGCGGCGCCCGACGCCCGTCGCGAAGCGGTAGAGTGCGCCCCGCGATGGACCTCGACGACGTTCTCGAACAGACCCAGTGGGACACCTTCTGGCTCCCCGACGACGCCTCCGTCGTCGAGCGAGAAGAGATCCTCTACCTCACGTCTCCGCGTGACGAGGGCTACCTCAACGCCGTGCTGCGGGTGAGGGCCGACGCGTCGCAGATCCCTTCGCTCGTGGCCGAAGTCGATCGCGCGCACGGCGCCGTCGCCTCGCGCTGGATGCTCGCCGGACGCAGCCGCCACCCCGCGCTCCCCGCCGCGCTCACGGACGCGGGCTACGCGATCGAGCACGAGCACTTCGCGTACACCATCGACGTCGCCCGCTACGAGCCTCGCCCGACGACCTCGCTCGTCGCGCGCGCCGTCGAGACCCTCGACGACCTCCGTGACTGTCAGCAGGTGACCGCGCGGGCCTTCGATCGACCGAGGCTCACCGACGACGCGCTCGACGCCCGGGAGCTCGCGATGTGCACCGGCGTCGGAGCGCGCGTCCGTCGCTTCGTCGTGCGTGACGCCGCGACCCGCACCCCGCTCACCTCGGGCGGAATGAACGTCTATCCGAGGCTCCGATTCGGCTTTCTCTGGGCCGGCGGAACGGTGCCCGAAGGCCGCAACCGCGGCGCGTACTCCGCCCTCGTCGCGGCGCGCGTGGCAGAGGCTCGGGCCCTCGGACTGACGCACGTCGGGCTCTACGCGCGCGTCGAGACCTCGGCGCCCATCGTCGCGGCGCAGGGCTTCACCCGCGGCGGCCCCATGACCTACTGGGTGAAGCGACGAAGTTGAGACACGCGTCGGCGCCTCGGCCGTCTGCACCCTCCGACGCGATCTGCGCGTACACTCGACCGGAGCAACACGCCCATGCGACCGCGATGGAACTGGTGGCTGACCGCCTCGCTCGCCGTGCACGCGACCCTGATGACCGTCGCGGCGACGGTCGTCCCCTCGCGCGGACGTGAGCCCTCGACGCCGTCACAGACCGCGATCGAGTTCGACGCCCCGACGCCCGCGGAGCAGACGCCTGGCGTCGCCTCGGGACCGGGTCACGTCGCGTCGCCCGCCGACCCTTCGCAGCGCTACGGCGGATCGCGCGCCGCGCAGAACGTCTCGTCTGACAACCCCGGCGAGCGCGGCGACGGGCGGAGCTTCGAACCCGCGCGGATGCTCGCGGCGCGCGCCGACGGCGTGAACCTCGACGCGCGTCAGCTCAACGCCCTCGACCGCACGCAGGAGCAGCGCATCCGAACGTCGCGCGAGCGGGGATCACCGCAAGACGATCGACGCACGCCCAACCCCGCCGACGACCCGTGGGTGGCGAGCGGTCACGGCATCCTCCTCGTGCGCATGACGGAGTCTCCCGTGATGCCGGGCGAGGGGGCCCTCGTCCCTCGCGGCGCGGCTTCAAACGCGGGCGATCCGACGGTTCACCGCAGCGCGCAGGTCGAGCCTCCTCCCACGATCGCGGTGGGCTCCGAGCGTCACGCGGGCGCGCAGCCGAGGCTCGCCGCGGGCGTTCGCGACGGTCGCGGCACCGCCGCGCAATCCGCCGCACCGGTCGCGTTTCAACGGCCCGCCGTCGATCGCGGTCACGCATCGACGACGGCCGATCAAGACGCCCTGAGGCCCGAAGACGACACCGACGCGGCGCTCCTCGCGGCGAGTCTCATGCGGGCGCACGTCAACGCGGCGGCGCAGGAGGGCCCCGTTCGCGCGCAGGGCAGCGGCGGCGTCGGCGGCGGAGGCTCACCGGGATCGGGCGGCGGCATCGGTCGCGGCGGCGTCGCGAGGGCCTTCGGCGACGGCGACGGCGTGCTCTCGCTCGAGACCGGCGACGCTCGGTACGTGCGCTATTTCGGCCAGGTGCGGCGGCGCATCTATCAGCTCACGGAGCGCGCGTTCCCCTACGACGAAGCGCTTCGGCTCAATCAGGGCACGGTGATCGTGACCTTCGTGATCGAGCGCAACGGACACGTCCGCGACGTCGCCGTGCAGCGTCGCAGCGGCGTCGAGCGCTATGACGCCAACGTGCGGAGCGCGCTCGCCTCGGCCACGATGCCGCCCATCCCCGCGTCGATCGGGCGAGAGCGCCTCGCGATCCGCGCGCCCGTGGAGTTCCTCAACCCCGTCGTGCGCTGAGGGAGCGTTCCCGCCGCGCAACGGGCCGTGGACCCCGCCGACCGATGGTGTTGGCGCGCGATCGTGTGCACCATCGATCTCGTGCTGTACCTCTCGCCGCAGCTTTTGACCTCGTCGCTCGTGGCCCTGCTCGCCGCCGCGGGCTGCATCGCCGACCGCCCCGCGAGCGCGCGCGTCACGCCGCGTCCGCGCGCGGCCCTTCGCATCGTCGACGCGCAGCCCACGATCGAGGGCGCGGGCGTTCACCTCCGCCGCACGCTCGGCTCGCAGGCGCTGCCGATGCTCGACCCGTTCCTGCTCCTCGACGAGGTGCACACCGACCTCGCAGAAGACTATCTCCCGGGCTTTCCCACGCACCCGCACCGCGGCTTCGAGACGGTGACCTACGTGCTCGACGGCGCGTTCGAACACCGCGACAGCCTCGGCAACCACGGCCGCCTCACGCCCGGCAGCGCCCAGTGGATGACCGCGGGGCGCGGCATCGTCCACTCCGAGATGCCCGGTCAGACGGCGGGCGGCATGTGGCTCTTTCAGTTCTGGGTGAACCTCCCGCGCGCCTCGAAGATGATCCGCCCGAGGTATCAGGACATCGCCCCCGAGCGCATCGTCGAGGCCCACGTCGAAGACGCCCGCGCGCGGGTCGTCGCGGGCTCGCTCGCGGGTCGCACCGGTCCCGTCGAGGGCATCATCACGGCGCCGCAGATGCTCGACCTGCGCTTCGACGGACGCGGTCGCACGGTCGTGCCCGTCGCCGTCGATCACAACGCCTTCGCGTACGTGGTCGAAGGCCGCGTGAAGCTCGGCGCCGACGAGGCCCCCGCGCGCGCGGGGCAGCTCGTGGTGCTCGGCCCCGGCGACCGCGTGATGGCCAAGAGCGACGGCCCCGCGCGGATGCTCCTCGTGTCGGCGAGGCCCATCGGAGAGCCCGTCGCGCGCGGCGGTCCCTTCGTGATGAACACGCACGAAGAGATCCGTCAGGCGTGGGACGACTACCGCGCGGGGCGACTCGTCGAGCGCTGACCGTTACGCCGTCGGGACGAGGATCGCGGCGACGCGCGAGAGGGCCGCGAGGTCGAGCACGTCGTCTTCGAACGCCGGGACGACGATGTGCCGCGGGATCGAGGCCATCTCGCGGCGCGCGCGGGTGACCTCGGCGTTGTCGCGGCGGGCCCACACCGAGGCGTCGCGCCACGAGCGGGTGAAGGCCGCGGCGAGGTCCTGCGAGGGCTCGATGTGGGCTTCGCGGAGCAGGCCGGCCACGCGGTCGACGGAGGGCGGCGCCACGTCGTCGGCCATGCGGACGCGGTTCACCACGAGGCCCTCGGCGTTCATCCCGCTCGACTGGAGGCGCTCGAGGAAGAACATCGCCTCGCCGACGGTCATGGGATCGGGCGAGGTGACGAGCACGAAGGCCACGTCGCGGCCCATCATGGTCTCTCGCACGCGGCTCGCGCGGTCTTTGAAGCCCCCGAAGAGCGACTGGATGTCCGAGAGGAACTCGGCCACCTGCGTGAGGAACTCGATGCCCGTGAAGGCCCCGAGGCCCGAGAGCACCTTCTCCATCGCCTTGGAGACGAGGTTGAACGAGAGCTTGCCCGTCCGCTCGAAGGCCGACACGAAGGCCCGGATGGCGGGCGAGTCCATCGCGCCGATCATCTTGTCGGGCGCGTCGAGGAAATCGAGCGCGTTCGACGTGGGCGGCGTGTCGAGCACGATGAGGTCGTAGCGGTTGTCGTCCTTGAGGGCGTAGAGCTTCTCCATCGCCATGTACTCGGGCGTGCCCGCGAGCGAGCCGGCCACCTCGCGGTAGATCCGGTTGGCGAGGATGCGATCGCGCGCGGCGGGCGACGACGCGTAGCGCCCGACGAGATCATCGAAGGTGTGCCTCACGTCGAGCATCATCGCCGTGAGCGAGCCCGTGGTGGGCATCCCCGGCGCGCGCCAGAGCTCGGGCGCGATGAGCTGCTCCTCGGAGCGCATCTCTCGCAGGCCGAGCGACGTGGCGAGGCGCTTCGCGGGGTCGATCGTGAGGCACAGCACGCGGCGACCGCTGCGCGCGGCTGCGAGCGCGAGCGACGCGGCGACGGTGGTCTTGCCGACGCCGCCGCATCCGACGGTGATCACGACCCGCCGCGAGGTGAGGAGGTCGCCCAGAGAACTCTGCATGGCCGCGGGAACCTAGTGCCCTTTCATGCGCGTCGCAAAGCGGATTCTTCGCGTGTCTCCGCGGAGTTCAGCCCGTGCGAGCCAGCGTTCGGGGCGCGGCCACGGTGGCGCGAACGAGCTCCGCGCGGCGTCGGGCGTCGGCGCCGGCGATGGCGCGACGCGCGCCCCACACGGCCACGGAGAGCTCACCGGGCGAGGGGGACACGCCTTCCTGCTCCGCGGCGACGAGGAGCCGCTCGGCCATCGCGAGCGCGCTCGGAGGGCGCTTCGCGGGGTCGACGGAGAGCGCGCTGTCGATCACCGAGGCGACACCGAGCGGAACGCACGGGTTGACGCTCTCGAGCGATGGCCTCCGCGCGTAGAGGTACGCGTGGGCGAGGGTGCTCTTGCTCGTCACGCCCGCGAAGAGCCGACGCCCCGCGAGCAGCTCCCAGAGCACCGCGCCCGCGCCGTAGAGGTCGCCGCGCGTGCCGTGAATCGACCCGCGGAGCACCTCCGGCGGCAGATACCCGATCTTGCCCTTGGCCGTCCCCGCGGCGTTCACCCGCGCCCTCGCGATGGAGCGCGCGAGCCCGTAGTCCGCGAGGCGCGCGACGCCGTCGAGGCCCACGAGCACGTTCGAGGGCGCCACGTCGCGGTGGATCACCCCGACGCCGGGCCCGTGCGTGGCCGCGAGCGCGTGGAGCAGGTCGACTCCGAGCGACAGGGCCGCGCGCACGCCGAGGGGCGCCTTGCGCGTCGCGACGATCTCGTGGGCGTTGAGCCCGTCGACCCACTCGAGCGCGAGCCACGGCCCCTCGGCGTCGACGCCGCGGTCGAGGAGGCTCACCACGTTGGGGTGCGCGATCGACGCCGTGATCGCGGCCTCGTCGTCGAACATCGCGCGCACCTCGGCGTCGCCCTTGAGCTCGTCGAGGATGCGCTTGATCGCGACGCGGCCGTGACCGCGGGCGTCGTCGGCGCGCCACACGCGAGCCATGCCACCGGAGCCCGCGACCTGCTCGATCACATAGCGTCCTGCGACGCTGAGGGTGTTCATGCCTCGACGCCGTTAGCGCGCCGCTCGCCGGGTCAACAACTTTTCGGCGCGCGCTGCGCGAAGCGCTTACTGAAGCACTTCGATGCGGAGGCGGAGCGTGCCCGTCTGCCTCGGCACGGCGCCCTCGGTGCGGATCGGAAGCGTGAGGTCGCCGACGCCGCTCGTGATCCGCGACGCGTCGAGGTCGGCCACGCCGATGAGCTCCCGCGACGTCGTGTCGTCGTCGTAGACGTTGAAGCGCAGCGGGAGGTCGCGCGCGATCTCGTAGGCGCCGGGGAGCCAGCGCGTCCACGTGGCGGTCTCGTGGTCGGCGGAGACGGGCGTGCGGTCGATCTCGCGCGCGAGGGGCACCGAGGCCGTGACGATCACCTGGTCGGCCTCGCCGCCGACGAGGTCCCACGCGTGCCCCGCGGGGGTCTCGCGCGCCACCGTGCTGCTCATGATCTGGATGCGCACGCGTCGAGGCGCGGCGGGTCCCGCGTCGGCGCCGGGGGCCTCGGGGGCGACGCGATACCGCAAGCGCGCCGGAGGTTCGGCGCCGCGCGGCGCGATCGTGAGGAGCACCGGGCACGGAGCGCCCGCGAGGTTCTGCGGGAGCACCACGTGCTGAGGCCCCGCGCCCGCCGAGAGCTCGACGAGCGTGGCCGCCGCGGGGTGCCGCGGAGGGCGCGTCGGGCGTTCCGAAAACGCGCGTCGAAGTAGCGGGTGAGGGGCTCCGCGCAGGTGGCGCGTACGGTGGCGCCGTCGCCCTCTTCGAGCTCGATGTCGACGCCCACGCGGCCCTGCGAGACGTCGATGGGACCCACCACGGCGAGGCCGCCGGGCCACACCGTCGAGCGCTGGTTGACCATCCACGGCGCGTGCGAGAGGTCGGGGTACGGACGCTCGGGGACCTCGCCGCGCTGGAGCGCGCCGACCATGAAATCGACCTGATGCGTGTCGAGCGAGAGGGTCATCGTGAAGCCCGCGCCGAGGCGGTCGCGGAGCATCGTCGAGCCGAGCTCGCCCGCCTGCTGCCGCGCGCGGTCGCTGACGCAGTTGCCCGTCACCGCCGCGACGCCGCCGAGGATCGTCGAGAAGAAGCCCGTGGCCTCGGCGCTCACCACGCCGCGCGGCGTGATCGTGGCGCGGACGCCCTCCGCGGGGCGCATCCAGAGCGAGGCCACGCGGCGCGCGCGGTCGTAGCCCACGGCGACGTCGGCGCCGAGCTCGGCCTGCGCGTCGAAGAGGAGGTACTGCCGCACGCGGAAACCGCTTGTTTCACGGTCGATCCAGGTCCAGCCGGGGCCGCCCATCGAGAGCACGAGGCGCTCGCCGACGACGCGCGCCTCGCAGCTTCGGATCCACCAGCGACCGGCCGAGGGGAGCGTCCCCGCCGCGGGGCCCGACGCGCTCCCTTCACCGGGCAGGCCGATGAACGAGCCGAGGAGGCGCGGGCACATCTGCGGCGTGAGCGCCTGCGTGACGAGCGCGCGCACCTCGTCGTCGTTCGAAGTTCCGCCCTGCGCCGCGGGCGTGGTGGGGCCGCCCGTCGAGGTCTGCGTCACGGTCGCGGGCGTCGTCGCGGCGTTGCTCGATCCGCCGATGAGGGAGCACCCCGCGGGCCAGAGCATCGAGGCGCAGAGCGAGGCGCGGAGGGCTGTGTTCATGCTGTTTCGTGTCATCGGTCGTGGGCGCGGGAGTGTATCCGAAGCGGAGCCCGGAGGAACCGCTCTCGTCACGCGCGAGGCCATTGGCGCCGCGCGGCGTTCGGGTGACAATCGCGCCCGATGGCATGGATCGTCTTCGCCGCGCTGGTGGTCGGGAGCTCCGCGGTCTCGTACGTGCTCCGCGAGCGGCGGCACCGCCGTCGTTGGCAGCTCGTCGACCTGCCTCCGGTGGCCGCGGGCGCGGGCGCGTACCGTGAGAGCCGCATCGCGGGCGGACACCTCGCGGAGGCGCCGGGCCCGCTGCGCCTCATGGTGTTCAGCTGCATCGTGTACGGGCGCGCGGTGACCTTCGCGCTGCTCGCGACGGCCCTCTACCTCGCGGGCGCGCGCACCGAGGCCCTCGCCGTGCCGACGCTCCACACGATGGTCGGGTACTTCACCGCGGGCGGCGGCGTCGGGGCCGTCGTGGCGATGATCCTCGCGTCGCTCGTGATGCGCGCGGGGAGCGACATCCTCGTGCGCGACCCGCGCAGGGCCTTCGGACGCACGCGCGACACGGCCCTCGCCTCGGTGGTCGTGCACGGCCTCGTGCTCGCCAACGCGATGACCGGCGCGTGGCTCGTGGGCACCGCGGGGCGCGACGCGTCTCGCTCGCTCCTCACGACGCGCGTCGTCGCGGGCGCCGCCCTCGCGCACGCCGCGGTGCTGCTCGCGCTCGCATACGCGTATCGCACCGAGCTCGAAGCGAAGCGCGAGGTCCGGATCTGAGCGTCAGCGCGAGGTGCCGACGCCTCGCAGCATCGACGAGAGCGCGGTCTGGAGGGCCTGCGGCGTCGCGCCGCCGCGCGCGAGCTGACCGAGCTGCGTGAGCTGCGTCGGCGAGAGTGTCCCCTGCGGGTTCTGGCCGTTGGTGAGCGCGCCGACCACGGGCGCGAGCTGCTCGGCGGACATCCCGCTGCGCGCGAGCTCGGCGAGCTGCGTGAGCTGCGCGGGCGTGAGGTTCCCGGCGCCCGTGCCGGGCTGACGGAGCACCGAGTCGAGGGAGGGCGGCAGCGCCGTCGGCGTGAGGCCCGCGCGCGACAGCGTCGAGAGCGGTACGGCGAGCGGGGCCGAGCTGCCGCCGCCGAGGCCCGTGAGCACCTGCTGCGCGAGGCCCGTCGCCGCGGCCATGGGGTCCTGGGGGTTGCCGTTGGTGCCGGGCGTGATCGCGATGGGCGCGTCGGCGGGGCGCTGCGCTCGCTGCGCGGTCACGGTGACCGTGGCGGGCGCGGTGGCGTTCGCGGTCGGCGTCGCCACCCACACGCGATAGGCGCCGCGGCGAAAGCGTCCGTCGATGGAGGGGTTCGCGCCGTAGGTGTCGTCGGCGCAGCGCCACTGGTTGTTGGGGCCGAGGATGGCGAGGGAGGTATCGCCCGACCCCTCGGCGTAGACGCGAAGCCAGGGGAGGTCGGCCGTGGCGGTGATCACGACCTGGGGACGCGCCGTGACAAATCCGCCGCAGCCCGGATGCTCCACCGCGCCGCCCGCGGTGACGCTCGTCGCGGCGGGCTCCGGCGCGGCCGAGGGTTGAACGCGAACGACGCCGCCGGTGGGCGCTCCCGCGGGCGTGAGGCGCGTGGTCTGCGCAGCGGCCGCTGGCGCGAGCGTGGTGAGCGAAAGCGTGACGACGAGTGACGTTCGTTGCGACGGGGTGAACATGGCGCGCGATGATAGGCGCGTTCGCCGGAGACCGGCCGCGGGATCGCGTCGCGGCTGCGGGATGCGCGCGTCGACGTCGTCGATCGCAGGTCGCGGCGGGGAAACGACACCGACCGAGCGCGAAAAATGTTGGAGCGCGTTCAGGTTTTTTCGAGCTCGGCCGTTCGATCGAGACGAAACCCCCGATCACTTCGCCCGGTGAAGGACCACGTCATGGAGCTTCGGACCTGCACGTACGAAATCGGAACCGGCTGGACCGAGGCGCCGCGCGCAGAACTCGATTCCGCTTCCACGCTCGTCATCGCCTTCGGCGCCACGTCGCTCATCGACCAGCTCGAGCCCCTCGAGACGCTGCGCCGCACGTTCCCACGGTCGCTGCTCATGGGCTGCTCGACGGCGGGTGAGATCCACGAGACCCGCATCCTCGACGGGTCGCTCTCCGTCGCGATCGCGCGCTTTTCGAAGACCCGCCTCGCCTACGCGCAGAGCCCCATCGAGCGCGCCTCGGACTCGCGCAGCGCCGGGGAGTCCATCGGTCGCGCGCTCAACCGCCCGGGCCTCCGCGCGGTGCTGCTCCTCTCCGACGGGCTCCACGTCAACGGCACCGAGCTCGTCGCGGGGCTCAACGCGTCGCTGCCCGAGTCGGTGGTCGTCACCGGCGGCCTCGCGGGCGACGGCGACCGATTCAAGCGGACGTGGGTGCTCGTCGAGGGCGACGCGCGGCCGTGCTTCATCACCGCCGTGGGCTTCTATGGCGAGCACCTGCGCGTGAGCCACGGGTCGAAGGGAGGCTGGGACATCTTCGGCCCCGAGCGCCTCGTCACGCGCTCCGAGGGCAACGTGCTCTACGAGCTCGACGGACGGCCCGCGCTCGACCTCTACAAGACCTACCTCGGCGAGCGCGCCGCGGGGCTCCCCGCGACGGGGCTGCTGTTCCCGCTGTCGCTCCGCGCGAACGACGACCACGACGAGAAGCGCCTCGTGCGCACCATCCTCGCGGTCGACGAGGCCACGCAGTCGCTCACCTTCGCGGGAGACATCCCCACGGGGTCGCGCGCCCAGCTCATGCGCGCCAACTTCGATCGCCTCATCGACGGCGCCGCGCAGGCCGCCGCGATGGCGCGCGCGCAGGGTGACGCGCACGGCCCGGTGCTCTCCGTCGCGATCTCGTGCGTCGGGCGCCGCCTCGTGCTCGGAGAGCGCGCCGAAGAGGAGACCGAGGCCACGCTCGAGGCGCTCCCCGCGGGCGCGTCGCAGGTCGGGTTCTACTCGTATGGCGAGCTGTCTCCCTTCACGACGGGGCGCTGCGACCTCCACAACCAGACCATGACCCTCACGACCTTCGCCGAGGAGTAACGGTGCCGTGAGCGTTCACCCCCTCCTTCGTCGTCAGCTCGAGCGGATCGGGCTCGAAGACCTCACCGCCCCACCAGACCCCGCCCGCTGGCAGCAGCTCATCGAGCGCATCAGCCGCACGTACGTCGAGGCCGACCAGGACCGCTACACCTTCCAGCGCTCGTTCGAACTGTCCTCGGCCGAGATGCGCGAGCGCACCGACGACCTGCGCCGCTCGTCGGAGGCCGACGTCATCGCCGAGCGCGACAAGCTCAAGGCCGTGATCTCTGCCCTCGGCGACGGGCTCTGCGCCCTCGACCTCGCGGGCGTCATCACCGACGTCAACCCCGCGGGCGAGCGCCTCTTCGAACGCCCCGCGGGCGAGCTCCTCGGCGCCCACGTCCTCAGCGCGTTCCTCCTCCACGACGAGGCCCGCGAGCGCATCCGCGCCGAGCGCCTCGCCGCGCTCCTCGCCTCCGGCGACAGCCTCCGCGACGAAGACGCCGAGCTCCTCGCCGCCGACGGGACCCGCGTCCCCGTGTCGTGCGTGCTGAGCCCCGTCATCGACCGCGGCCGGCTCACCGGCGCGGTCTTCGTGTTCCGAGACATCACCGAGCGCAAGCGCGCCGAGCGCGCCCTCATGCGCGCGCGCCGCGAGGCCGAGGCCGCCAGCCTGGCCAAGAGCGAGTTCCTCGCGAACATGAGCCACGAGATCCGCACGCCCATGAACGGCGTGCTGGGCATGACCGAGCTCGCGCTCTACACCGACCTCTCGCGCGTGCAGCGCGAGTACATGCTGGCCGTGCAGGCGTCGGCGAAATCGCTCCTCGGGATCATCAACGACATCCTCGATTTCTCGAAGATCGAGGCGGGCCACCTCGCCCTCGACGAGACGGAGTTCGCCCTCCGCGACTGCATCGGCGACACGCTCAAGGTGCTCGCCGCGAAGGCCCACGAGAAGGGCCTCGAGTTCGTCGCCGACATCGCCCACGACACCCCCGACACGCTCGAGGGCGACCGCCTGCGGCTCCAGCAGATCCTCATCAACCTGCTCGGAAACGCCGTGCGCTTCACCGACTCCGGCGAGGTGGTGCTCCGCGTCGGCGCCGACGTCGCGGGCGACGACGTGACGCTCCGCGTGTCCGTGAGCGACACGGGCATCGGCATCGCGAAGGACAGCCAGGCGCGCGTCTTCGAAGCCTTCGCGCAGGCCGACACCTCGACCACGCGGCGCTACGGAGGCACGGGCCTCGGCCTCAGCATCGCGTCGCGCCTCGTGCGGCTCATGGGCGGCGAGATCACCCTCGAGAGCGAGGTCGGGCGCGGGAGCACGTTCTCGTTCACCGCGAAGTTCCGCCGCGCATCGGCGCGCGCCTCCAGGCTGCGCGAGGGCGACGCGACGATCCGCGGGCTCAAGGCCCTCATCGTCGACGACCATCCGACCAACCGGCGCATCCTCCGCGACGCGCTCACGTCGTGGCAGATGGAGCCCCACGAGGCGACCGGCGGCGCGCAGGCCCTCGCGACGCTCATGCAGGCCGCCGCCGCGGGGACGCCCTTCAAGCTCGTGCTCCTCGACGTGATGATGCCCGACCTCAACGGCTTCGAAGTCGCCGAGGAGATCGGTCGCAACCCCGCCCTCGAAGGCACCACGGTCATCATGCTGTCGTCGATGGACGTCTCGCGCGACGTGTCGCGGCTCTCGAGCGCGGGCGTCGCGGGCTACCTCGTCAAGCCCATCGCGCTCGGCTCCCTCCTCGACACGATCGTCGCGCACCTCGGCGGCGGCCCGTCTACGGTCGGCGCCGTCGGCCGCTACTCGCTGTTCGCGAGCGCCGTGAAATCGCGGCGCGTGCTGCTCGTCGACGACAACGCCATCAACCGCCGCGTGGCGCACGGCCACCTCGCCGCGCGGGGCCACCAGGTCGTCGAGGCCGTCGACGGCGCGTCCGCGCTCGCGGCCCTCGCGCGCGCGCCCTTCGACGTCGTGCTCATGGACGTGCAGATGCCCGGCGTCGACGGCTTCCACGCCACGGCGCAGATTCGCGAGGGAGAGCGCGGCACGGGGCGGCGCCAGCGCGTCGTCGCGATGACCGCGCACGCGATGGCCGGCGACCGCGAGCGATGCCTCGCCGCGGGCATGGACGCCTACGTCGCCAAGCCCATCTCGCGCCGGGACCTCTACGCCGCCGTCGAGGTCGAGGACGCCGCGCCCGAGGCGCCGCCCTCGCCGCAGGCCGCCACCGCGCAGCGCGCGCACGACGAGGCCCCGACCGTCGCGCCGCAGACCCCGCCCGCCGCGTCGCGCGCGTCTATCGCGGCCGCGGTCCGCGACGCGCCGATCTTCGACCCGGCGGCGCTCCTCGCGCGCTTCGACGGCGACCGCGACCTCATGCGAGAGGTGATCGCGATGTTCTGCGCCGACGCGCGGGGCATGCTCGACGGCCTGCGCCGAAGCGTCGCGACCCTCGACGCGCGCGGCGTCGAGCACGAGGCGCACACGCACAAGGGCTGCCTCGGCGAGCTCTGCGCGAAGGAGGCGCAGGCCCTCGCGCGGGAGCTCGAGTTCGCCGGCCGCGAGGGGCGTCGCGACGAGATGACCGCGCGCTTCGGCGCCCTCGAAGCGTCCGTCGACGAGCTGCTCACGGCGCTCGAAGCCCATCAGATGCAGGGAGATTCGCAATGAAGGTGCTCATCGCAGACGACAACGCGATGTCGCGGCTCACGCTGCGGAGCCAGCTCAAGAAGTGGGGCTACGAGGTCGTCGAGGCCGTCGACGGAGACGCCGCGTGGGCCATCCTCTCGAGGCCCGACTCGCCGCGCCTCGCGATCCTCGACTGGATGATGCCCGGCCTCGACGGCGTCGAGCTATGCCGACGCGTGCGGGCGCAGGGGCAGGAGCCCTACCTCTACGCGATCCTACTCACGGGGCGCGAGGGGCGCGACGACGTGGTGGCGGGCCTCGAGGCGGGCGCGGACGACTACGTGACCAAGCCCTTCGACGCGCAGGAACTCCGCGTGCGGGTCCGCGCGGGGGAGCGCATCTGCGCGCTGCAGGAGGAGCTCGTCGCCGCGCGCGAGCGGCTCCGCCACGAGGCCACCCACGATCGCCTCACCGGCGCGTGGAACCGCGCCGCGATCCTCGACACCTTTGAGCGCGAGCGCGCGCGCCTCGGTCGCGCCGGTGCGCCGCTCTCGATCGCGATGATCGACTTCGACCACTTCAAGCGGATCAACGACAACTACGGCCACGGCGCGGGCGACGCAGTGCTGCGCGAGGGCGCGGCGCGCGCGGCGAGGGCCATCGGCGCGCGGGACACCGTCGGACGCTACGGCGGCGAGGAGTTCCTCGTGGTGATGCCCGAGTGCGAGTCGTCGATGGCGGTGGCGGCGTGCGAGCGGATCCGCGCGTCGGTGGCCGCGGAGCCCATCGTCGCCGCGGACCAGAGCGTCCGCGTGACCGTGAGCATCGGCGTCGCCTCGTGGTCGGGCGCCGGAGACATCTCGACGCTCATCGACCGCGCCGACGCCGCGCTCTACCGCGCCAAGCGCAGCGGGCGCGACCGCGTCGAGCTCGCCCCCGACGCCCTCGGCGACCGCATGAGCTTCGCGGAGCTCATGTCCGCCGCCCGCTGAGCGCCGTCACCCGAAGAGCGCCGCGTAGTCGTCGGGGCGAAAGCCCACGAGCACCTTCGCGCCCGCCACGAGCACGGGGCGCTTGACGAGCTTGCCGTCGGCCGTGAGCGCGGCGATGACCTCGTCGTCGCGCATCGCGTCGACGCGCGCCTTGCCGAGCGCGCGATACGACTGACCGCTGGTGTTGAGCCACTTGCGAACGCCCACGCCGCTCGCGGGGATCCACCGCGCGAGCTCGTCTCCCGTGGGCGGCGCGTCGACGATGGGGCGCGCGGTGTACGCCACGCCGTGGTCGTCGAGCCATCGGAGCGCCTTGCGGCAGGTGTCGCAGCCCGCGTACGCGAGCACCAGAACGGGGTCGGTCTTCTTCATCGCGAGGCGCTCTCTACCAGCGCGCGGCGACGTTTCGAAGCGATCGACGCGAGGCCCTCAATAGGCCGCGTCGGGGCCCCAGGTCTCGCGCAGGAACTCCCTGCGACCCGAGTGCTCGTGGTAGGCCTCGTAGCGGTCGGGCGAGGTGCGCCAGAAGTTCTGGTGATAGTCCTCCGCGACCCAGAACACCGGGGCGTCTTCGACGGTGGTCACCACGGGCGCGTGAAAGCGCCCCGACGCGACGATCGCGGCGCGCGAGCGCTCGGCCGCGGCGCGTTGCTCCGGCGAGTGGACGAAGATCACGCTGCGGTACTGGTGCCCCGAGTCGACGAAGGCGCGGTCGGGGTGCACCGGATCGACGCGGTGCCAGTAGAGGTCGAGGAGCTGCTCGTACGTGACCGCGCGCGGGTCGTAGAGCACGCGGATGGCCTCGGCGTGCCCCGTCCCGTGGTTGCTCACCTGCTCGTAGCCGGGGTGGAGCTCGGGGCCTCCCGTGTAGCCCGAGATCGCGTCGCGCACGCCCGCTTGATGTTCGAACGCGGCCTCCATGCACCAGAAGCATCCGCCGGCGAAGGTCGCGACGGCGAGGCCCGCGGGCGGAGGTCCCGCTTCGACGGTGCCGCCGTGGAGATCGATCGCGGCGCCGTGCGCGGCGGGCGCGGCGGGCGCGGTCGGCGCGGCGCCGGGCTCCGGCGTGACCGTCGGAATCGCCGTGGGAGAAGGCTGATTCGACATCGACGAGCCGCAGCCCGACGTGCCGCAGCCCGTGACGAGCACCGAGAGCAGGATCGTGGAGCGCAGCAGAGACAGCGTCATCGAGGACCTCCGTTGGGGGCGTTGGACGTCGCGGTCTACGCCGTCTTCAGAGGGCGGTTACGACGTGCGCCCATTGGTGACGCGGCGGAGGTGTGGTAGGTGCGTCGCCCGCAACCCGCTCGACGCGACGCTCCCGTACGCTCGACGCGCGAATCCGCTGAACGCCGACGAACCCCCAATGACATTCGAAGAACTTAGCGCGCACCCGACGCTCCTGCGCGCGCTCCAGCAGCGCGGCTACGAGAAGCCGACGCCCGTGCAGGCCGCCGTGATGGCGCCCGAGCACATCGCCCGCGACCTCATGGTCTCCGCCGAGACCGGCTCGGGCAAGACCGTGGCCTTCGGCCTCGCCGTCGCGAACACGCTCCTCGGTGAGCGCGCCACCTTCGACCCCCCGAAGCGCCCGCGCGCCCTCGTGCTCGCCCCCACGCGCGAGCTCGCCATGCAGGTGCAGCGCGAGCTCGCGTGGCTCTACCACCACGCCGGGATGCGCTCCGTCGCCTGCGTCGGCGGCATGGGCATGGCCATCCAGCTCAAGCTCCTCGGCGACGGCGTTCACCTCGTGGTGGGCACCCCGGGGCGCCTCTGCGACCACATCGAGCGCGGCGCGCTCTCGCTCGAAGACCTCGAGGTGCTCGTCATCGACGAGGCCGACGAGATGCTCGACATGGGCTTCCGCGACGAGCTCGAACGCATCATCGAGGCCGCCCCCCGCGCGCGCCGCACGCTGATGTTCTCGGCCACGCTCCCGCCCGAGATCGCGCGCCTCGCCAAGCAGTGGCTCACCGACCCGCAGCGCATCACGGCCACGCCGCCGCAGCAGCAGCACCGCGACATCGAGTACCGCGCGCACCTCATCGCGCCGCGCGAGCGCGAGCACGCCGTCGTCAACGTGCTCCGCGCCAACGAGGCGCAGGGCTCCATCGTGTTCTGCACGACGCGCGAGGCCGTGACCCACCTCTCGGCGAGCCTCTCGGAGCGCGGCTTCGCGTGCGTCGCCATCAGCGGCGAGCTCTCGCAGCCCGAGCGCACGAGGGCCCTCCAGCAGCTCCGTGACGGGCGCGCGCGCGTGCTCGTGGCGACCGACGTCGCGGCGCGCGGGCTCGACCTGCCCGACGTGGGGCTCGTGGTGCAGGCCGACCTCCCCAACGACCCGCAGGCCCTCCAACACCGCAGCGGACGAACGGGCCGCGCGGGTCGCAAGGGTGTCTCCGTGATCCTCGTCCCCGCGGACCGCAAGCGCTCCGCCGAGCGCCTCCTCTTCGATGCGCACATCAAGCCCGTGTGGAGCGATGTGCCCGACGCGAAGGCCATTCGCGCGCGCGACGAGGCGAAGCTCATCGAGGCCCTCACGAGCGGCGAGGCGCCCGAAGAAGAGGACCTCGCGCTCGCCCGTCGCGTGCTCGAGAAGGTCGCCCCCGAGCAGCTCGCGGCGAGGCTCGTCGCGCTCGAGCGTCAGAAGCTCCCCGACCCCGAGGAGCTCCCGCTCACCGTGCGGGCCATCGAGGCCGAGAAGTTCTACGAGAGCCGCGCGCCGAGGCCCCGCTTCGACAGCCGCTACGAGCCCCGCGATCGGCGCTTCGGCGGACCGTCTCGCGACGATCGCTACGGCGCGCAGCGCGACAACCGCTACGGCGCCCCGCGTGACAACCGCTTCGCCGGACCTCCGCGCGACGACCGCTACGCCGGGCCTCCGCGCGACGACCGCGGACCGCCGCGCGGCGCCCCTTCGATCGACTCCGAGTGGTTCACGCTCAACGTCGGACGCACGCAGAACGCCGACCCCAAGTGGATCATCCCGGTGCTCTGCCGCCGCGGAGGCATCACCAAGGACGACATCGGCGCCATTCGCGTGATGGAGCACGAGACCCGCGTCGAGATCCGCAGCGCCGCGGCCAGGAGCTTCGAAGAGGCCGCGCAGCGCCCCGACCGCCTCGACCCGAGGCTCCAGATCGAGCGCGCGCAGGCCGCAGCGCCGCGCCCCGATCGGCCCCCGCCGCGCCCCCGCGAGGGAGGCCATTTCGGCCCCCCCGGCAAGCGCGGGAAGTAGTCTTTCCCCACCCGCGCTCGCGCTTCTCTCCTCCGCTACGTCACCCGGATGACCACGGCCGTGATGTTGTCGCGGCCTCCATTGTCGAAGGCCTCCTGCACGAGCGTGTCGCAGGCGTCGACGGCGCCCTTCGTCGCGAGCACCTCGGCGATGCGCGCCTCGGTGACGCCCTCGTTGAGCCCGTCGGTGCAGAGCAGAAACACGTCTCCCTCGCGCAGCGCCGCGGCGGTGACCTCGGGCCCCGCCTTCGTGAGCATCCCGAGCGCGCGCGTGATGACGTTCGCGTGGGGGAACTTCTCCTTCGGCGGCACCGCCGCGCCGATCGCGCGCATCTCCTCGTAGAGCGAGTGGTCGCGCGTGAGCTGCGTGAGCGCGCCGTCGCGGAGGCGGTACACCCTGCTGTCTCCCACGTGGCCCACGATGGCCGTCGCGTCGTGCACCGCGAGGGCGGCGACCGTAGACCCCATCGACGCGAGGCGGCCCTTCTTCTGCGAGAGGATCTCGGCGTCGGCCATGCGGATCGCGACGGCGAGCATGTTCTCGCAGAGGCCGAGCTTCGGGTCGACGCCGAAGGGCCAGGTCACGTTGTCGTCGCGGCGGTTGCGCGCGTAGAACGCCCGCATGGCCTTCACCGCGAGGTTGCTCGCCACCTCGCCGCCCTCGTAGCCGCCCATCCCATCGGCGACCATGAAGAGCCCCAGGTCGGGCTCCACGCACCACGCGTCTTCGTTGTTGCTTCGACGGCCCGTGGAGCTTCGGGCCGCGCACTCGATCTGGAGGCTCTTCGCGGTGTTCATGGCCGCGGAACGTTGCGGCCCGCGTGCCGTGTGAAAACACCGTGTTTTCAGGGCGTTCGATGGGGTGACGAGGCCCCGATCCGGGGGCGGTGACCGCGTCGGGTGGGGTGTCGAGGCACCACCCCGAGCCGACGGTCTCAGCGCTTCATGGGCGGGATGGGCGCGGCGGCGACGCGCGAGAGCGTGCTCACGGTGCTGACGTCGTGGGGCGTGCGCCACTCGGGCGGCAGGTCGAGGAGGCCGTCGGAGTGGAGGGCGTCGTAGAAGGCGTCGCACATCACGCCGCAGACGACGGAGAAGACCCGCGGGTCGGCGATGAAGTCGAGGGTCTCGGTGTGAAAGACGTGCTCGTCGGCCTCCATGGCGTCGAGGCGCGTGATGAGGGGCTCTTGAACGTCCATCACCATGCGCTCCAGAAAGCCCCGTTCGAACACCTCGCGGAAGCGCTGGAACCACTTCGCCTCGATGCGCACCGAGCCCGTCTGCTCGTTGCGCGCCACGTCGGTCGCCGCCACCACCTCGCGCGTGAACTCCGCGAGCCCCGCGCGAAAGCGCTCCGTGAGGAACTCCGTGAACACCTCGATCACCACGGGCAGGAGCTTCTCGAGCTCCGGCGCCTTGCGCGCGAGGAGCGAGATCTGCAGCTCCTTCTCGAGCCGCGCGAGGCGGTCGAGGGCGTCGTTGTAGACCTCCTCGCTGTCGTAGTTGAGCGACTGGAGGTCGTCGACGATCTGCGCCTTGTTGCGCGCCACCGCGTAGTAGAGCGCCTGCTCGGGCAGCGAGATCACGCGCGCCGCGAGCTCGTCGGGCGTCGCGTGGTGACCGAGCGCCGCTTCGAAGAAGAGCGTCGTGATGCGCCGCGACAGCGTGTCGAGCTTGGCGCGCAGAAAGGTCCCGCGGCGCGGGTCGAGGAGGCTCTCGAGGCGTCCCTTGAGCGCGTGCGCGAGCTCGCCCGCGCGGTCGCGCTTCACGCCGGGGTTGGTCGGACCGCGCACCGACTGGATCGCGCGAAGCTCCGCGATCACCGACTCGGTGATCTTGTCGAGCTCCGCGTTGGTCTTCTGGTCGGGCTCGAAGAACACCACCCGCGCGCTCACCTGCTCGTCACGGAGCTTCAACGCAGCCTGCGCGAGGTCCATCTTCTGCCGCGCGGAGACCATCAGCAGCGAGCCCGGGATCGCGGACTTTCGCGGCGTCGTCGAGGGCCTCCGTCCCTTCGTGGGACCTCCCAGGTGCGCCGCGTCGTCGGTGGGCTTCGGGGCGTCGGGGGGACTCTGCTTGTCGTTGCTCACGTCGCCTCTCGCGCCCCGCTGCGCTGACCGCGGCGACGCCGCTCTGCCTCTACGCTACACGCGCGCCGCTCGCAACGGCCTCCACGCGTGGCGCCCGCGAGACGCGCGTGTCATCGTCGCGCCCCTCGCGCGGTCACTCCCCCCACCGACCGCGTCACCCGTCACACAACCCCCATCGCACCCCACAGGACCTCTTCACATGAGCGGCCGAGAGTTCATCGCCCTGGGCACCGGGAGCCAGGTTCCCACGCGTCGCCGCAACCACAACGGCTACCTCCTCCGCTGGGACGACGAGGGCTTTCTCTTCGACCCCGGCGAAGGCACGCAGCGCCAGATGGCCCACGGCGAGCTCGCCGCGAGCAGCATCCACCGCATCTTCGTCACGCACTTTCACGGCGACCACTGCCTCGGCCTCGCGGGGATCATCCAGCGACTCTCCCTCGACCGCGTGAGCCACCCGGTGACCGTCCACTACCCCGCGAGCGGCGAGGAGTTCTTTCAACGCCTCCGCTTCGCGTCGATCTACCACCCCGCCGTCGAGCTCGTCCCGGCGCCCATCACGCTGACGGGCGAAGGGATGCAGGTCATCGCGAGCACCGACCGGTACACCCTCTTCGCGCACGCGCTCGATCACGGCGTCCCGACGCTCGGGTACCGCGTGCAGGAGCACGACGGGCGGCGCTTCATCCCCGAGCAGCTCGCCGCGCGAAAGATCACCGGACCCCTCGTGGGAAGGCTCGCGCGCGAGGGCAAGGTCACCGTCGACGGCGTCGAGGTCACGGCCGATGAGGTCTCCGTGGCGAAATCCGGGAGCGCCGTGGCCTTCGTGATGGACACCCGCGTGTGCCCCGGCGCCCTCGCGCTCGCCCGCGACGCCGACCTCCTCGTGATGGAGGCCACCTACACCGCCGAGGATCAGCGCCTCGCCGACGAGCACGCGCATTCGAGCTCCGCTGACGCCGCGCGCACGGCCCTCGAAGCCGGGGCGCACCACCTCGCGATGACCCACTTCTCGCAGCGCTACGACAGCACGGCGAAGCACCTCGAGGAGGCCCGCGCGATCTTTCCCCACGTCACGGCGCTCGACGACCTCGCGAAGGTCACCATCCCCCGCCGCCGCTGAGACCGCTCGAAATCACGGACGCTCTTTCGCGCGCTTCGGGCACACTCCGCGCTCATGCGCACGCACCTCGGGCTCCTCTCCGCGCTCACCACGACGATCCTCGCGGCGCAGGTCTCTGCGCAGCCGCGCCCCATCGCGCTCTCGGCCGTCGAGCACGCGCTCGGGGCGTCTCCCGTTCACCGCGTCGTCGGTCACGGGAGGCTCACCGCGGGCGTCACGCGCGACGCCGACCTCGCCGTGCTCACGTGGCCCACGCCCTCGTGCTGCGATCAGCTCACGCACCTCGCGAGCAACGCCGTCGACGCGCGCGCGCAGCCCCGCACCGGCGTCCGTGAGGGCTTCGGCGCAGCCCTGGGCCTCGTCATTCGAACGGCGTCGGGCGAGCGCGTGGCGTGGCTCCACGACCCCGCGTCGTTCACCGCGCGCGGTCACGCGTACCGCAACGAGGACAGCCTCGAACCGGTCACCACGCTCGAAGACACCCGCACGCACGTCGTCGTCGAGGTGACCGACACGGTGCTCCCTGACGGCGATGTGCTCCACCGCAGGGTGGCGCTCACGGTGCCTCCGTCGTCGGGCGTGACCTCCGTCGCGGTGCTCGCGCACACCAACCTCGGACCCACGCAGAACGTCGTCCCGCGCCTCCCCCTCGGCGACGTGCTGGCCGACAACCGCAACGACTTCGCCGTGCTCTGGGACGAGGCCCGCGGCGCCTTCGTCCACTTTCGCCCGCAGCGCGCCGACCCCGTGACCGACCTCACGCAGCTCCTCGCGCCGCCCACCTTCGCGGCCGATCACTTCGGCCCCGTCGACGACCTCATGCGCCGCACGGGCGACGTGAGCGCCGACGTGCAGACCCTCGTAGGGGCGCTCGACACGCGCTTCGGCGCGGGCGTCTACGCGTACGTGGGCTCCGACCCCGCGCCCGCGCAGCACCAGGCCGGGCTCGAAGACGACGGCTTCTGCGAGTCGCTCGACACCTTCATCGAGAACGTCGCGAACCTCTCGACCACGGGCATCGCGCTCCCCATCAACCCCACGGTGGCGCGGGTGTTTCGCTGCGCCGACACGATCCGCGGCGACGCCATCCCCACCGCGCGCATGTGGACGCGCCGACCTCCCTCGGCCTGGAGCGACGCGCAGGACGGAACCCTCTCGGGCAGCCCGCTCTCCGCGTGGAGATCCGACACGGCGATTCGCATCCCCGTGACGCTCGACGCGATGGGACGCGGTCAGGCGCGCGTGCTCCTCGCGTTCGGCGCGACGGCGGCGGAGTCTCGCGGACGCTTCGAACGCGCGAAGGCGATGACCGCCGACGACGTCGAGTCGGCGGACCTCATGGCGTGGCGCGCGGCCATCGCGCCGGTGACCTTTCCCACGGCCCCGACGACGCTCTCCGCGCCGTCGAGGGCGCTCGTCGATCGGGCCTCGCGCCGCGCGATTCTTCACGTCTTCAACGGCACCGACGCGGCCACCGGGATGATCGTCGCGTCGATCGCGCGGCAGGCGCCCTACGGCCTCGACTGGCCGCGCGACGGGGCCTTCTTCGACTACGCGCTCGACGTCACGGGCTCGCACGCGCGCACGACGCGGAGGCTCTCGTGGGCGCTCCCCCTCGCGCGAAGGGAGCCCGTGCTGCCCAACCAGACCTTCGCGCTCACGGACCCCGCGCCGCCGCTCGATCCGCGCACCCGCACGCGCCAGTACCCCGAGGCCGCGTGGGAGATGAACTACTACAACACCGGCGCGATGGGCGGGTTCTTTCGCTTCGAGATCGACAACACCGCGTGGATGGTCTGGACCGCCGCGGTGCACGTGGCCTTTCTCCCCGAGGCCGATCGCAGGGCCGCCGCCGATGGCGTGTGGGAGACCGTCCGCCGTAGCGCCGACCTCCTCGCCGCATGGAGAGACGGACGCACGGGCCTCACCGCGCCCGCGAACGAGGACGACAACGCGGCCTTCACCTCGACGCTGCACGGAGGCACCGCGACCTTCGCCGCGCTCGAAGCCGCCGCGAGGCTCGCGCGCTACACCGCCCACCCCGACGACGCCACCCGCTGGGAGCGCCGCGCCGCCGAGCTCCGTGACGCGCTCGTGCGCACCTTCTACGACGCGTCGCGGGAGCGCTTCGTGAACGACGTGGGCGGCGCGGCAGCCTCGAACCCGGGGTCTTCGTCGCTCGGCGCGACGGCGTGGCTCGTGTGGCCCGCGAGGATGCTCCCCTACAGCGATCCGCGCGTCGCACGGCAGGTGAGGCTCGACCTCGAACAGGTGCTCGCCACGCTCCGCGGCGACCCCGGAACCGACGGCGGCGCGTACCTCACGAAGACCACCCTCTCGGCCGCGGCCTTCCTCGCGGGCGGCGGTGACCCTTCGCTCGCGCCGCTCGTCGACGAGTGCCTCGAACGCATCGCGCGCGACGTGTTCGACCAGGACGCCCAGACGCTCGGCGAGGTGTTCGTGACCGTGCGCGACGCCGACGGCGGCGTCATCGGACGAGAGAACCGCGTGTCGATCCCGCACCTCTGGGAGGCGACCCTCTTCGCGCTCACCGTCGCCGCGAGGAGCGCGCCCGAGCGCTTCAACCTCACGCTCTCGGGGCTCCCGCCCGCGCAGACGCCGGGGCCGGGCGTGGTGCCCTTCGTGCCCGAGCCCGACCCCGACGCGGGTGTGCGTGACGCGTCGACGACGCCGACCGTCACGCCCCCGACGGACTCGTCGAGCTGCGGCTGTCGCGCGGGCGCTCCCCGCAACGAGGGCCTCGCGCTCTGGCTCGTGGCGCTCGCGATCGTGTCGCGTCGCCGTCAGCGCGCGGGCGCGACGCGCTCCACCGATGCCTTCTCGATGCGGTGAAGCAGAAAGACGCGCTCGGACTTCTTGTCGAGGTCGTCGCAGACGAGCCTCGTCTCCGAGCGATCCATCACGACCTTGCGCACCCTCGCGCGACGCGTCGTCGCCACGCCGTCGGCGTCGCGGTAGGTGAAGCGCAACGGCCGCTGTTCGAACCACGCCTCCTCGACCGCGGACCTCACCTCGGGCGCCGCAGCGCGCGCAGGAACCCCCACGTAGTCGAGCTCCTTCAGGTGCGTGAGGAGCTCTCGCTGCGCCGACGCGCCGAGGGCCGCGCGCACCTTCTCGGTCGCCGATCGCAGCGTCGTCGCGAAGGGGATGAAGCGCATCTGTTCGAGCCACGTCGCGGCGCTCACCAGCACCGCCGCCTCGCGCGCCGTGAAGTTCACCGAAGGAACCGTGTAGCCCCGGTCGAGGGCGTAGCCGCCGCCGCGTCCACGGTCGGCGCCGATGGGGAGTGAGGCCGCGCGCAGCGTGGCGAGGTCGCGATACATCGTTCGAACGGTGACGCCGAAGCGATCGGCGAGCTGCTCGGCGGTGACACCCGTGCGACGCGCCCTGAGGTGCTCCGCGATGGCGATGAGACGCTCCGTCCTGCGCATTCCGCGAGGGTGCACCGGAGGAATGTCAGCGCGCCAGCGAAACCTGACACAAGGCTGACAGTGACGGTGCGGTACTCCTCGTCGCGTCACCCACGAGAGGACCACCGATGATCACCGAGAACGCCGCCTCCGCCCCGAAGTCCGCCGCCGTCGCCGCGCAGCCCGAGCTCACGCTCTGCGAGCTCACCACCACCGACGTCGACGGGCTCGAGAGCTTCTCGCCCTTCTGTCTCAAGACGCACCGCGCGCTGAAGCTCGCGGGGCTGAAGTACACCTCGCGGCACGCGGACAACCCCGCCGCGCACAAGCCCCTCTCGCCCACGGGGCAGGTCCCCGTGCTCCTCGTCGACGGGCGTGCGATCGCAGACTCGACGCCCATCCTCCGCGAGATCGAGCGCCTTCGACCGGGCACCCTCGAACGCGGGCTCGACGCACGCGCGCGCGCCGAAGCGTGGCTCTGGGAGGAGCTCGCCGACACGGCGCTCAACGGCTTTCTCGTGGCCGCGCGGTGGGCCGACGAGGCGAACTGGCCCCTCGTGAAGAACGCGTACTTCGCCGCGATGCCGGGGCCCGTGCGCGCGGTGGTCCCCGCGCTCCTCCGTCGCAACGTGCTCAAGGCGCTCCACGCGCGAGACATCTGGCGCGCGGGCGCTGACGCGTGCTGGACGCGCTACGAGGACCTCCTCGACCGCCTCGACGCGCGCGCACCCGCGACGGGTTTCTGGATGGGCGACGCGCCCTCGGTGGCCGACGTGGCGCTCTTCGCGCAGCTCCACGGGCTTCGAAACCGCTACACGGCGCGGCAGTCGGCGATGATCGCGTCGCGCAAGGCGCTCTCGGCCTGGCTCGACCGCGTCGACGCGATCACGAAGGGGTGACGCTCAGCGCGTGGCGGTGAGCCAGGCGATCGACTGCTCCCAGAAGCGCTGCGTGTGGGGCCAGTACATCTCGAACGAGACGTGCTCGTCGCCCCACACGAGCACGCGGCCGCAGCCCGGCGCGGTGGCCCTCGCGACGACGCGTCCGTCGAACTGCGCGATGGGCGCGTTCACGACGCCGGGCCTCGCCGCGACGGCGCGACCGTTCTCGAAGGGCACGTCTTCGGGCGTGAGACCGTCGGTGATCGGGTGCGGAAAGAAGGCCGTGACGGGCCCCCACGGCGCGGGCGGCTCGCACGAGTACGAGACCCCGAAGGGCGCGATGAGCGCGTTGGGGCCATCACACTCCTCGGGCGCAGCGTCGCCCACGCCGACGATGAGCGTCATCAGCGCGCCGCCCGCGTTCACCCACGCGCGCACGCGCTCGTTCCACGCGTCGGGGTGGGCCCCGTAGATCGTGAGCACGAGCACCGACGCGCTCGGGAGCGCCGCGCCAGAGACAGCGCCGGTCTCGACCGTGAGTCCTCGCGCGGCGAGCACGGGGAGAAGCGACGGGGGCGCGGGCCTCCCCTCGAACCACACGTGCGTGCGGGGCTCTTGCGGAACGGGGCACTGCGACGACGGGCAGTCTTCGTCGATGCGTCCGTCGCCGTTGTCGTCGACGCCGTTGCCGCAGATCTCGGCGGGACCTGCGTCATCGGTCACGTCGCGCGTCACATCGACCGTCGCGTCGACCCGCACGTCGGCGCCCACGTCACGGGGAACGTCGCTGACCGCGTCACGGGTGACATCTGCGCGCACGTCACGGGCGACGTCGGCGGGCACCACCCTCACGTCGACCGGGGGAAGTCGATCGGGCGCCGGAGACGCGTCGAGGTCGCCACCTCCCACGGCGATCAGGGAGCCGCCCGTGGTCGCGTCCGTGGCGGCGTCGACGGGGTCGATGGGGTGGTTCGTGGGCGGTCGCGCGGCGGTCGCCGCGTCGGCGCAACCCGACAGCGTGGCGATGGCGAGGAGCGGTCGCGCGAGCGCGGTCACGAGGCGAGAGCGCGAGGGCGTCACAGCCCCGCGATGATCGCGGCGGAGTGCGTGCGGCGTCAAAGGCAACAGGGGGTCGCGCGGGTCTGTCGTGCGTCGTCGTCGGCCCGCAGCGCGGGCGCGTCGGGTCGTCGGCGCTGAAGCTCCGCAGGAATTGACATCGCTCCACGGAACCGGCACTACAGTAGCGGTTCGCTTCCCCTTTGTGCATGGTCTTCGCCGCGCTTCGGGCGCCTCTGTCACGGGCACTGAGCTCCGAGTGGTAGGGGCGGAGCGGCGACCGACAGTGAAAGCAGCGTCGATGGGTCCCTCGTTGAGCAGCGCACTCCAGCCCGGTCAGACCTTCGGGCGCTATCAGATCGTGCGGACCCTTGGAGTGGGCTCCTTCGGCATCGTCTACGAAGCGGTGCAGTACCCCCTCGGACGCTCCGTCGCGCTGAAGCTCCTGCACGACCGGACGCTCTCGCACCCCGACGCGCAAGCCCGTTTCGAACGCGAAGCGATGGCCGCCGCCCGGATGCGCCACCCCCACATCGTCGAGGTCTTCGACTTCGGCGCCCACGAGGGGACGGCCTTCCTCGCGATGGAGCTCCTGGAGGGAGAGAGCCTTCAAGCCCTCATCCGTCGCTCGGGCGCGCTCCCACAGGGTCTCGCCGTCGACCTTCTCCTCCCGATCATCTCCGCGGTGGCTGCAGTTCACGACCAGGGGATCGTGCACCGCGACCTCAAGCCCGAGAACATCCTCCTCACGGTCACGCCCGAGCGCGAGTGGCACCCCAAGCTCCTCGACTTCGGCATCGCGAAGCTCGAACACGCGGGGCCCGAGCTCACGCGCACCAACGCCCTCCTCGGCACGCCCTGCTACATGTCGCCCGAGCAGGTGATGCAGGCCCGCTCCATCGACGGTCGCGCGGACCAGTGGTCGATGGGCGTGATGCTCTACGAGGCCGTGACGGGCGCGAAGCCCTTCTTCTCCGAGACGCTGCTGGTCATCATGACCGCGATCACCTCGGAGGACCCTGTGCCTCCGCGCGTGCATCGACCGGAGCTCGACCCGGGCTTCGAAGCGGTGGTCCTCCGCGCGCTCCAGCGTCGTCCTGAGGATCGCTTCGCGTCGATGAGGGACCTCGGCTCGGCGCTCCTTCCGTATGCGTCCGAGGCCGCGCAGGCCCGCTGGTACGCGGACTTCAACGAGGCCCCGCAGTCTGCGCCGCGGATGTCGGGCGCGAACCTCCGCGCACCGCGCTTCTCGGCGCCTCCGACGCCCGCGGTTCCGTCGTTCGCGGTCGAAGAAGAGGCCACGAAGGCCCGGCAAGACTCCGCGCCCGTCGACGAGCCCACCGAGCTCGTGAACACGACCTCGCAAGACGGAGAGTTCCCCGCGGGCTTCCTCCCGCCGCCCGTTCAGCCGATCCGCGCGGCGGTGACGTCGTCGCAGTCTCAGCCCGGCGTGAAGGTCTCTCAATCGCTGATGCAGCAGATGCCGCAGGGGGTCCAGCCGCGCGCCGTCGCGCACACGCCCGCGCCCTCGCAGCGACCCGTCGCGAACACGCCGCCTCCGTCGCAGCCGCAAGACCTCTTCGCGCAGGAAAACGCCCACGAGGTCGGCACCGGCACCCTCGCGATGGACCTCGACACGGCCCCCGGTCGCCTCTCACCGATGCAGGGCCCCGGCGCGCCGCGACCTGCCACGGCGAAGATGCCGTCGTTCAAGGCGACGGTCGAGATGGACTCTCCCGTGGTGCCCATGATCGCGCCCGTGGGCAACGCGCCCATCGCGCCGGGGATGCCGCAGAACCCGTACATGCCGCAGTACGGGCATGCCTATCCGCAGCAGCAGCAACCGCCGCACTATCCGGTGCACGGAGCCTCCCCCGACGCGTACCCCGGCGGGACCTTCAACTACACCTCTGGCGAGGTCGCGCGACCCGCGCCGCAGAAGAGCTCGCGCGCGGGTCTCTTCATCGGTCTGGTCGCGCTGGTGATGGGCGTCGGCGCGCTCGGCGGCGTCTACTGGTTCACCACGCAGCGCAAGGCAGACGACCAGAATCGCCCCGCGGTCACGCCGCCGAGGCCGTCGCAGGTCGACGCCGCGGTCGCCCTTCCGACGCTCCCCGCCGTGGCCGATGCGTCGGCAGTTCCGCTCGTGGCCGACGCGGGCGCAGCGCCGCTCGCGACCGACGCGGGTGCTGCGCCGCTCGCGGTCGATGTCGCGGTGATTCCTGCGGTCGATGCGGCGGCGTTGAACGCGCCCGTGGTCGACGCGGGGGCACCCGTGGCGAACGTCGTCGATGCCGGGGCGGTCGCGAGCGCGCTCGACGCGTCGGCGCCCCGTGGCCCCGACCAGCGCGGCGCGCGCGAGCGGGTGCCTGGACGTGACGCGGGCGTGCGCATCCACGTCCCGCGCGGGCCCCGAGGACCTCGTCCGCCGCGCGGCGGTCCTGCGCCGATCTTCTGAGTCTCCGCGGCGTTCTGCGGTGCTCTCGTCGTCGGGGTCTTGCCTCTCGGGGCGATCTCTGCGATTCGTTGCGCCGTCGTGAACCGATCTGCGCGCGTTGCCGGTGTGTGGTTGATCGTGGCGTCGATGCTCGTGGCCTCGTCTGCGGAAGCGCAGCAGAGGGCATCGGCCAGCGATGACGTCGAGGCGCAGCACGCGCAGGGCAACCGCCTGCGCGAGCAGGGACGTCACGCCGAGGCGCGCGACCTCTTCCGCTCGCTCTATGAGCGCACGCACGACCCCAAGGCGCTGGTGCGACAGGGCCTCGCGGAGATGGCGCTTCAGGAGTGGGTGTCCGCCGACGAGCACCTCACCACGGGCCTCGCCGCGCAGGGCAACCGCTGGGTCGATGAGAACCGCGCGCGCATCCAGGGCGCGGTCCGCGAGGTGCAGTCGCACGTCGGGACGCTCGTCGTCGAATGCACGCCGCCCGGCGCGACGGTCTTCGTGAACGAGACGCCGCGCGGACAGTGCCCGATGCAGCAGCCCCTCCGGCTCCTCGTGGGGCCGGCCACGGTGCGCGTCGAGGCGACGGGCGCGCTCCCGATGACGCAGGCGACGAACGTGGTGACTGGCAGCGATCCCACGGTGTTGCGCATGTACCTCGCGCACGAGCAGCCGAGGCACGACGACAGCGCGCGTCTGGCGATGCTCGCGAACAACAGCCGACGCTCGACGATGCTCACGCTCGGCGGCGTCGCGCTCGGCCTCGGTGTGGCGGGCCTCGGCGTCGGTGCGGCGGGCTTTCTCGCGCTCGACAACGACACCGTGGGCATCGTGGGCTTCGCCGCAGGTGGCGCGCTCGCCGTGACGGGTGTCGTGCTCCTGGTCGCGGCGCCTGCGAGGCAGCGCGAGGGTGGTGCGTCGATCTGCGGCCCGACCTTCGACCGCCCGGGGCTCGCCTGCGCGTTCCGCTTCTGAGAGACCGCGTCTCTCGGTGGGAGAGGTTCGACCTCAGCCTCCGGTGGTTCGACCACCGGGGGAGGGGTGGTTGCATGACTCCCACCCGGTCATCGGATGACTCCCACCGGGTCATCGGATGACTCCTCGGGGGTGGTTCGATGACTCCCTCGGGGTGGTTCCAAGACTCCCGGCCGCGGTCTGATGACTCCCCGGCGTGGTTTGATGACGCCCCGGGGAGGTTTCAAGACCCCATCGGGGTGGTTTCAAGACTCCCAACGAGTGGTTTGATGACTCCTTGGAGTCATTTCAACGTCGGGAAGCGTGTGTTCGTGTGGGGCGTAGGGGGAGGCCGCGCAGACGCTCAGTGCGCGGCGGCCTCTTCGGGCGCGGGCAGCACGTCGAGCACGAGGCGGTTGGTCGAGACGAGGTACTGCGCGGCCACGCGGCGGATGTCGTCGAGGGTGACGGCCTCGTAGCGCGCGATCTCGGCGTTCACGATCGACGCGTCGCCGTCGTAGAGCTCGGTCATCCCGAGGTACTCCGCGCGGTCGAGGGGGCGCTGGAGGCCGAACACGAAGCCCGCGCGAAAGGCGTTCTTGGCCTTCTCGAGCTCGCGCGCGGTGACGCCGTTCGCGACCACTTCGGTCACGATGGCGTCGAGGGCGGTGCGGGCTTCGGCGGGCGAGTGTCCTTCGGCGCAGATGGCCCACACGGTGAAGAGGTCGGGGCCGCGGCGGTCTTCGGTGTCGACGTCGATCTCGGCGAGCAGCTCGCGGTCTCGAACGAGCGTGCGGTACATGCGCGAAGACTCTCCGCCGCCGAGGATCAGCGCGAGGAGTTCGAGCGGGTAGTGGTCGGTCGTGCGGCGCGGCGGGACGTGCCACGCGATGTGAAAGCCCGGCGCCTCGGCGTGCTGGTCGGTGATCGACGCGACGCGCTCGGTGGTGGGCGGGGTGTACGAGGGCTCGGTCCACGCCTCGCCGCGGTGCGTGTTGATGGAGCCGAAGTTACGTCGGACCATCGCGAGGGCCTCGGCGGGGTCGAAGTCGCCCGCGATCGAGAGCACGGCGTTGTCGGGGGCGTACCAGCGCGCGTGAAAGTCTCGCACGCGACGGATCTGCTCGGCGGGAGGGACGCCCGTCATCTCGAGGTCGCGCATGTCGCCGATGGTGCTGTGCTCGTAGGGGAAGTAGCCCTCGTAGAAGAGCTCGTCGCGCCGAAGGAACGACTGCATGTACGGGCGGTTCTCGTAGGACTGGCGGCGCTCCTCCATCACGGTGAGGCGCTGGTTTTCGAAGGCCTCGGTGGTGATCGCGAGGGCGCGCATGCGGTCGGCCTCGAGCCACAGCCCGAGCTCGAGCGAGCTCGCGGGGAGCATCTCGAAGTAGTTCGTGCGGTCCTCGCTCGTGGTCGCGTTGGAGTCGGCGCCGTGGAGCGAGAGGAGGCGATCGAACTCACCCTTGGGGAGCCCCTCGGTGCCCTCGAACATGAGGTGTTCGAAGAGGTGCGCGAAGCCCGAGCGGCCGCGCTCCTCCATGCGCGAGCCCACGTCGTAGTAGATGGCGATGGCCACGGTGGCGACGGAGTGGTCGGGCGAGAGCACCACGCGGAGGCCGTTGTCGAGGCGCTCCCGCTGCACGGGGATCTGGAGGGCGAGGGGCGCCGACGGTTGAGCCGCCGCGGGCTGCGCCGGGGCGGGCCGCGCGGGGGTCGGGCGAGGGGTCTGTTGCGCGAGGGCGTCACCCGCGAGGGCGCAGAGTCCGAGTGCGATCGAGAGGGTGCGATGACGGCGCATGAGGCCCCGGAGGGTGGTTGTTTTTCTCGCGCGCGACAAGCGTTGCGTGGAGGCACGGGCGCGGTCTAGAGAAAGCAGCGATGCGAACGTCGTGGACCGCGCTCACGGTGTCTCTCCTTGCCGCGACCTGGGTGGGGTGCAGGAACCCTCCGAGGGCTCCGCCCGCGCCGAGGTCTCCTCGCGTCGACGCGGGGTCTCCCACGACGCGGCCGCCGTTCCCCGCGCAGACGCTGTCGACCAACGCGCGTCGCGACTGCTTCGCCGACGACTTTCAGGCCACGCGGGTGAAGCTCCGCGGCGCGCTCGTCGAGCTCTGCGGCGTGTCTGCGGGCGCGCCGCGCTGCTACGAGATCGACCCCATCGCGAACCGCGTGGAGCTCATTCGCGTAGCCGACGCGCCCGACGCCGCGAACAACGAGCCGAGCTTCGTGGGCCCCTTTCAGCGTACGGAGATCGCGAGCCACGGGTGGCGCGCCTCGACGCGCGGCGGCGCCCTCAACGTCACGGGCCCCGCGGGCAACCACCGCACGGTCACGGCGCAGGGCTTCGGCTTCCACTCCTATGAGAACACCGCGTTCCTCCCGTGGACGGAGGGCTGGTACGCCGTGATGATCGGGTGGAAGGGCCAGGACCTCGGCGCCACGGCCGTCATCGACCCCTTCACCCTCCGCATGATCAGCCACGCGGCGATCCTCCCGTGCGGTCGCGACTCTTGACCTTCGTCGTGTAAGCCCCTGGTTGTCCCGGCGTTCTCACCGCACACACCACGGAGAACGCCATGAAGACCCTCGGCACCCTCGCGCTGCTCTCGCTCACCTCGCTCGTCGCGTGCTCCGGTCGCGCGCCGTACAACTCCCCCGCCTACGTCACCGCGCAGAGCACCTCGTCGGGCTCCTACGGCGGCGGCTACGCGGTCACGACCTCCACGCGCGTCGCACCCGCGTCGAGCGTGGCGCCCTCGCAGCCCGCCTCGTACGGCGGCGTGGTGAGCGAGTCGAGCGTGTCTCGCTCGGCCGACGTCGACCTGCCCTCCGCGCCCGGCGAAGCGCCCGTGAACATCGCCCCCGAGGCGCGTCCCGGCCTCGCGACGGAGTGGGGTGAGACGCGCCGCTCGTCGATGTCGTACGCGCCCTTCGTCCGCGCGTCGGCGCAGCCCACCGACGTGGCGATGATCCACTACAACGACGCGCACCTCGCGGCGATGCAGGCGATGCAGCACGAGGCGCGACCCGCGCGCTGGTTCGGCATCCGTCACGACGGCGTGCGCGTGTCGCTGCGCGACGAGAACGGCGAGGCGCTGCCGGGCTACTACGCGGGCGACACGGTGTATGTGCTCGGCAACGCGGGGCAGCGGTACATCATCCTCATCGAGAACACGACGCCCGCGCGCTTCGAGACGGTGGTGTCGGTCGACGGCCTCGACGTCATCAACGGACGCCCCGCGAGCATGGGTCAGCGCGGCTACATCCTTCAGCCCTACGGGCGCGTCGAGGTCGAGGGCTTCCGCCAGAGCCGCGACACGGTGGCGTCGTTCCGCTTCGGCAGCGTGGGTGACTCGTACGCGGCGCAGACGGGCGACGCGCGCAACGTGGGCGTCATCGGCGTGGCCCTCTTCGCCGAGCGCGGCGCCGTGCTCGACCTGGAGCAGAACGAGGTCGAGCTCCGTGACCGCGCGAACCCCTTCCCCAACGGCTTCGCCCCGCCGCCCGCGACGCGCCGCTACTACTACTGATCGATCCGTGCATCACGGGCCGAGCGGACGCGCGTGCGTTCGCAGGCGCCCCTCTCCTCGCATCCGCGCGCCCAACCCCTCCCAAGGATCGCTCACCGCTGCTCTCCTCTCACGGAGGAGCTGATCGAGAAGGTCGTCTCGCTGAACCAGGGATGCGGAGTAGGGGCTCGCCCGGGTTCGACACACGGGATCGCGGCGTGTCGCGCATCGGGGTTCGGCGCCTGGGATCGTCGCGCTGCGCGCCTTGTGGGGCCTGAGATTGACGCGCGATGCGCACCTTGTGGGAGCCTGAGATAGACGCGCGCTGCGCGCCTTGTGGGGCCTGAGATTGACGCGCGCTGCGCGCCCGGGGTTCGGCGCGCGGGATCGCTGAGTGTCTCTCCCCGCCTCACCGCCGGGCAACAGAGGGTGGCGCCCCCACAAGGGGGGCGGGGGCTGGCTGACTCCATCAAGACGCGCGATTTGGATTGAGTCATCGCGGGCGCCAACACCGCGGCGATGCCACCACGCACTGAGATTGACGCGCGCGCGCGCCGGGGTTCGGCGCGCGGGATCGCTGGGTGTCTCTCCCCGCCTCACCGCCGGGCGCGTGGCGCCCCCACAAGGGGGGCGGAGCTGGCTGTCGCTCGCGAAGAGGAGGCGCTCGGGGCGGCGTGCGCACCCCTTCCTTGCGCACGCGCGCCCGCTTCGCACGAGCCCTTTTCGCGCGGGCGCGTGGTGGCATCGCCGCGGTGTTGGCGCCCGCGATGACTCAATCCAAATCGCGCGTCTTGATGGAGTCTCGCGGCGCGCGCCCCCCGTGGGGGCGCCACCCTCTGTTGCCCGGCGGTGAGGCGGGGAGAGACACTCAGCGATCCCGCGCGCGCCGCGGGCGCGCAGCGCGCGTCAATCTCAGGCCCACAAGGCGCGCAGCGCGCGTCGATCACAGGCTCCCCAAGGCGCGCAGCGCGCGTCGATCTCAGGCCCCCGGCCGGCGCGCGCTGCGCGCCAATCGACAGGCGCCGCGCACAAGGCGCGCGCGCGCGTCGATCTCGCGGCGCCCCGCGGCGCGCGCAGCGCGCCAATCACAGGCTCGTCAAGGCGCGCAGCGCGCGTCGATCTCAGGCCCCCACAAGGCGCGCAGCGCGCGTCAATCTCAGGCCCCACAAGGCGCGCAGCGCGACGATCCCAGGCCCCACAAGATGCGCATCGCGCGTCGATCTCAGGCCCCACAAGACGCGCATCGCGCGTCGATCCCAGGCCCCACAAGATGCGCATCGCGCGTCGATCTCAGGCCCCACAAGGCGCGCAGCGCGCGTCGATCTCAGGCTCCCACAAGGTGCGCATCGCGCGACGATCACAGGCCCCCACAAGGCGCGCAACGCGACGATCCCAGGCGTCGAACCCCGATGCGCGACACGCCGCGATCCCGTGTGTCGAACCCGGGCGAGCCCCTACTCCGCGTCCCTGATTCAGCGAAACGACCTTCTCTAGAGGCACTTCCGTGAGAGGAGAGCAGCGGAGCGCGATCCTTGGGGGTGTTGGGCGCGCGGATGCGAGGAGAGAGGGCCGCTTCACCCCCGCTGGTGCCATCGCGTCACACACACCCAAAGTGGGCGTGAGCGGCGTGTGGCGCCGTTACGACGCGAGCTTCCACAGCAGGATCGCGAGGAGCGCGGCGACGATGGCGCCCGCCACCGCGAGCACCGGCGCGCCGGGGCCTCGACGCACCACGCGGTCATCGAAAGCCTCGACAGGATCGTCTGCCACGAGCGGGCCCGCGGGTTGTTCGGGGACCGGCGGTTGTGAGCGCGTCGCCGACTGCGGGGGCCGCGACGGTGTGGTCGACGGAGGCCGCGAGTAGAACGCAGGCGGAGGCGTCGACGACGGAGGCTTCGAGTTCGAAGCGGGCGGGCGCGACGAGGTCGCGGCGGGCGATGACTTCGTCGAGGGCGTCGTGATCGATGGGCGAGACGACGTGCCCGCGGGCGACGAGAGCGTCGCGGGAGAGCCCGGCGGTCTCGACGAGGTGGCCGACCGGTACATTCCGCTCGTGCCGGGAGGCAGCGACGACGGAGCCTTTCGCGGGGAGCGTGGGGGACGCGCGCGCTCCTCGGCGCCGGTGCGGGGAGGGGGCTCCTCGCCGAGCGCGTCCCACACGGAGACGGTGTAGAACTCCTGCGCGTAGAAGAGGGCCGTCTCGTCGCTCGCGTACTTCACGAGGCTGAGCGCGAAGTCGTGCACCGTGGGGAAGCGCTGATCGGGCGGCTTCTTCATCGCGCGCGCGACGGCGTTCGCGACGGCCTCGGGCACGTCGGGGGCCTTCTCTCGCAGCGGCGCGGGCTCGTGCTGGAGCACGTTGCGGAGCGTGTCGGCGAGGTTGCGCCCCTCGAAGGGCTTCTCGCCCGTGAGCATGTAGTAGAGGAGCACCCCGAGGGCCCACTGGTCGCTCCTCGGGTCGACGCTCCGCGGGGAGAGCATCTGCTCGGGCGACATGAAGTTGGGCGTGCCGATGGCGGTGTCCTTGCCCGTGAGCTGAAGCCCCGGCTCGGCCATCTTCGCGAAGCCGAAATCGAGGATCTTCGGGAGCATCTCGCCGGTGTCGGTGTACGCGACGAAGATGTTCTCGGGCTTGAGGTCGCGGTGCACGATGCCCTGCGCGTGAACGGCCCGCACCGCGGACATCAGCGGGATCGCGAGGTCGAGGGCCTCTCGCAACGGCAGCCCGCCCGACTGCGACACGAGCTCGCCCAGGAGCTCACCCTTGAGGTGCTCCATCGCGAGGAAGGGCTTTCCCTCGCACTCGCCCACCTCGACGGCGGCGACGATGTTGGGGTGCTTGAGCAGGGCCACGGCGCGCGCCTCGCGCATGAAGCGCACGACGATCTCTTCGTTGCCCTGCATCTCGACGCGCAGCACCTTGAGCGCCACGCGCGGGCCGCCGCCCTGCTTCACCGCCTCGTAGACCGCGCCGAAGTCGCCCGCGCCCATGCGCCGCACGATCTCGTAGCCCGCGAAGATCGATCCCGGCGTGAGCGCCTCTTCCGCTGAATCCGTCGTCACCGCAGGGAACCGCCTCGCGCCGATCCTAACACCGCTCCCGCGCCGCGCGCGGTCGTCGCGGAGCTTTCAGGGCCTCGTCGTCTGGAGCGTGAAGGACCCCGACGCGCCGGCGTAGCCGTCGACCGTCAGCACGTGGAGCCCGGCGCCCGCGCCGATCGTCGACGCGATCGACGACTGCAACGAGCAGTTGTCGTCGTTGCAGGTGTCGCCCGCGGCCGTGGCGTTGCGGAGGTCGAGGATGGTGTCCCACGTCGCGCGCGAGCACGTCGTCGCCGAGAACGCGCCCGCGGCCGTGTCGGGGCAGCTCTTCCACCAGTAGGTGCTCTCGGGGCCGGTGCCGTAGCCGCAGCTCGGGGTGAGGGCGCTGCCGCCCGTGGTCGATCCCGAGTTGGTGGTCGTGCCCGCGTTGAGCGGATTGACCGCGCCGCCTCCGACCGCGAGGTGCTGAAAGTGGATCGTCGCCGCGCCCGTCGCGCTGCTGAAGCCCGCGAAGACCAGGTAGTACGTGCCGGGGCTGAACAACCCGACGACCTGCGACTGGAGACCTCCCCCCGTGCACGACGCCGAGCTCATGTCGTCGTTGCAGAGGAAGGTCCCCGCGACCGGCGAGCCCGAGAGCCCCGCGGTGCAGCTCGACGCGAAGTAGAGGATCGTGTCGAAGCCCGTGCCCACCGTGTCGGCGTACACGAGCTCGCGCTGCGTGAGGGTGAAGCGGTACCAGACCTCCGAGCCGCCGAAGCCGCAGGGCGGCGTGAGGTCGGTGTTGGCGCCGACGTTCGAGACCGAGAGCGTCTGCGCCGCCGACGCGAGCGAGAGCGTCACCGCGCCCGCGCAGGTGTCATTCGACGGCGCAGGGACGCGGCACGCGCCGCCGGAGCAGAGCTGCCCCGCGCCGCAGACGTTGCCGCACGCGCCGCAGTTGCGGGCGTCGGTGGCGAGGTTCACGCAGGAGCCCGCGCAGTAGGTCGTCCCCGCGCTGCAGATCGTGGCGCAGCTCCCGCCCGAACACGCCGTGCCGGGGGCGCAGCTCAGGCCGCAGCGTCCGCAGTTGAAGTTGTTGTTCGAGGTGTTGACCTCGCAGCCGTCGCTGTCGACGCCGTTGCAGTTGGCGAAGCCCGACGCGCAGCTGCTCACGGCGCACACTCCGCTCGAACACACCGCGCCCGCGCTCGGGAGGTTGCACACGCGCCCGCAGCCGCCGCAGTTCGCAACGTCGGCCGCGGTGCGCACCTCGCAGCCGTCGGTGTCGCTGCCGTTGCAGCTCGCGAAGCCCGTGTCGCACGCACCCACGCGGCACGCGCCGTCGACGCAGGCCGCCGTGGCGTTCGAAGGACGGCAGAGCGCGCCGCACGCGCCGCAGTGCGCGACGGTCGTGCGGAGGTTGGTCTCGCAGCCGTTCGAAGGGTCTCCGTCGCAGTCGCCGAAGCCGCGGTCGCAGGTGAGCCCGCACGCGCCGCCGCGGCACGCCGCCGTCGCGTTGGAGCCGCCAGGGCACGCGCGCGAGCACGATCCGCAGGCCGTGGGGTCGGAGTCGAGCGCGGCGCAGCGGCCAGAGCAGAAGGTCGTTCCGCCGCTGCACACGCTGTTGCACGAGCCCATCGAGCAGGCGGTGCCCGTGGGGCAACGGTTGCCGCAGCGGCCGCAGTTGGAGCTGTCCGCCGACGTGGGCGTCTCGCAGCCGTTCTCGGCGTTGCCGTCGCAATTGTCGAAGCCCGTGACGCAGGTCGAGAGCCCGCATCGCCCCGCGCTGCACGACGCGTTTCCGTTGGGGTAGCGGCAGGTGACGCCGCAGGCGCCGCACGCGGTGACGGTGGTGGTGAGCGAGGTCTCGCAGCCGTTCGAAGCGTCGCCGTCGCAGTCGCCGAAGCCCGCGGCGCAGGTGAGCCCGCACGCGCCTCCCGTGCAGGCGGGCGTGGCGTTGGCGCCGCCGGGGCAGGCGTTGCCGCAGCGTCCGCAGTGGCGGGCGTCGGTGTTGATCGCCGTCTCGCAGCCGTTGGCGGCGTTGTCGTCGCAGTCGCCGAAGCCCCCCGCGCACTCGTTCACGCAGCGGCTCGCCATGCAGCGCGAGGTCGCGTTGGGACCCGAGGTGCACGCGCTCCCGCACGCGCCGCAGTTCATCGCGCTCGTCGCGAGCTCGGCCTCGCAGCCGTTCGTCGCGTCGTGGTCGCAGTCGCCGAAGCCCATGTCGCAGGTGCTCACGGCGCACGCGCCCTCGACGCACGCGGGCGAGCCGTTGGTGACCGCGCAGGTGTTGCCGCAGCGTCCGCAGTTCATCGTGTCGTTGCCGACGACGCGGCAGGCGCCCGCGCAGCACGCGCCGCCCGAGGGGCACGCCGTTCCGCACGCGCCGCAGTTCATCGCGCTCGACTGGAGGTCGGCGCACTGGCCGTCGCAGCAGGTCTGACCCACGCCGCACGCGTGCTTGGGGCTGCATCCAGGGACGCACGAGCCCGTGCGGCAGATCGTGCCGAGGGCGCAGTCGGCGTCGGCGGTGCAGCCCACGCAGCGGTGCGTGGCGGTGTCGCAGCGGGTCACGCCGCCGGAGCCGCAGTCTGCGTCGGTGGTGCACCCGGTGACGCAGGTGTTGGTCGCGGGCTCGCAGAGCTGACCGGGGGGGCACATGTCCTGCGAGGGGGTGCACTGCGCGCAGGTCCCCGTCACGGTGTCGCACACGGGGCCGAGCGGTGACGACGCACAGTCGGCGTTGCTCGCGCAGCGCGTGGTCACGGGGACGTCGGCGTCGGGCGTGGCGCTGTCATCGCCGGGGGGCGTGTCGTTCTGGACGGTGGCGTCGGGCGGGTCGAGCTGGGTGCCCGGAGAGCCTTCGGCGCAGCCGAACGCGAGTGCTGCGATCGCGAGCGCCGCGAGGCGCGAGGCGAGCGAGAGACGGGGCGTCGAGGGGGTCATCATGGGCTCCGAGACCTGTTTTCACCGGGCGAGCGACCTACGTCGCGCCGCGTCGACGATATCATCGACGCCGGTCTCTCCGCGCGTCTCGCGATCGATACGTCCAACCGCCGTTGGCCGACGTAGGTGACCGTTGGTGAGCAGCTCCACGGATCGATCCAGAAGGCAGTTCCTCGCGGCGACCCTCTTCGCGCTCGGGTGTCGCAGGGCTTCGTCGCGGGGAGTGGCGGTGGCGGGCGTCGAGGCCGCGCGACGCATCGTCTCGCTCTCGCCCGCGATGACAGAATCACTCTTCGCGCTCGGCGCGGGCGACCGCGTGGTGGGCGTGTCGAACCTCTGTGACCTCCCCGCAGGGCGCCAGCTCCCGCGCGTCGGGACGATGGTCGCGCCCTCGTTCGAGGCCATTTCGTCGCTGCGGGCCGACGCGCTCGTGGCCGTCGAGGGCCCCCTCTGCGACGAGGTGATCGCGAGGCTCCGCGGATCGGGGGTGCGCGCCTACGCCCCTCGCTTCGAGTCCGTGGCCGACGTGAAGGGCGCCCTCCCGATGCTCGCCACGCTCGGCGGACGCCCCGGCGCCGCCCTCGACCTCACGCGCTCGATCGACGCGGGCCTCGCGCGCGTGCGCAGCGCCATCGAGGGGCGGCCGCGGCGGCGGGTCATCGCGGTGTGCGCGCAGTCGCCGCTCGTGGTGGCGGGGCAGTCGTCGTGGGTGGGCGAGCTCCTCGCGCTCGCGGGCGGAGACAACCCCGTTCGTAGCAGCTCGACCTACCCGATCTGGAGCGTCGAGCAGGTGATGTCGGCGGTCCCCGAGGTGATCGTCGACCTCACGGGCGCGGCGCCGCCCTTGTCCGCGTCGTGGTCTTCGCAGACGGCGATTCCCGCGGTGGCGACGGGGAGCGTGCGACGCGTCGACGACGCCTTCGTGCGGCGTCAGGGGCCTCGCGTGGTCGACGCGGTGCGCGTGCTGGCGCGGGCGATTCACCCCGGCGTGACGCTGTGAGGTCGCGCCTCGCGTCGGCCTCGATCGCGCTCGCCGCGGCGCTCTCGGGCGGTGCCGCGTGGGCGCATCAGAACTCCGTGAGCTACCTCCGCGTCGAGGTCGAGGGGCGCGTCGCGCTCGCCGAGGTGCGCATCGCGTCGATCGACCTCAACGAGGCCGTCCACGCGCCGCCGGGGGTGGAGCTCTCGCGTCAGGACGCCATCGCGGCGTCGCCGCGCGCGGCCGCGTACCTCCGCGAGCGGCTCGTGCTCCGCGAGGCCGGACGGCGCTGCGACGCGGGCGATCACAGCGCGCGCGTGGCCGAGCGGCGCGACGGATTCGAACTCGTCGTGCGCGTTCGCTACGATTGCCCGAGGGCCATCGACGACCTCTCGGTGCGCTACGACCTGTTCTTCGACGTCGACCCGCGGCACCAGGGGATGGCCACGCTCCACGCGTTCGATCGCGAGGCGTCGCGGGTCTTCGTGGCGCGCGATCGCACGCTCTCGCTGGCCTCGGGGCGCACGCTCGCGGCGCAGCTCGCGGAGTACCTGCGCCTCGGCGTGGAGCACATCTTTCAGGGCTACGACCACATCGCGTTCCTGTGCGGGCTCCTGCTCGTGGTGGGGGCGCTGGGGGCGCGACGGGGCGCGCGCGACGTGGCGCTCATCGTGACCTCGTTCACGATGGCCCACTCGCTCACGCTCATCGGCGCGGCGCTCGGGTGGTTCGCGCTGCCCGCGTCGGTGGTCGAGCCCGCGATCGCGCTCTCGATCGCCTACGTGGCCGTCGAGAACGTGCTCGTCGCGGCGCCGAAGCACCGTCGCGCGCTGACCTTCGCCTTCGGGCTCGTCCACGGATTCGGCTTCGCGGGCGTGCTCGCCGAGCAGGGATTGCCCTCGCGGGCGGTGGTTCCGTCGCTGCTGGCGTTCAACGGCGGCGTGGAGCTCGGCCAGCTCGCGGTGGTGGTGCTCGCCGCGCCCGTGCTCACGCTGATGGCCCGTCGCGTATGGACCGCTCCGCACGCGGCCCTCGCGGCGCTCTCGATCGCGGCGGCCTATGGGGTGCTCGCGTGGGCGGGGGTCGGGCGGCTCGCGCTCGGGGTGGTGCTCCTCGGGGTGGTGCCGCTGCTGGCGCTGGCCTCGCGTCGCTGGGGCTACGAGCGGGGCGTTCGGCGCCTCGGGAGCGTGCTCCTGGGGGTGTTCGGGATGCTGTGGTTCATCGAGCGGGTGACGGGGTGGAGCCTCGCCCGCGGGGCCTTCGGCTGAAGAAGTTCGACGCCGCGGAGCGTTCGTCGCGCGAGACGAAATCCGAGCGTCGAGGGCGGGCGTAGGGGGAGCGCAGGCGTGCGACGGGCGTCACGCAACGCGGGCGGCGAAGCACTCACGAAAGGACCGGACGGATGATCTCCAGGACGCGACGGTGCATGACAGGGCTGATGATGATGGCCGCGGCGGCGGTGCCCGCGACCTCGATGGCGTCGAGCCACCGCGAGGCGCCGCTCATCGCCGAGGACCCCTCGGCCGACAACACAGACCTCTATGTTTTCAGCTCGCCGGACAGGCCCGGCACGGTGACCATCCTCGCGATGTACATCGGCCTCGAGGAGCCGGGCGGAGGACCCAACTGGCTGCGCTTCTCGGACGATGTGCTCTACGAGATCAAGGTCGACAACAACGGCGACGGACGCGCCAATGACGTCGTGTACCAGTTCCGCTTTCAGACCCACTACAACGCGGGCGCCGCGATGGGTGTGGGCGGCGCGGCCGGGCCGGCGGGCACGTTCTTCTACAACGTGGGCCACATCGACGGCCTCCCCACGCCGGGGAACTTTCACAACGCCCTCGTCGCGCAGACGATGAACGTCACCCGCATCGCGGGGGGACGCGCCTCGACGATCGGCACGAACATCCCCGTGGCGCCCACCTACGTGGGTCGCTTCGCGTACGGCTCCGGGGGGCGTCCCGCCGCCGACGACGCGGCCTACACGGCCATCTGGGGCCAGGCCGCGCAGGACCTCACGGCCGGCGCCGGCCGCGTGTTCGCGGGACCCACCGACGATCCCTTCTTCGTCGACCTCGGCGCGACCTTCGACGACGTGACCTTCCGCAGCTCCGTCGCGGGCTTCGGCAGCCGCGGCGGCGGCTCGGACTACGTCGCGGGCTACAACGTCCACACGATCGCGATCCAGGTTCCGATCTCGCAGCTCGTGGTGGCGACCAACACCGAGGCGATGACCGACCGCAGCAACGTCATCGGCGTGTACGCGACGGCGAGCAGGCCGAGGGTGACGATCCGCCGCAACTGCGCGCGCACGTCGCTCCTCGGGCGCGGCGCGAACAACGTCCCCTGTCAGGAGGGCTACGGGCAGTTCGTGCAGGTGTCTCGCCTGGGCATTCCGCTCGTCAACGAGGTGCTCATTCCGCTCGCCCTCAAGGACGGATGGAACAGCGCCGCCCCCACGGACGACGCGGCCATCTTCGGGCAGTACATCCTCTCGCCGTCGCTGCCGACCTACGCGCAGGTGCTCTACGGCCCCTCGGGTCTGCGCGCCGCCGCGGGCTACATGGCCCCGACGCGCAGCACGTCGGACCTCAACGGCAACGACATGGCGCAGCTCGTGACGGGACGCCTCGGCGCGCTCTCGCTCACGCTCACCTCGGGCCTCGTGGCGCCCACGGGGATGACCCCCGCGGACCTCCTGCGCTTCCACGTTCGCACGCCGTCATCGGCGCTGCCGACGAACGCGGGCAATCCGACGCTCGCCACGGGACGCAGCCGCCTCGGCTTCGCGGGGCTCGACACGCAGGGCTTCCCCAACGGCCGACGGCTCTTCGACGACATCGTCGACATCGAGGAGCGCTACGTGCTCAACGGCCTCGCGCGACCGGGCACGGCCAACCCCGCGGTGACCGACCTCACGATCAACGCGATTCCCTTCGGTGATGGCGTCGACGGCAACGACGACGGCAACGCCGGACCCAACGGACGCTCCGACGCCGCGCCGTACCGCAGCACCTTCCCGTACGTGCAGATCCCGCTCCGCGGCGACGCGATCCTGACGCACCGGCAGGAGCCCGCGCGCTCGATGTGACCGTCCGCTCCCGCGTCGCCCGACGCAGGGAATCCGATCGCGCGTCGCCATCGTAGACGTGGCGATGCGACCCTCACGCCTCGCCCTCTCCCTCACGATCTCGCTGTCACTCTGCGCGTGCGAGAAGTCTCGCGGCGAAGAAGCCCCGCGCCCTGCGCCACATCGCGAGTCACCGCCCGCCGTCGACAACGGCGGCGCGATGGCGCCGGTGACGGGTGACACCGCGACCGATCGCGCGATCCGCGACGCGCAGACGGCGGCCCGCAACGCGCCGGGACGCGGACGACCCCTCCTCAGGCTCGCGCAGCTCTTCGTCCGCAAGGCGCGCGAGTCGTCGGACCCGGGCTTCTACCAGCAGGCCGACGACGCGGTGACGCGCGCGCTGCGCATCGATCCGAACGACCTCGCGGCGCTGCAGATCCGCGGCGTGGTGCTCATGCAGGACCACCGCTTTCGCGAGGCCCGCGAGCTCGCCGCGCGCGCCATCGCGAGGGACCCCGAGCAGGCGATCTTTCACGGCCTCCTCGGCGACGCCGAGATGGAGGTGGGGAACTACCAGGCCGCCGAGTCCGCGTATCAGCGCATGATCGACCTGCGCCCGAACCTCGCGTCGTACTCGCGGGGATCGTGGATGCGCTGGCTCCTCGGCGACGTCGACGGCGCCATCGAGCTCGGTCGTCACGCCGTCGAAGCGGGCTCTCCGCGCGTGCCCGAGGAGATGGCGTGGACCATCGTGCAGCTCGGCAACCTCTACCTCGCGAAGGGCGACCTCGACGAGGCGCAGCGGAACTTCGAGGCGGCGCTGCGGGTGTTCCCCGGATACCCCACGGCGCTCGACGCGCGAGGGCAGGTGAAGCGGCTCCGCGGAGACCTCGCGGGCGCCATCGCCGACGCGACCGCCGCCGTCGAGGGCGCGACGACCACCGAGCATCTCATCCACCTCGGCGAGGCGCAGGAAGCGGCATCGCACACGGCCGACGCCGCGGCGACGTATGCGCAGGCCGAGCGCGCGGGTCGCCGCTCCGATCCGCGCTCGCTGGCGCTGTTCTATGCGAACCACGACCGTGATCACGAGGCCGCCGTGTCGCTCGCGCGTCGCGAGGTCGCGTCTCGCGCGGAGGACGTGTACGCGCAGGACGTCCTCGCGTGGGCGCTCTATCGCGCGGGGCACCTCGAAGAGGCCGCGCAGCTCTGTGACCGCGCGCGGAGGCTCGGCACGCGCGAGGCGCGCTTCTCGTATCACGCGGGCAAGATCGCGCTCGCGCTCGGTCACCGCGAGGAGGCCGCGACGCTGCTTCGTGAGGCGCTCCGGATGAACGAGCGCTTCGACGTGCGGGGCGCCGACGACGCGCGGAGCGTGATCGCGACGCTCGACCGCGAGGGCGTTCGCGAGCTCCGCGTGGCGGATCGCTGAACGAGAAGACGGCTCCGGCGGGTCCCTCGAAGGACCCGCTGGAGCCGCTGTTTCTGTGGGGGATTGAGGAGGTCGCGCGGTCAGCGCGAGGAGACGAGGAAGACCTGGCCCGCGCCGTTGGCGCTCTCGTCGGCCACGGCCCAGGTGTCGCCCATGCGCGCGCGGTGGAGGCCCATCGGCGTGGACATCCCCGCGGAGAGGGAGGCCGGCGCGGTGGGGCGGCCGTCGGGGCCCGCGAAGGTGAGGAGCCCGTCGCCCACGGCGGGATCGGCGCCCGAGAAGAGCGCGCTGCGGCTGTCCATCGCGTACGAAAGGCCCGCGGGGTAGTTGGCGACGAGTCCGCCCGCGAGGTCGGTGACGCCCGTCGCGCCGACGACGACCGCGGTGGCCGAGCGCGCGCCGCCGCGACGCGTGTCGTGACAGATGATGGCGCCGGTGGGGGCTTGAGAGACGCCCGACGGGTCGACGAGGTTCGTCGTGAGGAGCGTCGCGGAGCCGCCGCCGCGAGGGACGCGGAAGAGCGCGCGCGTGAGCTCCATGTCGGTGCGGCGCTGCGCGGAGACGAGGAGGTCGTTGCCGTCGGCGCTGATGGTGATGGCCGCGGGGCGCAGGAGCTCCGTTCCGACGTTGATGAGCGAGGGCATTCCGCCCGCGGCGGGGACGCTGAAGACCGCGCCGAGGTCGGGGTCGGTCCCGCGGTCGGCGGACTGATCGGCGATGTAGAGCGTCGCGTCGTCGTTCGAGATGGTGATCCCGAGGGGGAACTCGAGTCCGTTGCCCATCGTGACCACGGTGGGCGTGGCGGGGGGAGCGCCCGCGGCGGGCACCGTCGCGCGGAACACGGCGGCCTCTCCGGTGGGCGTGAACGCGGTGAAGAACACCGCAGTGCCCGTGGAGTTCGGCACCGCGTCGAGGGGGCGCACGCAGACGGTCCCACAGTCCACGACGGCGCGCGCGCCCATGGTCATCACGGGCGCGTCCGCGGGGGTGTCGGTGGGCGGCTGCACGTCGCTCGGCGGAGGCGTGTCGGTGGGCGGGGGCGTGTCGCTCGGAGGCTCCACGTCGGGCGGCGGGGTGGTGTCCGACGGGGTGTCGGTGCGCGCGTCGACGGCGGCGTCGGACGGTGTCGAGGCGGGGGTGCTGTTGCAGGCCGCGAGTCCCGCGGCGAGCGTTCCGGCGACGAGCCAGGGCCACCGCGAGGGGGGCGGATTCCCGATGATCATTCACTGCCTCCTGATGCGAGCGTCGAGTCGGTGACCGCGCGCGGGCGACGTTCCCCAATGGAGCGCGGAGTCGGTCCTTGTGCGCGCACTACGTCGGGGCGTACGCGCTCGGATTTGGGTCGCGCGCGCCGCGCCTGGATCGTCGATCGGGGGCGCTGTTGCGCGAGAGTCGGCGAGAGACCCTTTGCAAGCGCGACGGATTCATGTAATCAACCGCCCGCTTCGAGCGAGCATTCATCTCGCGGGGCGACGAGTTCCTCTCGTCCCCATCGTCTAGAGGCCCAGGACCGCGGCTTTTCACGTCGCTAACGAGGGTTCGAATCCCTCTGGGGACGCAAACAGATCCCCCGGCGGCAGGTACACCACACCCTCAAGTGTGAACCTCCGCCGGGGGCCGAATGCGACCACCCGCCCTGCGAGACGGCCTCCTCGAAGCAGCACACCGAACACCTTCCGCGCACCCTCCAGACATCGACGGAGGGTGGCGCGCAGCTCGGTGAGCACCTCACGCGTCTCACACTCAATCGCGCTCCAGTCGGACAGCGCCGCGGCTTGCGTCGGCGCGAGCGCGAGCTCGGCGCGCAGGGTCCGCGCCCGGTCCTCGCGCGCGCGGATCTCCAGCGCCAGCGTCTCGACGTCGCCCGCGACCGCCAACGCCCGCGCGAGCCGATCGCGCTCCCGGGTCACGGCCGCGAGCTCACGCTTGAGCGCCTCACGCCCCTCGTCGGGTGAGATCGCACGAGCTTCGATCAGCGCGCGGAGCTCCGTGAGCACCTCGGCGGTCGTCACCTCGGAGAGCGCGGTGCGCTCCATCCACGCGAGCACATCCTCCTCGAGCTCCTCGGCGGGCCTGCGAAGCGTCACCGTGCAGACCGTCGGGCCACGGTCGCGCGCCCACGCGCAGCCGTAGGCGTCGATGGTCGTGGTCCCTCGGCGGGTGCCGCAGACCGAAAGGGGCCCACCGCACGCGGCGTAGCGCACGAAGCCTGTGAGCAGGTGCGTGGGCGCTCGACCGCTCCGACCGCGCTTCTCGACGTCGTGGCTTCGCACGCGGGCCCAGGTCGCGGCGTCGATGATCGCGAGCTCGGGGCGCTCGATGCGCACGAGGTCGGCGCTCTCCTGCTCCTCGCGCACCTTGCGACCGTCCCGTAGCCCTTGCGGGTGCGCCCCCATTCGAGCACGCCGAGGTATCGCTCGCGGTGGAGGATCTCGTGCAGCGCGCCGGGGCTCCACGAGCCGGTGCCGCGGCGACCGCCCGAGGGGGAGGGGACGCGTCGCCGGTTGAGGTCGAGGGTGATCGCGCGGATCGACACACCCTCGGCGCGGCGCGCGAACACCTCGCGCACCACCTCGGCCTGCCCCTCCTCGATCGCGTGCTCCACGAAGCCGTCGGGGCGACGGACGTTGCGATACCCGTAGACGGTCCCGCCCGTGACGAAGCCCGCGCGGGCCCGGTGCTCGTGCGAGCCACGGACGCGACCGACGATCATCGCGCGCTCGAGCTCGGAGAAGACGGCCTGCATCCCGAGCATGGCCTTCTCCATCGGCGTGAGCGTGACCTCGCGCCCGCCCGAGTGCCGCAGCTCACCAACGCGCGCTACTGGCTCCCGACGAGCGACGTCGTGGTCGACGGGCAGCACGTCGAGGGCCTCCGCGACTGGACGGGCGACGTCGAGGTCTTCGGCTCGATGCACGACGCCGACGCGCGCGAGGCGTGTCGCGCGGCCTACGCGACGGCGGTGGAGTTCACGCAGCGCTGCGCGACGATCTTCGACGACCCGCTCACGCCGCCGAGAAGACGGAGCGCCTGAAGGCCGAGCGCGACCAGTACTTCGAAGAGCTCTTCGCGGTGCAGCCCGAGCTCAAGGCCGCGGAGGCCTCGCTGCGCCTCCACGCAGGGCACGACTGGGAGGGCTTCGAGAAGGCGCACCCGCGGCCCACGACGCAGGAGCTCATCGAGGCCGCGCAGCACCCGCAGCGGCTCTCGCGCGTGGTGCCTCCGTCGGGCGCCGCGCCGCAGTCGACCACCGCGCAGCCCGGGGGCGTGAGCGCCGCCGACGTGCTCGCGGGCGTCGTGCGCAACCACATGAACATGGCCCGCGCGCAGGGCCGCGACCTGAGCTTCACTGCGGCGCTTGCCGAGGTCGCGCAGTTCAGCGGCGACAGCTTCGCGGGCTGATCGCGCGCAGCACGCGTCGCGTCACGCGACGTCGCGCTGGTACGATCGAAGGATGAGAGGTTGGGGCGCCTGGCCGCCGGATCGTGCTCGCTCGACGTACGTCGTGAAGACGCCGTTGCGGATCGAAGACCCATCGCTCGCGGAGCTCGTCGGGCGAGTCGTGGCCTACGGCGGCCTCTACGACGGGCCGGATCCGTACGGCTCCTTCGAACGCGTCGCAGCCTTCACGGAGCTCGTGGCGCGTTTCGACGCCGCGGTCGTCACGTCGCTGCTCGCGCACGAGAGCCCGGTGCTTCGCGGGTATATCGCGCGTCATCTGCTTCGCGACCGTCGTCCCGCGCTCGAGCTCTTCGAGCCGCTGCTCCTCGACGATCGCGAGTTCGACACCCTCACCGGATGTCTCGCCGATCGAATCACGCTCGGTGAGCTGCTCTGCAACGAAATCGGCCTCCTCTCGTCCCGATACGGTCCCCTCCGGCGCGAGCCTGAACCGACGCGCAGCGAAGCCATGTTGTGCTTTCTCGAACGAGCGGCGCGCGATTCGAGCCTCTCCGTCGACGTGCGAGGGTGCGCGCTGGAGAATCTCGGGTCCAGCGAGGCAACGCGCGCGCTGCCCTTGATTCGAGCGGGAATCGAGAGTGAACACCCCGCGATCGTCTGCGGCGCGCTCGCTGGGATGAGGCTTCTCCCACTCGACGAGCTCGAAGCGGCGCTCCCTCGATTGCTCGAGCACCCGCACCCCTCGGTTCGATTCGATGCGTTGTACGCGGCCGACGCCCGTGAGGTAGGCGACCTCGAAACTCTACTCGAACGGGTCGCTGCGAACGACCCAGACCGCGGAGTCAAATCGGCCGCCTCTCAACTCCGCTCGACACTCGACGCTCGTCGACGACGGAAGCGCAAACGCGCGGCGTTCCTCAGCAGCCTCCCAGACTGACGCGCTCCGCAGAGCCACTCGCCGTCGGCTCACGCGCTTCTATCCTGCCCAGTTCTCGCACGCCCCACCGCGCCTCACGCGCGTGAGCCCGCATCGCCTCGCACACACGGAGACAGACCCAATGCCCATCAACGTCACCGAGGACGCGGAGTACGCGTCCGGCACCAACGTCCACGCGGCCTACACGATCCCCGAGGCGCGCGTCTGTGGTTACGGCACCAGCACGACCGCGGCCAACCCCATCAACCGCCTCTCGGTCACCGGCGCCGCGAAGCTCAAGGGCGTCACCCGCCGCGCCATCGCGCCGGGTCAGACCGGCGACGTCGCCGTCGAGGGCGTCACCGAGGTCGAGACCGACGGCGCCGGCACCGTGCAGGCGGGCGATCGCCTCGCCGCCTCCGTCTCCGTCGACTCCACCGGAGGACGCGTCTACTCCACGCGCGCCACTGCCCCCGCCGCGGGCGCCGTCGTTCACCTCGTGGGCATCGCCGAGGACGGCGCCCCCGCCGTCGCGGGAACGCGCATCCGCGTGAGGCTCACCCCCGGCGCGACGCTCACCGGCACCGCCTGATCGTACGGCGACGAACGAGATCGTTCGTAGCCGAACCATCGCGCCTCGTCGCGCCATCACCTCGCTGCTCACCGCCCCGTCGCCCTTCGCCCAACGCCTCGTCACCCGCTCACCGCCGCGCGCCTGCGCGATCACCCCACGGAGTTCTCTCGATGACCCACGGACCCTTCGTTCGCACGAGCGTGCAGCAGCGACAGATGCACGCGCCCAACAGCCACGGGATGCACCCCGAGGCCGCGCGGCTGCTCGCCATGCGCGGCGTCGACCCCGAGCTCTTCGCTCGACGCGTCGCCAGCGCGCACGGCGGAACCTTCGACGTCGGCGGCCTCCAGGGCTTCTCGCTCGGGCAGCAGTTGCAGGGACCCGCCTCCGCCGCGCAGCCCTTCGGCGCCCCCGCGTTCGCGAGCCCCTTCGCGCAGCGCGGCGCGCAGGACCCGCACCTCGCCCGCTTCATGGGCGAGCTCCCCGCGATGCCCTACACCGACGTGGCGCGGCGCGCGAAGGAGACCTTCGGGCTCGACGTTGGAGACACGCTCGTCACGCAGCTCCTCACGCAGGCCGCGCTCGAGTGGCGCAACTTCGACACCATCCACGGACGCGTCTGCCCCATCCAGACCGAGAGCGTCGTTTCGGGGCAGTACTTCACCTATGACCGCGCGGGGCAGCGCGTGGTCGTCGACTCGCGCACGAGCAGGGAGAACGGACGACGTCGCGAGCGGCGGGCTCGCGCCGGGCGGTGAGCAGAGGGTGGACGAGGGCACCCTCAACGCAATCCCCAATGATTCAGGGCGTACTTGACTCGATGCGGGGTCGCGATGGCATCAGGACGTCGACCGCGGCGCTCCGCGAAATCCCGCGTATGGCGCCTGGATCAGCCCGAATTCAACTGGTTGATCAAATCGGCGGCACGGGTTCCAGCCTTGACGTTCGAGCGAATCTTCATAGGCCCTCCTCGGAGGTCAGCTCGACCTCGCATCTCTCCCGAACCTATCACGGTTGCCCGACCGGGGTGGGTAGGGCCTCCGACGCCCTCTCCCATCAAGACCCCGCGATCACGCTTCGTATCGCAGTCGATCAGTCGGTTCCGCGCGGGGTTGGGTGCTCTCCCTCGACTGGCGCACGCGTGCTTCCGCCGAGCCCTTCGGTTGGTGGCACGTCGCGCCGTTCGACCGGATCAACCGCATGGGATCATCACGCATCGCGACGCGCCACGCCCGTGACGAGCGACCGTGGGCTAACCCGGAAGCGGGTCGTCGACGCCGTCGGTGTGGTGGTCGTCACCGGCCACGGCACGCAGCGCGGCGACGTCGCTACGTCCCGTGCGTAACTGGACGCCACGACCACCACTGCATCGCGCAGGACGCGGCTTCGATGTGTTGCCCCTCGGCCCACGTCTCGCGGAGCGAGCTCGTCGCCCGCGCGAGGGGATTGGGATCGCGCGCGTGGAAGAGCAGCTTGATCCCCCCGAGGCGTACGTCGTGAGGGAGCGCGCTCACCAGCGTCTGCGTCTCGCAGAGGAGCACCGCGAAGGGGCCGATCTCGCGCGCCGCGGCGTGCGCGGAGTAGAGGCCCATGCGCTCGATGACGGCCTCGGCGGCGAGGGCGGACACGGCGCTCGCGTGGTCGAGGTGGTGCTTCACCAGCGTGAGGCCGAAGGCGCCCGACTCGATGCGGCGGCGCGCGATGTCGACGCCGCCGTGGTTGGGCTCCGCGCCGAGTTCGAAGCGAGGTCCGACGTCGATCACCTGAGAGCGCGCGCCGCACGCGCCGCAGACGACCCGCACGAAGACCCGCTCGCCGTGGGAGCGCCAGACGATCGGGGGCTTGTCGGTGTCGGGGGAGGGGAGCGGTGCGTCGGACATGGGGAGACTCCGTGATGGGTCTCCGCCCTCCTCGGCCGAGGCGCGACGACCATGCAGGAGCTCCGGGCGCGTGTCGAGCGCGAGTGTCTGGTCACGGGCCCTCGAGCGCACGACGGAGCGTTCGATCGCGATGTCGCACGGGGCGACGGGTGTTGTCTTCGAAGGCGACGCGGGGCCGTCGCGCTCCGCTCGAAGCGCTTGAAATCGCGGCGAATGAACGCGGCACGCTGGCTGCTCTAGCGGAGTGCAGCGCGTCACGGACGGTGACGACGCCCAACCACAGGAGCCTCGCATGAACCTCCGCTCGCTCTTCTTTGCCGCCGCCGTGCTCGCCTCGCTCGCCGTGCCCGCGCTTGCCAACGCGCAGCAGGTCCCCTTCATGCGCGACACCCACGCTCGCACCGTGAACGCGCCCTCGCGCGGCGCGCAGCGCGGCTTCGACGGCCCCGGGCAGATGCAGCGTCAGGTCGAGGTGCGTCGCAACGAGGAGATGCGCCGCGCTCAGATGGCCCGCGGCGCCGAGCGCTTCCAGCGCGCCGAGGACGGTCGTCGCGGTGACGCCGAGCGACACGGCAACGGCGCTCCGGCGAACTGCGACCACGGCCGCGGCGCGGAGCGCGGGCAGGGCTTCGACCCGCAGCGCGATGTCGGCCGCGGTCCGCAGCGCGATGTTGGCCGCGGCGCGCAGCGCGGCTTCGGTCGCGGCGGTCGGCACTGAGCTCCAACTGCATCCACGCCTCTCACGCAGCGCCCCGCAGACCTCGTCGTCGGCGGGGCGCTTCGCGTCTGGGACTCGCCGCGCCACGCGAGTACGATCGACCCGGAACATGCGCTGCGTCGTGTGCGATGGGGCCATCACCGCGGGGACGGAACGCTACGCGACGGCGTGGGAGTCCGCGCTTCGTCAGCGCCCGTGCTGCGGCGCCGGGTGCGTGTCGCGCTTCGACGCGGACGTGCACTGGATGCCCGCGGAACCGCCGAGGCCCACCGCTTCCGCAGAGGGCGAGCGTCTGGTGCAGGGCGCGCGGACGCGCCTCGCGGCGGGTGAGCGCTCGCGGATGATCGGGCGTGACCTGCTCCTGGCGGAAGTCTCCCCGGAGACGGTGCGTCACCTCATCACGATGGCAAGCGTGCGCAGCGCCGAACGCCAGCGAGACGCCCGGGCCGCGACGCTGATGAGCCTGTTCACGCGAATCTGGATGCCCCGAGGTGAGGCCGAACCCATCCACGCGGGCGAGGCGCTCGCTGACATCGAGGCGTGGCTCGCGCGCTTCGGGGGTGGCCGCGAGGGGTGACGTGACATCGCGGCTCGGTACGAGGCCGCATCACTGGTGGTGCGCACTCCGAAGGGCGTCCCGCTTTGTCCAGCGCGCCCGCGGTTGCGCGTCCTCTCGGGGGCAGAGCGGCTCGTCCGCCGCGATCGCGTGTCGCTCGCGACCTGGATGAGTTCCCTCGCGGTCTACTTCGCGTCGTTCCGCTCGCCGAACACATCATCCAGCGATGTCGCGCGCGCGGCGCTGGCGATCCAGCGGCGAAGCTGAGACGCGTCTCGGCAGGCCGCGACTCGCTCGCGCGTGGCGTCGCTCACCTCGAGCCCGCGTGACGCGAGCACGACCAGCAGCGCGTTGGCTTCGCCACGAACCTCACCGCGCGCCTCACCACGTGCCTCACCGACGGCTTCGATCTCGCGTCGAAGCGCGAGGTATGCAGGGCTGGGAGGGGTCACGATCGGGTTCATCAGCATCTCCCGGACGACGGCGACAAGCGGGTCGCCGAGCATTGAAATCATCGCCTGGACAAGCGCCTCACGCAACTGCGCGTCGGGCGCTGACTCGATCACCTCGACGACCGCGCGCACGACCTCTTGCGCCTCGCGGCCTCGCTGGTCGTGCACCGCCCACGCGGCGAGCACCGCGAGCTCGGGCGTCTTCGTCGCCAGGAGGCGCTCGACCTCCGCGAGCGTCAAGCGCACGACCACGGGCGCCAGCGCGAGCCGCGTGCCCGCGGGGCCGGTCGCCTGCGCGATCTGTCCTGCCCACGTCGCGACGCTCGCGTCGTGCGTGAGCACGATCACGTCGCCCATCGCGCCGCGCGCGTCGAGCAACACAATAAGCGCGCGATGTGCTTGCGCTGCTCGCACGGATGGGTGACGTCGCCGAACAGGTGGTTTTCGTCGGTGGCCAGGCCGTGAACGTCTGGTCGGAGTTCTACGTCGCGCAAGGGCGAGCCAACCTCCTCCGAGGTGCGCGTACACTCCTCGTCGCAGGCGGCGGTTCCTGCTCGATGCCACGCTCCGCTGCGGGGCCTGACCGCTGCTTCTCGAAAGGGATGAACCGATGCCTGAGTTTCGAAGGCCGCTGGATGTGTACCAGGGCTACAACTACAAGAAGGACAAGCAGACGCCCGTGGGCTTCATCACGAAGCTCAAGATCGGTGACACCGACCTCACCGCGGACCAGAACTGCAAGGACCCGACGAACCCCACGACCGACCTCAAGGTCGTCGCCGTGCTCTCCGACGTGCTCTGGCAGGTCGGCATCACCGACGCCGTGTACCTCTCGGGTCAGGTGTCGACGGCGAACAGGCAGCCGATCGCGCTCATGGTCTACGAGACCCTGGTCAACATCGACGTCACGTTCCAATTCGCGGTGTACGAGTACGACCCCATCGCGAAGAAGTACTTCCTCTCGTTTCACAGCAACAGCACCGACATGAAGGGGCTGCTGGAGAAGAGGGGCGACGAGTTCAACCTCTCGGTCGCGGACGACGCGTCGACGGAGGTCCAGTCGCCCGAGAACTTCGCATTCAGCGTAGGCATCAAGCCGCAGCCGATCGCGCAGGTCCTTCACATCGCGACGGGCGACCAGAAGAACGTGGTCAAGCGCTGGGGACTCACGGTGGGCTGACGCCTGCCGCCTGAGGGCGCCTGCAAGGCGTTCTACCCGACGGCGCAGACGCGCGTGCCGACGATGACGGCTCCGCTCGGGAGGCACCCCATCAGCGCGGCCCAGAGCTCGCGCTTCGAGCGCGCGGGGACCACGTTGGCCTTGCGCTCTCCGTCCCATCGGCGACCCGGCACCGCGCGCAGCGCGTCGACGTAGCGCTCGAAGAGTCCGTCGTCGAGCTTCGAGGTGGTGACGACCAGCGCGCCGTTGTCGTTGGCGACGGTGACCGTGACGGGCACGAGGTGCTCCGCGATGGCCGCGGCGAGGCGGTGGTACCCGAGCGCTTCGATGGCTTCGAGCAGGACGGGCACCTCGGGCGCGCCCGGCGCTGCGCCGATGCGGTGGGTGATGCGGTCGGCCTCGACGCGCGCGTCGTCGCGGCCTTGCCTCGTCGGTGCGCCCATCCGCACGCGTAGGCGTTGGGACGACACGGGCTGACGGGCGAACTCGCCGACGGGTGGAGTCGAGGGCGGCGACGCAACGGCGATCGCGTCAACGCCGCGGCGTGCCACATGAACACGCCGCGGGTGGCCGTTGGACTCGGTCACGACAGCATCGGTGTCGTCGTACAGCGAGGGGTGACGAAACATCCGTGACGCGAGGAGCCTCGCCCACCAGAACGCACTGGGCGTTGGCGGCTCGGGGCGTTGGATTCCTCATCCACCGATGTGTCGCCGAGGGCAGGCGCCCCTCCGCGATCACTTCGCGTACCCCCTTGCGACGACGCGGCGGAGCCCGGAGCGAGGGGCGCAGGGGGCGTGGCGCGCGAAGAGTCCACGGCGTGAGCGTGCCGCGCGAGGCCGACGCGACCGTCGCGCCGTTGTGCACGCCGCTGGACACTTCGCCCACGGCGCTCGACATCCGCAGCCAGCTGCTCCGTTGCGGTGCCGCGCGCGCTTGAAAATCCGTCTCCGCGTGCGTTTGGCACACCCCGCGCACTGCTCCCGTACGCCGCCGCGCCGCGTCGGCCGACAGACACGCCAAGGGAGTCTGTCGTGAAGCCCGTCGCCCTCTTTGCTCCGCCGCGCGTCGCGCAGCGTCGCTGGGGTGCGCCTCACACCTCCGTGCGCTGACCGCACGGGGCGCTTCTTCTGGGTCGCTCCGCGTCGCGCCCAACGCTCCGCGGAACAACACCCCCGCGAGGGCGGGGAGAGAGCTGGTGAAAACATGTTCAAACTGGTGGGTCCGATCGCTCGAAAGCTCGGGCGTGCTGCGCTGCTGCTCGGCTGTACGGCCTCGGTCGCCTGCTCGACGTCGGACGTGGATCGAGACGCGACGACCGACACGAGCGCCGATCGCGAGGAGCCGACCGACACGAGCGCCGATCGCGACGCGACGAGCGACGCGAGCGCCGACGCCTCGACCGAGGACGCAGGACGCGACGCCAGCGGTGACGGGCCTGCGTGCAGCAACGTGGCGGGCTCGTACTTCGTGGACGAGATGGGCACCGGGCGTCCTCGGAGGACGTACTGCATCCGTCAGTATGGATGCTCCGCCACGATCGCGGTCGACGGCTCGATCGCCAACGGCGTGGTCGCGGGCAACGTGCTGACGGTGAACAACCCGGCGGAGCGCTGCGAGATGACCTTCAGCGGCCGTACGGCGGTGGAGCGTTGCACGACGTTCGGGGGCGGCACGACGTCGACGTACAGCACGACGCTCACCGCGCGCACGTTGCCGGGCGCGACGAGCTACTGCTGCGACCTGAACGTCGCGACGAGCTGCGGCGCCGGACAGCGGTGCGTTCCCGGGAACGACGCCACGACGCCGCCAAACCTGGCCTTCACCGCGTGCGTGCCGAACGGCACCCTCGCCGAGGGCATGCCGTGCATGCGCACCGACGGCCTGATCGGCGTCGACATGTGTGTCGCGGGTACCATCTGCGCGAACATCCGTCAGACGACCCTCACCATGCGCGTCTGTCGGCGCGTCTGCGGCGAGAACTCGAACTGCGGCCCGGGCGAAATCTGCCGCCGGCTGGGCGACGCGCCGAGCTCGGGGTTCTGCACGGCGACGTGCACCCTCGGCGGCACCGACTGTCCGACGGGCAACACCTGTCGCACCGAAATCGCGATTCGCCACTCGGTGCAGGAGACGACGGACGACCTCGACCAGGTGCGGACGGCCTGCACGCACTTCGGGACGACCGCGATGGGCATGCCCTGCAGCGATGGCACGCAGTGCGAGGCCAACACGGACTGCTTCTTCGACCCGGAGGTCGCGGACGGCCCGTCGATCTGCCGCCGGACCTGCGGGCCCATGTTGGCGTGTCCCGCCGGGCAGACGTGTCGGCCGCGGCGCGAGGTCGGCCCGCAGAACCCCGACGGGCTCGGGCACTGCTACCCGTCTTGACGGCAGGCTCCAGGCGCGCTCCCCGCGCGGCCTCGTAACGGTACATTTCCCTTCCAACACAGAGCTCGAACCGCGGGCCGCATCGGCCTGCGAAGCCCCCGCTCATGCGACGCGCGCGCGACGTCACCATCGCGCGCGCCCCGTAGTGAGGGCGGCAGCGGCACCGGGGACGCTACCTACCCACGGCGCCTAGCCGCCTCCGTTGCTCACCCCGCCCCCGCTCGGGTCGCGGGACGACGACCCCGCGTACTTCCCGCTGAGTCCAGCGCGGACGCCCGATTTCACCGGAAGGGGCCTCCTTGCGTCGGTGTGGCTGTTGCGATCGATGGTGGGGATGAGCTTCATGGAGACTCCTTGGCTGTCCGTGGGCCGATGTGGCGCGGCAGCACGGAATCTGACGAAGCGCCACGCATGGTGGCGCTCAACAGCAGGTACACCGCACCGCCCATTGTGAACCTCCGCCGGGGCCGAGACTGAAGCGACCCGTCCCACGAGAAGACCTCCTCGAAGCAGCGCACCGAGCACCTCCCACGCACCCTCCAGACCTCGACGGAGAGCGGCGCGCAGCTCGGCGCGCGGGGCAGGACCCGCCTGAAACCCCTTCCGCGATGAGGCCCGGTGACACCGTCTTGAGCATACGCGGAGGGCCGCGATCGCAGGGGAGGGCGGCGACGCAAACGGCCCACCCGAGCGCTGTCGCGCGCCGGTCCGGCGCGTTAGGGTGGCGATCATGAACCGCTGGCGTCGATCGCACTGTCGCTTCGCGCGCCGCGCAACGGAGGGAGCATGACGCGTCGCGCGCTCGTCGGGCGGGTGCTGATCACGCTGGTCGCGCTCCAGACCGCCGTGGGGAGCTTCGTCTTCGACTGGAACGGCAGTCACGTGTTCAACGATCACTGGTCGCCGCACGCGCGCTTCCACGGGGCGATGTGCGTCTTTCTCGGCCTCGGGATGGCGCTGCTTTCGCTGTGGTACACGTGGCGTCGGGCTGGCGACGAGCGCACCAATCTCCAGGTGGGCGCGTGGTTCGCGGCGCTGCTCTACCTCTCGTTCTACCCCGCGAGCTTCGTGCCGGGCGCGGGGCCCTCGGACCCCGATCACCCCGTGCCGCTGGTCCTCGGGTCAATCTCGCCGCAGGCGATCGAGGGAGCGATCTCGATCGTGATCGCGCTGGCGGGATACCTGATCGCGCGGCCGCGTCGCACCTGATCCCTTCCTCTCATCGCGCCCGCTGACACTTGCGCGCGGGAGGCGCGGCGTTGCGGTTGAGGATGTCGGGCGCTCCCTGCGCGCGCCTCGCACGACGCGAGGCGCACGAGCGCGACGGCGTGCAGGGCGCGACGGCGCTTCGTGGAGATCTTCTCGGTCAACCCGCGCGCAGAGGCGTCGCGTCCTCGGCCCGGGGCGGCCGCGCGGACGCGCGTTGCGCGAGCCGGGCAAGCGCTCGCAGGCGCCGTTGCGCGAGTCGGGCAAGGCGTGCTCACGGAGCGTGACGGAGGCTTGATTCACGGCCGAATTCGCCGTGGCGCAGCCTCTGCAATCGAAGTGCGTGCGGCGCGAACGGCGGCGCAGAGGGGAGGATCAACGATGAAGACCAGAACGAACGTGAAGGCCGGCAAGGCGAACTTCGCAGGCACCTGGATCCTGTGAAGCGCGAACGGAGGTGACAGCAACGGTCGCCTCCGCCGACAATCAGCATGCGGCGCGCAACGCCGCAGGCTGAGGACCTGATTCAAGCGAAGATCGTGTTCGACCCGTCCGGCAGGGGTTGCCGGACCATGCAGGAGAAACGCTGATGAAGAAGAGCCGCAAGACCTCGAAGTCGCTCCGTCCCGCGGGCCTCAAGATCAGGATCAAGACCGGCATCAAGGCCGGCACCCTGACCTCCGAGGGTGAGAAGAAGCGCTAGTGTCCGCGCCGCTCGCTGAGACCTGGCGAGCGCGCTCCGTCCCAAGACCTCACGCCCCGTCGAGCGCCGCGCACAGGCCCCGCTCGACGAGGTCACGCCGATCGACGCCCTCGGGCAGGCCCCAGCGCTCGATGATCCTCGCGGTCATCTTCTGGAGACGCGGCGAGATCGTCTCCCCCTCTGGCAACCGGTACTCACGCGCGAAGAACTCGGGGCGGTGCTCCATCGGAGCGTCGGGACCCTGGTCGAGGCGCTTGAGGATCGAGCGCGCCACGGCGACCCGATCGTGGTGCTTGAGCGCGTGCCGTCGCCCCTCTCGCCCGAGCCTGACCCGCAGCGCGCGATCGCCGAGGAGCGCCTCGAGCTGCGGCTGCGCGGTCTCGGGGTCGATGTGCCACACGGGACGCTCGGGGGGCCAGGGTTCGAGCGCGCGGTCGTCGCAGGTCGCGAGGGCGCTGCCCGAGGCCATCGCCTCGGCGCCGACGCAGCCGTGCGGCATGTGAAACTGGTCGACCACCACGTCGGCGTCTCGCATCTCGCGCATGAGCTCGGCGTGCGAGAGACCTTGAAAGAGCCTCAATGTGAACGGGACCCCGCGTACGCGCAGCGCCCCGAGCGCCCTGACGAGATGGTCGGTCCCCTTCGATTCGAAGTGGGTCGGCGCGTGCACCACGACCGGAACCTCTCGCCCCGGCACGCGCCACTCCACGCCGCGCGCGTCGACGGGCGCGAAGAGGTGCATGTACGGCCGCACCGCCAGCGAGGACATGTTGGGCTGCGACACGACGAGGTCGGCCCAGCGCTCCGCCCTTCGCAGGTTTCGCAGCGCCCTCGCGAGCGGCGCCCGCCCCGACGAGGGCAGCGCCTCCGCCACCGACGGCCCGCGGTGGCCGACGCGCGCGAGCTGCTGATCGAGCGCAGGCCCGTGGCGCATGTCGAAGCCCGTGGCGATCGCGACGACCTTCTTCCCGAGGCGCTTCAGGAGCTTGAACTCGCGCCCGATGCCCATCGCGAAGGGGTCGTCGTCCGACGGCGTGTCGTGCCACAGCGACGTGTACATGAACACGAAGACGTCGTGCGTACCGAGCAGCCAGAGCACCACGTCCGTGGGCGACGACGCGTCGGTGACCTCCTCGGGCACGCGCGGGTCGGGTGAGAGCATCCGCCGCTCGATCGCGCGCCAGTCAACCGCGTCGACGATGCGCCCGAGGGGGATGTCGTACTCGTAGTCGTAGTGCGTGAGCCCGTAGCAGAGCCCCGTCGTGGTCGGATGGCCGAGGGCGCGAAACCCTTCGGCCAGCGAGGCGACGAAGCCTCCTGCCTCCGAGGTGCCGACGAAGATGTTGCGAGGTCGCGCGCTGCGGGGCATGGCGCGAGCGTATCTCAAGCGCCGCGTCCGACGCGCGACGCGCGACGGCGGCGCAGGCGTTCACCGCGCCGATGCGCATGGGGTCGCCGCCGATGTCCCACGGAGCGCCCGTTGCGGTATTGCTGCGCCGTGGAAGAGCTCCTCGACCGACTGGTGCAATGGTTCGCGCGCGAACGACCGGAGCTCACGCTCCCCCCATCGCCCGCGGCGAGCGCACCCGACCTCCTCCCGAGGCTGCCCGACGCGCTCCATGCGTGGTTCGCGCGCATCGATCCGCTCGCCCGGCGCGCGCCCGCGGGCGTCGAGGGCTGCGTGCTGCGCGACTGGCGCCTCCTCGACCGCGCCACCTCCGAAGCGCGCCGCGCCGCGTGGAACGAAATGCTCGCGACGCGCGTGGAGTTCGACGGGTGGTGGCGCGCAGAGTGGGTGCCCATCCTGGAGCGGATCGATGGCGACTTCGTCGTCGTCGACCTCGAAGGGACCTTCGATGCCCCGGGGTCCGTCGTCGAGGTCGTTCACGATGCGCCGATTCGCTACGTGCGCACGACGAGCCTCGGGCGCTGGCTCGGCGCGCTCGTCGACTCGTTGGAAGCGGGCGAGTGGGTCCGCGAAGAAGACGGGCTCTGGTGGGACGACCCCGACGCGCCGGTCTGGCAGACCCTCGGCGCCGGGGACGCCGCGCTCGAGCCCTCTGTCTACCCGCGCACCGTCGAGCTGGGGCTCGAACGCGCAGCCGTCATGGCCTCGCCGACCACAGCTCGCGACTGGGTGGAGACGTGGCGCAACCACCTCGTCGACGCCGCGCCCGAGGCACTGTGGGGCTCGCTCCCGCACGGCTGGTGCGCGCTCCGCTGGCGCTGCGGAGCCGACCTCGACGAGACCCTCGCACGGCTCGCCGACGCCCCGCCGCGGCGCCGCGCGACCGAGCTCGCACGCCTCGCCAACGCGCTCCACGCCGCGGGAGATGCGCGCGCCGCGGAGGTCGCTGCGCAGACCGTGTCGTCGCCACCCACGGCCCTCGCGCGCGCGGCGCTCATCCTCGATCTCTCGACCCCGACGCTCCGTGACCGCTTCGTGGAGCGTGCGGTCGCCTCGGCCGTCGCGTGCGTCGAGGGAGCGGGACTCCTCTGCGCCGCCGTGGCCGCCGCCGTCGTTCCCCACGACGCCCACGCGGCGCGGCACCTGCGGTGGTGGTCTGCGCGCCTGCGCCCCACGCCGGAGACACGCTTCGCCGCGACGGTGGTGCAGGCGCTCGCGGCGGCGCGGGCGGGCGAGCCCGACGCCGGGGCGCGCGTGCGAGGCGCGCTGACCGGGCTGGGCACGCAGTACCTCACGGCCGACGAAGACTTTCTCGTACGCGCCGCGATCCACGCCGCGCATGCGGTCGGGCTCCCGAACGACCCGGTTCTCACGGCGATGACGTTTCGCACGTCGAACACGCTCGTCGCGGTGCGCGCGCTCGTCGAGGTGGGCGACCGCGCGAGCGCTCGAACGCTCGCAGCGGCAGAGGGTGATGCGACGTGGAGCGCCGCGCTGGGCGTGTGCTTCGCCAACGCGCTCCCCGAGGGAGACGCCGAGGGGGGCCGCGCGCTGACCGGGGCCGTCGCGCTCGGCAGTTCGCTCGACGACATCGTCGCGGTCTTCGACATCGGCGACGCCGCGCTCCTCGCGGAGGTGCGCCGTGATCGCGTGCTGCTCGACCTCCGCGCAGGGGATCACGCCCGCGTTCGCGCGCGCCTCGACCGGTGGTGGCAGGCTTCGCGCGAGCACGTCGCCTCGCTCGCCGCGCGTCACCGTGACGGCCTCGCAGACGCGATCGCCACCGCCGATGCCTCCTACAGCCGTGCGCCTCGCGCCGATCTCGACGCCGCGGCGGCGGCGTGGCGGCCGTCGCAGACGCGCGAGCGGGTCACCCGTCGCCTGCTGCTCGGCGCAGGCGGCCTCGCAGACGGCGACGACGCGGCGGCGGGACGCGCGATGTTGGAGCGCGTGGCGTCGGCGTTGCGCGCCGACAGGACGTACCCCGGGCGCTTCGCCGACGTGCTCGCCCTCTCCCTCGCGCGCCACGGTCGCGTCGAGGAGGCCCTCGCGATCGCCCGAGACCCCTGGTGGGTCTCGTCGTCGGGTGTCTTCGTGGCGCTCATCGCGAGGCTCGTTCGCCTCGGTCTCGTCGACGACGCGCTGTCGTTGGGGAGGCACCTGACACGAGGCCGCGAGCTCGCCCACACGCTGGAGGTCGCCCCCGCCGTGTGCCTCGTCGCACCCGACGCGCGCCCCGTCGTGCGAGCCGCGATCGACGCGCTCTGCGCGCCCTGAGCGCGTACGCCTGCGAGGTGGTCAGGTCCGTCGGTCGATGCCTCCGCCGAAGGTGAATCGCACGCCGCCCTCCGTTGCCTCGCGGACGCGCCGAGGCGTTCGCGGGGTGCCGTCTGGGGGCGTCTGCGCGCGGGGCGCACGCGGGGCGAAGCGTCGACGTCCGTCCTCGATTCGTTGACCGCGACCGCGAGCGGTGATGCCATTCGCGCCATGAGGGCGCTCCCATCCTTTCTCCTGATGCTCGCGGCCTCGGCGGCGGCCTCGAGCGCGGGCGCGCAGACGCCGCGACGGGGCGAGAGCGCGCAGCGCGCACAGGCCGTCGACCCGGTGCAGCAGGCCGCCGAGCTGCACCTCCGCACCGCCTCGACGGCCTGGGCCGAGCGGCGCTTCGACGTCGCCGCGCGCGAGTTCGAAGTGACCTGGGAGCTCACCCACGCGCCCGAGCTGCTCTTCAACGCGGGCAGCGCGTGGGAGCAGGTGCCCGACGTGGAGCGCGCGCTGTCGGCGCTGCGTCGCTTCGTCGAGGCCGCGCCCGACAGCCCCACGGCGGCCGACGCGCGGGCGCGCATCGGGGTGCTCGAACGCACCCGCGCGCGCCCCGCGCCGCCGCCGCCGACCCCCGAGGCGACGCCGACGACGACGCCTCCCGCGGTCCGAACGCCGTCGCGCCCGGTGGCGGTCAGGCCGTCGGCGCCTCGCTCGCACCCGTGGCGCATCGTGGCGATCGCGTCGGGCGCGACGGCGGGCGTGTCTGGCGGCGTCGCGCTCGGTCTGTACCTCAGCACCGCGAGCGATTTTCGTCAGCTCCAGTCGACCTGCGCGCCGCGCTGCGCGGCCTCCGACGCCGCGAGCATCGACCGCCGCGCGACGATCACCAACGCGCTCCTCGGCGTCGCGGGCGTGACGCTGGCGCTCTCGGCGGCGGCGCTCGTCGTCGACCTCACGACCGGAGGACGCGCGCCCGCGGTGACGGCCTCGGCGATCCCCCTCGGCGACGGCGCGCTCGGCGCGGTCACGGGGAGGTTCTGATGCGCTGCGCGCGCCTCGCCCTCGCAGCCCTCACGACGCTCGCGGGCTGCTCCTTCGACACGCGCTCGCTCGTGAGCGGCGCCGACGCGGCCTCCGACGCGACGCCCGACGCGCCGCCCGACGCGCCGCCTGACGCGGGACGAACGATCGCCGGTCAGTGGCGCATCACGCAGGTGATGGCGCCGCTCGGCATGGCCACCGACACGGGAACGTCACGCGTGAACGGCCTCGTTCACATCAACACGGACTCGGCCTCGGTGTCGTACGCGACGGTGTATGCCGACCGCGCGCACCTCACCCACAACGTGGTGCTCTGCCCCTCGCCGCGCACGATCGACTTCACCGCGCGGGGGCTCCTGGGGCGCCTCGACGACGCGCGGAACACCTTCACGGTGACCGAGGGCGCGACGCCGCCGACGTTCAACTTCCGCTGGGTCGACGACCGCACGCTGGTGCTCACCTACCGCATCGTGGTCGACATCTCGTTCACGCTCTCGCGCCTCACGCTGCCCGCGCGGCGCGACAGCTACACGGGCTCCATCGAGATCGAGATCGGCGACGAGCAGTGCGCGGCGGCCATGTCCGAAGACTCCCGCCAGGAGGCCGTGCTGCTCTGGGAGAACCCCCTCGACGGCCCCGCCATCCCCGTCGCTGCCTCGACGCCCATCTCGCGGACCACCGTCGGCCGCAACGTCTACGCACAGGTCCCCGTGCTGCTGCGCGGCGCGCCCCCGGCGGAGGCCATCGGCCGCGCGGACGGCGTCGGCGCGGCCATCGCCTACATCGTGGTCTACTCCGACCGCGACGGGAACCACCGCCTCGACCACGCCTACACCGGCGCGACGGGATCGACGCCCGACCGCGTGCTCGGCGTTTCGAACGTCGCGATCGTCTGGCGAGACCGCGGCGTCACGCACACGGGCCTCGAGCGGAGCTCGTTCATCGACACCTACGACGGCTACCAGACGGTCACCATCGGCGCCGACACGCGCTCGGACGGAGGCCGCGCGCCCTGGGCCGTCGACACCGCGAGCGGCACGATGCTCAACGCGGGGTGCTTCGCAGAAGACCCCACCAACCCGATCAACGCGTCGGGCCTGATGCAGACCTCGGAGGTCTCCACGCCGCTGCCCGACCTGCTGCGCTGAGCGCGTCGCCGCGCGGGGCGACGGTGACGGTCGTCGTGACCCGAGAGACCTACGGCGCGCAGGTCCCGTCGGCCCACGCGCGGAGCTCCGCGGCGCTGAGGGCGCGGTTGTAGAACGCCACCTCGTCGATCGCGCCGCGATACCACGGCCTCGGGTCCGCGGTGCCGTCGCTGCCCGGCGCGCCGCGCACGCATCGACCGACGCCCAGGTAGAGGGGCGACGCGGTGGGGTCGACGAAGCTCCCGAGCGACGCGAGCGCGTCGCCCCTGACGCCGTCGAGCCAGGTTTCGATCGTTGCGCCGCGCCGAACGAGCGCCCCGTGGTGCCATGCATCGAGGGCGCCGCGCACGACCGCCCTCACGACGAGGTATCCACCGACAGGGAACACCTCCGTCGCATAGATCCCGGTGTCTGTGAGCCCCATGTCGAAGCCCGCGAACGTGTGCATCGCGCCGCAGCTCGGTCGGCGGGTGAGCAGCTCTCCGCCGTTCAGAGACTTGAACCAGAGCGCGATCGTGAAGTCGCCTTCGAAGTCGCCCACGGCCGCGGGCAAGGTCACGTACGCGGGCGAGCCGGCGATGTTGAAGGCCTGGCCGAGGCGTCCTTCGACGTAGGTGACGCTCGGAGAGGCGGTGCCGTGTCGCGCGCCGATGGCATCGCGCGCGTCGCCGTCGCCTCGATAGAGCGCCACGAGCCCCTGTGCGCACGCGCTCGCGCACGCGCCATCGCAGCGCGGACGCTCGGCGTCGGCGGCATCGCTCGCGTCGGCGGCATCGGTCACGTCGGTGGCATCGCGCGCGTCGTCGGCATCGCGCGCGTCGTCGGCATCGCGCGCGTCGGCAGCGTCGCTCGGGGCGTCGCTGACGATCACGTCCGCGTCGAGCGACGCGTCTGCGATCGTCGGAAACGTCCACGCGTCGGGCACACAACTGAGCGACGTGAGCGCGAGAGACGCGAGCAGTAGATCTCGCGGCGCGTGCGTGAATCTCCTCTCCACAGACACTCTCCCTTACCGGCAGCGCCAGATGCCCGCCATCAGAACCGTGCAGGGTGCGTGCGCGAGAAGTGCGCGTCGACGAAGTCGGGGAACGCCTGCGCCGCGACTGGCCGTGGCCCACGCGTGCGAGAGAGACCCTCGCCGATGGCGGCCCGGTCGCGATACCGTCCGCGCCCGAATGGTGACCCGAGTGAACGAAGCCCCCTCCCGCGTTTCTCTGCTGCGCTCCGTGCTGCCGCGCATCCTCTCGACCGCGGGCGCGCTGCCCGACGACTGGGACGTGACCGCCACCACCTACGACCTCACGCGCTTTCACTCCGAGGCGGCCTTCGCCGAGCGCTTCTACACCGCGGCCGAGCGCATCGTCGCCGACGACGTGCGCGACCCCGAGCGCCTGCGCTCGATGCTCGCCGCGTGCGGACTCCCCTACGACTACGCGCGCCTCGGTCAGCCGCTGTCGACCCTGTTCGAGATGCTCCTCCAGGCGGAGAGCGGCGCGCGCCACGTGATCTCCTTCGCGTCGCGCACGCAGGCGTACCTCTCGGTGATCGAGGCCCACATCGGCCCCGTTCGCATCTACGCCGAGGGCACCATCCCCCTCTCGGGCGAGGGCCGCGCGCGCCTCGCCGAAGCCGGCGCGTCGCTGCACGAGCGCTGGGAGGGCCCCGTGCCCGCTGCCGCCGACGGCGCCATCACGCTCTTCGTCAGCGACGGACCCTACGCCGACGCCATGCGCGCGCTCCCGGTCGACGGCGTGTGCGTCGCCGCAGACGAGGGGAGCGCGCTGCTCGCCCTCACCGCGCGCATCGACCCTGCCCCGGTTCGCGTCGTGCGGAAGCGAACCGCAGGCGCGCTGCTGGCGCCCAACGCGAGGGTCGAGCTCCAACGCGCGGCGGGTGTCGCGGTCACGCCTCCCTCTCGCGACGCGCGCCCCGAGGACTGCGACCGGCTCCTCCGCGGCATCTTTCCCGAGGTGACCGACGCGCTGTACTTCATCACCGGCCTCGCGGCGGAGGCGGCGGTGTTCAGCGCCGTCGCAGAGCGCCTCGGCGCGCTCACGCTCTTCTATGCGCAGAACGGCTACGGGGGAACCGGGCAACTCCTGGCGGAGATCCTCCCGCGCGCGGGCAAGGTGCGCCCGAGGCCGCTCCCCGTGCTGGAGCGCGACGCGCAGGGGCGCACGGTGACCCTCGTCGAGCGCGTGGTGGCTGCGCTCCCCTCGCTCGGAGGCGCTCCCGCGGCGGTGTTCCTCGAGATGCCCACCAACCCCGAGCTCCAGGTGCACGACCTCCCCGCGCTGATGGCGGCCCTCCGCGCGTATCGGGCGGAGCACGGGGTGGCGATCCCGGTGCTGGTCGACACGACGCTCGCGCCCCTCTACCCGCTGTTCGCGCAGCCCTCGCTCCGCGACTGGCCGGTGCTCTGCGTGAAGAGCGGGTCGAAATACTTCACCCGCGGCAAGGCCACGCTCGGCGTGGCGTTCTGCGCCGACGACCCCACGGCGCGCGCCATCATGGTCGGCGCCCGCGCCTTCGCCGAAGACGCCGACACGCTCGCCCGATCGTCACAGCTCGCCGCGGCGCTCGGCGGACTCGATGGCCTGCGCCCACGGCTGGAGCGCGTCGCGCGCAAGACGCGCCAGCTCGCGGACGGGATCCGCGCTGCCCTGACGGCGCGCGGGCGCGACGTGACGCTCTACTGCGTGTCCGAAGAGGACATGGCGGCGGGGCTCGCGACGGGGCTCCTGTCGTTCTATCTGCCGGCGGCGCCGACCACCGCGCCCGACCTCGTCGACGAGTTCGTCGAGCACCTCCTCGCGTGCGCGCCGCGGCTCGTGCGCAACCGCGTGAGCTACGGCCAGTACGCGGGCGAAGGGCGCGACGACGTCGTCTATGTGATCAACCCGCAGGAGTCGACGCAGGGCTCGCTCTCCGCAGAGACCAAGGCCGCGCAGAAGCGCGACAACGTCCAGATCTGTCGCATCTCGGTGTCCGAAGGGGCCGACCTCGAAAGCCTCCTCGCGGCGATGGAGCCGTTCTTCGACCGCAAGTACGGCGCGCGCCGCGCGTGAGCCGCGACGCCCGTCGCCCGTGACCGGAGCGGCGGCAGCGAGACCTGGAGGCGCTTCGACGGCGCCCGCCTCGTGTCGGCCCTGTGGCGGCGAGGTGTTTCGTGTGGAGGCCGACGGCACCGTCGCGATGCCGTGGCGACGCCCCGACCAGACCCTGAGCCTCCGCGACGTCCGTTGCCTGCCGCGCCACTTCCCGTCGGAACGCGAGAGCGATGCGCCCGGACGATTCCCAGATGGAATCGTCCCCGTCGCGCCAGACACAGGACGAGCGATGCGGTGTACCGCTTCGTCTCGGAGGGGCGTCGCTTCGTCGCGACGCGCCGCCCGTTTGCGACCGCGCACCGGCTCGCAGCGCGGGCCAGACGCGACATGCGCCGCGTCGCGTCCGTCACGCATCGGCGACCGCTGCGCCTCAAGAAACACCCAGATCCCACCCGGAGCACCTCCATGAAGCGCCTCTTGTGTCTCTGCCTCCAGGCGACCCTCGCCGCGTCCTGCTACAGCGCCGCCGACCTCGGCGACGAAGCCGTCGCGACCGACCGCGCGGAGGTGCTCAATGGCACCGTCACCTCGCCGTTCTCGAGCATCTCGCTCTCCCCGTGGCGCGCGATCGTCCAGATCTCGCAGGGGGGCAGCGCATGCACCGGCACGGTGGTGTCGCGGAGCTGGGTGCTCACCGCGGCGCACTGCGGCTTCACCGCCGGCGCCACGGTGACGAGCATCCGGCCGAGCGGCAACGTCGTCCGCGCCGTCGACCGCGTCGTCCCGCACCCGACGCTCGACGGCGTGATGCTCCACGTCAGCGCGGCCTTCACCGGCATCCCGGCGGTGTCGCTCTACACGGGAACCACCGCGTCTCTCTCCGGGAAGTCCGTCACCTTCACGGGCTACGGGGCGAGCCAGTGGGCCGCCCCCACCAACGGCACCTGCCCGGCGGGCTACTCGCTCCACGCCGGCTGCAGGATCTGCCTGTTCTCCGACGGCGCGCTTCGCTACGGAACCGCCACCGCGCAGGCCCCCGTCGCGCCGTGGGGCCCCGGCTACTTCATGACCTCGCGCCTCCCCGGCGGGCAGCTCACCCTGCCGGGCGACTCGGGCGGGCCGTGCTTTCTCGACAACGCCCTCGTCGGCGTCAACTCGGGCTTCGTGTGCGACGTGAGCGCGGCCGCGCACGTGAGCGTCGCCGACATGCGGACGTGGATCGAGCGCGTGATCCGCCCCGCGGTGCGCGCCGACTACGACGGCGACGGCCGCACCGACTTCTCGGTCTATCGCCCCAGCGGCAACACGTTCTTCGTCATCGACAGCAGCACGGGCTACGGGTGGTCGCGCGGCCTCGGCGTGTTCGGCGACAAGCCGCAGCTCGGCGACTACGACGGCGACGGCAGGACCGACCCGATGATCTGGCACCCCGCGACCGGCGCCTGGCTCGGTGTTGCGAGCGCGACCACCACCTACCTCACCGCGACCCTCGGCGTGTCTTCCGACGTCCCCGTTCCGGGCGACTACGACGGCGACGGGCGGACGGACTTCGCGGTGTGGCGACCGAGCACGAGCCGCTGGCTCTACCTCCGGAGCAGTGACGGGGCGCCCCGCTCGCCGTGGTGGGGCTTCGACACGGCGGCGTCCGGCGACGTGCCCGTGCCCGGCGACTACGACGGCGACGGCAAGACCGACCTCGCGGTGTGGCGCCCTTCGACGGGCGTGTGGCGCATCCTCCGTTCCGCCAACGGCGCGATCCAGGAGGGGCAGTGGGGCGAACCGACGGACGTGCTCGTACCCGCAGACTACGACGGCGACGGGCGACGCGACCTCGCCGTCTGGCGACCTTCATCCAACACATGGTTCGTGTGGAACCTCGTCACCGCCCTCGGCTCTGCGACGGTGTCCGTGCCCACGGGAGACTGGCACCCGCGCGGCGATTTCGACGGCGACGGGCGCAACGACCACGCGTCCTACCAGAGCGTGGGCGGCCTCTGGTCCGTCAAGCCGGGCAGCGGCGCGACGTACACGCAGCAGTGGGGCCAGTTCGGCGACATCGTTCTGCCGACGCTCGTGTTCTGACGTGACGCGGAGGTCGCGGGCCACGCGGGGGCGGTGATCACGGCGCGTGGCCCGCACACCTCACGAGGCACGCCGCATCACCTGTCCCGATGGAACGCTCGCCCATCGAGGGCGAAGATCACCGGAACGAACCCGCGCCCGCGTCGAACACGCGACCCGCGGTGCCCGTCGCGGGACGCTCGCCGGTCCACGTTCCGTAGAAGAGCTTGATCGTGCCGCCGTTGGTGGTGGCGCCGTTGCCGCCGCGCGCCGAGACGCGCGTGGTGATCGTGCCCAGAACCTCCACGGCGCGGCCTTCGAGGAGCACCCCGCCGCCCGCGCCCGCACCACCCGCGCCCGAGGTCGAGCCGCCGCCGTTGTCGCGTCCGCCGCCGCCACCGCCCGCGCCGTTCGACACGACGCGCCCCGTGGCGCCGAGCACGAGCCGGTCGGCCGCGTAGAGCACGACGTATCCGCCGCCCGCGCCGCCGCCGCCGCCGCCTGCCTCCTGGCTGTTGCCAGCGCCGCCGCCCGCCGCCGCCCGATCGAGGCGCAGCGTGCGGTCGGTGGTGGTGTCGCCGTTCGCGCCGACGGCGCCGTAGCCGCCCACGCCGCCCGCGACCGCCGCCGCGCCGCCACCGCCCGCGAAGGGTCCTGCGCCGCCGCGTCCGTCGGCGCCTTCGCCGCCGCCGTTCCCGCCGCCGCCACCGCCGCCGCCGCCGCCCGCCTCGACGCCCGACGTGTCCCATTGCGTGCCGCCGGAGCCGCCGCCGCCGTAGCCGCCGCCGCCGCCGCCCGACCAGTTGTCGCAGCCCGAGACGCCGTTGGCGCCGCCGCGTTCGAACTCGCCCGCGCCGCCCGCGCCGGGCGATCCCGACACGGCCGTCGCGCCCGTGCCGCCCACCTCGGCGACAGGGCCATCGCCGCCATCACGCCCGCGTGATCCGCCGCAGCCCGTGCCGCCCGAACCTCCGCCGAGGGGCGTTCCGTTGCCGCCGGGGCCCTCCGCGCAGTCCCGCCGACGCCGCCGGGAGAACCGCCGCCGCCGCCGCCCGTGATCGAGCCTTCGCCGTTGCCGCCGTTGCCGCCGCCGCCGTTCACGCCGCCGCGACCGCGCAGTCCGAGCGAGCCCGCGCCGCCGCCGCCGCCGCCGCCGCCGCCGTAGCCTCGCCCCGAGGCGGTGACCGTGCCGTTGACCGTGATGTTGTTCGCGTACACGCGAGCCACCCGTCGGTCGGCGCGGTGACGCGCGCGTCCGTCGCGGCGACGCCTTCAGGCACCGAGCCCGCGCGCCCGAAGCCCTGCGCGCGGAGCGTCACGCCCGCGGCGATGGTCACCGTCTCGAAATGGTGCGCGCCGTACCACGCGTTCTGTCCGGTGACGGGCCACGCCGTCGAGAGGCCGCGCGTGATGCCGTCCGTCGACACGCCGTCCCACGTCGCCGCCTCGGCGATCTGAACGCCGTTCGAAGTCGCCGCCGTCCCCGCCGTCGTGCCGTTGTACGGGACCACCGTGACATAGTACGTCACACCGTCCCACGCCCCGCGGAGCGTGAGGCCGGTGAGCATCACCGACGTGCCGGTGACGAAGCGCGCCGAGGCGACGTCTGCGCCGCCGGGGGTGGTGCCGACCTTCACCTCGTAGCGGGTGGCGCCGGGAGACGCATCCCAGTTGGCGTTGAGCACGCCCATCGCCGCGACGACGGGCGCGTACTGATACCGCAGGTCGACGCCCGCGGTGGCCGACCCGTCGCGCACGACGGTGGTGCCCGCGGCGCACGCGCTCGCCGCGCAGGCGAAGCACGCGTTGTTGCAGCGCCCGCAGTGGGCGGCGCTCACGCGCGTGTCGACCTCGCAGCCGTTCGCCGCGCTCATGTCGCAGTCGGCGAAGCCCGCGTCGCAGGTCGCGACCTGGCAGGCGCTCGCGGCGCACGCGCCGTGGCGTTGTCGGGCGCGCAGGCGCGTCCGCACGCGCCACAGTGGGCGACGGTCGCGGTGGTGTCGGTCTCGCAGCCGTTCGTCGAGGTTCTTCACTGATCGCCGCGACCGGCGGAGCAGGCGTCGAGTCGACACGCGCCCGCGACGCACACGGCGGTGCCGCCGGTGACGCACCGGCAGACGTTGCGCACATGCCGCAGTGGCTCACGTCGGTGGCGGTGTTCACCTCGCAGCCGTCGGCGGCGGAGCCGTTGCAGTCGGCGAAGCCCGCGTCGCACGTCCCGATCTGGCAGGCGCCCGCCACGCACGCGCCCGTGGCGTGGTTCGGCGAGCACGCGCGTCCGCAGCCCCCGCAGTGGGCGACGCTGGTCTGCGGGTCGACCTCGCAGCCGTTGTCGGCCGCGCCGTCGCAGTCGAGCGACGCGCCCGTGCAGACGTAGCCGCAGCGACCCGACGCGCAGGTGGTGTCGGCGCTGGCGCGAGACGCACACGCGTTGCCGCACGCGCCGCAGTTGCCGAGGGAGACGCGCGTGTCGACCTCGCAGCCGTTGGCGGGGTTCATGTCGCAGTCGGCGAAGCCCTCGTTGCAGCGCGCGACGCCGCAGGCCCCCGCGGTGCAGGCCGCGACGGCGTTGGCCGGCGCGCACGCTCGCCCGCAGCCGCCGCAGTGGAGCGTGCTCGCGCGGGTGTCGGCCTCGCAGCCGTTGGCCGGGTCCATGTCGCAGTCGGCGAAGCCCTCGTTGCAGGTGACCTCGCAGCGCCCCGACGCGCAGCGGGCCGTGGCGTTGCCCCCCGCGGCGCAGCGCATCCCGCAGCCGCCGCAGTGGCCGAGGTCGCTGAGGGTGTCGGCCTCGCAGCCGTTGCTCGCGTCGCTGTCACAGTCCGCGAAGGGCGCCGTGCACGCGCCGACGGCGCACGCGCCCGTGCGGCACGCGGGGGTCCCGTTGGTGGTGGTGCAGGCGCGCCCGCAGGCGCCGCAGTGGACGGTGCTCGCCTGCACGTCGACGCAGGCCTCGCTGCAGCAGGTCTGGCCCGTGGGGCACGCGCGCGTGGCGCTGCACCCGGCGACGCAGACGTTGCCCACGCAGCGGTTGCCCGGCGCGCAGTGCTCGTCGGCGAGGCAGTCGACGCAGGCGTGCGCGGTGGGGTCGCAGCGGCGCGCGAGCGTTCCGCCGTCTGCGGGTGTCACGCAGGCCATGTCGTCGCGGCAGCCGGCGAGGCAGCGGTTGCCCGCGCCGCAGTAGCGCCCCTCGGGGCACGCGTCGCTCGCGACGCACTCGACGCAGCGTCCCGTGGAGACCTCGCACACCGCGCCGAGCATGCTCCCGGCGCAGTCGGCGTTGGATGCGCATCCCACGCGCACGTCGGTAGGGAGGTCGGGCGCGACGTCGGGCGGCGGCGTGGCGCGGTCCTTCTCGGCGGCGTCCGACGTGTCAGCGAGGGTCGCGTCGAAGGAGCCTCCGACGACGGCGCGGTCGTCGGAGCACCCGGCGAAGAGCGCGAGCGATGTGACGAGCGCGAAGCACATGAGCCGGGTCGCGGAGCGCAAGGGGAACCTCCATGTGGGACGCGATCGACTATCGCGCCGCGCGGCCACAACAGCAACGCAGCTCGTCGTACGGCGGCATGCAGGTCACCCGGTCTGCGAAGGTGTCGTGCGATGCCGACGAGAGGCGTTGCCCGCACCACGAAGCACGCCCATCCCCCTGCTCGACACCCGACCCTTGCGCCCTTCAGTCCGCGTGTCGGTGGCGGGGTTTCGTCCGCAGCGCGACGCGACGATTCCCACGGACGTCGACGCGCCGGTTCTGGATGCGTTCCCTCGACGAGGAGCGCGCAGGCGAGGCGCTGCCTCACCCGCACCAACGCCGCCCTTGCCCCGCCCCGCTCGGTGACATCGTGCGCCTGCGGGTCATGCTTTGCGCCACCTTTACCCAATCTGGTGGCTCCCACGTTTGCGATCGGATGGCGGAACGCCCCATCCAGCACAAACACGACGGAGAGGCCGCTTTGATGAAGGCTCGATGGGGAATGGCATTGGTGGCGCTCGCGATCGTCGGGTGCAGCTCGGACCCGGCCCCGACGCCGACCGACGCCGGGCAAGACGTGGCGCGAGACACGGGCACCGACGTCTCCGGTGACACGGCGAGGCAGGACACGGGCACGCCGCCCTCGGACATGGGTACTCCGCCCGCGGACACGGGTACTCCGCCCGCGGACACGGGTACTCCGCCCACTGACACGGGCACTCCGCCGACGGACACGGGCACTCCGCCCGCGGACACGGACACTCCGCCCGCGGACACGGGCACTCCGCCCGCGGACACGGGCACTCCGCCCGCGGACACAGGTACACCGCCCATGGACACGGGCACTCCGCCCGCGGACACGGGCACTCCGCCCACGGACACGGGCACTCCGCCCACGGACACGGGTGCTCCGCCGACAGACACGGGCGCTCCGCCCACGGACGTTCCGGCGACGTGCACGCCTACCGTCACCGTGGTGACCACGCTCACCCTTCCGGCCACGGGCACCATCACCCGCACTGGGACCACGGCGGGTTCAGGCTCGATGGCCACGCAGTCGTGCGTGTCGGCCGCGGACGGCCCCGAAGCGTACTACCTCCTCAACATCACGAGCCGTACAGGTGTCGCGCTCGACACCAACGGCTCCACGTTCGATACCGTGCTCTCGGTGCTCGACGGGTGTTCCACCACGAGCCCTTCGTTGGCCTGCGACGACGACAGCGGCGAATACACCCGCTCGTCGTTGCGCGCCGCGCTCAACCCGGGGCGCTACCTCGTGGCGCTCGATGGCATTCGCTCGGGGGCGGGCGCGTACACCCTCCACGCCTCGACGTACACCCCCGTGGCGAACGAGACGTGCGCGACGGCCGCCCCGCTCACGCCGGGCACGCCCATCACCAACATCGACCCGACGACCGGCTCGGTCATCAACCGGGCCTGCGCGCCGGGCGAGGCCCCGCAGCTCTTCTACGCCCTCGCCATCCCCGCCGGGCAGCGGGCGACCATCACCGCCCACCGCTCCGACCGGACCGGCACCGTGCGCCTCCGCGTCATGGACTCGTGCGCCGCCACGACGTGCATCGCCAACGCCTCGGGGTCCACCACCGACGCCGTGGCCAGCGCGGTCAACACGGGCGCCACCACCCGCACCGTCATCGTCACGGTCGCGAGCACGTCGACCGACAACCCCGTGACCGTGGACCTCTCCGCGACGCTCGGCCCGATCCCCGCGGGCGTCGTGTGCGAGTCCGCGCCGACGCTCACCCCCGGCACGCCCATCACCGGCATCGACACGTTCCCCGCCGCCACCGTGAGCGCCGCCTGCATGCCCGGCGAGGGCCCGCAGCGGTTCTACAGGCTCACGGTCCCCGGGGGCCAGCGGGCGACCGTCACCGCCCACCGCACGTCCGCCACGGGCACCGTGCGCCTCCGCGCGCTGGCGTCCTGCGCCGCCACGACCTGCGTCGACGAAGCCTCGGGGTCCACCACCGACCCTTCGATCGTGGTGTACAACACCGGCGCGACGCGCGACTACATCGCCTCGGTCGCGAGCACGGTCGCCGGCACCCCGGTGACCGTGGACCTCTCCGCGTCGCTCGCGCCCTTCGCCGCCAACGGCCGCTGCGCGACGCCCACCACGCTCACCCCGGGCGCCACCGCCATGGGGCAGGACCTCGCCCTGGGCGCCCCGGCGAACATCGGCTGCACGACCGTCTACGACGGCCCGCAGCTCTTCTACGCGGTGACCATCCCCGCGGGCCGGATCGCGACGGTCACCGCCACGCCCCTGGGCGCGTGGTCCCCCCAGCTCCACGCCTACCCGTCCTGCGCGACGACCGCGTGCATCGGCACCACCGAGGTCTCCGTGGATGGCCGACCGGTCGCGATCAGGGTGCCCAACCTCACGACCGGGCCCATCACCGTGATCGTCTCGGTCGCGCGCTTCGCGGCCACCTCGCTGGGCGGCTTCAGCATCGCCGCCTCGCTCACCTCGGCGCCCTTCACCGTGCTCCCCGCGGCGTGCGACGACCTCACCACCGTCGGCACCTCGCTCACGCCCTCCGGCGGCTGGACGGACAACGTCGCCACGGAGCCCATGCCGCTGCCCGCCGGCTTCGCGTTCTTCTTCGGCGGCACGATCACCCAATACACCGTGAGCTCGAACGGCTTCGCCCAGCTCTGGCCGGCCAGCGTCGGCGCGGTGGCGGCCGACGAACTGAACGCCCAGATCCCGAACGTCGCGCCGCCCAACAGCTTCGTCGCTCCGTTCTGGGATGACCTCGACGTCTCCACGGCCGCGGGCGTTCGGTCGGGCGTGTACACGGCCGTCTTCGGCACCGCGCCCAACCGCCGCTTCGTGATCGAGTGGCGCGACTGGGCGTTCCACGTCGACCGGGCCGCGACGCGCCTGCGCTTCCAGGCCAAGCTCTTCGAGACCACCCACATGATCGAGGTCCACTACTGCCGCATGGACGGCTCCTCGACCTCGGGCGCGGACGCCACCGGCGGCGGCGCCACCGTGGGCGTCGAGAACGCCACGGGCACCGGGGGCTGGGACGTGGGTTACAACGCCGCCGGCGTCGTGGGCACCACCTACGCCTACCGCTTCGCCTCCGTCCTGTAGCGCGCCCTCCACCGCCCGCGCTCGCGCCCACCGCCTGGGACGCCCGCCACGGCCACGTAGCTCCCCGCACCTCGGCGCGACGCAGATCGCTGGCGATCACGACCGTCGCAGACGAAGGCCGCGCCCTCGCGTCGCGTGTTGAAACACGCCGCGGGGTAGGCGTCTCGTGAGCTGTTTGCGATTCGTCCTGCGCCGCAGGACGCGCACGCGGGACCTCGCACGCGCGTCTCTCGACGGCGGGGGATGGGGCCGCACGACTCGAGCGGGAAGCCGCCGCCGACCCGTGGAGGCCGACGGCGTATCGGGTGGAGCTCGCCTACGCCGTCACCTTCGGGCCGCTCAGATGCGCGCGCAGATCTCGTTGCCGGTCACGCCGGGCACCGGGATGATCCGGACGCACACGCGCATCGTCGAGAGGTCGAATCGCACGGCGCTCGCAAGCCCGCAGGCGCTGATCCCGGGCAGGCACATGAGGGCGCCGGCGACGTCCGCCGCGAGGCCGCCCGCGCCGAGCGTGAAGCTCACCGTGGCCCGGTAGTTCCCCGTGTCGCTCGTGCCCGCCGCCCAGCTCCCGACCATACAGGTGTTGGGCACGGTGCAGGTGTTGGCCACGCTGCACGTGTTCGCGACGTTGCACGTGCTCGCCACGCTGCACGTGTTCGCGACGCTGCACGTGTTGGCCACCCTGCAGGTCCGCGCGCGCCGACAGTTCGTCGGGTGCAGGATGCAGCTCGCCACGGTGTCCCAGCCGCACTGCGCGCCGCTCGTGACGGTGTGGGTGCCGCAGCGCGTGGCGTCGGTGATGGTGTGCGTCCCGCAGCGCGTGGCGTCGGTGATGGTGTGCGTCCCGCAGCGCGTGGCGTCGGTGATCGAGCGCGTGCCGCAGCGCGTGGCGTCGGTGACGGTGCGCGTGCCGCAGCGCGCGGCCTCGGTCACGACGCTCGTCCCGCACTGCGCCGCGCTCGTCACGGTCGTGAACACCTGCTCCGCCGTGCGCGTCGGGATGTTCACCGTGGCCGTGCCGGTGAGCCGGAAGTCCGCGTCCGACGTGATCGTGCCGGTGAGGCTCACGGCCGCGACGACGCCGTCGAGATTGCCCGTGACCTGAACGCCGCTCCGGCTGGCGATGAGGGTCGTGCCCGCGAGGGTTCGACCCGCGATCCGCACGCCGCCCGTGGCCGTCGTCTGCCACGCGCTCGGGTCGCGGGTCAGCCGCATGTCGAAGCGAACCGGCGTGTCGAGCGTGGGGAACCCGATGGCCCTGAAGGGCGAATCGCCGAAGCTGCCCTGCACCCGGATGCCCGTGGAGGACACGGTGAGCGCGGACGTGGCGACATCGACAGCGCCGAACCCGAGGCCCGACGGGTGAGGCAGCCGCGAGAGGTCGATGGAGAGCGCGCTCGAATACGAGAGCTGATTCTCGGCGAGCACGCTGGAGAGCACCCCCGAGGCGCTCACCGAGGGCCCCGCCACGGGCGCCCACGCGGGCATCCAACGCGCGGGGTCGGTGACGCCCGAGAAGCCGACGCGGAAGTTGTCTCCCTCCCGCACGCAGACGGCCGTGGCTTCGGCGATCGGGGCCTGCACGCCGAGGAGCGACGAGAGCCACGTCGAGGCGATGTCCATGTCTCCGTTCACGCCGAGCTTGAAGGGCTCGCCCGCGTCGTTCAGCGCCGAGCGTCCGTCCATGTCGGGGTCGACGTCGGCGATGACCGTGCCCGTGTAGTTCCAGGGCTCGACGCTGCTGCTGGCCAGCCGGGTCCCCGTGAGGAACACCTGTCCGCTGAAGGGCGCCGCGAGCTCCGCGGGGAGTCCGGCGGTGACCGCGGGCCGGAAGTCGAAATCGCGCGCGCCCGAGAGTCCGAAGCCCACGTCGGTGACGGGCGCGTACCGCAGGAGCCCGGTGGCCGAGGCCTGCATTCCGAAGCCCGGCGCCGCGGGGTTGACCACGATGGTCGTGCTCACGCCGGCGCTGGTCATCGCGCTGAGTCCCGCGGGCACGAGGGGCGCCGTGAGGCCGTCGGAGATCGTGAGCAGGAGGTAGTTGCGCGTCGCCTGAACGGGGATCACGTCGTAGCCGAGCGCGGTCAGCTCCGCGCCGTTGCCCACCGTGACCTCCGCGCCCGGCGCCATGGGAATCGGAACGCCGCCGGGGTTGAGCGGTGACGGCAGAAAGACGTCGGCGGTGCCGTGGAGATCGACCAGGCCCTGCGATCGATCGGTCCCGTAGCTCAGCGTGAGGTCC
>JAXLYG010000050.1:0-94197 GCA_046351535.1 Polyangiales bacterium
GCTGCGGACGAAGACCGCGCGACGGCCTCCGCGACGCCTGCGCCGACGCCCGCGCGCACGCAGCCCGCGGTCGATCCGGGGGTGTGGTTCCGCGAGGGCTCGCTCGCCTACGCGAGAGGCGATCACGCGCTCGCGGATCGGGCGCTCGGGCGCTTCCTCTCGACGGCGCCGCGCAGCGATCCCCGCCGCGAAGACGCGCGCTACCTCCGCGTGCTCTCGCTCCACGCGCTCGCGCGTGTCGACGCGCTGGTGCGCGAGGCCGACGCGTACGCGAGGGAGTTCCCCGGCGGTCTTCGGAGGCCCGAGGTGGTGCTGGCCGTGGTGAGCTCGCTCGCGGGCGACGGCCGCTGCGAAGAGGCTTCTGAAGCTGCGCGCGCGCTGCCCGATGGGGCGTCGGCCCGCATTCGAGGCGCCGTGTCGAGGGCGCTCCGCTGCGAGTCCGACGCCGGGCGGTAGACGGGGTCGAGGCCCTCAGGCCGTGGGGAGCGACGCGCCTTCGGCGGTGAGCCGCGCGCGCACGTCGATCTCGGCGGCCACCCAGTCTTCGAGGGGGCTGCCGTTGCGAAAGCCGCGCTGCTGCGCGCGCATGTACGCCTCGCGGCGCACGATCGCTTCGAACTCCTCGCGAGACAGCGTGCGCGACGGCGGCGCCATCGCCTCGATGATCGCGGGCTCCTCGGGCTGCGCCGGGGGCGTCACGTCCGCCGGCGCGTCGATCACGGCCGCGGTCACGGTCACGGGCTGCGCGGGCGCGACCTCGGCGACCTCGACGGGCGACATCGTCGACTCGACGGCTTCGGACGTCTCCACCGGGAGCTTCGTGCGCGTAGCGCTCGACTTGCGCGAGCTCTTCGTCGCGGCGCTCTTCGTCGTGGCGGTGGTCTTGGTGGCGGTGCTCTTCTTCGACATGGGATCTCTCTCCGTACTCTCAAGCCGCGCGGTGGCGCATCGTCCTCCGTGCGACGTCACGGGGCTGCTGCGCCGCGTCCTCTTTCCCGCGCGACGGGGTGCGGTGTAGACCACAACATCGCGCGCGCGTCAAAGGGCAACACGCGCTCAGGCGTGTCGCACGCCGCTTGACGGAGGCGCGCACGAAGCGCTCCGATGCGCGGCACATGTCACCCGTGAAAGATCGCTTCTGCTCGTTCTGTGGCGCCGCGTACGCCGAGCCCCTCGCGTACCCGCGCACGTGCGTCAACGCGTCGTGCGGCGTGACCGTGTGGTCGAACCCGATCCCCGTGTGCGTCGTGCTGTTGCCCGTGCGCAGAGGCGACGCGACGGGCCTGCTCGCGCTCCGTCGCGGCATCGATCCCCGCCGCGGGATGCTCGCGCTGCCGGGAGGATTCCTCGAGGACCACGAGACGTGGCAGGGCGGCGCCGCGCGCGAGCTCCGCGAGGAGGTCGACGTGGTGATCGACCCGTCGACGCTGCGCGAATTCTGGTTCGCCAGCAGCGGGCCGAAGCCCAACCGCGTGCTGCTCTTCTCCGTCGCGGCGCCCGTCGAGCTCGCGTCGCTCGCGCCCTTCACGCCCAACCACGAGACGCTGGAGCGCGGCGTCGTGTGGGGCCCCGACGGGCTCGACGAGGTGTGCGCGTTCCCGCTCCACGCCGAGGCCGCGCGGCGATGGTTCGCATCCGAACGAATCGCGGGTCCGCACGCGTGGGCGCTCGCGTGAGGCTACGAGCCTGACCCGCCGGGCTTCACGCCGCCCTGGATCTCCTTCAGCAGCCGCACCATGTTGAGCGCCTCGGCCTTCTCGCCCGCGAAGTCGAGGATGCGCGCGCGGCTCTCGATGAGCGGCGTGAGCAGCTCCTGGTTGACCGTGGGGTACGCCTCGGCGCGGTAGCGCACGCGCCTCGCCTCGTTCGAGAGGAGCGACCACGCGGCCTCACCGCGCGTGAGCGCGGCGCGCGCGAGCTCGCGGTCGACCTCGTGCCACGGGCCCGCGGGGCCGTACTCGGCCTGGAACTTCTTCCACGCCGCGAGCACCTCCTCGCCCGACGCGGTCCAGTGGATGAAGAGCACCTCGAAGTGGTTCTGCGACGACATCCGCGCCACGCGTCGCGCGAGCTCGGCGCGTCGATCCTCGCGCGCGTCGCGCATCGGGGGCGCCCACGAGACGATCTCGAAGAGCTCGAGCATCATCGCGAGGCGCAGCATCGACGACGAGTTGCGGAGGTGCGCCGCGAGGTCCGTCGAGGCGTCGAGGCCGCGCGTGACGGTGCGCTCCTCGGCGGCCGTGAGGCGCATGCGGTGGAGGCGCTTCTCGCGGTCGGGGCGCAGCACCGGCGCGAGGTGGATGCGCTCTCCGAGGGCCGCGAGGCACTCGTCGTTCGTGAGGTCTCGGAGCAGCGGTCGGAGCCCCGCGACGACGAGGCCCGTCATGGTCTCGTGCACGGCCATCGAGAAGCCCGCGAGCTTCGCGTCGCTGAGCTCGTAGTGCCCCTCGCGCCACTGGAAGCACCGCAGCGCGCGCTGACGCTCCGCGGGGTGCAGCACCGGCGTGCCGCCGTCGATGCCGATGCGCACGACCTCGGACTCGCCGTGCAGCGAGAGCGTGCCGTGGAGGTGCGGCCTCATCCCGATCTGCGAGAGCAGCGCGGCGAAGGGGAGCGGGCGCGCGAGCTCGGCGCTCACCGCGGCGCGCGTGAGCGGCATCGCGAAGATCACGTTGAGCGAGGGTGATCCGGTGAACGCCCCCGCGCGCGGGAGCCTCGCGCTCGCGATCTCTCCCTCCGCGAGCGTTACGGGCGGGAGCGACGACGGGCGCTGCGGCGGCGCCGACGACGGCGCTTGCGGCGGCGTCGACGGCCGCGGCGGAGGCTGCGGAGATGCCGCGCGCGAAGGCGGGATCGGCGACGGGTTCGCGCCGGGCAGCGGCACGGGGCGCGTGGGCACACGCGCGAAGGGCGCAGGCGTCGGCGTCGCGGGGCGCGGGGGCGTCGGCGTCATGGCGGGCGGACCGGAGGGCGCCGCGGGCGGCGGGATCGACGGACGCGGCGGGATCGACGGCGGTGACGAGGGCGCGTGCGCCTCGAACGACGAGAGGTCCGGCGGCGCGGCGTGGCGCATCGAGGGCTGCGTCGAAGGCGGCGCCGACGGCGGCGCCCACGACGGCGGCGCCGACTGCGCGGGCGCGTGCTCGCCGAGGCGGATCCGCGCGGCCTCCCTCGCCGCGCCCGTGGCCGCCGCCGTGTGATCGACCGCGATGAGGGGGAAGCTCCACCGCGACGCGAGCCGCTCGCCGAGCGCCGACACGCGAGACTGGCGGCCCGCGATCACGAGGCGCGCGACGCGGCCCGGCGAGACGCCGCTCGCGCGCAGGGCGTCGTCGATCATCGCGGCCACGCGCTCGACCACGTCGTCGAACGCGAGCGCGAGCACGTCGGTCGTCGCGGTCACCGAGGCGGGGCCTCCGCCTTCGAAGAGAAAGGGCGTCGCGATGCGGAGCGGCTCTCCCTCGGGCGCGTGCGCGAGCGCTTCGCGCGCCGCGCCGGCGAGCAGCCACCGGAGCTCGCGCGCGTCGGCGATCTGCGCGTGGTGCTTGTGATCGATCGTGAACGACACCCACGACACGACGTCTTCGACGAAGAGGTCGCCGAGCGCCACGGCCTTGTCTCGCAGCGCGTGCGGATACAGCGACCCGCCGCGCGCCTCGAAGACGCCGACCTCGACGTGACCGAGGTCGACGCTCACGGACACCGTCACGCCGTGCTCGCGGTGAGCCTCCGCCGCCATGGCGAGGGCCTCCGCGGGGCCCATGCACCGCAGCACCTCGACGTCGGCGCGCGCCGCGCCTCGGAGCACGGCGTCGCGCGCCTGCGCGCCGGCGCTGCGAGGGAGGCAGAGCACGGCCTCGCAGCGCGCGTCGGCGTGGAGCACGTAGCGACCGCGCGCGTCGGTGAGCAGCGCGTCGGCAAGGGCCTCCACGGTGTCCGCGTCGTGCCGCTCCCAGTCCCACCCGCGGAGCTCGGAGGCGTCGAGGTCGCGCTCGCCCGCAGCGAGCTCGCCGCGCGACAGCACGATCGCGCGATCGTTCATCATCCCCACCGCGACCATGCGCGGCGTGGCGAGGTCGAAACCGAAGAGAACACTGCTCATGTCGTCGCTCCACCCGGTGCGTCGTGGGCGCGACCCTCGCACCGGATCAGCGTATTCGCAAGCGTGTGCGCGTGTGCAATCGATGCGATGAATCCGTGCGCGAGGCCGTGATCGTTGCGCGCGATCAGCCTGTCGCGGCGAGCGTGAGCCAGTCGACCGAGGCCGGGAGCCTCCCCTCGGCGCGATCCGCGCGACCGCCGCCGCGTCCGCCGTGCGCCGCGGCGACGCGCTTGAGCCACGCGCCGCAGTCGAAGGCGCTCCCCTCTCCGCGCGCGAGCGCCACGAGCAGCCCCTCGCTCGTGCGCGACGCGAGCAGCGCGACCATCTCGGGCGTCGCGGTGATCCTCGACGCGAGCGCGCGCAGCGTCTCGATCGCGTCGCCGTCGAGCACGCAGGCCACGCGGCGCTCTCCCTGCGCGAGCGCGTCGGCCACGAGCCCCTGCGCGTAGAGCGTCGCCCACTGCTCGCGCGCGAGGCCCAGCGACTCGCGCGCGCCCTGGAGGTCGCCGCGGAGCCGCTCGACGCCAGCGCGTACATCCAGCGGCCCGCACGAGAACGACCGCGCGAGGTCGGCGAGGGCCTTCGAACGCGCCGCGAGCTCGCGCTGCGCGACGCGGCCCGCGAGAAAGGTCACGCGGCCCTTGCCCTTGTAGCGCTCGACGCCGGTGACGGTGACCGTGCCCACCTGCGAGGTGCGCGTGCAGTGGGTGCCGCCGCACGGAGAGACATCGAAGCCCCCCGCGTCGACGACGCGGATGTTCTCGCTCACCTTCGGCGCGCGCCGCAGCGGCAGCCGCGCGAGCTCCTCGGGCGACGGAAAGAACTGCCGCACCGCGAGGTCGTCTTCGATCACCCGGTTCACGAGGTCTTCGGCGCGCGCCACGGCGGCCTCGTCGAGCGACGCGAGGTGCACGTCGATGGTGCACGACGTCGACCCGAGCCGCGACGACACGGTCTCCGCGCCGGCCTCGTCGAGCAGCGCGCGAGAGAGCATGTGCTGCCCCGTGTGGAGCGCCATGTGGAGCCTCCGACGGCTGCGCTCGACGGCGCCCTTCACGCGCGTCCCCACGGCGGGCGCGTCGCCCTCGACGACGTGGTGCACCACGCCCGCGTCGTCGACCTGAACGTCGAGCACCGCGAGGGCGCCGAGCGTCCCCACGTCGCCGAGCTGACCGCCCGACTCGGGGTAGAACGCCGTGCGATCGAGGATCACCGAAGGGCGCTCTCCGAAGCGTCCGTGGGCCGTCACCTCGGCTTCGAACTCGAGGCGCATCGGGTCGTCGTAGTGCAGCCTCGTGGTGGCGCTCGCGCTCATGGTGCGGACACGTCTACACCACCCCCGCGAAGGGATGAAGATGTATAGTCCGCGGCCGTGAACGACAGGCCGCTTCGTGTGTTGTTCGTGGCGTCGGAGTGCGCGCCCTTCGCGAGGATGGGCGTGCTCGGCGACGTGGTCGGCGCGCTGCCCGGAGCCCTCCGCCGCCGCGGCGTCGACGCGCGCGTGGTGATCCCTCGCTTCGGGTGGATCTCGCCCGTGAGCACCGACGGGATGTCGAAGCACCTCGCGCCCCTCGGCGTCCCCCTCGGCGACGCGGAGGCGTGGTGCGCGGTCTACGAGGCCCCGCTGCCCGGCAGCGACGCGCCCGTGTACATGCTCGACCACGAGGTGCTCTTCGACCGACCGTACCTCTACGACCCGCCGGGGGCCGTGGCGCACGACAACCTCGCGCGCTTCGCCTTCCTCTCGCGCGGCGCGTTTCAGCTTTCGAAGCACCTCGGGTGGGTGCCCGACGTGATGCACGCCCACGACTGGCCCTCGGCGCTCGTGCCCGTGTACCTCGACACGCTGGAGTCGAAGGCCATGTTCCGCCGCACCGCGGGCGTGCTCGGGATCCACGGGATCAAGCACCAGGGGCGCTTCTCGCGCGACGAGGCCGCCGTCACGCAGCTCGGCCCCGACGAGATCGCCGGCGCGCTCGAAGACCACGGCGGCGTGAACCTCCTCAAGGGCGGCATCGCGCACGCGGCGAAGATCGTCACGACGACGCGCCGCCACGCCGACTCGCTGCGCACCGCAGACGGCGCCGCGGGCCTCGACGCGGTGCTCGCGACGCGGAGCGAAGACCTCTCGGGCCTCGTCGACGAGGACCCCATCGACTGGGACCTCGCCGCCGGGCGCCTCGTCGAGATCTACCGCGCGGCCATCGCGCGGCGCCGGGGCGCGTAGTGTCGAAGCGAGAGGACGACGACGACGCCTGGCGGCTCATCGCGGTGCTCCAGAGCACGGTCTTCATGCCGCCCGCGCTGGCCGTGAGGCTCTATCGCGCGGCGATCAACCTGCACCGCGCGGACGCGGACATCGAGAACCTCACGGACCCCGAGATCGCCTACGGGCAGGTGCGGAGCCTCCGTCGGGAGCTGCTCCTCGGCACCTTCGGCGGACCGGGCTTCGAGGCCGAGATCGACACGCCCTCGGGCAAAGGGCGCGTGCGCTTCATCGTGACGCGAGAGGGCATCGCGCAGGCCGAAGAGGCCGACGCCCGACGCAAGGCGCACGAGCGCGCGGCCTGGAACTGAACGCGGGCGCCGACGGATCGCGGTGACCTGATCGGGTGACCACCCTCGACGGAGCTCCACGGCGGCGTGGGCCTTGTCGCATGGGACTTTCCGTGGTCGCCCGGGTCGGTGTTACCGTGACACTCAAGAAGAGCCGTCGGGCCGCCGTCTACGTGCCCGAGGAGAGAACACGCGATGGACCTGAGGCAGCGCCTCCCTACGCTCACGCTCGCCACCGCGCTGGCGTTGGTGACGGGAACCCAAGACGTCTCGGCGCAGACCCGCGCCCCCGCCATTCAGGTCGCAGTCGCCACGACTTCGCCCGAGCACCTCGCGGCGCAGGCCTCGGCCCCGCCCGCGCAGCCGACCCCCGAGGTCGCTCCCGCGCAGGCGCCCGCACAGAGCCCTCAACCCGCGCCGCAGGCCGCGCCGTCGAGCCCCGACTCGACCGTGCGGATGTTCCGCGGCAGGCCCGAAGACGACCTGCTCCACGAGATGGCGACGCGCCCCGTACGTCGCGTGATCGAGCGCTTCAACAGCAGCACGCTGGTGTTCCACTGCGACCTCGGCGACGGCTACGAGATCGCGTTCAAGCCCGCGCGTCAGGGCGAGCGCGACTGGTGGGTCCACGAGCTCGCGGGCTACGAGCTCGCGCGGGCCCTCGGCATCGAGGGGCGCGTGCCCCCCGCGGTGTACCGCACGGTCCCCATCGGCGCGCTCGACGGGTTTCTCCGCGACGCGAACCTCGAGGTCGAGCGCAACGGCATGGTCGAGGGCGCCGCCATCGTGTGGATGCCCGTGCTCCGCCGCACCAACCTCCACACCGCCGAGGCGCGCGCCGAGTGGAACCCCTGGCTCGACCCGCGGCAGGCCATCCCCGCAGCGCGCCTCACGCGCGCCACGCAGATCGCGTCGCTCATCGTATTCGACTATCTGCAAGCCAATTTCGACCGCTGGAACTCGGCCAACGTCCCGCAGGACGAGCACGACGACCTCGTCTTCCGCGACAACAACCGCGCCTGGTACATGCAGAACCTCCGTCGCACCGACCGCGGCGGCATCGACGGCATCCGACGCATCCCCGCGAGCCTCCTCGCGGCCGTCGAGCGCACGCCGGGCGAGGTGCTCGCGCGACGCACGGTCACCTCGGACTTCCGCATCCTGCGTGAGAATCAGGTGCGCGAGTACGAGGTCCGCCGCCGCGCCCTCCTCGCGCGCGTCGGCGAGGCCGTCGAGGAGTACGGCCGCGATCGCGTCGTGATCGACGACTCCGCCGCGCCGATCTCACGCATCATCGACCGCGACGCCGCGGAGCCCGCGTCGCCCGCGTCACCCGTCACCGAAGAGCCCGCCGCGCGCCGCCGCGGTCGCCACGGTCACCACCACCGCGACGCGGACGGCGCGCAGGGCTCGCACCACGGCCATCACGGCCACCACGGCCATCACGGCCACCACGGCCACCACGCGCGCTGACGCTCAGCGCGCCGCGTCGGGGTCGCGCGACAACCCGTCGCCGAAGACCTCGAGGTGGTGCGTCCGCACGCCGTCGCCCGCGCGCTCCACGCACTCCAACGAGACACGCCCGCGCGGGCGCGCGACGCCGTCGACCACGAGCGAGGTGTCATACCCTGTCACGCTCACGCTGGCCTCGACGCCGTCGATGAGGTCGGCGCCGGGTTCGACGCGCGTCGAGGTCACGGCCGACGCTGCGTCGCGCGAGACCGTTTCGAAGCGCACGCGCAGCGAGCCGCTCCCGGTCGTGAGGGGCCAGTCGACGGTGTGCGTGGTGGGCCTCTCGCGCGCGAGCGAGGGCGGCGGCGGAAAGCGCGCGTCGACGTAGCGCCCCGTGACGAAGTCGGCGCCGTGGAGCGCGCGGTGCCTCGACACCACGGACGAGGCGCCCGCGACGACGGCCGCGACGCACGCGAAGAACACGACGGGCGCGAGCCACGGTCGTTCGTTCGAGGTGGGGGCTTCGGAGGTCACCGCTCGGCCGCGACGATACCGCGCGTCGCGGCGTGATAGAGTCGCCGTCGTCGTGCGAAGGTCGTTCGTGGTCGCGGTGTTGTGTGTGCTGCCCGGATGCGTCGACGACGCGCGACCCCCGTCCGTCAGGGCGCCGACCGACGCGGCGCTGCCCGACATCGGCACGCTCAGCGATCGGTACATCGTCCCCGACATTCCCCCCATCGACCCGTGTCGCGCGGGGCCCTGCGGGGCCGTCGAGCGCTGCGGCCCGAGCACGGCCGACGGCGGATTGGGCTCGGGCAACGGCCTCGACGACAACTGCAACAACCAGGTCGACGAGGGCTGCCCCTGCGCGCCCGGCGAGATGCGAACGTGCTTCCCCGGCGCGGCCGATCGACGGGGCGTCGGCGTCTGTCGCGACGGGACCATGCGCTGCACCGAGCTCGGCGCGTGGGTGGGCAACGAGTGCATGGGCGCGACCCCCGCGACCGCCGAGACCTGCGACGGCCGCGACGAGGACTGCGACGGCTCCATCGACGACGGGCTCATGGGCTGCGCCAACACGCTGCGCTGCCCGCCGAGCGCGGGCGTCGCGCCGTTGCAGGTCTTCACGCTCGACGGCCACACGATCGACCCGACGGCGCGCTCGTACCGCTGGGAGCTCACGTGCCCCGACGGCGTCGATCCGTGCCCCGCCCCCACGGACCCCGCGGACCCGACGCTGCGGATCATGCCCGTTCGCTCGGGGCTCTACACCGTGGCGCTCACGCTGATGCGCGCGAGCGGACGCGCGGACGTGTGCCGCTTTCCGCTCTACGTGCAGGGCCGCGGGCTGCGCGTCGAGCTCGACTGGGATCGCAAGGGCGGCGTCGCGTCGTCGGGCGTCGACCTCGACCTCCACGTCGCACCGATGGATCGCCGCGCGCCCTCGTCGTACCAGTGGTTCACGCAGAGCGACTGCTACTTCGCGACCTGCAAGGCCCCCGGCGGGACCGTCGTCTGGAGCACCGGCCCGACCGACACGCGCTTCGCGCCCGCGACCTCGGCCGAGGCCTGCCAGAACGCGCCGCCGCCCTTCGGTGACCTCTGGCGCACGAGCGGTCGCTGCTGGAACCCGCGCCTCGACACCGACGACATCACCTGCGACCCGAGCGTGCGAGACACGGCCGACCCCGCGTTCTGCTTCACCGAGAACGCCACCGTCGACGATCCGCCCGACGAGGTCACCTTCAGGCTGATGGTGAACTACTACCGCGACCACGGGACCTGCACCGACGCCGACACCGCGAACAACGTCGTGCATCCCGTTCTGTCGATCTACTGCGGCGGCCTCGCGCGCGCCGCGGTGGGGAGCGTCGAAGACGGCATCGTCTCGATGCGCTGCGGCGACAACCCCGGCATCGGGAGCGTGAACTGGTCGTGGCTCGCGGCCGACGTGCGGGTGCTCACCAACGCGTGCGGCGTCCGCGATTGCAGGGTCACCCCGCTGCGCGACACGGGCTTCTTTCCGCGCTGCGGCGAGGAGGGCGACGGCGACGTGTGCCGCGACGAGCGCGGCCGCGTGTTCGTGCGCCGCGCGGTCGCCCGCGCCGTCGAGTCGGAGTTCGCCGAATCGCCTTGAAGATGGCTACTTGCGCTTGCGCAGCACGCGGTCGCTGCCGAGCTGGAGGCGGTCGCGCACGGCGAGGCGCTGGCGCTCCTTGTAGCGCGCGTGGGAGGCCTCGCCCGACTCGTTGGCGAGCTCGGTGTCGTGGTCGACGAGCTGAAACTCCACGAGCACGAAGACCACGTGGCCGAGGCTCGCGGCGGCGGGCGGGGCGGCCGTGAGCACGCGCTCGGGCACGCGCACGGGCATGTCGACGACGAAGTGGATCACCCGGTAGCTGCGCGCGCTGAACTTGTTGTCGACGGCGGCCGAGAGCGGGTCGTCGTGGACGTTGGTGAGCGGCGAGGCCAGGAGCTCTCCGATGCGGGGGTGGTCGGTGATGAACGCCCGCGGGTCGAGGAGGGTGTTGTAGCTCTCGTTGGGGATCGCGTACGTGAACGGAAAGAGCTTGCGGGTGAGGTAGCTCAGCACCGGGAGGAGGTCCTCGGTGGTGCGCGTCACGATGCGGAAGCGGACCTTGTCGTAGATCTGCGCGGCGATGGTCTCGCTCTTCGAAAGCAGCTTCGTATAGAGCGAGTCGCGGCCCTTGCGCCCGCCGAGGAACTCGGTGATGGGCAGGCCCTCTTCGAGCATCCCCCCGATGACGCGGTAGATCTTCTGCTCGACGAGCTGAAAGACCTCGGCGTCCGAGAGCGGGAGCACGTAGAGGAGCTCGCGGCCCTGGAGGTGATGAATGATGTGCATCACCTTCAAGATCACGCAGGCGCAGACCTGCTTGTGGCCCTTCGACGAGGCCGTGAGCATGAGGTCCTCGACGCTCATCTCGGCCACGGGGCGCGGGATCGGGTATTCGAAATTGCGGCGGAGGTAGGCGATCGCCTCGCCCTTGATGGCCTCCATGCGCACCCGATCGGCGGGGCGGTCGGGGTTGAACTCCTGCACGCGCAGGAAGTCGTCGACGTCGTCGCGGCCCGGGAAATTCAGGCGCTTCCAGTCGATGACCGAGTCGCCGCGGAGGATGTTCCAGATCGACTCGAGGTCGCCGAGCGAGAACTGGTCGATGGTGCGGAAGCCCGCCGCAGACTCGTTCGACATCGTTACCCCGACGGTAATCAACCCGCGAGGGGGAGGGGAAGCGGCGAGTGCGCCACTCCCGACTCCGCGCTGCGTCTCACGTGGGCGTCGTCGACGAGGTCGCGCGCTTGCGGTCCGGAGGCGACGGACGCCGACCGAGCTGCAGCGTCCCGAAGAAGAGGCAGCAGGTCATCCCGAGGGCCATCACGTTGCCCACCACCGCGTGCTCACATCCCATCAGCATCATCGGGAGGGAGGCCAGCAGCGCCACGTGAATCCTAGCTCGATCCATTGTCTGTCCTCATCAACAGGTCATCGAGACCCCTGGAAAACAGGTCTCTACGTGTCTGTGCCTACATGTAAGGATATCGGACTACATCGAGGCGAGGCGGTCCACTTCTAGTCAATGGTCGACCGTTGACACAAGACAGAATCACCCTCGGCGTCGCGACCTCTGTCGGATTCTTGACTTGACAGTTCTGTTCGTGCGCACGAGCGCGACCTCATGACTGAACCTCTGATCCTGGCGGTGGCGAACCAGAAGGGCGGCGTCGGCAAGACCACGACCGTGGTGAACCTCGCGGCGGGCCTCGCGAGGCGCGGCCTCAAGACCCTCCTCGTCGACCTCGACATCCAGGGCAGCGCGAGCGCCACGCTCGGCGTCACGCCCGCCGACGACGCGGTCGACGTGGCGAAGGTGCTCCTCGACGAGCGCCCCCTCGACGCGGCCGTGAGCGCCACGCGCATCGAGGGGCTGTGGGTCGCGCCCGCGGGCGAGCGCATGGCCGTGGTCGACCTGCACCTCGCGTCGGCGTACGGCCGCGAGCGCGTCTTCGAACGCTCGCTCAAGGGGCCCCTCGTCGAGTCGATGGACGTCGTCGTGGTCGACACGGCCCCGTACCTCGGGCTCCTCACGGTGAACGCCCTCGTGGCCGCGCAGAAGGTGTTGATCCCCGTGTCGTGCGAGTACCTCCCGATGCTCGGGCTGAAGCTCCTCGGCGAGACGCTGCAGAAGCTCCGCGATCGCGCGGGCGCGAAGGCCGAGGTGCTCGGCTACCTGCTCACCCTCGTCGACCGCAGGGAGCGCATCACCGGCGAGGTCGAGGAGCTCCTGCGCAAGCGCTTCGGCGCGCAGGTCTTCGACACGGTCATTCGCGCCAACACGCAGCACAAGGCCGCGCCCTCGCACAAGAAGACCATCTTCGAACACGAGCCCGAGGGCGGCAAGGGGCGCGAAGACTACGAGGGCCTCACGCGCGAGGTCATCGCCCGCGCCGGTCTCACCGCCGCGAAGAAGCCCGCGCGTCGCAAGCGCGCTTGACGCTCCCGCGTCGGAGTGATGCCCTCACCGCCCTCCGATGACCACCGCACAGACCCCCTTCACGCTGAGCGACGCGCTCGTCGATGACATCGCCGAGCTCCACCCCATCCTCGCGACCTTCATGGGCGTCGCCGGTCACGACCACCGGCTCGACGACTTCTCGCCCGAGGGCGCGCGCCGCGGCGCCGAGCACATGCGCGCGTGGCGCGATCGCTTCGCCGCCCTGGCCCCGCAGACCGACCGATGGTCGAAGCTCGCCGCCACGGTGGCCCTCGACTGGATCGATCAGGAGCTCGACGCCTTCGAGCACGGCGACTACCAGTGCGACCTCAACAGCATCTCGTCGCCGATCCAGAACGTGCGCATGGTCTTCGACTCGATGGACCTCTCGTCGCCCGGCGCGTGGGCCCGCGTGGCGAGCCGTTTCGAAGCGATCCCGGTGAGCTTCGAAGGCTACCGACGCACGCTCGCGGAGGGGCTCTCGAAGGGGCGCCTCGTGGCCGCGCGGCAGATCCGCGAGGGCGCGAAGCAGGCGAGGGTCCACGGCGCCGACGGGTCGTTCTTCGATGAGGCGTCGGCGAAGTGTCGCGAGGCCGGTGGTGATGAAGAGACGGTGAAGCGCCTGGCCTCCGGGGGCGCGCTGGCGAAGGCCGCGTACGTCGCGCTCGCAGACTGGCTCGAAGGCGAGTATCTGCCGCGCGCGAAGCCCGAAGACGGCGTCGGGCGCGATCGCTACCTGCGCGAGATGCGTCGCTTCATCGGCTCGACGCCGAACCCCGAGGAGACCTGCGCGTGGGGGTGGGAGGAGGTCCGCCGCATCCGCGCGGAGATGGAGCGCCTCGCGGAGGTGATCGCGCCCGGCGCGGGCCTGGCCGCGGTGATGAAGCGCATGGCGGAGGACCCCTCGCGCGCGTCGCCCGATCGCGAGAGCTTCATCGCGGTGATGCGGGAGCGACAGGCGAAGGCGCTCGCGGAGCTCGACGGGAAGCACTTCGACATCCCCGACGAGATCCGCCGCGTCGACGTGAAGATCGCGCCGCCGGGCGGGCCCCTCGGGGCCTACTACGTCCCTCCGTCGGAGGACTTCTCGCGCCCCGGCGCGGTCTGGTACTCGCTGCACGGCGACGGCCCCTTCGCGCTCTGGGACGAGGTCAGCACCGCGTACCACGAGGGCTTTCCCGGTCATCACCTCCAGTGCGGGACGCAGGTGTCGCTCACGAAGAACCTCTCGCGCTTTCACCGCGTCGCGTACGGCTACTCGGGCTACGCCGAGGGCTGGGCGCTCTACGTCGAGCAGCTCATGCGCGAGCTCGGGTACTATGAGAAGCCCGAGTACGAGCTCGGGATGCTCGCCAACCAGATGATGCGCGCGTGCCGCGTGGTCTTCGACATCGGCGCGCACCTCGGGCTCACGATCCCCGCGGACGCCCCGTTTCACCCGGGTGAGAAATGGTCGTTCGACCTCGGCGTCGAGATGATGTCGACCTGGGGCGGGCTCTCGCCCGAGCACGCGAAGAGCGAGGTGACGCGCTACCTCGGGTGGCCCGCGCAGGCCATCTCGTACAAGGTCGGACAGCGCGTGATGCTCTCGCTGCGAGAGGAGTTCCTCGCGAGCCAGAGAGGCTCGCTGAAGGACTTTCACATGCGGGTGCTGTCGTGCGGGAACGTGAGCTTCGACATCCTGCGCGAGCAGGTGATGGGCTGAGCGCCCGAGCGGGTCACATCAGGCTGACGGTGACGCGCTCGTGGCGCGGGCGGCTCGCGGCCGACGGGTCGCTCCACGCGTCGTAGACCGTGTCCATCACGCGCACGACCTGGTCGTACTGGACGGCCGCGTCGGGCTGGATCCACACGTCGCGCGTAGAGGGATCGGCGCGGCGTCGCGCGTCGAGCTCGGCGCGCAGGGCGCGGAGGTCGGTGTCGAGGTGGCGCATGTCGAGGGCGTTGCGCCCGACGTCGAAGCCCGTGGGAGACACCACCACGCGGAGCTGATCCTCGGCGGGCGCGGTGATGGGGTTGTCGGAGGGCTGCGTCCGCGGCTGCGTCGAGCGCACGGCGCCGGTCTGCGTCCACACGGCGGTCATCAGCAGGAACGCGATGGTCGACACGAGCAGGTCGATCATCGGGACCATGTTCACGTTCGCATCGATCGCGCGGCGCCCGCCGCTCCCAGTGTCAACGCTCACTCCAGCCATCGTCGCATCGCCTCCTGCGCGCGGGGAACCTGCGGCGCGCAAAGGGCGACGACAGCGCGGAGGGGCCAAGGGTTCTGGCGAATGTGAGGGTCCGCGGAGATCGCGGCGAGGGGGATGCCCGCGCTACGTGGGGCGCAGGCGGTAGATCAGCGTGAGGATGAGCACCGTCCACGCGACGAGCGTGAGGACGAAGGGCACGTCTTTGAGCATCGCGTCGGTGGGCGACTCGCCGCTCTCGGAGTCGAGCAGGCGGACGAAGCGGCCGATCGCGAGGAGCACCAGGGGGGTGGTGGTCCAGAGGTACTCCTTCGCGAACTCGAGCTCCAGCGGGGGGTGGCGCGTCCAGGCGAGGTAGATGGCCACGGTGGCGAGCGCGTTCGCCCAGAGGGTGATCTTGAGCGTGCCGGGGGTGTACGCCTTGAGCGAGTCGCGCGCCTTCGACGCGTTGACCCGGAGCTCGTGGTAGCGCTTTCCAAACCCGAGAAAGAGTGCCAGAAAGGCCGTGCAGCCCAGGAGATAGAGCGACGGGCTCACGGGGTGCAGCGGGGTCGATACCGCGTAGCACCCCGCCACCACGCGGAGCACGAAGCCCGCTGCGATCAAGACCACGTCGAGGTACGCGACTTGTTTGAAGCGGAACGGGCGCAGCGAGTAGGCGAGGTCCTTCAAGAGGTAGATGGCCGCCGCGGCCGCGACGCGCAGGTCGAGCCACGCCGCGCCGGCCAGCGACACGAGGATGAACACCGTCGCCGCGATCTTCGCCGTGCCCACCGGCACCTGCCCCGACGCGATGGGGCGGAACTTCTTCGTCGGATGATTCCGATCGTCGTCGGCGTCTACGATGTCATTGATCGTGTAGATCGCCCCGGCGAGCATCGAGAAGCACGCGAAGGCGAGCAGCGCCCGCAGCGCGACCTGCCCTTCGAAGAGGTCCTTCGCGAACACCACGGGCGCGAGCACGAAGAGGTTCTTCACCCACTGCTTCGGGCGCGCCGTCTTGAGAATGCCTGCCAGTACCACGGGTAGCGACGGAGACTATCCATCGATGAAGTTGATGTCCAAGGCTTCCATCGCTCGCGCGAGCGGGCTTCTGTCCGCGTGCCTGACCCTCGCGCCGCACGCGGCGCACGCGCAGCACACGCCCGACGAGTGGGCCGTCATCCACGCGCGCGACGCCTTCGCGCTGCGCGCGCAACCCCGCGGCGCGATTCCCCTGCTGCGACTCCGAGGGCTCCGCGATCACGTCGACCCCGCGTCGCTCGTGGGCCGCGTGCACGCGCTCGCGGCGAACCCCGCGGTGCCTCCGCTGCGTCGCGCGCTCGCGCTCCAGGTCGAGGCCGACCTGCGCAGAGACCTCGGCCAGCTCGCCGAGGCCGAGGCCATCACCCGCGGCCTCGGGTACATCACCTCGTGGTGGATCGTCGGCCCCTTCGACAACGAGGGCCGCGCGGGCTTCACCCGCACGCTCGGCCCCGAGGAGCACCCCGGCGCGACCCTCGACGTCACGCAGCCCTTCGACGGGAAGGAGCGCCCCGTTCGCTGGCGCCGCATGCCCACGCTCGCCACGCGCGGCTACGTGGCCCTCGACGCGGCGGTGCGCCCGAGCGTCAACGCGTGCGCCTTCGCGGCCACCACGATCACCGCGCCTCGCGCGGAGCCCGCGGTGCTCTGGCTCGGCGCTGCGGGCGCCGTGCGCGCGATCGTCAACGGCGTCGAGGTCTACGCCGACAGCGCCGTCCGTCGCGCCGCGCCCGATCGCGCGGGCGTGAGCGTGCGGCTCCGCGCGGGCGCCAACCGCGTGCTCCTCAAGGTGTGCACCGACGAGCGCGGCCTCGGGTTCTTCGCGCGCTTCACGCGCCCCGACGGGTCTCCTCGCGCCGACCTCGCCGTCGCAGAGGACCCGGGCGAGGTGACCGTGACGCCGCCGCCCGCGAACGCGCGGCCGCCCGCGGTGGTGGGCGTGCTCGGTGATCTCCAGCGCGCGGTGACCGACACGGCGCCCGCGCAGGCCGTCGAAGACTACGCGCGATACCTCTCGCTCACGGGCGCGGATGACCCCGCGGCGCCGCAGGCGGCAGACCTCGCCGAGCGCGCGGCCAGGGCGTCGAACACCGCGTCGGGGTGGCTCCTTCTCGCGGACCTCACCACCGATCGCAACCGTCGCCTCGAGGCGCTCCGTCGCGCGTACGCGCTCTCACCGCACGACGCCCATGTGCTCACGGCCGTCGGTCACGAGCGACGGCTCGGCGTGCGCCCCGAAGACTGCCTCCCCTACCTCGAAGAGGCCGAGCGCATCGACCCCGCCTACGTGCTCCCCAAGGTCGAGCGCGCGCTGCTCCTCGACAACGTGGGGCTCTCGCTCGCAGCGCTCACCGAGCTCGAAGGGGCCTACGCGCTCGCGCCGCGGTCGGCCATGGTGCTCCGCGCGCGGCTCCAGGTGGCCGAGCACGCGGGGCAGACGGCGCTCGCGCAGTCGCTCCGTCAGTCGCTCCTGCGGCTGCGCTACACCGACGTCGAGGCCCACGAGGGGATCGCCCGCGACGCGCGCGCCCGCGGCGACCGCGAGCTCGTGCGGCGCGAGGCCGAGCGCATCGTCGCGCTGCGCCCCGAGTCGCTGCCGATCTACACCGAGGCCGCGGACTTCTTCGAAGCCATCGGCGACGGCGGCGCCGCCGTGGGGACCCTCGCGCGCGCCGTCGAGGTCGCCCCCGACGAGCCCTCGCTCTGGAACGCGCGCGGCGAGCTCGAGGAGCGCCTCGGTCGACGCGACGACGCGCGCGCCTCGATGCGCCAGGCCCTCGCGCTGCGCCCGCAGGACGCGTCGCTGCGGCGTCACCTCGAAGCCCTCGAGCCCGCCGTGCCGAGGCCCGACGAGGCCCTCGCCGAAGACGCGACGGCGCTCCTCGCGCGGCGCGAGCCCGCGGGGTCGCAGCGCGTGGACTATCACGTCCGCTCGCTGGCCGAGCTCACCGTGCGGACGGTCTACGCCAACGGGCTCTCGGGGATGTTCCGCCAGGTGGCCTACGAGGTGCGCGACGCCGAGGGGGCCACCGACGGGCGCTCGTACAGCATGCAGTACGATCCCCTCTCGCAGCGCTTCGAACTGCGCGGCGCGTGGGTGCTCCACGCCGACGGGACGCGCGACGAGGGCACGCAGGTCGAGGAGTACGACGTCAACTCCGACCCCTCGACGCGGATGTACTTCTCGAACCGCGTGGTGCAGGTGACCTTTCCGCGCCTCACGGCGGGCGACGTGGTCGAGGTGCGCTGGCGCGTCGACGACGTGTCGTCTCGCAACGCCTTCGCGGACTACTTCGGCGACCTCGAGGTGGTGCAGTCCGCCGTGCCGCGCGCGAGCTGGCGCTACGTGCTCCGCGCGCCCGCGACGCGGGAGTTCTTCGTGCACGCGGCCCCGATGGCCGACGGCCGCGCCCTCACCCGCGAGGAGCGCGCCGACGGCGACACGCGCGTGCTCAGCTACTCGGCCACCGACGTCGCCGCGGTTCCGCCCGAAGAGCACTCGCCCGGCGTGACGGAGCGCGCGGCCTACCTCCACGTGAGCACCTACCGCACGTGGGAGGACGTCGGCCGCTGGTACTGGGGCCTCGTGCGCGATCAGCTCGTGGCCGACGACCGCATGCGCGCCGTCGTGCGAGAGATCACCCGCGGACGCACCGACCCCCGCGACCGCGTGCGCGCCGTGTACGACTGGGTGCTCTCGCACACGCGCTACGTCGCGCTCGAGTTCGGCATCCACGGCTTCAAGCCGTACCCCGTGACGCAGGTCTGCACGCGCGGCTTCGGGGACTGCAAGGACAAGGCGTCGACCATCGTCGCGATGCTCCGCGAGGCGGGCGTCGACGCCTCCGTGGCCCTCGTTCGCACGCGTCGCAACGGGCGCATCGAGACGACGCCCGCGTCGCTCGCGGTCTTCGACCACGCCATCGCGTACGTGCCCTCGCTCGACCTCTTTCTCGACGGCACGGCGCAGCACAGCGGCATGGACGAGCTCCCCGGCGGAGACCAGGGTGTCATGGTGCTCGTGGTCGATCAGCGCGGCGTCGCGCGGCTCATGCAGACGCCCGTCTACGCGCCCGAGCGCAACGTCACCACGGTGACCGGCGAGGTCGCCATCCAGCCCACGGGGAGCGCGCTCTTCCGCGTGTCGCAGCGCGTGGTGGGCCCCGACGCGGGCGGCGCGCGGAGCACCCTCGAGGCGCAGGCCACGCGCGTCGAGCGCGTCGAGGATCAGCTCCGAGATCACTACCCCGGCATCCACGTCACCGCCGTGCGCACGGGGGATCTCACGGACATCGAGCGCCCCGCGGAGTTCAGCTACGACGCCACCGCGCCCACCTTCGGCACGCGCCAGGGCGACTCGCTGCTCTTCGCCGCCGTCGCGCCGATGGACCTCTCGCGCCGCCTCGGCGCGCGCTCCACGCGGCAGTACGACATCGTCGTGGGCGTGCCGAGCACCTTCGACGAGACGCGGACCATCCGGCTCCCGCCCGGCGCCTCGGTGGTCGACCTGCCGCCCGCGGCGCACATCGAGTCGCCCTTCGGCTCGCTGAATTTCACCGTCGAGAGCCGTCAGGGCGCCCTCCACGTGCGCCGCACCCTCGTGCTCGCGCGCGATCGCATCACGCCGCAGGACTACCCCTCGTTCCGCGCCTTCGCGCAGTCCGTCGACGACGCCCTCGCGCGCAGGGTCACCGTGCGCCTCAACGCCTCGGAGGCCGCTCGATGAAGCGCTCCATCGCCCTCACGCTCGCGCTCTCGTCTGCCCTCTCGCTCGCCGCGTGCGCGCCGTCGGGAGGCGCTCGCCGCGCGCAGGTCTCGCTCGCCACGCTCCGCGACCGCGCCATGCGCCGCCCCGCGGACCTCACCGCGCGCCGCGACCGGTGCCTCGCCGAGCTCGTCGCGCCCGGCGGCGACGTGGCCTTCGCCGTCGAGACGCTCGACGCGCTCGTCACGTCGCTCCCCAACGATCCCCGCGTTCGATTCGCGCGGGGCCTCGTGCGCTCGCAGCGCGGCGACTTCGAAGGCGCCCTCGTCGAGTACGTCGCCACGGTGCGCGCCGCGCGTGACACCGACGACCCGCTCGGGCCCGGCATCGCCGAGGCCACGGTGCCCAAGATCCTCTCGCTGCGCGGCGACGTGCGCGACCTCGACACGAGCTTCCGCGCGCTCGTCGACGACGTGATCGAACGGCCTGGATTCCTCGGCGCTGCCGCGCGCGTGGCCCTCGTCGAGAGCGCCGTGCGGTGGGCCCGCGAGCGCGGCGACCGCGAGCTCACCGCGCGCTGGGTCGAGGCCGCGGGCTGCGCCACCGCGTGGAGCGTCGCGGGGCCCTTCGGTCCGCTCCCGATGCTGCGCTTCGACGACCACTTCGGACCCGAGGAGACGGGCGCGCTCGCGGCCTCCTACGACCTCGGACCGGGGCGCGGACGGCAGCGCACCTACACCGTGCGGGCGAGGGGATGCGCGGCCAATCTCGGTCGCGGCGTCACCTGGACCGGCGTGCTCTACGCGTCGACGGATCTGCGCGTGGAGCGCGACACCGACGCGGTGATCCACGTCGAGTCTCCCAACGCGTACGCGGTGCTCGTCGACGGCGTGACCGTGGCGACCATCGACCCGCGCAGCCGCGCCGTGGGCACGGTGGTGAACGTCCCCGTGCGGCTCGTCGAGGGCGCTCACACGCTGCGCGTGAAGGTCGCGAGCAGCTATCACTCGCCGCTCCTCATCGCCACGGTGACCGACCGCGACGGACGCCCCGTCGCTCGCTTCGCGCCTCCGTCGGTGTCTGCGAACCCGGTCCCGCCCGTGGTCGAACCCGTGACCCCGTCCGCGGCCGACGACGCGTACTCGCCCGAGGCGCGTCCGCCCGCGGAGCCCTTCGCGCGCTACGTGACCGCGGAGCTCGCGTTCTCGCGCAAGCACCCCGTCGCCGCGAGAGAGCTCCTCCGTCCCCTCGCCACGGGCGCGTCGCCGACCGCGCCGTCGCTCATCGCGTGGGCCTCGGTGGCGCTCGCGGATCCCTTCGTTCCGCCTGCGCAGGCGCGTGATCGGGCGCGTCACGCGTTCGAGGCCGCGGCGCGGCTCGACGAGCATGCGTACTTCCCGCGGCTGCAGCTCGCGCGGCTCCTGTGGGACGACGAGCGCGCCGACGAGGCCCTCACGATGCTCCGTGAGATCGCGCGGCACTACCCCGACAACCCCGAGGTCACCTCGGAGCTCGCCGATCGCCTCGTACAGCGCAACTGGGACGGCGAGGCGAGAGAGCTCCTCACGCGCGCCCGCGAGCGGCTGCCCGGGTCGTGCTGGCCCTCACGCATGCTCCTCTCGCTCGCGCAGCGCCGCGGCGATGGCACCACCGAGTCGGGCTTCGCCGACGAGGTGCACCGCTGCGATGCGCTCTCCGACGCCGCCGCCGCCACGCTCTCTCGCCTGCGCCGCTGGGGCGAGGCCGAGACCGAGTACCTCCGCCTCGTGGCCGACGACCCCGAGGGACGCGGCCTCCGTCGCTCGCTCGTCGAGCTCGCCCGCGCGCGGGGAGATCACCCCGAGGCCGCCCGTCGCGCGCTCGCGCTGCTGGCCGACATGCCCGAAGACGACGCGCTGCGGGCCGACCTCGTCGACCTCCTCGTCGCGCGCGGAGACACGCCCGAGGCCCGCGCCGTGCTCGATCGTGAGCTCTCTCGCGCGCCCGCGGAGCTCGCGACGCTCTACCGCATGCGCGCTCTCCTCACGCACCGCGACGACCTCGAGCCGTGGCGTCTGGATGGGCGCCGCATCCTCGCGGACTTCGACGCCTCGGGGCGCGAGTACGACGGCGCCGCGGTGCTGGTGCTCGACTACACCGTGCGCCGCGCCTACGCCGACGGATCGGCGCTGGAGCTCACCCACAACGTGGTGCGCGTCCAGTCGCAGGAGGCCGTCGAGGAGTACGGCGAGTTCACGCCGCCGCAGGGCGCGTCGCTCTACCGCGTGCGCACGCTCAAGGCCGACGGACGCGTGCTCGAACCCGAGGTGGTCGCAGGAAAAGACTCGCTCTCGCTGCCCGACCTCCGCCCCGGCGACGCCGTGGAGTTCGAGTACGTGAGAGCGCTCTCACCGGCCGACCTCGCGCCCGGTGGCTTTCTCGGAGAGCGCTTCTATTTCAGGGGTTTCGACGTCCCGTACGACCGCTCGGAGTACGTGGTGGTGACGCCGCGCGACGTGTCGCTCGTGGTCGACCCGCGGGGCCCCGCGCCGACGCACGAGCGCGCCGACCGCAACGGCCTCGTCGAGCACCGATGGGTCGCGCGGCAGAGCCATCGCATGACCCCGGAGCCGCGCTCGATCACGGCGCGGGAGTTCATCCCGAGCGTGGCCGTGGGCGTCGGCGCGACGTGGGATCGCTTCATCGACGCGCTGCGCGAGCGCATCATCGACATGGACGTCGCCGACCCCGAGTCGGTGCGCCTCGCGGCGGAGATCACGCGCGGCGCGCGCACGCCGACGGAGAAGCTCCAGCGGATCCACGCGTGGGTGCTCGATCACATCGAGCAGCAGGGCGCGGGGACTCCCTTCGATCAGGCCGCGCGCATGGTCGCCTCGCGACAGGGCCACCGCACGCGCGTGCTGCGGTACCTCCTCGGCCTCGCGGGCGTTCCGTGCGAGGTGGCGCTGGTGCGTCAGGGGTCGGGCGACGCGACGCAGTCGGAGCTCTCCGACGACGAGACCTACCAGTCGATCATGCTGCGGGTGCAGACCGAGCGGGGGCCCCGATGGGTCACCGCGGCGGATCACAACGCGCCCGTGGGGTACATTCCCCCCGCGCTCGCAGGGGCCGAGGCCGTGCTCCTCACGGCGGGCTCACCGCGGGAGCACCTCCCCGCGCTCGACCTCGAGCAGCACGGGCGCGCGCGCTCACGGTCCAGCTCGCGCTGTCGAGCGACGGTCGGGTCGGGCCGTCGTCGAGGAGCGCCTGCGAGGCTACGCGGCGACGGGCGCGCGCGAGGCCGTGCGCTCGATGGACGCGGCCAACCGCGAGCGTCAGTTCGAGGCGTACGTGGGGCGCATGGTGGCGGGCGCGTCGCTCGAGACCTTCGACGTGACGGGCGTCGAGGATCGCGAGGCCGACATGGTGCTGCGCTACACCTTCCGCGCGCCCAACATGGCGACGCCGTCGGGCGCGCAGCTCGCGTTCGAGGGGCTCTTTCAGGCCGAGGCGTCGCGCGTCTACGCCGACACCCGCGAGCGCTCGGTGCCCATGTGGAACGGCGACCCCGTGCGCGCGACGCTCGACCTCACGGTGACGCTCCCCACGGGGGCGCGCGTCGAGGAGCTCCCCCCCGACGCGGAGGGGCGCGCGACGGGCATCGGGTGGTCGATCCGCAGCGAGCGCACGCGCGACGGATTTCACCTCGCGCGCCGCGTCGAGATCCCGACGGGGCGGGTCACCCCCGCGGACTACGGACCCTTCGCGGAGCAGGCGCGCGCGCTCGACACGGCCGACACGCGCCGCATCACGATCGCCCTGCCCTGAAGGTCTTTTCGCGCTACGAGCCCGGCTTGAAGAGCACCGTGGTGACGGTCTTCACGAGCGTCACCGCGTAGAGCGGCACGGAGCGCTCCTGCACGTAGAACAGGTCGTACGAGAGCTTCACGCGGGTGTCGTCGACGCTCGCGCCGTAGCGGTAGTTCACCTGCGCCCAGCCCGTGAGCCCCGGCTTCACCTGAAAGCGCAGCGCGTAGTACGGGATCTGGAGCTTGAGCTCGGCCACGAAGACCGGGCGCTCGGGGCGCGGACCCACGAGGCTCATCTCGCCCGTGAGCACGTTCCAGAGCTGCGGGAGCTCGTCGATGCGAGAGCGCCGCAGGAAGCGCCCGAAGGGCGTCACGCGCGTGTCGACGGGGCCCTGCGACCACCGCGGCCCGTCGCGCTCGGCGTCCATTCGCATCGAGCGGAACTTGCGGAGCACGTAGGGGCGCTCGTCCTGACCGACGCGCTCCTGGCTGTAGAACACGGGCCCCGGCATCGTGAGCTTGATGCCCACGGCGGCGATGATCCACAGGGGGAGCGAGAGCGCGAGGAGGATCGCCGCGGCCACGAGGTCGAACACGCGCAGGAGGTTCGACAGCACCGGCCGCGTGTCGCGCGTGAACGCAGGAACGCGCAGGAAGTACCGGTCGTCGACGAGCTCCAGGGGGATGCGCCCCGTGAGGTCTTGATAGAGGTCGTTGAGGTCGTGGAGCTCGATGCCCTTGCCCTTGAGCCGCAGGAACTCACCCGCGGCGGTCTGCGGGAGGCGGTCGATGCCCGCGACGATGAGCTGCCGCGACGACTTCCGCGCGAGGGCCTCCTCGCAGTCGTTGACCGAGCCCACGGGCGGCGGGATGGAGCCCCGCGACGACGGCGGCGCGGCGCCGCCGACGGGCACCGAGCCCACCATGTGAAAATGGCTCTCGGGGTTCTTGAAGAACTCCTCGACGACGTCTTCGGGCGTCGCGCCCACGGTCACGAGCAGCGCGCGCACCGGCGGCATTCGCTCGGCCGCGCGACGCGAGAGGAACCACCGGCTCGCGAGCGTGAAGGCCGTGAGGATGAGCCCGTGCAGCACGAAGAGCTTGCGAGACAAGCCCCACTCGGGGAGCGCGAAGCTCGCCACGGCCACGAGGGCGCCGGCGACGAGCACCGCGGCGACGCAGCGCGCGGAGTTGAGCGCCGTCCTGAAGTCGAGCCTGAGGTTGTAGAGCTCGAACACATAGAACGTGAGCAGGTGGAGCGTGAGCACGATGGTGGTCGCGCCGGTCCAGTGCTCCAGCATGATCCACACGATCGCGAGGCCCGCGGCGGGCCGCAGCACGAACGCCGCGACGAAGAGCGCTGTGGTGATCAGCAGCGCGTCGACTCCTGCGAGCCTCGATGCCCTGCGACCGACGTGAAACCCTGCCAATGCTGCACTCTCTCCCCGCGGTGAACGCGGCGGGGCGTCGCTGCCCGGTCTACGAGTGCCGAGCGGACGCCAGGGGGTCGCTACGACCCTGGCATGAAGCGGGTGCGCACGCCAAGACCGAGATTCAGCGAATCGACGGCGGCGGTGTTACGGCCCCAGAGCGTGCGCGCGTACCCGAGGTTGAGCTCCACCTCGGTGGTGAGGCGCACGATGATGCCGCCGCCGACGTCGAGCGCGTCGCGCTCGAGGCGCAGCTCGCGCAGGAGGAGGTTGTTCGCGCCGACGTACTGATCCGCGGGGAGATCGGGGTTGTCGGCGGCGACGCTGACGCCGATGACGCGCCCCTGGGTGACCGTGTACGCGAGCTGGGCCCAGGCGTAGATGAGCAGCCGCTCTCCGATGCCCTGACCCGCGCGGAGCGCCGTGAGCACCTGGTGGCCCGCGCCGCCGAAGCGGATGTTGTACGCGCCGTCGACGCGGACGAAGGTGCGCGTGCGAAACGCGTAGCCGAAGAGCAGGCCGATTGAGGTGTCGAGCTGTCCGTCGCCGAGGGTGACGTCGTCGCGCACGTTCTCGGGCGTCACCCAGCGGCGCACGTCGGAGAGGAACTCGGCGTTGGTCGACGGTCGATCGCCGAAGGTGCCCTGCGGCGGCGCGTAGCCCGTGGGGGCCTTGATGCGCAGCTCCGCGGCGAGCGCGAAGGGCTGCTGGAGGAGCCTGTAGCGCGCGGAGAGGTTGAGGTCGCCGAGGCCGCTCGCGGCGCGCGAGAGGTTGATGATGTTGCGCTGGTAGTAGTCGAGCTCGCTCTGCGTGCTCCCCATCGGGCGGTCGAGGAGGATCACCGGGTCGCCCGTGTACGTGACCTGACGGATGGGCACCGAGAGTTCGAACTCGAGGCCCTCGATGAACGACGCGCGCACGCCGAGGTTGAAGCTCGTCCCCACGTAGCGCCCGCGCAGCGGGAAGTTGCGCGGCGTGCCCTGTTCGAAGAACTCCTGCGTGGCGGTCTGGTAGCCGAAGGTCCCCGTGAACGCGACGGTCCCTCGCGGGAGCGTCCACGGTGAGGCGAGCGCGGTGAGGGGGCACGCGAGCGCAGCGAGGGCGGTCGCACACATGAAGCGTCGGGGCGTCAACACGCGGAAGTGGCTCCGTCGATCGAAGAGGGGGCGTTCAGAAGGTCACGAAATCAGGGGACGTGACGGCGGGCTGCGTGGGCCGCTGCGCGGGCGCTGCAACCACGGGCGCGGGCCTCGGCGCGGGGGCGGGCGCTGCGGCCACGGGCGCCGCGACCACGGGCGCCGCGACCACGGGCGCGGGCCTCGGCTCGTTGAACGCGGGCTCGGGGAGCGGCGCGGCGACGGGCGCCTGCGCGACCGCGGGCTGCGTCGACTCGGCGGGCTGCGCCTGCGCGGGCGTCGGGTCGGCCGCGGTGCGACCGCGACGCGTGCGGCCCGTGGTGCGCGGGGTCGCATCGACCACGACGACGGCGGGCGTCGCGGTCGGCGGCGTGGGGGCTGCGGTCGGCGCGAGCGTCGGATCCGCGACGGGCGCGAGCGGCGCGAGGGTGGGTGCGGGCGCGGGGACGGTCGACGCGGCGATCGGCGCGCGGGGAGGCGGGCGCGCGGCGGAGGGCGTACGCAACGCGAACCACGCGCCGAGGCAGAGCGGGAGCGCGATGGCCGCGGCGATCCAGGGCAGGCGAGAGGCGCGCGCGGGCGTCGAGAGCGGCGCGGTCGACGTCGACGGGACGGCCGCGTTGAAGTCGATCTCGGGCGCGGTCGCGGGCTGCGGCGGCGTCGTCGGGACGCGGAGCGCGACCGCGGGCGCGTTGGCGTCCTCGGTGGAGCCGAAGGGATCTTCGCGGGGGACGGGGTCCGCGGTGTGAAAGGTCCACGTGGTGACGAGGCGCGCGTCGAGCGTCGCGCGGAGCGTCGGATCGGAGAGCAGCGGCGCGAGCTCGGAGAGCAGCTCGCCGGCGTCGGCGGGGCGCCCGAGCACGTCTTTCGAGAGGCAGCGATCGACGAGCGCGGCGAGGCGCGGATCGACGTGGGGCGCGGCCTGCGAGAGCGGCGTGTGCGGGTCGCGACACGCCTTGAGCAGCACCGCCGCGACGGTCTCGCCATCGAAGGGGAACACCCCCGCGAGCGCCTGGTAGAGCATCGCCCCGAGCGACCACACGTCGGAGACCGGCGTGGCCGAGCGCGCGTCGAGCGACTGCTCGGGGGCCATGTAATAGACCGTGCCGAGGGCCTGTCCTGCGAGCGTGGCCTTGCCCGCCTCGTCGGCCTCGCGCGCGATGCCGAGGTCGAGGAGACGCACGCGCTCGGAACCGTCAGAAACCCTTTCGAGAAAGGCGTTTTCGGGCTTCAGGTCGCGGTGCACGATGCCCTTCGCGTGGGCCACCGCGAGGGGTTCGAGCAGCGAGGCGATGTAGTCGAGCGCCATCGCCTGCGTGACGTCTCCGCGCACGATGCGCTCGGAGAGGTTCTGGCCGTCGAGGAGCTCCATCGCGAGGTAGGGGACGGGGCCGTCGGGACCCACGTGCAGACCCGCGTCGTAGACCTGCACCACGGCGGGGTGCCCGATCTTGGCGCCGAGCCTCACCTCCCGCAGAAAGCGCTCGACGCTCGCGTCATTGCGGGCCAGGCGTCGGTCGAGGATCTTGAGGGCGACGCGCTGCGTGGTGAGCAGGTGGCGGGCGACGTAGAGCTCGCCCATCCCGCCGGTCGCGAGGTGGCGCTCGATCTCGTACTTCTCGCCGACGATGCGCGCTCGCTGGTTCTCGCCCGACATGTGCCACCCTACGCCGCTCTCGACGCCTCGGTCACTTCGATGCCACGACAGGGCAGTAGATGTCACCGTATGTTTGCCTCCGAGGATGAACTACGCGGTCGCGGGGCGTCGCGGATTTGGCGCACCTTCGTCGCGTCCCGTCAGGTGACGGGGAGGCCGTTCTCTCTGCGCGAGCGGATGCAGTTCGCGTCGCCGGCCTCGACGCGCCTGCACGGCGCCGGGCGAAGCGCGTAGATCTCGCAGCGGACGCGGGCCCCGAGCGAGCCGCGCAGGGCGCTGCACCGCTGACCCGCGTCGAGCTTGAGGTGGTGCTCGCCGTCGTCGTTGGTGACCACGTAGCGCTCGACGAGGCGCGGGTGCTTGAGCAGCGCCTCGCGGGGGACGACGATCACGTAGTCGCGGTATCCCTCGGCGCGGTTCTCGGCGGGGTTGACGCAGCAGGCGCCGCAGCGGGTGCAGTCGAAGAGGGCGTCGCGCGGTGGCATCGCCCTCGGGTGGCTACAGCGCCAGGGCGCGGAAGTACAACACCGTCGAGATCTTCGCGTCGAAGGAGCGGGGGCGACCCGCGGCGGCGGGGACGCGGATGCCGACCTTGAAGCTCCCCTGGACGAGGTCGTTGTTGATGGGCGCGAGGGTGTCGCGCGTGGCGGTGATGGTGACGTCGATGGGCCCCGCGCCGGTGGGCCGCGCGACGGTGCCGATGTTGACCGTGACCCCCGAGTTCGCGAGGTAGAGCACCAGCGGCCCGCCGAGGAACTGTTCGAAGGACGTGACGCCCGTCGTGTCGCGCGCGAGGGTGAGGGTCACGCGGTCGACGAGCACCGCGGCGGGGGCGCGGCCGAGCACGGCGCGCGCGGTCTGGAGAAAGGCTCCGTAGGGGTTGCCCGACTCCGTGCTCACGGACTTGTCGGAGTCGAAGGCGTCGTTGTGGGCGTCGCCGTCCTTGAACTTGTCGACGTTGATCGCGACGGGACCCGAGTAGTTCACGGTGTTCGCGGAGGTCGAGTCGTCACCGCAGCCGAGGAGCGTGACGGCCAGGAGAGCGGGGAGCGTGCGGTTGAACATGGTCGTGGGGCGTCCTTTCGTGACGAGCGGAGAGCGGGTGCGGGAGGGGCGCAGGGCCCCGTCGCTGCGGAGTGGCAGTCGCATGGACGTCAGGGCTTCGAGATTCTTCTCGGCGGAGCCTTCAAACCATAGCGCTCCATCTTGTAGATCAGCGCGCGGCGGGAGATTCCGAGGGTGACCGCGGCGTGCGACTGGTTCCCGCCGTGGTCTTGCAGGGCCGAGGCGATGGCCTCGCGCTCGACCTCGTCGACCATCGACCGCAGGGGCGCGTGCTCGTCGCGCGCGGGGCGGACCTTGCCCTTCATCGTGGCCGGGAGGTGCTCGGGGCGCAGCGGGCCGCCGTCGGCCATCGCGATGGCGCCCTCGATGGCGTTGCGCAGCTCCCTCGCGTTGCCGGGCCACTCGTAGCGCACGAGCACGTCGGCCGCCTCGGGGCTGATCACGTACCCGCCGCCGCGCTCGGCGATCACGCGCTCGGCCAGAGGGATGATGTCCCTCGGTCGCTCCCTGAGCGGGGGCACGGTGACGGTCACGCCGTTGAGGCGGAAGTAGAGGTCCTCGCGGAAGCGCCCGTGGGCGAGCTCCGCGGCGAGGTCGCGGTTGGTGGCCGCCACGACGCGCACGTCGACGGCCGTGGGCTGCGTGGCCCCGATGCGCACCACCGCGCGCTCCTCGAGCACCCGGAGGAGCCGCGCCTGGTTCGACGCCGACAGCTCGCCCACCTCATCGAGGAGGAGCACGCCGCCGTGCGCCGCTTCGAACACGCCCGCCTTGCGCTCGACGGCGCCCGTGAAGCTCCCGCGCTCGTGTCCGAAGAGCTCGCTCTCGGCCAGCGACTCGGGGAGGCTCGCGCAGTTGATCGCCACGAAGGGCGCCTTCGCGCGCGCGCTCGCCCGGTGGAGCAGCCTCGCGACGACCTCCTTGCCGCTGCCCGTCTCGCCCTGCACGAGCACCGGGAGCTCGTGCGACGCGAGCCTGCGCACCATCGCGAAGAGCTGCTGCGTCGCGGGATCCGCCGCCACGACGTCACCGTCGACGGGCTCCGCGGGCTCGGCGCGCTTCGAACGCTCGAGGGGCACGTAGACCACGCGCGTGCTGCCCACGCGCACGATCGAGCCGGGCGCCACCGACGAGACCGCGGTCACCTTCCGGTCGTCGAGCCACGTCCCGTTGCTGCTCCCGAGGTCGCGCAGGAGCACGTGATCGCCGCGGTAGAAGAGCTGCGCGTGCTGCCGCGACGTGCGCAGGTCGTCGAGGCGTACGTCCTGGTCTTCGCCGCGGCCGATGCGGAGCGACTTGCCGCGCGCGAGGAGCACGACGCGCGGGGGATGACCGGGCTCCTCGACGATGAAGCGCGCCGAGGGGGCCGAGTCGAGGCTGGCGATCGAGTCCGAGGTGGTGTCCGTGGGTTCCATCGAGGTGTGGAGTCCACAGTGCAATCCGTCGACCGCGGCGAAGGGCCTCGGAAATCCCTTGAAAACAGGCTGTTTCGCGGCGCGCTACGGGTGGCGAGTGTCCGTACGCTGCGCTCCAGCCAGTGCAGGTCTCGTACAGGGTGGCGCGCGATTCAGGAGAGTGGGCTCTGCCCGGCCTCGGCCGCGAGGAGGTAGAGCACCGCCATGCGCACGGCGACGCCGGCCTCGACCTGATCGAGGATCACCGAGCGCGCGCCGTCGGCGATGTCGCTGTCGATCTCGACGCCGCGGTTCATGGGCCCGGGGTGCATCACGATGGCGTCGGGCTTCGCGCAGGCGAGTATGCGGGGGTTGAGCCCGAAGGTGCGGGAGTACTCCCGCGTCGAGGGGATGAGCGCCTCGGTGAGCCGCTCGTGCTGGATGCGCAGCATCATCACCACGTCGGCGCCCTCGACGGCGCGCGAGAGGTCGTCGAAGACCTCGACGCCGAAGGTCTCGACGCCCGCGGGCATGAGCGTGCGAGGCGCGCAGAGCCGCACGCGCGCGCCGAGGCGCGTGAGGAGGAGCGCGTTGCTGCGGGCGACGCGCGAGTGGGCGATGTCGCCCGCGATGGTGACCACGAGGTCGGCGAGGCGACCCTTGGCGCGTCGGATGGTGAACGCGTCGAGGAGGGCCTGCGTGGGGTGCTCGTGGGTGCCGTCACCGGCGTTCACGACGGCGGCGCGCGTGTGGCGGGCGATGAAGTGGGCTGCGCCCGACGACGCGTGGCGCACGACGATGACGTCGGGGTGCATCGCCTCGAGGTTCTTCACCGTGTCGAGGAGCGACTCGCCCTTCGACACGCTGGAGGTGCTCACGGAGATGTTCACGACGTCGGCGGAGAGGCGCTTGCCGGCGATTTCGAAGCTCGTGCGGGTGCGCGTGCTGGCCTCGTAGAAGAGGTTGATCGCCGTCTTGCCGCGGAGCGTGGGGACCTTGCGCACGCGCCGCCGCGAGACGTCGAAGAAGACCTCCGCCGTGTCGAGGAACTGCACGATGTCCCGCGCCGAGAGGTCTTCAATGCCGAGGAGGTGTCGCAGCGGGGAGCTCATCGCGCGCGAACCGTACGGCGAACCCGCGGGTTCCTCCAAGAGGTCGTCATCGATTCGTGACGCGCGCGGCGAGCACGTAGACCGCGTCGGGCTCTCCCTCGACGTCGACGCGCACGTCGACGCGCTCCTCGCGCGCGGTCTCGACCACCTTGCCCGCGTAGTCGGGCTGCACGGGCAGCTCGCGGTGACCGCGGTCCACGAGGGCCGCGAGCTGGATCGCGCGAGGACGGCCGTAATCCATGATCGCGTCGATGGCCGCGCGTGTCGTGCGCCCCGTGAAGAGCACGTCGTCGACGAGCACGATGGTGTGGTCCTCGACGACGAAATCGATCTCGCTGCGGCCGATGCGGGGGTCGGGCAGCGCCGTCGCCGCGTCGTCGCGGTAGAGCGTGATGTCGACGCTCCCCACGGGCACCTCGCGCCCCTCGCTCTCCCGGAGATACGCCGCGAGGCGCCGCGCCAGCGGGACCCCGCCGCGCCGCACGCCCACGAGCGCCACGCCCGCCGTGCCCCGGTTCCGCTCGGCGATCTCGCCGGCCATGCGCCGCAGCGCGCGCGCGATCTCGTGCTCGTCGAGCACCCGTCGCGGGCTGGACCTCTCTTCGCTCTGTGTGGCCATCGGCGCGCGAGACTACCGCAACGGGCGCCGTTGAGAACCGTGTGTGTTCACGCCCCGCGCGCGGCGGCGTCGGCCTCGCGCGCGCCTTCGAGCGCCGACTGAACCTCGGCTTCGAGCTCCGCGAGGGCCTCCTTCGTCGACGCGTCGCGCGCGCTCGCCTCGGCCCCGATCGACTCGTCGAGGCGCTGCGAGAGGGCCATGAGGTACTCGTGCACCTCGCCGATGCGGGCCTCGGCGCGGTCTGCCTCGCGCGACCACCGCGCGAGCCGCTCGATCTGCTCGTCGACGAGCGCCACCGCGCGCGCGCCCTCGGCGACGCCCTTCGCCACCTGCGCCGCCGCGGCCTCGCGACGGATGTTGAGCCCCGCCCGATCGGTCGAGGCGACCCTCGCGCGGAGCCTGTCTCGCAGCGACGCGAGCTCGTCGGCGTGCTTGACCAGCGCGTCGATCGAGGGGACGAGCTGCCGGTGCACGGGGTCGCCCGACGCGAGCCGCGCGCGCACCTTCGCGGCCGTGCGGTGCAGCTTCGCCTCGGGCGTCTGCGACCTGCGGCGCAGCGTGCTCGCGAGGCCGAGACCCGCGGCGAGGATCACCGCGCTCACGCCGAGCGCCGTGCCGTAACGCACGAGGAAGGGAGGCGCCGCGAGGGGCGTCGAGTCGGGGTTGAGCACCTCGAGCGTGACCTCGCCCGACACCGTGCGCGCGAAGTCGGCCACCGCGAGGAGGCGCGTCTGCGCCAGCGGGAGGAGCCGCAGCGGGAGGCACGGCGACGACACGTGCGCCTCGACGCACGCGGGCCCCGGGTTGCCCGTCGCCGCGAGCCTGTAGGCGTGCGCGCGGAGGTCGCGCGAGACGACCGTCCAGCCGCCCGCTTCGACGTCGTAGAGGCCGCCGAGCACGGGCTCGGCTTCGCCTTCGACGCCCGCGGCGCCGGGGCGCGAGGTGAGGGCGTCGATGATCGATCCGTCGTGGGAGGAGCGCACGGAGCCGCGCACGATGACCTCGCCGCCGGGGTCGACCGCGACGGGGTGGGCGGCCTCGCTGATCGAGAGCGACACGCGCGGATGCTCCTGCGCGAGCGCGAGCGAAGGGACGCTGAGGGTCGCCGCGAGGGCGATGGCGCTGCGCGGGATCAATGGAGCATCCCCTGTCCGGAGGTGTTGAGGAGGAGCGCGAGGGCGAGGGGCTCGCTCATTCCGCCGGTGCCGCCGAGGAGGTTGCGGAGGCGATCGACGCGCGACGCGTCGGCCGCGAGGCGGGGCTCGTGAAGGGCCGCGCTCGCCGCGCGGAGGAGCGACGCGCGCTCGTTGAGGAGGGCCGAGGCCTCCGCGGTTCCGCCGCTGCCGACGAGCCTCGCGGCGCGCACCAGGGTCTCGCCCGCGTCGAAGCCCTGCACCGTACGGAGCACCGACGGGTCCGCCGTCGCCACGCTGGCCGCGTCGGAGTCCGCGTAGCGCGCACGCACCGGGGATTCATCCGTCACGTTGCGCCGCGTGAGCCTGTCCTTGTAGCGGTGTTCGACGGTCGCGATGGGCCGCGCGCCGACGCCCGCGGGCACCTCGAGCCCGAGCAGGATCACGTGCTGATCGTCGCGCGCGAAGCCCGGGATGAAGAAGCGCATCCCCCCTTCGGCGTCGCTCTGGCGGTCGCGCGCGATGCGGTCGCGGCGGGCGGTCTGGTCGTCGACGGCGACCTCCTGCGCGCGCACCTGGGCGGCCTCGTTCACGTCGAGGCGACGCGACCCGTAGGTCTGCGTGAGCCGCACGTCGGGGCGCAATCGAACGCGGATCTCGACGGCCTGCGCGACGGGCTGGAGCCTGCTTTCGAGCTCCGTGGCGAGCGCCTGCGCGATGCCCTGCGAATCGCGGACGTAGTAGTACCCGCCCGCTCCCTGCTGCGCGACGCCGCTCATGAGGTTGCCGTCGTAGTCGTCGCCGACGCCGAAGGAGCTGGTCTGCACGCCGGTCTGAAACGCCCTGCCCGCCATGGCGCCGATGGCCTCGGCGTCGGTCTCGCCCGCGTTGGGGCGCCCGTCGGAGAGGAGCATCACGAGCTTCACCCACTCGGGCGCCTGTGGGCCTCGCGCGGCCTCGGCGTACCCGAGCTCGAGGCCGCCCGAGATGTTCGTCCCGCCTTCGAGCTGGAGCCCCGCGATCGTGTCGAGGATCTGCTGACGGCGCGGTCCTACGAGCCCTTCGGGCACGCGCACCGAGGCCGTCGCGCCGAAGGCCACGAGCGAGAAATGGTCCGTGGGTTCGAGGCGAGAAACGAGGTCCTGCGCGGCGCGACGGGCGTTCTCGATCGAGGGCCCCGCCATCGAGTTGCTCACGTCGAGCACGACGTGAACGGACATCGGAGGACGCGCCGTGGCCGCGGTCGCGCTGGAGCGGAGCGCGATGCGGAGGTGCGTCGGTCCGCCCGAGGGCGCGAGGGCCGTGCGCTCGAGGTCGACGCGCCACGCGAGGGCCTGCGTGGTGGGCGCGGGCATCTCGGGCGCGTACCGGCTGCCTACGTCGCCGACGAGCTCGCGCGACTCGCGAGGGGGAGCCCGCGCGAGGGAGGCCACCCGCGAGGTGCCCGCGGCCGGGGCGATACGTGGTGGCGAAGCGTCCGTTGGGGTCGATGGTGGGGAGGGTGATCGAGGTTCGATAAAGGGGGCGCGGCGGGGCCCGCGTTGATCATCGCCGAAGCCCTGCGGCGCGGGGATGCGCATCGCCGTGGTGGGCGGCGCCGCGGAGGGCTGAAACGCAGGGAGGCCGCCGAGTCCGTGGGCGCTGTCGCCCTGCATGGCGCCGCGTGAGGGGCGAGCCGCGGGCGCCGGCGCGGCGGTGTTGAAGCGACCGTCGCCGCCTCCGCCCGTGGCGCGCATGCGCGCGGCTCGCTCCGCGGGCGCGGGGTCGGCGACCGTCGGCGCGTGCTGGAGCGAGGGGGGCGCCGTCGGCGTGGCCGTGGCCGTGGTGCTGTGTTCGCCCTCTTCGAGGCTCGAGATCTGGCTGTTTCCGCGGTTGATCCGCGAGACGACCGAGCCCTTGCACGCGCCGAGGCAGGCGAGGCCCGAGGCGAAGAGGACGGCGAATCTCCGAGAGGTCTGATGGTTCACGAGCACGGTCTCCTCCCACGCGAAAGGTGGTGTCGCTGCGTCGCTCGGACGGAGGCGTCGCGGCGATGGTTCCCTGATGACAAGAAGATCGTCGAGGGAATTGGGTGGCGCCTCGCTTCTCAGCGGTTCGGAGAGAATCGCGCGCCGCGAAGGTCCTGCGCTTGACCTGTGAGCGAGCGGCGCGATAGGCCATTGTCTGTCATGCCCCGACGCGTCCTCGTCGTCGACGACAGCGCGACCTTGCGTCGGATCATGCGTCTCGTCCTCGAAGGGGCGGGGCACGAGGTCGAGACCGCCGCGGACGGGGCCGAGGGCCTCGAGCTCGCGCAGCGCGACCGCTTCGACCTCGTGCTCGTCGACTTCGTGATGCCGCGCCTCAACGGCTACCAGTTCGTGCAGGCGATGCGGGCGCTCCCGGCGCTCCAGCGGCTCCCGGTGGTGCTCGTGTCGGCGAAGGCCGAGCAGATCGGCGAGCGCTTCATCAGTCAGACCGGGGCGACGGAGGTCGTTCAGAAGCCCTTCACGCCCGACGAGCTCACCGGCGCGGTGTCGCGCGCCCTCAACCGCGACGCGCCGCCCGAAGAAGAAGACCCCTTCGCGGGCCTGATCCTCGAAGACGACGAGCCTCCCACGGGCTCGCGCGCCAACCCCGACCAGCGCTTTCACGACGCGCGAACGGTCGCGCTCCACGGCTTCGGCCCCGCGGTGAAGGCCGCCGCGGCGGCGCTCGCCGCAAGGGTCAAGGAGCCCGCCTCGGCGGTCCACCCCCGGTCTTCGTCGGTGTCGGCGGTGTCCGCGGTGTCGGCCGCGGCGCCCGTGGTGTCGGCCGCGGCGCCCGCGCCATCGCTCGCGATTCAGCCGCCGAGGGCGCAGGTCTCGACGGGCTCGCACGTGGCGCAGATCCCGTCGCGCTCGGCCGTCGAAGCGGCGCACGGTCGCTTCACCGAGCTCCTCGCGAAGGAGCTCGTCCCCGCGTTTCAAGACGTGGCCGACACGCACATGGACGTGACCGAAGAGGCCGTCCTGCAGATCCTGCGGTTCTACCTCCCGGCGACGCGCGTGGCGGGGCTCTACCGCGAGCTGCGGCCGCTCGAAGCGGGCCTTCGGGGCAACGTGGTGCTCGACGGGCTCATCGAGTCGGTGCCGCTCGGAGAGGTCTTTCAGCTCCTCGCGTTCCAGTCGCAGACGGGGCTGCTCGTGGTCGACCGCGGGTCCGAGGGGGTCGCGTCGGTGACCTTCGCGCTCCGCAACGGGCGCGTCGACCTGGCCGTCGGGCGCGGCCTCGCAGACGAGTTTCGCCTCGGGCGCTACCTCGTCGAGATGGGGGTGGTCTCACGCGCCCACATCGACGCGGTGATCGGCTCGCTCTCGGGGCAGCGCGTGCTGCTCGGGCAGGCCCTCGTCACGGGAGGGTTCATCCGCGAGACGGACCTCGAGCGCGCGCTGGAGCGACAGACCTGCGAGATGCTCTACGAGGTCGTGCGCTGGTCTGGCGGGCGCTTTCGCTTCGAAGCGGGCTCGACGCTCGGCGAGGCCCAGCTCGCGCGGCTCGGGCTGCCGAGCGAGGGCTTCGTGCTCGAAGGCTACAGGCGCCTCGACGAGTGGAGGATGATCGGCGAGTACCTCCCGTCGGATCGCATGGTGTTCGCGCGCGACGAGTCGGTGGTGTCGGCGCTGCCGAGGCACGAGCTCCACGTGAACGAGCAGCGGGTGCTCGACGCGATCGACGGGTCACGCTCGGTGCGCGACGTCGTCGACGCCGTGTGCATGAGCTCCTTCGACGCGTGCAAGATCCTCTTCCGGCTGCTTCAGGCGAGGCTCGTCGCGCCCGTCGCCGCGTAAGGCTTGACAGAGAAGCGAGCGGGGGCGCGACGGGGGCTTGACGCGGCGAAAGACCTTCCGTAGGGTCTGCGCCCCTTCCGTCGGCTCCGTGCGGGAAATTCCTCGTACAGCCGGGACAACCTGGAGGAATTCTCATGTACGCCGTCATTCAGACGGGTGGAAAGCAGTACCGCGTGGCCCCGGGCGATCGACTCCGTGTCGAGAAGCTCCCGGGTGATCGTGGCGCCACCGTCACGTTCGACAATGTTCTCATGGTGGGTGGCGAAGGCGCCGCTCGCGTTGGCAAGCCCACCGTCGCGGGCGTCAAGGTCACCGCGCAGATCACCGCGCAGGACCGCGCCAAGAAGATCATCGTCTTCAAGCTGAAGCGCCGCAAGAACTACCGCCGCAAGCACGGTCACCGTCAGTACTACACCGAACTTCACATCACCGGCATCGAGGGCTGAAGCGCCATGGCACACAAAAAAGGTCAGGGGTCCTCTCGCAACGGGCGCGACAGCAGCGCGCAGTTCCGTGGCGTGAAGGTCTTCGGCGGCGAAGAGGTCCGCGCTGGCAACATCATCGTGCGCCAGGTGGGCAGCCTCTTTCACGCCGGTCGTAACGTCGGCACCGGCAAGGACTGGACGCTCTTCGCCCTCGTCGACGGCATCGTGAAGTTCGAGCGCAAGGGCCGCGATCGTCAGAAGATCGTCGTGATCCCGCTCGCCGCCGCGAACGCCGCCACGCCCGCCTCCTGAACGTCACCCGACGTCGCGCGCCGCCCTCCTCGCGGCGCGCACCCTCGACAGCATCCCCACCGCGATAAGCCGCTCTCCGACGATCACCGTCACCGAGAGCTCGCGCGTGGTCGCGAGCGCGGTGAGCTCCGCCGCGTGGTCTTCGCGCATGAGGTCCGCGCCCCTCGCGAGCGGCGCGAGCGCGGGCAGGCACAGCAGCCCCGACGCATACGCGAACGCAGGGACCCTTGCGCGCGCCCCCGCGCCGTCGTCGAGGGCGAGCGCGGGGTGCATGTGCCCGAGCACGAGCCTGCCGCCGCGTCCGAGGGCGAGCGCGCGCTCGCCGCGGAGCCGATCGACGCCCTCGTCGCCGTGCATCACGAGGTGCGCGCCCACGGCGCACGCGTCGGTCATCTCGACGCCGCGCCGCGCGAGCAGGTCATCCGAACCGCGGTCGTGGTTGCCGGGAACCACCGTGAGCGCGCGCCCTTCGAGCGCGCCGAGGAGCGCGTCGAGCGGAGACCTCGCGCCCTCGCGCGCGGAGAACGCCGGACGGCCGTGCACGAGGTCTCCCGCGACGATGACGCGCGCGACGTCGACCTGCGACATCATCGCGCGCAGCCGCGCGAGGAGCGCGTCGTCGCGCTGCGCGGGCAGCGTGTAGCCCCTGCGCTGCAGCGTCTGGACGTAGCCCGCGTGCAGGTCGGCCACGACGAGCGCGCGCGCCGAAGGGACGTACGCGCCGCCCGGTGCGAGGAGCGCGAGGTCGTCGTCGAGGGCGATCACGCGTCGTCTCCGGCGAGGGCCGCGGCGCGTTGAAAGAGCGCGTGCGCGGCCGCGGCGAGGGCCGACTCGGGGTCGTCGGGCGCGACGGTGTCACGCGCGGCCCACGCGAACACGGGGATCGCGAGGGGTGATGGGCCTTCGAGCGAGGCGATGTGCCAGGGGCGTCGCGCGAGCTCGGCGAGGCGCCGCTCGGCGCGCGGGCCGTCGAGCGCGGTCCACACGGTGAAGCGCAGCGCGCGAAGGAGCACGTGATCGGGGTCGTGCTTGCGGAGCACGTCGTAGAGGAGGCCCGGCGTGACCGTTCCGCGGGCGCGCTCGGGCGTCCAGAGCTGCGCGACGCGCGCGACCTCGCGGAAGTACGCCGCCGCGAGCACGCTCCCGTCGAGGGAGCCGAGGAGGTCATCGAAGAGGTCGTGCGGCGAGAACCACGCGCGCAGTGTCTCCTCGTCGGGCTCGCGCTTGAGCCCCGTGAGCGTGACGCACGCGCACTCGTCGCTCACCGACACCTCGCAGCCGAGGCCCGTGGCGCTGCGCACGCGCGCGCCGACGGCCCGCGCGATCACCTCGTTGGCCATCGATCCCGCGAGCGTGAGCGCCGCGACGTGGAGCTTCTTGCCCTCGCGCACGCGCTCGATCACGAAGCGCTTCGACGTGGGCAGCGCCGACACCGCCCGCTGCGTGTGGATGAGCCTTCGTACGGCCCGCGCGTTGTCGACGCCCGTCGAGAGCGCGGCGCGCAAGGTCTCGACCTCGTCTGAGGCGGCGCGCGTCGCGGCGTCTTCGAGGGCGCCCCAGAGCCGCTCGCACGACGCGCTCACGGGCTCGCTCTGCGACGCCCTCGCGCCGGCCCACGAGGGCACCGTGGTGGAGCTGTTGCGCGCGGGCCTCACCTGGATCTCACCCGCGGAGAGAGACGCCACGCGCCACACGCGCGCGCCGAGCACGAAGTGGTCGCCGACCTCGAGGAGTCCCGCGAAGCGTCCCTCGACCTGGCCCACGGTCATCGCGCCGTTGCGCACGGGCACCGCGACGTCGCCCACGATGGTGCCCACGGCCTGCATGTACCGACGCAGCGAGCGCTTGCTCGCGATGGCCCACCGCGCGCCGTCGGTCACGATGCGCGCGAGCTCGGGGTAGGCCGCGAGCCCGTCGCCGCCCGTGGCGAGGTAGTCGAGCACGTCGTCGAGGTCGTCGTCGTCGAGGTCGCGAAAGGGCCACGCGGCGCGGAGCGTCGACGCGATCTCGTCGCGCGTGCAGGGCGAGAGCGCGACGCGCGCGAGGATGGCCTGCGCGATCACGTCGAGGTCGTAGGCGCGGAGGTCGACCTCTTCGAGGTCACCGCGTCGCGCGGCGTCGAGCACGGCGACGCAGCGCACGAGGTCGAGCGCGCTCGTGGGCACCACCGTCGCGCGAGGGGCGCAGCCGGGGCGGTGATCGGCGCGTCCCGCGGCCTGCAGGAGCCGCGTCACGGACGGCGGAGACGAGAGCACCATCACGCGCGACACGGCGGGCAGGTCGACGCCGACCTCGAGGCCGCTCGTGGCGACCACGGCGCGCAGCGAGCGAGCCGCGACGCCCTCGGCGACGGCGCCGCGCTCCTCGGCCGAGAGCGAGCCGTGGAAGCACGCCACCGACATTCGCGCAGGGAGCACGTCGCGGAGCGCGAGCGTCCATTGCTCTGCGCGAGCGCGCGCGCTGACGAAGACGAGCGAGGTGCCTTCACTCGACGCGAGCGCCCTCGCCACCGTGGGGAGCGCCGCGCGCCACAGCCACGACCCCGAGGGAAAGGCCGCGTCCATCACGGGGTCCGCGAGGTCGAGCGCGGGGGCCTCGCCGCCGCCCGCCTCGATCACGCGCGTCTCGTCGGAGACCCACGAGGCCAGCGTCGCGAGGGGCCTCACCGTGGCGCTCATCGCGACGCGGCGCGGGCGCGCTCGGCCCTGCGAGGTCACGTGCGCGTCGAGCACCGCGAGCGTCGCCGCGAAGAGCGCGCCGCGCTTGCCCGCCGCGAGGAGGTGCACCTCGTCGAGCACCACGCACTCCACGGCCGAGAGCGTCGCGCGCGTGTCGGTGGCGAGCATCACCGCGAGGGTCTCGGGCGTCGTGATGAGCACCTCGGGCGGCGAGCGACGGAGCTTCGCGCGGTGGTGGCTCGTGCTGTCTCCCGTGCGCGCGTCGACGCGGACGCGTGCGTCGAGCCCCTCCGCGAGCTCCGCGATGCCCTTCGTGTGGCCGTCGACGAGCGCGCGAACGGGCGCCACATAGAGGATCCGCGCGCTCACGGGGCGCTCGGTCTCCTTGTCAAGACGCGAGTCGAGCGAGGCGATGAGCGGGAGCATCACCGCCGCGGTCTTTCCGCTGCCTGTCGGGGCCGTGACGAGCAGGGGCCCGGGCGTCGCGAGCGCCGCGAACACAGCGCGCTGCACGGGCGTCGGCGACATCGAGCGCGCGCTCAGCCACGCGACAGATCGCGCGATGACATCGTCGTGGCCGACGTCACTCCTGCGCACTCGGGTCTTGCGCCCCCGCGCAAGGGGTTCAGAATGCGAAGCGTCGACGGAGCGCCGGACCATGAGAGAGCCGACGGGTGTATCACCCTCTCCGTGACAGATGAACAGCACCCTTCGGGGCTTGCACCTCCCCTCGAAGATGCCGTTGAATCAACCGCTAAGACCGCGTGAAAAGTGATCGAGGGGATTATGGCGATGCCGAGCGTTCATGGTAGTGTCGCTCCCGTGGAGGTCGTGCTCCGCAAGCTCGGTCCGAAACCAGGTCGCCCCGTCATCGGGAGGCTCGTTCGCGCCCCGCGTCGTGGCGCGGTGGTGGTCATCGAGTTCCCCGACGGACTGCACGAGTACGTGACCACGCCGGTGCGTCGCATCCTTCGCGTCGCGGGGCAGGAGGTCTACTACCTCCAGACCACGAACAGCCGCTATCGGCTCGAAGTCCGCCGCGCGGCGCCCTCGTCTTCCGAGACCTCCCAGGCTCGCTGAGCGCGCATCTCTCTCCGCGCTCCTCTCTTCAATCACGCATCAACCACGAACGTTCGCGATGACCTCTCCGAGCCGCTCCACGAGCGAGCCGCAGAGGGCGGTCACCCACGCCACGCCATCGGGCTTCGGATCGCCCGTCGCTTCGTTCATGTAGAGCGCGCGGTTGAGCTCGATCTGGATGGCGTGAAAGCCCTCGTGCGGTCGTCCCCAGCGCACCGTCGTGGCGCCGCCGCGGTACGGATCATCGTGTCGCACGCTGAGCCCCGCGGCGCGAAAGTGCGCGTCGACCGCGTCGATGAGCGCGCGCGCTGCGGTCGTGCGGCCCTGCGTTCCGGGGACGACGTCGGCGCGGCGAAGGCGCGGGCCGCCGTGCGGTGACGGCGCGGTCGACGGCATCGAGTGAGCCGCGACGAGGAGCACGCGCCCGTGACGCGCGCGCAGCGACGTGAGCGCGTCGCGCAGCGCGGCGTGATACGGGCGGTAGTACGTCGCGAGGCGCGCTTCGAAATCACCGCGAGAAATAGGGCTCCGCAGCGCAGACCTGCCGTCGCCGCTCTCGCGCCAGATCACGCCGCGGGGGAACTCCTTCTCGCGGTGCGCGACGCCTCGCACGGCCCACTCGTCGACGTCGGTGTCGTCGCGGTTCAGGTCGACGACGTAGCGCGACGCGCAGGCCGCGAGCAGCGTCGCGCCGTGCGACGGAGCGTCGCGGTAGAGCTCGTCGACGTAGGAGTCCGCGTCGCGTCGGATCGCGTCGGCGCTCACGAGCAGCGTCGCGCGCACCTCCTCGGGCAGCGCGACGCTCGCGTGCGGGACCTCGACCACGACGGGCACCTCCCTCTCTCGCGGTCGCACCAGTCGGAACATCGACGCCCCCACCACTCGTCGCGATGACTACGCGCGCATGGCCTTCGCCGCGCGCTCGATCCACGCGGCCAGATGCGGATCGGTGGGGCCCTCGGGCGCCTCGCACGGCGCCAGCCACGCGGGGCCGCGCTCGTCGTCTCCGCGGACGCGCAACACCACGCCGTCGAGCGCGCCGAAGCGTCCGTCGCGCGCGAGCAGCGGCAGCACGTCGGGGCCCGTCGAGCGCCTCGGCGACGCGATCCAGCCCATGCGCTCGCCCGTCGGGAGCGCGCCGCACCACCCCGCGACGCGGTGATCGACGGGGTCCGTCGTCGTCGTCGAGAGCGACGCGAGCCACGCGCCCACGGTGCCGTCACCGTCGCCGTCGGGGAGCGTGAGCGCGTCGCGCGCGAGGGCCTCACGCAGCGTCGCGAGGGGCGTGTCGAGCCGCACGCTCACGTGCCGCGACACCGCGTCGACGACGATGGCCTCGGGCGCCTCGGGGCCTCGCGTGAGCGCCTCGCTCGCGTCGGGAACGAGCGCGCCTCGCACGAGCACGCCGCTCGGATCGGCCGCGCCGCGCAGCGCTTCGAGCACGCGCACGCCGGCGCCCCACTCCATCCCCATCGCCGAGCGCTTCGAACGCCCGACGCCGTGGTGGTGCGCCACGGTGCCGCCCGCGTCGTGGGCCGCGGCGAGCGCGCGCTTCCACGTCGCGTCGTAGGTGACCGTGGCGTCGGCGTCGGTCTTCGATGCGCCCGCGAAGGTGAAGTAGATCGAGCACCCGTCGGGGTACGCGTGGCTCATGTGGGCCATCACGAAGCCGCCGCCGCCGAGCGCCTCGCGCACGTTCTCGTAGAGCGCGCCGAGGCGAGACCACGGCGCTGCGACCTCCATCGTGTCGGCCCACACGCCGCGCGTGTACGTCGGCGGCTGCCGGTAGCTCACGGCGTGACGCCGCACGAGCCAGCGCCGCCACGCGGCGTCTCCCGCGTCGCGCCCTGCGGCGCCGAGGCAGAGCGAGCGGGCGCGCGCGAGGGCGTCGTCGACGGGCTCCGCGTCGGTGGCTTCGAACACCACGATGAGCAGCGAGCGGCCGTAGACGTGATCGGCGAGCGTGTGCGCGACGGCGTTGACCGCGCGGGGGTGGTCGAGCACGCGGCGCAGCACCGCCTCGAGGCGCGGATCGCGTCGACCCGGCGAGGGCTTCGGTTCGCCCGGCGCGTCGTGCGAGGTCGAGCCCTGGAGGAAGAGCCACGTGTCGAAGGGGTCGTAGAGGCGCGTGACCGCCGGGCGGAGGCCCGCTTGATAGAGCGCGCGGATGGCGCCCCACGCGTCGCGCATCGCGCTGAAGGTGAACGCGAGGCCCTTCCACTGCGTCGGCGCGGGCCACACGCGGAGCGTCGCGCGCGTGAGGAAGCCGAAGGTCCCTTCGCTGCCCACGAGGAGCGGGCGCATGTCGGGCTCGCCCTCGCGCGGCGCCGCGGCGCGAAAGGGCTCGCCGTCGCCGAGCACGCCCTCGACGCCGAGCACCATGTCCTCGATCTTGCCGTAGCGCCCCGAGCACTGACCCGCCGAGCGCGTCGCGACCCAACCGCCCACCGTCGAGCAGTAGATCGATGACGGGAAATGTCCGAGCGTCGCGCCCCGCCGACGGAGCCGCTCTTCGAGGTGCTCCCCGAGGTAGCCCGCCTCGGCCGTGCATCGGCCGCGCGCGACGTCGACGTCGGTGAGCGCGCGCATGCGCTTCATGTCGACGGCCACCACGTCGCGGCCCGGCTGGATCGCGCCGACGACGCCGCTGCCCGCGCCGTAGGGGATCAGCGAGACGCCGCTCGTGGCCGCGAAGCGCAGCAGCGTCGAGAGCTGCTCGTCGGTCCGCGGCCACACGACGGCGCGCGGACCCGACGGGCGAGGGAGGTCGCCGCGCGTCGCGATGAGCTGTCGGGGCCACAGGTCGTGGGCGTAGGCGCTGCGGTCGGCGCCGTCGGTCGACACGGCGTCAGGCGAGAGCAGCGCGGCGAGGTCTCGGGCGAGCGGGTCCATCGATGAGCGGCGAGTGTCGCGCGACGCGGGACGTCGACACAACGACAACTCACCGCAGACGCTGCGTCACCACCTGGCGCGTCTCCGCGAGGTTGAGCCGGTGCCACACCGACCAGGGGCCCTGGCGCTCCAGCGCGTCGAGCGCGCGGATCGCCTCGGCGGGGTCTCCGTCGCGCGCGATGAAGCGGATGTACTGCGTGCGGCGGTCGAGCGTGACGCCCTCCCGCGCGAGCATCGACGCGTAGGCCTCGTGGGCCTCGGGCATGCGTCCCTCGCGCTCGAGGGCCCTCGCGATGCAGCCCCAGGGCTCGGCCCACCGGGGCATCACGCGCGCCGCGAGGCGACACCGGCGGAGCCCGAGAAAGGGCGCGCCATGCGCGATGTGGACCTCGCCGTAGGCCGCCTGCGCGACGGCGCCGTCGCGGTGCACCTGCGCCGCGTCGAGCATGAGCATCTCCGTCGACGCCCACACGGCGTGGCGCGACGACGTGAGGGCCGTGAGCGCCAGCAGCACCACCGCGAGCCCCGCCGCCGCGACGAAGACGCCGACGCGGTGGGCGACGCGCGCGAAGGCCGCGCCGAAGAGCACGCAGGCCCCCGCGGAGGCCATGTACCAGCCGTGCTCGGAGAAGGGCCGCGCGAGCAAGAAGGGGACGTTCGCCGTGACCGCGCCCGCGACGAGGGTCCAGGTCGCGGCCTCGCCGAGCGCGTGGCGTCGACGCCAGCTCCACGCGATCATCGCGGCGAGCGCGGCGATCACCGCGGCGCCGAAGGCCACGTCGGTGTCGAGCTTCGACGACGGCAGGATCGCCGATGGCGAGTAGTCGGGCAGCAGGTCGAGGGGCGCCATCGTGAGGCGCGCGACCTTGCCGAAGGTGCGGACGGCGGTGAGCGCGCGCTGCGCCGTCGAGGCCCCCGCGAGCGGGTTGTAGAGCGAGAGGTCGCGCTGCGAACCGGGGCCGAGCGCGCGGGTGCGGAGCGCGATGTAGGCCATGAGCGCGAACGCGTAGCCCGCGTAGCGCGCGGGCCAGGTCCGCCACGCGACGCCGTCGCGCGCGTCGCGGATCATCACGAGCGGGAGCGCCACGAGGGTGAGCTCGCTCGAGAGGGCGCCGAGCAGGAGCGTCGCGGGGGCGACGATGCGGGGCGCCGGGCCGCCGCGCCCGTGGAGCGTGTACACCGCCGCGACGGCGAGAAACCCGAGGATGTCGCCGAGGTTCGACGCGGGGAACACCGCGTCGGTGTGGAGCGTGTGCGCGGCGAAGACCGACCCCGCGACGACGGCGCCGATGTTCGAGCGGAAGCGCCCCCACGCGAAGCGCAGCACGAGCGCCGACGAGGCCGCGTGCAGGAGCACGCTCAGCGCGTGAAAGAGCTTCGGCGTGCCGTGTCCGAGGCGCCACACGACGGCCCACACGAGGCTCGTGAGCGGGCGGTACAGGCCCGTCTGCCACGAGGCGTCGCGCGGCGCGCCCCACGCGTCGGTCGAGAGCGCGCGCAGCACCGAGAGCGGCGCGCGCACGGCGTCGCTGCGCACGAGCAGCGACTCGTCTTCGAAGACGAAGCCGAGGCCTGACGCGCGTCGGTAGACCACGAGCGCGAAGAGGGCGATCGCGAACATCCAGAGCCAGGGGCTCCGGAGGCCGAGCCGCCGCACGAGCTTGTCGAGGTGCGCCGACACCTCGTCGCGTGCAGACATCTCGTGATGGAAGCCTTCGCGCGCCTCGCGGGTCAAGCGCCATCCGTCGCGGCGCGTGACTTCCGCTGTCACGCCTCGCGCGCCGTGTGTACGCTCGCGCGATGCATCCTAACGAAACGCTCATTCGCAAGTTCTACGAGGCCTTCGCGCGGCTCGACGGCGACGCGATGGCATCCTGCTACGCGCCCGACGTGAGGTTCTCGGACCCCGTGTTCCCCGACCTCCAAGGCCCTCGCGCCGGAGGCATGTGGAAGATGCTCACCGCGCGCGCGAAGGACCTCAAGCTCGAGACGTCGGGCTTTCGCGCCGATGACCGCACCGGCGAGGCCCACTGGGAGGCCTGGTACACGTTCTCGGCCACGGGCCGCGCGGTGCACAACATCATCGACGCGCGCTTCGAGTTCCGCGACGGGCTCATCGTCCGCCACGTCGACACCTTCGATTTCTGGCGCTGGTCGCGGCAGGCGCTGGGGCTCCCCGGCGTGCTCCTCGGGTGGAGCCCGATGCTTCGCAACAAGGTCCGCGCGCAGGCCGCGAAGGGCCTCGACCTCTTTCTCAAGAGCTGAAGCTCTCGTCGTCGTCGTCGTCGGCCGTCGCGTCGGCGAGGAGCATCGCGACGTCGTCGGCGGTGATCCCCGCGAGCGCGCTCGCCTCCGCGCCTCCGTCGGAGAGCAGCGCGTCGGCGAGCGTTCGTTTCCGGTCCTTCAGCGCCTCGACGCGGTCTTCGACCGTTCCCCTCGCGACGAGCCTGTACACGGTGACCGCGCGCGTCTGCCCGATGCGGTGGGCGCGCGCCGTGGCCTGCTCCTCGACGGCGGGGTTCCACCACGGATCGCAGTGGATCACGGTGTCGGCCGCGGTGAGGTTGAGCCCCGCCCCGCCCGCCTTGAGCGACACGAGGAAGAGCGGCGCCGCCCCCTCCTGAAAGCGTCGGATCACGAGCTCTCGCGCGGTCGTCGCGCCGTCGAGGTACTCGTAGGCGATCCCCTCGCGGTCGAGGTCCGCGCCCCAGAGCTTCAGGAGCTCGGTGAACTGCGAGAACACCAGCGCGCGTCGGCCCTCGGCGACGAGCTGCTTCACGGTCGCGAGAAAGACCTTTCGCTTCGACCCGACCACCGCGGTCGTGGGGTCGACGAGCCTCGGGTCGCACGCCATCTGCCGCAATCGAAGCAGCGCGGTGAACATCGCGATGCCCGGCTTCGCCGCAGGATCGCGGCGCATGAACTCCCGCACCTCCTCGCGCAGCACCACCGCGAGCGCGTCGTAGATGTGACGGTGCGACGACGGGAGCGGACACACGAGGTCGACCTCCTGCCGCGGCGGGAGATCATCGAGCACCTCGGCGCGCGTGCGACGCAGCACGAAGGGACGCACCAGCGCGCGCAGCCTCGCGGACACCACGGCCGCTTCGAAGACCTTCGGTGACGTCACGCCCGCGACGGCCGCCGCCGCGATGGGCTTCTCGTAGCGCGCTTCGAAGCGCGCGCGGGGGCCGAGCATCCCCGGGTTGGCGAAGTCCATGATCGACCAGAGCTCGGCGAGGCGGTTCTCGACGGGCGTCCCCGTGAGCGCGAGGCGCACCTTCGCGCGGAGCGAACGCGCGGCGCGCGTCGTGGTGGCGTCGGCGTTCTTGATGTTCTGCGCCTCGTCGAGCACGGCGTAACGAAAGGTCACCGCGCGCAACAGCTCCGCGTCTCGGCGGAGGAGCGCGTAGGTCGTCACCACGAGGTCGAAGCGCGCGAGCGCCGCGGTGGCGCGCTCCGAGGCGCCGAGCCCCTGGAGCGAGAGCACCTTGAGTGTCGGCGCGAAGCGCTGCGCCTCGTTCACCCAGTTGCTCGCGACGGAGGTGGGGCACACCACGAGCGACGGCGCGGCGCCTTCGCGGTCGCGCTTCCACGCGAGGAGCGCGAGCGTCATCACGGTCTTGCCGAGGCCCATGTCGTCGGCGAGCACGCCCCCCGCGCCCATCGCGTCGAGAAACTGAAGCCACGCGAGACCCTGCTTCTGATAGGGCCGCAGCGACGTGGCGAAGTCCTTCGGGAGCTCGGGCGAGGGGGCCACGGTCACCGCGCGCAGCGACCTTCGAAGCGCCTCGGCGGACTCGTCGCGCGTGCTCTCCATCGCGTCGAGCCAGCGCTCCACGCGGCCGTACTGGTGAAGCGGGACCTTCGCCTCGGCGCCCTCTTCGGTGGCCGTGAACGCCTCGCCCGCGTCGTCGAGGAGGTCGGCCACCGCGTCGCTGATCTCGGCCAGCGAGCGGTCGTTGAGGAGCACCCATCGCCGCTTCTTCGCGAGCGCCGCCCGGATCGCGTCGAGGTCGACGCGTCGCCCGCCCGCGTCGATCGCGAGCGCGAGGTCGAGCATCGAGCCCGTGTGCGAGAGCCTCAGTCGCGCGGTGATCGGCTCGCGCCCCCGCACGCCCCCGAGCGACGCGGGGACCATCACCGCCACCGTGGGGTCGTTGCGCTCTCGCAGCGATTGAACGCCCGTGAGCCAGAAGCGCGCGGCGTCGTCGTCGAGCGCGAGAAAGGCGTCGCGCGTGGGCTCCCAGCGCATGCCGCTCGCGGTCACGGCGGCGAGCACCGCGCCTTCGAGGTCTTCGTCGCGACGGTCGTCCGAAGACGCCTCTGCGAGGCTCGTCGGCGTCACCGAGACGACGCCGTGCGGATACACTGCTTCGAGGCGCGCGGTGAGGCTCAGCGGCGATCCGTCGACGTGGAGGTTGAAGCTCGGGACCCTGTCCGCGAGCCCCATCGTCGAGGCCGAGGGGAGCGACACCGACCTCCCTCGCAAGCGCTTTCGAAGCGCCTTCCAGAGCGTCTCGGCGTGCTCGGGCAGGAGCTCGACGGCGGGCGAGACCTGGAGCAGCCACGCGGTCTCGGGGTCGACGCTCGGATCGACCGCGAACACCCGCTGCTTCGCGGGGACCCACAAGAACGAGTACGGTCCGCGAAAGAGCACCGTCTCGCGCGAGGGAACGTCGACGCTGCCGTCACGGCTCTTCCAGCGCGCTTCGAGGGCGTCGGTCACGGCCTCGTCGCCCGCGAGTCGCTCGCCCCAGCGACCGCCCTCGTGCGCGCCCTGAATGGTTCGCACCGACGGCTCCTCGGGCGCGAGCGAGAGGCTGAGATCACGACGCGGGAGGCGCGTTCGCGCGACGTGCAGCGTGAGCGCCTCGCTCTCGAACACGAGCGGAGATCCGTCGGCGAGCATCACCCTGGCGGCGGGCCGCTCTCTCAGAAGATGGAGCGCGAGGGCCGCCTCGGTGCCCGTGGCCTTGAAGCCCTTCTTGTTGCCCGAGCGCGCGTCGAGGAGCCGCAAGATGCGCCGGTCTTCGGGCGCGAACGCGATGGCGCGAACGGCGCCCGCGTCGAGAAAGCCGCGCTGCCCGGGGAGCCGCACGCGGACCTCGAGCGCGGCGCTCCCGTCGAAGCCCGCGACGCGCGATTGCAGCGAGCGACCCGCGAGCTCCGCCGAAGGGAGCATCACGAAATACTCGGGCGGCGCGGCGGGGGTGGCCGCTTCGAGCGGGAGCCACGAGGTCGCGATGCGCTCCGCCGTCCACGCGCGATGCACGGCGTCGCGCCACCGCGGGAGCTTCGCGATCTGCTCGGACACGTCGTCGCCGCGGACGAGCGCGTCACGCAATCCGTCTGCGATGGCGAGGTCCGAGAGCACGGCGGCGGTGTGCGGGCAGACGCCCCAGGCGCGACACGAGCACTCGTGTTCGAACTGCGTTCCGCCGCCGCGCGAGGGGCGGAGCACCACGGTGGCCTCGGATTTCTGCGCGCGGTAGAGCGTGGCGTGGAGGGTCCCGTCGGGGTCCATCGCGAGCCGCTCGTAGTCGAGGCCGTGGTGCACGAGGCGGTCGACGGGCACCCTCGCGAGCGTCGAGACTGCGCGCAGCGTGAGCGATTCGAACCAGGGCGGCGCGCGGCGGAGCTCGATCATCGGTGCGTCCGCGCGCATCATGCGTAGGGGCGCGATGACGGGTCAACGACGGCCTGCGCACCGCCACGGATGACACGCACCCGCGAAGCCCGCGACGCACATGACAAGCGCGCGGGGCTTCGACTAGCTTCCCGCGCCGCCATGAACCGAACCGAATGGTCTGTCACCGTCGCCGACGCGGTCCGCGACGCCGCCACGCGGCGCCCCACGCACGTCGGCTTCTCCTTCGCCGACCCGCGCGGAACCGATCGCGCCTACACGAACGCCGAGTTCCTCGATGCCGTGCGCCGACGCGCCGCGGCCCTCTACGCGCTCGGACTCCGCAAGGGCGATCGCCTCGCGATGGTGGTCCCCGGCGCCGAAGACTTCGTGCTGAACTTCCTCGGCGCGGTGCTCGGGGGGCTCGTGCCCGTGCCGATGTATCCGCCGCTCGCGCTCGGCAAGGTCGACTCGTACGTGAAGAACGTCGAGCACATCGTCGCGTCGTCGGGCGCGAAGGTGCTGCTCGTGAGCAAGGTCGTGCGGCCCATCCTCGGGTCCGCCGTCGAGACCGGCGCCATCGAGCGCATGGCCGTCGTCGAGAGCCTCGACCTCGACGCGCCGCGCGCCAACACCGAGCCCACGCTCTCGCCCGACGACCTCTGCTTCCTCCAGTACACGTCGGGGAGCACCTCGGCGCCCAAGGGCGTGCAGGTCACGCACGGCAACCTCGCCGCGAACGCGTGGGCCATCATCGCAGAGGCGCTCGCCGCGAACCCCGACGTCGACCGCGGATGCTCGTGGCTGCCGCTCTATCACGACATGGGGCTCATCGGATTCGTCATCGCCCCGCTCTTCGGGTGCATCCCGGTGACCTTCCTCCCCACGCTGGAGTTCGTGAAGCGCCCCGCGTACTGGCTCGAGTCGCTGCACAAGTACCAGGCGACGATCACCTTCGCGCCGAACTTCGCGTACGCCCTCGCCGCGCGCCGCTCCAAGGACGCCGAAATCGCAGGGTGGGACCTCTCGCGCGTCCGCGTGCTCGGCTGTGGCGCCGAGCCCATCCAGCCCTCGACGCTCAACGGCTTCATCGAGCGACTCGCGCCCACGGGCATCAAGGCCAACGCGCTCCTGCCCTGCTACGGCATGGCCGAGGCGACGCTCGCGATCTCGTTCTCGCAGACCGTGGGCGGCGTGCTCAAGGTCGACGCCGTCGACGCTGCATCGCTGCGCGAGGGCGAGGCGAAGGCGTGGGCCGAGGGCTCCGCCGACGCGGATACGCGACGCGTCGAGATCGTGAACTGCGGACCCGCGGTGCCCGGTCACGAGGTGTGCGTGATGGACGTCGAGGGCAACCGCCTCGGCGACCGTCAGGTGGGCGAGCTCTGCTTCAAGGGGCCGAGCGTCACGACGGGCTACTACGGCAACCCCGAGGCGACGGCGTCGTCGTTCCAGGGCGAGTGGCTCCACTCGGGAGACCTCGGATACATGGTCAACGGCGACGTGTTCGTCTGCGGACGCGTCAAGGACATGATCATCATCCACGGCCGCAACTACTACCCCCAGGACATCGAGTGGCTGGTGCAGGAGCTCGAAGGCGTGCGCAAGGGCGCCGTCGTGGCCTTCGCGTGTCAGCCCGAGGGTGAGTCTTCGGAGCAGCTCGTCGTGGTGGCCGAGTGGGCCGGCAAGGAGAAGCCCGCCGACGAGGTGCTCGCGCGCATCGAGCGAGCGGTCAACGACGTGGTGCAGACCGAGGTCGGACTGCGTCCGTGGAAGGTCGCGCTCATCCCCGCGGGGACGATCCCGAAGACCTCGAGCGGCAAGCTCCAGCGCCGCAAGACGAAGGACCAGTTCGAGCGCGGCACGCTGGGCCTCGAAGGTCCCGGCACCGAGAGCCTCCAGGCCAAGGCCGCGGTGGCCAAGCAGATGGCCCGCTCGTACACGGCGATGGCCAAGAGCGAGGTGATGTCTCGCCTGCCCGACCCCGTTCGCGCGTTCTTCGGCCGCAAGAAGTCGTAGTCTAGAAAACCCCTATATCTCAGCGCTTTGCGCGTGGTCGAGGGACGCCCCCGGGGGGCGCTCTCCGAAGGCCTCTCCGCGATCTCCGCGGGCCATGCTTCTACGCTGGACCTTCGAAGAGCCGTGCGGCACCTTCGCGGCCTCGTTGCTTCTTCGCCCTTGAGGTGTCGTGATGCTGAGCCAGCTCCTCAAGCCCGACTACGAAGAGCTGATCCAGGCGAAAGACTGGGACACGCTGCGAGAGCTCCTCGCGGAGCTCGAGGCGCCCGATCGCGCCGAGATCCTCGAAGGTCTCTCCGCGCAGGACAGCGCGCTGCTCTTTCGGATCCTCCCGCGCGCCGAGGCGACGGAGGTCTTCGAGCACCTTCCGCTCGAGTACCAGACCGAGCTCGTCGAGACGCTCGCGGGCGAGCAGCTCATCCGCATCCTCGACGAGATGGCGCCCGACGACCGCACGCGCCTGCTCGAGGAGCTCCCCGCGGAGGTGACGCGCAGGCTCGTGGCGAAGCTCTCGCCCGACGAGCGCAAGATCGCCAACCAGCTCCTGGGGTACCCCGAGCGCTCCGCGGGGCGCTCGATGACGCCCGAGTACGTGGCGATCAAGCCCGACATGACGGTGGCCGAGGCCCTCGCGCACATCCGCGAGCACGCGAAGAAGAGCGAGACCATCAACGTGGTCTACATCACCGACGCGCGTTCGAAGCTGCTCGGTGAGGTGCCGCTCGCGTCGCTGGTGCTCGCGCAGCCGACGGCGCGCGTCGACTCGATCGAAGACTCACAGCTCATCGCGATCCCCACGACGGCGCTGCGCGAAGACGTCGTGGCGGCCTTCGAGAAGTACGACCGACTCGCCCTCCCCGTGACCGACGGAGGGGGCAACCTGGTGGGCATCATCACCGTCGACGACGTCCTCGACGTGCAGGCCGAAGAGGCCACCGAGGACATCCAGAAGCTCGGTGGTACCGAGGCCCTCGACGCCCCGTACCTCGACACCGACATCTTCACGATGCTCCGCAAGCGCGCGGGCTGGCTCGCGGTGCTGCTCGTGGGCGAGATGCTCACGGCCACGGCGATGACCTACTACGAGCACGAGATCCAGCGCGCGGTGGTGCTGGCGCTCTTCGTCCCGCTCATCATCTCGTCGGGCGGCAACTCGGGCTCGCAGGCCACGTCGCTCATCATCCGCGCGCTGGCGCTGCGCGAGGTCGAGCTCGTCGACTGGTGGCGCGTGTTCGTGCGCGAGATCCGCACGGGCACGATGCTCGGGCTGATCCTCGGCGTGATCGGCTTCGTGCGCGTGCAGTTCTGGCCCACGGCGGCGGCGACCTACGGCCCGCACTACACCCGCGTGGCGCTCACCGTCGCGGGGAGCCTCGTGGGCGTCGTGCTCTTCGGCAGCGTGGTGGGCTCGATGCTCCCGTTCGCGCTGCGCCGCGTGAAGCTCGACCCGGCGACGGCGTCGGCGCCCTTCGTGGCGACGCTCGTCGACGTGACGGGGCTGGTGATCTACTTCACCGTCGCGAACATCTTCTTGAAGGGCGTGCTGCTCTGACCCTCAGAGCCTGAGCTTCGTGCCCGGCGTCGGGATCGACACGTCGGGGTAGCCGTGCTCGTCGACCAGGAGCTACTTGAGCACCTGCTGCGCCTTCGGCTCACCATGCACGAGCGCCACGCGGCGCAGCGGACCGCGGTCGCGGCACGCGTTGGCGTACGTGATGAGGTCGTTCTGATCCGCGTGCGCGCTGAAGCCGTTGAGCACCACGACCTCGGCGCGGCGGTCGCGCTCGACGCCGAAGATCCGCACGCGCGCCCGTCGCTCGACGAGCCTGCGGCCGAGCGTGTGCTGCGCCTGAAAGCCCACGATGAGCACGGTGTTCTTCGGGTCTTCGACGCCCGCGCGGAGGTGGTGCAGCACGCGGCCCGCTTCGCACATTCCGCTCGCGGCGATGATGACCGCGGGGCGGTCGCTCATCGAGAGCGCCTTGCTCTCCTCGACGTCTCCCACGTAGCGCAGCCCGGGGAAGTCGAAGGGCGAGTCGTTGCCGCGCATGAGCGCGCGCGCCTCGGCGTCGAAGCACTCGGGGTGCATCTTGAAGATCTCGGTGATCTTCGAGGTGAGCGGCGAGTCGATGTAGACCGGCACCGCGGGGACGTGTCCGTCACGACGGAGCTGTTTGAGCGCGAAGACGATCTCCTGCGCGCGCTCCAACGCGAACGCGGGGATGAAGACCTTGCCGCCGCGCTCGTAGGTGCGACGGATCACCGTGGCGAGGTCCTCGTCCATCTTCTCGATGGGGTCGTGGAGCCGGTCGCCGTAGGTGCTCTCGGTGATGAGGAACTCCGCGCCCGAGACCACCTCGGGGTCGCGCAGGATGGGCATGTGGTTGCGCCCGAGGTCGCCCGTGAAGAGGACCCTCTTCTTGACGCCGCCCTCTTCGAGGTCGAGCGCGGTGATGGCGCTGCCGAGCACGTGGCCCGCGTCGTAGAAGGTCACCCGCACGCCCGGCGCGATGGTGAGACCGCGGCGGTAGGGGATCGACACGAAGCGCTCGAGGGCGGCGAGGGCGTCTTCTTCGGTGTAGAGGGCCTCGACGGGCTCGCTCTCGAGGTCGCCGCGGTCGATCTGCTTGTTGATGTGCCGCGCGTCGGCCTCTTGAATGTACGCCGCGTCGAGGAGCATCGCGGCGCAGAGGTCGCGGGTCGCGTGCGTGGCGTAGATGCTCCCCTCGTAGCCCTGCCGCGTGAGGAGCGGGAGCGCGCCCGAGTGGTCGATGTGGGCGTGCGAGAGCACCACCGCGTCGATCTCGCGGACCGGCAGCGGGAGGTGACGGTTACGCTCGAACGACTCCTGGCGGCGGCCCTGGTAGAGCCCGCAGTCGAGGAGCACCGTGGCGTGCTCGGTGCGGACCAGGTGCATCGAGCCGGTGACGGTCTGCGCGGCGCCTACGAATTCGATCTCCATGAGGTGTTGGCCTCGTGAGTATCACGGCTCTCCCGCGCGGCGGAGCATTGCGTTGACACCCCCGTCGCACCGGATAGACTCGCCGCCGCTGGACGCCCGCTTAAGGTATTTCCCGCGGACTTTCGAACTGTTTCGCGGCCCCAAAGTATCGACGGGGCGCAGGGGTTGAACGGCCGATGTTGAAGCTCGTGATCGCAGACGACGAGGGCAAGAAGACGGTCGTTCCGCTCGTGCGGGACGAGATCACCATCGGGCGCAAGGAGGGCAACACGATCAGGTTGACGGAGCGCAACGTGTCACGTCGACACGCGCGCATCGTCAAGCGAACCAACGACTACATGCTCGAGGACCTCGCGTCCTACAACGGCATCGTCGTCAACAACACGCGGCTCGTCGAGGCGCGGCCGATCCGTCACGGCGACGAGATCCGCATCGGCGACTACACCCTCCAGATCGTCGATGAGCCCGGCGTTCAGCCCGCGCCGCAGGCCCCCACGCCGAGCGTCCCGTCGGAGCCCATCGTCCCGCTCCTCTCGGCCCCCGCGGCGGCGCCCGGCGCGCCCTCTCCGCTCGCCTCGCACAACGACCCCCTCGCGCTCGCGCCCTCTGCCGCGGCCGTCGGCGCGACGCCCGTGCCCGAGCACATTCGAGGGCTGCGCCTGGTGTTCCTCGCGCCCGCGGGCGTTCCGCCGCCCGTGATGCTCGACAAGATGCCCGTGGTGATGGGCCGCTCCGAGGCCGCCGACGTGGCCCTCCCCTTCAGCTCCATTTCGCGCGAGCACGCGAAGGTCTTCCTCGAAGACGACAAGCTGATGATCGAGGACATGGGGAGCTCCAACGGCGTCCAGATCAACGGCGAGAAGGTCAAGAAGGGCCAGCTCGGACCCGGCGACATGGTGCAGCTCGGCGTCGTCGAGTTCCGCGTCGCGCGCCGCGGTGACAGCACCGTCGTGATCCAGAAGGCCGCGCTCGACGAGAAGCAGCGCGCCGCGCGGCGTCCCGCCGTGGGCCTCATCGGTGCGATCGTGGGCGGTGGCCTCGCGCTCGGCCTCGCGGTCGTGCTCGCCGTCAACAAGATGAACCCCAACCCCGCGCAGGGGACGGCGAACCCTCCGGCCAGCACGCAGACCGCGCAGACCGCGCAGCCTCTCGCCGCGCAGCCCGCGCCCACGCAGCCCGAGGCGCAGCCCACCGCCGCGCCGCCGACGCCCGCGCAGCCGACCGCGCAGCCCGAGCCTCCGACGCCTGCGCAGCCCGAGCCGCCCGTGGCCGCGCAGCCTGAGCCGCCCGTGGCCGCGCAGCCCGAGCCTCCGACGCCTGCGCAGCCCGAACCGCCTGTGGCCGCGCAGCCCTGAAGCGCAGCCGCCTGCGCCCGCGGCGCCGCTCGTTCAGCACGTCGAGACCGACCGCGAGCGAAGGGCCCGTGAGCATCGCGAGCGCGAGGCCGCCGCGCGCGCCGAGCGGGCCGCGACGCCCGCTGCCGCCCCGCCTGCGAGGCCCGCGACGCCCGCTGCCGCTGCGCCCGTGAGACCCGCCGCGCCTGCGGCCGCGCCGTCGCCGCCGCCCGCCGCGGAGCCCTCCGATGGGCTCTCGCCGATGCAGCGCGCGCAGGGGTGCCGCACGTCGACCAACAACGAGCCCGATCGCAACAACTGCATCATCAACGCGCTGCGCGGACACGCCAGCTCGATGCAGGAGCTCGGCATGCTCGGCGCCACGCAGATGACCGCGGGGCGCACGGCCGACGCGACGCGGACGATGCGCACGTACATCCAGCGGTATCCGCAGGGGCCGATGGTGCCGACCTTCCAGCGGTACATCGACTCGCACCAGCAGTGACCTCACGCCAGATGACCGCTCGCGGTGCTTGACATCGCGGAGCGGCTCTGGCACCTCTCCCACCCCCGCGCGAACATCGTCCCCACACAGCAAACAACTGTGCAATGCGCCAGCGGATCGACCGCGGCGCGCTCTCGAAGATTCGCTTCGAGAGGGGCGCGCTCACCGATTCCACAGGGAAAACCGATGCCCAAGATGAAGACCAACCGAGCGGCCGCCAAGCGGTTCACGCTCACCGGGACGGGCCGCGTGCGCCGTCCCTCGGGTGGCGCGAGCCACTTCATGGGGAACAAGAACTCTCGTCGCCTCCGTCGCCTGCGCAAGAACAGCATGGTCGACAAGGCGCTCGAGAAGCGCGTCCAGCAACTCTTCCCCTACGGCCGTCCCTGAAGGAGCACTGAGCAATGCCCCGCGCAAAAACTGGTTTCAAGGGCCGTCGCCGCAAGAACCGCCTCTTCCGCCACGCCCAGGGTTTCTCCAACGGCCGCGGCCGCCTCTTCGGCGTCATGGCCGAGGCCGTTCACAAGTCGTGGCAGTACGCGTACGTGGGCCGCAAGCTCCGCAAGCGCGACTTCCGCCGCCTGTGGATCGCCCGCATCGGCGCCGCCGCGCGCTCGCTCGGCATCAACTACTCGCGCCTCGTGAGCTCGCTCAAGACCGCGAACATCTCCCTCGACCGCAAGATCCTCGCGGACCTCGCCGTGCGTGACTTCGCGGGCTTCCGCGCCGTGCTCGAAGCGGCCGGCGTGAAGATCGAAGCGAACGCGCTCGCCGCGAGCTGAGCAACTCGCCCCCCTCCGACCGCAGACGTCTGCGGTCCCAGCCGCAGACGTCTGCGGTTCACCTCACAGCAACGATCCATCTCGATCGCCCGACGCGAGCGCTGACGCTCGCAGGACCGCAGCGACGCGCTCTCGCCGCGCGATGACCGTAACGCGTTGCCGCGTCGCGGCATGATCCGTACACTCCGCGCCCCGCCATGGCACAGGAAACCCCGACCGAAGAGCTCGACGCGATCGCACGCGGCGTCGACGAGGCCTTCTCCGCTGCGCGCGACGACAACGAGCTCCGGCAGATCACCGCGCGCTTCACCGGCCGCGAGGGCTCGCTCACGCGCATCATGAAGCGCATCCCCGAGCTCCCGGGACCCGAGCGAAAGAGCTTCGGACAGCGGGTCAACGAGGTGAAGGGACTCGTCGAGCGCGGCCAGACCGCCGCCGGTGAGCGCCTCCGTCGCGAGGCGCGCGAGCGGGAGCTCTCGGGCCCGTCGCTCGACATCACGCTGCCCGGGCGGCGTCCGCGGTTGGGGCGCGTGCACCCGATCATGCGCACGCTCCACGAGATCATCGACGTGTTCACGAGCCTCGGCTTCGACGTGGCCGAGGGGCCCGAGGTCGACCACGCGGAGAACAACTTCGACCGCCTCGGCTTTCCGCCCGATCACCCCGCGATGGACATGCACGACAGCTTCTTCCTGCCGTCGCGCGACCCGTCGGAGCGCGTGCTCCTGCGCACGCACACGTCGACGGTGCAGGTCCGCGAGATGCTCGCGCACCCGCCGCCCGTGCAGGCCATCATGCCCGGCGCGGTGTTCCGCCGTGACGACGACGCCACGCACTCGCCCATGTTCTTTCAGCTCGAAGGGCTCATGGTCGACGAGGGAATCACCATGGCGCACCTGCGCGGCGTGCTCGAAGCGTTCCTCCACAGGCTCTTCGGCCCCACGGTGAAGACGCGCTTCCGCGCGAGCTACTTCCCCTTCGTGGAGCCCGGCGCCGAGATGGACGTCGAGTGCCTCATCTGCCACGGGCACAACCCCCAGTGCCGCGTGTGCAAGGGCACGAGCTGGCTCGAGATCCTCGGCTGCGGAATGGTCCACCCGGTGGTCTTCGAGAGCGTCGGCTACGACCCCAAGCGCTACACGGGCTTCGCCTTCGGCATGGGCATCGATCGCCTCACGATGCTCCGCTACGGCATCGGCGACATCCGTCACCTCTTCGAGAACGACGTCCGCTTCCTCGGCAGCCTCTAGAGACCCCCTTCACTCCGACGGCACCCCAATGCGCATCTCGTATCACTGGCTCGTCTCGCTGCTCGGCACGGACCCGGGGCTCGACAAGGTCGCTTCGAAGCTCACCCTCGGCGGCCTCGAGGTCGAAGACATCGAGCGCGTCGGAGAGCACCTCCGTGACGTCGTCGTCGCGAAGGTCCTCTCGTCGCGCGCGCACCCCACCAGCAAGAACCCCCTCACGCTCGTCACCATCGACGCGGGCGAAGGGCCGCAAGAGGTCGTCTGCGGCGCGCCCAACGTCCCGCCGCCGGGCGGCCGCGTGGCGCTCGCGAAGCTCGGCGCGACCGTGTTCGACAAGAAGGGCGGCACCTTCAAGCTCGAAGCGCGCCCCGTCGCGGGCATCGTCTCCGCGGGGATGCTCTGCGCCGAAGACGAGCTCGGGCTCGGCAACGACCACGGCGGGATTCTCATCCTCGACGCGTCGCTCGAACCGGGGACGCCGCTCTCGTCGCTGCCCGGGATGGTCGATCAGATCCTCACGCTCAACGTCACGCCCAACCGCGGCGACGCGCTCTCGCACCGCGGCGTCGCGCGCGAGGTCGCGGCCCTCTTCGGCATCGCGTGGAAGCCCTCCGCCGTCCCCGCGCCGTCGCGCGTCTCCGACGTCGAAGCGGCCTCGCTCGTGCGTGTCGAGGCTGCGGATGTGCTGCCCCGCTGCGAGCGCTACCTCGCGGGCGTCGTGACGGGCGTCACCGTGGGACCGTCTCCGCTCGCGCTGCGCGTGAGGCTCCACCGGCTCGGCGTGCGGCCCATCAACAACCTCGTCGACGTCACCAACCTCGTGATGCTCGAGCTCGGTCAGCCCCTCCACGCCTTCGACCGCGACGAGCTCCGCGGCGCGCGCATCACCGTGCGCACCGCGACGCAGGGGGAGCGGCTCCTCACGCTCGACGGCGTGGAGCGCTCGCTCGACGCCGACGACCTCGTGATCGCCGACGACGCGCGCGTGCTGGCCCTCGCGGGCGTCATGGGCGGCGAGCACTCGGGCATCCAGAACACCACCCGCGACGTGGTGATCGAGTGCGCGTGGTTCGATCCGCGAGGCGTGCGTCGCACGGCGCGTCGCTACGGGATGCACACCGAGTCGTCGCACCGCTTCGAACGGCGCACGGACCCCGGCGTGCTCGATGACGCCGTCGCGCTCGCGGTCTCGATGATCGCGGACCTCGGCGGAGGCGCCGCGGCGAAGGGCGTCGTCGAGTGGTGCGGGGTGTACTTCGAGCACTCGAAGATCCCGCTGCGCGCGGGGAGGGCGAGCGCCGTGCTCGGCGCCGACGTCGACGGCGAGGAGCCCGCGCTCCTCGGGGCCCTCGGCTTCGAAGTGAGCCCGTGGCAGACGGGCTACGCGGTGAAGGTCCCGTCGCACCGCGGAGACATCACGCGCGAGATCGACCTCGTCGAAGAGGTCGCGCGCGTGTGGGGCGTCGATCGCATCCCGGCCACGCTCCCGCCGACGCGCGGGGCCCGCGCGGGCGCCACGCGCGACTGGAAGCTGCGCCGCAAGCTCCGCGACGTGGTGTGCGCGCTCGGCTTCGACGAGGCCATTCACATGGTGTTCATCTCGCCGCGCGAGGTGGCCTCGACGGGCCTCGATGCGGCTGCCGCCATCGCGCTCGTGAACCCGCTCAGCGACGAGCGGTCGCTCATGCGTCCGTCGCTGCTGCCGAAGCTCCTCGCGGCGACGGCGACGGCGCGCAGGCGCGGCGAGCAGCGCGTGCGGCTCTTCGAACTCGGCAGCGTGTTCGAGCGGTCGAGCGAGGCGCTCCCGAAGGAGACGACCTCCCTCGGCTTCGTGATGGCGGGGCCGCGCGACGCGTGGCTCTCGCGTCCCGAAGACGTCGACCTCTACGACCTCAAGGGCGCCGTCGAGGAGCTCGTCGAGCGCATGACCAACGCGCCCGCGACCTTCGACCGCGAGGGCGACGCGCCGGTGTGGGCGCACCCGCGCGCGTGGGCGAGGGTGGTCGTGGGCGGACGCGCCGTGGGCTTCATCGCCGCGACGCATCCCGATGTGGTCGAGCGCGCGGACCTCGGTCGCGCGGCGGTGATCGGAGAGCTCGACGTGGCGGCCCTCGGGCTGACCGCGCGCCCCCTCGCGGCGAAGGCGCCGTCGCGCTTCCCCGCGTCGCGCAGAGACGTGGCGCTGCTCGTGCGGAAGGATGTTCCCGCGGGTGACGTGCTCGACAAGCTCCGCGCCGCCGCGGGGCCGCTCTGCGAGTCGGTCACCATCTTCGACCGCTACGCGGGGCCCGAGCTGCCCGAAGGCACGCACTCGCTCGCGTTCGCGCTCACCTTCCGCGCCGACGATCGCACGCTGCTCGACGGCGACGTCGACGCGCTCATCGAGGCCGTGACCCGCACCGCGCGCGACGCGTTCGGAGCGGCGCAGCGTTGACGCGCGCTCGCGCTGGAGCTCCTGACGCGCGCGATTGCAACGCGCGTGGGGCTGTGATTATCTGCGTCGCGCGAGGCGGGCGATGACGAAGGCCGAGATCATCGAAGCGATCTGCGAGAAGGTCGGCGGCTTCTCGAAGCGCGAGGCCGCGCTCCTCGTCGACACGATCTTCGAGACGATGAAGGACACGCTCGCCGCGGGCTACAAGATCAAAATCTCGGGCTTCGGCAACTTCGTCGTGCGCGACAAGCACGAGCGCTTCGGGCTCAACCCCCGCACGCGCGAGAAGATCGTCCTCGCGCCGCGCAGGGTCGTGCGCTTCAAGCCCTCGCCTGTCCTCAAGGCCCGCGTGAATCGTCCGCCCGCGGGGCGCAGGTCGAGCTTTCCCCCGCCGCGGCGCTCACCGTCGACGCCGCCCGTCGCGATCCCGCCCCTCGCGCCCGTGACGAGCTTCGACAACGAGCCCCCGAAGGACTGACGCGCCCGCCTCTCAGGTCGGCGCGCCCAACGGAGCGATGAGCTTGCAACTCCCGCAGAAGATCTATTTCCGCATCGGCGAGGTGGCCCGCCTCCTCGCCGTCGCGCCGCACGTGATCCGCTTCTGGGAGACCGAGTTCAAGTCTCTCCGTCCGCAGAAGTCGAGCACGGGCCAGCGCGTCTACACCCGCCGCGACGTCGAGCGCCTCGCCACGATCCGCCGCCTCCTGAAGGAGGAGCGCTACACCATCGAGGGCGCGCGAAAGTACCTCCGCGAGAAGGGCATCGAGGCCGACGACCGCGCCGCTTCGACGGCCTCCGTCGACCGCCCCGCGGCGCTCCGAAGCGCGCTCCTCACGGCCCGCGCGCGCCTCGTCACGGCCCTCGAAGACCTCACCCGCAGCGCCTGATTCGACCCCCGCTCTTTCTTCTTGCATCGCCAGTCGAGCGGTGTATGTTCCCGGTCCCTCGCGGGGCACCGCGAGAGTGGATCGGGGCGTAGCGCAGCCTGGTTTAGCGCACTTGACTGGGGGTCAAGGGGTCGCTGGTTCGAATCCAGTCGCCCCGACCATAAGCACACCGACGGCGACTCTGCGAAAGCAGGTGTCGCCGTCGGTGTTTTCGAAGCACGCGCACCGGGGGATTCGAAGCGCGCACGAGACGGGGAACGCGTGCCCACGCGGCGGCGCTTCGTGCGAGAACCCGTGGCCGATCACCATGAACGGCGCGACCCATCTCGACGCGGTGCTCTTCGACTTCAACGGCGTGCTCGTCGACGACGAGCACCTGCACTTCGAAGGCTTCAACGCCGTGCTCTCGCCCCTCGGCATCACGCTCGGGCAGCGCGAGTACGACGACGTCTACCTCGGCTTCGACGACCGCGGCGTGTTCGAAACCGCCCTGCGCGCGCACGGCCGCGAGGCCGACGCCGCCCTCGTGCGCAACCTCATCGACGCGAAGGCGAAGGTCTACGCCGCCCGCGCCGCGACGGAGCTCCGGGTCTTCGAAGGCGCCGCGCCGCTGCTGCGCGCCTGCGCCGCGCGGGCCCCGGTGCTCATCGTGTCGGGCGCGCTCCGCGCCGAGATCGAGGGCGCGCTCGCGGTGATGTGCGCGGGCGACTCGGTGCGCTCCATCGTCTCCGCGGAGGACGTCTCCGCGTGCAAGCCCGATCCGGCGGGCTACCTCCTCGGGCTCGCGCGGTTGCGTCACTGGTCGGGCGACGTCGACCCCGCGCGCTGCGTCGTCGTCGAAGACAGCGCAGCGGGCGTCCACGCGGCGCGCGCGGCGGGCCTCAAGGTGCTCGCGGTGGCGCACACGTACCCGCGCGAGGTGCTGTCGGCGGCGGGCGCGCACACGGTCATCGCGGCCCTGCGCGACGTGCGGATCGACGACCTCGAAGCCCTCGCGGCGCTCTAGACTCTATCGTTGACGCAGGCGCGACCGGGGCCCTACGCTGACGGCCGTTCGCGATGCTGCGCGCGCTCCGTCCGTTGCGGGCGTGACGCGCTCTGCGCAGCGCCGCGGCGGGTGACGTTCCATGAGCGACCTCAAGGTGATGGTCTTCGAATCGGATCGCGGGTTCGGCGACGCGCTCAAGCGCGCGTTCACGAAGCGCGGCTGCTCGGTGCGGCTCGTCGACGACGGGCAGATCGGGCTCGACCTCGCGCCCACAGACCCGCCGGACCTCATCATCGTGGCCGTCGAGCTCCAGCGCATGAGCGGCTTCGCCGTGTGCAACAAGCTCAAGAAGATCCCCGAGCTCAAGGACATCCCCGTGGTGATCACGTCGTCGGAGTCCTCGCAGGAGACCTTCGATCACCACTCGAAGCTCCGTACGCGCGCTGAAGATTACGTGCACAAGCCCATCAGCCCCGAGGACCTCATCCGCCGCTGCGCCGCGCACGTGCAGATCCCCGACGCGCCCGCGTTCGACGCCGAGGAGGTCTCCATCGACGACCTCGAGGCCGTGCCCATCAGCGACGACGCCGTGATCGAGCCGCCGGGTCAGATCGTCGGTCGCGACGCCGAGCTCGACAACCTCGCCGACGCGGCCTTCGACCAGATCATGATCCCGAGTGAGGCGCCCGGTCAGCCCGCGCCCGCGCCGGTGCGGGTGAACACGCCGCCCGCGGTGGCGGCCGCTGTGTCGACGCCCGCGGCGGTGACCCCGACGCCCGCGACGGGGTCGACGCCCGCGCGTCACGCGCTCCTCGACGACGACCTCGACGACCTCACGATGGTGTCGACGTCGCGCTCGCTGGTCGACATGCAGCTCGCGATGCGCGGCCCCGCGTCGGGGCGTCCCGGGGCGGTGTCTCCGTCGCGCGCGCCCGTTCCCCACGTCGCCTCCGTGGCGCCGCGCGCGCCGACGCCAGCGCCCGCGCCGTCGCCGTTCTCCGCGCCCGCGCCTGCGCCCACGGCCGTCCCCTCGGCCGAGACCGAGCGGCTCCGTCGTCGCGTCGAGGAGCTCGAGCAGGAGCTCTCCGCGGCGCGCACCGCCGCCCGCAAGGCCGAGGAACTCGCGGAAGAGAACGTCCGCCTCAAGGCCCTCGCCGACGAGTCTCAGCGCCTCTCGCGCGAGCTCGAAGAGGTCCGCTCGCGCGCCGTGAAGGCCGCGCCGCCGGGCGCCCGCGAGGGCCTCGAGCTCCGGGAGTCGCTCCACAAGAAGGACAAGGAGATCCTCCACCTCCGCGAGCTCGCGAACGGGCGCGACAAGGAGCTCCTCCAGCTCCGCGAGACGCTGCTCCAGCGCGATCTGGAGAAGGCCGACCTCGACGAGCGCCTCCTCGAGCGCGAGCGCGAGGTGGCCGACCTCACCGACCGCGGCTCCGGCGCGCAGCAGGAGCTCGACGCCCTCAAGGCGAAGCACGCGGAGACCGAGCGCGAGCTCCAGACCGCGCGCACCGCGCTCAACGACGCCCGCAAGCGCGCGCAGGATGCCGACACCGCGCTGCGCCACGAGCTCTCGACGGAGCGCGAGGCCCACAAGCGCGACGCCGAGAAGGCCGCCAGCGACGCCGCCGCCGCCGAGAAGTCGCACGCCGACGCCCTCGCCGCGGTGAAGGCCGCGCTCGCCGCCGAGACCGCGCTCCTCGCTGCGGCGACGGCGGCGGCGGTGAGCGAGCGGGCGACGCGCGCGGAGGAGGCGAAGGCCCTCGGCGACTCGCACGAGGCCGCGCTCGCGGCGCTCAAGGCCGAGCACGCGCAGGCGCTCGCCGAGCTCCGTGATGCGCAGTCGAAGTCCGCGGACGCGCTGCGCGACGAGCACGCGAAGGCGCTCGCGCGGTCGAAGCGAAGCTGCACGACGCCGAGGCCGCGCGCGCGCGCTCGTCGAGGAGCACGACGCGCGCGCACGCGCTCGAGGCGTCGCACGCCGCGCGAATCACGGTCGAAGCGTCGGGGACGAAGCGCGTCGCCGACGCCGAGTCCGCCGCGTCGAAGCGCGTCGCCGAGGTCGAGGCCGCGTCGACGAAGCGCGTCGCCGAGGCCGAGGAGCGCGACGAAGCGCGTGGCCGAGGCCGAGGAATCTGCGACGAAGCGCGTGGCCGAGGCCGAAGCCGCCGCGCGAAGCGCGCCGAGGCGCTCGAAGCCTCGCACGCGAAGGCGCTCGCCGACGCCGAGTCCGCGGCGACGAAGCGCATCGAGGAGCTCGAGGCGACGAGCACGCGTCGCGTGGCCGAGCTCGAGGCCGCCGCGTCGAAGAGCGTCGCCGACGCCGAGATCGCCCGCGCCGCGCTGGTCGCCGAGATCGCGGCCGAGAAGGCCGCGCGCGCCGACGAGGTGAAGTCGATCCGCGCCGCGCACGCGAGCGCGATGGCCTCGACGGAGCGCGACGCGAGCGCGAAGCGGGCGTCGCTCGAAGCGGAGCTCAAGACCGCGAGCGCGGCGAGAGATCAGGCGGCGCAGCGCGCGGCGGAGCTCGAACGAGAGCTCGCGTCGGCGCGTTCCGAGGTCGAACGATCCTCGCGGGTGGCGGCGCGCAACGCGGCGCTGCTCGACCGCGCGCGGAGGGCGATCCTCATCGCCGCGGGCCTCGTCGATGAGACGTCGGCGTCGCTCGATGCCGCGCCCGAGTCGACGACGACGGCCGACGCGGAGTAACGACCGAAGCGCTACTGCTCGGCGGAGAACTCTCCTGCGATGAGCAGCGCGTCGCGCCCCTTGCGGCCGTCGGCGGGGGGCGTGAGCTCGCTCGCGAAGAAGGCGGCCACCGCGGCGCGCTCGGTTTCGAGCGCCTCGCGCGCGGCCGGGGAGAGGGCCGAGAAGAGCGAGAGCGAGACCTGTCCGCGATCGACGCTCCAGGCGCCCACGACCTCGCCGTCGAAGAGGGCCACGGGGCCCGCGCCGAGCTTCTTTCCGTCGAGGCCCACGGCGCGCTCGGCGTCGAGGATGCCAGTGAGGCCCTGGCGCGCTTCGAGGTAGGGATCTCCCGCGGGCAGGAGCGCTGCGATGGGCGGCGCGGTCGTCTCTTCGGGCGCTGCGAAGCCTTGCGGCGCGAGGAGACCGTCGGCGATCCCCTCGACGCGCACGTCGACGAGACGGAGCGGCTTGAGCGCGGCGACCGCCCGGCCCGTCGCGAGGCTGAAGGCCTCTGCGAAGGCCCTGGCGCTCGCGGGGGCGTGCGCGGCGAACCATCGGGCGGCGACGGTCTCCACGGCCCCGGCGCCGCTCGGAACCACCTTCGGGAGCTGTGTGATCGAGTATTGGAGGCGCTCGCGATCGAGGCGCCCTTCGAGGTGCGTGCGGGTCACCTCGCCCTGAACCCAGAGCGCCCTCAGCGCGAGGCCCGCGAGCGTCGCGACGCCCGAGCGCTTCGCCGTCGCGCCGAGGCTGCGCGTCACGTCCGAGGGTAGCGCGGCCATGAGCGCCGCGGGCGTGCGCGGCTGTTCGAGGGCCTTTCTCAGCGCGTCGCGCGCGCCGAGGAGGTCGCGCGACGTGAGCGCGCAGCTCGACGACACGCGCGACTCTCGCGAGGTGTGATCGGCCATGGCGAAGGCCCTCGCGAGCGGCGCGTCCGCGGTGGGCACGAGCCACGAGAGGCCGCGAGGACCCGGCGCGACGGTGAGCTCTGCCCGCGCGAAGATGGCCTCGTCGAGCTCCGCGCGCCGCATGATCGCCCCGCGCGCGAGGAGCGCGAGGTACGGCGCGACGCCCGAGGTCACGGCGATCCAACCGAGCGACGCGGTGAGCGCCGCGAGGGGGAGCGGCCTCTCGCGCGACGAGGTGGTGAGCGACTGGCGCGCCGACCAGGCGAGGCGAGCCTGGCGGACGTTGAGGCTGATCTCGCCTGACATGATGGCGTCAGCGTAGCACCCGCGACCCCCGCGAAGGGGGGTGCTCCGACGCGCTCAGGGGAACGCGTATACGTCGCGCTCCTCGTGCGAGCGCAGCGCCTCGGCGACGCGCGCGAGCACGAGGTCGCGGCGCGTGAGCACGGCGTTGATCTGCGCGTCGGAGAGGCACGGACCGAGCGGATCGTCGGACATCGCCGCGCGGATCGAGGCCGCCGTGAGGGCGCGCAGGCGGTCGATGAGCGAGCGAGAGAAGCGGCCCATCGCGGCGAGGCGTCGGGCCTGATCCGCGGGGCGCGCGCCGAGGCCGTCGTGGATGGCGCTGAACGACGCGCCGTTGTCCATGAAGAGCATGGGGCTCGGCGGGGCGCCCGGCGCGGCGCGCTGCTGGAGGATGTTTCCGCCGCTCCATCGGTCGACGTTGTCGTTGATGAAGTCGAAGACGAGGAGGGCCGAGAGGTCTGCCGCGAGGGCCGCGCGCTCTGGCGGGAGCGGCTGCGCGAGGTCGAGCAGCGTCGGGTACGACTCGTTGCCGGGGACCTCTTCGAGCTGCCCCGGCACCCAGAAGACCACCGCGCCGGGAACGGCGTCCGCGCGTCCGAGGAGCTCGGTCATCACGCGCTGCGAGAAGGCCGCGTCGCCCGAGGCGTCGGCCGTACGCTGGAGGAGCGCGCGCGGAACGAGCCTCCCGCACGCCGGCGGGACGCGGTGAAGACCGAGCAGACGGCTCATGCGGTAGGCCGCGAGCTCGGCTCGAAAGTTCGCCACGCTGGCCTGCTGCTGCGGCTTGAAGAGCGCCTTCTGCGCGCCCGCGAGGCGCAGCCGGAACGAGACCGTGCTCCCCCCCGTGTTGCGCTGCACGCGCTCGATGGGCGCGTCGCAGATGCGCGCGAGCAGCGCGTCGTCGTCGAGTCCCAGAAAGCCACGTGTCACACCGTCCGCGGGGCCGTGGGCGACGGGCGACGGCGCGGGTGTGGGTGCGGGCGCTGCGGCGGCGTCGACGGCGGCCTGTGCGACGGATGCATCACGGCGCGGTCGCTCGTGTGCGACAGGGGCCGTCGACGCGTCGGCGCGGTCTGCGCGGGGCGCCGCGACGGCGGGTCTCGCAGGAGGCTGCGTGGGCGCCGGGTCGCGGCACGCGGCGAGCAGACCGAGGGCGGCGCACGCGAGCAGACGAGACCGGTCGACTGGTTGACGCACGGAGGGTGGTATGGCAAGCGAGCGACGCATCGGCGGGTCTATCGGAATCGCCCTCTATCACAGCCGTCGCAACCGTGAGATGAACCCGCCGCAGAATCTCCCAATGACGCTTCTCCCCCACTGCCTCGGACGCGCCGCGGCGCGATGGTGCGCCCTCGCGCTCGCCGTGTTCGCCCTCGCGTTCGCGCGTCCCGCGGCGGCCATCGACGTCTGGACCGAACCCAACCCCGGCATCCGTCACCTGCACCGCACGACGCCCGCGCCCGCGGAGTTTCACGCGCTGGTGATCGACCTCGACGCGCCCGGCGTCCGCATCCGCTGCACGCCCCTCCGCGAGCGGTGGAAGAGCACCAGCGGCTACGCGCGCGACGCGGGCCTCGCGGCGGCCGTCAACGGCGGCTTCTGGGGCCTCTTCGGTCAGGGCGCGCAGGGCATGACCGCGGGCAACGGCCAGGTGTGGGGCTCCGACGACGAGGAGCTCGGCTTCTTCGCCGTGAGCTCCAACGGTCGCGCGTGGGTCTCGCGGCCCGCCGACGTGGTCGAGGGCTCGCGTCGCATGATCACCGACGCGGTCTCGGGGCGCCCCATGGTCGTCGACCGCGGGCGCATGAGCGAAGAGCTCTACACCTTTCCCCGCACGTGGACGCGCGAGCCTCGCACCGCCGTGGGCGTGAGCGAGAACGGTCGCAAGGTGATCCTCGTGACCGTCGACGGACGCCGCGCCACGAGCCACGGCGGCACGCTCGAAGAGATCGCGCAGATCATGATCGAGCTCGGCGCCTTCCGCGCGATCAACCTCGACGGCGGCGGATCGACCACGATGTACGTCGGCTCTGAGGGCGGCGTAGTGAACCGCCCTTCGCGCGGCTGGGAGCGCGAGGTGGTCAACCACATCGGCGTGGTCGCCCCGCCGCCCGTCGCGCCCGCCGCGTCGACGCAGCGCGTGACCGACACGCCCCGCGAGGTCATCGCGACGGCGCAGCAGCACCGCGACACGGGCACCGGCGATCAGGCCCGAGAGAACGTGCAGGGGACGGGCTTTCGCAACTGGGCGCGCGTCCACTTCGGGCGCTACCTCGCCATCGATCGCCTCGGGCTCGGCCGCAACCGCGAGGTCGTCGTGCCGCTGCTCTTCGCCGCCGCGGTGCTCTTCACGGGCTCCGTCGCGTTCTTCATCGTGTCGCGCGTGAAGCGCGCGCGGGCGCGTCGAAACACCGTCGGCATGGGCTCCGTCGGCGCCGCGGGCCTCAAGGGACCGACGACCTCATGAGCGACGAGGCCGACCTCGCGCGCCGCATCGTCCGCGACGTCGGCAAGGCCGTCGGCGACTTCGGCCTCATCGAAGACGGCGACCGGATCATGGTCTGCGTCTCCGGCGGCAAGGACAGCTACGCCCTCCTCGAGACGCTGCGGACCCTTCAGCGCAAGGCCCCCGTGCGCTTCGAACTCATCGCGGTGCACCTCGACCAGGGGCAGCCCGGGTACGACGGCGCGCCCCTCGCGAAGTGGCTCGTCGACGAGGGCTACGAGCACCACATCGTCCGCGAAGACACGTACTCCATCGTGATCGAGCGCGTGGCCGAGGGGAGCACCTACTGCTCGCTCTGCTCGCGGCTCCGGCGCGGCGTGCTCTACAGCACCGCCACGCGCCTCGGCTGCACCAAGATCGCGCTCGGGCATCACCGCGACGACGCGATCGAGACCCTGATGCTCAACCTCTTCTTCTCGGGCAAGGTCGCGGCGATGCCCGCGCGGCTCGTGAGCGACGACGGCGCCCACGTGGTGATCCGTCCGCTCATCTACTGCGCCGAGGAGACCCTCGCGGCGTACGCGAAGGCGAGGCGCTTCCCCATCCTGCCGTGCAACCTCTGTGGCTCGCAGGAGACCGCGCAGCGCAAGCAGATCAAGGCCCTCCTCGCGCGCCTCGAAGGCGAGCACCCCGGCGTCAAGAGCTCGGTCTTCGCGGCGCTCGGCAACGTGCGCCCCACGCAGCTCCTCGACCGCGGGCTCGCGCTCAAGCCCGAAGACGAGCGCGCGCATCCGAGAGCAGCCAAAGCCTCGCTCGGCGGAGGCAGGCTCCGCGTCGTCGACGAGGGCTGAATCGCGCATTCCGTTCGGCGCTCGCGGCTGTGTGATAGCGTCGCGCGCTGATGGAGCTCACGACCTCTCCGAGCGCGCCGAAGGGACCGGCCGCGCCGCTCGACGACTATCAGCGACGGCTGGTGATCTTCCTCAGCGTGGCGACCTTCTTCGAGGGCTACGACTTCATCGCGCTGTCGCAGATCCTGCCGACGCTGCGGACGGAGTTTCATCTCTCTCCGCGCGGCGGCGGCGCGATGGTGGGCTTCATCAACGCGGGCACGATGCTCGCGGCGCTGCTGGTGCGAAGGGCCGACGTGTGGGGCCGCCGGCGCGTGCTCGCGCTCACGATCACGGGCTACACGCTCTGCTCGCTGGCGACGGCGTTCGCGCCCGAGGTGTACTCGTTCTCGCTGCTGCAGCTCCTCGCGCGGGTGTTCCTCATCGGCGAGTGGGCCATCGCGATGGTCTACGCGGCGGAGGAGTTCCCCGCGGAGCGGCGGGGCCTCGTGATCGGGCTCATTCAGGGCTTCTCGAGCCTCGGGAGCATCGCGTGTGCGGGCGTGGTCCCGCTGCTGCTCAAGACCTCGATGGGGTGGCGGTCGGTCTACGTCGTGGGCGCCATTCCGCTCGCGATGATGGCCTTCGCGCGGAGGAACATCCGCGAGACCTCGCGCTTCGAACACACGCGCCACGAAGACCGCGCGCCGCTCCTCGCGCTGCTCGGCGGGCCGTGGCGCAACCGCGTACTCCTCGTCGCGCTCGCGTGGTTCTTCACCTACGCCTGCACCCAGAGCGCCGTGACCTTCTGGAAGGAGTTCGCCGTCGCCGAGCGCGGCTTCACCGACAAGGCCGTCGGGGCGTCGATCACCCTCGCCGCCGTGGGCTCGATGCCCCTCGTCTTCGCCGCTGGAAAGCTCATCGACGTGCTCGGCCGTCGCAGGGGCGCCGTGGTGATCTTCACGCTCACCGCCGCGGGCGTCGTCGGCGCGTACTCGCTGCACAACCCCGTCGCGCTCACGGTGGGCCTCGCGGGTGCCATCTTCGGCACGAGCGCCGTGCTCCCGGTGCTCAACGCGTTCACGTCGGAGCTCTTTCCGACGGAGGCGCGGGGCGACGCCTTCGCGCTCGCCAACAACCTCATGGGGCGCATCTCGTATGTGCTCGCGCCCTTCGCGGTGGGCGTCATCGCGCAGGACTCCGGGTGGGGATTCGCGGTGAGCGTGACGGCGATCGGTCCGCTCCTGGCGCTCGCGGTGATCCTCGCGGCGCTGCCCGAGACGCGCGGTCGCGAGCTCGAAGAGACCTCGAAGCTCTGAGCTTCAGAGCTGCGTGACGAAGGGGATGCGTCGCACCCAGATCGGGTTCGTGAACGCGTAGCGACGGATGCAGCGGCCCTGACGGTACGACGCGCTGTCGGTGCTGGCGCACTGCGTGAGCGCCTCGGAGCCCTGCGCCGCGCGCTCCGTCGCCGCGAACGCTCGCACGAAGAGCCGGTCGGGGCGGACGCCGGGCGTGACGTGGATGCGCGAGAGGTCGAGCGAGACCGCGCGCACGCCGCGGTAGCACGTCGAGCAGGTTCCGTCGGGCCACTGCACGGCGAGGTGCGCGGGGTCCGACGGGGCGAGGTAGTTCACGGGCTCGGAGTACCAGTAGCCCCGCGCGTTGCGGCGGTAGTGCCAGCCGTTGTCGTCGTACGCGTCGGTGGTGGGCGTCGTGGTGGGGACGGTCCCTTCGCCGCCCGTGTAGATGCGCGAGGTGCCCGTCGCGGAGTTGAACGCGCCGACCACGAACTCGATGGACTGCACGTGACCGAACTCCGGCGACGACTGCCACTCGATGAGCAGCGGGACCCTGCGTCGGCCCTGCGCGTCGGGCACCTCGAGCGCGTCGACGACGTCGCCCATCATCGGGTCGGTGTCGTCGATGACGCCGTTCTCGTTGCGGTCGTAGACGATGCGGAGCGCGGGGCCGTCGGTGACCGCGAAGTGTCCCGCGCGGACCGCGTCACGCACCTGCGCGGCGCCGTAGACGGGGCGCGTGTTGGCCGTCACGGTGGTGTTGGGCGCGCCCGCCATCACGAGGTTGCGCGGCGAGCCGATGCCCGCGTCGAACACGCTCTGCATGCCGGTCATGTAGCCCGAGCGGTGGTAGTTGAAATCACCGTGGGCGTCGGAGCCGCCCGCCATGAACATCCTCCGCGGCTGGCCCGCGGGGAGCCACGCAGACAGCGCCGCGGTCTCGCGCGAGTCGAGGCCGCGGAGGTTCCACGCGTCCCACGAGAAGGCGCCGTCGTTGAGCACCTCGTCGGTCTCGGAGGTGGGCGCTCCGTAGCGTCCGTTGAAGACGTCGAAGGGGTAGAGCTCGAAGAGGCCGTCGGAGCCCGGCCGCAGCGCGCGGCGCGACTGATCGACGAGCTGGAGGTCGTGCCACCACTGCACGCTGTCGCGCTGGTAGCCGTCTTCGAAGCCGTCGTCGGTCGAGCGGCGCACGTCGCTGTACACCGTCGATCGGCGGCGCGCGTTCTCGTTCCAGAACTCGAAGCCAGCGACGGCGGGCGAGCTCCACGCCTTGCGGATCATCGACTCGGGCCACGGCGGCGCGCCCGGTCCGCTGCCTCCGTTCGACGAGTTCATGTGGTGCGCGAGAAAGACCGTGCCGCGCTTCTCTTCGACCTCGGTGAGCACGCCGCGCTCGGTGACCGACGCGCCCGTCGTGGGGTCGACGATGGTGGTCGGGTCCGCGAGCCGACGCTGCGCGCCGCCGAACACGCTCGTGCGAGAGGGCACGAAGGGATCGACCGTCGCCGCGAGCGTGGGGTCGGGGAAGTACACCATGTGCTCGCGTCCGAGCGCGTACTCGTTGATCCCCTGCACGTCGCCGATGAGCAGCGCGCCGTTGCCCGCGTCACGCCAGAGCGACGCCGCCGAGCACGCGCTCGACCCGAGGAGGCACTGCACCATGGGGTTCGTGTTCGTGCGGACGCAGCTCGACACCGAGGTCTGCCAGCCGCCGCAGAGCTCGGCGACGTTGAAGGTGCGGTTGGCGCCGTAGGCGATCGTGGTCGGCGGCGCGGTGTTGGCGAGGCGCGCGTCGCGCTGAAGCTCCGGGACCGCGTCGAGCTCTCCGCCGAGAAAGATCTGCGGGATGATCCCGTTGAAGCCGAGGCTCAAGATGTTGGGCGACGGGGCGCGCAGGGCCGCGTCGCGGTTGGCCTGCGCCACGAGCGACTGCATCGCGCGGAAGCGCCGCGAGTCCATGTCGCGCAGCACGCCGCGGCGGGCCCACGCGTCGATGCGCTGCGTGTACGCGACGACGTTGAGCTCGAGGTCGCTGTCGACGATCTGCTCCGAGGCCGACGCGTGCTCGGTGGCCCACAGAAAATCGATGCCCACGGAGCGCATCGCGTAGGCGGTGCCGCGGTAGTTGTAGCCCGACTCGCCCTCGTTGTTGGTGCCCTGCGAGTGGTAGTGCAGGTCGCCGTAGGCCCACCCCGCGGCGGGCCTCGGCAGCGGCGCCTCGCCGAGGTGCACCCGCGCGTAGTTGCGGAGGCGATAGAAGTTCGACGCCGTGGTGTTGGTGCAGTCGATGGAGGCCGAGCGCGACACCTTGAGGTCGAGCGTGAGCGCGACGTTGGCGCCGGGCGTGGTGACCCGCGGCGAATAGAGCGCCGTGGCGTGCCACTCGGAGGTGCCCGTCACGCCGCGGAGCGAGGCGCAGTTGGCCGTCGAGGTGCGCGTGCAGACGTCGCGCGCGGGGCCGTTCGGCTGGGCGCTCGCGGGCCAGAGCCACGGGCCGATCATGCGCTCGATCTCGGCGAACTGATCGACGGGGATGACCGTGCGCGTGGTCCCCTCGGTGACGGCGAGCTCGCAGACCTTGCCGATGGTGGGCGCGCTCGACGCGCCCGCCGCGTCGAAGCTCACCTGATCGGCGTCGTGCACCGTGATTTGAAGCGGAATCTGACCGTAGCTGTGCGTGGTCGAGCCGACGATGGGGACCACCGAAGGCTCCATGCGCCAGGGGGCGTCGATGGCGAATTCGAAGGTCCCTTCGACGCCGTTGAGCGCCTGCACCGCGGCGCCCGGCGCGTCGACGCTGGCGTTGGAGTAACAGCCCGCGAGGATGGCGCCCGTCGAGAGCAGGAGGCCGGGCGAGAGGTGTCGTACGCGACGTGATTTCATGGCGATGCGCTTTCGTGGACGTGCGCGGTCGTCGGCGCTGCCACACCCGCTGGTGCGCCGCTCCCCGACCGCCTTGTTGGCTTCACCACGTCGTTGGAGGCGCGCCCCGCGGTCCGTCACGAAAAAGTGAGGGACCCGCTGCGGAGCCTGTGAAATAGACGCTTTCGCGCGCGACGCTCAGAGCGCCTGGAGGAAGTCGACCATCGGCGTGACGATGCTGTCGGTGCCGACGAACCACGGCATGTGGATGTCGCGCGACCCTGTCGTGCCGGTCACGGGCGGAAACTGAAGCCCGAGCGCGTAGTGGCGGACGACGTCGTTGAGCGTGGCGAAGGTCCCGCCGTGTCCCCAAGGGCCCGTGCGTCCGACGCCGCGGAGTGAGGGCGTGTGAAAGCGCCCGAGGAGCGACGGGTCTTCGACGATGCGCGCGATGTGAGCGCCCGGCGTGCGGTCGTCGCTGAACGGTCCGTCGCTGCGGAACGGCGAGGCCAGGAGCGACGCGATGGCGTCGACGCGTCCGCGATCGGGCGTTCCGCCGCGGATGCCCGTGGGCATTCCGACGTTGTGAAAGCTGTCGTCGCTGAGCGTCGGGCCGTGATGGCACTGGATGCAGCCGTTGACGAAGAAGTGATGCAGCCCGTCTCGCTGCGACTCGGTGAGCGCGTTCATGTCGCCCGCGACGTATCGATCGAACGCGGTGGTGGGGAATCGCAGCGTTCGCTCGTACGCGGCGATGGCCTTGCCGAGGTTGACGTAGACGCGGTTGACCGTGTCGCGATCCTCCGTCGTCATCGCGTCCCACGACGCGGTGCCCGGCATTCCGCTCGCGGGGAATCGCGCGCTGTTCGTCATGTCGGGCAGCGCGCCGAAGATCGCGGAGTACTCCGTCGCGTAGCGCGTGGCGATGCGGTGCACCGCGGCGAGTCGCGTGAACTGCATCTCGATGGGGTTCTCGATGGGGCCGATCGCCTGCGCCCAGAGCGTATCCACGCGGCCGTCGAGAAAGAGCCACCGCGCGTGCGGCGCATAGAGCGTGGTGGGCGTGTTGCGGCCTCCCTCGGCGACGCCGAGTCCGTGCGGTCGCCCGTCGGTGTAGAGCGTCGCGGCGGCGTGGCAGCTCGCGCACGAGACCATGTTGTTCGACGAGAAGCCCGTGTCGTTGAAGAGCGTCTCGCCGAAGCGCGCCGCGCGGGGATCATCGGCCACGCGGTTGGTCGGGTCGGGCGGAGGCGCGCCCGGATGGGTCATCGCCTGGATCATCTCCCACTCGTCGCGGGTGAAGCGTCCGTCGATGAGGCTCACCGTAGGAAACGACGTCCGCGGGAGGCCGTCGACGGTGCCGAGCGCGCGCGTGATGGCCGACGTCACGGCGGCGCTCGAAGGACGCTCCAGCACGGCCGCGATGCGCATGGTCCGCGTGTCGACGAACACGTAGAGGGGGAGCATCCCCGAGTCGCCGTAGAGCGCTTGAAAGCGGTACTCGGGGTCGATCGCGAGGGCGTCGGGGGCCGTGTCGTAGCGCGCCCTCCACGCGGCGAGGTCGGCGAGCGTGGCGGGCGTGTTGTCGGGGCCGAGCGCGAGCACGTCGAGGAGCGCGACCCTGTCTCGCTGCGGGTGCGTGAGGATGCGCTGCGTGTGCGACGCGGCGTGCTGCGCGCGGCCCGACCACGCGGTGAGCGTGCGGATCACGAGGATCTTCGGCGCCTCGGCGCAGGGCGCGTACCAGTCGTGAAGACGCACTTCGCCCGAAGGCGTCGCGAAGCGCAGGTCGGCGATGGGGGCCGCCTCGCTGATCGTCGACGGCGCCTCGGGGTACGGCAGCGCGACGCCGTTCACGCAGCGCGGCGACGGCGTGCGGGCGTCGCGAACGTCGACGACATCGGTGAGATCAGCGCGCGCGTCGGTGACATCGGCGGAGGCGTCGAGGTGGTCGACGGCGACGTCGAGGGGCGTCGCGTCGGGCGGCGGAGTCGTCGTCGACGACGCGCACGATGCGACGAGGAGCGCGAGGAGGCTGCGTCTGAGCACGGCGGACGCGATCGTATCGCGAGTCATCACATCGCGTTGAGGAGGTCGACCATCGGCTGGAGGATCGGCTCGGAGATGTGGAACCACAGGAGGTGCAGGTCGCGCGGCTCGGTGGTTCCTGCGACGGGGGCGGTCGCCTGGCCGTTGGAGTAGTGGAGCACCACGTCGGCGAGCGTGGTGAAGGTCCCGCCGTGTCCCCAGGGGCCCGTGCGGCTGACGCCTCGCAGCGTCGGGGTGTGAAACTGCCCGAGCTGCGACGGGTGCGAGACGAGTCGGGCGAGGTGCGGCCCCGCGGTGCGGTCGTCGCTGTAGGGGCCGTCGCTGCGGAACGGCGAGGTCATGAGGTTCGCGATGGCGTTGATGCGTCCGCGATCGGGCGAGCCGTCGCGGAGCTCCGTGGGCATCCCGATGTTGTGAAAGCTGTCGTTGCTGAGCGTCGGGCCGAAGTGGCACTGCGCGCAGCCGTTGACGAAGAAGAAGCGCAGCCCGTCTCGCTGCGACCCGGTGAGCGCGGTCATGTCGCCCGCGACGTAGCGATCGAACGCGGTGGTGGGGAAGCGCAGCGTTCGTTCGTACGCGGCGATGGCCTTGCCGAGGTTGACGTAGACGCGGTTGACCGTGTCGCGATCCTCCGTCGTCATCGCGTCCCACGCGGCCATCCCGGGCATTCCGCTCGCGGGGAATCGCGCGCTGTTCGTCATGTCGGGGAGCGCGCCGAAGATCGCGGTGTACTCCGTCGCGTAGCGCGTGGCGATGCGGTGCACCGCGGCGAGTCGCGTGAACTGCATCTCGATGGGGTTCTCGATGGGCCCGATCGCCTGCGCCCAGAGCGTATCCACGCGGCCGTCCCAGAAGATCCACCGGACGTGCGGCGCGAGCAGCGTGGTGGGCGTGTTGCGGCCTCCCTCGGCGACGCCGAGCCCGTGCGGACGCGCGTCGGTGAAGAGCGTCGCGGCGGCGTGGCAGCTCGCGCACGAGACCATGTTGTTCGACGAGAAGCCCGTGTCGTTGAAGAGCGTCTCGCCGAAGCGCGCCGCGCGGGGATCATCGGCCACGCGGTTGGTCGGATCGGGCGGAGGCGCCGTGGGCGCGCGCATCGCCTGGATCATCTCCCACTCGTCGCGGGTGAAGCGTCCGTCGACGAGCGGGGTGACGGGCTGCGGGGGCCGCGGGAGGTTGTCGATCATCGAGAGCGAGCGGCTGATCGCGAAGGCGATCTCTTCGCTCGACGGGCGCATGAGCACCGAGAGGACGCGCATGGTCCGCGTGTCGACGAAGACGTAGAGCGGCAGCTCACCGCCGTTGTAGAAGCACGATTTGAGGCTGTACGCGGGGTCCGCGGCGAGGGCGGCGGGGGCCGTGTCGTAGCGCGCTCTCCACGCGGCGAGGTCGGCGGTCGTGGCGGGGGTGTTGTCGGGGCCGAGCGAGAGCAGGTCGAGGAGCGCCACGCGGCTCGCCTGCGGGTGCGAGAGGATGCGTTGCGTGTGGGCGGCCGCGTGCTGCGAGGGCCCCGACCACGCGGTGAGCGTGCGGATCACGAGGACCTTCGGCGCCGTGGCGCAGGGCGCGTACCAGTCGTGGAGGTTGACCTCGCCCGTCGACGCTTCGAAGCGCAGGTCGGGGAGCGCGCGGGTCTCGACCACGGGCAGCGTCGTCGCGGGGTAGGGGAGCGCCATTCCGTTCACGCAGCGCGAAGGAACGTCGCTCGTCGCGTGCGCGTCGCGAACGTCGGTCGCGGCATCGGACGCGTCCCGCGCGGCGTCGAGGGAGGGGGACGCGTCGGGCGTGGGCGTCGAAGAGCTGCACGCGCCGAGCATCAGCGCGGCGAGGAGCGAGAGCCTCGACGACGACGCCGCGGTGACGCAGAAAGTGCTGTGATTCATGGCAGAACGGCGTGCAAGACGCGTGCGTCTCGCCGTCGCGTCTGCGCGCGGGTCAGAGCGCGTTGAGGAGGCCCACCAGCGGGAGCACGGTGCCCTCGTCGGAGTGGAACGCGGGCAGGTGCATGTCTCGGGTTCCGGTGGTGGTCGCGACGGGCGCGAGGACGGTCCCCATGGCGTAGTGGCGGACGACGTCGTTGAGCGTGCCGAAGGTCCCGCCGTGTCCCCAAGGGCCCGTGCGTCCGACGCCGCGGAGCGAGGGCGTGTGAAAGCGCCCGAGGAGCGACGGGTCTTCGACGATGCGCGCGATGTGAGCGCCCGGCGTGCGGTCGTCGCTGTAGGGGCCGTCGCTGCGGAACGGCGAGGTCATGAGGTTCGCGATGGCGTCGATGCGACCGCGGTCGGGCACGCCGTCGCGGAGCCCCGTGGGCATTCCGATGTTGTGAAAGCTGTCGTCGCTGAGCGTCGGGCCGTGGTGGCACTGGACGCAGCCGTTGATGACGAAGAGCTGGAGCCCGTCTCGCTGCGACGCCGTGAGCGCGGTCATCTCTCCCGCGACGTATCGGTCGAACGCGGTGGTGGGGAATCGCAGCGTTCGCTCGTACGCGGCGATGGCCTTGCCGAGGTTGACGTAGACGCGGTTGACCGCGTCGCGATCCTCCGTCGTCATCGCGTCCCACGCGGCCATTCCCGGCATTCCGCTCGCGGGGAATCGCGCGGTGTTCGAGAGCTCGGGGAGCGCGCCGAAGATCGCCGTGTACTCCGTCGCGTAGCGGTCTGCGATGCGGTGCACCGCGGCGAGCCGCGTGAACTGCATCTCGATGGGGTTCTCGATGGGGCCGATCGCCTGCGCCCAGAGCGTATCCACGCGACCGTCCCAGAAGAGCCACCGCGCGTGCGGCGCGAAGAGCGTGGTGGGCGTGTTGCGGCCTCCCTCGGCGACGCCGAGCCCGTGCGGTCGGCCGTCGGCGAAGAGCGTCGTCGAGGCGTGGCAGCTCGCGCACGAGACCATGTTGTTCGACGAGAAGCCCGTGTCGTTGAAGAGCGTCTCGCCGAAGCGCGCCGCGCGGGGATCATCGGCCACGCGGTTGGTCGGATCGGGCGGAGGCGCCGTCGGGGCGCGCATCGCCTGGATCAGCTCCCACTCGTCGCGGTTGAAGCGACCGTCGACGGGGGGCTCGGTGACGGGCGTGGGCCGCGGCCGTCCGTCGATCGCGGCCAGCGAGCGCGCGATGACGTTCGCGACGTTGACGCTCGACGGGCGCGTGATGACGCCCACGACGCGCATCGTCGTCGTGTCGACGAAGGTGTAGATCGGCGGATCGCCGAAGCTGAGATAGAGCGAGCGGAAGCGGTACCCGGGGTCGATCGCGAGCGTGGTGGGCTGCGCGTCGTAGCGGGTCCTCCAGGTCGTGAGGTCGGCGAGCGTGGCGGGCGTGTTGTCGGGGCCGAGCGCGAGCACGTCGAGGATCGCGACGCGATCGGCCTGCGGGTGCGAGAGGATGCGTTGCGTGTGCGCGGCGGCGTGCTGCGAGGGCCCCGACCACGCCGCGAAGGTGCGGATCAGCAGGAGCTTCGGCGCGGCGGCGCAGGGCGCGTACCAGTCGCGGAGATTCACTGCGCCCGAAGGCGTTTCGAAGCGCAGGTCGGCGATGGCCTCGGCCTCGGTGATCGCGGCGGGCGCCTCGGGGTAGGGGAGGGCGGTGCCGTTGACGCAGCGCGAGGGCGCGTCGCTCGCGGGGCGCGCGTCGGAGGGCGCGTCGGCGCGGTCGCTCGCGGCGTCTGCGACGTCGCGCGTCACGTCGAGGGGCGCCGTCGCGTCGGGCGGCGTTGCGGTCGTCGACTCGCACGCGGCGACCATCAGCGCCGCGAGGATTGCTGCGTGTCGGAGCATGAGAGGCACCTCCGCGGTCTAGCGAGGCGTGACAGGGGTCTGCGGGAACGACGGGTCTTCGCGCGCGGCGTCTTCGATGGCGCGCATCACGGCGAGCACGGTGGCCTCGGCCCACGGGCGACCGACGACCTGAACGCCCACGGGGAGCCCCGCGCTCTGCGCGTCGACCTTCGCGGCGTGGCGCTCGACGAGCTCGCGCGACGCGGGGCGAGAGGTCTCTTCGGGCCGCACGCGGGTCACGGGGACCACGCCCGCGGGGAGCTGGTGGAGGTTCCAGAGCATCGCGGTCGACGAGGCGAGGGTGAAGTTCTTCGACATCCCGTGGGGGAGCGCGGGGGTCGCGTACGCGGGGCACACGATCACGTCGACGCCGTTCGCTTCGAGCGAGTCGAGGAGCGTGGCGCGCGCGGCGCGGAGCTTGTCGGTGAGCTTCCAGAGCTCGGCGACGGACCTCTCGCCCACCGCGCGGAGGAGCAGCGCGCTCTTGTGCTGCCCCGCGAGCTCCGCGGCGCGCGCGAGGGCGAGGCGCGCCCGCGCGGGCAGGAGCGCGCCCTTGAGCAGCGGGACGAGCACCGGGTCGATGTCCGCCGGATCGGTGATCGCGGCCTGGAGCGTCTTCGCGCCGTCGGAGCTCAGCGCCGAGAGGTAGTCCGAGATGTTCTTCGCGACGTCGGGCGGCGTGTACGGGCGCACGTGGCACCCGCGCGCTTCGAGGGCGTCACGCGCGAACTCCACGGCGCGCACGATGGCGCGCGACGCCGCGAGGATGCCGTCGTCGGTGTAGAAGCCCACGCGCAGCGGGGCGAGCGCCACCTGCGAGGGGTCTTGCCACGGGAGCGGCGGCACGCGCCCGTCGAGGGCCGTGAGCCTCGCGGGGTCGAGGGAGCGGAGCATGAGCCAGAGGTCTTCGGTGGTGCGCGCGACGGGGCCGCAGACGCCGCGAATGACCTCCTGGCCAGGGATTCCAGCGCGCTGGCCGCGCGCGGGGAGGCGGTCGAGCGTGGGCTTGAGCGCGGTCACGCCCGAGAAGTGCGCGGGCGATCGGATGCTCCCGCCGATGTCCGTCCCGAGCCCGAGGGGAGACATGCCCGCGGCGAGGGCGGCGGTCTCTCCGCCCGATGATCCGCCGGGGGTGTGCGCGAGGCTGAAGGGGTTCGAGGTCTGACCGAAGATGGGGTTGCGGCTCTCGGCGAAGAGCATCGTCTGCGAGAGGTTGGTGCGCCCGAGCACCACGGCGCCCGCTTCGCGCAGGGCCACCACCATGGCCGCGTCCCTCGTCGCGATGCGGTCACGAAACGCGGGGACGCCGATCGTGGTCGCGCGGCCTTCGAGGTCGAAGCACTCCTTCACGCTCACGGGGAGCCCGTGGAGCGGACCTCTCGCGCGTCCCTTCGCGCGCTCGGCGTCGGCCTTGTCGGCCGCGGCCTTCGCGCCCTCGCGAAACACGTCGGTGAACGCCCTCACCGCGCCGTCGACCGACGCGATGCGGTCGAGGTGCGCGTCGACGACCTCGCGCGACGACACCTCCTTGCGTTCGAGCATCGCCGAGAGGGTCGTCGCCGTGTGCTGCCAGAGGGGAGTGCTCATGGGGTCACGCCTCGGTCTTGTGCGAGTGCCCGCGCGCCTCGAGAATGAGCCTCGTGCGCATGTCGTGGAGGTTCTTCTCGAGCCCCACGGGGTACTGGTGCGGGTTGTCGAAGCGTCGGATGCCCGCGTGCATCGACGCCACCTGCGAGGCCGTGCGCGCGCGCGCCTCCGTCGCGGTCGAGAGCGCGCGGACCAGCTTTCCGTCGCGCATCACGGGCACGAGGAGGTCCTCGTGGGCAGAGTCGGGGTCGAAGCTGCGCTGGCGCGTGGGGTCGAGGGGGTCGACGAGCGTGTGCGTCGTGTGCTCGCTCGCGCTGTCGTAGATCATGTCGGCGACGAAGAGGCCGTCGCGCGTGTAGCGCCGCACCTGTTGAATGCCCGGCGTCGAGATCTTCGCGGCCTGCTCCGAGAGCTTGATGCGGTACTGCCAGGGACCTCCGGGGTCGCGCACGGCGGCGAGCTTGTAGACGCCGCCGAGGGCGGGCTGGTCGTACGCGGTCGCGAGCTTGGTGCCGACGCCCCACACGCCGATGGTGGCGCCCTGCGTCTTGAGGCTCGTGATGAGGCGCTCGTCGAGGTCGTTGCTCGCCACGATGGCGGCCTTGGGAAAGCCCCCCTCGTCGAGGATCTTGCGGGCCTCGATGGAGAGGTACGCGAGGTCGCCCGAGTCGAGCCGGATGCCCGCGAGCTCGTGGCCCTGCGCGCGGAGCTCCTTGCCGACGATGACCGCGTTGCGCACGCCTTCGAGCGTGTCGAAGGTGTCGACGAGAAAGACGCAGTTGTTGGGCATCGCGCTCGCGTACGCGCGGAACGACTCGAGCTCGTCGCCGAAGGACATCACCCACGAGTGCGCGTGCGTGCCCTTCACGGGGATGCCGAAGAGCCTCCCCGCGAGCACGTTCGACGTGGCCGAGCAGCCGCCCACGTAGGCCGCGCGGCTGGCCGAGAGCGCGCCGTCGATGCCCTGCGCGCGGCGGAGCCCGAACTCGAGCACCGAGTCTCCCTGCGCGGCGGCGCAGACGCGGGCGGACTTGGTGGCGATGAGGGTCTGAAAGTTCACCACGTTGAGCAGCGCCGTCTCGACGAGCTGGCACTGGATGAGCGGGCCCTTCACGCGCACGAGGGGCTCCTGCGCGAAGACTGCCGTCCCTTCGGGCATCGCGTCGATGTCGCACGAGAAGCGCATCGCGCGGAGGTGATCGAGAAAGCCCGCTTCGAAGAGCGGTCGGTCGTCGTTGCCCGTGAGGGTGGCGAGGTAGGCCACGTCGTCGTCGGTGAAGCGCAGCGACGCGAGCCAGTCGACGGCCGCCGAGAGCCCGCACGCGATGGCGTATCCGCCCGCGAAGGGCTGCTTGCGAAAGTGCAGGTGGAACACCGCCTCGCGCTCGACGTGGCCCGTCTTCCAATAGCCGTAGGCCATGGTGAGCTGGTAGAGGTCGGTGAGGAGCCCGAGGGGTTCGCGGTAGAAGGGGACCGTGCTCAACATTGGCGTTGAGACGGGTATACAGGCGCCGTCGGGCCCGCGGGTAGCGCGAAAAAAGCGGCGCCTCAGACGTCTTCGCGCACCAGCACGAAGTAGTGCCCGAGCGCGCGCTCGCCCTTGAAGGCCGCGCCGATGGAGACGTGCTCCGACACGCGGCGCATGAAGTCGCGCGTGCCGTTGTAGACGAACCACTGGAGGCCCTGGTGGTTGGGCACCACGGGGGGCCAGGTCTCGGCCACGGGGCCGTCGGGGACCATGAAGTAGTCGACGACGATGTCGCCGCGCGCGGCCCACACGGGGTTCTCCTTCGTGGGGCGGGCGACGAAGTAGCCGGGGCCGATCCATCCCCGCGAGGCGCCTTCGTTGTAGCCGAAGAGGCGCTGCGAGCCGTCGCCGGGGCGGCAGAAGCGCTTCTCGAAGACGCGCAGCGACGCGGGGAGGGGGAGGGTGTTTCGCCCGTGGTGCCGCACCTCGGTGAGGTCGGGGCGATCCTTCGGGACGAAGTGTTCGAGCGTGATGGCGGGCGCGAGCGAGGCGCGGGTGTAGAGGATTCGCTGCTGCGCGCGGGTGAGCTCACGCGTGGCCGCGACGCGCTCGTCGTGGGAGCGCGCGTCGAGCCACGCGGCGATGTCGGCGATGCGGGTCGAGGGGGCGTCGAGGAGTTCGGTGAGGCGCGGTGAGCTCATCAGTGCGCCGACGCTATCAGAGCGTGCGGTGGGCGGGAAATCAAAGCCGATCGAGGCCCCAGACCTTGCGCACGCGGCGCTCGAGGCGACCGAAGAGGAGGTGGTCGGACGCGAGCCCGAGGGCGATGATCACGCACATCACCGCGAGCACGAGGGCCATGTCGTGGAGCTCCCTGCCGAACTCGAGCACCTGACCGATGCCGCCCGAGACGAAGAGCAGCTCGCCCGCGAGGAGCGAGCGCCACGCGAAGGTCCACCCGAGGCGCGCGCCCGAGAGCACGCCGGGGAGCGCCGCGGGGAGGATCACGCGCCACCAGAGCCTCGCGCCGCCCGCGCCCATCGTCCGCGCGGCCCGCACCAGCAGCGGCGGGACGGTGTTCACCGCGCTCTCCGTCGCGACCGCGATGGAGAGCAGCGAGCCGAGCACCACCACCACCTGGATGGCCATCTCGTTGAGCCCGAACCACAGGAGCGCGAGGGGCAGCCAGCACACCGACGGAACGGCCTGGAGCCCGAGCACGAGGAGCCCGACGGTCTCCTTCACGAGCTTCACGCGGGCGAGGGCGCAGCCGAGGGCGACGCCCACCACGAGCGAGACCGAGTAGCCCACGAGCAGGCGCGCCATGCTCTTGGCCACGGCGCGCGCGAGGAGGCCCGACTTGAAGCCGTCCACGAGCGACCGCGCGACGTCGTCGGGGCCCGGGAAGAGGTACGACTCCCCGAACCTAGATGCCGTCGCCCAGGCCGCGATGAGAATCGCGAGGAAGACCATCCCCCGCAGGTGACCACGCATCGTCGAGCTCCTCCCGGATCACTTTCTCGATCTCGATCTTGAGCTCGCGCTCCACGACGCCCGACAGCGAGGCCACGTCGCGGTCGTTGGGCTCCCTCGGGCGCGCGAGGCTCACCTTGAGGTCGCGCTTCACGCGCCCCGGGCGCGTCCCCATGATCACCACGCGGTCTCCGAGGCGCACGGCCTCGCGGACGTTGTGGGTGACGAACACCACGGTCTTGCGCGTCTCGACCCAGATGCGCTCGAGCTCCGCGTGGAGCACGTCGCGCGTCTGCGCGTCGAGGGCCGCGAAGGGCTCGTCCATGAGCAGAATCTCGGGGTCGTTGGCGAGGGCGCGCGCGAGGGCCACGCGCTGGCGCATCCCCCCGCTCAGCTCGTGGGGGTGGCTCTCGCGGTACCGCCAGAGGTGCACCATGCGGAGGTACCGCTCGACGCGCGCGTCGCGCTCACGCCTCGCCACGCCCCCCATCTCCAGCGGAAACTCCACGTTGCGCCGCACCGTCAGCCACGGGAAGAGCGCGCTCTCCTGAAACATCACCGTGCGGTCCGCGCCGGGGCCCTTCACGCGCTCGCCGCGCACGCGCACCTCGCCGCGCGAGGGCATCTCGAGGCCCGCCACGAGGTTCAGGATCGTCGTCTTGCCGCAGCCCGACGGGCCGCAGAGGCACACGAACTCCCCGCGCTGAATGGTCAGGTCGACGGAGGCCAGCGTGGTGACCTCGCCGCCGCCCTCCTTCGGCCACGACTTGGTGACCGCGGCCACCTCGATGAGCGGCGCGTCACCCGTCTTCGCGTCTCGGTACGGATCTGACAAAGAAGAACTCTCGTCCAGTAGAGTGAACGAGTGTCGCGACGAAGGCAAGGGCCCTGTGGGCGCGGCCCGGCGCGAGGGCGACGGTCAGCGGCCGTAGATGATCACGTTGACGTAGCGCGACTCGACGCGGCCGGGGTTCTCGTAGGCGTGGGCGACGTCGGCTTCGAAGTACACCGAGTCGCCGGCGGAGAGCTCGGCCACCTGGTCGCCGACGTGGAGCTTGAGCGAGCCCGTGAGCACCGTGAGGCTCTCGCAGGTGCCGCGGGCGTGGGCGTCGCTCTGCGAGGTCGAGCGCGCCGCGAGGCGGAGCTCGTAGCACTCGACCATGGGCGACGCGCCCGCGGGGGTGAGGGGGCGCGACTCGAGGCGCCCGTCGGCCGAGCGGAGCACCTGGGCGTCGCCGCGGCGGAGCACGCGCACGCGCTCGACGCGCTCCTCACCGAGGAGCGAGGCGAAGGGGACGCCGAGGCCCGCGGCGATCTTCCAGAGGATCGCGATGGTGGGGTTGGTCTTGCTGGTCTCGATCTGCGAGAGCGACGCGCGCGACACGCCCGACCGCGCCGCGAGGTCGTCGAGCGAGAGGTCGCGCTGCTTGCGGAGCGCGCGGAGGTTGTCGGCCACGCGGCGCGTGAGCTCCGCCGCGCCGATCTCGTCGCCCTCGACGCCGTCGGCCGCGGTGGGGCGACCGCGAGGGTTTGACATGGTGTCGGTCTTCGCCATAAAAGAGAAGTCTCCATTGTAGGAGAGGCGTTGAAGCGAGCGCCGCCTGCGGCGCGCAGGATACACGAAGCGCGCGTCGAGACGCACGGCGATGCGGCGGTAGAGGCGAAGGGCGGAGCGATGACGGTGACGGGACCCACGGAGCGCGGCGCGACGATCTGGTTCACGGGGCTCTCGGGGGCGGGCAAGAGCACGCTGGCCGAGGCCCTGGCGCCGAGGCTTCGGGCCCTGGGCAAGCGCGTCGAGGTGCTCGACGGCGACGCGGTGCGCACGCACCTCTCGCGGGGCCTCGGGTACTCGCGCGAGGACCGCGACGTGAACGTGCGGCGCATCGGGTACGTGGCGCACCTCCTCACGCGCAACGGGGTCTTCGTCATCACGGCGGCGATTTCACCGTACCGCGAGGCCCGGCAGTGGTGCCGCGAGACGATCCGCGACTTCGTCGAGGTGCACGTCGACACGCCCCTCGCGGTGTGCGCCGACCGCGACGTCAAGGGGCTCTACAAGCGCGCCTTCGCGGGCGAGATCCCGAGCTTCACGGGCGTGAGCGACCCCTACGAGCCCCCCGAGCGCCCCGAGCTGCGCCTCTCCACGGAGGGCGAGGCCGTCGAGGCCACCGTCGAGCGCGTGCTCGCGCGCCTCCGAGAGCTCGGTCACCTGGCGCCGTGAGAAGCGGCGAGTCCCTTCAGTCTGATGGAGTCCTTCACACGATGAGCAACTCACCCTACCTCCCGCGCTTCAGCGACGCGGGCGACATCGACGAGTTCGTCGAGACCCTCGGGCGCTTCGAGCGCGGCGAGATCTCGCCCGAAGATTTCAGGCGCTACCGCCTCACCCGCGGCGTCTACGGACAGCGCCAGGAGGGCGAGCAGATGATCCGCGTGAAGCTCCCGCAGGGCGTGGCCGCGCCGGGGGCGCTCCTCGCGATGGCCGAGGTGGCCGAGCGCTGGGGGCACGGGTACGCCAACGTCACCACGCGGCAGAACGTGCAGTTTCACTTCGTGAAGCTGGCCGAGTCCGAGGCCGCGATGCGCGTGCTCCACGAGGGCGGCGTCACCACGCGCGAGGCGTGCGGAAACACCGTGCGCAACGTCACCTGCTGCCCCTTCGCGGGCGTCCACTCGCGCGAGACCTTCGACGTGGCGCCCTACGGCGAGGCCGTGACGCGCTTTCTGCTCCGCGCCCCGTGGGCCAACAGCCTGCCGCGCAAGTTCAAGATCGCGCTCTCGTGCGGCCCGAAGGACTGCGCCTTCGGCGCCATCAACGACGTGGGCCTCGTGGGTCGCGTCGTCGAGGGCCGCAGGGGCTTCCGCGTGCTCGCCGCGGGGGGCCTCAGCACCACGCCCGAGAACGCCGTGGTCTTCTTCGACTTCATCGAGGCCGAGCGCCTGCTCGACGCCGTCGAGGCCGTCGTGCGCGTCTTCGACCGCCACGGCAACCGCGAGAACAAGCACCGCGCGCGGCTCAAGTACGTGCTCCGCAAGATGGGCCGCGAGCGCTTCCTCGCGGCGCTCCGCGAGGCCTACGCCGAGGTGACGTCTCGCGGCGGCACCCCCCTCGACCTCGGCGTGGTCGAGGTCGCCCCCGCGCCGCCCGCGCCCTCCGCCGACGCGCCCGACGCCGACCGCACCGCCGCGCGCGGCCCCGGCTACCTCGCGTGGCGCGCGGCCAACACCTTCACGCAGGTGCAGCCCGGGTACACCACGGTGATCTCTCGCCACGCGCTCGGGCGCGTGACCCCCGAGCACCTCCGCGCCCTCGCGCGGCTCTGCGTCGAGTACGGCGAGGGCTCCGTGCGCACCACGATCGACCAGAACCTCGCGATCCGCTTCGTGCCGCACCACAAGCTCCCGGCGCTGCACGCGGAGCTCTCGGCGCTCGGCCTCGCCAACCCCGGCGCGAGCACCGTGAGCGACGTCACCACCTGCCCCGGCGCCGAGACCTGCAACCTGGCCGTCACCGCGTCGCGGCAGGTGGGGGCTTCGATCACCGCGCGCCTCGAAGGCGACGCCTCGCTCGCGGAGACCCTCTCGCTCGCGAAGGCCGCGGTCATCAAGGTCTCGGGCTGCCCCAACTCGTGCGGGCAGCACCACATCGCCGACATCGGCTGGCACGGCGCCGTGCGCAAGGTCGGCGACCGCTCGGCGCCCGTGTACCAGCTCCACCTCGGCGGAGGCTTCGACGACCAGGGCGCGCGCTTCGGACGCCAGCTCATCAAGATCCCCGCGCGCCGCGTCGACGAGGCCGTGGCGCGGCTCCTGAGGCTCTACGAGCGCGACCGCGCGGAGGCCGAGGAGCCGTCGAGCTTCTTCGCGCGCGTGACGGCCGAGTCGGTGAACGCGGTCCTCGGCGACCTCGCGGAGCTCGACGCGAACACGCCCGACGAGGTCTTTCTCGACATCGGTGAAGACCGCGGGTTCAAGGTCTCGATCGGCGCCGGAGAGTGCGCCGCGTAGCGCGCTACTGACAGCCGCCGCAGGTGGTGCAGCACGACGTACACGACGTGCTCCACTGGCAGGTGTTGAGGCACCACTGACGCCCGCACGCACACGCGCTGCACGAGCGGCTGTTGGTGCCGCTGCGGTAGTCGCACGCGTTGCCCGGACGCAGCGCGCAGCCGCCCCACTGACAGTTCGTCCCGCAGGTCTGCCGCGAGCACGCGTCGCAGGAGCCCTGCTGCGTGGCGCCCGCCGCGCAGACGCCCTGGCCCGTGCAGGCGCCCCACGCGCAGCCCGTGGTGCAGGTCTGCGTCCCGCAGTTGCCGCAGGGGCGGGTCATTCCCGGCGTGCATGTTCCGCCGCCCGCGCATGCACCCCACGAACAGGTCGGCGAGCAGGTCTGCGTCCCGCAGCCGCACGCGCGCGTCTCGCCCGCCATGCACTCGCCCTCCGACGCGCAGGTCCCCCAGCGGCAGTCGTCGAGGCAGCGCTGGAGCCCGCAGCGACCACAGGCCTGGATCATCCCCGGCGTGCACGCGCCCGTGCACCGCGCGTCGACGGCGACGGCCACGTCTTCGTCGGGCGCGTCGTCGGCGTCGGTCACCGGGAGCGCGTCGTCGCCCTCGTCCGAAGCGTCGAGGGCGTCATCTCCTGCGTCGTCGGCGTCGAGGTCGGTGAGGTCGTCGGTGAGGGGCGCGTCGTCGGAGATGTCGTCGACGGCGAGGTCGATGGAGGGCGAGTCCGCGAAGCCCCCGCGGTCGCCGGGGACCTCGCCGGTGGTCTCGCCGACCGCGCAGCCGCAGAGGGCCGCGAGCGAGGCGACGAGCAGCGGGGTGCGAAGCGGGCGAACCATGCGACGGCGACGCTACCAGAGAGCGCCTCGGGGCACGAAATCACGCGCGGTGTGCGGCGCGTGAAGTTTCGTGGGGAGGTCGCCCGTCGGAAGGCATTGCTCATCGGCCGCTTGCGGCCGCGGGCCCTGCGGTATAGTGCCGCCGCCACCTACGAGAAGGACTTATGCGGAAGCTCGCTCTCATCGCCCTCGCAACGTTCACCACGTCGGTCTTCGCGGTCTCGGGGCTCACGCAGCCTCGGAGGCCAGGGGCCAGACGACCGCCCGCGGCGGCGCGCTCGCAGGAGCCGCCGATGTCCGAGCGCATCGCGGGAGAGCTCGGGCAGTTCCGCTGGGGGATGAACCACGACCAGGTGCTCGAGGTGTTTCGCCAGCAGATCAGGGCGAGCTACGCACCTCGGATGAAGAACCTCGGACAGGTCGAGCAGTACCGGCTCATCGACGAGCGCCAGCGCGAGATCCGCGCCCTCGAGCGCACCTACGTGGTCTTCGACGGCGCGCAGGACCACCGCCAGTGGGACTCGTCGTTCATCGGCCAGGAGTACACGCACAACAACAACGAGTCGATGCTCGTGTACCAGGACTCGCGCGGCAATCGCGAGTTCTTCCTCTTCATCAACGACCGCTTGTGGAAGCGCGTCCAGGCGCGCAACACCAACGGCGCACGCATCAACTTCGACGACTTCACCACGCAGCTCGAGGCCCTCTTCGGCCCCGGTCGCAGGGTGATGGAAGGCACGCGCCTCACCAACGTCGAGTGGCGCGACGCGACCACGCACCTGCACCTCATCGACCAGACGACCTTCTTCAGCGCCTTCTGCCTCGTCTACGAGGAGCAGGCCACGCTCTCGCAGATCGCCACGCTGCGCATCAACGCGCCCACCAAGGTCGCGCGCCGCTCGGCCGTCACCCTCGACCTCTCGCAGCCCAACACGGGCGTCGTCACGGGCGACTCCAACGGCAACATCGCCGACCGCATCACGGGCAAGATCCGCGTGGTCGAGAACGCCGACGCGGGCGCCGCCGCCGCGGCCAACGCGGCCGCAGGGCGAGGTGCCAACGGACGCCCCGCTGCGACGGGGACCACCACCACGACGCCGAGCACCGGCGCGAGCACGCCCGAGGATCCGCTCGGCCTCGGCGGCCTCGGGATCTGACCATTCCGTTCCACCGCGGAATTGGGGTATACGACCGCCCTCCGAAACCTCAGAGGCAGGGCGATACGATGGCGATCCAGCAGTTTCGCGGTGGCATCAACGAACTCATGAAGCAGGCGGCCTGGCTCCAGCGCAAGGTCGAGGAGGCCCAGAAGGCCAACAAGGACCGCACCGTCACGGCCACGGGCGCCAACGACAAGGTGAAGGTCACGAGCACCTACGGCCGCGAGATCACGCGCGTCGAGGTCGATCCGGAGCTCCTCGCCGCCGACCGCGACCTCGCCATGGACGCCATCGCCGCCACGGTGAACTCCGCCCTCAAGCTCGCCGCGGAGGAGATGGAGAAGGAGGTCGCCAAGCACACCGGCGGCCTCAAGCTCCCGGGCCTCGTCTAAGCCGCTCCCGCGACACCCGTCGTCGCCTCGCGCGCTCGCGTTTGATAGAGTGCGCGTCCCACCAACATGGACGACGGCGGCGATCCGATCACAGACCTCGTGAAGCTCCTCGTGCGGCTGCCCGGCGTGGGCGAGAAGTCCGCGCGGCGCATCGCGTTCCACATGCTCACCTCCGACGCGGGGTATGCGCAGGCCCTCGGGCAGAGCCTCGCGACGCTCTCGACGCGCGTCCGTCGCTGCGCCTCGTGCGGGGCGTACACCTCGCGCGAGCAGTGCGCCCTCTGCGCAGACCCGCGGCGCGCGACGGACATCCTCTGCGTGGTGGCGCGCCCCATGGATGCCGACGCCATCGAGCGCGCACGGGTTTTTGCGGGGAGATACCACGTGCTCCACGCGCTCCTCGATCCGCTCGGGGGCGTCGGTCCCGCGGAGTTTCCGCTCGCATCGCTCCTCGATCGCATCGCGCGGGAGGGCATCCGTGAGGTGATCCTCGCGACGCCCCCCACCGTCGAGGGAGAGGCCACGTCGCTCTATCTGGCCGAGGCCCTCCGCGGCGTCGGGGTCACCACGACGCGCATCGCGAGCGGCGTGCCGCACGGGGGAGAGCTCGAGTTCGTCGATCCCATCACCCTCGGCAGGGCTCTCGAAGGGCGTCGCTCACTCTGAACTGGTTTTCGGGGGCGTCCTTCTGCAAGAATGCCCGCGCGCCCGCAGGGGTGTCGCCAGCCCGAAGGGAGCTTTGCAAGACTCCCGCGGCGGCGAACGACTGGCGGCGCGTCGGAGATGATGGATCCCATGGCGGAAGACACGAAGAAGGACCAGCGCGTCAAGGCCCCGGTGCTGCGGGCCAAATACAAGAGCCGCACGCTGGACGAGTTCATCGAGAAGTATTCGCGCGACATCTCCCGCAGCGGAATGTGGATCAAGAGCGCGAAGCCCCCGGCCCTGGGCACGCTGCTCAAGGTCGAGATCCTGCTCGAAGACTCGACGCCCGTGATCTCCGCCGTGGGGCGCGTGGTCAAGCGCCGCGAAGAGGCCGAAGCCACCGCGGAGAACCCCGCGGGCATGGGCATCCGCTTCCTCAAGATCGACGAGGTCTCGCAGCCCGTCATCGACCGCATCGTCGCGCTCAAGGGCGAAGACGCGGGGCCGCACTTCGAGAACATCCGCACCGGCGCCACGGTGCCTCCGACCCAGGGCGGCACGGGCGAGTCGCACAGCGCGTTCTTCGGCACCACCAACCCCTCGAAGGAGATGCCCCCGGACGCCGACCGCACGATGATGCGCCAGATGAACGCGCTCCTCGGCGAGGCGCTCCGTCAGGTCAACGAGTCGGCGCCCCGTAAAGACGCCGCCCCCGTGCCCACGCAGAAGGCGACCATCATGGGCGTCGCCGCGCCCGCGGGCATGCTCGAGCAGGCGCTCGCCGTCGCGCGCGAAGAGGGCAAGAAGGCCGACGAGGGACCGACCAAGGTCGCCACGCGCAGCGAGATCGACAACGCGCTCGAGAAGCTCAAGACCATCGAGGATCCCGACGCGCGCAAGGCCGAGCCCGCGAAGGCCGAGGCTCCGAAGGCCGAGCCCGCGAAGGCCGAGGCGCCCAAGGCCGAAGCCCCGAAGGCCGAAGCCCCGAAGGCTGAACCCGCGAAGGCTGAAGCCCCGAAGGCCGCGCCCGTTCGCACGCCGCCGGTCCGCTCGGTGACGACGAAGACCGCGTCGATTCCGCCGCCGCCGTCGACGCGCCCGATCGAAGTCGAAGCCCCGAAGGCCGACGAGAAGCCCGCCGAGCCCGTGAAGGCCGAGGAGCCCGCGAAGGTCGAGGAGAAGCCCGCCGAGGTCGCGAAGGTCGAAGAGCCCGCGAAGACCGAGGAGAAGCCCGCGGAGGCCGCGAAGGTCGAAGAGCCCGCGAAGACCGAGGAAAAGCCCGCCGAGACCGCGAAGGTCGAGGAGCCCGCGAAGGTCGAAGAGAAGCCCGCGGAGGCCGCGAAGGTCGAGGAGCCCGCGAAGACCGAGGAGAAGCCCGCAGAGGCTGCGAAGGTCGAGGAGCCCGCGAAGACCGAGGAGAAGCCTGCAGAGGCCGCGAAGGTCGAGGAGCCCGCGAAGACCGAGGAGAGCGCCGCCGAGGCCGCGAAGGTCGAAGAGCCCGCGAAGGTCGAAGAGAGCGCCGCCGAGACCGCGAAGGCCGAGGAGCCCGCGAAGGTCGAGGAGAGCGCCGCGGCCGAGGTCGTGAAGACCGAGGAGAAGAAGGCCGACGCGCCCAAGGCCGACGAGAAGAAGGCCGACGAGAAGAAGCCCGAGGTCAAGAAGGCCGACGCTCCCAAGCACGAGGAGAAGAAGGCCGACGAGAAGCCCGCCGAGGATCAGAGCAGCCCGATGAACATGGTGATCACCGTGGCCATCATCGCGGCGCTGGCCTTCGCGGTGTACTGGTTCCTGCTGCGCGGCGGCGAGTCGGCGCAGCACCCCGCGATCGATCACGGCGGCGCGGTGAGCGCGCTCGTGGTCCGCGCGTCTTCGAAGGGCTGATCGCCCGCGCCCCGAGCGCCTCGGGGTCCCTCGCTCCCGTCTGAACGATTTCCTGTCACATCCGACGCGGTCGTCGCCACATGAGGGCGATGATGGGCGCGGAGATGCTGACACCACCACTGCCGGATGATCCGGTCGCCGCGTCCATCGCGCGCGGAGAACACAGGGCCGCGCTCGCAGCGTGCGCTCACCTTCACGGGGCCTCCATCGGGCGGCTCTGCATGGCGTGGCTCGGCTCCCAGGCCGAGGCCGACGAGGCCACGCAAGAGACCCTCCTCGCGGCGTACGACGCGATGCGGGGCTTTCGCGGGGAGTCGACGGTGCGCGCGTGGCTCTATGGCATCGCGCGGCACGTCTGCGCGCGACGACAGGAGACCCGACAACGCCGCGAGGCCCGCTTGCGGCTCGTCCACACGGAGGCCGACAGCGCGCCGGGCGCCGAGAGCCTCCTGGCCGTGCGACGACGGGCCGAGCGGGTGCGCGCCGCGCTCGAAGAGCTCAAGCCCTCGGAGCGCGACGCGCTGGTGCTCCGCTTCGAGGCCGAGCTGTCGTTCCGCGAGGTGGCCGACGCCTGCGGCATCGACGAGGCCGCCGCGAGGAAGCGCGTGAGCCGCGCCCTCGAACGCCTCCGCGCCCTGCTCCCCGACGAACTCTAGAACACCTTGTAACAAGGGGATTCCAATGACCGAGCCTCTGCCCCTCTGCGCGCGGTTCCGCGA
>JAXLYG010000051.1:0-94158 GCA_046351535.1 Polyangiales bacterium
TCAACCTCCCACGCCGAACCCCGGCGCATCGGCGCTGCCAGACCCCACATCGACCTCCCACGCCGAACCCCGGCGCATCGACGCAAACGTCCAGGTCTGGTGTAGCGGTGGTGTGAGGGAGGTGGCGGGCGCGGTTCGTTACGGCGCGATGACGGCGACGTCGAGCTGGTAGGGGCCCGATTGCGTGGCGCCGCAGCCGCCCGCGAAGACCCAGTAGCGTCCGGCGTTGAGCGTCACGTCGACCTGCGAGTCGGTGCTGTACCAGTCGTCGTTGCACGCGGGCGCCGAGAAGATCGGACGACCCGGGCACATGTCGCCCTGGTTCACCGCGAGGAGCGCGTCGAAGCCCATCGCGTCGTGGCGGATCACCACGCGCCTGCGCTCCGTGAGGTCGAGGCGGTAGAGCACGCCCCGCGCGCCCGCGCAGCCCGTCATGGCCGTCGCGCACATGGGGTTGAGCACGGCGGTCGAGCCGTCGGTGGTGCCCGTGAAGATCCCTCCCTCGGGCGGAATCTGCTGCGCCGTGTCGCAGGTCGTGTTGCCCGCGACGGCCGTCGGCGTCGCCGCGGGGACGCGCAGCCATCGGGCCGAGAGCTGTCCGCCCGCCGCGGTGGTGGCCGCCTGGACGTAGTAGGTCTGCGCCGGCGTGAGGTTCTGGTAACGCGCCCACACGGAGCTCGCCGCGCGGTCGAGGGGGCCGACGCAGGCGCCGGTCATGTCTCCGTCGCAGGGCGAGCGCAGCGCGAGGGCCGCGTTGGAGCGCGCGTCGGAGGTCGCCACGTTGACGAGCACGTCGCCCGGCTCCGTGGGCGCCGTGAACGAGAGGAAGCCGCTCACGCGCTGGTTCGAGAGGCACGCGAGCTCGGGGCCCGCGACGAGCGTGTCGGCGTCGAGGTTGACCGTGAGGTTCTGCGCGATGGGAACGCCCGGACACCGCGACGCGGGCCCCGGCGGCGTGGGCGGTGCGGTCGTCACCGTGGCCGTGAGCACGTGGTCGGCGCGGCGCATCGGGAGGTAGTCGACGACGGCGTACCAGGTGCCCGCCGGGAGGTTGTGAACGACGCGACGCGCGGGGTTTCCGCTGTCGCAGCCGGGGATGACGTAGGCGCGCGAGCCGCACACGCTCGACAGCTCGACGTTCACGGGCTCGTCGCCGTCGCCCGAGACGGTGACGGTCACGTCGCGCTGCGCGGTGGTGGTGAACGAGAAGACCGCGTCGACCCAGCCGAGGCCGTTGTTGCTGTAGTACCCGCAGGTGGTGCCGTTGTCGGGCGTCGAGAAGAACGACCGCGTGTCGATGGTGACGGGCGGTCCGTCGGGCGTCGCTGTCACGCCGGGGCAGAGGTCGCCGGGCGCGCGCGGGAGCGACGGAGTCACCGCGGCGGAGACCTGCACGGGGCTGCCGTTGACCGTTCCGACGATGACCTCGTAGTCGCCCGGAGGGACGCTCGACGCGCGCGCCACGGCGATGCCGCCGATGGCCGACGAGCCGTTGATGCACTGGAGCTCCGCGCGGGGCTCGCCGCAGCGGGCCGCGGGCGCGATGGTGACCACGACGGTGTCGCCCGTCGAAGGAACCACCGTGAGGTTGATGTCGCTCGTGCGTCGCACGGTGAGCGGGAGCACGGCGTCGGGGCCCATGCCCGTCATGCGTCCCGCGCAGCTCACGGTGTGGTCGTGGCGAAAGCCCGCGAAGCGCACCGTGCGACCCATCCCGTCGGCGAGGTCTTCGCACGGCCCGGGGGGATAATTGAGGCAGCGGTCGACGGCGTTGTTGGGGCACGCGAGGTCGACGTCGTCGGGCGGCGGCGGAACGTCGGCGGGGGCCGTGTCGACGGTCACATCGACGGGGTTCACGGGCACGTCGACGGGACCGAGGTCGTTGCCCGCGTCGACGGTGGGAGGCGCCGTCGAGACGGTCTCTCCGCACGCGGCGACCGAGAGCGCGAGGGCCGCGAAGGATGCGAGGTGAAGCTTCATCTCAGTAGTGCCAGGGGAACTTCGAGAAGTCTCGCGGGCGCTTCTCGAGGAAGGCGTCGCGGCCCTCCTTCGCCTCTTCGGTGCCGTACGCGAGGCGCGTGGCCTCGCCGGCGAAGAGCTGCTGGCCCACGATGCCGTCGTCGGTGAGGTTGAACGCGAACTTGAGCATCCGGATGGCCGTGTGGCTCTTGGAGTTGATCTCCCGCCCCCACTCGAGCGCCGTCTCTTCGAGCTCGGCGTGGGGGACGGACGCGTTGACCATCCCCATCGCGAGGGCCTCGTCGGCGCCGTAGTTTCGCCCGAGGAAGAAGATCTCCCGCGCGCGCTTCTGCCCGACCATCTTGGCGAGGTAGGCCGACCCGTAGCCGCCGTCGAAGCTCGCCACGTCGGCGTCGGTCTGCTTGAAGATCGCGTGCTCCTTCGACGCGATGGTCATGTCGCACACGACGTGGAGCGAGTGCCCGCCGCCCACGGCCCACCCCGGCACCACGGCGATGACCACCTTGGGCATGAAGCGAATGAGCCGCTGCACCTCGAGGATGTGCAGCCGTCCGAGCCGCGCGGGGTCGGCACCTCCGCCGTCGCCCTCGTACTTGTACCCGTCGGCGCCGCGGATGCGCTGATCGCCGCCGGAACAGAACGCCCAGCCGCCGTCTTTGGGTGACGGACCGTTGCCGGTGATGAGCACGCAGCCCACGTCGCTCCATTGGCGCGCGTGGTCGAGGGCGGTGTAGAGCTCATCGACGGTGCGCGGGCGAAACGCGTTGCGCACCTCGGGGCGGTTGAACGCGATGCGCACGGTGCCGTGCGCCTTCGCGCGGTGATACGTGATGTCGGTGAAGTTCAGGCCCTCGACGGGCGACCACCGATCGGGGTTGAAGAGCGTGGAGACCATTGGCGAGCGCGACTCCTCTGCGTGACCGCGCGGGTGCTCTATCAGACCTCGACGCCCGGTGACAGCGTGAGCGCTCACGCGGAGGGAGGCGGCTGTGATAGGGTCCCGCGCCTACCATGCGAGGCTCCTCCAGGCCGGGACGGCCTGTCACGGTTTACGGGTTGCTGTTGACGAGCGCCGCGCTGGCGTCGTCGATGGCGTGGATGTCACTCGGCTGCGATCCCCCGCGGCGCCCCGCGTCGGGTCAGCGCTTCGAAGACCGCTTCGAACGCGGTGAGCTCGGCGCCGAGTGGCGCACGACGGGAGCGGGCTGGCGCATCGAGAACGGCGCCCTGCGCGGAGAGATGGCGCACAACCACCCGCTGTGGCTCCGGCGCAAGCTCCCGCGCGACGCGCGCATCGAGTTCGACGCGTGGAGCGAGAGCCCCGCGGGCGACCTCAAGTGCGAGGTGTGGGGCGACGGCGAGTCCCACGCGACGCAGGCGAGCTACACGGCCACGAGCTACGTGGTGATCTTCGGCGGCTGGCACAACCGGCTCAACGTCATCGCGAGGATGAACGAGCACGGCGCCGACCGTCAGGCGCGCGAGGGTCCGCGGGTCGAGCTCGGGCAGCACTACCACTTCGTGGTCGAGCGCAAGGGCCGCGACCTCCGGTGGATCCTCGACGGCAATCCCTTGATGGAGTTCAACGACCCCGACCCCCTGGCGGGTCCGGGCCACGAATACTTCGCGTTCAACAACTGGGAAGCGCTGGTACACTTCGACAACCTCGTGATCACCCCCATCTGAGCTCAGAGCGAAGAGAGCGACTTCACCGTGACCCCCGCGGAGATCCAGCGAGAGCTAGACGAGCTCGAGACGCGCCTCGAGCGCCTCAGGATCAAGTACGACCAGTACTTCACGGGCATCGAGAAGATGCTCCCCTTCGTCGCGCGCAAGGACGTCGACCGGCGCTTCCAATCGCTGCACCGCGAGCAGATGCGCAACACGAGCCTGCGCTTCCGCTTTCAGACCCTGGTGCAACGCTTCACGGCCTACCAGACCTACTGGGGTCGCATCATCCGGCAGATCGAAGACGGCACGTACCGCCGCGACGTGGTGCGCGCGCAGCGCCTCGGGATGCGCATCCCCGGTCGCAACCGCGAGGACCCGAACAGCCCGCAGGAGCTCGACGCCGACGCGCTCGAAGAGCTCGAGCCCGAGGCCGCGCCCGAGGAGTCTGCCCCGGCGCTGACCTCGCCCGGCCTCGACGAGCCCGCGCCGTCGCGTCAGCGCCCCGTCGCGCCGCCGCTCGAGAACGCCAACGAGCCCTCGGTCGCGCAGCCCTTTCCGCAGCGCGACAGCGAGGAGTTCAATCCCCCGCCGCGCGCGATCACCCCGCCGCCCCGCGCGCCCGCGTCGCTCCCTGCGCCGCAGATCGCGCCCGCGCCGCGCGCGCCGCTCGCAGCGCCCGTCGCAGCGTCGCCCGCTGCAGCGTCGCCCGCTGCGCCGCAAGCGCCCTCGACCGCGGGGTCGTCGCCTGCGACGCCTGCGGTGACGGCCCCCGCGGCGCCGACGGGCTTCGCGCCGCGCGCGCCCGGGCAGATCCCCGCGATGCAGCCCGTCCAGCGTCCACCGGCGTTGGGTGGTCGCACGGTGGGTTCGGCGACGGGCTCGACGCCTCCCGGGCCTCCCGGGCCTCCCGGCGCGCCGCGCGGCTTCGTCCCTCCGCGACCGCCTGGAATGGAAGGTCCCGTGAAGCCCCCGGGCCCGATGGGAACGGTGGCGCCTCGCCTCTCGCAGCCCACGCCGACGCAGCCGCCGGCACCGTCGCCGTCGCAGCCCGTGGCGCCGCGCGTGTCGCAGCCGTCGATTCCGCCGCGCGTCTCGCAGCCCTCGCTGCCGCCCCGACCGAGCGCCGCGCCCGGCGGCGACGACCCCGCGATGCGTCAGCTCTACGACCGCTACGTGGCCGCGCGAAAGCAGACGGGCGAGAGCTCCGAGGTGCGCTTCGAAACCGTCGCCAAGCAGGTGAAGGAGACGCTCCCCCGCCTCGCGGAGAAGTACCAGGACGCCGACGTGCGCCTCGACGTGGCGATCAAGGACGGCAAGGCCATCCTCCGCCCCGTCGTGACGATGCGAAAGAAGCCCGGCACCTGATCGCTTCGCGGCGCGCTCAGCGCACGCGGACGCGCAGCCCGGGGTCGGCGCTCGTGGGCATCACGGCGGTCCATCCCGGCGGCGCGTTGGGGGGAGCCCACGCGTAGAGCCACGCGGCGTCGCGGGGCGCGAGGTTCACGCAGCCGTGCGAGTGCGCGGCGCCGAAGCGGTCGTGCCAGAACGCGCCGTGGAGCGCCTGATCGTTGTGGAAGAACATCACCCACGGCACGCGCGACACCGTGTAGAGCGACGTGGCGGAGTAGAGCTCCACGTTGTCGACGTTGGACATGTCGGTCGTGGCGAGCTTGACCCACACGCGGTGCTCGCCGGTGACCGTCTCGTTGCCGCGGCGGCCCGTCGAGACCAGCGTCGCGAACACCGGGCGCGAGCCCTCGTACGCGACGAGCACCTGACGGGTGCGATCGACGTCGACCCAGCGCTCCTGCTCGGAGAGGTCCGTCGGCGCGGCCACGGGGCTCGGGCGCAGGAGTGACGACGACGGGATCCAGCCCGCGTCGAGGCGCGCCCACGCGCGACCGTGGACGCTCTGCTCCTCGCGCACGTGCACGCCGTCGCGGCGCGTGAGGGTCACGGGCGGCGAGGCGCTGCGACCGCGCGCGGCCTCTTCGAGCGAGGGCCACGCGCGCACGTCGGCGCGGAGAAAGGCCACGGAGCCCAGGTCTTCGCCGGGCTCGTAGAAGATGCCCGCGCGCTCGCTCGGGTGCGCCCACGAGAGGTCGCGCAGCGCGACCCAGCGCCCGCCCGCGGTGCGGACGAAGGTCCCCTCGTCGACGTGCTCGGTGCCCGTGACGGCGACGGACATGCCGCGCTCGAGCTCCTCGGCCCAGTTGTCGTCGCGCACGTCGTCGAGGCGGCGGTAGGTGCGAACCCCCGCGCGCGTCGCGTAGGCGTACTGATAGGGGACGACCTGGCCGTCGGGCACGACGGGGAGCACCGCGGACTGCGGGGCCTCGCGCGAGAAGGCGATGCCTCCGTCGCTGCACACCCAGGCGTCGGCGCCCACGCGCACCCAGTACCCGCGGCAGCCCATGCCCTGCGTGGCTTCGAACGCGGGGAGCAGGGCGTTGCGCGCGGCGGTTCCACGGCGCGGCGCCTCGCCGTTGGGGCGGACGCGGATCACCTCGCCCTCGCGCTCGATGCGGACCGAGCGCATCCCGCGGGGGACGGCCGTCCCATCGCGGAGGTCATCGACGCGTTGCGGATCGTTCCCGCTGGCGCTCGCGGCGACCGAAGGAACGCTCTGCGACGCGTTTCCGTAGATGAGGCGACGCGGAGGCACCTGCGCGATCGCGACATGCGACGCGCAGAGCATCCCCGCGAGAAGGCAAGACATCGAGGTTCGGTGGTGGGCTCTCATGCGCCTCGCCGTGCCTTAGCAGCGAGCTACGTCAGAGGGCCACTTTCCGACCGAACCTTCGATGTTCGAAATAGAAAAGCGGCAGCACCATTGGCGTGGGGGGGGGGAACGCCGGCGCCGCCGCTGAAAAGGACTATGCCCAAGCAGCCTTCGCTTCGCAAGTGTTCGTTCGTCCGTGGGATCACTTTCGTCCTACCGCGCGCGGTGCGGTTGCGGATCGAACACCGCGCAGGAATTCACTGCGCGAACACTCGTTCGGTTCCGTTATCATCCCGACGAGTCCCACGATGTCTGACGAAGCCGCACTCACACGCACGGTCTCCGAGGTGGTCGCGCCTCTCGTGGCCGCCGACAACGGCACCGTCACGCTCGTGCGCCGCACCGGCGACGTCGTCGAGGTTCGCTTCGGCGGCGCGTGCCGCGGCTGCCCCGGTCAGTCGTACACGCTCAAGGGCGTGCTGCTCCCCGCGCTGCAAGCCGCCGATCCGACGGTGCGCGACGTGCGAGCCGTGTACTAGCGACGCTCCGCGGCTTCGAGCTCGGCCCTGATGCGACCGAGCACGCGCTCGTCGGCCGGCGGAAACGTGTACGCGTCGAGCTCGCCGCGCGTGGCCCACACGTGCGCCGCGACGCCGAGGTGGCGGACCTCGCCCGCGACGATGCGCGTGCGATAGAAGAGCAGCAGCACGCTCTTGGTGGGGTAGCGCCAGAAGGTCACGTCGAGCGCGTCGCCCACCTCGACCTCGACGCCGCACTCCTCGCGCATCTCGCGCGCGAGGGCCTCTTCGGGCGACTCGCCCGCTTCGAGCTTTCCGCCGGGGAACTCCCACGCGCCCGCGAGGTGCGTGCCCGCAGGACGCTGCGTGAGGAGCACCCGCGCGCCGTCGAAGCACACCGCCGCCACCACGATCACCGGCATCGACGCGCTCACGGCGCCTCCTGTTCGGGGTCGCGCAGCACGAGCGCCTCGCTCGCGAGCACGGCCACCGTCGTCAGCGCCACCGTCGCCACGCCCCACGTGGGCGCCACCACCGACGCGAGCGCGCCCACCGCCGTGAGGCTCGCGCCCACCGTGAGGGCGGCCACCGCGCGATCGCGCGAGCGCTTCGCGAGCCGCAGCGCCGCCGCCGCGTCGCGGAGATCGTCCGAGGCGAGGGCCATCGCGGTCTCGGTTCCCGCGCCGCCCGCGGCGTCGATGGAGATCGCCACGTCGGCGGCCGCGAGCGCAGCGCCGTCACGCGCGGGCCGCCCGACGACGGCCACGCCGTGCCCCACCTCGGAGAGCGACCGAACCACCGCGGCGCGCTCCTCGGGGAGCACCTCGGGGCGAAGGTTCGCCACGTCGAGCATCGCGCCGATGGCCTCCATCGTCATGCGGCTCGCGCCGCCCACGAGGGCCACGTCGTAGCCCGCGTCGATCATCGCCTGCACCGCGGAGCGCACCTCGACGCGCACCGCATCTTCGAATCCGATGACGCCCTCGATGCGCCCGTCGATCGCGACGAACACGGCCGTGCGCCCCGCGCCCTCGATCGCCGCGGCGACGTCCTCGGCCGTCGCGACGGAGACGCCATCGGCGAGGAGCAACCTGCGATTGCCGACGAGCACCGGGTCACCCGACGCGCTCACGGCGGTGATCCCCTGCCCCGGCACCACGGCGGGGCGACGGATGTTCTCGAGGCGCAGCGCGCGACGCGCGACGGCCTCGGTGAGCGCGCGCGCGATGGGATCGGTCGCGGCGGCCTCCTCGACCGCGGCCGCCGTGGCGATGAGCTCGTCCTCGCTGCGCGCGCCGAGGGAGACCACCTCGGTGAGCTCGAGCCTGCCGAGGGTGACCGTGCCGCGAAGGCAGAGCGCCACGGTGCCGAGGCGCGCGGCGGACTCCACGCTCGCGGCGTCACGGAAGACGATCCCGCGGTGCGCGGCGGCCACGAGCGCTTCGAGGAAGGGCATCTCGATCACCGGCGCGAGCAGCGCGCAGGGCGTGAGCGCGAGCACGCACGCGGCCGCGAGGAGCCCGTCACCGCCCGTCCACACGGCGTGGACGACGGCCGCGGTCACGGCGACGAAGGCCGCCGCGAAGGGGACGCGCTGACCGATCACCTTCGCGCGCTTCACGATGCGCGGCGCCGTGAGGGGGTCGCCCATGAGCCGCGCGAGGCGGGCCCACGCGACCTCTTCGCCAGCGCGCGTCGCGAGCACGCGGAGCTCTCCGTCGAGCACCGTGGCGCCCGCGAGCACCGCGTCGCCAGGGCCGCGGTGACGGAGCTCCGGCGCGCCGGGCCAGAGGCGCACCGTCGCTTCACCGTCGCGCACGACGCCGTCGACGGGGACCACCGCGCCGTGACCGACGATCACCTCGGCGCCCGCGCGCAGTCGCGATGCATCCACGGTCTCGGCGCCGTCGCGCTCCGAGGCGTCCTTCGCGGGGATTCGCGCCGTGTGCGCGAGGGCGCCGCGCAGCACCTCGACGCGCGCGTGGCCCACGCCGCGGCGGGCGCTCGACGCCCACACGACGACGGGCCCCACGGCGGCGAGCACGGAGGCCTCTCGCAGCGAGCTCGGCACGCGCTCGCCCGTCGAGGTGATCGCGTCGATGAAGGGGAGCAGCGCGCCCACCACGCTCGCGACGTGCGCGAGGAACGCGGGCTGTCTCACGGCGCGCACGGCCTCGCGTCCCGCGACGACGAGGGCGGCCACGGCGCCGATCGCGAGGAGCGCCACGCGCGCGCCGAGGGGGATGGCGGTGACGCCCGCGAAGAGCAGCGCGAAGCCCGCGGACGAAGCGGCCACCGCGGGGGGAACGGGGTCCGCGAGCTCGTCGTGATCGCGCGCGCGACGGGGGTCGTCGTCGGGGGTGGCGCCGAGGGGGCGGAGCGTTCCATCGAGCACGCCCGCGGGGAGCGACTCGAGGGGGATGCCGAGCATGGTGATGGTCTCGGCGACGGAGGGCTTCGCGGCGCGCGGCGACTTCGCGTGGTGGGGCGGGCGCACGGGCGCGGGGCGTCCACGCTCGCGGCACTCGCGGGAGCAGTAGAAGCGATAGCGCTCACGGATGACCGCGACCTGCGGCGCGCGCAGCGGATCGACGGGCACCTTGCACGTGGCGCAGGGCACGCGATCGGGGATCTCGATGGGAGCCGCGAGGTCGGTCATCGGACGGGGCGCGGGTTCTATCACGGAGCGCCGCGGGAACGACGCGTCGATGCGCGATGACCGGCGTGCGTGCCGTGACACGTCGCCACACGCCCCCGCCGCGCCCCGCGACGGGTCTCCCGCGAGGGCCGCTTCGTCATATCCCGCGCGCGCCTCGTGGGGATATCCTCCCGCGCCGTCACTGCCCCACCGTGGCGGGAAGAAGAGGTCGCGTGAGACTACCCATCAGCCCTGAAGTGCGCGCGCGGGTCGACCGCATCGAGGTCCCCTGGAACGCCTACGGACTCGACCCCTACGGCGTTTCGAAGCACCACCTCGCGCAGTCGTACACCGCGCTCTCGTGGCTCTATCGCCACTACTTCCGCGTCGCCTCCTTCGGCGTCGGCAACGTCCCGAAGCACGGTCGCGCGATGCTCATCGGCAACCACTCGGGCGGCATCGCCATCGACGGCGCCATGCTCATCACGTCGACCTTCCTCGAGCTCGACCCGCCGCGCCTCGCGCAGGGGATGGTCGAGAAGTTCCTCGGGCGCATGCCCATCTCGTCGCTCTGGCAGAGCCGCACGGGGCAGTTCACGGGCCTCCCCGAGACGGCCGAGCGCCTCCTCAACGACGACCGGCTGCTCATGGTCTTTCCCGAAGGGGCGAAGGGCACCGCCAAGCTCTACTGGGAGCGCCACTCGCTCGTCGAGTTCGGCACCGGGTTCATGCGCCTCGCCATGAAGACGAAGACCCCGATCATCCCCGTGGCCATTCTGGGCGGCGGTGAGGCGCTCCCCACGGTCGCCAACTCCTACGCGCTCGGCGCGCTCGTGGGCGCGCCGTATGTGCCCGTGCCCGCGTACCTGCTGCCCATCCCGATGCCCGTGAAGATGGAGATCCACTACGGCGCGCCGATGATGTTCGAAGGGTCGAGCCACGAGGACGACCACGTCGTGCACGCCCACGTCGACGAGGTGAAGCGCGCCATCGCGGGGATGATGCGCGGGCGCATCCGTGAGCTCGGGCGCGAGCCCGCGGAGGGCCTGTCATGAAGGTCATGCTCACGGGCATCTCGTCGCCCATCGCGAAGCTCGTCGCCGCGGAGCTCGTTGGCCAGGGTGACACCGTCATCGGCGTCGACCGCCGCCCCTGGGACGACGCGCCCGCGGGCGTCGAGATGCACGCGATCGACGTACGCAAGCGCGCCGCCGAGGAGCTCATCCGTCACAGCCAGCCCGAGGCCATCATCCACATGGCGACGGTCACGCACCTCGTGGCCGCCACCGAGGAGCGCTACCGCATCAACCTCGGCGGCACGCGCGCGGTCTTCGAGCACGCCAACGAGTACGGCGTCGAGCACGTGATCTTCGTCGGGCGCCACACCTACTACGGCGCGGGCGCCGAGCAGGCGCTCTATCACCACGAAGACGACCCGCCGATGGCCGTGAGCACCTTCCCCGAGCTCGCGGACCTCGTGGCCGCAGACCTCTACGCGGCGCAGTCGCTCTGGCGCTTTCCGAAGGTGGCGACGTCGGTGCTGCGCTTCGCGTACTCGCTCGGCCCCACGGGCCACGGGACGCTCGCGAGCTTTCTCAAGGGCCGCTACGTGCCCACGGTGCTCGGCTTCGACCCGCTCTTTCAGTTCATGCACGAGCGCGACGTGGCCGACGCGATCTGCGCCACGCTGCGCGCGCGCCTCCGCGGCGTGTTCAACGTCGCCGGGCCGCAGCCCCTCCCGCTCTCGGTCATCATCCGCGAGACGGGGCGGAAGAACATCCCCCTCCCCGAGGTCGCGTTTCAGCTCATGCGCGGGCGCTTCGGCCTCCCGCGGCTCCCGCCGGGCGCCGTGCAGCACATCAAGCACCCCGTGGTCATCGACGGCGGCGTCTTCAGCGCCGCGACGGGGTGGAAGCACTCCGCCGACGAGGTGACCTGCATCGGCGATTTCACCCGCGCCTTTCCGCCGCCGGTCTGAGCCCTCGCGCACGCGCGGACCGACACGTCGCCGGTCATCTCCGCGTCGCGGATTCGTGATACGCAACGCGGCCATGACGCAGCGCGACCAGCTCCCCTGGAGCCGCTCGATGCCCTCGGGCGATTGGGACTACGTGGTCATCGGCTCGGGCATGGGCGGCATGACCACCGCGGCCATCCTCGCGGCCCTCGGGCGCAGGGTGCTCGTGCTCGAAGGGCACTACATCCCCGGCGGCTTCACGCACTCGTTCAAGCGCAAGCGGTGGCACTGGGACGTGGGCGTCCACGCGATCGGCGAGGTGACCTCGCACTCGATCCTCGGGCGCGTGCTCCACGGGCTCACGGGCGAGCGGCTCCAGTGGGCCTCGCTCGGCAATCCGTACGAGCAGTTCTACTACCCCGACGACTTCCGCATCGAGTTCCCTGACAACGCGAGGGAGTACCGCGAGAACCTCCTCGAGAAGTTCCCCGACGAGCGCGAGGCCATCGATCGGTACCTCTCGCTCGTGCGCGAGGCGGGCGGCGCGATGCGGGGGTACTACGCGTCGAAGGTCTTCCCCGAGCGCGCGGCGTCGCTGCTCGAGCCGCTCACGCAGCGCGCTTCGAAGCGCTTCACGTCGGTGACGCTCCAGTCGGTGCTCGACGGCATCACCTCGAACGCGCGGCTCAAGACCGTGCTCGCGGGACAGTGGGGCTACTACGGCTCGCCGCCGCGCGAGGGCTCCTTCGCCATCCACGCGGGCGTCGTACGGCACTTTCTCCACGGCGCGTACTACCCCGTCGGCGGCGCCGGGAACATCGCGAAGGCCCTCCTCCAGAACGTCGCCGACGTGGGCGGATGGACGCGCATCCGCGCCGAGGTCGACGAGATCATGGTCGACCGCGGCAAGGCCGTCGGCGTGAAGCTCGCGGGCGGCGAGGAGATCCGCGCGAAGCGCGTCGTGAGCGCAGCGAGCGCGCTCACCACGGTGAAGCACCTGCTCCCCGAGGGCGAGCGCGAGAAGCACTGGACCGGGTCGCTCGGCACGCTCCCGCCCGCCCCGGCGCACCTCTGCGCGTACCTGGGCTTCGAGGGAGACATCCGCGCGGCGGGCGCGGGCAGCGCGAACCAGTGGTTCTGGGACACCTGGGACGCCGACCGCTCCACCTGGGACTTCGACAAGGAGCGCGCCGCGCCGGTGCTCTACACGAGCTATCCGTCGCTCAAGGATCCGTCGCACGACGCGGGCCCCGACCAGCTCCACACGGGCGAGATCGTGACCTTCGTCCCCTACGAGAAATTCTCGAAGTGGAAGGGCACACCCTGGATGAAGCGCGGCGCCGAGTACGAGGCCCTGAAGGAAGACCTCCTCGGGCGCCTCACCGACGGCCTCTTCGCGCACCGCCCGGGTCTCAAGCCGCTGCTCCGTCACGCCGAGCTCTCGACGCCGATGACCACGGAGCATTTCGCGCGCCCCGCGGCGGGGTCGATCTACGGCGTGGTCTCGACGCCCGCGCGCTACTCGAACGCGTGGCTGCGACCGCGCACGCCCGTCGAGAACCTCTTTCTCTCGGGCTGCGACGTGGGCGCGGCGGGCGTGATGGGCGCGTTCGTGGGCGGCGTCCTCTGCGCCGCCGCGGCGGAGCCTCTCGAAGCGCTCCCGTGGCTGCGCGGCGCGTCGAGGCACTGAGATCGACGGAGTGAGCGCGGGAGGCGCGGACGTCGTGGTCTTCGACGCCCGCGCCGATCAGCTCAGCGGCACGAGCCGTTGCGGCAGGTGGTGCCCGTGCGGCAGGCGCGTCCGCACGCGCCGCAGTTCGCGTTGTTGGTCTGGAGGTTCACCTCGCAGCCGTCGCCGGGCATCGCGTTGCAGTTCGCGAAGCCCGTGTAGCAGGCGCCGATCGCGCACACGCCCGTGGCGCACACGGAGTTCGCGTTGGCGAGCGCGCAGCGCGTCCCGCAGGCGCCGCAGTTGGTGGTGCTGGTGTTGAGGTTGGTCTCGCAGCCGTTGCCCGCGTTCATGTCGCAGTTGCCGTAGCCCGCCTCGCAGGTGCCGCCGCACATGCCGCCCGAGCAGGTGCGCACCACGTGGGGCGCCGTCGGGCAGACGTTGCCGCAGGCGCCGCAGTTGTCGGGGTTGCTCGCGAGCGCGACGCACGCGCCGCTCGTGGCGCAGTAGGTGGTGCCCGTGGGGCACGCGCTCACGCACATGGTCCCCGAGCAGAAGGTCCCCGCGGCGCAGCGCACGCCGCAGGCGCCGCAGTTGGCGCCGCTGTTGAGCGGGGCCTCGCAGCCGTCGGACGCGCGGCCGTTGCAGTTGCCGTAGCCCGCGCTGCACGCCGCGATGGCGCACGCGCCGCCCGTGCAGGTCGCCGTGGCGTTGGGGAGGTCGCACGCGTTGCCGCAGGCGCCGCAGTTCGCGACGCTCGTGGTGGTGTTGACCTCGCAGCCGTTGGAGGGCGAGCCGTCGCAGTTGGCGAAGTTGAGGTTGCAGCTCGCGACGACGCACGAGCTCCCCGAGCAGGCCGAGGTGGCGTTGGCGAGGGCGCAGCGCGTCCCGCAGGCGCCGCAGTTCGCGACGCTCGACGAGAGGTCGACCTCGCAGCCGTTGCCCGACATCATGTCGCAGTTCGCGAAGGACCCGTTGCAGTTGAAGCCGCACGCGCTCGACGCGCACGAGGCCGTCGCGTTGGAGGGCGTCGCGCACGACACGCCGCAGGCGCCGCAGTTGTTGGGGTCGCTGGTCGTGTCGACGCAGGTCATCGAGGCGCCGCAGTAGCTCGTGGGCGCGCCGCAGGTGCTCACGCAGGTGCCTGACGAGCAGAAGCTCCCGGCGCCGCACGCGCGGCCGCACGCGCCGCAGTTGGAGTTGAGCGTGAGGGGCGTCTCGCAGCCGTTGGCCGCGTTCATGTCGCAGTCGCCCCAGCCCGCGTCACACGTGGCGACGCCGCAGCGGCCCGCCGTGCACGAGCCCGTCCCGTTGGCGGGGCGGCACGCGGTGGAGCACGTCCCGCACGCGGTGGCGGTGGCGGTGAGGTCGGTCTCACACCCGTCGGAGGGGTCGCCGTTGCAGTCTCCGTAGCCCGAGTTGCAGGCCACGATGCCGCACGCGCCGGTGGTGCAGGCGCCCGTCGCGTGGGGCGGCGAGCACGCGCGTCCGCACGCGCCGCAGGAGCTCACGCTGGTGCCGAGGTTGGCCTCGCAGCCGTTCGCCGGGTTCTCGTCGCAGTCGGCGAAGCCCGTGTTGCACGTGTACCCGCAGCCGCCCGAGGAGCACACCGGCGACGCGTTGGCGAGCGACGGGCAGACCTCGCCGCACATGCCGCAGTTGTTCGAATCGGTCTGAAAGTCGGCGCACACGCCGCTCGCGGCGCAGTACGTGGTGCCCGTCGGACACGAGCTCACGCAGGCCCCGGCGGCGCAGCGCGTCCCCGCGGCGCAGGCGGTTCCGCAGGCGCCGCAGTTGGTGTTGGTGGTGGTCGAGGTCTCGCAGCCGTTGGCCGCGTTCATGTCGCAGTCGGCGAAGCCCGCGTTGCACGCCGCGACCGCGCAGCGACCGGCCGTGCAGGCCGCGGTGGCGTTGGCGACGTTGCACGCGCTGCCGCACGATCCGCACGCGCCGACGGTGGTGTCGAGGTCGACCTCGCAGCCGTTGGCGGGGTTGCCGTCGCAGTCGCCGTAGCCCGCATCGCAGCGCGAGACCGTGCACGCGCCCGCGGCGCAGCCGGCCGTGGCGTGGGGGAGCGAGCACGCGCGTCCGCACGCGCCGCAGGCCGTCGCCGTGGTGTTGAGGTTGGTCTCGCAGCCGTTGGCCGCCATCATGTCGCAGTCGCCGTAGCCCGCGGTGCAGGTGAGGCCGCAGGCCCCCGCGGTGCACGACGAGGTCGAGTTGGCGCGCGACGGGCAGGCGTTGCCGCAGGCGCCGCAGTTCGACAGGTCGCTCGACGTGTTCACGCAGATGAGCAGGTCCATGCAGAACGTGGTGCCCGTGGGGCACGAGCTCACGCAGGTGCCGCTCGAGCAGCGCGTGCCGAGGGCGCAGGCCGTTCCGCAGGCGCCGCAGTTGGCGTTCGTGTTGAGCGGCGCCTCGCAGCCGTTGGCCGCGTTGCCGTCGCAGTTGCCGAAGCCCGCGGTGCAGCTCGAAATCGTGCACGCGCCCGCGGCGCATCCCGCGGTGGCGTTGGCGAGGGTGCAGCCGCGGCCACACACCATGCACGACGCAGGGTTGGTGTTGAGGTCGGTCTCGCAGCCGTTCGACGCGTCGGAGTCACAGTCGCCGAAGCCCGCGTTGCACGTCCCGATGGCGCAGGTGCCCGAGGTGCACACGCCCGTCGCGTTGGCGAAGGTGCAGGCGTTGCCGCAACGACCGCAGTTGCCCGCGCTCGCGTTGAGGTCCACCTCGCAGCCGTCGGACGCCATCATGTTGCAGTCCGCGCGGCCGGGGTCGCAGCTCCCCACCGTACACGCGCCCATCACGCACGCGCCCGAGGCGCCCGCGGGGGCGCAGCGCATCCCGCAGCCGCCGCAGTGCGTGGCGTTGGTGTCGGTGTCGACGCAGAGGCCCGCGCAGAGCGTCTGGCCCGCGGGACAGCTCGGCGCGTCCGCGGGTGCATCGCCGGGCGCGTCACCGGGCGCGTCACCGGGCGCGTCCGCGGGGGGCTGGCTGTCGTCGGGTGCGTCCTTGGCGGCGTCGCTCGATGCGTCGGCGCTCACGTCGGCGCTCACGTCGGCGTTCACGTCGGCGTTCACGTCGGCGCTCACGTCGGCGGCGACGTCCGACGGAGCGTCTCTCGCGACGTCAGCCGCGGTGTCGGTCGCAGGAACGTCGCGCGCCCCGACCACGGGGTCCGACGAGCACGCCACCAGGGCGCCCTGCGTGAGAAGGAGAGACAGCACCAAGAAGCGTTTCACGTTCGACCTCCTGCAAGCGTGTGAGGGCCGCGAGGCGGCCGCCTTCGGCGATGTGCGAGGACCGCGCAGCGCGCCACCTCGTCGCGCACCGAGTAGATCCTTCAGAACACCTTATTTCAAAGGGGTATCTGCGCCTTCACGCTGCGGAGATCGCGCCCCCCGATGGCCGTTCGATGCGCACCCGCGAGGGCGCGCACAGGTGAGCAACGGCCCCCCACGTGTGCAACGCGTGGCGTCAGCGTGCGGCGGGGAGCGAGCGCGCTGCGAAGGCCAGCCACGTGACGTTGACCGTCGACGCGTCGCCGCGCGCGTAGGTCTCATTGCCGCGGGCGGTGGGGCGCGTGTCGATGAGCGCGAGGTGCGCGCACGCGTCGCGGACGCAGCCCGCTTCGGAGGCGTCGTAGGTGACGAGCAGGCTCTCGGCGGAGAACTCGCGGTGGCCCTCTTCCATCGCGGCGCGGCTGAACCCGTGGAGCCCGCGGGCGCCGTCGGCGACGGCCACGAAGATCACCCGTCGCAGGCCCGCGACGCTCTCGCGCGAGAGGTGACGCTCGGGGTCGCTCGCGATGCCGCGGTCTCCGTCGAGGTCGACGTACACGATGCGACCGCGGAGCGAGGGCGCCCTCCCCACGCGGAACGCGCGGTCGAAGAGCGTCGCGGCGACGTGGGCGCCGCTCGAGTGCGCCGCGGCGAGCACCCACGCGTCGGGCGCCGTCACGCGCGCGGAGAGGTCGGCGAGGAGCGCGTCGACGGCGAGCTCCTTTCGACGAAAATCGACCTGCGCGGGGCCGTCGACGGCGTAGACGGTCGAGACGCCGAGGTCCGCGAGGCGGGCGTCGTAGAGGGCGTCGGCCCAGCGTCGCGCGGAGGTCGTGGTGATGGCCCAGCCCGAGAAGAGCACGGCGGCGTGGCCGCGGCCCCCGTCGCAGCGGCGCACGGAGACCCCGCGGCCGAGGGTCGCCCACGGCGCGCAGGGGCGGTGCGTCGACGGCGCGCTGCGCACGCCCCGCTGGGAGATGACGCCCTGCGCGTGAGGGCGCGCGGTGCGGAGCGCCGACGCTTCGAAGAGCGCGAACGAGGCGAGCGCGGCCCGGAGGCGGCGGGTCATTCCTCGGTGAGGACGCCCACGTCCCAGGACTCGTCGCCCTCGTGCATGGCCGTGGTGAGCTCGTTGACGCGCACGATCACGTCGGCGGGCGTATCGCTCGGCGCGACGCGCACGCCGATCTCCACGCGGCCTGGGAGCTCCCACACGCGCACGCCCGCCACGCCCTCGACCTCGAGGATGGCCTCCTCGATGCGTCGCGCGCGCCGCGACCCCTGGGAACCCTGACCTTCGCTCACTTCGCCTCTGGGGTCGTCGCGTAACACCCGCGACGCCCGACACGCAAGCGACATCCCCGCCGCCGTTTCTGTTGCCCTCCCGGGGGCGTTGTGAGGAATATCCCGCCCGCCCGGCTTCGTTGGCCGCGTCGACCCGATGACCATGCGCAGCGTGACCACCTCACTCCTCGTCCTCACCCTCACCTCGTTCGGTTGCGCCACGGGACGCATCCCCAACACCGACCTGCCCGACACGAGCGAGAACCGCTCGATCGTCACGTTCTGTGAGCGCTACCGCCACGCGGTGGAGTCGCGCGACGCGCGGCTGCTCCTCACGCTCGCCTCGCCGCGGTACTTCGAAGACGGCGGCACGCCCGCGGGCGACGACGACTACGGCTACGACGGCCTCCAGCGGCTCCTCGCCGCGTGGACCGACGAGGTGCGCCAGGTCCGCTACGAGATGCGCTACCGGCGGATCTCGTTCGACCCGCAGGACCCCGCCCACGCCCACGTCGACTACACCTTCACCGGCAGCTACACCCTGCGCCGCCCGGCGGGAGCTCCGGCCTACTCCGCGAACGCTCCGTCGCTGCGCATCGACCCGGTGCGCGACGCGACGCCGAGCGCGCGCGACGAAGAGGTGTGGTTTCGCCGCGTGGCCGACAACCGCCTCGAGCTCGAGCGCGTCGGCGACGACTGGCGCATCATCGCCGGGATGTGACCCGCCGCGCGCCCCGCAGCGCGCTCCGCCCGCCACTTCCGCGCGATCGTTGATGATCTCGCGCTCGCGATGTTACGGTCGCCCCACGAACGTCCGCGCGAGCGTCGCGCCCCCACAGGCATCGTAGTTCGACGACGCCTCGCGGGGTCGCAGCCTCGACGCTGTCGTCTCCGGCGACGAGCTCCATGGCGAACCGTGAAGACCCACCCCTGAAGGCCGTTGCGGCGGGAGAGATCATGCCCCCCGAGAACACCGGGGTGCGCGTCTCGCCCCTCGACCCCGAGCGACAGGGCGTGGTGAACCTGTCGGACAAGCACGGCGTCCCCGGCGTCGACGTGCGGGTCGTGCCCATCGACCTGACGTGCCTCGATCTCATCCCCCGCGACCTCGCGCGACGCCACGGCGTGCTGCCGCTGCTCATCCGCGACGACTCGCTCTTTCTCGCCACGGCCGACCCCGGCAACCGTCAGGCGCAGACCGAGATCGAGTTCGTGACGGGCAAGCGGGTGCTCCCCTTCGCCGCCGACGCCGACGCGCTCCACGACCTCATCGACCGCGCCTACGACCACCGCGCGCAGGGCGACACCGAGCTCGTCCCCGAGCGCGCGGCTCCCGTGGTGACGAACCCGGGGCGCCCCTCGACGGTGCCCCCGGGCTTCGTGCTCCCCACGGGATCCGCGCGGCCTCCGACGATCCCGCCCGGCGCGCGCCGCGTCCGCCAGAGCACCCTGCTCGACCCGGCGCCTCCGCCCGCGGGGCGTCCTCAAGCGCCGCCCCCGACCCCCGACCCGCGACGCCCCTCGTCGCCCGTCATCGCCTCGGCGCCCCCGCCGCAGCCGGGCCTCATGGTGCGCCGCCCCTCGACCGCCGCGCAGGGGACCCGTCGCGCCCTCGTCGTCGACGCCGACCCCTCGACCCGTACGGCCTTCGCCGAGGCCCTCGAGGCGATGGGGATGTCGGTCTCCGAGGCGAGCAGCGCGCGCGAGGCCTTCTCGATGGCCTCGGTGATGCCGCCGGCGCTCATGGTGATCGACCCCGCGCTGCCCGATGAGCACGGCTTCGACCTCGTGCGACGGATGCGCGAGCGCCCCGAGCTCGCGCTGGTCGCCGTGGTGGTGGCCTCGTCGGAGTACGTGGGCTGGCGCGCCGCGCGCGACCTCGAGAGCGTCTACTCGGTGAAATCGCTGGTGCAGAAGCCCATCGCGCACGCGCAGTTCGCGATGCGCGTGAGCGACGCGCTCGCCACCTCGGGCACGGCCCTCGACGAGGTGCTCCCCGCGGAGGCCGACGAGGCCATGAAGCGCAGCACCGAGGCGTGGCAGCGGGGCGACGTGCAGGGCGCCGTGACGCAGCTCGAGAAGGCCGTCGCGGCGGCGCCCGATTCGTACCGGCTGCGGTACCACCTCGGGCTCACGCTCGGGCGTCAGGGAGACGTGTTCCGCGCGATCCGCGAGGTCGAGCGCAGCGTCGCCATGAACGACCGGTTCTTCGCTTCGCTCAAGAACCTCGCGGTGTTGTATGAGAGGGCGGGCTTTCGCCACAAGGCACTCGAGGCGTGGGAGCGAGCCTGCTTCTGCGCCTCCGACGACCCGACCCGCGCGCAGATCAAGGAGCGGATCCTTGCGCTCCTCCCGTAGAGGCACTCGAACGACCCACGACACGCCGACCGCACGCCGAGACGATCGATGAATTTCCTCTGCGAAAAGTGCAAGCAGAAGTACCACGTAGCCGACGAGAAGCTCGCGGGCCGCGCGGTCACCCGTTTTCGCTGCAAGAAATGCGACAACGTGATCGAGCTCCACGCGCCCGCGGCGACGCAGCCCGCGTCGCCCGAGGCGCCGACGGCGAGTCCGATGGCGCCGATCACGCGCCCCGCGACGCAGGCGGTCCCCATCGCGCGAGGCAGCGCCCGACCGCGCCCTGCGACCTCCACGGGGCCGGCCTACGGCGCCGTGCCCGCGCGCCAGGCGACGATGCCTCCCACGTCGAACCCGCGCGCGCCGTCGAGCGCGGCGGCCTCGTCGGAGAACGGCTGGTACGCAGGCATTCGCGACGTCCCCGTCGGCCCGCTCAGCCGCAAGGACCTCGCCTCTCGCGTCGCCGCGGGCGACGTCACGCCCGACACCCTCGTGTGGCGCGAGGGCCTCGATGACTGGCGCCCCCTCCAGGCCGTCGCGGAGCTCAACGATCTCATGCGCGCCGCGGTGAGCGCCGTCGAGCCGTCGAAGCCCCCCGCGCGCGCCGCCGCTGGCAGCGCGGGTTCGAGGGCCGCGCCGCGATCGTCGGTGGACGACGACGACGAGGAGGCCACGCGCGTCTCGGGTCTCGACCCCTCGCTCGCGGGGATCATGGCCCGCTCGCTCCGCCCCGCGGTCGAGTCTTCGAAGCCCGCGACGACGGAGAAGTCCGTCGCGGAGCGCCCCAAGCAGCACACGCCCCTCTCGCCCTTCATGCGCACGCCGACGCGCGGCGCGACGCCCGCGACGCCGACGCCCGCGTCGACCGCGAAGCCCGTCGAAAAGCCTGTCGAGAAGGCCCCCGAGAGGCCCGCGGAGCTCGCCTCGGAGCCCGTCGCGGAGCAGAGCGCGGTGTTCCCTCCGCCCGCGCGCGCGGTCGCGGAGCCGTCGACGCGCCCCGCGGTGCGCTCCTCCTCCGAAGAGGACCCCGCGTCGGGTCCCGCGGTGATCGCGCGGCAGGAGCGCATCTCCGTGACCGCGCCCTTCGCGCCGACCTCGGGCGCGGTCGAGAAGGCGCCGCTCACGCGCTCCGCAGGCGCCGACGCGCTCTCTTCGAAGCCGCCCTCGATGGACGACTTCAGCGCCGCGCTCCCCGACGACCTCTTCGTCCCCTCGGCGACGGCGAACCCCGCGGCCACGTCTGCGCGCCCCGACGCGCTCGCGTCCTCGCCCGCGCTCCAGATGCCGCCCAGCGTGCAGTCGGCGAGCCTCGCACCGCCGCCCGTTCCCGCAGCCACCGCGACGCCGCACAAGACGGGCTCGCTCCCGATGGGCGCGTGGGTGCTGATGGTGGGCGTGCTCGTCGCGGGCGTCGGCGGCGGCGTGTACATCGGCCGCCTCAACCAGCAGCCCGTGCAGCCCGACGCGCCGCGCCCGCTGCGAATCACCCGCCCGCTCCCGCCGCCCGCCGTCGACGCGACGCCCGCCGTCGCCATCACCGACGCGACGGCGCTCGCGACCGACGCCGCGCCGCTCGCGACGGACGCCGCGCCTCCGTCGGCCGCGCCGTCTGCGCGCGCGCTCGAGATCGCGCAGGGCTTCCGCGACAGCCGCGTGGTGAACACCTGCTGGCAGTCGACGCTGCGGCAGAACCCTGCGCTCACCGAGTCGACGGTGACCATCGAGGTGAGCGTCGACGCGCAGGGACACTACGCGCGCGTGTCTGTCACCGACTCGCCCGATCCGAGGTTCGAAGCGTGCCTGCGCTCGCACCTCACCGACGTCGCGCCCGTCTCCGCGGGAGAGGCCGCCGACGCGCGCACCTCCGTCACGCTCTCCGTCCGTCGCTGATCGCGGCGCTCTCCGTTCCCCCTCTGCAGCGCTGGCGACAGGCGCGGCGGGCGTGTGGTAGGAACGCCTCCCCTCCATGGACAACCTCGTCGTCGAAGGCGGCGTCCCCCTCCACGGGACGATCCGCGTGTCTGGCGCAAAGAACGCCGCGCTCCCCATCCTGAGCGCCGCGCTCCTCACCGAAGGGGAGTGCACGTTCCGCAACGTCCCCCGTCTTCGCGACATCGAGACGATGGCCGCGCTCCTGCGGTTCATGGGCGCCGAGACCGAGGTCGAGCCCCCCGTGGTGCACGTCCGCACGGGCGTCTTGAAGCGCACCGAGGCCCCCTACGAGCTCGTCAAGCAGATGCGCGCGTCGGTGCTCGTGCTCGGCCCCCTCGTGGCCCGCTACGGCCGCGCGCGGGTCTCGATGCCCGGCGGATGCGCCATCGGCGCCCGACCGATCGATCAGCACCTCAAGGGCCTCGAGGCGATGGGCGCCACCATCAAGCTCGATCACGGCTACGTGATGGCCGAGTGCCCGCGGCTCCGCGGCGCGACGATCCATTTCGACATGGCCACGGTGACGGGCACCGAGAACCTCATGATGGCCGCGGCGCTCGCGAAGGGGCACACGCAGCTCATCGGCGCCGCGCGCGAGCCCGAGGTCGAGGAGCTCGCCCGGGTGCTCAACAAGATGGGCGCGCGCATCGACGGCGCGGGCACCGACGTCATCCACATCGAGGGCGTCGACGAGCTGCACCCCGTCGACCACGCGATCATCCCCGACCGCATCGAGGCGGGGACCTTCATGATCGCCGCGGCGGCCACGGGCGGCGACGTGCTCGTCGACGGCGTGGTGCCCGAGCACGTGGAGCCCACGAGCGCGAAGATGCGCGCCGCGGGCGTCGACATCGTGCGCGAGGAGGGCGGCCTGCGCGTGCGCTCGCCCGGCGCGAGAGAGCTCCGCGGCGTGGATATCACGACGGCGCCGCACCCGGGCTTTCCCACGGACATGCAGGCGCAGTTCATGGCCCTGATGACCCTGGCGCGCGGCACGAGCGTGATCACCGAGTCGGTGTTCGAGAACCGCTTCATGCACGTGCCCGAGCTCAGCCGCATGGGCGCGGACATCGAGGTGCACGGGCGCGTCGCGATCGTGAACGGGGTGAACTCCCTCGAAGGCGCGAGCGTGATGGCCACGGACCTCCGCGCGAGCGCGTGCCTCGTGATCGCGGGCCTCGTCGCGGGCGGCTCCACCGAGGTGCTCCGCGTGTACCACCTCGACCGCGGCTACGAGGCCATCGAGAAGAAGCTCACGCCCCTCGGCGCGCGGATCCGCCGCGTGCGCGGCAACGCGTGAACCGTCGACCGCTCACCGTGGCGCTCCCCAAGGGGCGCCTCGCGAAGCAGCTCGCGCCGCGCTTCGCCCGCGAGGGCGTCTCCGCGGAGACCTTCTCCGAGAGCGACCGGCGCCTCCAGCGCGACGCGGTGATGGGCGAGGTGGCCCTGCGCTTTCTGATGCTCAAGCCCGACGACGTGCCCACCTACGTGGAGCACGGCGCCGCCGACGCGGGCATCGTGGGTCGCGACGTTCTGCTCGAACGCGGGAGCGAGCTCTACGTCCCGCTCGACCTCGGCCTCGGACGCTGCCGCATGGTGGTGGCCGCGCCCGAGGGACGCGGCGAGGCGCTCCCCGGTCACGCGCTGCGCGTGGCGACGAAGTACCCGCGCATCGCGGCCGCGCACTACGCGGCGAAGGGCGTCGAGGTCGAGGTGATCTACGTGCAGGGCTCCGTCGAGACGGCGCCGCTCGTGGGACTCTCCGACGTGATCGTCGACCTCGTCGAGACGGGCGAGACGCTCCGGCAGAACGGCCTCGTGGTGCGCGAGGCCGTCTGCGAGGTGAGCGCGGTGCTCGCGGTCAACCGCGTGGGGATGAAGCTCCGCCGCGCAGAGCTTCGCGCGCTGATGGCCTGCCTCGGAGGCTGACCGATCGGTCACTCCTCGGCGGTGGGTCTGCGCCGCCCGGGGCGCTCGGCCAGCGTGGTGACGCCTTCGAGCGTGAGGAACGGTCGCATGGTGCGCAGCGTCGCGCGGCCGATGCCTCGCACCCGCACCAGGTCTTCGACGTGACGGAACTGATGCACCCGCTCGCGCAGCCGCACGATCGCGTCGGCGCGCGCCGGGCCGATGCCGGGGACGCGCACCAGCTCCTCGACGCTCGCGGTGTTCACGTTCACCACGCCGTCGGAGGAGGGCGCGGCGCTCGCTGCGGCGGTCGCGGCGCTCGTCGCGGGACGCGCGGGCGGATCCGCGCTCGCGAGGGTGGTGAAGGCCGCCACGCAGAGGGCGCACAGGGTCGCGAGGAGCTTCATCGCGCACCTCCCGTCGGCGCCTGATCGCGGCGGTCGTCGTCGCGCACCTGAAGGACCCCGTTCACCGGGAGCGCGTCGAGGCGGAGCGTGAGGGAGCCGTCGCGGTTGATCCACCCCGAGCCGACGCGGAGCCAGTAGGCGCGCGTCCCGTCGGGCTTGTCGATGACCGAGAAGACGGCCTTGGCGGGCTGGCGGGTGCCCTGCGCGGGCGTGTTGGAGCGAGGCGAGTCGTTCTGTTCCATGGCGGTGCTCTCCGTTGTGCGCGTGGCCCGAGCGACGCTCTCGTGCGCCCCTCGTCACGCGTCGGAGAGACCCTTGAGCGAGCCCCGTGCCGTCGCACGGAACCGCTTGTTTTCAAGCGTTCCTCAGGAGAGGGGGGTGGCGGAAAAGGTGGCGGAGGGGGTGGCGGGAGGGTGGCGGGCCGCCACCCCCCCGGTGGGGAGGTTACCGATCGGTCAGCGGACGAAGATCCAGCCGCGCTCGTGCACGGTGGCCACGATGCCGTCGCCCTGGCCCGCGGAGATCTGCGTGCCGTAGTACCCGCGGCACCCGAGGCCGCGGCCTCCGTCGGCGGAGCCCTCGCAGGTGCTCTCGTTGTTGAGGAGGATCCCGTAGCGGCAGTGGGCGTGCGCCGAGGCGGTGCTCCCTGCGCCCACGTCGTACACGTTGAACCCGATGCGGTTGCACCCGAGGTTGCCCGCGTAGCCCCAGGTGCGGAAGTCACTGATCGTTCGTCCGCCGAGCCGCTCCGCGCCGCCGAAGAGGGCGCGCGCCGAGGTGGCCGTGACGGTCTCTCCGAGGCACGACGTGAGCGCGCCGAGGCAGAGCCGCATCGACGCGAAGGGCAGGGAGTTGAACGCCGCGCTCTTCATCGACACGTTCATCGCGGGGTCGGTCACCGCGGGGTTGAGCGTCGTGGTGTCGGTCCACGCGGCGGCGTCCCAGCCGAGCGTGCCCGTGGGGGTCGACGCGGCCATGAGGATGAGCGTCCACCCGCCGCCGTCGGAGGCCATGTCGCAGTACGCGCTGAAGGGCGCCGCGCCGCCGTCGCCGTCGGGGTCGATGACGTACGTGCCGCTCGGCGCCGCGGGCGACGCGACGTGAATCGCGTTGCAGCTCGCGAGGGCCGCGCAGGTCCCCGCGGAGCACGACTGGCCCACGGCGCACGCGCGCCCGCACGCGCCGCAGTTGGCGTTGCTCGTACGGATGTCGACCTCGCAGCCGTTGGAGGCCATGCCGTCGCAGTCTCCCGCGCCGGCGTTGCAGGTCGCGACGGTGCACGCGCCGGCCACGCACGCGCCCGCGGCGTTCATCGGCGCGCAGAGCGATCCGCACGCGCCGCAGTGGGCCGCCGTGGTGCGCGTGTCGGTCTCGCAGCCGTTCGAAGCCACCCCGTCGCAGTTGCCGAAGGAGGCGCTGCACGGGCCGATGCTGCACACGCCGCCCGAGCACGCGGCCGAGGCGTTCGAGAACGAGCACACGGTCCCGCAGGCGCCGCAGTTCGAAAGGGTCGTTCGCGTGTCGACCTCGCAGCCGTTGGTGGCGCTGCGGTCGCAGTCGGCGAAGCCCGCGTCGCAGGTCGCGACGGTGCACGCGCTCGCCACGCAGGCCCCCGTCGCGTTCGAGGGAGCGCACCCTGCCCCGCACGCGCCGCAGTGCGTGGCGCTCGTCGTGAGGTCGGTCTCGCAGCCGTTGGCGACCATCCCGTCGCAGTCGCCGCGCCCCGTCGCGCAGGCCCCGACGCCGCACACGCTCGCGCGACACACGGGCGTTCCGCCGGGCGCGGCGCAGGCGTTACCGCAGCGGCCGCAGTGCGCGGTGCTCACGCGCGTGTCGACCTCGCAGCCGTTCACGGGGTTGCCGTCGCAGTCGGCGAAGCCCGCGTCGCAGGTCAAGACGCGGCACGCACCGGCGGAGCACTCCGCCGTGGCGACGTTGGCCGTGAGGCACGAGCGTCCGCAGCTCCCGCAGTGGTCGGCGCTGCGCGCGAGGTCGGCCTCGCAGCCGTCGGCGGGCATGCCGTTGCATTCGCCGAAGCCCGCGGTGCAGGTCACGGCGCACATCGAATCGACGCACGCGGGGACGGTGTTCCTCGGCGACGGGCACACGCGGCCGCACATGCCGCACGACGAGACGCCCGTGCGCGTGTCGCTCTCGCAGCCGTTGGTGGGGTTCGAGTCGCAGTCGCCGAAGCCCGTGTTGCAAGCCCCGATGGTGCACGCGCCCGCCACGCAGGCGGCCGTCGCGTTGGCGGGGTTGCACGCGCGTCCGCACGCGCCGCAGCTCGCGGTCGAGGTGCGCGTGTCTACCTCGCAGCCGTTGGCCGCGTCGCCGTCGCAGTCCGCGAAGCCGGTGTTGCAGGTGTACGCGCAGCGCCCCGCGGCGCACTCGACGGCGCTGTTGGGGCGCGCGGCGCACGCGGTCCCGCAGGCCCCGCAGTTGCGCGCGTCGGTGAGCGTGCTCGTCTCGCAGCCGTTGGTGGGGTCGCGGTCGCAGTCCGAGAAGGTCCCCGTGCACGCGCCGACGGCGCACGACCCGTTCATGCACGCGGGCGTGGCGTTGGTGACGGTGCAGCGCGCGTCGCAGCGGCCGCAGTGGGCGACGTTCGACTGCGGGTCGACGCACGCGCCGCCGCAGCAGCTCTGGCCCGTGGGGCACGCGTGCGTGGCGTCGCAGCCCGGCACGCAGACGCTGCCCACGCAGAGGCTCCCGGGGCCGCACTGGTCCGCGGTGACGCACTCGACGCAGGCGCGCGTGGAGGTGTCGCAGTGGCGCGGCGCGACCCCGGCGTCGCCCGTGACCGAGACCATGCAGTCGTCGTCGGCGCGACAGCCTCGCACGCAGCTCAGCGACGCGGGGTCGCAGTACGTTCCGCGCGCGCAGCGATCGGCCGTGGGGACGCAGGCCACGCAGCGCCGCGTCGACACGTCGCACGCGGGCGTCATGGGCGTCGCGGCGCAATCCGTGTCGTTCGAACAGCCGCTCATCACGTCGGCCGCGTCGCTCGCGTCTGAAGCGTCGGAAGCGTCCGAAGCGTCGGAGGCGTCATCCGCGTCGCTCGCGTCGCTGACGTCGGTCACATCGGCGACGTCGGGGGTCTTCGCGGCGTCGGTGACGTCGGAGGGGCGGTCTTCGAGGCTGGCCTCGGGGGCGGCGTCGGGGTGACCGCCGACGACCGCGGTGCCTGTCTCGGAGCACGCGGCGAGAGCGGCCGCGAGCGCTACGAAGAGCGCCCATCGCGCGCTCACGAAGTGAGAGGAAAGCATCGTAGGGGAGCTCCTTGTTGCGTGCCGTGATGTGCGCGGTGGAGGCGTCGATCGGTGACGGTAACGCTGAAGGGAGGTGACAATCTACGAAGGACCTTCGTCCGCCGAGCGACGATGCGGCGCGTTGCGCCCTTGAGAACGGCGCCGCACGCGTGGCACGATCCGCGCCCCGTCACGACCACCCCATCACTCGCACTCGCACAGGAAGACCCACGCATGAAGATCGCTCTCGGTACTGCAGGCGCGCACGCGGAGGTCGACCTCCTCGCGGTTCTGGTCTTCGAAGAGGGCCTCGCGAAGGACGCGACCCTCGACGAGGTCGACGCGGCCCTCGACGGCGCCCTGCGCAAGGCCCTCAAGGACGAGGACTTCACCGCGAAGCGCGACGCCACGCTGACGCTCCAGACGCTGGGGAAGTGCCCCTTCCGCAAGGTGCTGGTGATGGGCCTCGGCGCCGAGGCGAAGGCGGGTCCCGTCGAGGTGCGCGCCGCGGCTGCGAAGGCCGCCCGCGCCGCCAACGCCGACAAGGCCACCGCGCTCGCCGTCGCCCTGCCCACGCGCGATGACGCCGCGTTCCTGCGCGCCGCGGCGGAGGGCGTCGCGCTCGGCGCGTACCGGTTCACGAAGTATTTCACGGGCGACCGCAAGCCCAAGAAGCACATCGAGCGGGTGACCCTGGGTTGGCACGGCACGAAGGACGGCGCCAAGGCCACCGCGGATCAGAAGCGCGCGCTCGCGCAGGCCGACGCCGTGGCGAGCGCGGTCAACCTCGTGCGAGACCTCGTCAACGAGCCCGCCAACGAGCTCACGCCCGCGCGCCTCGCCGAGCGCGCCGTCGAGGTCGCCAAGGAGCACGGCCTCGCGCACAAGGTCTTCGACCGCGCGAAGATCCAGGCCGAGGGGATGATCCTCCTCGACGCCGTGGGACGCGGGAGCCGCAACGAGCCGCGCTTCATCCACCTCACGTACAAGCCCGAGAAGGCGCGCAAGGGGCGCAAGCGCGTGGTGCTCGTGGGCAAGGGGCTCTGCTTCGACTCCGGCGGCCTGTGCATCAAGCAGGCTGCGGGCATGGGCGACATGAAGAGCGACATGGCGGGCGCCGCGCTCGCGGTGGGCGTCATGGCCGCGGTGGGGCGGCTCAAGCCCGACGTCGAGGTGCACGCGCTCATCGCCGCGGCGGAGAACATGCCCGACGGCGACGCGTACCGACCCGGCGACGTGTGGGGATCGCTCGACGGCAAGACCGTCGAGATCGTGAACACCGACGCCGAGGGGAGGCTCGTGCTGGCCGACGCGCTGGCGTACGGGCGCAAGCTCCAGCCCGACGTGATGATCAACCACGCGACGCTGACGGGCGCGTGCCTCGTGGCGCTCGGGACGCTCACCGCGGGCTTCTACGCCAACGACGACGCGCTCGCCGACGCGTACCTCAAGGCCGCGCGCGCGGCGGGCGAGTCGATGTGGCGCATGCCGCTGCTCGAGGAGCTCCGCGAGGGGCTCAAGAGCGACATCGCGGACCTCAAGCACACGGGCGACCGCTACGGCGGGTCGATCTCGGCGGCGCTCTTTCTGCGAGAGTTCGTGGGCGACACGAAGTGGGCGCACCTCGACATCGCGGGCCCCGCGTACCTCGACCGCGTCACGGCGCTCGGCCCCAAGGGGGGAACGGGCTACGGCGTGATGACCTTCCTCGCGTACCTCGACCACCTCGCGGGTTGAGCGTCGGCCGCGGGGTCTCGCCGCGGCACCACCAACCGCCCAATGCTCATCGAGTTCCTGATCGTCTTCGCGCTGATGGTGCTCAACGGCGTCTTCGCGTGCGCGGAGATCGCCGTGCTGTCGGTGCGAAAGTCGCGCGTGGCCGAGCTCATCGAAGACGGCTCCAGCGGCGCGCGCGCGGTGCTCTGGCTCCGCAAGCAGCCCGAGCGCTTCCTCGCGACGGTGCAGATCGGGATCACCGTGGTGGGCACCACGGCGGCGGCCTTCGGCGGAGACTCCCTCGCGGAGCACTTCTCCCTCTGGCTCGCGTCGCACCTCCCGTGGATCGGCGCCGCGGCGCACCGCGTGGCCTTCGTGCTGGTGATCGCGCTGATCTCGTTCCTCGAGATCGTCGTGGGCGAGCTCGTGCCCAAGTCGCTCGCGCTGCGCAACGCCGAGCAGTTCTCCGTCGCGCTCGGGCCCATGCTCCGCGCGATGGCCTCGCTCGTGAAGCCCCTCGTGTGGCTCTTCACGGGCGCCTCGAACGCCGTGCTCCGCCTCTTCGGCGACCACACCAGCTTCTCCGAGGCGAGGCTCTCACCCGAAGAGATTCAAGAGCTCGTCGAAGAGGCCGGACGCACGGGCTCCATGGACCCCGGCGCCAGCGAGATCGCCTCGCGCGCCATTGATTTTCGAGAGCTCACCGCCGTCGACGTGATGGTGCCGCGGGAGTCCATCGCGTCGCTGCCGCACGACGCCGACGCCGCGGTCGTGCGGCGCGCCCTCGCGGGCCGACGCTTCGCGCACATGCCCGTGTACGAAGAGAACCCCGAGAACGTCGTGGGCTACGTGGCCCTGAAGGACCTCGTGGTGCCGGCGCTCGAAGGTCATCCCCTCCGCGACGCGAAGGTCCACCCCGCGCGCTTCGTCCCCGCGAGCACGTCGGCGATGACGCTCCTGCGGCAGATGCAGACCGAGCGCATCTCGATGGCGATGGTGATCGACGAGCTCGGCTCGCTGCTCGGCCTCGTCACCGTCGAAGACCTCGTCGAAGAGGTGGTCGGAGACATCCTGAGCGAGGGCGATCCCACGCCGACGAAGCTCGCCCGCGACGCCGACGGGAGCGCCGTGGTGCCCGGCGAGACGCCCATCCGAGACGTCAACCGCGCGCTCGACATGGGCCTCCCCGAGCCCGACTCGGTGAGCACCGTCGCGGGGCTGTGCCTCGAAGCCTTCGGCCGGATGCCCCTCGTGGGAGACCGCGCGACGCTGACCGACGGGCACGTGCTCGAGGTGCTCGACGCGACGCCGCGCAAGGTGCGGACGCTCCGCGTACACCCGCCGAAGCTCGATCCCAGGGGCGACGAGGGACGCGCCGACGAGCCCGAGGCGTGAAACCGCCGCGAACCCCTCCAGAATCTTGATACCGGCCCCGCGGCGCCACTACTCTCGCCGCGCGTTGGACCCTCCAAACGACACGCATGCGACGACCCTCGTGGCCGCGCTCCGGCCTTCCGAGAAGCGCGGCGGCGCGGCGCTCGTCACGGGCTCGACCGCCCGCAGCCGCCGGGCGCTCCTCGACGACGCGACGCACGCGTTCGAAGCGGCGCACCCCCGCTGGCTCGTCGCGCGCCTCGTGCGATCGGCGATGCCCGCGCCCTTCGCCGACGCGCTCACCTCCGCGGTCGACGACGCGCTCCACGCGGCGCACGCGCCGGGCGCCCTCCACGACGAGGGCGCGGGCGTCGCGAGCAACGTGGGCTCGTGGCTCTACCGCGCGCGCGCCGCGGGCCTCGACGGGCTCGCGCTCGTCATCGACGACCTCGACGCGTGGCTCGACGCGCGCGGCGCAACGTCGAGCAACGCAGACCTCTCGGCGTTGCTCACCGCGTGTCGTCGCGGCCCCTCGCGGTGCTCGCGTCGACGCGCGCGGCGTCGGCGTCGGGCGCCGCGGCCCTGCCCCCGGAGCTGCTCTCGGCCTTCGACGCGACGGTCTCCCTCGGCGGCGCGCCCGTCACGATCACCCGCGACCCGGGGACGCTCGTGGCCGCGCTCTCGGGGCGCAGCTTCAACCTCGGCGGCCTTCAAGCGTCGCTCGCGGGGTGGCTCGACCTCCCTCCCCCGGCGCCCGAGCGCGGGACCGACGACACGCTGATCGTCTTCTCGTCGCCCCTCGCGGCGCCGCCGCTGCCCATGGATCCGCTCGTCACCCTCGAGTGGGTCGACGCGACCGACGCGACCGCCGCGCCCGCGATCGAGACCGGCGGCGCGCGCGAGGAGGGTGAAGACGTCGCCGGGTTGGCCTCGGGTCTGCGGGCCGCGATCGAGCTCGGCGTGGCCGTGCGGCGCACGCGCAACGCGCCGATCACCGACCCCGCGAGCGCGGAGCGGTGGCTTCGTCGAAGCGGCGTCGAAGATCCCGCGCGGCCTCGCGGCGGTGACCTCGGCGGCGACGTCGGCGGGCGTCGAGATGCGCAACCTCACGGTGGCCTCGCACGCGGCGATGGCGCGCTTCGACCTGCGCTTCGAGTCCGTTCTGAGAGCGGTCGAAGAGGACGCGCCGCGGCCACGATGACCCGTGATCTGCCGTCGAAGCTCGCGCCGCTCGCGACGCGCGTCGACGCGAAGAGCACGGCCATCGTGTCGCTGCCTGGCCTCCGCGTGGATCTCTGGGAAGGCTTCAAATCAAGGGTGCTTTCGAAGCTCACGGGCCTCGCGCCCGCGGGCGACGAGGGCGTCGCGTGGTCCCTCGACGAGGGCGCCGGGGGTGACATCCCCGCGTCGATCGACGAGGCCGCGAAGCCGCGCAGGGAGCACCGCGGCAGCGTCGAGGTGATGTGCGTCGCGGTCTGGGCCGCGGGGCTCCGCGAGGGCGTCACCGACGAGGCGATCGAGGCCGTCGAGGCGGCGCTCGTGCCCTCGCTCCGCGCGCTCTGCGGGGGCTTCGCGGGGCGCACCGCGGTGCTCTTCGCGGGAGAGAGAAGCGCGAAGGGCGACGAGGCCGCCGACCGGTCGGCCTTCGCCGTGCTCGCCCCCTACGGGCTCTACACGTACGCCGTGAGGAACGCTTGAAGATCCTGTACCTCGGCCTCCCGCTCGGTGCGTTGATGCTCCTCCGCGAGGGGCACGACCTGGTGGGCGCGTGCATCTCGCGCCCGTCGATGCCTGGGATGCGACGGCTTCGAAGGCTCATGGCCGAGCGCAAGGCGCCGCTCCTGGGCAGGCCCGACCTCACGAGCTCGCTCGTTCAAGGGCTCCTCGCGACGACGGACCCCGAGCTCGTCGTGAGCTGGTTCTGGACGCGCCGCATCCCCTCGACGGTGCTCGCCCTCGCGGCGCGCGGCGGCGTGAACGTGCACCCCTCGCTGCTCCCGCGTCACCGCGGCCCCGACCCCTACTTCTGGACGCTCGCCCTCGGCGACGCGGAGACGGGTGTGACGGCGCACTGGATCACCGCGGACTACGACCAGGGCGAGGTCCTCACGCAGCGCCGGATGCCCGTGCCCGAAGGCGTGAACGCGTGGCAGCTCGCGCGCGCCCTCGACCGCCCCTCGCTCGAAGCCCTGCGCGACGTGGTAGGCGCCATCGAGCGCGGCGAGGCCCACGGCATCGCGCAAGACGAGGCCCTCGCCACGCAGGCGCCGCACCCCTCCGACGACGACTGCGAGCTCCTGTGGGACGTCCCCGCCGACGAGGTGCTCCGCCGCGTCCGCGCTGCGGCGCCCGAGCCCGGCGCGTTCACGGGCTTCGGCGACGAGACCGTGGTGGTGCTCTCCGCGCGCAAGATCCATCGCTCGCTGCGTGGGCTCGCGCCGGGCGACGCCGTGCTCGTCCACGACGGCGTCGCGGTGGCGTGCGCCGACGCGCAGGGCGTCCTCCTCCTCGACGCGGTGCGCGAGTCGAACGGCGAGCGCCTCAAGGGGAGAGACATCGCGAGGCTCTTTCCGGGCATCGCGACGCTGGAGGGCTGACCGGGTGCGAAGGGTCTGTGCGGCCGCGGCGTGTGCGCTCCTCGAAGCGTGTTCGAACCGCGCGAGGCACCGCGACGCGGGCCAGCGAGCGCTGCCTGAAGCGTCCGCGGTGTTCGACGCGACGGCGCAGAGCCCCGACGCGCCCGCGATCGTGAGCGGCGCGTGGAGCGACCCCGCGACGCTCGGCGAGACGGTCTCCAACGCGCTCGCGTCGGGCGTACCCCAGGCCGTGTTCGGCGTGACCGCGAAGCCTACCGAAGACCTCTCTCAGTCCGAGCTCCATTGGGTGCGATGGAGCGAGCACGGCGTCGCGAGCCTCTCGACGCGCACGGTGAAGGGCACCTTCCCCGGCGGGCCGATGGCGCTCCTGCGCCGGGGCGACGCGTTCACGGTGGTGTGGTTCCCCGCGCTGCACGACGTCGACGGCGCGCTCGAAGCGTATGCGATCGACGCGAACGCGCGCGGCTTCACGAGCGACGAGCGCCACGCCACCGCGGCCGAGGCGAGCGCCGCGGCGTGGGCGAGCGAGCCCATGGCGCCCCGTCGCCGCGCGGGCGCGCAGGAGCTCGCGCCGCCTTCGAGCGACGGCGCGGTGACCGTGGAGCTCAAGCGCATCCACACGATCCCCGCGGTGATGCTCGGCGACACCGAGATCACGCGCGGCGTCGACCTCGCGAGCTTCGAGCCCTCCGTCGGCGTCGCCGCGGTCGACGGCGGACGCCGCTGGGTGGCCGTCTCACGCGGTCACTGTCAGCAGACGCGCGTCGAGGTGTTCCGCGTCGACGGCGAGCAGGTGGTGCTCCGCGGACGCTTTCTTCTCGGCACCGAGCTCGGCGTCCGATGGATCCGCGTCGACGCGCGCCGCGACGACGCGGTGGTCACCTGGTACCAGACGCTCATCCCCCTTCGCATCGACTGCATCCGACCGCAGATCTTCCCGCGCCTCTCGGATCACGGCGTCCGCGTCGGGCTCGTCACGGCCGAGGGAGATCCTCCTCCGCCCGTCCCCGAGGTGCCCGACGGCGCCGCGACGACCGATGCGTCGACGGACGCGCCCGAGGTCGCGACCGACGCGGTCAGCGCTGCGACCGACGCGGTCAGCGCTGCGACGCCCGCGACCAGCCAACGCTCGCGGTGAGCGCGAAGGTCGTCGCGGTGAGCGGGCCGAGGAGGTCCTGCCCCGCGCTCACGTCGAGCTGAAACCACCGCGACGGACGCCACTGCGCGCCGATGTCGACCGCGTACACCGCGCCGAGGCCCGAGTACTGCTGCGGACGATCGCTCGCGGTCCCGGCCATGTCGGGCGCGCGACGCTCGGCGTCGACGAGGAGCGCGCCCACGCGAAGCCCGCCCTGAAGCGCGAAGGCGCCGAACACGAAGCGCGGCCCCGCGGCGATCCAGCCGAAGGTCGTCGAGCGGATCGAGAAGTCAGGAACCCCCGGCGTGGGGTCGAGGTAGAGGTCCGCGCCGACACGCACATAGAACCAGCGATGGTCGACGTGCGCGCTGAACGAGACCCCCGGGAGCCACGCGCGACCGAGCTGAACCTGCTTGCCCGTGAAGCCGTCGGAGGTGCCGCCGTGACGCCCCTGCTCGCGGAAGGTGAGCGCGTCGAAGCCGAAGCCCGACAGCGTCGCGCCCGCGCTGAGATACACCCCCGTGGTCCCCGCGTCGGCGCGCTGCGCGAGCGCCGACGGCGCGGCGCAGACGACCGCGAGGCAGCACGCGAAGGCGGGCGCTGTGGTGGGGTGGGCGAGCGAGCGCACGGGGAGTCGGAGCGTAACAGCAACGAGCGTTCCGTGTGGTGACGCGGCCCGACGCGCCTTCGCCATCACATGAAATGAGCTTGTTTGAAGATGTTTTCGAAGCGTGTTCGCGGCGCGATGGCGTCTCGGGTAGCCACCGCGAGGTGGCCGATGGTCAAGCCGGTGGGCGCTTGTTACGCCGGGCTCTGCTCGGCGACGCGCAGCATCTCGGCCGCGGCCTCGCGGGTGCGGTCGGTCACGCGGATGCCGCCGAGCATGCGGGCGATCTCCTCGGTGCGCTCGCGCTCGTCGAGGGCGCGCACGGTAGAGGTGGTGCGCTCGCCGACCTCGCGCTTGCTCACGACGAAGTGCTTGTCGCCGTAGACCGCGATCTGCGGGAGGTGCGTGATGCAGAGCACCTGATTGCGCGCGGCCACCTGCTTGATCTTCTGTCCGATGACCTCGGCCACGGCGCCGCCGACGCCGGAGTCGACCTCGTCGAAGACGTAGAAGGTCTCGGGGCCCACGTCGGTGAGCACGCGCTTGATCGCGAGCAGCGCGCGCGAGAGCTCGCCGCCCGACGCGATCTTGCGCAGCGGCCGCGGGTCCTCTCCGCGGTTGGCGGCGATGAGGAACTCCACCTTGTCGATGCCCGTGTGCGTGAGCCTCGCGCCGTCGACGGCGAGGTCGCTCGACCCCGGCGAGACGTGGGCCACGTCGACGACGACGCGCGCGCCGCCCATGCCGAGCGACGAGAGCTGGCGCGCGATGCCGTCGCCGAGACGCACGGCGCACTCCCGCCGCGCCGCGCTCAGCGCCTTCGCCTTCTGGCCCGCGACGGCGCGTCGCTCCTCGACGGCGCGCTCGAGCTCCGCGATGCGCGCCTCGCCCTGTTCGAGCGTGTCGAGCTCCTCCCGCGCGCGCGCCCTGAACGCGAGGATCTCCTCGACGGTGCCCCCGTACTTCCGCTTGAGCCTCGCGAGGCGCTGGAGCCTGTCTTCGAGCTCCGCGAGTCGCTCGGGGTCGGCCTTCACGGTGCGCGAGTAGCGCCCGAGCTCGCGCGCGGCCTCTTGCACGAGCGTGCGGGCCTGGTCGACGAGGTCGTGCACCGACGCGAGCGAGTCGTCGACCTCCGCGAGCTTTCGAAGCTGCTCGGAGACCGACGCGAGCTCGTCGAGCACGGCGCCGTCGCGGGCGTAGAGGGTGTCTTCTGCCGCGGCGGTCCCGTCGGCGAGGCGCGAGGCGTGACGCAGCCGATCGCGGTCGCGGGTCCACGCGTCCTCGTCGCCGGGCGAGAGCCCGAGGTCGTCGATCTCCTTGACCTGAAAGCGCAGGAGGTCTTCGCGGTCGGCGCGCGCGCGCAGCGAGCGGAGGGCGGCCTCGAGCTTCGCGCTCGCCTCGTGGAGGGCGGCGTGCGCGGCGGTGACCTCGGCGCGCTGCGGCTCGAGCGCGCCCGACGCGTCGAGGAGGCTGAGGTGCGTCGACGGGTCGGTGAGCGTCTGCTGATCGTGCTGCGAGGTCACGTCGGCGAGGCCCGAGGTGAGCACGGCGAGCTGCGTGAGCGAGACCATGCGGCCGTTGAGATAGCCGCGAGAGCGGCCGCCGGTGCGCTCGTTGCCGACGATGCGCCGCACGACGAGCTCGTCGTCCCACGCGATGCCGGCCTCTTCGAAGCGCTGCCGCCGCGGGTCGTCGCCGCGCACCGCGAACACGGCCTCAATATCGGCCTGCGCGGCGCCGGGTCGCACGACGTCGCTGGCGGAGGCGCGCGCGCCGAGCACGAGGCCGAGCGCGTCGACGAGGATGCTCTTGCCCGCCCCCGTCTCGCCCGTGACCACGTTGAGCCCGGGGCCGAACGCCACCTCGACCGCATCGATGATGGCGAAATCACGAACCTGGAGGGAGAGCAGCATCGTTGAGCCTGCGCTTCGCGTACGTCCTCGCGCGCGCCCGGTCAATGCCGCGCGCATCGTGTCGTGCCGTACCCTGTCATCTCCGCGCGGGTCGCCGCGGCCTCACAGGCTTGCCGCTCGCGGGCGATGGGTGTTAGCGTTGCCGTCGGTTCGGCCTCGGGAGGGCGCATGACTTCAACCGCGCGCGCACCCTCGAACGCCCTCCGTTCCACCCTTCGCATGATATCCCAACCGAGGTTCGACTCTGCGGCGGAGCGCTCTTGACCGAGATGGCCTCCACGCTCTTCACGTCCACCCTGGTGCTCATCCTCGGGGCGGTCCTGGCCTGCCTGGAGTCTTCTCTGGTCGCGCTCCCCGAGGCTCGCCTCCGCGCGCTGCGCGACGAGCTCGGACCTCGCGGTGAGCTCCTCGCCCGCTACCTCGCCGACCCGAATCGCACGCTCTCACGGCTCCTGGCGGGGCGCGTGTTGGCGCCCATCGCGGCCACGGTGCTTGTGGTTCCTTGGTTCGTGGTGCGCGGCGATCCCTGGTGGGTGCTCGCGCTCGTGGTGCTCGCGCTAGGCTTCATCTACGGACTTTTTGTCGAGGTCGGGGTCTCCATCGGTCGTCGGCGGGCGCGCACGATCGCGCCGAGGGCCCTGTCGTGGATGCGCCCCATCGCGCTGCTCCTCGCGCCCTTCGCGGCGCCGCTCGCGGCGGTCGGCCAGTGGGTGTCGGCGAAGATGAGCGAGCGCGCGTCGTTCGAGCCTCCTCCCGTGACGGAGAAGGAGGTCGAGTACGTGGTCGAAGAGGCGCAGAGCGTCGGCGCCGTCGATCCCCTGAGCAGCCAGGTGCTCCAGAACGTCTTCGAGATCAAGAACCGCACGGCGCGGGGGATCATGGTGCCCCGCACGCGCATCGTGGCGCTCGAGGTGAACACGCCCCTCGACGCGGCGGTGCGGCGCCTCTCGGAGGAGGCCCACTCGCGCATCCCCGTGTTCCGCGGTCAGGTCGACAACGTGGTGGGGCTGCTCATCGCGAAGGACCTCTTTCGCGTCGCGACGGAGCGCCTCTCGATGACCCCCACCGACGGCGCCGCGGAGCTGCCCACGGTCGACGCGCTGATGCGCCGCCCGGTGCTCTTCGTGACCGACACGCAGCCCGTCCTCTCGGTGCTTCGCGAGATGCAGCTCAAGCGCACGCACCTCGCCGTCGTGGTCGACGAGTTCGGCGCGATGGTGGGTATCGTCACGCTCGAAGACGTGCTCGAGGAGCTCGTCGGCGAGATCGAAGACGAGCACGACGACCGCAACCCCGAGAGCGAGTTCACCGAGATCGCGCTGGGGCGGTACATGGCGAGCGCGGCGATCCCGATCGCGGGCCTCGGCGAGCGGCTCGACGTGGAGTTTCCCGGTGACGGTGACTACGAGTCGCTCGGGGGCTTCCTCGCGGCGCGCGCGGGCAAGGTCCCCGAGGTGGGGGCTGTCGTGCTGTGGGAGGGTCTGCGGTTCATCGTTCGCGAGGGCGACAAGAGCCGCGTGACCAAGGTCGAGATCGTCCGCGACGCCGAGCGCGAGCGCGCCCGCACCGACGCGAACTGAGTCGCCGGGACCGCGCGCGAGGCGGGCGCGACGGGTGACGCGGGTCTTCGAAACGCATCGGCCCCGCGAACGGGTTCCGTTCGAGGGGCCGACGACGTGTGAGACCGGTCGGTCTCGCGAGGCTCAGTCGAGCTCGTTCGTGATGATGAGGTTCGAGCCCTGGAGCTCGCCCGAGGTGATCACGCCGGTGCGCTGGAAGGTCGAGTAGGTCGAGTCGCCGTCGAGGTTGCCCACCGCGCGGGCGGTGTAGGCCGAGGTGCCGCCGGGCGAGACGTACTGGTAGTAGTGCGCGGCGTCGAGCGAGAAGCCGATCGCGGTCCAGTTGGCGTCCGCGGCCCACTGAGACACGTTCGCGGCGTACTTCGCGGCGGTCGGGAGCGCCGTCGGGAGCGCCGTCGCAGCGTTCACGTAGGTCGCGGTCCCGCGCTCCAGGGCGGCCTGGTAGTACGTGAGCTGGCCCTGATAGACCTTCGTGATGTTGCCCGTGGCTTCAGCCGTCTTCGAGCGCTTGACGTAGCGGGTGAAGGCGGGGATCGCGACGGCCGCGAGGATGCCGAGGATGACCACGACGATCATCAGCTCGACGAGGGTGAAACCGGCGGCCAGGCGCTTCAGCGAACGCTTCATTGATGTGTCTTCCTCTCGTTTTTCTAGGGGGGTTCTGTTGTGGGTCGGCGCCCGGCGAAGAACGGTCATGTCCGTCAGTCGGGCGACAATTCGCCTTTGAGCAATCTGCTTGCCAGGGTTCACGGGCGACCCATGACGCCCCCCGAGCACTCCATCGACGCAGTGCGGCAAGCTGTACGACTCTCGTGAATTTCTCAGGACTTGCACACCGCAGGAGGCGACTCCGGGGCGTCGCAAGAGGCCCCGAGAGGCTCCATCGGGCCGGTGATTCGTGACGAATCCCGACGCCGGGGGTGACGAATTACGGCAGTTTCACGGAGGAGGGAGAGGGAGGGGCTTGCGAGGAGGGAGGCCGCGTGACGCCGAGACCGATCGGTCTCGCGGGGCTCAGTCGAGTTCGTTCGTGATGATGAGGTTCGAGCCCTGGAGCTCGCCCGAGGTGATCACGCCGGTGCGCTGGAAGGTCGAGTAGGTCGAGTCTCCGTCGAGGTTGCCGATCGCGCGGGCGGTGTACGCCGACGTGCCGCCGGGCGAGACGTACTGGTAGTAGTGCGCGGCGTCGAGCGAGAAGCCGATCGCGGTCCAGTTGGCGTCCGCGGCCCACTGGGACACGTTCGCGGCGTACTTCGCGGCCGTCGGGAGCGCCGTCGGGAGCGCCGTCGCGGCGTTCACGTAGGTCGCGGTCCCGCGCTCCAGGGCGGCCTGGTAGTACGTGAGCTGGCCCTGGTAGACCTTCGTGATGTTGCCCGTGGCTTCGGAGGTCTTCGAACGCTTGACGTAGCGGGTGAAGGCGGGGATCGCGACGGCCGCGAGGATGCCGAGGATGACCACGACGATCATCAGCTCGACGAGGGTGAAACCGGCGGCCAGACGCTTCAGCGAACGCTTCATGGGAGTGTGTTCCTTGTGTGGTTGTGTTTGGGCGGACGACTGCGTTTGGGGGCGACGGCAGCACCGTGGTCTGCCGAGTGTCCCTCCCCTTTCCCGCAACAAGCCCTCCCAGAGCACGGTCTGGGCCATCCTTGCGAGGACAAGATGTCTCTCCGCGAGACGCGCGCGTGCGAGTCGCGGTCGATGTGCAGAATACAGTCAATTACCGCGGCTTCATCTTCAGGGCGCCCCCCCGAGGACAGGATGTCTCTCGCTGCTTCGAGTCCACAGGGGGTGAACGAGGGGTCGGCACTGACAATTTCTGGCACTCGATCTGACCAACCGCGTCAGTGCGTCCCCGAACACGCGCTCGCACACGAAACACGTCGTGGGCGCGGCGAGACGGAGTGCCCCGCCTCGGCCTCGCGCGGCAAGGAACTCGACACGCGTCGGCCCAGGAACTAGTTCCTCGGCGCTGTGAAGCTCGAATTCGTTCAGGGACACTCGCGCGACGTCGCCTCCCTGAGGGAGCACGCGCAGACGCGCATCGCGCACTATGCCGGACGCTACCCGGCGCTCGCGCTGTCGGAACACTTCCGCTGGGTGAGCGACCGCGTCGCCACCGGGAGCTACCGCGGCGGCAGCGGCACCCTCACCGTCGACGAGCGGGAGGTCCGCGTCGAGCTCTCGCTCCCCTTCTTCGCGAGGCCGTTCCGCGCGCGCATCGAAGAGTTCGTCCGCCGCGAGCTCGCCCTCGCCGCGGCGTAGCCCCTCAGCGCGATCGACGGGCCGGTTCGATCCCGATGCGACGCGCGCCCGCCTGGTAGAGCGCGTTGCAGCGTTCGAGGGTCTCGCGCGCCTCGGTGATGAGCGTGCGCGCCCGGTGCGAGATCTCTTCGAGCCTCGGCGTGGCCTCGGGCGACGCGGCCCCGCCGTCTGAAGGGAGCAGCCTCGCGCCCTCGCGGAGCAGCCGGTCGGCCTCTCGCGGCGAGCGGTACGTCGTGAGGCATGAGTCGCGAAGGTCCGCGGCCCCGGGGCTCTGCGGCGTGAGGCGCCCGAGGGCCTCGATGGCGTGGTCCTCCTGCGCGCCGTCGGTCGCGCGGATCACCTCGGAGACGGCGACCACCACCTGACGAAGCTCCGTCGGGTCCGCGAGGTCGAGGGGGTCGCGCTCGCGCTCGACGTCGCGCTCCGCAGAGCGAGACGCCACCGCGACGGAGACCATCACCAGCGCCACCACGGCGAGCACCGCGGAGGTCCACCGGGGAGCCTTCGATGCGCGGTCCTTCAGCTCTTCGTCGGGGTCGCTCTTGGAAGCCATCCGTCGGCCGATCGTGCTCCGTGAGCGCGCCCGCTGACAATCATTCCGCCAGGATTTCTCGTCGCGCGGTGGTCACCCCGCCGCGTCGGCCGCGGTCGAGGCGTCGACGCCCACGTCGGAGGGCGCGCCCGCCTCGCCCGCGTCGGGCCTGTCGCTCGCGGTGGGAGCGTCGGTCGTCGCGTCGGCCGTCGCGTCCGTCGCCGCGCCGTCGCCGCCGTCGGGATCGTTGCGCACGCAGATGCCTCCGGTGGGCACGCCCGCGTCGTCGGTCCGCGTCGTCCGGCACGTCGCGATGGAGGGACACGTCTGCGTCATGTAGTGACAGTTCATCGCCGCGCAGTAGCCGTTCTCGTAGGGCGTCGCGTCGGCCGCCGAGCGCGCGGGGTGGACGCAGATGTACCCCGGTCGGCAGTTGTCGTTCGTGCGGCACTCGACGCGGCAGAGGCCCACGCCGCCAGGGGTCGTCGTGGTGTCGCGCGGACACACGCTCCCCATCGGGCAGTCGGCGCGGGGGATGTTCGCGCCGGTGTACTCCGAGTTCGCGGGGACGGTGCAGAGGCTGTAACAGATCCCGTCGAGCGAGCCCGTGGGCGTGCCGTCGGTGTTGACCTCGCGCGTGCAGCGGTTGCTGCGGCACTCGGCCGACGCCGCGCAGGGGGCGCCGTTCTGCGCGCGCGCGGGGTCGACGGCGCCACACGTCCGCGCCCACGTGTTGCACGCCATCGGCGCGCACTGGCTGTCCTGCGTGCAGAAGGGGAAGCACGCGCGGTCTTCGCGGCCCGAGATCCCGAGGCACTGGTATCCGTCGCGGCAGTCGCGCGCCGTCTCGCAGCGGGGAATGCAGCGCATCCCTCCGCCCGCGAAGCTCCAGCAGAGGCCCGTGGTGCCGCAGTCGGAGTCGCGCGTGCAGCTCTTCGTGCACATGCCGCCGGGATAGCCCTCCGCGATCGACGTGCAGATGGTCCCCGTCCCGCACTGCGCGCGGGTGGTGCAGGGCGAGTAGATCGGTCGCGCCGCTGCGTCGGTGACGTCACCGCCCGTGTCGGGCCGCGCCACGTCGGGCGTCGACGGGAGGTCTTCGACCACGGGGGTGTCGACCACCGCGCTGTCGGGCGTCGGGGTCGTCCCCGAGTCTCCACACGAGGCCGTCGCGACCGCCAGAACCAGGCACCACCGTGACGCGGACATCATGCCGCGGACCCTATCAGAAACCTCGTGCGCGACGCGAGCGCTCCTCGCGGAGATCCGTGTTGGCGCGACGCCGAGCCGCGCGCTTGATCCGGGGCGGGCCCGTCGGGTAGAAGGCGCGCCTCATGACCTCCTCACGCGGCCTCTCCCTGGTGCTGATCGCGTTCATGACGGCCTGCAGCGCGAGGGCTGGCGGCGGGACGGGCACACCGTCAGACCCCGACGCCTCGACGCCCACGGACACGGGCAGCACCCCGAGCGACCTCTGCCCCGAGCTCTGCGCGCGCGTCGTCGCGGCGCCCGGTTGCAACAGCGACATGGCGGGGTGCCTGAACCTCTGCGGCGCGGGCCGCGCGCTCATCCCCGCGTCGTGCCTCTCGGCGTATGACACCGCACTCCAGTGCGCGCGGACGTCGCCCATCTCGTGCCCGACGCCCTCTCAGGTGAACTTCACCGCGTGCGCGGCGCAGCAGACCGCCGTGAACAACTGCACGCGCGGCAGCACCGACGACGCCGGGATGTGACCCGCCTCAGCGCGCCTCGCGCCGCCAGCCCGAGACCGCGGGCAGGAGCAGCAGCGTCGCCGCCGTGGCCGTCACCAGACCGCCGATGATCACCGTCGCCAGCGGGCGCTGAACCTCGGAGCCCGTCCCCTTCGCGAGCGCCATGGGCACGAAGCCGAGCGCCGCCACCGTGGCCGTCGTGAGCACGGGGCGGAGGCGCGAGTGCGCGGCCTCGCGCGCCGCATCGAACTCTCGGTGCCCCTTCGCGCGTTGATGATCGATCTCGGTGCAGAGCACGAGGCCGTTGAGCACCGCGATGCCCGCGAGCGCGATGAACCCGACGCCCGCCGTGATCGACAGGGGCATCCCCCGCGCGACCAGCGCGATCACGCCGCCGCTCACCGCCACGGGGACGTTCACGAACACCAGCAGCGCCGAGCGCCACGTCCCGAGGCTCGCGCGGAGCATCACGAGGATCGCCGCGAGCACGAGCGGCCCCACGACGCTCAGCCTCGCCGACGCGCGCGCGAGGTTCTGATACTGCCCTCCGACGCGGATCTCGTAGCCGCGCGGGCGATCGAGGCGCGCGATGCGCCGCTGCACCTCTTGAACGTAGGAGGCCAGGTCGCGGCCGCGCACGTTGGCCTCGACCACGAGCCTGCGCCGCCCCTGCTCGTGCGAGACCTGCGCGGGGCCGAACTCCTCGGTGACGTTCGCCACGCTGCCGAGCGAGACGTTGCCCGCGCCGGTCACGATCGCGAGGTCGCCCACGGCGCCGGGACGAATCGTGTCGGGGGCCGCGACGCGGAGCGTGAGGTCGAAGCGGCGCTCTCCCTCGAAGATGCGGCCCACGGGGATGCCCGCGCGGAACGCCTGCACGTAGGCCATCACGTCGTCGGAGCGGAGCCCCGCGCGCGCAAGGGCGGGGCGATCGGGGCGCACGGCCATCGTGGGGAGGCCGTCGATCTGCTCGGCGCGGACGTCCTCTCCGCCGGGGGTGCTTCGAAGCACCTCGGCCACGCGGTCTCCGAGTCGGTGGAGCACCGCGAGGTCGGTGCCGAAGACGCGCACGCCCACGTCCGATCGGATGCCCGAGAGCAGCTCCGACATGCGCATCTCGATGGGCTGCGTGAAGGCGAACTCCGTCCCCGGGAGCGCCACGCGGAGGCGCTCCTCCATGTCGGCGACGAGGGCCTCGCGGTCGTAGGGGTGTCGCCACGTCGCGGGGGGGCGGAGCATGATGAACACGTCGCTCTGCTCGGGGCCCATGAGGTCCGTCGCGACGGCGGGAGAGCCCGTGCGAGACACGACGCGCGTGACCTCGGGCACTTCGCGGAGGCAGCGCTCCACGGCGAGCGTCCCGCGGACGCCCTCTTCGAGCGAGGTGCTCGGCGGGCGCGTGAGCTGGAGCGCGATGGATCCCTCGTCGAGGCGCGGGATGAACTCTCCGCCCTGCCGCGACGCGAGCACCATCGAGAGCCCCACGACGCAGAGCACCGCCACCGTCGAGGCCAGCGGTCGCTTCATCACCGCCGCCAGCACGGGCCCGTAGACCCGCTTCGCGAAGCGCACCACCACGGGGTCGTGCTCGCCGTGGGTCCGTCGCGCGATGCGCACCAGGGCGGGCGCCATCGCGGGCACGAAGGTGAGCGAGAGCACCAGCGCCGTCGCGAGCGCCGACAGCACCACGAGGGCCATGGGGCGGAACATCCTCCCCTCGACGCCTTCGAGCGCGAGCACCGGGACGTACACCAGCGCGATGATCGCCACGCCGAAGGCCACGGGCCGCGCCACCTCGTCGGACGCCTCGCGGGCCACCACCCGCGCGTCTCTTGAGTGATCGAGGGCCGCGCGCACCATCGCGTGCTCGACCACCACCACGGCGCCGTCGACGAGGAGGCCGAAGTCCACCGCGCCGAGCGACATGAGGTTGCCCGACACGCCCATGCGCTTGACGAACACCGCCGCGCCGAGCGCCGACAGGGGGATCAGCGACGCCACGATGAGCCCCGCGCGCAGGTCTCCGAGCGCGAGGAGGAGCACGAGGCACACGAGCGCCGCGCCCTCGGCGAGGTTGTGCGCCACCGTGTCGAGCACGCGCTTGACGAAATCGGCGCGGTCGTAGAAGGGCTCGACGCGCACGCCCGGGGGCAGCTCGCGCGTGAGCTCGTCGAGGCGCTCTCGCACGTCTCGCACGGTCGTGCGCGCGTTGGCCCCCGCGAGCATCTGCACCATCACGTACACGACCTCGGACTGGCCGTCGGCCGTGGCCGCGCCGAGGCGGTACGCGCCGCCGATGCGCACGTCGGCCACGTCGCGCACGAGCACCGGCGACGTCGCCGCGGCCCGCACCGACACCTCGCCGATCTCGCGCTCGTCGCGGAGGAGCGCCTCGCCGCGGATGACCAGGCCCACGGCGTCGCGCTCGATGGCGCCCGCGCCGACGCTGCGGTTCGAGCGCTCGAGCGCCTCGGCCACCATCGCGAGGGTCACGTCGCGCGCGGCCATGCGCTGCGGATCGAGCACGACCTGGTACTGCTTGAGCTCGCCGCCCCAGAGGTTCACCTCGACCACGCCGGGGACGTGGCGCAGGGGGTGGGCGATCTCCCAGTCGACGACGGTGTGCGTCTCGAGGGCCGTGTGACCGGGCCAGCGAACGGTGAAGTGATAGACCTCGCCGAGCCCCGTGGTGAAGGGCCCGAGCTCGGGCGCGCCCGCCACGGAGGGGAGGTCCTCGCGGATCGCGGGGAGCCGCTGCGAGACCTGGAGGCGCGCGAGCATCGGGTCGATGTCGTCTTCGAAGATCGCGGTCACCGACGAGAGGCCCGCGCGCGAGGTCGATCGCACGTCGCGCAGCCCGGGGATGCCCGCGAGGCCGATCTCGACGGGGTGCGTGACGAGCTCCTCGATCTGCACGGGGCCGAGGCCCGGCGCGCCCGTGAGCACCACGACCTGCACGTTGGTGATGTCGGGCACCGCGTCGACGGGGATCGACGAGGCCGACACGGCGCCGAGGAGCGCCATCACCAGCACCGCGAGGAGGATCAGGTTGGGGTGGTCGACGCTGAAGCGCGCGAGGCGTCCAGCGAGCCCTCCCGTGGCGCCGTCGTCGGACACGGCGGCGTTACTCCCCGTTGCCCTGACGCGCGTGCTCGGCGGCGACGAGGAAGGTCCCTCGCACCACCACGGGCTCGCCGGCGTCGAGGCCCGAGACGACCTCGACCACGCCGTTCGACTCGTGCCCCGACACCACGTCGCGCGCCGTGTAGCGCCCTTCGGCCGTGCGCACGAACACCGTCGCCCGCTCGCCCGCGCGGAACACCGCCGAGGTGGGCACCACCGTCCCCTCGCTCGCCGCGCGCTCGATGCGCGCCGTGCCCGTCTCACCGGGCGCGATCCCCGCGGCGCCGCCGTCGAGTCGCAGGTGCACGAGCCGCGTGCGGTTCTCTCGCGCGATCACCGGATCACGCCAGATCACATGGGCGGAGAAGGTCCCGGGGCGACCGCGGAGCGAGACCGTCGCGGGTGCTCCGACGGGCGCGTCGACGCTCTGCTCGGGCAGGTGCGCGGCGACGCGAAGCGCGTTGAGGTCGAGCAGGGTCACGAGCACCGCGGGGGGCTCGACCACGGCGCCGCGGACGCCCTCACGGACCGTCACCGTGCCCGAGATCGGCGCGCGGAGGGTGAAGGTCCCGCCCTCGCCGCGCTCCGACGCCTGCGCGACCGAGAGGGCCCTGCGCGCCGCGGCGAGCGCGCCCGCGGCACGCGCGAGCGACGTCCGTGACTCGCGCGCGGAGCGAGCGCTCGTGGCGCCCTGCTGGAGCATCTCGGCCTCCTCGCGGACGCGGTGCTCGAGGTCGTGGAGGTCGACCTCGGCGCGCGCGAACTCGGTCCGCTCCTGCGCGACCACGGGCGAGTCGAGGGTGACGATGGGGGCGCCCGCGCGCACGGCGTCACCGGGCGCGACGTGCCACGCGACGATGCGCGCGACCACGGGGGGCGCCCCGTCTGCCGCGGCGACGCCGCCGGGGACCACCTCGCACGGAGACGACACCACGTCGCGCACGGACCCGCGGCGCGCGGGCTCGCTCACCACGCGGCCGTCGCGCTCGAGCGCGTTGGGGAGCGTCACCAGCCCCGCGGACGTCGCGTGGGGCGCCGCCGTGGGCTCGGCGCGGAGCACGGGCGCGGGCTCCCTGCGACACGCGAGCGTCACGAGGATCGCGAGTGCGGAGACCGTGCGGTTCATCACCACGACCCCTAGGGTCGCGCCGTGTGAACCGACAGTGAAAGTGGGTTCATCGGCGCGTCGCGACGACCGCGAGCGCGCCCGCGATGAGCACCAGCGCGATCACCACCGCGACGATGATCGGGAGCTTCGACGGTGCTGCGACAGGGCGTTCGACGGGCTGCGCCACGGGCGGCGTGAAGGGCCGCGGCGCGCCCATCATCCCCATGGGCGCGGGCATCGTGTGACCGATGTCATGCGGTCCGCCCGAGGTGTCGATCGCCATGGTGCGCTCGCTCACGGGAGGCAGCGCGACGGGCTGCGCGTGCAGCGGGACCGAGGCCATCGTGAGCGGGCGCGGCGGCGCCTCGGGCACGAGCGGAGAGTTGGCGACGAAGGTGGACTCCGCGTCGACGGGCCCGGACATCCCGGGGATGCGCGGGACGAAGGGTTCGAGCGCGACGGGGCGCTGCATCGGTCGCAGGGTCTCCATCGTGTCGAGGACCGGCGCGGGCGCGTGTGCGACCTGCGTGCGGCTGCCGGGCTCGTAGGGCTCTTCTTCGTCCTCGTCGACCGCGCGGAGCGAGCTCGCGGGCGACGTGTCGAGGAGGACGACGCCCTCCTTCCAGTCGTCGCTGAGGGGCGTGGTGGCGGCGACGGCGCGCGAGGCCGCGACGCCCGCCGCGGCGTTGAGGGAGTCGAGGTCGAGCGCCATCGTCGACTCCTGGCGCGCCATCTCGTTGAGCTTGTTTTGCAGCGCTTTCGAAGGCCCCGCGGGGGCGATGGGGGCGGGCGCCGAGGCGCGCATCGGGTGGTCGGCGGAGGCGCGGGTCTCGTCTTCCCAGTCGTCGTCGGCGCCGCTGATCGCGCCCGCGACGGGCGCGCCAGGCGCGGGCGCGAGGGGCGCCGCGAGGGGCGGCACGTACGACGGCGGCGCGGCCCAGTCGGGGTTGACCTCCCCCGCGTCCCACGCCGACGCGATGGACGCGGGCGCGGGCCCCGGAGGTGAGGGCGCGGGCGCGTCCCACGCCGACGCGAGGGCTGCTCGGGCCTGCGTGTGCCCCGCGGGCTTGAGCGTCGACCACGCGTCGGATGAAGCACCCGGCGGCGGAGGCGGAGCGTTCCACGCGGGCGGCGGCGGGGGCTGCGGGGGCGAGACGAAGGGCGGCGGCGCCGAGAACGGGGCGTGCGAGAACGCAGGCGGCTGCGGCGCGGGGGCGGCGGTGAACGCGGGCGCCACGGGCGGCATCGGCCCCGAGAACGCGGGCTGCGCGGGCGCCGACCGCATCGCGGGAGGCATCGCCACCGTCGCGGGTCGCGGCGGCGCCGAGGGCATCGACATCGTGGGCGCCCTCAACGCCTGCGCGAGCGCGGACGAGACCGACGGCGCGGGCGCCGGGGCGGGCGCCGTGGCCCACGCGGCCTGGAGGGCCTTGCGCATCGAGGCGACGTCGTCCCAGCGCGTCGAGGGGTCGCGGCGCACGGCGCGGGCGACCACGTCCCACGCGGCGGGCGGGATGTCGTGGCGTTGCATCCGCCCGGCCTGGGCGCCGTCGCGCGTGAGGCCCGCGAGGAGGCCTTCGAGCGCCTTCCGCGCGTCGCCCACGTTCTGCGGCATGAGCATGTCCGCGAGGAGCACACCGAGGGCGTACACGTCGCTCGCGATGGAGACCGGCTCGCCGGGCCTCGCGAGCTCGGGCGCGCGGTACGGGCCGAGCACCTCGGGCGACGCGAGCGCGCCGAGCGCGAAATCAATGACCTTGAGCGCCCCCTGCTTCACCAGCACGCTGCGCGCGCTGAGGCACCCGTGGAGCACCGCCGTGGCGCCCTCGTGCGCGGCGCTCACGCCGTCGAGCACCTTGTCGAAGAGGTCTTCGGCGGTGGCGCGGTCGAGCTGCGCGCGGCCCCGACGCTCCTCGTCGATGTAGCGCGCGAGCGAGATGCCTTCGAAGCCGTCGAAGGCCACCCAGGGCCGCCCCTCGTGTGTTCCCTGGTTGATCACAGGGAGCACGCACGCGTGCTTGAGCGCCCGCTGCGCGCGGATCTCGTGCGAGCGCTCGAGCGCCACGTCGGCCCGGTCGGCGGCGAAGAACTCGAGCACCACCGGGCGGTTGCGAAAGTTCTTGTCGCGCGCCTGCCAAGCCTCGCCGACGCCCCAGCGATCGAGCGCAGCGTCGAGGAGATAGCGCCCTTCGACGGCGCTTTGCGGGGACATCCCGGCCTGACTCATCGCGTCCGAGGGGTTATGCCCGTTTCGCGCCGCCGTCGCAATGAAGCAACACGCCACCTCGAAGGTTGCCAGCGACGGCGCCTCCGACAGAACATCCGCCGCGATGCGTGATCTTCGAAGCGTCTCGGGTCTCCTCTTCGTGACGACGGCGCTCGGCGCGGCCTGCGTCAGCCCCTCGCACCACGTGCGATACATGGACAGACGCCACTCCGAGCGCGCCGAAGCCTGTGCAGCGAGCTCGCTCCAGGCCTACGCCGACCGCGGTCCGTCGCGGCCGCGCCTCGCCTTCGCCGTCGTGACCGCGGAGTGCAGCGACTCCAAGGAGCAGCAGTGTCGCGAGCAGCTCCTCCAGGGCGGCTGCGAGGTCAACGCCGACGCGCTCGTCGACGTCTCTCAGCGCGTCACGCAGGGCCGGCTGCGCATGGTCGGCACCGCCGTGGAGTTCACCGGCGAGGAGGGCTCCGAGACCTCGTCGGGCGGCGAAGCGAGCGCCCAGACCGCGACCGCGCCGACGCGATAGCAGCGCGTCCACCCTCGCGCGCGGAGTCCGCGTTCGGCCTCTTCTCCGCGCGTGATCGCGAAGCGACCCGCGGTCCGCTCGCGCGCGACCGCATCGAGCGCGGCGAGCGAGCGGGTGACGTCGTTGCGTCCGTCGCCCGTCACGGCGACGTCTCGGTGGAGGTGCACGTACCCCGGGTGCGACACGCCCACGAGCGAGAGCGAGCGCACCACGGGCTCGCGTCCGACGCGCTCCGCGGCCCACACGGCGTCGCCCTCGCACACGCCCGTTCGCGCGTACACCGCGAGCGCCGCGAGCGAATGGAGCGCCGTGAGCGCCACGATCACGCGCGCGGTCCTCGCGCTCCACGGCGGCGCGACGCGCGCGAGCGCGACCACCAGCGCGGGCACGACCGTGAGGAAGAAGCGCGGCTCTTTATGCGCGAGCGCGGACATCACCGCGAGGTACGTGAGCGTCACCGCGAGGGGCATCGCGCCGTCGCGCCACCGCGCCCGACGGAGCGACGCGACGAGCAACGGGAGCGGCGCGAGGCCCACGCAGCACGCGAGGTAGAACCACGCGGGGCGCGTCCCGTAGTCGGCGCTCGCGCGGCCTCGAATGATGTTGAAGTCCGCGTACGCGATCACCGAGTGGAAGGCCGTTCCCCACGCGAGGCGGTCTGCGACCGCGAGCATCGAGAGCGGCGCGAGCGCGCCCGCGCAGAGCCTCGCGAAGCCGCGGAGGTCTCGACGCGCGACGTACGAGGCCACGAAGGGCAGCGCGAAGACGCCCGCGGGGTAGCGCAGCACGAAGCCCGCCGCGAGCCACGCTCCGACGCGCGCGTCGCTGCGCGGGGAGCGCTCCCACGCGCGCAGGGTGAGCATCAGGGTGAGCGCCGAGAAGGTCTCTCCGAGCGTGCGGAAGGCGAGGTTCTGCCACGGGCTCCACAGGGCGAGCGCGAGCGCCGCGGTGAAGGCGCGGTCGCGACCCGAGCGAGCGACGAGGTCGTACGCGCACACCACCACGCCGAGCGAGAGCGCGCCCACGAGCGCGTGCGTGATCGAGAGGTACACGCGGGGATCGTCGACGCCGAGGCGGCGGAGGATCGCGAAGAGGGCCGTGAGCGCGCCGGGGGCGACGAGGTTGCGCATCCCCGCGTGCCACTCGTGGGGGCGGGTGCCGTAGCCCCACACGGAGCGGTGGGCGACTTCGAGGTACTGGTGGGTCTCGTCGGGGTGGAGCCTCCCGCCGAGGAGCGCGGCGCACGCGAGCTCGGTGAGGGCCGCGAGCGGGAGGATGCGCGCGAGGTCTCGGGCGCGCGCGGAGGGATCAGGTCGCGGGCTCAGAGCTCGGCTTCCGAGACTTCCACCACTCGATGGCCATGGGCAGCACCGAGACGATCACGATGAGGATCACGACCTTCTCGAAGTGCCGCTGGACGATGGCCATTCCGCCGAAGATCACGCCCGCGCCCATCATCAGCGTGACCCAGGCCACGGCGCCGACGATGTTGAAGGTGATGAACTTCGCGTAGCTCATGGCCCCGGCGCCCGCGACGAAGGGCGCGAAGGTGCGCACGATGGGGACGAAGCGCGCGAGGATGATCGTCTTGCCGCCGTACTTCTCGAAGTAGGCGTGCGTCTTGTCGAGGTACTTCTTGTTGAAGATCTTCGAGTCTTCGCTCTTCATCACGCGGGGGCCGATGGCCTTGCCGACGTGGTAGTTGATCGTGTCGCCCACGATCGCCGCGGCGATGAGGGCGCCGCCGAGGGCGAAGAAGTTGAGCTTCCCGATGCTGGCGACGAAGCCCGCGGTGAAGAGCAGCGAGTCACCGGGCAGAAACGGCGTCACCACGAGCCCCGTCTCGGCGAACACGATCGCGATGAGGATCGCGTACATCACGTTGCCGTAGTGCTCCGTGAGCGACGTGAGGCCGTCGATGCTTACGAGCTGCTTGATGAACGCCAGAAAGTCATGCAACACGCGCAATACCTCGGCACGGGTGACGCCCCGCGGTCGATCCGCGGCGGGTGCGCCCGTGTGCCTCATTTCCACGGAGGAATCAACCAGACGGCGGAAGAGGCGTGCGCGCTAGGCGGGCTTCGCGGTCGAGGCGTCGAGCTCCTTGAGGAGCGAGGCGAGCCACAGGGCCAGCTCGCGGCGGCGGCGCTCGAAGGTCACCGGACCCACCTCGCCCTCGTCGCGGAGGCGCTTGAGCGAGGCCATCTCGTCGAGCACGCGGTCGCGCTCGGCCTCGACGGCCGCCCGTGACCTGCGCCGACGGGCCTCGCTGCGCTGCTTGAGCGCGTAGCCCAGCGTGAGGAGCACCAGCAGCGCCGCCACGATGGAGGCCGCCGTGCGCGCAGGCCCCGCGGCGCGAGGGATCCCCCCGAGGTGGAGGTTCAGCGAGGTGATGGGGGGATCGTCGGGGCGACGCTCGACGCCCGTGATGAGGAAGCGATCGCCCTCGTCGGTGCGCTGCTCGGCGGGCGGCATCCCCGCGACGGAGAGCGTGAGACCGGGAGGCGCCTCGGCGACGACGGTGGCCGCGACGACCGAGATGGGCATCCCGATGTTGAGGTCGAGGTCTCCGCCCGAGAGCTTCATCTGGTACTGGAACACCACGTCGACGGGCTCCTGCGACGTGGGCGGGATCGAGCCCCGCACGACGACCGTGTTGCCCTCCTCGGTGACGCGCACGTCGGACATCGACGGCTCGGTCACGAAGGCAGTGTGTCCGTCGGGGATCGTGAAGCGCAGCCCCTCAGGCGGAACGAAGGCCACGGGCTGCGCCTCGGCGCCTCCGAGGGCCATGCCCGTGAGGTTCACGAGCTTCACGCGCACCACCACCACGGCCCGGTCGTCCTTGAAGCGCACCTCGGCGCGCGCGTCCCAGATGAGCACCGCGCGCGGCGAGTTGGTCACCTCGTGACGGACGATCTGCACCTGGTATCCGACGCCCGGCGAGGGCTGAAAGGGCATCGCGCCGAAGCGCGCGCCGCGGTGCTCGGTGCTGAGCCGGTAGGCCACGCCGTCGGTGTCGAGGCGCTCGACGCGCGCGGTGCCGTCGGGGCCCGTACGGACCTCCTGCGCGCCCGCGGCCTCGCCTTCGCGCATCGCGCCGATGCGCACCGTCGCGTCGGGAATGGGCGTGCCGTGCCCGTCGACGACGCGCACCACCAACACGCCCGAGGGGAGCTCCGGCGCCTCCGTGGCGAAGCTCTCGGGGAGGTTCGATCGATGGAGCCCCGCGCCGCCTCCGGCGCCCTGCGAGTCGATGGGGGGATGCCCCGGCGGCATCGGGGTGTTGGGGTCGATGGGTCCCGCGGCCATCACGCGCGGCGCGGCGGCGTCGGTGACGACCGCGACAGAAGCGCCGGAGGCGGGCGCGGTCGAAGCGTCTTGCGCGAACGAGGCGGGCGCGTGGAGCGCGAGCGCGAGGGCCGCGACGGCGGCGAGTCTGTCAGTTCGCATCGGCGCTCTCCGGGCTGCCGCGCGTGCCGCACTTCTTACAGAAGACCGCGTCGCTGTCGTTGGCGGTCTCGCACCTGGGGCAGCGCACGTCGGCCTTCGCCTCGGGCGCCTTCTCCTTCGCGTCGGCGCGCGCGGCGGGCTTCGACGCGCCGTCGCGCGGTGACTGCGTGCCGATGGCGTCGAGCATCTCGTCGGCGCGGGCGAGCCACTCGCCCATGCCCTCGTCGATGGCGCGCATCGCGGCGCGGGCCTCGTCGCGGTACTTCTTCTCGAGGCCCTTGTAGTCCTCCTCGCTGAGCCGCCCGATCGAGCGTTCGAACTCGATGTCGCGGAGCGCCTGGAGCGCGGCCTTCTTGCGCGCGTCGAGCTCCGCGGGGACGCCCTCGTCGTCGATCTCGACCTCGTCGCCGGGCGCCGTGGGGTCGAGGGTGACGCGCAGCGCCTCCCAGAACATCAGCACCGCGCTCGCGAGGGCCGAGAAGGCCAGCCAGAGCGCCACCGCGGGCGCGCCTCGCGTGATGCCCACGGGGATCGCCACCAGCACCACCACCGCCGCCCCGATCACCGGGACGTACCGCGCGAGCTCGTCGCGCCCTTCGCTGCGATCAGTCGTCTCCACGGAGTTCCTCATCGATGCGGGCGTCGTAGCCCTCGTCGGCCTTCGCGCTCGCGGCGGCCTTCTCGTCGGTCTTCACTTCGGCCTTCTCTTCGACCTTCGCGGGCGCGCGCCGCGCCCACTTTCGCGCGAGGTGCACGGCGAAGCCCGCGCCCGCGGCGAGGGCCGCGACGGGCACGATGTAGAGCGCCTTGTTGTGCCCCTGGTCGGGCGGCACCGAGAGCGCCGCGGGGCCGTAGCGCGCGACGTAGTCACCCACGATCGTCGCCTCGGCCTCGCCGCGCTCGAGGCGCGCGCGCATCGTGTCGCGCTGGTGCTCCGCGAAGCCGCAGGTGCACGTGGCGAGCGGCAGCCGCTGGCAGTCGCCGCACATGCAGAGGAGCTGGTCGAAGAGGTGGCGCTCCCGCGGGGTGAAGGTCCCCGTGTAGCCCGCGGTCATGGAGGGGTCGTTCTGCGCGTGCGCGACGGAGGGCGCGAGCAGCGCGAGGGCGCCGGCCCCGAGCGCGAGCAGGGTGATGCCCGCGGCGTTGCTGGCGAGGCCCGCGCGGCGCGGCGCGACGGCGCGCGCGGCGACCTTCGAAGCGTCGGGCCACATGGCCGTCATCACGCCGAACACGATCACGAGGCCGCCGAGCCAGATCCAGAGCGTGAGCGGGTTGACGAAGCCCTTGATGTGGGCGACGCGGGTCTCGTTGTCGAGCGTGGCCATCACCACGTAGAGGTCTTCGGCGGGCCGCGACGTGATGCTCACCTCGGTGGTGGGCATCTCGGGGCGCGCCGTGTAGATGAAGCGCGCGGGCTTCACGTGGGCGAACTCGCGCCCGTCGCGGAAGGCCGTGATGCGCGCGTAGATCTCGCGCTTGTCGGTGGTGCGGCGCGACTCGGGGCCGTCGTAGCGGAGCGAGTAGTGACCCACCGTGAGCGACTCGCCGGGGCGCAGCGAGGCCTCGGCCTCGATGCGGTAGGCGGCGCCCATCCAGCCCATCATCATCAGCGCGAAGCCGAGGTGGACGATGTACCCGCCGTAGCGTCGGCGGTTCTTGTTCACGAGGCGCGTGAGGGCGACGGCGGGGTTCTCCTGCTTCGTGCGAACGCGGGCGCTGACGCCGCGGTAGAACTCCTGCGCGAGCGCGGTGACGTTCATCGCGAAGAGGCCCGTGGCGAAGGGCGGGAGGTGCCCGTCGAACCACGCGAGCGAGCGGCCCACGTTGACGTCGAAGAGGTGGATCCCGGCGATGTTGACGTGCGAGACCACGTCGTAGATCGGGTCGCAGACGACGACGGGGTTGAAGCCCACGCGCGCGCCGAAGAAGGCGTGCCCGAGGCCCACGGCGAGGCCCGCCGCGAGGGGGCCGCGGAAGGCTTCGAGGAGCAGCTTCGGCGACGCCTTGCGCCACGGGGTGAGCGTGCCGATGGCGACGATGGTGAAGAGCGCGAGGCCGATGGGAGAGAGCCACGCGTTGTAGAAGCTCGCGCCGACGGTGAGGCGCTCGTTCCAGAGCCACTCGCTGACCTTGGGCCAGGTGGTGGCGAGGAGGATGAACACGCAGATGCCGAGGAGCATCCAGTTGTTCGCGACGAACATGGCCTCGCGGCTCCACACGCTGTCGATCTGCGACTCGGAGCGCAGGCGCGGCAGGCGCCACACCACGAGCCCGACGCAGAAGATCACGAGGAAGACCATGAAGTAGACGAAGTAGATCCCGATGTCGCTCTGCGCGAAGGCGTGCACGCTCGAGATGAGCCCCGAGCGCGTGAGGAAGGTGCCGAAGATCGTGAGGAAGAAGCTCCCGAGGATGAGCGAGACGTTCCACACCTTGAGGAAGCCGCGGCGCTCCTGGATCATCACGGAGTGGAGGTACGCGGTGAGCGTCCACCACGGGAGGCACGCGGCGTTCTCGACGGGGTCCCAGGCCCAGAAGCCGCCCCAGCCGAGCTCCTCGTAGGCCCAGAGCATCCCGAGCACGTTGCCGATCGAGAGGAACATCCAGGCGAAGAGCACCCAGCGCCGGATGGCGAGCACCCACTCCTCACCGAGCCTGCCGGTGATGAGGGCCGCGACGCCGAAGGCGAAGGGCACGGCGCACCCGACGAAGCCCACGTAGAGGCTCGGCGGATGGATCGCCATGTAGAAGTTCTGCAGCGAGGGGTTGAGCCCTTCACCGTCCGCGGGCGCGCCGCCGAAGGTGGCCGCGAAGGGGTTGGCCGCGTAGGCCATGAGCACGCCGAAGAACATCACGATGGCCATGAGCGTCGCGATGATCCACGGGGCGAGCTCTTTGTATCTCCCCTTGAGCCAGAGGAGGCACGCCGACGTGTAGAGCGAGAGGAGAAAGGCCCACCAGAGGAGCGAGCCGTCCTGGCCGCCCCAGAGCGCCGCGATGAGGTACTCGAGGGGCATCGAGCGGTCGCTGTAGTGGGCGATGTAACGGATTCTGAAGTCGTGCGAGAGGAACCCGTAGAGCAGCGTCATCACGTCGAGGCCGATGAGCGCGCAGGTGCCGAGGGCCGTGAGGCGCGCGGCGCGGAGGAGCCGCGGGCCGTTGCCTTGCGGCGAGACCCCTGCGAGCACCGCCAGCGCGAAGGCGCACGCGGCGGTGACCAGAAACGCGTAGAGCACGCCCGTACCGAAGGCCGGGATTCCCGCGTCGAAGCTGGCGGTATTCATGGTTGAGGCGGGAACCTAAGGCAACTGGTGCGCGAATGGCAATCACGCCCGTCGCTTCGCCGCCGCGGTGTTACGTTGCGCCGTGCTTCGAGGGCCCCCGAGGAGGGAGCGCGCGCACCGTGAACGAACACAAAACGCCTGAGCGAAGCGCCCGTGGACTGGCCCGCGAGGCCCTCTCGCTCGTGGGGAAGGTCCTGCGCGATTTCCGTAGGAATCAGGGCTTTCTGCTCGCCGGAGCGGTGGCGTACAACACGCTGCTCTCGATCGTCCCGCTCTTCGCCGTGCTGCTCGTGGGGCTCTCGCAAATCATCGATGAAGCGAAGCTCATCGCGACGGTGCGCGAGAACCTGGAGCTGGTGCTCCCCCGCGACTCGGCCGCGGCGATCGTCGATCAGGTGGCGTCGTTCGTGGAGCACCGCCGCGTCGTCGGCGGCGTGAGCATCGTGGCGCTGCTCTTCTTCAGCTCCGTGGCCTTCACGGTGCTCGAGAACGCGATGTCGGTGATCTTCTATCACCGCGTCCGCGAGCGGAAGCGGCCCTTCATCGTCTCGGCGCTGATCCCCTACGTGTTCATCATGGCGCTCGGTCTGGGGCTGCTGCTCACGTCGCTCATCAGCGGCGCGCTGGAGCTCGCGGGCCGCAACTCGCTGCGCCTCTTCGGCCACGCGTACGCCCTCGCGGGCGCGGCGGCGGCGGGGATGTACGTGCTCGGCGTGGTGGGCCTCGCGCTGCTCCTCACCGCGCTCTACATGGTGATGCCCGTGGGGCGCATCGCGTTCCGACGCGCGCTCGTGGGCGGCGCGACGGCGACGGTGCTCTGGGAGATCGTGCGCCACGTGCTCGTCTGGTACTTCTCGACGCTGTCGTCGGTGAACCTCATCTACGGCTCGCTCGCGACGTCGATCGTGGTGCTCGTGACCCTCGAGATCGGCGCGATCATCGTGCTGCTGGGCGCGCAGGTGATCGCCGACTTCGACCGCCGCAGCGGCCGATGGCGCACCAGCGAGGAGCACCACGGCCACCGCGAGAGCCTCGCGCCGCTCGCCGAGAAGCGCGACAGCGAGGAGAGAGACCTGCGTACGTGAGGGCGTAGCGCTACGGCGTCAGATCTCCGCGACGGACCGGGGTTCGCGCTTCGCGCTTCACCGCCGGGCTAATGCACGAGCGACGCACCGGACGGGGTCCGGCGCTTGTAGAGCGGTTGTGAGACGTGATTCGCAGGCCCGTCGGACGTGACGCTGCGCGGTACCGAGTCGATCGCGCTCCAGCGCGCAACAGCCCCACGAGCGCCGGACCTCGTCCGGTGCGTCGCTCGTGCATAGCCCGGCGGTGAGCGCGAAGCGCGAACCCCGGTCCGTCGCGAAGACCTGACGCAGTAGTGGTAGACGCGCGAGCGGCGCGGGGCATCGATGTGTTGCGGCGCCATCGCTGCGGTAGAGTCTCGCCATGGTCGCTCCTTCGACAACCAGCGCCCTGCCGATCCCGCCCGACGCGCGTTTTCCGGGACTCCGGCCCGAGGTGGTGGCGGGCTATCTCGACGCGCCCGACACGATGGTGGCCGAGGTGTTTGACGGCGAGCTCTCGGTCATGCCCCGCCCGACGCGCCAGCACGCGCGCGCCGCCGGCGAGTTGCACGGCGAGCTGCGCACCCCCTTCGATCGGGGCCGCGGCGGTCCCGGCGGCTGGGTGTTTATCCCCGAGCCCGAGCTGCGCCTCGGCCCGAAGCCCGACATCGTCGTGCCCGACCTTGCTGGCTGGCGCCGCGAGCGCGTGCCCGAGGACTTTCTCGCCGACGACGCGCCTGCCCACGTCGAGCTGGCGCCGGACTGGGTGTGCGAGGTGATCTCCGAGCGCACCCAGGCGCTCGACCGCGGGAAGAAGCGACGCATCTACCGGCGCGAGAAGGTCGCTCACTACTGGCTCGTCGACCCCCGCGACCGGACCGTCGAGGTCTACCGGTTCGAGAACGGCCGCTGGGTCGAGGTCGACACCTACGAGGGCGACGCGACCGTGCGCGCGGAGCCCTTCGACGCCGTCGAGCTCGACCTCTCGGTGCTCTGGAGGCTGTAGACGCCCGCGCCTGAAACATCCCCTCGTTTCTTCCCTTTGTTTCAAGGCGATTCGGAGACCTGCTCGCGCCGCAGGTTGAGACCCGCGGCAACAAATCTGGTTGATGGCGCGCTCGAAGTCCGCTCCGCGGACCCTCGGTTGAGAGCCCGCAACGCGGGCTTTTGCCGTGTTCGTCCGAGGTCTTTCGTGCAGCGTGTTTGAACACGCGGCGCGAGTCGAGCGCTCCATCGGTCCTGAAACAGAGCGAAAAACGAGGGATGCCCCTGGGAGCACACCGAAACGCTGATCGTCGGCGCCCGCTTCGAAGCGTGGCACCGACGCGCGTCGTCTTCTCTGCGGCAACGAAGGTGAGACACGCCCCGCGCCCCGCCGGTCGACCGTCGCAGGGGCGGAGCGTCGATCAGAAGCGGCGTGTGTACCCGAAGCTCAGCCCACCGGGCGAGACGCCGAAGCTCAGCGCGGGCTCACGGTGCGCGCTCGGAGCGGTCACGAAGGGGATGACGCTCGTCGCGAGGAGCGCCCCGCCGCCGATGTACCCCACGAATTGCAGCGCGTGGAGCGCGTCGAGGTCGTCGTAGCGCCCTGACAGGCGCCAGTCGCCGGAGGAGCGAGGCAGTTCGCTTGCAGGTACTCATCGCGCTGCGAGAGGAACATCGCCCCTGCCACCGCCGCACCGCCAATGAGCGCGACCCCGACCGCACCGGCCGTCCACGCGAGGGCGCGCTGGGTCGAGCGTGGCGTTGAGGGTGTCGCGGGCGCGTCGTCGCGGACTTCACGCCGTACAGGTTCCGTCGGCGGCGTCCGCGCGGCGGGAGGAGTTCGCGCGACGTCGGGCGTGGGCTGCGGAATCACCACGTCGACGTTGACGCTCGCCCGCGGAGAGAGGCTGCACGTGCTCCCACGGCGCCCTGCCGGGAATGACCGCGCGTACGGTCACCGCGCCCGGATCGACCACACGCTCGACGTCGAGCTGCGCGGGAGAGAGCGCGTCGCCGTCGATGCGCACCTCCATCTCCGGCGGCGCTCCTGCGGGCACACGCACGGTCAGCCGGGCGATGCGCGGAGCGACCTCATCGCGAAGCTCGGTGCATCGCGCGCGGAGCCCGGCGCGGTTCGCCTCGGTGGTCTGCGTCTCGACCTCGACGTCGCGGAGGCACTGCGTGGCCGCGGCGTGGGAGGCCGCGAAGCGTCCCATCAGCGAGAGCGCTTGCGCTGTGAGTATGCGCGTCCCCGGTCGCGGCCTCGCGCGCGCGCCGATGCGCGTCGCGAGAGGCTGCGCGGGCTGCGTGATCGGCGCTCTCGCTCGCGTAGGGGGCGGCGCTGCGTTGGCGATCACTCGTGGCGCCGCCACCACCGCGGGAGCCATCGCCACAGGTGCCGGAGCGACGGTAGACGCGGCGGACGGTGGCGCTGAGGGTTGCGCGGCGGGCCGAGCAGCAGGGCGCGGCGTCTGCGCGGTCACCGCGGCGATCGCAGTCGGAGGCGACGCAGGCTGCGTCGAGCCGCCGTGGCGCATGGAGAAGTAGATCGCGAGTCCCAGTCCGCTCCCGAGCGCGAGCACGGCGGCGAAGAGCGCGACGGAGCGGCGGCGCGTCCGGGGCGGCGCTTCCATGCGCTCGGTGATGACGACCTGCGGCGGGAGCGTCGGAGCGTACGCGGTGATGGGCGTCGGCTGTCGCGTGATGATGTTCGAGATGATGAGGTTGGTGGTGGTCCCCTCGTGGGGGTAGCGCCTCGTGAGCGCGTAGAAGAGCACCACGCCGAGCGACCAGACGTCGGCGCGATGATCGACCGCGCGATCGCCTCGGGCCTGCTCGGGCGCCATGTAGTAGGGCGTTCCGATCACCTGCGCGGTGGCGGTGTTCTGCGCGCTCTGGCCGTGTCCGTCGGTCACCTTGGCGATGCCGAAGTCGATGACCTTGGGGACGATCCCGTCGTGCGTCTCGCAGAGGAAGATGTTGTCAGGTTTGAGGTCGCGGTGAACGATGCCCTTGGAGTGCGCGAAGTCGAGCGCGCGCATGATCGGGTAGAGCGTCTCGATGGCCTCCCTCGGCGAGAGCGGGCCGCCGCCGAGGATCCGTCGCTTGAGGTCCTGCCCGAGGAGGAACTCCTGCACGAGGAAGAGCGCGCCCGTGGCGACGTCCTGCCCGATGTCGAGCACGCTGACGATGTTGGTGTGGCGCACCTGCGCGGCGGCGCGGGCCTCTTGCATGAAGCGGCCGACGAGCTTCGGTCCGGGGCGATCGAAGAGGAGCACCTTGATGGCGACGGGCGCGCCGAGCACGGTGTCGTTGGCGGCGTAGACGGCGCCCATGCCGCCGCGTCCGAGCTCACGGGTGAGCTGGTCGCGGTTGTTGATCAGCGCCCCGGCGCGAAGCGGTCGAGCTCGTCATCCATGTCGACGCGAGGGGCGATGGTAGGGGAACTGAAGCGAGAGGGGCAAGGGGCGCGTGGGTGCGGACGCAGGGAGGTCGCTCGCGATGCTCACGGCGATCGAGGCATGCGAGGAGTGACGTTGTTTACGCTCCCACGGCGAACACCTCGTCGATCGTGGCCACGCTCGCGGCTCGCTTGATCCAGCGATCGAGGAGAGCGACGTCTTCGCACGCGAGCACCTCCGCACGACGAGCTTCCTCCACCACGAATCCGCGAGCGTCGAGGAATTTCAGCAGCGCTTCGGCCTCGCCCCGTACTCGGCCGTGGGCCTCGCCCTGCGCCTTGCCGCGGGCCTCGAGCTGCGCGCCGTACATCGCCTGAAACTCTTCGCCGAGGCGTTGCAGCGCGGGGCTCACCGGAATCTTCTGCGAATCCATCGACACCTCTCGAATCAGCGCAACCAACTTCTCGTGGAGCATCCCCAGGATGCGGCGAAGCAGCGTCCTCCGCAACGCTTCGTCTGGGATCGTCTCGATGAGGTCCGTCGCGCGCTCGACGATCGCCTGCGCCTCGACGCCGTAGCGGTCGTGCACCGTCCACGCGGCGAAGAACGCGAGCTCCGGGTGCGCGGGGTTGAGGAGCGCTTCGGCTACATCGCCAGTGAGCTGCACGACGACGGGCCGCACGGCGAGCCTTCCGCCGAGGGGTCCGTCCATCTGTCCCACCGTCTGCGTCCAGGCCGCGACGGCGCGATCCGCCGTGATCACAAGGAGATCGCCGGGCACCCCGCGCTCGTTCCAGAGAGCGGCGACGGCGAGCGGCCACTTGCGCGCCTTGACCCGGTCCTCATCGAGTTGAACCTCGACGAGCACCCATGAGAGCCCGTCTTCGGCAGTGAGAACGAGATCGAGCCGCACCTCGGCGGGATCGAGCACGCGCACGGCTGAGTCGGCCACGGTGAGCATCGCGGGGAGCTTGCGCTTCGCGATCACCTCGACCAACGCGCCAAGCCAGTCGGGGTGCTCGCGCAGCAGAACCACCATCGTCTCGTGAGGCGCGCTCGGCATCGCCACGGAGGGTCGCGCCCTCGCGATGCGGAAACAAGAAGACTGCGCGAGGGCGACACGCAGTGAGGCGCGCTCCGCGTCACCGTCCAGTGACAAGCGTCGGTGGTGACGTCGCCGGGCTCACGGCAGATCCCGGGCGCACCGGAAGCCGAGGTCGCCGTCGTAGCGGTTCGCGGGCAGGTAGGCGCCGCGCGACGCGGAGCGGAGGCCCGCCACGCCGCCGTCGCTCCACGACCCACCGCGGACCACGCGGCCGCCGACGGCACTTCTGTTGCACAGCGGATTATTACTAGATGCCCAACACGACGGGTAGGTCTCCCAGTTGTCGGCGGTCCACTCCCACACATTGCCCGCCAGACCGAAGATCCCTTCTGACGCAGCGAGCGCATCCACACGGCGCGTACGGCGTCCGTCATCGCCCACACAGCCGTTCCACTGAGCGCGATCGCAGGCGGCACTCGGTGGCGCGTCGCCCCAGGGGTAGAGACGCCCAGACGTAAGTGTCCCGACCGCACGCCCTCGCGCGGCGTACTCCCACTCGGCCTCCGTAGGAAGACGACCGCCATCCCACACGCAGAACTCCTGCGCGAGCCACCAGTCGACGCAGTTCATCGGGTGCTCGGTCACGCTCGCGTCCGACATGGACCAGTTGCACAAGGTGCCCAGCGATAGCGGGTCCTGCGCAGACGCTCCCCACCCGATCGGTGGGTTCCCCCGATAGGCGATCGGGCTCACGCGAAGTACCGACGGCGCGGCCGTGGTCGAACGCGCGCTCCAGAACGCGCGGAATCGATCCACCGAAACCTCGTACGCGTCGATCGCGAAGTTGCCGACAGTGATCCCGGTCTGGGGAGGCGCTGCGTCGTATGCGCAGGTGGCGTCGGTAGTGCCGTAGCAGTTCGACGGGGCGCCCATCGTGAACGTCCCGCCGGTCACGTTGATGAGGCCGCACCCGACGGGGATCGGTGTCCTCGCGCAGCTCCGTTGGGTCAGCGTCGCCGTGGTGCAGCGCCCGCTGGTGCACGAACCGCTGGTGCAGCGGGTGCCGCACGCGCCGCAGTTGTTGGTGTCGGTGGCGAGGTCGCGGCACACGCCGAAACAGTCGGTCTGCCCCGAACCACAGACCGCGGTGCAGCTCCCCGCCGTACAGGTCATTCCCGACGCGCAGCCGAGGCCACAGAGACCACAATTCGCGTTGTCGGTTTGGAGAGAGCGGCACACTCCAAAGCAGTTCGTCTGGCCGGCCGCGCAAACTACGGGGCACTCCCCCATCACGTAGAGGCAGAGCCCGGAGATGCAGCAGTAGTTGCCGGGATCACCAGCCGTCGCGCACGGGTCGCAGTCGTGGTCTGTTCGGCATGACGCTGGGCACATCACGGCGGCTCGACAGCTCCCGCTCGAACACACCTGCCCAGACGAGCAGACCATCCCGCACGCGCCACAGTTCGCAGAGTCGCTGCTGGTGTCCGTACAGCGGGAGCCGCACACGCGCCGCGGTGCAGAGCAGGACGGCGGCACGTCAACGCGAACGACATCCGGTAGCGGCGCATCCACCGGCGCCACCACATCGCTCGCGAGCTCTTCGGCAACGTCAACGGGAACAACGCCATCCATCGTCTGCGCGTCGGGGACGCCGCCCGACCCCGGCTCGCCCGGCATCTCGCAGCCCGCGAGCGCAGCGAACAACGCCACCACGCCCCCCCGATGTACCGCCGCTGCGACCATCGCCCGGACGCTACCCCTGCGCGGGTCGTCGCGTCCAGCGCCTCTCGCAGGATGACGGCCCCGCGCGACCCTCGCTCACCACGCGTGCTTCCCGTCGCCGGGGCCGCCGTACGGGCAGCGCTTGCGCACCGACGACGCACGCACCGAACACTGACCATCGCCGTGTCGGCCTTCGGCGGCCCGTGCGGCATGTCGAGGAACGTCGCGAGCCAAAGTCTTCTGGCCAAGCCTCAGTCCTCCAGATCGTCCCAGCCCTCAGCCCCGCAGATCACGCCGAGCAGCGCCATGACGATCACGTTCAGCAGCGGGTGATGCTTCGTACGATCGACGCGCGGATCGTTGAGGGCCGAGAGGTGCTTCGCAATGGCGAGAGGGGCCTTCGATTCGCTGAAGCGCTGCGTGCTCCGCATCGATCCGCCAACCTCACGCTTGCAAGCGATCTAGATGGGCCCGCCCTGCCGTTTTCCCTCGAAGCGCGCCCCTCTGCCCGCGGTCGCAGCGTCGTCGAGGCGCTGTCGCGCGTCGTCGGTACGCGCCCCCCCGGTCGCGACCGCACACGACCTCCGGTCAAATCGCACACCACCCGGTCACGTCCCCTTCGCGGTGGTCTCGAACCGCTCGCGCGCGGGTTCGCCCCCCGATACGGCCCGACCCCGTCGCGAGTCGACCTCGGTCACGACCGACGCAGCGCGCGACGCGAGCCGCACCGATGGGGTTTGAACCCCCGCGGGGCGAATCGAGTGATCCGTGAGTGGAGTCGCGACCGGGGTCGCGGGCGCTTCAGACGGGGCGCGGCGCGGTCGCGTCGTGTGCGGGAGGCGTTACGGGCGGGCCGTCGACGGGTCGCGACCCGTCCGTGGGCTCGGTCTTCGTCGTCGCGCGTCGGCTGCGGAGGTCGGCGCGCTTCTCGGCCTCGCCGATGAGCGCGAAGACCTTGTCTCGCGTCGTGGGGTCGACGCCGCTCTTCGGGATCCGAAGCGTGGTGGAGAGGGCGTTGATCGTCGCGATCCACTCGTTGCGCGCCGACGCCGCGGTGCGAGGCTCCGTGGGCTCGGCGGCGGGATCGTCGGTCGCGCTGGCGCCGCCGCCCTCGCCGCGGAGCTCGTTGCGGCGGTGCTCGATGGCGCCGAGGCGTGCGCCCGCGCGAACGAACTCCTGCGTGACGTCGAGGAGCGTGTGCTTGTCGGAGAGCGTGACGGACTTGAGCTCGGCGCGGAGGTCCTTGTCGGCGGCGAGCTCGGCCTCGATGCGCGTCGCGTTGCCGCCCTCGCCCATCCAGGTCTGCTGGCCCGTTCCGAGGCCCTGCGGGAGCAGGCGCTTCGAGAGCGCGTCGTACGCCGCGGACTTCGACGGTGTGACCTCGGCCGCGCTGAGGAGCGCGTAGTAGATCCCGCGCACGAGGCGGTCGTGGTGGTTCACGTCGATGTCGTTGCCCTCCGCGGAGAGGGCGGCGAGCTCCCGCTCGACCGCGGACTCGCCCGGCTGCGTCGAGACCGCTGAGACCTGTCCGTGAACGTGCTCGATGCCCGGCAGCAGCGCGGCCAGCAGCGGCGCCTCCTCGAAGCGGGGACGCAGCCCCTCCGTCGACACGATGCTCCCCGTCAGCCAGATCATTTCCGTCGTCGTCAGGTTCTTGAGCGCCATGCGAGAACCTCCCTTCGAGCTCGACCGTAACACCCGCGCGACGCGCCCCGTCGAGCGCTTCCGTACGGCTCGTCTCACGGTGTTCGAGCCTCGGACGCGTAGTACGAGGGCCGCGCGGCGCGGCGGTGCGGTCGGGTGATTGGGGGGGATCGAGACGTCGCGCGAACGGCGCGGTCAGGTCACGGGCACGAGACGGAGGTGCACACCGCGGCGGGGCTCTGCTGGCAGGGTCCTTCGATCACCTGGACGTTGTCGAAGTCCGCGGTGCCGACGGCGCCGCCGTCCCAGATCTCGATCTCGAGGATGATGTACGAGATGCCCGCGGGCATCACGAACTGGCGGCCGTACCAGCGCCACGTCCCGTCGGAGACGACGGGCGCGACGGGCTGGCCCGCGACGGAGCCGAAGCACGGCTGACCGATGAGCCACGCCTCACCGCCGAGCGTCGCAGCCGCGTCCGACGAGCGCATCCCGATGAAGGGCCAGGTGCCCGTGCTGCCGCGGATCCAGCCCGAGGCGCAATACGTCCGCCCCGCGACCACGGGGATGCTCGTGCGCGTGAAGACGCGGCCCGCGGAGTAGCGCTCGGTCTCGCGGAGAAAGTGTCCGCCGCAGGGCGCGGTCTCGGTCACGAGGGTGATGGGCGCCGAGCCGCCGCGGCCGAGGTACCAGCCCGCGGAGCCCGACTCCCAGTTCTCGGTGAAGAGCACGCGCGAGCACGCCGTGGGGCACGACGCGCCCGTGCACGTGGGCGCGGGCGGACACGAGACGCTCTCGCAGCGCCCCATCGTGCAGACGAAGCCCGACCCGCAGGAGGTGCCGCAGGAGCCGCAGTTCGCGGTGGTGTTGAGCGAGGCTTCGCAGCCGTTGCCGAGCATGCCGTCGCAGTTGCCGAAGCCCGACGCGCAGGCGGCGCCGCAGGTCCCGGTGACGCACGCGGGGGCGCCGTTGGTGACGGACGCGCAGACCGTCCCGCAGGTGCCGCAGTTGGTGGCGCTGGTCTGCGTGTCGACGCAGGTGCCCGAGCACGACGTGAGCCCGGTGGCGCAGGGCGGCGCGCAGGTTCCGCTCACGCAGACGAGGCCCGAGGCGCAGGTGCGTCCGCACGCGCCGCAGTTCGAACGTCGGTGGTGAGCGAGACGCAGGCCCCGCCGCACACGGTCTGTCCCGCGGGGCAGCTCACGCAGCTCCCGCTCGTGCAGAGCTGCGTCGAGGTGCACGCGCGGCCGCAGGCGCCGCAGTTGGTGGCGCTGGTGTTGGTGTTCACCTCGCAGCCGTCCGCGGCCGTGCGGTTGCAGTCTTCGAGCCGCTCGCGCAGGCGCCGACGACGCAGGTCCCGCTCGCGCAGGCCTGCGTCGAGACGTTGGCGAGGGCGCAGCGGTGCCGCAGGCGCCGCAGTTGGTGGCGCTCGTCTGCGTGTCGACGCAGGTGCCCGAGCACGACGTGAGCCCGGTGGAGCAGGGCGGCGCGCAGGTTCCGCTCACGCAGACGAGGCCCGAGGCGCAGGTGCGCCCGCAGGCGCCGCAGTTCGACGCGTCGGTGGTGAGCGAGACGCAGGCCGCGCCGCACACGGTCTGTCCCGCGGGGCAGCTCACGCAGCTCCCGCTCGTGCAGAGCTGCGTCGAGGAGCACGCGCGGCCGCAGGCGCCGCAGTTGGTGGCGCTGGTGTTGGTGTTGACCTCGCAGCCGTCCGCGGCCGTGCGGTTGCAGTCTTCGAAGCCGCTCGCGCAGGCGCCGACGACGCAGGTCCCGCTCGCGCAGGCCTGCGTCGAGACGTTGGCGAGGGCGCAGCGGGTGCCGCAGGCGCCGCAGTTGTTGGGGTCGAAGCTCGTGAGCGTGCAGCTCCCGGAGCACACCGTGAGCCCCGCGCCGCAGCTCACGGCGCACGTCCCCGCGGTGCAGACCTGGCCCGACGCGCAGGCCGCGGAGGAGCCCGTGACGCTGCACCGCCCGCAGTTGGCGTTGTCGGTGTTGAGGTTGGTCTCGCAGCCGTTGGCCGCGACGCCGTCGCAGTTCGCGAAGCCCGCCGCGCACGCGCCGAGCACGCAGCTCCCCGCCGAGCACGTCGCCGCCGCGTTGGGAAAGCGGCACACCACGCCGCAGCCGCCGCAGTTCATCGTGTCCGCGGCGCGCACGTTGACCTCGCAGCCGTCGCCCGCGGTGCCGTTGCAATCCGCGAAGCCCGCGTTGCATCCGCCGATGGCGCAGCGGCCGCTGACGCACGCGCTCACGCTCGCGTTGGCGAGGGCGCACACGGTCCCGCAGCCGCCGCAGTTCCGCGGATCGGTGGCGGTGTTCACGCAGTCGCCCGAGCACGCCGTCGCGCCCGCGCCGCAGGTCGTGGCGCAGGCCCCGCTCGCGCAGACCTGACCGGCCGCGCACGCGCCGCCGCAGCGTCCGCAGTTGGCGTTGTCGGTGCCGGTGTTGACCTCGCAGCCGTTGGTGGGGTTGCCGTCACAGTCGGCGAAGCCCGCGTTGCAGGCGCCCATCGCGCAGGTGCCCGACGCGCACGTCGCCGCCGCGTTGGCGAAGCGGCACACCACGCCGCAGCCGCCGCAGTTCGAAGCGTCGGCGCCGCGCACGTTGACCTCGCAGCCGTCGCTCGCCGTGCCGTTGCAATCGCCGAAGCCCGCGCTGCACGAGCCCACGACGCAGCGCCCGCCGACGCACGCGTTGACGGCGGCGTTGGCGAGGGCGCACACGGTCCCGCAGGCGCCGCAGTTGGCGGGGTCGGTCATCGGCGAGACGCAGGTGCGGCCGCAGGTGATCTGCTCGACGCCGCACGAGGCCTGGCAGCTCCCCGCGGCGCAGACCTGCCCCGAGGGGCACGCGTTGCCGCACGCGCCGCAGTGGAGCGCGTCGGTCTGGAGGTCGCGGCAGGTGCCGTCGCAGAGCGTCTGGCTCATCACGCACGCGACGACGCACGCGCCGCCCACGCAGGCGTTTCCGGTGGGGCACGCGTTGCCGCACGCGCCGCAGTTGCGGAGGTCGGTGCGCGTGTCGGCGCAGTACCTCGGCGCGCCCGCGTCGGAGCCTCCGTCGCCCGCGCCGCCGCAGGTCGCGAGCATCGCGCCGCACGACACGTCGCAGCGGCCCATCGCGCAGACCTGCCCCGCGGGGCACGCGACGCCGCAGGCGCCGCAGTTGGCGTTGTCGGTCTGGGGGTTGATGCAGCGGCCCGCGCAGAGCGACTGGCCTTCGAGGCAGCGCGGCTGACAGCTCCCGGCGACGCAGACGAGGCCCGCGGCGCACGGGGTCCCGCACATGCCGCAGTTCGCGGGGTCTGCGCTGAGGTCGGCGCAGCGACCCCCACACGCGGTCTGCCCGGTGGCGCACTGGACCGGCGCGTCGCTGTCGTCTCCGATGTCCGTCGTGCTCGCGTCGCGGCCTCCGACCACGGGCTCGCCGGTGCATCCGACGACCACGGCGAGCGCAGTCCATAGCCACGCGGCGTACGGCCGCTCCTTCGATCGTTGCATCGTATGGGTCTTTCCCTGCGCGGGGCTTCGGGCGCCGCGCGATGAGGTGGACGTCACCGCGCCGCGAGGGCGCGGAGACCGTGAGTTCCTTCGGGCACGGTATCACCGCCCCCGCGCGGGAATCACGCCTGTGCAGCGTCGATCAGATCGAGAGGTCGGCGAGGAGCTTCTGCCCCTCGCGCGTGATGATCTCCATGTGGCGGTCGGTGAGCCCGATGGCCTCGCGGGCCTGCTTTTCAAGGCTCACCATGGGCACCGTCGTCGCGTCGGGCGGGGTCGGAAAGGGGATCCCGAGGCGCTCGGTGAGGGCCTCGGAGACCATCACCACGGCGATCATCGGGTGCGCGTGGCCGCCCACGCGGAGCTTGTGGTGGTTGGCGAGCACGAGGGCCGTCTCCGGCGCGAGGTTCCAACGCGTGGCCATGCGCGCCGAGAGCTGCTCGTGGATCTCCATGAGCGAGGGCCACACGAGCGAGAGGTCGAGTCGGTTCGGGCCCCGGGCGCGCTCGCCGAGCACCATGAGCCCCACGGCGAGCCCCACGTCAGAGAGGAGCCCGCAGAGAAAGGCCTCCGCGGCCGGCATGGTCGTGTAGCGGCACACGAGCCCCGCGAGCGTGGCCGTGGCGACGGAGTGGCGCCGCAGGGCGTCGGCCGTGGCCTGGTAGCCCTCGGCCCTGAAGATCCGCATCGAGAGCGCGATCTCGAGGGCGAGGTTGCACACGCCCTGGAGGCCCACCCGCACGGCGGCGTCGCGGACCGTCTGGGCCTTGATCATCGTGGCGTAGGCGGCGGAGTTGGCGCGTCGCATGAGCTGCGCGGCCAGGGTGGGATCGCCCGACAGGACCTGGGTGACGTCGGCCACGCTGGTGCTCGCGCGGCGGGTCATCTCGATGAGCTTCGTCGCGACCGCGGGGAGCACCGGCGGACGCCAATCGGGGTCGTCGAGCACGCTGATCATCCGACGAGCGACCTCGGCGCGATCCATGGGAATGTCGTCGACCCCGACGTTGACGACGCCCCACCCGTAGCCGATCCAGCCCATCTTGTTATCTGGCAGACCCATTGGACCCGTTTCCTTCCGCGAGGGAGGTGCGAGGCGCGCAGCGCAACGCCTCGTGCAACAGGATCAACGGAGGAACGGGCTCGAACCTGAACCGTAATGTGCGCGACGCGGGGTCGAGCGACGCAGCGGGGCCCGACGCGGGTCGCTACGGGTGCGCAGCGGGCGCTGCGGCGGTCGGATGCGCGGCGTTGGCGGTGCGGTCGTGGCGGACGCGCTCGATGGCGCGCGTCTCGTTGGCGATGCGGCCGGTGAAGGGCGCGGCGATGGCGTCGCCCGTCTCGGCGATGATCGCGGCCGCGCGCTGCGGCGTGAGGCTCGCGTCGAGGGCGAAGAGCTTGCCCGCGAGGCAGGCCACGCCCGGCGACGCCATCGAGGTGCCCGAGAGCGGGACGCGCTCGCCCGACGGGATCACGCTGTCGACCTCGACGCCGTGGTCGAACACGCGCACGCGCTCGGGGTTGCTGTTGGTGAAGGGCGCCCAGTTGCCGAAGCGGTCGACGGCGCCGATCGCGAGCACGTTGGGCACGTCGATCGACGCGGGGATCTCGTCGTACTCGAGGACGTCCTGGTTGGAGTTGCCCGCGGCGACGACGAAGAGGGTGTCGGGGCAGAGTTCGAAGACGTGACGCCAGGCCTCCTTGCGGCGGGCCTGCACGGCGCGGGCGCGGGCGCGCACCTCGTCGTCGTTGTGGTAGCGGTCGCGCTCGTGGCGGAGCTCGTCTTCGAGGTACTCGATCGAGAAGCCCAGGCTCGCGTTCACCACGCGCACGTGGTTGCGGTTGATGAAGCCCGCGATGGCCTCCATGTTGGCGCGCTCGGCGTCGAGCTCGGCGTCGGTGGGGCCGCGGTGGTGATACACCCGCGACTCGCCCGCCCACGCGCTGCGGAACACCGCGAGGCGCGCGAAGGGGTTGCCCGAGGTCATGATCCCCGCGACGTGCGTGCCGTGCGACCACTCGCCGATCTTGTCGAGGCTCTGGTCGAGCGCGTCGAGCTGCGCCGCGTCGGTCACCGAGCGTTGGAGTTCCAGCACCCGCTGCGCAGCGGGTGAAGAGGCGATGCCCGCGCGGAGGTCCATCACGCCGCGGAGGAAGGGCGCGTACTGACGGATGGTGTCGGCGCCCGGATCGAAGAGGAGCGCGGTGTGGGGCGCGTCGCCGTCGGAGACCACGCCCGAGATGTCATCGACGAGCCCGTCGTTGTCGTCGTCGCGGCCGTTGGGGAGCTCGCGCGCGTTGCGGTACATCTGCCGCGCGAAGAGCGCGGGGTTGGTGCCGAGGTCCCACACGCCGATGGCGACGGGGTGGGCGTCGCGCGCGCCCGTGAGGTTCACCGTGCCGAACGCGTACGCGGCGTCGGCGGGCCGCGCCTCGTTGGCCGCGCGCACGTGCTCGATGGCCGTGAGAAAGCGCGCCCTCGCGCGCACGATGCCGGGCATCACCTCGCCGTACCAGAGCGCCGCGCGCGCGGTGTCCTGCGAGAGGAGCTGGCCGTGGAGCTGCGTCACCCTCGCCGTGAGCTGCTCCTGCGTCTGGAACATCTGGAACACCACCGTCGCCGCGCCGAAGCGCGCCCGAGGGAGCTCGCCCATCACCGCCTCGATGGCCGTCCCCTGCGCCGCGGCGTCGTCTCCGGCGCCCCTGCGCGCGAGCTCCGAGAGCATCGTCGTGCCCATGAACGCGAGGTTGCGGTTGCGCGCCTTCGCCCGGATGAGCCGCACGATCCCGCGGGCCTCGTCGTTGCGCCCCTGCGCCGCGGCCACCACCGCGAGGTCGTAGAGCTGATCGGCCGTGCGGCCCGCGATCTCGGGCGCGCCCGACGGGTCGGCGAGGTACTGCGCGAGGCGCGCGACGTCGAAGTCGGGCTGCGTCTCGCGGATGCGCGCGCGGGCGCCGTCGGTCACCACGCGGCAGAGGCCGTCGCGCGTGGCGCCCTCCCACGATGTCGGCGCCGCGGCCTCGGTCGCGGTCGCGCTCGCGTCGGCCTCCGACGCGTCGAGCGGGGTCATCGGCGGGTTGCGCAGCGCCTCGATGGGGATGGGGTGCGCGCTGCTGCACGAGAGGCAAAGGGCCGTGATGATCCACGGCGCCGCGAGGGGCTTTCGGTTCGACATGGGCGCGGAGGATGCGCAGGGTCTCGCGGTCGTTTCAAGCGCCGCGCGCGCGCTCGTCGAGGCACTGCCGCACGCGCCGCGCGAGCATCGTCGGGGGCATCGACGCGGGGAGCTTGAGCACCCGCGCGCTCACGAGCGCGATGGGCATGATCGAGGTCTCGTCGGGCGCCGTGACCAGCACGGGGACGTCTCCGTCCTTCGCGCGCACCGCGCGGAGCAGCGACACGGAGGAGGCCAGCGCGGGCCCCACGCCGAGCACGACGAGGTTGATGGGGGCGGCCTCGCGCGCGGTCACGACGCGCAGCGCCTCGTCGGCGCTCTCGGTCTCGAGCACCTCGTAGCCGAGCATTCGAAGGGCCCTCGCCGCGGGCTCGCGCGAGGCGCTCGGGTCGACGATGAGCAGCGCCTCGGTGCCGTGGAGCCGCGCCGTCGCCATCGAGACGCCCGAGATCGCAGACTTCTCGATCGCCCGGGGGAGGTAGACCCTCACCTCGACGCCGCGTCCCGGCGCCGACGAGACCGAGAGCGCGCCGTTGTGGCGCACGGCCACGCCGCAGCACGACGCGAGGTCGGCCTCGGCGTCGACGCGCATCACCGACGCCTGCGGTTCGAACGCGCGCGTCGCCCGCGGAACGGCCTCGCCCGCGCGCATCACGAGCGAGACGTACTCGCCGGCCGCGAGCCCGAGCGGCTTCGCCTCCTCGCGAGGGAGCGCCTCGTTCACCGCTTCGAAGGTCATCGCGGCGCCGCGAGAGACCATCGCGCGGCCGAACATCGCGAGGTGCAGGAGCGCCTGCTCGATCTGGTGCGCGTCGGCCTTCACGGTCCAGAGGTCGGGCGCCGAGGGGAGCGCGCGCACCGTCACATCATCGCGGAGCACGCGCTGGAGCGGGTGCGCGAGCGGCGCGACGAGCGCGTCGAGGCGCAGCGGCGTGCGCGCGCCCTCGTGGCGGCGCGCGAGGGCGAGGAGCTGGCGCGAGCGCGACGAGGCCTCATCCGAGAGCCGCAGCACCTCGGTGAGCTGCCCGTGCGCGCGGTCTTCGGCGGCGAAGCCCCGCAGCGCGAGGCCCGCGTAGCCGCTGATCGCGACGAGGAGGTTGTTGAACTCGTGCGCCGCGTCGCCCGCGATGCGCCCCAGGGCGTCGGTGCGCGCGGCGCTCGCGAGGAGCGCCGCGAGGCGGTTGCGCTCGGTCACATCAGCGCTGGTCACGACGAGCCTGCGCGCCCCCGTGAAGCTGTTCCGCGAGGGCGTGACGGTGTGCGAGGTCCACCGGCCCGAGTCGGGGTCGGGGTGCTCGGGTTCGAAGACCGTGCGCGCGGTGACGCGGGCGAGCTCGTCGCGACGCTCCCAGACCCAGCGCGCGAAGGGCCCCGGCGTCGAGGCCTCGACGCGGCGACCCCTCAGGGCTTCGAAATCTTCACCGAGCGCAGGGCGTTGCGCAGCGTTGGCGGCGGCCCACACGAGCGCCGCCGCGTCGTCGAGGTCGAAGACGGCGACGGGGACGTCGAGCGCGTCCCACGCGTCGAGCGACGCGCGCTCTTCAGGTGTGCAGGAGTCAGCCCCGACCCCCGGTCGGAACAGCGGAAGCACGCAACGTCGCGGTTCCGAGCCAGCCATCAAGGATGAGAAGACCGGATCGGGGCTGCGGCGTCAATGTCCCGCGACCCTTCGAAACGCGAACGGCGAGGTTGTTGGCCTCGCCGTCACTGCGTCTTCATCGAATCAGAAAGAGAACAACGTTGGTGGAGCTGACCGGGATCGAACCGGTGGCCTCCTGAATGCCATTCAAGCGCTCTCCCAACTGAGCTACAGCCCCAACGTCGAGCGGGAACGTCTTGTATCTCCGCCCTCGCAGAGCGTCAACCAGGATCTTCAAAAATCAACGCGAGGTGCTGAGCGCGTTGCCGATCATCTTGTAGAGCAGGCGCGCGGCGACGTTGCCGTCCCACTCGTCTCCGTCGGGTCCGGGGACGACCTCCACGAGGTCCATCCCGACGATGCGCCGCCCCGAGCGCGCCACGGCCCTCACCATGTACGCGGCCTCCTGAAACGACAGGCCCCCGGGGACGGGCGTGCCCGTTCGCGGGCAGAGCGTGGGGTCGAGGCCGTCGATGTCGAACGAGAGGTACACGTCCATCGGCAGGGCCGCGACGATCGCGCCGACGATCTTCGCCCAGCTCTCGCCCTCGAAGCGCCGCGCGTGGAGGTCGGCGTCGAAGAAGGTCTCGACGCGCCCCTTCGACCCTCGGATGCGGTCGTGCTCGTCGTTCGAGAGGTCGCGCACGCCGACCTGCACGAGCTTCGCGACGCCGGGCGCGCGCTCGAGCACGTTGTACATGATCGACGCGTGCGAGCGCGTGAAGCCCTCGTAGGCCACGCGGAGGTCGGCGTGGGCGTCGAGGTGCAGCACGCCCATCCCCGGATACCGCTCGGCGTGGGCCATGATGCACCCGAGCGGCACGGCGTGATCGCCGCCCACGAGCGCCACGAGCTTGCCCCGGTCGAGCCACGCGCGGGTGTCTTCGTACACGCGCGCGTCGAGCTGCTCGCAGCGCGCGTTCACGCGGGCGAGGCACTGCGCGAGCTCGGCGTCGTCGCCGATGTCTCCGCCGACGGCGATCACGCGCTCGGCGAGGGCGCGGGCCTCGCGATCCCAGGCGCTCACCTCGGGCGCGGCGTCGAGCATCGCGATGCCCTGCTCGTAGGGCCTGCCCGTCTCGAGGTCGAAGAGGTCGACCTGGCGCGAGGCCGAGAGGATCGCCGCGGGACCGCCCTGCGCGCCGCCCCCGTACGAGGTCGTCGCCGCGAAAGGCACCGGTAGAACCACCACCCGGGCCTCGTCGGGCGTGTGGGGGAGGCCGTAGATACCAGTGCCTTCGAGGGCCGCCGCGTCGGGATCGAAACTTCGAGTCATCGCGGCGACACTACGCCATCTGCCGCAGCGGATACGAGATTGTTTACGGCCGCGGGGAGCCCCTGTTAGGGTGATCGTGACTGTTGTCGCCACGACGGTGGAGGCACCCCCCCTCAGGGAGTCGTCATGCTCGGAGATCGTGAGTTCACCACCGAAGAGATCGCGCAGTTCTGCGGGGTGTCGCGCCCTGCCGTGGTCGATTGGATCACGCGCGGAACGTTGCAGGCGCGGCTGACCGACGGCGGCCACCGACGCATCGCGCGGGCGGTGCTGGCGGAGTTCCTTCGCACGCAGGGCTACCGCGTGCCGCTTGATGTGGGGCGCGAGAAGCCGCTGGTGTTCGTGATCGACGACGAGTCGATGTGGCGCGCGTGGATCGAGGAGGCCCTCCAGACCGACGGCGATTTCGACGTCGAGACCTTCGCGCCGGGCACCGAGGTGCTGCTCGCCACGGGCGAGTACAAGCCCGACGTGATCGTCTTCGACCTGCGCATGCCGGGCATGGACGGCCACCAGCTCCTCGACGCGTTTCACCAGGCGCAGGACGAGCTCGGCGACATGCTCCTCGTCGCGATGGGCGCGCACGACGACGAGCTCCCCCTCGCCCGGCGCAACGGCGCGCACCTCGCGCTCTCGAAGTCGCGCGTGAAGGCCGGCGAGCTCCACCCCATGCTCGTGAAGCTCGTGTCCGAGAAGCAGCGCCGCCCGCTCCTCGGGCCCTGATCACAAGCTCCTGGCGCGCTCCGCCGCAGGGCGCGCATACTCCCCCACCATGCTCGCCGAACTCGTCGCAGCAGGCGCCGCGCTCCTCGTCGGAGGCTCCGTCGGCGCGTGGCAGTACGCCATCGCCCGCCGCAAGCGAAAGGAGGCCACGCCGAACCTCTCGGCGCGCGGGCCCTACCGCCAGGGCGAGACCCCGGGCTCCGTGGTCGACCCGCAGACCGGCGGCTACCCGATGCCGCCCTCCTTCGACGACGACGGATGGACCCCCAAGGCCTGACCGCGCCGCCTCCCGGTGACGACGCGCCCGTCGCGCGTTGGACCGCCGTCGCCGTTCACCACAAGCCCCTGCTGGTCTTTCTCTGGGCGAGCGCGTCGGCCCTCGCGGCGCTGCCGATGCCGCTCGCGTGGCGCGCGGTGTGGATCGCCCTCGTGACCGTGGCCTTCGCCCTGCTCGCGCTCACGCGCGTCGGCACCGAGGCCCGCGCCGAGGTCATCGCGACGCGCGCGCACGTCATCGTCCGCTACCGCAGCGGGCACGTCGAGCGCCTCGCGTTCGACGCGCTCACGGAGGGCTTTCAGGTGATGGATCCGCACCCGCGCTGGGTGTTTCGCTTCGGCGGCGACGCGCGGCTCACGCTGCCCGACGAGGCCGACGCGAGGCCGCTCATCGACGCCGTGCGCGCGCGGCTCCCTCAGGGGTAGAAGCCGTCGGAGCAGAAGTTCTCCGTCGCCATGCCCGCGTGGCGCGCATAGAACGACCGGATCGACGCCGCGTCGACGCAGTCGGCCGCGTAGAGCCACCCCCACGCGGCGCCCGCGATGGGCGTGGTGATCTCGCTGTCGTTGGTGATGACCACGCGCACGGTCGCGGGCTCGGCGTCGGTGGGCACGCAGGCGGGGTCCATGGGGATCGTGCGCGAGGCCGCGATGAGCGCGTCGCGCGTGGCCTCGCACGCCCCCGCGGGGCAGTTGTAGAGCAGCGCGACGCCGCCGTGCTCGAGGTTGTGGACCCAGTACCCGCGGGGCAGGTTCGGCCACGCGCCCCAGTGCGCCCAGATGGGGTAGTGCGGCCCCGACGCGGGGGGATTGGTGAGGTACACGATGGCGCCCGCGTCGGGGTCGACGTGGGGGCTCTCCTGCGTGGCGACGTTGCGCTCGCGCGCGTTGCAGGCGCCTCCCGCGATGGGGACCCACTCGCCCGAAGGCCCATCGGAGAAGGTGTCCGAGGGCACCGCGTCGAGCACCGGGCGGTCGTGCATGGGCACGTCGAGGATCGCGGCGTCGGTCGCCGCGTCGAGGGCGACGTCGATCGTGCTGACGTCGCTCGCGTCGGTCGCGTCGGTCGCGGTCACGTCGCTCGCGTCGGCGGCCGCGTCGGCGCTGTCGCTCGCGGCGTCGGTGATGTCACTCGGCGAGGCGTCGGTGACGTCGGAGGGCGCCGCGTCGGCGGTGTCGGTGGTCGAGACGTCGCGCACGTCGGCGGGCGCCACGTCGATCGCGGGCGTGTCGACGACGACGTCGCTGGTGACCACGGGGGGGTGCGTCTTCAGCGGGCCGCAGCCCGCCGCGAGGAGGAGCATCAAGAATCGAAAGCCGTACCGCATGGCGCCTACCCTATCGTGGTTGCGTCGCACCGCGAAGGGCGAGCGCGAGCGCGGCCGTCGGCGCCATCACGCGGAGCGTCGCGGAGAGACCGCCCTCCGACGGCTGCGCCCCCCAGGTGAAGCTCACGGGCGAGGAGACCCGCAGGCCCAGCGACGCGAGGTCGAGGGCGCCCGCCACGCTCGCGCGCAGCGATCCGAGGAGCGCGGGCGCGGCGCCTGACGCGCGCAGCGACGACGCGTCGAGCGACGCCTGCGCGTGGCGGCCGAGCACCATCACCAGCGCCCCGGCGCGAACGCCCATCGCGAGCGATGGCGGGCCGAGCGCGCCGGGCGTTGCGGTCGCGGCGCGGGCGATGACGACGCCGTCGCGGATCGCGGTCACCGTCGGCGCAGCGCCCACGCGCAGCCCGCGGAGCCACGGGGCCGCGGCGATGCGCGCGAGCGCGGCGCGCGCGCCGGTTCCGCGGTCGGTCTGAGAGAGCGCGAGCGAGACCTCGAGGCCCTCGGGCGCGTCGCGCGCGACGGCGAGCGCGAGGTCGTCGCCCGTGTGCGACACGAGCGCGTCGAGGTCCGCGCGCGCGGCCGAGGCGAGCGTCACGCGATCACCGAGGACGCGGAGCGCCGACGCGGTGATGCGACGCAGGGTCTCTGCCCTCGACGCCGCGGGCGCGCGGTCGCCGAACATGAACACCGCGTCCGCAGGGAGCAGCGCGGCCATCGGGGGATCGAGCGCGACGGCGGCCCGATCGCGCGCGTCGGCCGAGAGCAGCGTCGCGCCGTCGGCGGGGAGCGCGAGGTCGACGGAGAGCTCCACCCGCTCGCGAGACACGTCTGCGCGCAGCGTCGCGCGGCGCACCGCCGAGAGCGCCGACGAGAGCTCGTCGGTGATTCCACCGAGCTCGGCGACGAGAGCCTCGGGGTCGCCGTAGTCGGGCGGACGATCGTGCTCGCGTCGCGCGGCGCTCGCCTCCGCGAGGAGCCTCTGCTGCGCCGCCGCGATCAGCGTCCGCAGCGCCTCGCCCGCGCCGCGCGCGCCGCCGCCCTCCAGCGTCGCTTCGAAGTCCGTGTGGAGCTCCGCGCGCGCCGCGGACTCGTAGGCGACCCAGCGTCCCGCGGCGAGCAGGGCGGCTTCATCCGAAGCGCACACCACCCGCGACGAGATCGTCGACGGCACCCTCACGAGCGCGCAGGGGACGCGGTGTTCGGGCGACGACAGCCCCGGGTCTCCGCGCGGCGCGATGCGCTCGCCGAGCCCTTCGACGTGCGTGAATCGGTAGCGCGTCGCGAGCTGTGAGCGCGCGTGCGCGGCGCCCGCGGGCGTGAGCGCGAGCGCGAATCCGGGGTGCGCGCCGCCGAGGGCCACGACGTCGACGGGGCGCGTCGTATCGACCGCCGCGACGACGGCCACATCGAGCCCGAGCGCGGCCACGAGCACGAGGTCCGGCGGACGGCTCGCGCCGAGGGCCTCTCCGAGCGTTTCGAAGGTCGCGCGCGGTCTGCCGAGGTGCGCGACGGCGAGCGCGTCGGCGGGACGCGACGGCGGAGGCGCCTCGGTGACAGACGGCGCCGCGTCGGTGGCGGCGGTGCGCGTGCGGCACGCGAGGCACGCGACGAGGGCTGCGAGCACGCCCGCGCGACGCATCGGAGCGTTCAGTCCTTCGGAGGCGGAGGATCGGAGCGGATCGGGGCCGCGCGCGCCGCTGCATCGAGGGCGGGAGGTCCCTCTTCGGGCTCGGCCAGCGAGGCGTCGCTCACGGCGATGACGGCGTCGGTGGGGGCGTTTTCGGCGAGCGAGACGTCGGGGTCCGGCGGCGGCTCGGAGTGCATCGGCGGCGCGACCTCGGGGAGCATCGAGACACGCTCGGCGGCGCGTCCTGCGTCGAGGAGCGCGTCACGGATCGGCGCGCGGTACTGCTCGGTGGTCGTCGCGAGGAGCGCGAGCGCCGTGTCGACCTCGCGCGGCTGGAGCGACTCCGTGGGGAGCTCGACGCGCAGCGTGAGGTCGCCGTCGTCGTCGAGCGCGAACTTCACCATCGAGAGGTTGCTGTTCACCGCGAGGATGCGCCCGAGGAAGCGCGCGGGATACCGCCCCGCCCCCCACGGCTTCACCGACTCGGGCTCGAGGAACGGGATCACCGCGAGGTAGAGCCACGAGCCCGCGTGGCGCACCACCACGCGCACGTTGCCTGCGTTCGTGCCCACCGTGCAACGCCACGTGCGCTTGTCGATCCCGCGAGGGGTCCACCCCCGCGCGCTCAGGATCGGAGGGATTTCATCGGCCGCGATCGCTGCCATCAGGGCCACGATCCCACGAAATCGAGGGGCTCACGTCAAGCAATTCCGTGGCGCGGCGGCGGTCTTCGGCGCCCCGCGGTGACCCGCGTCAGGGGTCACCCGACGTCGCGGGATCGGGATAATCCGCGGAGATGCGCTCGACCTCGGCGCGGAGCTTCGGGTGCGCGACGAGCTTGCGGAGCAGGGCGAAGAACTTCGGATCGGCGAGCACCTGCATGGGCGTCGCGGACGACTTCGGGGTCTTCGGCGGCGGGTTCACGCGGAGCTTCTCCATCGCTTCGCAGTGCGCCTTCGTGGGGAACGACTCTTCCTTCTCCCAGGCCCGCACGGTGTCTGCGTCGATCTTGAGGGCGTCGGCGAGCTGCCGCTGCGTGAGGCTGAGGTCTTTGCGCAGCGACCGGATCTCTTCGGGGCTCATCGTTTGGGTTATTGTAACCGGGAACCCGACAAGCCCGGCAACTGTCGGCGTGAGGCTACACCCGCCACTGACTCGCCCCGAGGCGCTCCATGGAGATCAGGACTCAGCTCGCGATCGTAGGGGCCGTCGCCACCGCGTGGATCGGCGGACAGTGGGTGCGCGTGCGCCCCGTCCTCGACCACACGACGGAGGCCGAGCGCATGAGCCTCGGCGCCCTCGAACAGCGCGTCGCGCAGCACCCCGACGACACCGTGGCGACGCGCGTGCTGCTGCGCCGCTACCTCGATCACGGGATGCCTCGCGTGGTGGGCGACACCGTGCGCCGCTCGCCCGAGAGCACGCAGCGCGACGGCGTCGTGTGCCTGCTCTGCGCGCGCGCCGAGGAGGCCCTCGGCAACGTCTCCGCCGCGAGCGCCATCGTGACGGGCGCGCTCAACCGCTGCGGGGCTGTTCCTCAGGGCCTCGCCGACGGCGCGGGCTGCGACGTTCGCACGCAGACCGAGCTCGCCATCGAGGGCGCCGCGCTCGACCGCATGACCGCATGGCGGGTCACCCCCGTGAGCGACCCCGCGCGCGCCTCGCTCGCGCACGAGCTCGCCACGCGGCCCGTCCGCATCTCGTCGCAGTAGTTCTCAGCCCTTCGCCATCGAGCCGTAGCGCTCGGCGTAGTCCTCGGCGGCGGCGACGAGCACCTCCCTCGCGCGCGAACGGCCGTAGGTCATGTCGATGGTCACGGGGTTTCCGCCGGGGGTCATCTTGTACGTGGTGAAGTAGTGCCGCAGGCGCTCGATGAGGGCCTTGGGGAGCTCGTCGAGTTCGTGCAGCTCGCCCCAGATCGGGTCGTCTTCGATGACGGCCACGATCTTGTCGTCGGCCTCGCCCTTGTCGATCATGAGCAGCCCGCCGAGGGGGCGCGCCCTCAAGAGAATGTCCGCGCGGTTGATCATGCGCTCGCTGAGCACGCAGATGTCGAGGGGGTCGCCGTCGCCCTTCGGCGCGCCCGCGAGCGCGGCGATGCGCGGTCCGCACCAGGTCTGCGGCACGAAGCCGTAGAGCGTCGGAGGCAGCGACGAGAGCCGCTGCGGGCGGTCGACCATGAGGAAGCCCGACTCCTTGTCGACCTCGTACTTCACGCTGTCGAAGGGCGTGATCTCGACGTACGCGTAGAGCCGCTCGGGGAACGCAGGACCCGACGTGAGCCCGTGCCACGGGTGCGGGCGATACCGATGGATGTTCATTGCGAGCGCACGGCACCACGAGGGCGCCGTCGACGTCAACGGAGGTCGCGCGCCCTCAGAGCTCGATGCGCGCGAAGAGGCCGAAGTGATCGCTCGCCCACACGCCATCCACGGGCGCGTCGAAGCACACGCGGCACTCCAGCGGGACGCCGCGCACGTGGTCGTCGGGGCCTCGCACGAACACGTAGTCGATGCGCCGATCGGGCTCGCGCGAGAGGGCCGCGTAGGGGTTTCGCAGTGCGAAGGTCGCGCCCGCGGAGCCGTCGCCCGCGGCCTGCCAGCAGTCGTTGAAGTACACGCACGGTCCGCCGAGCCCCGTGGCGCCGCGGAGGTAGCGCATCTCGTCGCTGTCGGGCTCGGCGTTGAAGTCGCCCGCGACGATCGCAGGGAGGTCGCCCGAAGCGCGCGAGGCGTCGAGCGCGGCCACGAGGTGACGCACCTGCGCGCAGCGGACGTGCCCCTGATCGAGCTTCCAGTTGAGGTGCGTGGTGACGAAGGGGAGCGCGCCCCACGGCGTCGCGAGCCGCGTGAGGAGCGCGCAGCGAGACTCGGGATGCCCCAGGTCAGGCAATGTCACCACTTCGCGCTGCACGATGGGAAAGCGCGACAGCACCGCGTTCGAAAGGAGCAGCGCGTCGCCCGCGCCGCGGCCCACGAAGGACTCGTAGCCGAAGCCCTCGGCGACGAGCTCCGCCTGGTCGAAGTCGAGCTCTGGCAGCGCGATCACCTCCTGGAGCGCGATCACGTCGGGGCGCAGCGCTTCGATGCCCGCGCGGATCACGGCGAGGCGCTCGTCCCACGGGGGCGCGCGGTTCCAGAGGTTGAGGGTGAGCACGGTGACGACGCGGTCGGAGTGCGGTTCCATCGGGTGCGGCGACGATGCGAGCGAGGCGCGCGCGGCGTCAACGGCCGTCGGTGACGGGCGAAAAACTCCCTCTCCCGCTCGGCGGCGACGGGTAGTACCCTCGCGCGCCTATGGGAGAGACCATCTTCACGAAGATCCTTCGCGGCGAGATCCCCTGTCACAAGGTCTACGAAGACGACCACGTGCTCGCCTTCCTCGACGTGGGGCCCCTCTCGCGCGGCCACACGCTGGTGATCCCCAAGGAGGTCGCGCCCACCCTCGACGCGCTCTCGGACGAGGCTTCGGCGGCCATCGGGCGCGTGCTCCCGAGGCTCTGCCGCGCGGTGAAATCCGTGACGGGCTGCGACGACTACAACGTGCTCCAGAACAACGGCTCGCGCGCGCACCAGGCCGTGTTCCACGTTCATTTTCACATCATCCCGAAGCCCGACGAGCGCCAGGGGCTCGGCGTCGACTGGCCCGCCTCGCGGCTCGACAACGCCGCGGGCGCGGCCCTCGCGGCGAAGCTCCGCGAGGCGCTCACCTGACCGCATCCATCTCCACCTGAGGAAGTCACTGATGTCGAACGCACCGAAGCTCCCCGACGGATGGCTCAAGGCGCTCTCCGCCGAGTTTGAAAAGCCCTACTGGGATGAGCTCCAGACCTTCGTCGCGGGCGAGCGCAAGAAGCACCAGGTCTTTCCGCCCGAGGACGAGGTCTTCTCGGCCTTCGAGCTCACGCCCTACGAGAACGTGCGCGTGGTGATCCTCGGTCAGGACCCCTACCACGACGACGGCCAGGCCCACGGGCTGTGCTTCTCGGTCAAGCCCGGGATCACACCGCCCCCGTCGCTCGGCAACATGTACAAGGAGCTCAAGGCCGACCTCGGGTGCAAGATCCCGAACAACGGCTACCTCGTGCCGTGGGCGAAGCAGGGCGTGCTGATGATCAACGCCGTGCTCACCGTGCAAGCCCACACCCCCAACTCGCACAAGGACCACGGCTGGGAGACCTTCACCGACGCGGTGATCCGCGCCGTGAGCGACCGCACCGACCCCGCGGTGTTCGTGCTCTGGGGCAAGTACGCGCAGAAGAAGAAGAAGCTCATCGACGCCAAGAAGCACGTCGTGATCGAGGGCGCGCACCCGTCGCCGCTCTCGGTGAAACTCTTCCTCGGGAGCAAGCCGTTCTCGAAGGTGAACGACGCGCTCGCGGGCCTCGGCAAGGCCCCCATCGACTGGCAGATCCCCAACCTCTGACAGCCCGGTCGATTCGTCGCGCGGGCATCGCTCAGGCGCGCTCTCGCGTCGGGTCGACGCCGTCGGCGCGCATCCTCGCGGCGTCGGCCGGCCCTGCGACGGTGCCCGTCGGGTGCTCGTACCAGCCCCGCGGATCCGCGAGCTCCGGCCGCTCGCGCACCTTGAGGACGGTGAACATCCCGCCCATGTCGATGTACGAGAACGGCCCCGGCGCGCCGCGCATCGGGAGGCTGTTGGCGGGCACGGGCATCCCCATCTCGGCCATCCCGCCCATCCCGCGCGCGCCCATGGACATGTAGTCGGGCGCGACGCGGCGCATGCGCGCGTCGAGGGCGCCCGTGTCGGCGCCGAGCATGTTGGGCATGCCGTGGCCCATCTGGGTCATCGCGTGGTGGGTCATGTGGCAGTGGAGGGCCCAGTCGCCGGGCTCCTCGGGGACGAACTCGATGACGCGGGTGGTACCGACGGGCACGAGCACGGCGCTCTCGGGCGACTGCGCCGACGCGGGGATGTACCCGCCGTCGGTGGCGGTCACCTTGAAGGAAACGCCGTGGAGATGGATCGGGTGGTGCTCCATCGGGCTGAGGTTGCCGAGGCGAATTCGCACGCGCTTGCCGCGCCCCACGACGAGCGGCGCGGTGCCCGGGAACGACCTGCCGTTGAACGTGAGCACGTTGAAGTCGTTCATCGCCATCGGGTCGGGGCGACGCGAGCCGGCGGTGATCTTCCACTCGTGGCTCATGAGCGAGAAGTCGTGGTCGACGTGGGGCCCGCGCGGCGTCCGCGGGTGGACGACGAACATCCCGACGCACCCCAGCGCGATCTGCACCATCTCGTCGTGGTGCGAGTGATACATGAACGTCCCGGGGTACCTCAGCGGGAACTCGTAGACGTACGTCTCGCCCGGCGGAATGGGGCGCTGCGCGAGGCCCGACACGCCGTCCATGCCCGCGGGCACGATCATCCCGTGCCAGTGCACGGTGGTGGGCTCAGGCAGGCGGTTGGTGACGTAGATCCGCACGCGGTCGCCCTCGACGGCCTCGATGAGCGGGCCTGGCGTGCGGCCGTTGTAGCCCCAGCACTCGGCGCTGAGCCCCGGCGCGAACTCGTGTTCGAAGGCGCCCACGACGAGGTGCGCCACCTTCACCCCGTCGACGAGGCGAAAGGGCAGGGTCTCTCCGTCGGGCACCACCACCGCGACCTGACCACCGGGCGCGGCGATGCGCGCGGTGGTCGCGGGCGCGGGCGCATCGGTCGCGGGGGCGCTCGTCGGCGCGTCCCCGGCCGCGTGGTCGCGGTGGTGCTGCGCGTCGACCTCGCCCGCGCGCGTGAGCCACGCCGCCGCCGCGGCGGCGCTCCCTGCGTGAAGAAACGATCGTCGATCCATGGTCAGTGACCTCCCCGCGCGGGGTCCTGCGCTGCGGGCGTCGCGGCCGCGCGCGTGTCGCCGCGATCGCCCGCCACACGCCACCCCGCGAGGAGCGCGTCGAGCGCGGCCAGCTGCGTCCAGTACTCGCGCCGGGTCTCGACCTGCGCGAGCTCGGCGTCGAGCTGCTCGCGCCGCGCCTGCACCACCTGAAAGACCCCGAGGTTCATGGCGTTGTACTGCTCCAGCACGAGCGCCACGACGCGGCGCCGGGCGGGCGCGATCACGCGGTCGAACTGCGCGGCGCGCGCGTGAGCCGACCGCACGCGGTTGCGCGTCTCTCGCAGCGACGAGCGAACGTCGATGGCGAGGCCGTGGTAGCGCTCGAGCATCCCGTCGAACTCGGCCTCGTACGCGGCCGTCGCACCCTGCCTCCGATCGAACACGGGGAGGCTCATGCGAACGCCCCCACCGATCTCCAGCGACGCCCCGTCCTGTTCGCCGTGCGCGTCGACGGCGATGTCGGGCGTCCACCCCTCGGCGCGCGACAGTCCGATGCGCCGCGCGGTGGCCTCGAGGCGCGCGCGCAGGACCTCGAGCTCCAGGCTCGCCCGCAGCGCCCGCGCCTCTGTCGCGTCCGAGAGCGGCGCGGCGTCGGGCACCGGCGGGAGCGCGTCGGTGATCGTCCACCCGGTGTCCTCACCCGAGAGCCCGAGCAGGCGCACCAGCGCCTCTCGTCGATCGAGCAGGTCGAGCTCCATCTGCGCGACGGTGACCCGCGCGGTCTCGTAGGCGACCTCCTGGCTCGCCCGGTCGAGGGCGGGGGTGTTGCCCGCGGCGAAGAGGGCCCGCGCCGCGTCGCGACCCGCGGCGAACGCGTCGAGGCCTCGCTGCGCGATGGCGAGCCGCTCCTGCGCGGCCTGCACGGCGAGGAAGGCGCTGCGGGCTTCGAAGCCCAGCTCGATCGCGGCGCCCGCGGCGCGCACGCGCGCGACCTCGAGGTCGGACCTCGCGGCAGACGCCCGCACCGGCGCGAGGAGCATCCGCGTGAGTTCGAACTCGAGGCGCACGTCGCCCTGGAGCGGCTGCGCGCGGTCTTGCTGGTAGCGCAGCTCGAGTTCGAACGTGGGGTTGGGCATGAGGCCCGCCTGGAGCAGCCTCCCGCGAGAGATCCCCAGCTCCCGCAGCGTCGCGCGCAGCGCGCGGTTGTTCACCGTCGCGATGCGCACGGCGGCGTCGACGGTGAGCGGCGCCGACAGCACGCGACGGACCTCCGCCGCGGGGTCGGGGTCGACGTCGCGAGAGAGCGCGTCGTTGGGCAGCGGGAGCCGCGTGCGAGCCCGCACCCGCTCGAGGTCGTCGCGGATCGACGTCGACACGCAGCCGACGGTGATCGCGAGGGCGGCGAGGGCCTTCGCGCGCACGCTCAACCTCCGTGGTGCATGTGGTGGTGCCCCGGCGGCATGGTGGCGTCGGAGGACGCGCCCCCGTCGGCGTCGGAGGACACACGAAGCGGCGCGAGGCCGCTCCATCCCTCCGTCGGAGCGTCGGGGAGCGGGGGATCCGAGGTGAGCGCGTACGGCCCCGGCGCGGGCGCCGCCTCGGGGGCTTCGGGTGATGCGGGCGCGGTGCGCGGCCACGCATCGGGAACCGCGCGCGTCGCGCAGGCGGCGAGGGAGACCACCGCGAGGGCCGCGACCCACCCGACGCGCCACGACGGCGCGTGATCGCGGCGCCCGCGGACGCGCGAGGGAGCGCGGCGCGCGCGCGTCGCTCCCGCCGCGTGCGCGCAGAGCCGAGGCGAAGCGTTGTCGGAGACCACGGTGAGAGCATCGACGAGTCTGCGCGTGGGAGCCATGATCTTCGTGACGAGATCGTCACCGCGCCCGAAGCGCCGTCCTCGCGCCGAAACACAGACGAAGCGCAGTCCTCCGTGTGCTCGGGCGATGGCGACGCGGCGTAGCGCCTCTCGCCGCCTCGCGGCGCGACCCGCGCGGCCGCGACGGTGCGTCGCGTGGCGAGGCCGCGCGCGCAAACCGTTGAAGACGCACTTGTTCGCACACCGCCTGTCGTGCGATCTCGGAGCCCGTGGAGAGACGTCGTCCGCGCTTGTTGCTCGCGCTGGTGTTGACGGTCGGCGCGTGCGGCGAGGGCGCGCCGACGCCTGCGACACGCTCGGGCCCCGACCCCTTCGCGAGCGCGCTGTCCATCCCTCGCGCGGTGGATCTCAACGCCGATCCGCGCGTCGTGGAGATCAACCTCGAGGCCGCGATGACCGAGTGGGAGCTGTCGCCCGGACGCCGCGTCCACGCGATGACCTACAACGGCTCGGTGCCCGGCCCCACCATCGAGGCGCGCGCGGGCGACACCGTCGTGGTGCACTTCACGAATCACCTCACCGAGGCCACGACCATCCACTGGCACGGCCTGCGAGTGCCCGCCGACATGGACGGCTCACCGCGCTCGCAGCAGCCCGTCGCGCCGGGGGGAACCTTCACGTACCGCTTCACCGTGCCTGACGCGGGGACCTTCTGGTACCACCCGCACGCTGACGAGGCGCGGCAGCTCGAGGCCGGGCTCTACGGCGCCGTCGTGGTGCGCGGCGCCGACGAGCCGCGCGCCGACGTCGAGGGCGTCGTCATGCTCGACGATGTCACCCTCGACGACGGCGGTCAGATCGCGCCGCCCGGAGACCTCCTCGAGATCCACAGCGGACGCGACGGCGGCCTCCAGGTGATCAACGGACGCGTCGGCGCCACGCTCCCCATCCGCGCGGGGCAGCGTCAGCGGTGGCGCGTCGTGAACGCCGGGAGCGCGCGCTTCTACCGCCTCTCGCTCGAAGGCCATCACTTCACGGTGATCGGCGCGGACGGCGGCGCGCTCGCAGCGCCGCGCGTCGTCGACGAGCTCGTCATGGTGCCCGGCGATCGCTACGACATCCTCGTCGACGGCACCGCCGCGCCGGGCACGGTGGCGACGCTCCACAACCTCCCGTACGACCGCGGCCACGGCGCGGGGGTCTTTCACACGCAGGACGTGCTCCGCGTCGCGTACGCGCCCGACGCGGCGCTCCCGACGCTCGCGGCGCCGACGGCCTCACGCGTGATCGAGGCGATCGACACGACGGGCGTGACGGCCACCGAGGTGCGCCTCAGCGAGCGCGTCGACGAGGCCACGCAGTCGATCACGTTCATGATCAACGGCCTCGCCTGGCCCGACGTCCCGCCGCTTCATGCGCGGGTCGGCCAGACGCAGGTGTGGGACATCCTCAACGAGAGCGAGATGGATCACCCCGTCCACCTCCACGGGTTCTTCTTTCAGGTGCTCTCGCGCAACGGCGCCGCCGAGCCGACGCGCGCGTGGGAAGACACCCTCGACGTGCGCGGTCACGAGCGCGTGCGCATCGCCTTTCGCCCCGACGACCGACCGGGCATGTGGATGTTTCACTGCCACATCCTCGAGCACGTCGACCACGGCATGATGGTCGACCTCATGGTCGAACGCTGACCCTCGCCGCGCCCCACCGCCCGCCACATGGAGATCTCGCGAATGCGTCTGCCCCTTTCCTCTGCCCCGCTCCTCGCTGCGCTCCTCGCGGGCTGCGGCTCCGAGACGCCCGCCGCGACGCCCGACGCGGCGAGCGCCCCTGACGTCGCTGCGACGCCCGATGCGGCGAGCACACCCGACGCGATGAGCACCCCCGACGTCACCGCGACGCCCGACGCGCCGAGCGCACCCGACGCGACGGCCGACGGCAGCGCCGCGGATGGGCCCGCCGTCCCGGTGCTCCACGGCTGCACCGCCGCGATGTTCGTCGACCAGACCGGCGGCACGGCCAACGACCGGATGATCATGACGCAGGGGACTTCGAACGCGTTCGACTACCCCTGCATGACGATCCGCGCGGGCGAGGGCGTGATGTTCACCTTCTCGCGGCACCCGCTCGCGCCCGGGCTCGCCCCCGGCGAGGCGGGGATGGCCCCCGACATGACCCCCATCACGCCCTTCAACACGGGCTCCGTACACACGATCACCTTCCGCACGCCGGGGCTCTACCCCTTCTACTGCACGGCGCACCCGAGCACGATGAAGGGCGTCATCCAGGTGCTGTGATCGAGGGCGGGCGGCGCCCCCGTCGCTCAGATGCGGCGCAGCGAGATGTGATCGATCTGGTGGCTCGGGCCCTTGCGGAGAATCAGCTTCGCGCGCTGGCGCGTGGGCCGGATGTTCTCTCGCAGGTTCACGAGGTTGATCGTGTCCCAGAGCTGGCGCGCGACCTCGAGGGCGGCGTCCTCCGCGAGCGCGGCGTACTTCGCGAAGTACGACCGGGGGTCGCGGAAGGCCGTGTCTCGCAGGCGCATGAAGCGGTCGATGTACCACCCCCGCAGCAGCGACTCGTCGGCGTCGAGGTACACCGAGAAGTCGAAGAAGTCTGACACGAAGGGGATGTGCTCTCCGTCGGGCGGCAGGCGCGCGGGCTGGAGCACGTTGAGGCCCTCGAAGATCACGATGTCGGGCTCGTCGATCGACACCGTCGCGCCGGGCACGATGTCGTACGTGAGGTGCGAGTACACCGGCGCCTCGACGTGGCGACGCCCCGCCTTGATGTCGCTCAAGAATCGCAGCAGCCGACGCGTGTCGTAGCTCTCGGGAAAGCCCTTGCGCGCCATGAGCCCGCGCTCCGCGAGCGCCGCGTTGGGGAGCAGAAATCCGTCCGTCGTGACGAGCGCCACGTTGGGCGACCCGGGCCACCGCGAGAGCAGCGCCTGGAGCACGCGCGCCGTGGTTGACTTGCCCACCGCGACGGAGCCCGCCACGCCGAGGATGAAGGGCGTCGTGATCGCGTCGGACGCGCCCGTGAACCGCTGCTCCGCGCGAAAGAGCGCCTGCGTGGCCTCGACGTGGAGCGAGAGGAGCCGCGAGAGCGGGAGGTAGATCGACTCGACCTCGTCGAGCGAGATGGGGTCGTTGAGCGAGCGCAGCCGCGCCACCTCCTCGCCGCTGAGCGGTTGGATCGCGTCGTCGCGCAGCGAGGCCCACGCCTCGCGCGTGAACTCGCGGTACGGCGAGAGTTGCTCGTGGGCGTGCATCGGCTGCGGACGACGTGGCGTGTTCATGGTGCGCGGCGAGGCGCGCGACGGTACCAGCCCGCGCCGCGGCGTCACCGCAGAACGACACGCGGCGCGCCCGTCGCGGGGAGGTCGAGATATCGGCTGATATCGGCCCTGCGCGGGCGCTGGTGCAGGGTCCGCACGGAGAGCGTCGCCGCGGTCCTCTCGCCGCGCGGTCGACCTCGACGAGGCCCACGCACCCCGATGAACTCCACCCATCCTGTCTCGCTGCGCCCCTCTGCCGAAGGCCTTTCCGCGCGTTCGTCGAGCACGCCGTCGCTCGTCGAAGCGCTCGCCTGGGCGGGCGCGCTCGCGCACCGTTCACGCCTCTGGGACGACTCCCCTCGCCTCGACCCGATGCCGCGCGGTCCCGGCGTCTACCCCGCGCCTCCGCCCTCGCTGCCGCCCGGCGTCGATGGGCCGTGGCCCCAGAAGCCTCCCTTCGACCCCGCGTTCTATGCGCCCGTGCTCGACGTTCCCGTCGCGGACCGGCTCGATCACGTTCGCTTCATCGTGTCGCGCTACCTCCGTCAACTCGCGACGGAGGTCCCTGGCGCCGCGGCGCGGGCGCTCGGCGGTCCGCGGCTCGAGGCCGTCGACGACGACGAGCTCTCGCGCATCCTCACGGAGACGAGCCTCGGGCAGTTCCTCCTTCCGCTCGCGGACGGCGACGCGGGCGGCGCCTTCGCGGAGATCGTCGCGGGCTCCGCGGGCCCCTACGGCACCATGGATTTCACCTTCGTCGCGCCGCCGGAGACGCGCCTCCCGGGGATGTACGTCGCGCCCGTCGAGGTGCTCGCGCGCCACGACGGCGCGCGATGGAAGGTCGTCGCGATCCGCGTCGATCGCCGCGTCGTGCGCCCCACCGAGCGCAACGCGTGGGAGCTCGCGCGCTGGTACGCGCTCCAGGCGGCGCAGACGCGGCTCGTGTGCTCGGCCCATCCCCGGCTGCACTTTCCCTCGGACGTGATCAACGCGGTGACGCGCGCGGTGGTGCCCGCGGGACACGCCCTGCGCGAGCTCATCGAGCCGCACACGCGCTTCACCCTCGGGCTGCACGAGGCCGTGATCTACAACCGCCGCTCGGTGATCCACAACTCGCAGCGCGAGATCTACACGCCCTTCCCCTACACCACCGAGGGGATGCACCTCCTCGTCATCGCGGGGAAGCAGGGCGTCGCGGGGAACGCAGCGTGGCCCGAGTGGCGCTACGGCGACCTCTTCGTGGGCGACCACGTCCCCTACGGCCGTTACCGCGCCGCGTGGCTCGACGCGATGACGCGCTTCGCCGCCGAGGCGCTCGCCGAGGTTGCGCCCGGCGACGCGGTCGTGCGCGCGTGGGCCGACCACATCGCGTCGTGGCTGCCGGGCTTTCCCGACGGGCGCGCCATCGAGCACGAGGGAGCGCTCGCGCGCGCCGTCGCCCTGTACCTCTGCACGGTCTCGGTGTTTCACACGGGCGACCACCACAGCTACGCGAACATCGGCGTCGACAAGCTCCCGTGGCGCCTGCGCGTCGAGATGCCCGCCGAGGGCCCCGTCGCCCGCGTCGACCCCGACGCGCTCGTCACCGCAGAAGACGTGCTCCGCTGGCGCCTCGCCCACGCGATGTTCTTCAAGCCGTCGGTGATCACCTCGCTGCGCGACGTCAAGTACCGCTTCCGCTCCGCCGGCGGCCGCCGCGCCGTGGCCCGCTGGCGCGACGCCATGACCGCCCTCGACGAGCGCTGGAGCCGCAGCGGATTCCCGAGCTCCCACGAGATCGGATCGGGCGTTCACTACTGAGCCCGCCGCCCCTGGCCCGGGGAATGCTGCACCGCACAACGTCTTGACGTTTCGTACGGTTGTTGTAAGCGATTCTCGCTTGCTGCGACGCACCATGCGCCGCGGTCACACAGCGAGGTTCACATGGAACTCAACGGAGCAGTGGCGGTCATCACCGGCGGCGCGAGCGGCATCGGTGAAGCGGTGGCGAGGTCGATGGCGGCCGAGGGCGTCAAGGTCGTGCTCGGCGACATGGACGCGCGCAACCTGGAGCGCGTCGCGGGCGAGATCACCGCCGCGGGGGGATCGGCGGCGTGGGCGAGGTGCAACGTCACGAACGAAGAGGACGTCGCGGCCCTCATGGACCTCGCGATCGAGCGCTTCGGGTCGCTCAACATCTGCGTCTCGTCGGCGGGGATCATCAAGGACGGCCTCATGATCAACCTCGACAAGGAGTCGGGGAAGGTCAAGCGCGCCATGACCACCGAGCAGTTCAAGGCCGTCGTCGACGTGAACCTCGTGGGCTCGTTCATCACGATCCGCGAGGCCGCGATTCGCATGGCGAACAACGGCTACAAGGGGCTCCTGGTGCCGATCTCGTCGGTGAACAAGGCCGGGCAGACGGGGCAGCTCAACTACGCGTCGACGAAGGCCGCCATCGCGCTGTGGCCCAAGATCCTCGTGGGCGAGTTCCAGATGAAGGGCATCCAGAACATCCGCTGCGTGGCCATCGCGCCGGGCTACGTCGGCACCCCCATGGTCAAGGGCATGAACCAGGAGGCCCTCGCGGGGATCCTCAAGGGCGTGCACATCAACCGCCTCATCGAGCCCTCGGAGATCGCCGACATCATCATGTTCGCCGCGAGGAACGAGGCCATCGACGCCACCTGCCTCGAGATCACCGGCGGCCTCATCAGCAACGGACTCGCGAAGTAGCGCCCCCCCCACGGAACACACGGAGAGACAGCCATGAGCAACGTCAGCATCCTCGGCGCCTACAACACGAAGTTCGGCTCCCTCGTCGACGTGAAGGACATGATCTCCTTCAAGAAGAAGACGGACCGCCAGTCGTTCTATGACCTCATCTTCGAGGCCGGACGCGGCGCCATCGCCGACGCGGGCCTCGCCGCGAAGGACATCGACGCCGTGTGGATCGGCGCCTGTTCGCCGGGCCGCTTCGTCAACCAGGAGCACGTCGCCGCCATCGCCACGGGCATCGACCCCGCGCTGCGCTTCAAGCCCATGACGCGCACCGAGGCCGCCTGCGCCTCGTCGTCGGTCGCCATCTACGACGCCGCCTACGCCATCGAGGCCGGACGCTTCAACAACGTGCTCGTCGTGGGCGTCGAGAAGATGAACCTCGTCGACACGCCCTCGATGACCCAGACCCTCGCGACCTGCTCGTACTGGCCCGAGGAGGGCGCGAAGGGCAGCACCTTCCCCGCGCTCTTCGCCGAGCTCGCGAAGGCGTACATCGCGCACTACAAGCTCTCCGAGAGCGAGTGGCGCACGCAGGCCGCGCACGTCGCCGCGCTCATGTACCGCAACGCTTCGAAGAACCCCCTCGCCCACGTGCAGAACGGCCCGCAGACCGCCGCGGACATCCTCGGCCTGCCCGACTCGGGCAAGGGGTCGAACATGATGATCGCCGCGCCGCTCCGCCTCCACGACTGCTCGCTCGTGACCGACGGCGCCGCCGCCGTGGTGCTCACCAGCACGACGCGCGCGAAGGCGCACCGCGCGAAGGTCGTCGAGCTCGCGGGCATCGGCCACTCGGTCGACTACCTCCCGCTCTCGAAGCGCGAGAACAAGCACGTGCTCGAGGCCGGCAAAGACGCCGTGGCGAAGGCTTTCAAGGAAGCCAACATCACCGCGAAGGACGTCGACGTCGCCGAGGTCCACGACTGCTTCACGATCAACCAGCTCCTCACGACGGAGGCCCTCGGGCTCTCGGCCGACGGGCGCGCGGGCCTCGACTACGTCGACGGACGCTTCACCGCCGACGACCCGCAGGTGTGCGTCAACCTCTCGGGCGGCCTCAAGGCCAAGGGCCACCCCGTCGGCGCCACCGGCGCGTCGATGCACGCCCTCGTCTACAAGCAGCTCATGGAGGAGCCCATCGGGCTCGCCCCCACGAAGAAGACCCCGAAGGTCGGCGTGACCTTCAACGTCGGCGGATCGGGCGCAAGCAACGCCGTCTCCGTGCTCCGCCGCGTGCGCTGAGCCCTCTCCCCGCCCCTCTCCCGCGAAGCGGGAGAGGGTGCCCGTTGGTCGCTGCCATGCCCTCACCCCGTCCCTCTCCCGGCAGAGCCGGGAGAGGGTGTTGACCGTGGCGGGCGCAGTGCGGGACGCGCAACCGGA
>JAXLYG010000052.1:0-93382 GCA_046351535.1 Polyangiales bacterium
CGTCGAGCGGGCGGCGCTCGGCGCGGACGCGGGCACGACGCCGGCGCAGGTGTTCCTTCGCTACGAGGGGCAGCGCATCGTCGTGGCGGCGCTTCTCGCGGGCGCGAGCGCGCCGGTCATCGAAGACGACCACGCGAACCGCGAGTCGTGGGGCCCCGAGGCGCCGGGAACACCCGAAGATCAGAGCCTCGCCGAGTCGCTCACGCTCGACGGCACCGTGCAGGGCGCGATCGTCTCCGCCGCGCGCGGAACGACGCGGGCCATCGCGTTTCAGGTCGCGCGGTCGCGCGGAGGCGCCGAGACGCGGCTCTATGTGCTCGATCCCGACCACGCGCCGAGGCCGTACACCGACGCGTCGATCGGTCTGGCCACGCTCGGGAGCACGGAGCTCCACCTCCGTGACTATGAGCGAGATGGGGGCCTCGAGCTCGTCACGGTGGGGCGCTCGCGCGACGAGGCGACGATCTTCTCGGTGGCGAGCGTGACGGCGCCGCCCACGGTCTCGCAGCACGCGCTCACGCACCGGCTCGACATGTTGCGGGTCACCTTCGGCGATCGCGACCTGCGCGGGTTCGACGCGCATCTGCGAGGGTTCCGCGCGTTTCCGAGCGAGCGCGAGACGGCCTGCGCGACGCTCGACCGCATCGCGGGAGGCGACCCGCGAGAGTTCCTCTCGTCGGTGGGCGCGTCGCTCGCGACGATCACCTACCAGGAGCCCTGGCAGCCCCTCCGAGGTGCGCCGCAGCGCATCGCCAGGCGCGACCTTCAGCGCGCGGGCACGTCGTCGCTCGGGCCCTTCGCGGGGCTCCGCTGCGCCGACCTCTCGTGCGAGTGGTCTCAGTCGATCTGTCGCGTGCGGAGCGAGGAAGACCGCGGCGTGCTCTGGTTCACCGACGGCGGACGAAAGATCGCGGCCGTGTCGCTCCGGCAGGGCCGCTGAGCGCGCTCACATCGGCGGGCGCCAGCGGGGCAGCGGGACCGGGAAGCGGAAATCCGCGTCCCAGAAGGGCGCTTCGAAGGGCGAGGTCTGCGCGCGCCGCACCACCTGCTCGATGCACGGCCCGAGCGGAGGCTCGGCGAAGATGCCGTGCAGACGGACGCGCTGCACCGCGCCGGTCACGCCGTCGAAGCGCACGTTGATGACCACCACGCGCGGGTTGTCGACGCCCTCGATGCAGTCGTTGATCCCCGAGCGCATCTGCCCCATGAGCCGCACGCGCACCGACTCCGGCGGGACCGCGCCCGACACCCCGCCGTCGGAGGCCGCCGCGACGCGCGCTGCGTCTGCGATCGAGGCGTTCGCCACGGCCGCATCGCGCGCCGTCGAGGGTGTGACGGAGGCGTCTGCGGCGAGGCTCACCGAGGCGTCCTGCGAGGGCACCTCTGCGGCGTCTTCGGGCGTCGCGACGGCCGCGTCGGGCTCTTCGCGCGGCGGAGGCGGCTGGGCGCCCGCGTCGGCCATCTCGGCGCGGTAGAGCGCGACCTCCTCGCGCAGCGATTCGAGCGAGGAGCGCATGTACACGAGCCCGGCGGTCACGAGCAGCGACGACACGATCGTCGAGGTGCCGAGAAAGCGCGTCGCCATCGTCCACGTGGGATCGGGCGCGCGAGGCGCGGGCGGGGTCGACGTCGGCTCGCTCGCGCGCGGCACGCCGCTCACGCGAGGGATGTCGCTGTTTCGAGGCGTCTCGCTCGCGCGAGGAACGTCACTCACGCGCGGCACGTCACTCGCGCGCGGCGCGTCGGCCGAGCGTTGCGACGGGCGCGGCGGATCGACGAGCGCAGGAGGTGGCGCGGTTCCGTGTCCGGGGCGCGCGTGCGCGGGGTGAGGCACCGGCGGAGGCTCGTGGTGGCCCGCGTCGATGGGCGGAGGCGCGTGCTCGTGGTGGTGCGGCGCGTCGTGCGGAACCGGCGGCGGATCGTGTCGATGCGGGGCGGCGTCGCGCGGCGCGGTCGGCGGCTCATCGATCAGATCGCTCGCGCCCGGCGGCGCGGCGGGAGGCTCGCGATGGAGCGACTCGAGCTCGTGCGCGGCGTGCGGAACCGGCGGCGGGCGATGCGTCGGAACGGCAGGTCGCGCCGAGGCCGTCGCGGGGTGCGCTGACGCGGTGGCGGCGTGCGCGTGCGCGGGCATGTGCGTGGGCGTTGCGGCCGCCGGACGATGCGTGACGGCGGCGGGCACGGGCGCCTTCGGAGGGAGCGGCGAGCCCGCGATCTGCGTACGCTCCGCGGAGGCGTGGCGATCGTCGTCGTGGAGGGCCGCGGAGACCTCGGGCGGCAGCGCCGGAGGCCGTGACGCCTGCGCGGCGAAGACCGGGAGCATGTCTTCGAGGATGTCCTGCGTGGAGAGCTCGGTGCCCGACTCCTCGGGCTGCGTCTCGACGAGCGAGACCTCGGGGCCCGCGGAGCGGACGGTGCGGGGCGCGACGGGGTGCGGCGTGCGCGTCGATTCGATCATCCCCGCGGCGTCGGCAGGCAGACGTGGCGGCGGCGGGATCTCCGAGTGCTCCTTCGCGACGGCCTTCTCGGATGCGACGGGCGCGCGCGGTCGCGTGGTGGTCGTCGAGGGCCGCGTCGTGTGGCTCGGCGGCGGAGGGAGCTCGTCCTTGCGTCGCGACGCGGCGTGGTCTCGCGGCTCCGCGCGGGGGAGCGATTTCGCGGCGCCGAGCGAGGGCGAGACCGCGGCGTAGGGCGCGGTGGGCGCCGTGGCAGACGAGCCGATGCGTCCCCTCACGCTGGTGCGCTTGAGGACCTCGAGGAGCTCCTGCTCGATCTGCGAGGTCGCGTCGGCGGAGATGTGCTGCTGCGGGTGCGCCTCGGCGTCGGGCGCCATGAGCTTGATGCGCTCGTACCCCACCGACGGCGTCGGTCCGTCGTGAACGTGAGGACGGTCTTTGAGCGGGAATTCAGAGCGTCGCGGCGGCGGCGGGTGCGTCGAGAGACGAACTCCGGTGGCGCCGACGAGCGTGGGCTTCACCGGCGTCACGTCGACGACCGGCGAGGGCGCAGAGGGCGTCGGAGCCTGGACCTCGTGCGCTTCGACGCGCTCGGTCGGCGCGGCGAACTCGATCACGGGCGGGACCTTGGAGTCGGCCTCTTCGCTCGCGCGGAGCATGTCGTCGAAGGCCTCGTCGACGGCGTCGGGCGCGCCGTGAACGATCGAGACCCGCATGGGGCGGCTGACGTCGTCTTGAAGCGCGCTCGTGATCGCGGGCCGCGACCTCCGGCGCACGGACTCGGGGAGCGCGCCGCCGGGGAAGGTGGGGCGCAGGCTGCGGTCTTCGCCGAGCACGCGCGCGAGGTCTCTCGCGAAGGCCAGCGACGACTCGTGGTGGCCCGTCACCACGCCGCGCCAGAGGCGTTCGAAGACGTCATCGACGTCGGGTCCGACGCCGGGTCGGAGCGACGACACCGACGGGAGCACCGGCGCGCGGAGGCTCATCGGAAGTTCGACCTGCGTCGCCGCGCCGAAGGGGAGCTGCCCCGTGAGCGCCTCGAACGCGAGCACCGAGAGCTGAAAGGTGTCCGCCGCGGGCGTCGGCGGCGTCAGGAGCTCCATGGGGACGACGTAGCCGGGGAGCGCGTGCGCGGCGGCCTGCACGGTCGAGAGGTAGCCCGCCTGCGCGAGGGCGTGGAGGAACCCGGGCTCTTCGAGCCACACGCCGCCGTCGTCGCCGATGAGAACGCCCTCGGGGCACACGTTGAGGTGCATGATCGACGGCCGCGCGAGGTGCAGCGCGTTGAGCGCCTCGGCCACCGACACGACGATGCGCGCGACGTCCTCGACGCTCAGGAACGCGTCGCTCGCGATGACCTCGCGGAGCGGTCGACCGCGGTGCATCACGGACACCACCACGGGCGCGGCGCCGTCGCCGTCCCACGAGATCGCCTCGGTGATCGACGGGTGCTTGACGGCGCGGACGCGGGCCATCTCCCGGCTGAAGCGCTCGGGCGAGCCGGGCGTGTGCGCGACCTGATCGCCGCGCACCGACCACACCGAGAACCACTCGAAGGACTTCTGCGCGTCGTGCGCCGCGAAGACCGAGGCGAGGCGATCACGACGGACGCAGCGATCGATCACGTAGCGTCCGAGGAGGGTCGCCCCGCGCGCGTACTCGCCAGTGGGCGGGTGGTTGGACGACTGGGTCATGAGTTCCTGCGCCGCATTGGACAACAGCTCGCTACGATTCGCCGCATTTCATGCGACGCCTCGGCATCACGGTGACCGTGGGCGCGCGGGTCCATCGCCGCGCATCGTACCTCAGAGCGGATCGAAGGCGGGAGCGGTCGTTCCGACGATCGACGGCGCCGAGACGCTGACCCGGCCGGCGCCGCCGTTGCCCGCGGGCGACGAGCGCGCGATGTTGATCGTGCGGCACGTGCACTGTCCCCCGATGCCGCCGGTCGCCGTGACGAGCCCCGCGCCGAGCGTCGCGCGCGCTGCGATCACACGGATCGCGCCGCCCGAACCACCGCCGCCGCCGCCCATTCCGCAGCCGCGTCCGCCGCACGCGAACTGGTTTCCGGTGAGCCCGTCGACGCCGTTGGAGGTCACCGAGCCGGTCACCGTGAGGGCCCCGCCGACGCGCAGAAAGAGCAGTCCGCCGCCGTTGCCGCCCGCGCCGGGGTAGCCGCCGTCCTCGTCCGAACCGCCCTCTCCGCCCGCGCTGCCGAGGTGGAGCGTGCCCGAGGGATTGCCCGCGCCGTACGCCACGCCCGCGAGGCCCGGCTCGTTGGGGCACTGGAGCGCGCACTCGCCCGTCGCGTCGCCGTTGCAGTCACCGGGAGAGCCTCTCGTCGCGCCCGGTCCGTACGCGCCGCCGCCGCCCGCGGCGCAGTCCTGGCCCTGCGCGCCGCCGCCGCCGCCGCCGCCGTTCGAGGTCGCGACCTGCGCGCCGGGGCCCGTCCACGACTCGCCCTGAAAGCCGTACTGGCAGTTGTTTCGCACGGCGCAGGTGCGCGTGTGCGAGCGGAACCCGCGGCCGTTCATCGTGATGGACCCGCGCACGATGACGTCGCCCGTGGTCTCGATCGCGAGGATGCCTCCCGTGCGACCGTTCCACTCGGGCGCGGTGAGCTGGCCCGTGGTGCCGACGAAGAGGTCGGTGTACGCGGTGACCGCGACGATCTGCGCGCGCGCGCTCCCGCCGTCGGTCGTGTACGAGAAGCGCAGCGGCGTCTCGAGCATGAGCGAGGGGCCCGACGAGGCCGTGACGCGGTTGAACTCGTAGTTGCCCGCGGTCGAGCCCGAGCCCTGCGTCTGATGGAGGATGACCCGCGTCCCCGCGGGGATCGTCGCGGAGCCCGCGTCGACGAGCATCGCGGCGCGCGTGCCTGCGACGGCCGTCACCGACGCCGCGAGCGTGTTGATCACCGTGGGCCGGTCGACGGTGACCACGGGCGCGCAGGCTCCCGCGGCGCACGTCGTGGGGCAGGCGTTGCCGCAGCGTCCGCAGTGGTTCGCGTCGGTGGCGAGCGCCGCCTCGCAGCCGTTGGCGGGGTTGCCGTCGCAGTCGCCGTAGCCCGCGTCGCAGGCCCCGCGCGCGCATCGCCCCGCGGAGCACGTCGCCGCCGCGTGCGCGAAGGCGCACACCACCCCGCAGGAGCCGCAGTTGCGCGCGTCGGCGCTCGTGTCGACCTCGCAGCCGTTGCCCGCGGCGAGGTCGCAGTCGGCGAAGGTCCCGCCGCACACGAACACGCACGCGCCCGAGGCGCAGGCGGCCGACGCGTTGGGGCGCGAGGGGCACACGTTGCCGCACGCACCGCAGTTCGTACGGTCCGACGCGGTGACCACGCACGCGGATCCGCAGAGCGTCTGCGGCGCGCGGCACACGGTGGTGCAGACCCCGGCGGTGCACTCCTGCCCCGCGGCGCAGGCGCGACCGCACGCGCCGCAGTTCGCGGGGTCGGCGCGGAGGTCGGCGCAGCGGTCTCCGCATCGCGTGAGGAGCCCGCAGTCGATCATGCACGCGCCGCCGACGCAGACCTGGCCGCCGGCGCAGGCGCGACCGCACGCGCCGCAGTCTCGCAGCGACGACGAGAGGTCGACCTCGCAGCCGTTGTCCGCGCGTCCATCGCAGTTCGAGTAGCCCGGCGCGCAGGCCCCGATGACGCACGCGCCCGCGGCGCAGAGCGGCGTGGCGTGCGCCATGCGACACACGACGCCGCAGCCGCCGCAGTTCACCGAGTCGCTGCGCGTGTCGACCTCGCAGCCGTTCGAAGCGACGCCGTCGCAGTCGACGAAGCCGGGGAGGCACGACGCGCGGCACCCGCCGTCGACGCAGCTCGCGATCGCGTTGGGGCCCGCGATGCAGGCCCGCACGCACGCGCCGCAGTGCCGCACGTCGGCGCGGAGGTCGGCCTCGCAGCCGTTCGAAGCGACGCCGTCGCAGTCGCCCCAGCCCACGCCGCACGAGGCCACCTCGCAGCGCCCCCGCACGCACGCGGCCGTCGCGTTGCCGAGGAAGCAGCGAAGACCGCAGCCGTTGCAGTTGAGCGCGTCGGTCGAGAGGTCGGACTCGCAGCCGTCTTCAGGGCGACCGTTGCAGTCGGCGAAGCCGGGGTCGCAGGAGAACGAGCACGCCCCGATGGCGCCGTCGCAGGCCGCCGTCGCGTGGGGTCGCACGGGGCACGCGCGGTCGCACGCGCCGCAGTTCGCGACGCTGCGCAGGTCGGCCTCGCAGCCGTTCGAAGCGACGCCGTCGCAGTCGCCGAAGGGAGACGCGCAGCTCCCGACGGCGCAGGCGCCACCGCGGCACACGGAGACCGCGTTGGGCAGGTCGCACACGCGCCCGCAGGCGCCGCAGCTCACGCGGTTGGTCATCGTGTCGGCGCAGGCGCCGCCGCAGCAGGTGAGCCCCGCCCCGCAGGGCCTCGTCGCGGAGCACGCGGTGGTGCACTCGCCGCCCGCGCAGAAGAGCCCCGAGGGGCACTCGGCGTCGCGGCGACACGCGAGGCACACGCGGCGGCCGACGTCGCAGTAGCGCCGCGGGTCGGCGCCCGCGTCGCCCGTCGTGGGGAGCACGCAGTCGTCGTCGTTGCGGCACCCGTCGGCGCAGAGGAGCGTGGTGGGGTTGCAATACTGTCCGCGCGGGCACGTGTCGTTCGAAGGGAGGCACTGCACGCACAGGCCAGACGCGACGTCGCACACGCTCGCGGAGGGCGCTGTGCAATCGGCGTTGCTTGCGCACCGGCGCGCGCCGTCGGGCGTGTCGGAGGGGCTGTCGGTCGGCGGCGCGTCGAGGGCGTCGGCGGTCGCGTCGGGGCGCGCGTCGAGCGTGGCGTCAAACGGCGCGTCGAGCGTGGCGTCGGGCTTCGAAGATGCGTCGAGGCGAGAGGGGCCTGGGGGGTCGCCTCCCACGACCGACGTGCCGAACTCGGTGTCGGTGCACGCGGACAGCGCGATCGTGAGCGTCGCCAGGAGCGCGAAGCGCAAGGGAAGCGGGGTCTTTTCTGTTGCCATCAGGCTCGTCGACGACCTCCAGAGCGACGGTAGGCGTCGCCACGGGCGACGGTCAAGGGTGCGTCCGCGGGGCTGTCAGACCGATGATTTTGTTGTGCTCGACGCCGCCCGGGGCACAGGATGACAGGTGCAATTCCACCCATCGCACCGCTGCGGCGATCGACGCCTCGGCCACGAGGGACTCCGATGCTTCGCCAGGGACGACAACCAGCCGCAGCGCTCGCGCTCGTGGTCGCGGCGCTCACGCCTTCGACCGCCGCCGCGCAGGACCGCGTGATCGACCGCTTCGCGCTGCGCCTCGAGGGCGCCGTCGGCGCGATGCTCTCGCCCTTTCAACGCAACGACGACGGCTCGGCCTACGACGGCAACGCGAAGGGCTTTCGCGCGGTGGCGGCGCAGGGTTCCGCGCGCCTCGCGGTGACGTTGCTCGGGCCGGTGGCCGCGCAGGTCTCCATCGCGAACTGGGTGTTTCCGTCGACCACGGGCGCGGGGACGGGGTGGGTCTTCGCGCCGATGGGCGGCCTTCACATCGAGCCGCGCGTCGGCGCGTCGTCGAGGTTCTTCGTCGACCTCGACGTGGGCACCGCGTTCACGGGTCGTCGCCGTCGGCTCATGGTCGACGCGGGCCTCGGTTTCGAATTCGACGTGTCACGCGCGATCTCGCTCGGCCCCGTGCTGCGCTACGGCCAGGTCGTGCAGCCCGAGGAGTACTCCGACGGCACGCCCGACCCGTATCCGCAGGACGCGCGCATGGCGAGCCTCGGACTCTCGATCGCGTTCCGCGTCCCGAGGCCGGAGCTCCCCTCGACGGAGCCGCCCCCTCCCCCGCCGCCGCCCCCTCCGCCGCCGCCGCCGCCCCCGTTGGTCGATACCGACCACGACGGCGCGCTCGACCCCGACGACCTCTGCCCCGCGGTTCCCGCCGGGCCGAGGCCCGACCCCACGCGACGCGGATGCCCCGACGTCGACAGCGACCAGGATGGCGTGCTCGACAGCGTCGACCTCTGCCCGAGCACGGCGCAGGGCACGAACCCCGATCCCACGCGCAGGGGTTGTCCCGCGCCCGACGCCGACGGAGACGGAACCCCCGACGGCGCCGACCAGTGCCCGACCACGCCCTCGGGGACCGCGCCGGACCCGGCCCGCCCCGGCTGCCCCGTGCGCGACTCCGACCACGACGGCATCACCGACCCCGTCGACCGCTGCCCCGATCGCCCCGAGAGCTTCAACAACTTCGAAGACACCGACGGCTGCCCCGATCGACCGCCCCTCGTGACCCTCTCCGACGGCGTCATCCGCATCCTCGGGACGATCAATTTCGCCACGGCGAGCGACCGCATCCTGGGCCGTCGGAGCTTCGAAATCCTCGACTCGCTCGTCGCGCTGATCGCTGCGCACCGCGAGATCTCGCGCCTCGAGGTGCAGGGTCACACCGACGACCGTGGCGAGGTCGCCTACAATCAAGAGCTCTCGCAGCGGCGCGCCGACGCGGTGCGCCTCTACCTCGTCGAGCACGGCATCGCTGGCGGACGCCTCACGGCGCGCGGCTACGGCTCGTCGCTGCCCCTCGTGTCGAACACCAACAGCACGCAGCGCGCTGCGAACCGCCGCGTCGAGCTGCACATCGTCGAGTACGCCGACGGCACCGCGCCGCCCCCCGCGAGCGCGCCCTTCTCGCCGCCCCCGACGGCCTCTCACTGACACGATCGCCCCGCCTGCGGGCCGCGCTGCGAAGTGTGGCCCCGATGCGCCCCGCGTGAACGCCGCGACGGCCTCGCGGCAACCACGGACAGGGATCGCACTATGGCGCAACTCGCGGTATACGCGTGCTCCCCTTCGTTCGGGCGATCAGCCATGTCGCGACAGCTCTTCGAATACCACCCCGTCATCGGCTACCGCTTCGTGCCGAACCTCAAGGCGCGCGTCCCGCACGAGTCGGGCGGCTACCTCGTGCAGGCCAACGAGGCGGGCTTCCGTTCGAACCGCCCGTTCACCGCGGCGCGCACCGAGGGCAAGCGCCGCGTGCTGCTCTTCGGCGACTCGTTCACCGCGGGCGACGGCGTGTCGAACGGGCGGCGATACTCGGAGGGCGTCGAGGCGCGCGTCGCCGACCTCGAGGTCTACAACTACGGCCTCTCGGGCACCGGCACCGACCAGCAGTACCTCGTGTGGAGGGAGTTCGCCCGCGGCGTCGAGCACGACCTCGTGGTGATCGCCGTGCTCGTCGAGAACGTGCGCAGGGTGACCGCGCGATACCGCCGCTACGCCGACGCCGACGGCCGCGAGCGCGTGTACGCCAAGCCCTTCTACACGCTCGACGGAGAGACCCTCACGCTGCATCACACGCCGCCGCGCAAGGACCCCTACGAGGAGCACGAGCTGCCCCCCGAGGAGCGCGACGCCGTCGACCGCGGCGGGCGCTTCGCGCTCCTGCGGCAGGTGGTGACCGCGGTGGGCGCCAAGGACGTCGTGCAGCGGCTCACGCGGTACCAGCCCGTGCCCGATTTCGACAGCCCCACGACGCCGGGCTGGCGGCTCATGCGCGCGATCCTCGAGGAGTGGATCCGCGCGTCGGAGCGGCCCGTGATGCTCATGCCCATCCCGCTCTATCAGCACATCGAGGAGACGTGCGACGCGGGGCCCTACCAGGCGCGCTTCCGCGAGCTCAGTGCGGACACGGGCTGCGCGCTCCACGACCCGCTGCCCGACCTGCTCAAGCACCCGATGGAGCGGCGCCGACGCTTCCGCTTCGAGAAGGACGTGCACCCCACGCCGGAGGGCCACGACGCGCTCGCCGCCTCGCTCGCGCCTGCGATCGAGCGCCTCCTCGCCACGGAGCCGCGCTCTCGCTGAGCGGAACCTCTCACCCCCTCTCACGCACAGGTTCACACGCCGATGGCGAAGACGATCCTCGGAATCTCGGCCTTCTATCACGACTCCGCGGCGGCGCTCGTCCAGGGCGGCGCCATCGTCGCGGCCGCGCAGGAGGAGCGCTTCTCGCGCAAGAAGCACGACCCGCGCTTCCCCCGTCACGCGATCAACTACTGCCTCGAAGAGGCCTTCGTCGAGGCCTCGGACCTCGACGCGGTGGTCTTCTACGACAACCCCCTCGCCACCTTCGACCGCGTCGTCGAGAACAGCATCGCCGCGGGGCCCCGCGGCCGCGAGCAGTTCATCAAGGCCGGCGAGGCGATCCTCGGCAACAAGGTCTGGGTCCATGAGCACGCCCGCCGCGCGCTCGGCTCCCTCGGCCGCGAGGGCCGCGCGCTCTTCACCGAGCACCACATGGCCCACGCGGCGAGCGCGTTCTACCCGTCTCCCTTCAAGCGCGCGGCGATCCTCACGCTCGACGGCGTCGGCGAGTGGGCCACGACGAGCCTCGGCGTCGGCGTCGGCAACCGCGTCGAGCTCACGCACGAGATCGACTACCCCCACTCGCTCGGCCTGCTCTACAGCGCCGTGACGTACTTCTGCGGGTTCAAGGTCAACTCCGGCGAGTACAAGCTCATGGGCCTCGCGCCCTACGGCGAGCCGAAGTACTACGACGCGATCCGCGAGCACCTCATCGACGTGCGCGACGACGGCTCGTACCGCCTCGACACGTCGTACTTCGGCTACCTCGACGGCATGGTGATGACCAACGAGCGCTTCGCGTCGCTCTTCGGCGGACCGGCGCGCGAGGCCGAGTCGCGCATCACGCGCCGCGAGATGGACCTCGCCGCGAGCGTGCAGAAGATCACCGAGGAGATCGTGCTGAAGACCGCGCGGCACCTGCGCAAGACCACGGGGGAGCGCAACCTCGTGATGGCCGGCGGCGTGGCGCTCAACTGCGTCGCGAACGGCAAGCTCGTGGCCGAGGGGATCTTCGACAACCTCTGGATCCAGCCCGCGGCGGGCGACGCGGGCGGGGCGCTCGGCGCGGCGCTCCTCGCGAATCACATGTACTTCGACGAGCCCCGCACGGTCGACGCGCGCGGTCGCGACGCGCAGCGGGGGAGCTACCTCGGGCCGAAGTACTCGTCGGAGGAGGTGAAGGCCTTCCTCGACCGGCACGGGTATCCGTACACGCGCATCGCCGACCGCGCGGAGCGCTCGCGCTTCGTGGCGGGCCACCTCGCCGACGGCAAGATCGTCGGCTGGCTCTCGGGCCGCATGGAGTTCGGCCCTCGCGCGCTCGGCGCGCGGTCGATCCTGGGTGATCCTCGCAACAAGGACACCCAGTCGGTGATGAACCTGAAGATCAAGTTCCGCGAGTCGTTCAGGCCCTTCGCGCCGAGCGTGCTGCGCGAGCGCTGCGCGGACTTCTTCGAGATGACCTGCGAGAGCCCGTACATGCTCCTCATCGCGCCGGTGCGCGAGGCGCGGCGGCTCCCGATGGACGACGCGCGCTTCCGCGGCGGCGACGACGACATGATCGCCGTGCTGCACCAGGCGCGGAGCGACGTGCCCGCGATCACCCACGTGGACTACTCCGCCCGCGTGCAGACCGTCGACGCGGAGACGCACCCCGACTACCGCGCGCTCATCGAGGCCTTCGAGGCCGCGACGGGCTGCGGGATGCTCGTGAACACGAGCTTCAACGTGCGCGGCGAGCCCATCGTGTGCACGCCGCAGGACGCCTACCGCTGCTTCATGCGAACCGAGATGGACCTCCTGGTGCTCGAAGACTTCGTGCTCTGGCGCAAGGAGCAGCCGCGCTTCGACGACAGCGAGAACTGGAAGGAGACCTATGAGCTCGACTGAGTCCGCAGCGCTCGGCGCCCTCTTCGACGACGTGATCGCGCCCGCCTCGGAGCGCGCGCGCGCCGCGGGGCGAAGCCCTTTCCCACCGCGCCCGATGCCTCCGCGCGAGGAGCTACGTGACCCGCCCGCGGCCGCGATGCGCCGCGAGGACTTCGCCGCGCCCTCGTGCGACGGCTTCGACGACTTCGAACGGCGCCTCGCGGCGCACTGGCGCGCCCTCGGTCGCGAGGCGCTCGCCGCGCGGTCTGACCGCTTCGCCGAGGCCGCGCGCGCCGTGTACGCGCTCGCCGACGGCGACTCCGAGGTGTCACCCTTCGTGTACGTGATGTTCTGATCGATGGACTTCGGCATTCGACGCGAAAAGAGGCTGCTGGCGAGGGCCCTCGAGCTCTCGGGGGTGAACTCTGCGCTCCTCTACGCGCAGTCGGCCCTCCTCCGCCGCGGCTACGTGCGCGTGGTGAACTACCACGGCACGCCGCGCGAGCACGCGGCCACGCTCGAGCATCAGATGGCCTTCTACGCAGAGCATTTCAGCCCCGTGACGCCCGGCGACCTCGAGCGCTTCTTCCGCGACGGCGCCTGGGTCGCGCCGAAGCCGGGGCTGCTGATCTCCTTCGACGACGGGCTTCGAACCAACCACGACATCGCCGCGCCGCTGCTCGAGCGCTACGGCTTCACGGGGTGGTTCTTCGTCCCCGTGGGCTTCATCGACGAGCCCGTCGAGACGCAGACGCGCTTCGCCGACGAGCACCTCATCCAGATCGACGACACGCCGCCCGACGGGCGCGTCGCGATGTCGTGGGAGGAGCTCCGCACACTCTCGCAGCGACACGTCGTGGGGTGCCACACGCGCACGCACCTGCGCCTCGAACCGCGCGTCGCGCCGAGCCGGCTCGAAGACGAGATCATCAACGCGCGCGTCGACCTCGAGGCCCGCGTCGGACGCCCCGTCGACGCGTTCTGCTGGGTCGGCGGCGAGGAGCACACGTACTCCGCGGAGGCCGCGCGGGTCATCCGTCGCGGCGGCTACCGCTACGGCTTCATGACCAACAACGCGCCGCTCGTGCCGGGCACGGACCCGTTCCAGATCCAGCGCACCAACATCGAGGCGGCGTGGTCGCTCGACGTGCTGCGCTTTCAGCTCTCGGGCGTGATGGACGCGCTCTACGCGCCCAAGCGATCGCGCGTGAACCGCCTCACCGGCCGCTGAGCGCGGCCGCTCAGTCGAGCGAGACGGCCAGCGAGGTGTGCACCGCGGCGCCGGGGCCGAGCGAACGCACCTGCGTGCCCGCGCGCGTCTCGATGCAGGTCTGCAGCATCGCGTCGGTGCCCTCGGGGATTCGCAGCGAGACCTGCCCGCTCTCGGCCACCGAGACGCTGATCGAGAGGCGGCGACGAGGCGCCGCGGGGTTGCGGAGCTTGAACTGATCCCAGCAGCGCCGCACGACGCCGCTGCGCTCGATCTGGTCGGTCGCCGTGCGTTCGCGCACCGTGTCGCGCGTGCGCGCCGAGCCCTGCGCGGGCGTCGTCGCCGACTGCGCCGCGGGGTTCGCCGCGGGGCTGGTGCCCGGCGTCTGCGCGGCCGTCGACTGGGTGGGCGTGCGAAGCGCGGGGAGGTTCGGCGTGGGCGCGGCGGCGACGGGGCCGGAACCGAGTCCCATCATCCGTTCGAGCTGCGCCTGGCGCTGCGCCGCGGTGAGGTCGGGCGTGCCCGCGGGGCGAGCGGCGACGGCCCGACGACGATGCTCACGCGCGGCGGGGCTGTCGTCGCCCACGGCGAAGACCATGTCAGGCGTCGTGGCCTCGCCCGGAGCCTGCGGCGCGAGCGCGGCGGGCGGCGGCGCGGCGGCGTGCTCGGGCTGCGAGGGCTGCGCGCTCGGCTCGCTCACCGACGCGGCGATCTCGGTGCGAGGCGGACGCTTCGTGAGCGCGATGCCGCCCGCGATCCCCACGACGGCGACGCCCGCGAAGAGGACCCACGCGCTGCGCGGGAGGCCGCGAGGCTTGGGCCGCGCGACGTCGACGGAGACGCCGATGGGTCCCGTGTTCGTGATCGGCGCGAGCACCGGGACGACGAGCGCCTCGGGCGCGGTTGCCGGCGCGGGCGGCGGGTGCGAGTTGAAGACCGGGTCAGACCACGCGCCCGACTGCGACGTGATCGAGCGCACCGCGGGCGAGGCCGAGGTGGTCGACGGCGGCGACGGCGGGGTCGTCGGGTGAAAGAGCGGATCGTCCCAGCCGGGCGAGAGCGCGGGGGTTTGCGCGGCGTGCGTCGGCGGCGCGAGGTCGGGCGCGACGAGCGCCGGCGGGGCCAGCGAGGCGCGCGCGGTCGACGACTCCTGCGCGGGCATCGTGAGCGCGTCGGAGGACTCGTCGGCGTGCAGCGACGGCGGCGGCGCGTGGACGTCGAGCGGCGACGGCGTGAGCGCGGAGGCGACGAGCGGCGCGGCGCCGTGCGGCGTCGGCGTGAGCGGCGAGGCCGTGAGCGGCGCGGGCGAAGAGGTCGCGGAGGGCGCCTCGACGTGCGGCGCGGGAGGCGGCGTCGACTCGGTGGGCGACGGCTTCTTCGTGAGAAGGTCGGACTTGCGCGGAGCGCCCGGCGCGAACGACGGACCGCGTGAGGCCGGCGTCGTGATGGTGGGCGTGCGCGGCGGCGCCGCGGGAGCCTTCGGCGGCTGGGTGCGGGGGACGGGCGCCCTCGCGGCGGCGGGGCCCGGCGCGGGCGCGGGTGTGGGCGGACGCTCCGAGGGGCGCTCGCCGGTCGGGGGGAGACGGATGGACCGGAGCTGCTCGTCGGTGAGGGCCGAGAGCTTGCGGGTGGGCGCTTCTTGGAGGCGTTGATCGTGGCGACCGGGCGCCGTGGCCTTGAGGGCGGCGGCGACGAGCGCGGGGCCCCTGATCGGAGATCACCGTCGCGTCGCCCTCGCTCTCGGCGAAGCTCGAAGCGGCGGCTGCGAGGGCCTCGGCGCGACGACGCGCAGCGCGGGGAGGAGGTCTTTGAGCGCGGGGACGGCGCGCAGCGGGCGCCAGTCACCGAAGCCGTCGCGCCACACGAGCGTGTCGCCCGAGGCGTCGCCCGCGTTGATGTGAGCCTGGAGCTCCGCGCGCGAGATCGGCCCCACGGGGACGTCGCGGATCCCTGCGAACCAGCCGTTCTCGTCGGCCTCGTTGAGGGCGGGCGGCGGGGCGACGGGCTCGGCGCGGGCCGTCGCGAGCGAGGGGCGTCCGGTGCCCGCGTAGGCAGGTCCGGTGGTGGTCGCGGGTCGGGGGCGCGGCACGCCGGAGGTGCGCGGAGGCGCGCCCGTGGCGGGTCGCATCGGGACGGTGCCCGTGGGGGCGCGGAGGGGCGAAGGGCCCGCGGGAGACACCGCCGCGAGGTCAGGGGGCGGCGGCAGCACCGAGGGTGCGCTCGTCCCCTGAACCGAGAGGAGGATCATGTTCTCGCACTTCTTACACTTGAAGCGCGATGCGGCGCGGCCCTGAAGCTTCTCGTCCGCAACGTGATACTTCTGGCCACACCGGTCACACTGGAAATCCATCTCGGCCAAAACCTCCCATCGACAGAAGAGACGGGCTCTTCCAGACAAGATGGAAATCCGTTGCGAGTGTCAAGCTTGGAAATCTCTGTCCAAGTAACCACTGATCGTCGACGCGCGCGCCGACCTCCGAGGACCCGTTCGAGCCGTCATCGGAGTTGCGTCCCACTCGATCTCAGAACTCCGCCGGGTCGGTGTGGGTGCCGAACACCTCGCGGAGCACGTCGCAGATTTCCTGCTCCGTGCAGAGAGCCTTTGCGGCCTCCACGATAGGGTAACACAGGTTCGCGCTCCCTTTCGCGGCCTCGCGCACGGCATCGAGGGAGGCGCGCACCTTTTCTGCGTCGCGTCCCGCCTTCACCGTGGCGAGGTTGCCCATCTGGTCTCGCTGCACGGCCTCGTCGATCTTGAGCAGCGGGATCCGTGAAGGCTCCGTCATCGTGAAGTCGTTGACGCCGACCACGACCTTGTCGTGTCGCTCGACCTGCCGCTGGAAGCGGTACGCCGCCGAGGCGATCTCTCGCTGGGGATAGCCCTTCTCCACGGCCGAGACCATCCCACCCATCTCGTCGATGCGGCGGATGTACTCCATCGCCTCGGACTCGATCCTCGAGGTGAGCCACTCGACGAAGTAGCTCCCGCCGAGGGGGTCGATGGTGTTCGCGACGCCCGTCTCGTGCGCCACGATCTGCTGCGTGCGGAGCGCGATGGTGACGGCCTCCTCGGTGGGCAGCGCGTAGGTCTCGTCGAGGGAGTTCGTGTGGAGCGACTGCGTGCCGCCGAGCACCGCCGCGAGGGCCTGCACCGCGACGCGGGCGACGTTGTTGTACGGCTGCTGCGCCGTGAGCGAGACGCCCGCGGTCTGCGCGTGGGTCTTGAGCTTGAGGCTCTCGGGGAGCTTCGCGCCGAAGCGCTCGCGCATCGTGCGGGCCCAGATGCGCCGCGCCGCGCGGAACTTCGCGACCTCTTCGAAGAAGTCGACGTGCACGTCGAAGAAGAACGACAGGCGCGGCGCGAATGCGTCGACGTCGAGGCCGCGATCGACGGCGGCCTGCACGTACGCGATGCCGTCGGCGAGGGTGAAGGCGAGCTCCTGCGCGGCGGTGCTCCCGGCCTCGCGGATGTGGTAGCCCGAGATGCTCACGGGGTGCCACCGCGGGAGCTCCTTCGCGGCGAACTCGATGGTGTCGGCCACGAGGCGCATCGCGGGGCGCGGCCCGACGATCCACGCGTGCTGCGCGATGAACTCCTTGAGGCAGTCGTTCTGGATCGTGCCGCCGAGGGCGCTGCGGGGGATGCCTCGCACGTCGGCGAGCGCGACGTAGAAGCAGAGGAGCACGATCGCCGGACCGTTGATGGTCATCGACGTCGTGACCTTGTCGAGGGGGATGCCCCCGAAGAGCACGTCCATGTCGCGCAGCGTGTCGACGGCGACGCCGCACATCCCCACCTCGCCGAGCGCGCGCGGCGAGTCGGAGTCGTAACCCATGAGCGTGGGGAAATCGAAGGCCACCGAGAGCCCCGTCTGCCCCTGCGAGAGCAGGTAGTGGTAGCGCGCGTTGGTCTGCTCGGGCGTGCCGAAGCCCGCGAACTGACGCATCGTCCAGAGGCGCCCGCGGTACATCGTCGGCTGGATGCCGCGCGTGAACGGATACTCCCCGGGCATGCCCAGGTCGCGCAGGTAGTCGAGGTCGATGTCCGCGGGGGTCACCACGTCGGGCACGTCGAGGTCCGACACCGTCGTGAAGCGCTCGAGCCGCAGCGGCGACTTCGCCGTGGCCTTCGCGACGGCGGTCTTCTGCCAGCGGTCGCGCGCCTCTCGGATCGCGGCGATCGACGGGGGCGCGTCGGGCTTCGCCGCGCTCGTCGGGATCGCAGGGCTCGTCGTGTGCACCGGCTCGGTGGCCATGCCGTTACCTCTCAGATCCTCTCGTTCGATGCGGGTGGGGGGTCGAAGGCGCGGCGACTCTTGCACGCCATGCGAGGCGCCGACAAGGGGGCGCGCGCGCCGCTCACGCGGGCTCCAGCGGCCTCGCCTTGCCGCGCAGCGCCGAGAGGAGCGCCTCGGCGTCGTGCTTCGCCTCGACCGCGGGGCGCGTCGCGAGGAAGCGTTCGAGGTGCGCGATCGCCGCCGCGCGCTGCCCGAGCTCCGCGTGACACACGCCGAGGAGGTAGAGCGCGTCGGGGTCTTCGGCCCTCAGCTCGAGCGCGCGCTGCCCTGCGCGCACGGCCTCGGCGAAGCGCCCGAGGTCGTGGAGGCACCAGGCGCGCGACACCACCGCGCCGAGGTACGCGGGCGCCCGCCGCTCGGCCTCGGTGAAGGCCGCGAGGGCCGGGCCGTGCTTGCCCTCCGTCGCGAGCGCGGTGCCGAGGTAGAAGTGCGCGTACACGTTCGCGGGGTCGCCCTCGAGGGTCGCGCGCAGCATCGGGATCGCCGCGGCGGTGTCCTCCTCGCGCAGGAGCTCGATGGCCTCTTCGACGGCCTCGTAGCGGGCCGCGTCCTTCGGGTCGTCGGTGGGGCTTTGCATGGTCGGCGGTGCGGTCGTGTACCGCGAGTCGTCACGGTCCGTCGAGCACGGCGCGCACGGTCGCGAGCAGCACGTCGGGCTCGACGGGCTTGGTCAGCATCGCGCGAACGCCCGCGAGCGGCTCGTCGAGCCCGCTGTACCCGATGACCCTCAGCTCCGGTCGCTCATGCTCGATCCAGGTCATCACCTCGGGGCCCGTCATGCGGGGCATCGAGCGGTCGAGGATCACGAGCGCGACGTCTCGCTCGGACGCGAGCGCCTCGAGCGCGTCGAGGCCGTCGGCCGCTTCGAGCACCGCGTAGCCGACCCCTTCGAGCAGCGCGCGCAGCACGCGCCGCAGGAGCCGCTCGTCGTCGACGACGAGCACGCGCTCGCCGCGGCCGTGGAGCGAGAAGGGCCGCGCGCGCGCGTGCGCCGGGGTGTCGTCGACGGGCAGCGCGATGGTGACCTCCGTCCCGCCGCCGGGGCGCGACGCGCAGTCGATGGTGCCGCCGTGCGCGCGGGTGATGGCGTACGCCGTCGCGAGGCCGAGGCCCGACACCGACGTGGGGCCCTTCGTCGTGAAGAACGGTTCGAAGAGCCGCGAGCGCGTGTGGTCGTCCATGCCCGCGCCGGTGTCTGCGATGGAGACGCACGCGCGCTCGCCCGAGGCCCACGCGCGCACCGAGATGGTGGGCGCGCCCTCGCTGGGGACGAGGAGCGCGTCGCGCGCGTTGGTGAGCACGTTGACGAGGGCCTGCTCCATGCGCTTCGCGTCGACGTTCACCGCGGGGAGCGGGCGCGCGAGGTCGACGTCCCACGCGATCGTGGCGTCGAAGCTCGCGCGGCAGGCCTCGACGGCGCGTCGCGTGACCGCGACGAGGTCTCCCCGCGAGCGCTCGCGCGTCTCGTCGCCCGCGAGGCGTGAGAGCTCCCGCACGATGCCCGCGGCCTGACGGATGGCGTCTCTCGCGGGGGCCAGCGCGCCGTCGGCCTCGGCCGAGACCCGCGCCGCGGCGTCGACGCTCGGGATCGCGATGGCGAGGAGGTTGTTGAAGTTGTGCGCGATGCCCGCCGCGAGGCGCGAGAGCGCCTCCATCTTGGTCGCGTGACGGATTCGCTCTTCGAGCTCGTGGCGCTCGGTGACGTCGACCACCGCGCCCATGAGCCTGACGAAGCGTCCCCCCGCGTCGAGCTCGACGCTCGCCCTCGCGTGGATCCACCGCACGGCGCCGTCGGCCCGCAGGATGCGATGATCGATCTCGCCGTACGCGCCGGTCTGCAGCGACTCGCGGACGTGGGCCTCGACGCGCGGCGCGTCGTCGGGGTGCAGGAGCGCGCGCCACGCGGGGTAGTCCTTCGGGCCCTCGGAGACGCCGAAGATCGCGCAGAGGCGCGCGTCCCAGATGACCTTGTCGCCCTCGGCCTCCCAGCGCCAGAGGCCGATGCCCGACGAGTCGGTGGCGAGGCGCAGCCACGTCTCGCTCGCGTGGCGCTGCGCTTCGTTCGAGCGCGTGACCGCGAGCTCACGCTCGAGAGCGGCGATTTGTAGTTCGAGCGCCTCGACACGATCCATCCCGCGACTTCCCCCCTCAACGCCCGCTGTGTTTCTCCGGCGATAGTATCCGTCGTGGGGACGCGGCGCGCGATCAGAAGAAGTTGCCGATGGTGAACTCGAACACGCTGCTCTCCTCCGTCGGGAGGACGCGGTTCAGGGGGAACCCCCACTCGAAGCGCAGGAGGCCCAGAGGGCTCTGCCACCGGATGCCGAAGCCCACGCTGTAGCGCAGCGCCGTGGGGTTCGAGAGGAAGCCCGTGCAGGGGTTGACCTCGGCCGCGGGGGCGCCGCCCGACGAGCGGCAGTAGAGCTGCTCGGTGTTGAACACGTTGCCCGCGTCGTGGAAGAGCACGCCGCGGATGCCCACGGCGTTGATGATCGGGAACTCGACCTCGAGGTTGTAGAAGAACTGCACGTTGCCGCCGATGACGGCGCCGTTGTTCACGAGGGCGGCGTTGGGGTCCTGCGAGCCGGGCAGGAGCAGCCGCGGACCGATCGTGCGGAGGCGATACCCGCGGACGTCGAAGATGCCGCCGAGGAAGAAGCGTTCGAAGAGCGGCACGCCGCGCTCGAGGCGCGAGGTCACCAGGCCGCCCTGGACGTTCATCTTGAAGATCACGCCCGAGAAGAGCGGGCGGTAGAACCGGAACCACCCCGTGACGCGCGTGTACACGTTCTCGCTGAGCAGGAACGGGTCGGCCACGTCGACGCCCACGCGCGCGAACACGCCGTCGGTGGGAAAGAGCCTGTTGTCGCGGTTGTCGAACGCGATCGAGAGGCCGAGCGAGCTCGTCACGCCGGCCTGAAAGATGTTCGCGATCGGCAGGCGCTGAAAGCTCGAAGGGAGGGTGTTCCCCGAGCCGAAGATGCCCGTCGAGGTGCCGAGGTTCACGCCCACGAGCTCGCCCGTGTACGTCGCGTAGAGCCTCAGGTCGTTGCCGAGGATGGGATAACCGAAGGTGACCGTGCCGCCCGTCGAGGACCGGGTGAAGTCCTGGTAGGCGCGCTGCGAGTTGTAGATGTCGAGCGCGAAGGTCCAGTCGGAGTCGAAGAGGTACGGCTCGACGAAGCGCGCGGAGAAGATCTGCCGCAGCCCCGAGATCTGCGCCTGGAGCGTGAGCGACTGACCGCGGCCGAAGAGGTTGAGCTGCTGGATCTGCGCCGTCGCGATGAAGCTCTCGACCGACGAGAAGCCCGCGCCGATCTGAAAGGTGCCCGTCGGGCGCTCGGCGACCTCGACGTTGACCACGAGCCAGTCGGGGTGGCCCTCGACGCTCTCCGTCGAGAGGTCGACGCGCTCGAAGTACCCGAGCGCCATGATGCGTCGGCGGGAGTTCTGGTACTGCGTCTCGCTGTAGCGCTCGCCCTCGATGAGCTCCATCTCGCGGCGGATCACGCGCTCGGAGGTCTTCGAGTTGCCGCGCACCTCGATGCGGTGAACGGTGACCACGGGGCCGCGGACGATGCGCACCGTGAGGTCGACGATCTGCCGCGCGGGGTCGGGCTGGATGTCGGGCGAGACCTCGACGTTCGCGTAGCCCGCGTCGCGGTAGTAGGTCTGCACCGCGAGGATGTCGCGCGCGATCTCGCTGCGGGAGAAGTACTCCGACGGGAGCACGTGGACGCGGTCGCGGAGGGCGCGGCGGCCGCCGAGGGGGTCGACCTCGTTGCCCTCGTCGTCGGTCTCCATCACGCGGAGGCGGCCGATGCGGTAGCGCGGCCCCTCGCGGACGTTGATGACGATGTCGATGAACTGGCGGTCGGGCGAGAGCGCGACGCGGGGCTGCGAGATGTCGACGGTGAGGTACCCGCGGTCGTAGTAGGCCGCGTGGAGCATGTCGACGTCGTTGCGGAAGGCGTCTTCGCGGAAGTTGCCCGACGACGTGAGGAACGAGAAGAAGTTGCCCGCCGAGGTGCTCATCACCCCGCGGAGCTCGTCGCTCGTGAGGTTCTGGTTGCCGATGAAGCGGATCGAGCGGACCTGGACCTGCGTGCGCTCCACGATGTGGAACACGATGTCGACCTGCTCGGTCTCGCCGCGCACGGGCTCGACGCGGTGCGTGACCTCCGCGAGGAAGAAGCCCTTCTCCGCGTAGAGGTCGAGGATCTTCTGCACGTTGCGTCGGATCGCCGTCTCGCTCAGCACCGAGCCGTCGCGCAGGTCGATGGTCTCGCGGAGCTTGTCCTCGTCGACCTCGTCGTAGCCTTCGAAGCGCACGGCGTGGACCGTCGGCCGCTCCTGCAGTCGGTAGCGGAGCTCGACGCCGCCCTCGGCGGTCTCCGACGACACCTCGACGTTGCGGAAGAACCCGAGGTCCCAGAGCCGCCGCGCGTCGGCCTGCGCGATGGTGCGCGAGAGGCACTCGCCCTCGCGCGTGCGCACGGTCTCGCGGATGTCGTCGGCGTCGAGGCGGCGCAGCCCCGTGAGCCGCACGCGCACGACGCGCTGGCAGTTCTCATCGGCCGCGGCGGTCGTGTGATCGGTGACCTGCGGCTCCGTCGGCGCGGTCTGCGCGGCGGGGCCCTCCGGGGGCGTCGCGCTCGGGGCCGAGAGGTCTGGCGGCGCGAGCTGCGGGAGCGAGAGGCCGCCGCCGCCGCCGAGCCCGAGGCGAGGCTGCCCCAACGGCTGCGCGGAAGCGCCGCGTGACGTGACGACGATCGTCGCCGCAGCCAGGAGCGCGAAGAGTGCTGCGCGGAGCGTGAGGCGAGCGGAGGTTCGGTTCATGGGCACGGGCGCGGCGGGCGCTATACCCCGACACTCGTCCGCGCGGCAAGCGTCGTGGCGCGCGCAAACGAGGTCAGCGCGCGACGTAGCCGTTGCGGAGGAGCGTGGCGCGACCCACAGGCCACGGGAGGCAGTTGGTGGCCGAGCCCGGAACGGTGAACACGAGGGTCTCATCGGGCGCAGCGTCTTTGAGGTTCACCACGATTTCGAGCGCGCCGTCGCCGTTCACGTCCGCGATCGCGGGGACGCTCATCGCGCCGCGGCCGGGGAGCGCGACGCGGTGAAGCTGCGCCCCGCGCGCGTCGAGCACGTAGAGCGCGCTGGTGTTTCGCGCGGTGGAGTACGTCGCGAACACCACCTCGGGTCGGCCGTCGCCCGAGAGGTCTGCGACGGCTGCGCCCGCGGTGAGCTGATCGGTCGCCGTGGTGAACTGGAAGCTCCATCGCATCGAGCGATCGGCGCCAACGCACCACAGGCGACCGTCGAACGCGGCGAAGACGACCTCCATTCCGGGCGAAGCGGCGTCGAGGTCGGCGACGCTCACCTGACGCGTCGAAGCCGTGACGTTCACGCCCGGAAAGTCCTCGAGCCCCGAGAGGAACGGCCGCACCTGAAATGGCGAGAGCCACGCGGGCGGGCGCGTGCCGTCGGGTCGCACGACGAAGAGGCCGACGCCGCGGCGGATGTCCGTCTGGGCCGCGTTCTGGATGGATCCGAGGACGACGATCTCGCGCGCGCCGTCGCCGTCGAGGTCGACGATGGCGGGCGCGGAGGTGGTGAAGTGGGCCTGCTCCGCCGTGGCCTCGTTCATCGCGTAGCCCTGCTGCGCGTTCGCGAGGTCGGTGAAGAAGCGCACCCCGGGAGAGCGCGTAACGCCCATGAAAATAGATGAAACGGTGAATGCCTCGCCCGATCCGTGGTGCCACGAGACGTAGGCGTTGTCGGTGGGGACGACCACGTCCCACTGCGCGTCGCCGTCGAGCGGACCCACCGCGATGTTCTGATCGAAGGCGCCCGCGATGTCGCAGGCCCCGTCGCAGCGCGAGGTCCCCGTGCCGTTGGGGGGAAAGCCGCGGAGCACCGTTCCGTTCGCGCGATACGCCGTCATCACGTCTTCGCGCGCGCCGCTCCCCGTCGTGGTGGTGGACGCCGCGACGATCTCGGGTCGACCGTCGCCGTCGAGGTCTCCCCCCGCGAGCGCCCTCACCTCGCCCATGAAGCGCACGGGGAAGCCCGGCGCCATCGCGCCCGTGGCCGTGTACATCGCGATGCGGTCTCCGCCCGCGACGACCACTTCGAGGCTCGCATCCCCGATGAAATCACCGATCACGGGCGGGGCCCACACGCGCTGCGTCCCCGGCGACGCGCCCCAACGAAGCGCCCCGCTCGCGCGCCACACGACCACGCGCGTCTCGCGGCCCGCGATCACCTCCATCGACCCGTCGCGATCGAGGTCCGCCACCGCGGGCGCCGAGAGCCACGACTCCGTCCCCATGTCTCGAAGCCCGAGGAGCATCGTCGGCGCGCGCACCGTCGCGGACCCTCCGCTCGCGACCGCGGGACACGCGGGACGAGGCGGGCCCGTGTCGACCGGCGCCGCGTCTCTCGGCGCGTCGGCCGCGACGTCTCGCGCGACGTCGAGGGAGGGCGTGTCGAGCGCGACGTCGACGCGCGGCGTGTCGATCACCGTGTCGCGCGGGGCGTCGATCACCGTGTCGCGCGGGGTGTCGATCACCGTGTCGCGCGGGGCGTCCACCGCGGCCGTGTCGCGAGGCGCGTCGCTGGCGACGTCGAGGCGAGGCGCGTCGAGCGACGCGTCGAGGCGCGGTGCATCGAGCGCGGTGTCGGAGCTCGCATCGAGCGCGACGTCGAGGGGCTGGAGCGCATCGGGCGCAGCGTCCGTCGCCGCGTCGAGCGCTTCGGCGTCCGGCGGAGGAGGCTGCTCCGCGGGGGTGTCATCGGCGGTGTCGTCTGCGAGCGGCGCGTCGAGCGCGTCGTCGAAGAACGCGTCGGAGGAGGCGTCGCCCGGCGCGGTCGATCCGTCGTCGCACGCGGCGAGGAGCGCGGCCAGGGTGAGCGCGTAGCGTCGGATTCCCATGTCGAGAGGACTCTACGTCGACGACCCCGCGAGGACCAAACGGCGGCCCGTTCAGCGCGCGACGTAGCCGTTGCGGAGGAGCGAGGCGCGTCCCATGGGCCACGGGAGGCAGTTGGTGGCCGAGCCCGGGACGGTGAACACGAGGGTCTCGTCGGGCGCAGCGTCTTTGAGGTTCACCACGATTTCGAGCGCGCCGTCGCCGTTCACGTCCGCGATCGCGGGGACGCTCATCGCGCCGCGGCCGGGGAGCGCGACGCGGTGAAGCTGCGCCCGCGCGCGTCGAGCACGTAGAGCGCGCTGGTGTTTCGCGCGGTGGAGTACGTCGCGAACACGATCTCGGGACGACCGTCGCCCGAGAGGTCTGCGATCACGGCGCCGCCGGTGGTCTGGTTGTTCGCGGTGGTGAACTGAAAGCTCCATCGCATCGAGCGATCGGCGCCGACGCACCACAGCCGCCCGTCGTACGCGGGGAACACCACTTCGAGGCCGCGCGACGCGGGGTCGACGTCTGCGACCGCGACCTGATCGGTCGTCGCGACGATGTTCGTGTCGCCGTAGTCTTCGAGGCCCGAGAGGTACTGGCGCACCTGAAAGGGCGTCGCCCACGCGGCGGGGCGCGTGCCGTCGGGCTTCACGACGAAGAGGCCGACGCCGCGGCGACGATCGGTCTGGGCGGCGTTCTGGATGGATCCGAGGACGACGATCTCGCGCGCGCCGTCGCCGTCGAGGTCGACGATGGCGGGCGCGGAGGTGGTGAAGTGGGCCTGCTCCGCCGTGGCCTCGTTCATCGCGTAGCCCTGCTGCACGTTCGCGAAGTCGGTGAAGAAGCGCACCCCGGGAGCGCGCGTCACCCCGCGAAACATGGACGAAACGGTGAATGCCTCGCCCGATCCGTGGTGCCACGAGACGTAGGCGTTGTCGGTGGGGACGACCACGTCCCACCGCGCGTCGCCGTCGAGCGGACCCACCGCGATGTTCTGATCGAAGGCGCCCGCGACGTCGCACGCGTCATCGCAGCGCGAGGTCCCCGTGCCGTTGGGGGGAAAGCCGCGGAGCACCGTTCCGTTCCCCCGGTATGCGGTCATCACGTCTTCGCGCGCGCCGCCGCCCGAGGTCTCCGTCGACGCGGCCACGATCTCGGGTCGACCGTCGCCGTCGAGGTCTCCGCCCGCGAGCGCCCTCACCTCGCCCATGAAGCGCACGGGGAAGCCCGGCGCCATCGCGCCCGCGGCCGTGTACATCGCGATGCGATCGCCCGCCGCCGCGACCACTTCGAGGCTCGCATCCCCGATGAAATCACCGATCACGGGCGGGGCCCACACGCGCTGCGTCCCCGGCGACGCGCCCCAACGAAGCGCCCCGCTCGCGCGCCACACCACCACGCGCGTCTCGCGGCCCGCGATCACCTCCATCGACCCGTCGCGGTCGAGGTCCGCCACCGCGGGCGCCGACGGCCACGACTCGGTGTCCATGTCTCTCAGCCCGAGGAGCATCGTCGGCGCGCGCACCGTCGCGGACCCTCCGCCCGCGGCGGCCATGCACGCGGGGGCCGGCGGCGGAGGGGGCGGCGGCGCGGGTCGATCGGACGCGGGCGCGTCGGGGGACGTGTCGACGGGCGCGCTCGCGTCTTCGCCCGGGCTCGTCGCGGAGGCGTCACACGCGGAGGCTGCGAGGATGATGGTGAGGAGGGTTCTTCGGCTCACGGTTCGGCAGTGTACACAGACTCGCGGCGGCGGGCGCGCGGGTCGCTCAAGGGCGACGCCATCGCCTCGCGAGCGAGTACCATCGCGTTCGCATGCGCTCGCGCGCTGCTCGACGAAAGGGTCGTCACCGATGCGTCGTCTCAGCCTCCTCATGGTCGCGCTCGTCGCGCTCCTCGTCGCGACGCCGTCGTTCGCGCAGAGCCCGCCCGCGCAGCGCGTCGCGGCGCCCTCCGCGGAGCCGCCGCTGCCCGCGGACTCGTGGGCCGCGCAGCTCGACACGCTGGTGCGGTGGGCCGACGCTCGCAGGGGTCCGCGCGCGTGCGCCGCGCGGTGCTTCGCGCTCCAACGGATGTCGCTCTCGGGCACGCTCGACCCCGACGCGCTCACCTTCGAACTCGAGGGCTCGGTGCTCGCCGAGGGGCCCGTGGCGATTCCCCTCTTCGGCCCCGCGGGCAAGGTGCGCGTCGAGGCCGTGACCGAAGACGGACGCCCCGCGGCGGTGAGCTTCGACGACGAGGGGTACTTCCTCCACACGTCGTCGCGGCGCTTCGTGCTGCGCGGTCGTCTGTCGTTTCAAGACGACCTCGCGCTCACCATCCCGGGGCCCCTCAACACGCTCGAGGCCACGCTCACGGGCGCGCGCGTGGTCGAGGGCGCCCGGCTCTCGGGGCTGCGCAACACGACAATCCACTTCGACCGCGGCGCGGCGGAGCGGCCCGCGGCGGGGCCCACGGTGTTCCAGCTCTCTCACGCCGTTCGCGTGGGGCGCGAGGTGAGCTTCACGTGGCGCCTCGTGCTCCAGTCGGGCGCGGACCTCGGCGTCGTGCGGCTGCCGCTGCGCTTCGGCGAGCGCGTGCTCGAGGTCACGGGCTCGACGGGGTGGCGCATCGACGGCGCCGACCTCCTCCTCCCCACGTCGGGACGCCAGGCCGAGGTGACCATCACGGGCACGCTCCCGGGCGTCACCACCTTCACGCCCGATCCGCGCTCGGAGTACGAGTGGTGGCTCTTCGAGTCCGACGCGGAGCACCGGATCACCGTGCGCGGCGACGCGCGTCAGGTCGACTCCGCCGAGTCGCCGATCCCTCGCACGCAGCCTTCTGCGCGGCTCTTTCTCGCCCAGCGCAACCAGCGCATCGAGCCCACGGTGCAGACCCTCACCAGCGTCGAGGCGCTCGCCGCGGTGGTGCACGCGCACGAGCGCACGGTGGTGGTCACGCGGCAGGGCGACGTGGTCACCGACGACTCGCTCCGCTACGAGAACAACGGCATCGACTACCTGCTCTACGACCCCGGGGCGCGGCCGATCTTTCTCGCGACCGACGGAACCGCCGAGCGCATCATGCACCGCGGCGACGCGCGCGAGATCCTCGTGCCGCTTCGAACGGGGAGCCACACCGCGCGCGTGCAGGCCATCGGCCGCGCGACGATCGGCACCTTCGGAGGCTGGCTGCGCTTCGACACCCCGTCGCACCCCCTCGCCACGAGCCGCGTGACGATGACCCTCGGGCTGCCGCCGGGCGTCTTTCCCCTGGCCGTGTTCGGCGGCGACGAGCCGGGCTTCTCCGTCGACGAGACCGACGCCATCGCCGTGTTCGTCGCCATCGCCGCGGCGTGGATCGCGCTCCGTACGTGGCGTCGCCGCACCCTCGGCGCGCTCTCGCTCGCGGGCGCGTGGTTCGCGTCGAAGCCGCTGTTCGTCACCGCGATCGCGCTGATGCTCTGCGGCGGCGCGCTGTGGCTCGCGAGCCGACTGCTGACGGGCGCGCTGCGCACCCTCGCGAAGGTCGCGCTCGCGGGCGCGGCGGGCCTCGCGCTGCTCATCGGCGGCGGCGCGTTCCTCACGCTCTCGACGCGGTCGGCGTCACGGAGCGACGTGTCGAGCGTGGCGCCGTCGGCCAGCGACTACGAGCGGTCGGAGGGCGGCACGGGCGCGCGCCACCGCGGCGAGGAGGGTCGCATGGCCGGCGGCGCGTTCGGCAACATGCTCGCGCAGAACGCCGCCGACGGCGTGCTCCAGGGCGTCACCCCGGTGGCCCTCACGCTCCCGGCCTACGAGCGCGCGGTGTATCCGCGTCGCGAGCTCGTGACGCGCGAGCGACCCTTCCGCCCCGCGGTGCTCTACGTCACGACGTGGACCCTCGTCCCCGCGGCGCTCGCGTGGATCGCCTGCGTCGTGGCCCTCGCGTGGTCGCACCGACGCGAGCTCGAAGCGCTCCGCGACGGGCTCCGCGAGCGCCTCGCGCGCGGCGACGCCACGACGCCGCCCGCGCCGCCGCCCGCGGCCCCCACCGCGACGTCGCAGGACGGCTGAGCGCGTCGTTGCCCCCTTCACGCCCTCGGCGCGGCGGCGCACACTCCCTCGAAGCGCCATGAGAACCGGACAGTCGCACACCGAGCGCGCGGTGTTCATCCTCGGCGGCCTCGCGCTCTCGGCGCTGTTCTTCTGGCTCCTCGTGCTGCTCCTCTCCGCGCCGATGCACGAGCCCCCCGTCGTGCGATGGAGCCTTCGCGCCTTCGCGGTGCTGATGTTCGGCTCCATCGGTCTGATCGGCCTGTCGCCCCTCGCGAGCTTCGTGAGGGATCACCGCGAGCTCCGCGTCTTGCGGCGCTTCGAAGGTCGCTGCTTCGGGTGCGGCGTGCTCCGCGAGGGCGCCCACGAGTGCGACCGCTGCGGGCACCCCTTCGAAGACTCCACCCCCTACTGGACGGTCGCGCCCGACGAGCGCGCGGCCCTCGTGATCGGCGCCGGGATCGCGGGCGCGATCCTCTCGCTCGGGATCTTCATGGGCACCTACGCGTTCTCCGCGGGGCCCCTCCTCGGCAGGCTCTTCATCGGGCTCCTGGCGCTGCTGATCGGAGGCGTCGGGCTCATCGGCACGGCGGGCGCGATCGGCTCGTTCTTCGAAGCGAGGCCCGCGCGCGCGCCCTCGCTCACCTACGCGCGCCACTGGAAGCACCGCGACGGCGCCCGCTCGGCGTCGATCTCGCTCGTCCACGAAGACGCGGGGCCCGTGATGCGCGGCGCGATGTGGCGCGTCATGGGGCCCGACGCGCCCCTCGACGCGCGCGAGGCCACGGCCTTCGAACGCGGCCTCGCGTGGGCCATCGCGCGCTGCGCGGAGGACGCGCGCGTGGTCCTGCGGCACGACCGATCGGTGACCTGGACGGCGCACGCGTCGACGGAGCGGGCGCCCGACCCGCGCGATGCGAGCCGCGCGTACCGCACGCCCGCGAAATCGAGCGACGAGGCCGAGCGCGTCGAGCGCGACGCGTGGGAGATCGTCTCCGAGAACGACGACCCCTCCGCCGTGCTCACCGAGCTCGGGATGACCGCCGACGGGTGGACCGACGTCGACATCGTCGAGGTGTCGACGCTGGTGCGCGTCGCGAGCGAGTCGCCCGACGCAGACGTCGAGGCGCGCGACCCCGGCGTCGAGCCCTTCTCGGATCCCCTGGCGGCGATGGCCCTCCGCGCGGTGGTCGACGCGAGGCGCTACTCGACCGAGGGGTCGCGGTAGGAGCCCCGCGTCTCGACGCGCTCGTCGGACTCGATGCAGCCGTCGCGCATCGCGATCACGCGCGGGATGCTGCGCGCGAGCGCGTCGTTGTGCGTGACGATCACCATCGTGGTGCCGTGGTTGCGGTTGAGCTCGTGAAAGAGCGCGTGGATGGCGCTGCTGTTGGCCGTGTCGAGGTTGCCCGTGGGCTCGTCGGCGAGGAGGAGCTTGGGCTCGAGCACGAGGGCGCGCGCGAGGGCGACGCGCTGCTGCTCGCCGCCCGAGAGCTCGCCGGGGCGGTGCGTGACGCGGTGCTCGAGGCCCACCTCGCGGAGCAGGCGCGTGGCCGTCTCGCGGAGCTGCGCGCGGGGGATTCCCCCGTGGATCATGCCGGGCATCATCACGTTCTCGAGCGCGCTGAACTCGGGCAGGAGGTGATGAAACTGGAACACGAAGCCGATGGTGCGGTTGCGCAGCGTGGCGACGCTCGCGGACGACATCGCGGTGACGTTCTTGCCGTCGAGCTGCACGGTGCCCGAGGTGGGCATGTCGAGCGTGCCGATGAGGTGCAGGAGCGTGCTCTTGCCCGCGCCCGACGGGCCCACGATGCTCACCATCTCGCCGGGGTCGATGGTGAGGTCGATGCCCTTGAGCACTTCGAGGGCCTTGCCCTCGTGCTCGTAGACCTTGCGTGCCTGGCGGATCTCGACGAGGGCGGTGGTCATGGTGCGCTTTGCCTGCGGTGCGTGCGGAGCGGTCAACCGAAGCGGAGGCCCTCGACGGGGCGGAGCCGACCCGCGAGCCACGCGGGCACGGTGGCGGCGGCGAGGCAGATGCCCACGGAGGTCACGAACACGAGCGAGTAGTCGCCCGGCGCGATGGTCACGGGCAGTCGCTCGATGTAGTAGACCTCGGGGTCGAGGGGGATCCCCACGCGCTGCATGAGCACGCAGGTGAAGAGCGCGCCCGTGGTGCCGAGGAGCGCGCCCACGACGCCGATGAGCGTCCCCACGGCGAGGAAGACGCGGGTGATGAACCCGTCGCTCGCGCCCATGGCCTTGAGCACGGCGATCTCGCGGCCCTTCTCGGTCACGAGGAGGAGCAGCGTCGCCACGATGCTGAAGCTCGCCACGATGATCGCCACGGTGAGCAGCAGGAAGATCATCAGCTTCTCGAGCTTGAGCGCGCGGAAGAGGTTCTGGTTGAGCTCCTTCCAGTCGCGGACGCGCAGCGAGCGGGGCCGCGCGATCTCGGTGACGCGCGCGGTGATGGCGTCGGACTGGTCGACGTCGCGCACGCGCACCTCGATGCTCGTGATCGAGTTGCCCTGGTAGTTGAAGAAGCGCTGCGCCACGGGGATGAGCACGTACGCGTACTTCGTGTCGTACTCGTACATCCCCGAGTAGAAGATCCCCGCGACGCGAAAGAGCTTCGTCTTCGGCACGGGCCCGAGGGGACCGAGCGAGCCGAAGGGCGACACGACGCGCACCTCGTCGCCCACCGAGAGGTGGAGGTTGTTCGCGAGCTCGCGCCCCACGATGATCCCGGGGAGCACGTCGGGCGCCGCGGGCGCGGGCGGCGCGACGTCACCGATGGCGTCGATGCCCTCGACGCGCTCTCGCTCGGGCTGCGTGACGCGGGTGACGGAGGTCGACGGAGGCGTGGGGTCGTCCTCTCCGCGCGCGGCGACGGGCCTGCGCTCGGCCGCGGGGACGCCCGAGAGGCGCGACGGGTCGGTGAGGTACTCGACGCGCCCGCGGATGAGGTCGTGACGGAGCGTTCGAACGACGCCGCCGGAGTTGGGGTCGATGCCGCGGAGGATGACGCCCGAGAGGTTGGTCTGCGACGTGACCATCACCTCGCCCTGCACGAGCGGCGTCGCGGCGGTGACCTCGGGGACGCGCTGGATCTGTCGGAGCAGCGGCTCCCAGTCGGCGAAGCCCCCGCGCTCGCGGTCGACGACGACGTGGGCGTTGTTGCCGAGGATCTTGCGCTTGAGGTCGTTGCCGAAGCCGCCCATGACCGAGATGGTCATGCAGAGCGCGAAGGCCCCGAGGCCCACGCCGAAGAACGCGAGGAACGAGATCACCGTGAGGAAGCCGCTCTTGCGCGAGCGGAGCTGACGCACGGCCACGAGGGCCTCGGCGGTGGTGGCCTCGAGCGCGTCGAAGAGCTTCGGGAGCCAGAGGAAGCTCGACAGAAAATACGCCTGGAGACACGCGAGCACGCCGCCCACACGGAGCGCGACGAGGGTGCCCGCGGGCGACGTGTCGAAGGCGTGCGGCGCCGTGCGGAACGAGGCCGCGATGAAGCCGGCGCCGAGCGCGAGCGAGAGGACCATCCACGCGGCGATGAGGGCCGTGCGCGCGCCCGGCGACTTGATCCGCCGAACGATGAGCCACAGGAGGAGGAGGTCGATCGCCATGCGCCGGTGTGGGCTTCTGGCGCGCTCAGGTGGCCGGCGCGGCGTCGGGCTCGCGCGGGCTCTCGCCGTGGTCGACCGACTCGGGGCGCAGCAGCGGGAAGAGCACCACGTCGCGGATGCTCTTCTGCCCCGTGAGGAGCATCACGAGGCGGTCGACGCCGAGGCCGAAGCCCGCCGTGGGGGGCATCCCATACGAGAGCGCGCGGATGTAATCGGCGTCGAAGTCCATCGCCTCGTCGTCGCCCTTCTCCCGGTTCACGAGCTGCGCGCGGAAGCGCTCGGCCTGATCGTCGGGGTCGTTGAGCTCCGAGAACGCATTGGCGAGCTCGCGCCCTTCCACGAAGAGTTCGAATCGGTCGGTGAACGTGACCGGAAAGGCCTCTCCGTACTGCGCGGTCTGCTTGTCCGCGTCCTTGCGGCGCGCGAGGGGCGACACGTCGAAGGGATAGTCCGTGACGAACACGGGCACGCTCTTCTCGCCGTCTGCCGTGCGGTAGTCGGTGACGAGGTGCGGCTCGGCGAAGAGCTCATAGAGCGCGAACATGAGCTCGCCCGCGCTCGAGCACTTCTTGAGGTAGTCGCGGTGCTCCTTCTGGAGCCCCTCGGCGGTCATGAACGCGTCGCGCGTCGGCTCCCAGGCGCGGAGCCCCTCGCCCGCGGCCCAGCGCTCCGCGAGCGCCGGCGCGCGCTTCGCGAGGGCGGCCGTGATGGCGTCGAGCATCCGCACCCGCTTCCACGGCAGCGCGAGCGAGTAGGTGCGGTTCTCGGAGAACTTCGGATACCGCGCCAGGAGCTTCTGATCCGCGTGAGAGACGAGCTCCTCGGTCTCGCCCATGAGCACCTCGTAGGTGGCATAGGCCTGGTAGAACTCGAGGATCGTGAACTCGGGGTTGTGCCGCGTCGAGATCCCCTCGTTGCGCCACACGCGACCGATCTCGTAGACCCGGTCGATGCCGCCGACGATGAGCCGCTTGAGGTAGAGCTCGGGCGCGACGCGGAGGTAGAGGTCCATGTCGAGCGCGTTGTGGTGCGTGGTGAAGGGCTTCGCGTTGGCCCCGCCGCGCATGCTCTGGAGCGTGGGCGTCTCGACCTCGACGAAGTCGCGGTCGTCGAACCACTCGCGCAGCGCCTTCACGATGAGCGCCCGCGCGCGGAACACGTCGCCCACGTCGGGGTGGTTCGCGATGAGGTCGGCGTAGCGCTGGCGGTAGCGCGTCTCGACCTCGCCGAGCCCGTACCACTCGCTCGGGATGGGCCTGAAGCTCTTCGAGAGCGGGCGCAGCGTGCGACCCATCACCGAGAGCTCGCCCGCGCGCGTTCGCATGGGGCGGCCCGTCACCATGATGATGTCGCCCATGTCGAGCTCCTTGAGGAGCGCGAACGAGGCGCCGAGCTCCCTCGCGGAGAGGAAGAGCTGCACCTCGCCGCTTCCGTCGCGGAGCTTGATGAACACGAGCTTGCCCGTGTCGCGCAGCGAGATGACCCTGCCCGCGACGCGGTACTCGACGGACGCGTGGTCGCGGTCGAGCGTGGCGATGTCGTGGTCCTTGTGCGCCGCGAGGATCTTCGCGATGGGGTCGAGCGCGCCCGGGTCGTTGCCGAAGGGCAGGTGCCCCGCGGCGCGCCACGCCTCGGCCTTGGCGCGGCGCACCTCGTCGATGCTGCGGTGAGAGTCGCTCATTGGGATTCTTCGCGTCGTTCTGAGGGAGAGGAGAGTGAGGGCGGTGACCTACGAGGCCTTGGAGCGCTTCTGCATCTGCTCCAGGAGATACGCCTCGATGAAGGGGTCGAGGTCGCCGTCGAGCACGCCCGAGACGTTGCCCGTCTCGTGCTCGGTGCGGAGGTCCTTCACCATCTGGTAGGGGGCGAGCACGTACGAGCGGATCTGGTGCCCGAACGAGATGTTCGTGAGGTGCTCGTAGTACTTCTCGAACTCCTTGTCGCGGCGGGCCCGCTCCATGGCCCAGAGGCGGGCCTTGAGGGTCTTCATCGCGATGCGGCGGTTCTCGTGCTGCGAGCGCTCGCTCTGGCACTTGACCACGGTGCCCGTGGGCTTGTGCGTGATGCGAATCGCGGTCTCGACCTTGTTGACGTTCTGGCCCCCTTTGCCGCCCGAGCGGAAGGTGTCGACCTCGAGGTCGCCCTCCTTCACGTCGATCTCGAAGTCGTCGTCGAGCTCGGGCACCACGGTGACGCCCGAGAAGGCCGTCTGCCGCCGCGCGTTGGCGTCGAAGGGCGAGATGCGCACGAGGCGGTGCACGCCGTTTTCGGCTTTCAGATAGCCGAACGCGTAGAGCCCCTTGATCGACACCGACACGCTCTTGAGCCCGGCCTCTTCGCCCTCGGTCTGGTCGCGCACGGTCACTTCGAAGCCGCGCGACTGCGCCCAGCGCGTGTACATGCGCAGGAGCATCATGCACCAGTCCATGGCGTCGACGCCGCCGGCGCCCGCGTTGATTTCGAGCACGCAGTCGGCGCGGTCGACCTCGTCGGCGAGCATCTGCTCGAGCTCCATCTTGCGCGTGCGGTGCTCGATGGGCGCGAGCGAGGCCTCGATCTCCCTGGCGACGTGCTCGTCGTTCTCCATGGCCGCGAGCTCGAGGAGCTCGGAGGCGTCACGGACGTCCTTCGAGATGGCCTCGACGGACTGGATGAGACCTTCCTTCTCTGCGCGCTCCTTGAGGAGCTTCTGCGACTTCTCCGCGTCGTCCCAGAACCCGGGGCGAGCGGACATGGCGTCGAGCTCCTCGATGCGCTTCTTCAGTCTCGGGAGGTCAAAGATGCCTCCCGAGGTTCTCTGCCCTGCGGGCGAGATCCTCTAAGTGGCTACGGGCTTCGGGGATCATATGGGGTGCGGAGAGATAGCCAAACGCCGCTGCGCGGTCAACCGATTGGCGCGGGCCGCTCAGTTGTTGTCGTACTCGGTCGTGCCCGTGGTCGCGGCGCCGTTGCCCGTCGCCGCAGGAACGCCGTGACGCCCGCCTCGCACGTGCTCGACGGCTTCACGGATGCGACCGCGACCGCGACGGCCTCGACGCGCGGCGCGGGGATCCTCCGGCGGATCACTGCCGTGGTCGTACGCGGTGGTCGCGGGCTGCGCGGTGGGCGCCGTCGGCGCGGGCGTCGGCGGCGGATCGTAGGCGGGCGTCCCCGGAGGCGCGGGCGGAGGCGTGGTGCGCGGCTCGTACTGCGTGGTCCCCGCGGCGACGGGCGCGGCGGGCGCGGCGGGCGTCGTCACCGGCGGAACCGTCGCGCGCGGCGACACGATGGCCGCGCTCGTCTCGCCGTTCGAAGTCCGCATCGCGGCCCACCCGAGCGCGGCCACGAGCGCGAAGGCGAGCACCGCGGCGGCGCCCACGACCTTGGGGTTGCGTCGCGGCGCCGGGGGCACCACCGACACCGCGGGGCCGATCGACTGCGTGTTCACCGGACGCGACGCCACGGGCACGACGGCGCCGCCGGGCTTGAGCGTCGAGTTCGCGAGGGGCATCGGAGGCGACGACGCCGGGCCGAGCGAGTCGGCGCTCGCGGCGAGGGTCTGCTCGCGGCCGTCGAGCGTGGTGCGCGTCGTCGCAGAGACGTTGAGCGACGCGCCGCTGCGCACCGCGCGGAGCGCCTCGGCGAGCAGCCCGGCGTGTTCGAAGCGCGCCGTTCGCTCACGGAAGAGGCACCGCTCGACGACGCCCGCGAAGCCATCGGAGACGTCCGGCGCGAGCGTGCGCAGCGGCGGCGGATCGGCGGTGCAGACCTTCACGAAGATGGCGCCGAGCGACTCGCCTTCGAAGGGCAGGCGCCCCGCGACGAGCTCGTAGAGCATGATGCCGAGGGCCCAGACGTCGGTGCGCTGGTCGATGTCGCGCTGCCCCTGCACATGCTCGGGCGACATGTACATCGGCGTGCCCATCGCGACGCCGGTGGCCGTGAGGCGCGAGATGGAGTTCTCGCCGATGCCGCGCGAGAGCCCGAAATCGAGCACCTTGGGCACGATCGTCCCCGTGCGGCGATCGAGGAAGACGTTCTCGAGCTTGAGGTCGCGGTGCATGATGCCCGCGGCGTGGGCGGCGCCGAGCGCGTCGGCCACGGGGGTCATGAGGTCGAGGGCCTCGGCCTCGGAGAGCGCGCCGCCGCGGTTGCGCATGTAGCTCGCGAGGTCCTCGCCGATGAGGAGCTCCTGCACGATGACCGGGGCGCCGTTGTTGTCGTCGAGCACGTCGAGCACGTCGACGATGTTCGTGTGGCGCACGACGTTGGCCGCGCGCGCCTCCCGCTGGACGCGCTGCACGACGTCGGGGCTGCGGGCGTACTCGGGCCGTAGGATCTTGATCGCGACCTCGCGGCCCACGACCTCATTGAGGGCCTTGTAGACCTCGCCCATGCCGCCCGCGCCGAGGCGCTTCGTCAGCTTGAACCGCCCCGCGATGACCTCGCCGGAGCGGTCGGGAAGTTCGTCGTCGCTCATAAGATCTCCGGAGACTACTGCGGTCGCGCGGAGGGCGCGAGTGCGCGGCGTCAGTCAGTAGTTGTAGGTCGAGGCGTTGTTCTGGGTGGCCTCGGCGCAGGTCCCAGTGCTGGTGCAACGCTGCGTCGGGGGGCAGGGCATCGAGCGTCCGCCCACCGCCGTGCAGGCGTTTCGAAGCTGCATCGAGACCTGGAGCGCCGTGTCTTCGACCCACGTCACGATGACGCGGTCGTTGGTGATCCCCATCCCCGGCATCAGCGAGCGCAGGTAGCTGAGGATCGCCCCCGGGTCGCGCCCGCCCTGCGGCTGCGACGTGGTGTACACCTCGACCTCGATGCGAACCCGCTTGTTCGTGGTCGTCCGGGTGACCAGGAACGTGTACTCCGAGGCCATCGACGTGAGCGGCAGGATCTGCTCGGAGATGGGCTGCGCCATCATGTTCGTGTCGTCGCCGTTGTAGGTCCTGACGACGGCCGTGCGGATCGCCGCGCGGACTTCGGGATCGGCGCTGAGCCTGACGAAGATCGAGGTGGGGTACTTCGCGCACGACACCGACGCGCAGAGCAGCGCCAGCGCGGCGACTCGTGAGGTCCAGGCGCGCTTCACGGGGCACCTCCGAAGGTCAGACCGTTGACCGTCACGCTCGTGTTGGTGTTGGGCAGGTCGCGCGTCCGCCCCGAGGTGACCGCGGCGACGGCCACCGCGCCGCCGAGCACCGCCGCGCCGCCGATCGCGGTCCAGAACCACCAGCGGGTGTAGACCGGCCGTGACTCCGGCACCGGCGCCACGGGGGTCTGCGCCACGCGCGGATCGACGGCGGGGCCCTGCGCGGGGTGCGGCGTCTCGACGGGCGCGGCGACGAGCGTCACGCGGAGGTCCCTCGTCGCGCTCTCGGCGATCTCGAAGGTCTCATCGTGCGGTTGAAAGCCCGGGGCCTCGACGTGGGCCGTGTGGCTCCCCGGGTCGAGCACGGTCTCGCCCGCGTCGTTGAGCTGCGCGCGGCGCCCGTCGAGCGTGAGCATCGACGTGGGGGGCGTGAGCTCGACGACCCGCAGGCGGCCGAGCCTGCGAGAGATCTCCGAGAGCATCTGCTGCACCTGCGCGTCGTGCTGCTGGTGCTGCTGGGGAGAGGCGAGCTCGTTGAACTCCGCGAGGCGCACGCGGGCCTCGATGAAGCGGCGCATCTCGCGGAGCACCACGCCGAGGTTGAGCGCCACGGCGGCGGAGCGTCGGAGCCGGCTCGACGCTTCGAATGCATCGAAGGCCGCCTGCCACTCTTGTCTCTGCATGGCCGCGACGCCGATCTCGAACTGCTGCCTCGCCTCGTCGACGGGCTGCGCCTGCGCGCCGACCTGCGCGCCGGGTGCGGGCTGCGCGCCGGGTGCGGGCTGCGCGGGTGCGGCCACGCCGGGCGCGGGGCGTGCGGGCGCGGCCATCTGGTCGGTCGCCTGCTGCGCCCACGCGGCGGCGGGGGCGAGCGCGACGACGAGCATCGCGGACGCTCCAAGACGGTGTTTCTGACGGAGCCTCTGGCGCATCTCCACCTCGTACATGAAGAAGAATGTCCCTCTGTTCACGCATTCTGCACCAGCGAGGCGCCGCTTGGGAACGCTCTGCTTGTAGTAGAGTCCGCGGCCCGCCTCGATCGGCGCCGTAAGCAATCACCTGTTTCTTGAAAGGAGCGTTCCGTTCACGCCGTGACGACCCCCTCTCGTGACCCCTCCCTGGCCGAGCGCGACCCCGAGATCGCCGCGCTCATCCGACGCGAAGACGAGCGTCAGCGCGACAAGCTCCGCATGATCCCGAGCGAGAACTACGCCTCGCGCGCGGTGCTCGAGGCCTGCGGCTCGTCGCTCTCGAACAAGTACTCCGAGGGCTACCCCCGCAAGCGCTACTACGAGGGCCAGCAGTTCATCGACGCCGTCGAGGAGCTCGCCCGCGACCGCGTGAAGCAGCTCTTCGGCGTTGAGCACGTGAACGTGCAGCCGTACTCGGGCTCCCCGGCCAACCTCGCGGTGTACTTCGCGTTCTGCAAGCCCGGCGACACCGTGATGGGCCTCGGCCTGCCCCACGGCGGCCACCTCACGCACGGCTGGCCCGTGTCGATCACGGGGAGCTATTTCAAGAGCGTCCCCTACTCGGTGCGGCGCGACGACCACCGCATCGACATCGACGAGGTGCGCCGCCTGGCCCAGGAGTCCAAGCCCCGGCTCATCTTCTGCGGCGGCACGGCCTACCCCCGCATCTGGGACTTCCCCGCCTTCGCCGAGATCGCGCGCGAGGTGGGGGCCATCCTCGTCGCCGACGTGGCCCACATCGCGGGCCTCATCGCGGGCGGCGCGCACCCCTCCCCCGTCGGCCACGCCGACGTCATCACCAGCACCACGCACAAGACCTTCCGCGGCCCTCGCGGCGGCATGATCCTCACGTCGTCGACGCACGCCGCGGCGATCGACAAGGCCGTGTTCCCGGGGCTCCAGGGCGGACCGCACCAGGCCGCCATCGCGGGCGTGGCCGTCGCCGCGAAGGAGGCCGCCACCGACGACTTCAAGCGCTACGCGCACCAGGTCGTCGCCAACGCGAAGGCCCTCTCGAAGGCCCTCGGAGACCGCGGCTACTCGCTCGTGAGCGGCGGCACCGACAACCACCTCCTCCTCATCGACCTCACGTCGAAGGGCATCACCGGCAAGAAGGCCGCGAAGGCCCTCGACCACGCGGGCGTCGAGCTCAACTACAACACCGTCCCCTACGATCCCCGCAAGCCCTTCGACCCCTCGGGCGTGCGCCTCGGCACCCCCGCCATCACCTCGCGCGGACTTCGTGAAGCACATATGGAAGCGGTCGCCCACTGGTTCGACGAGGCCGTGCGCCACGCCGACAACAACACCGCCCTCGATACGATCTCGAACGAGGTCCGTCGCTTCCTCACGGACTTCCCCGCCCCCGGCCTCCTGGTCTGAGACCCCTTCGAACGAGAAGCGCCGCGAACCGGGTGCCTTCACTCCGATCCGCGGCGTCTCTCTGTCGCGTCGTGTGACTACGCGCTCGCGGCGTCGTCGCTGGCCTTGGGCCGCACGGTCTTGCGGCCCCTGGGCTTCGACTCGGCCTCGGCCTCGCCGTCGTCGCCGCCACCACCCTCGGTCTCCGCGCTCGGCGGATCGTACGGACGCGAGTAGCTGCAGCCCTCCTTCACGCACTTGATCACGGGGTTCGACTTGCCGCCCGCGAGCACCATGAAGTTCGAGTGGCAGTCGGGGCACGGCTCCTTCACGGGGGTCTGGTAGAGCCGGTAGTCGCACTTCTTCGCGGCGTCCTCGTTGCGGAAGTTCTCGCAGCCCCAGAAGGGCTTTCGCCCCTTCGCGGTGCCGATCTTCACGAGGTCTCCGCCGCACTTGGGGCAGGTGATGCCCGAGGGCATGGGCGACGTGTACTCGCAGTCGGGGTTGGTCTTCTTCCACCCCGCGCACGAGAGAAACTGGTCGTCGGTCCCGCGGCGCGTCTTGATGAGCAGGTCGCGGCCGCAGCGCGGGCACTTGCGATCGGCGAAGACCTCGGGCGCCTTCGCGGGGACCTCATCGACGATGTTCTTGCACTTCGGATACGCCGTGCAGGCGTAGTAGTCGCTGTTGGGCCCCCAGCGGCGCACCATGGGCGAGCCGCACTTGTCGCAGATGCGATCGGAGGGCGTCGCGCGGGGCCAGCCCTCGCCGGGCTCCTTCGCGGCCATTTCAACCTGCACCGTGGCCTTGAAGGGCTTGTAGATCCGGTCGACGAGCTTCACCCAGTTGGCGTTGCCGGTCTCGACCTCGTCGAGGTCCTTCTCGATGCGCGCGGTGAACTCGTAGTCGACCACCTCGGGGAAGCGCGCCTTGAGCCCGTGCGTCTTCGCCGTGCCGAGCTTCGTGGGGACGAGCTGGCGGTCCTTCTTCTCGACGTAGTCGCGCGAGAGCACCTTGCTCACGATCTCGGCGTAGGTGCTCGGTCGACCGATGCCGAGGTCTTCGAGCGCCTTCACCAGCGTGCCTTCGTTGTAGCGCGCGAGGGGCTGCGTGAACTTCTGCTCGGACTTCACGCCCGGCGGATCGACGAGCTTGAGCGCCTCGCCCTGCGCCATCGGGGGGAGGGTCTTCTCCTCCTCGCGCACGTCGGTGGCGTGGTCGTCGCGGACGACCTCCTCGCCGGCGACCTCTTCGGCGCGCTCGGTGGCGCCCTGCGCGTCGAGCCAGCCCGCGAACTTGAGCACCTGGCCCGACACGCGGAGCACGTGCTTCGCGGCGCCCTGCGCGTCGATGGTGACCGTCGTCGCGTCGTAGACGGCGTCGGACATCTGGCACGCGATGAAGCGCTCCCAGATGAGGCGGTAGACCTTGCGCTCGTCGGCCTTGAGGAACTTCTGCACCGCGTCGGGGTGGTGCTCCGTCGAGGTCGGACGGATGGCCTCGTGGGCGTCCTGCGCCGAGCTCTTGGTCTTGAAGACGTTGGTCTTCTCGGGGGTGAACTGCTTGCCGAAGCGCTTCACGATGTACTCGCGCGCGGCGTCGACGGCCTCGTTCGAGAGGCGCGTCGAGTCGGTACGCATGTACGTGATGAGACCGACGGGACCCTCGGCGCCGATGTCGATGCCCTCGTAGAGCCGCTGCGCGACCTGCATGGTGCGAGAGGCCGAGAAGCCCAGGCGGCTCGCGGCGTCGCGCTGGAGCGACGACGTGATGTACGGCGGCGGCGCGCGGCGGCGACGCTCCTTCTTCTCGACGGCGGCGACCTTGTACTTCGCGTCGCGGAGGTCGGCGGTGATCGCGTCAGACTCGGCCTTCGTCGAGATGACCTTCTCGGCGGCCTTCACGACGCGGTCGCGCGAGGGCGTGACGACCTTCTTGCCGCCCGACTCGACGAGCGTCGCGGTGAACGACGGCTTCGTCACGCCGAGGAGCTCGACGCCCACGGGCCAGTACTCCTGCGGCACGAAGGCGAGGATCTCGTCCTCGCGGTCGACGATGAGGCGCAGCGCGGCGGACTGCACGCGACCGGCCGAGAGGTAGTGGCCGTTCACGCGGCGCGCGAGGCGCTTCCAGAGCACGGGCGAGAGCTCGTAGCCGATGAGGCGGTCGAGGATGCGCCGGGCCTGCTGGGCCTTGAAGCGCTCCTCGTCGACCTCGCGCGGGTTGTCGATGCCGTGCTGCACGCCCTTCTTCGTGATCTCGTGAAACTCCACGCGCTGCATGGGCTTCTTGGCGTTGCGGAGCTCGTGCGCGATGTGCCACGCGATGGCCTCACCCTCGCGGTCGGGGTCCGTCGCGATGTAGATGTGGTCCGACTCCTTGGCGGCCTTGCGCATCTCGGTCACGAGCGACTTGTGGTCCTCGAGCACCTCGTAGTGCGGCTCGTAGTTGTTCTCGACGTCGACCTGGAGGCCCGACTTCGGCAGGTCGCGGATGTGCCCCTTGCTCGCCATGACCACGTGGTTCTTGCCCAGGTACTTCTGGATGGTCTTGGCCTTTGCCGGCGATTCCACGATGACGAGAGCCTTGCTCATGCGCGATCCTCGGTGGCGTTTCTGCGAGAGTGACAGGTGATCGGTGGGGGGACGGTGTCTGCGGGGAGGCGTTCGGGGGGCGGTACGGTGTGTCGCGCTCGACGCCGCGTCAACCGCGGACGTACTTCCCGCCGCCGCGGTCGCTGACGAGCCCGGCGAGCACCAGGGTCAGCAGAGACCGTTGGACGCTCGCAGCCGCAAGCCCCGTGAGGCGGGTGAGCTCGTCGACGTGCCGGGCGACGACGGACAGCGATTCGTACACGAGGCGACCTTCGGCGTCCAGAGAGGCCGAGAGGTCGCATTCTCCAGCGGAATCCGCAAGGAGCTCCTCGCTCTCGTGCGCGCGCTCGCGAGGCTCGACCGCGCGCTTCACCGCGTCTGAAGGGCTCTTCGCGCGGCTCCGCCGCGGCCGACGCGTCGCGAGATTCTCCTGCGCCCACCGCCCGAGCGGCCCCTCGCGCGCGTCGAGCGCCGCGAGCACGTCGTCCGCGCACGTGCACGGGAGCGCGCCCGCGCGGAGGAGCTGGACGCACCCCGCGCCCCTGCGATCACCGGGCGCCGCGGGCACGGCCATCACCCTTCGCCCGAGCCTTCGCGCGCACTCCGCCGCGAGGAGCGCGCCCGAATCGATGGGGGCCTGCACCACCACCATCACGTCGGCCAGCGAGGCCACGAGCTCGTTTCGACGCGGGAAGGTCCACTGCGTCGGCGGCGTCTCGGGCGGAAACTGCGACACGAGCGCGCCGCCCCCGGCGATGACCTGTTTGTAAAGCGCCTCGTGGCGCTTCGGGTACCAGTGCTCGAGTCCGCTCGGGAGCACCACCACGGTGCGTCCGCGGCCGAGGAGCGCGCCGCGATGCGCCGCCGCGTCGATGCCGAGCGCGCCGCCCGAGAGCACGCGCACGTCTCTGCGCGCGAGCTCGGCGGCCATCGCGCGGGTGAGCGCGAGGCCCACGGGGTCTGCGTCGCGCGTGCCCACGATGGCGACGAGGGGGGCCGAGAGGGCCGTGGGGTCGCCGTCGATCCAGAGCTCGCGCCAGCGCGCGCTCGTGAGTCGGTCGGCCGTTGCGAGGGTGCTTACGTCGTGCGGTTCGAGGGTGCTCATGGAGGGACGGTTCTCGTCGCGAGGCGCCCCGCGGTTGCGTTCGGAGCTCCGACGATTGTCCCTGTGACGGCCGAATGTTTGCGCCCCGAGCGACGCGCCTTCTACGCTCGTGCGGAACCCAATGCGTGAAAGAACCATCCTCGCGCTCGCGATCGCGGCCTGCTCGGTAGGCTCCCTCGCGACCGGATGCACCGGAACCAACGATCAGGCGCTCGCGTCGCTCGAGGCCGAGGTGCGGCGCCTCCGGTCGGACCAGGAGCGGATGGCCTCGCAGATCGATCAGATCAGCTCACGGCTCGTGCTCACCGAGGACACCGCGCGCTCGGCCCGCAACGCCGTCGAGGGCGAGGACCGCCGTCGGGTCATCAGCCTCGGCACCGATCGACCGCGAAACGAGCCCATTCGCATCGACAACACGACGCGAGACCCCAACCAGCCCGACGAAGAAGACGCGTCGAACCGACCGACGATCCGCGTGTCGCGCGGCGACCGTCCCGCGGACCCCGCGGGCTTCTCGGTGCTCCCGCCGACGGAGCGCCTCCCCGTCGCGCCCGCGCCGCCGCTGCCGTCGATGGGCATGCCTCCGCCGCCGCCCGGTCGCGCGCCCGGCGCCCCCGCGCAGCAGGCGACGCCGCCCGGCGGCGCGCGCGGACCGGGAGCCTCGCTCGACGCGCCGATGGTGCCCATCACCGAGGGCAGCGGCACGCTCGACCCGCGCGCGCTCACGGCCTACGACGGCGCGCTCGCGATGGCGCGCTCGGGGCGCTGCCGCGAGGCCGTCGACGCGTTCGGCGAGTTCCTGTCGCGGTGGCCCGCGCACCCGCACGCGGACAACGCGATGTACTGGCGGGCCGAGTGCATTCTGCAGGGCGGAGACAGGCACCGCGCCGTGCAGGAGTTCGAAGGGCTCGTCGCGCGATTCCCCGCGGGGAACAAGGTCGCCGACGCGCTCTACAAGCTGGCGGTGACCTACCGTCGACTGGGCGACCGCGCCGCCGCCGACCGCGCCGCGCAACGATTGAACGTAGAGTTCCCGGACTCCGAGGCCGCGCGCCGGATCCGTGGTGAGAGGGAATGACGATGAAGGTCTTCAGAGGCTTGCCCTGGATGGGCCTCGTGCTCGCGGCGCCGACGCTCGCGGCGGCGCAGGTGACGGTCACGGACAACGCCACCAACGCGCAGCTCAACGGCGCGCCCCGCGCGACGATCTCGCTCGGCTCCATCGGCGGCACGCGCCCCGCGGGCTCGCCCGTGCGCGAGACCGAGTACACGCCGGAGTTTCACACGGTGCAGCACGGCGACACGCTGTGGGACATCACCGGGTACTACTTCGAAAACCCCTGGCGCTGGCCCGCGGTGTGGGGACGCAACCCGCAGATCACCAACCCTCACTGGATCTTTCCCGGTGACCAGGTGCGACTGCTGGAGCACTCCGAGGTCCGCGTCGCGCCGGTGTCGCAGTCGCAGCGCATCTCGCCGCGCACGGGGCTCCTCACGGTGCGCCCGCGCGTGCCCCGCGGGACGGTGTTCCTCCGCGAGGAGGCGTGGGCCACGCTCGACGACATCAACGCCTCGGGGACCATCTACGGCGCCCCCGAAGACAACATGATGCTCGCCGAGGGCGACCAGGTGTACCTCCGCTTCGAGAACCGCGCGCCGAACGTGGGCGAGGCGTACACCATCTATCAAGCGGGACAGGCCACGCGCGGCTCCGACCGCGACGCCGGCCGCGTCGTGCGCGTGCTCGGCACCGTCGTCGTCGACGCGTGGGACCGCGAGCGCCACATCGCCACCGCGCGCATCACCGAGTCGATCGAGCCCATCGAGCGCGGCGAGCGCGTGGCCATCGTGCAGCGGCAGTTCGAGCCCGTGACGCCCGTCACCAACGACCGCGACCTCGCGGGTCACATCGTGGCGACGCCGCAGCCGCGCACCATCGTGGGCGGTCAGTACGTGGTCATCGTCGACCGCGGCGAGCAGGACGGCGTGCACCTCGGCAACCGCTTCTTCCTCACGCGCCGCGGCGACCCGTGGACGCAGAGCACGCACGGGCAGGGCAGGGTCATCCGCATGACCATCGACCGCGACGGCGACGGTCAGCCCGACGCGCCGCCGAGCAGCCCCGACCCCACCGAGACCGAGCTCCCCGTCGAGGTGATCGGCGAGCTCCTCGTGGTGGCCACGCACCCGCGCACGTCGGTGTGCCTCGTCACGGGCGTCGCGCACGAGCTCGAGCTCGGCCAGCCCGTCGTGATGCGCCGCGGCTACTGACCGCTGAAGCAAGCGCGTCGCGAGGTGATAGCCTCCGCGCGCGATGCCCGATCGACCTCCCCTCGAAGAACTCCTCCACGACCTCGTGCGGCTCATGCCCGACGAGGAGCGGCTCGCCATCACGCAGGGCGCCGAGCTCCGCGCGCGCATGCTCGCCCTCGCGACGCGCCTCGGAATCAAGGCGTCGGCTGAGGCCGTGCGCACCACGGCGATCGCGTTTCGAAGGGCGCGCGGGCTCCGCACGACCGACGAGCTCTCGGAGTGGTGCGCCGACCGCGGCGTCGACGGAGACACCTTCGCGCGGCTCATGACCGAAGAGGCCACGATGCGCGCCCTCGCCCTCCACGCGAGCGCCCCCGGCGCCCGCGACACGGCGGATTTTCTCCGCGTCGCCGACGGCGCCGAGCGCGCGTGGAACCGCGCGCGCACCCTTCGCGACGCGCCCCTCGACAACGACTGGACGCCCGCCGAGGAGCTCCTCAACGCGTGGTACGAGCGCACGCTCGGCACTGCGGCCCCGGCGGACTTCGAACGCGACGCGCACCGCCGCGGCTTCGAAGACGGCAACGCCCTCGTGCGCGCCCTCCGCCGCACGACGCCGCCCCGCGCCCCGCGCGCGCCGGCCGCGCTCGCCGTCGGCGATCTGATCCCTGATTTCGTCGCGCGCCACGCCTCGCTCGGTGACGTCCGCCCCGACCTCTTCGCCGGCCGATGGTGGGCGCTCGTGCTCGCGTCGAAGCCCTCCGACGCGGCGCGCGCGCTCCTCGACGCGATGCGCGACGTGGGAGGTCTCGTGGCCGGCGACGGCTTCACCGATGACGAGGCGTGGGCCGCGCTCGAAGACCCGAGCGGCGCGGTTCGTAGCCGCTGCGGCGTTCACGGCGACGCGCCCGCGGTGGTGGTGGTCGACCCCGCGGGACGCGTCGAGTACGTCGGCGCCGATGCTGCGCTCGCGCGCGCTGCCGCGACGAAGACAACGGTCGCGGCGTCACCGGCCTCGATGATCGCCCCGGTGCTCCTCGTCCCCGGCGCGTTCGAACCCGCGCTGGTCGAGCGGCTCCTCGCGGCGTGGCGCGACGGCGCGCGCGCCGAGGGCGTGGTGACCGCGCTCGGCGCCGACGGCGCGGCGGCGCTCAAGGACACGTCGATCAAGCGCCGCGTCGATCACATCCTCGACGTCGCGGAGCTCGTGCGCGAGGTCACCGATCGGCTCACGCGCAGGGTGTTCCCCGAGGTGCTGAAGGCCTTTCAGTTCAGGGCGGGGCGCTGCGAGGGGCTCCGCGTGGGCTGCTACGACGCCCGCGACGGGGGCTTCTTTCAAGCGCACCGCGACGACGGGACGCCGCCCACCGCGCACCGCCGCTTCGCGCTCAGCGTGAACCTCTCGCACGGCGAGTACGAGGGCGGCAGGCTCGTGCTCCCCGAGTTCGGCGCGACCTTCGACGCGCCCACCGGGGCCGCGGTGGTCTACTCCGCGACGCTGCTCCACGAGGTCACGCCCGTCACTGCGGGGCGTCGCTTCGCCCTCATCAGCTTCTTCGACGGGACCTCTCGATAGCCCTTCGTTTCAGTGCGCGTCGACGGGCGCGCGGCCGAAGGTCTCGTCCATCGAGGCGAGCTCTCCGACGGCGGCGGCCCACACGGCGACGGCCTGGTTGATCGCGCGCTCGTCGAGCTCGGCGGGCGTGTCGTTGACCGTGTGGTGCACGTCGAAATAGCGCGACATGTCCTGCGAGAGGTCCATCCGAGGGACGCCCGCCGGGACCAGCGGCGACAGGTCTGCCCCGCCGTGCGCGCGCTCGTCGCTCACGCGCACGCCCATCGACGCGAGGTGCTCGACGACGCGGTGATACGCGGCCCTCCCCTCCTCCGCGCCCGCGTAGCGCGCGGCGTAGACGCGCCCGTCGCCCGCGTCGGCCTCGAGCGCGACGACGTGCTGCGCGAGCTCGTCGCGGTGCTGCGCGGCGTAGGCGCGCGCCCCGGCGATGCCGTTCTCCTCGTTGGCGAAGAGCACCACGCGCACGGTCCTCCGCGGCGGGCGCTCGGTCATCAGGCGCTTCGCGGTCGAGAGCACGATGGCCACGCCCGCGCCGTCGTCGAGGGCGCCCGTGCCGAGGTCCCACGAGTCGAGGTGCGCGCCGAGGAGCACCACCTCGCGCGCGAGGTCGCTGCCGGGCACCTCGCCCACGACGTTCGCGCTGTCGGACTCGGGCAGCGCGCGGCACCCGAGCGTGAGCCTGAAGCGCACGGGGTCTCCGCCCATCGCGATGAGCCGATGGAGCGAGTCTCCGTCGGCCGTCGAGAGCGCGGCGGCGGGGATCCGCGGCGCCGCGTCGTCGTAGCGGAGCTGGCCCGTGTGCGGCGCGCGCGTGCGGTCGGTGCCCACCGATCGGATGATCACCGCGAGGGCGCCCTTGCGCGCCGCGATCGACGCGCTGCGACCGCGCACGGGCACGGCGTCGCCGTACCCCGAGCCGTCGCGCGTGCGCCGCATGACGCCGTGCACGTAGACGATGCGACCGCGCGCCGACGCCTCGGGGAGCGCCTCGAGCGCGTCGAGCGAGGTCACCTCGACGACCTCGGCCTCGATGCCCTCGGGGGGCGTCCCCACGCTGCCGCCGAGCGCGGTCAGGGCGACGGGGCGGGCGTAGTTTCCGGTGAGCTCTCCGCGCTCGACGCCGCGCTCCCAATGGGGGACGCGCACGGGCTCGGCGCGGACGTTCGAGAACCCGAGCGTTCGCATCGTTCGAAGCCCCCACGCGACGGCGCGCGCGTCGCCCGGCGAGCCCGCGAGGCGTGGCCCCACCTCGTCGGAGATCGAGCGCACGAGGTCCGGCGCGATCGACGGCGGCGCCTGCCACCTCCGATGCGCGGCGCGGCGGAGGATCTCTCGGGCATCCGAGACCGGAGCGACAGGCGCGGGCGCGGCCTTCGCGGCGCACCCCGCGAGCGCCGCCATGAGGACGATCGATCGCATGCGCCTTGAGTACAACGGAACGCGCCCGATCCCCTACATCGGGATCGAGGGATCCTGCGCGATGCCGAGCAGCGCGGCCCGCACCGCGGCGACGAGAAAGATGCTCCCGCACACGAGCACCACCTCGCCCTGCGCGCACCGAGACTTCGCGAGAACGAGGGCGTCGTCGGGCGAGGCACACGGCGTCCCACCGTGCGCCGCGGCGAGCGACGCGGGGTCGGCGGCGCGCTTCATCGCCGCAGCGGCGAGGTACCAGCGCGACGGATCGACGACGGCCCTCAGGGCCGCGAGCATCGAGGCGACGTCCTTGTCGCGCGAGGCGCCGAAGATCATCGCCCCCACGCGGCGATCACCGAGCACCTCGGGCAGCGCGTCGACGAGCGCGTCGATGCCGTCGGGGTTGTGGGCCGCGTCGAAGAGCACGTCGTCGATGCGCTCCATGCGCCCCGGCCAGCGCACGGCGGAGACGCCGCGCTCGATGGACGATCGCGTGACGGCGATCCCCGCGTCGCAGAGCGCATCGAGGGCACCCGCCGCGGTCGCGAGGTTCTCCGCGTGCCAGGGGCCCTGAAGCGAGGGCCTCAGCGAGAGGGCCTCACCGCGCCATGCGAGCCGCACGATCGCGCCCTCTCGCGCGTAGGGCGGCGCGTCGACGAGCGGAGCGCCCACGGCGCGGGCGACCGCTTCGATCACCTCGCGGGCCTCGCGCGAGGACGGTCGCGCGAGGTCGGGGCCGAGCACGCAGGGCACGCCGGGCTTGAGGATCCCGGCCTTCTCGCGCGCGATCTCGGCGAGCGTAGAGCCGAGGAACGCCGTGTGATCGAGGGCGATGCGCGTGATGACCGTGACCCGGGGCGCGCACACGTTGGTCGCGTCGAGGCGTCCGCCCATGCCCGCTTCGAGCACCGCGAGGTCGACCCCGGCGCTTCGAAACGCGCGCCACGCGAGCAGCGTCGTCGCTTCGAAGAACGTGAGCGAGCCGAGCGCGCCGCCGTCGAGCTCGCGCGTGATGGCCTCCGCGAGGTCGCTCGCGAACGCCTCGGAAATAGGCGCTCCAGCGATGCAGACGCGCTCGACGAAGCGGTGGAGGTGCGGCGACGTGTAGCGCCCGGTGGCGACCCCGGCGGCGGTGAGCACCGCGTCGAGCGTCGCGGAGACCGAGCCCTTGCCGTTGGTCCCCGCGACGTGAACGCAGGGGATCGCGCGCTGCGGATCGCCCGATCGCGCGAGGGCGTCGCGCATGGCGTCGAGGCCCGGGACGATGCCGCGGTCGAGCAGCGGCGAGAGCGCGTCGATGGCCCTCCGTCGCTCAGTCATCGAGCAGGAGCGCGAGGACGCGGGCGATGGTGGCGCGCATCTCTCTCCGCTCGGCGATGCGGTCGATCATGCCGTGCTCGAGCAGGAACTCGCTGCGCTGAAAGCCCTCGGGGAGCCGCTGACCGATCGTCTGCTCGATGACGCGCGGGCCCGCGAAGCCGATGAGCGCGCGCGGCTCCGCGATGTTCACGTCGCCGAGGAGCGCGTACGACGCCGCCACGCCGCCCGTCGTCGGGTCGAGGAGCACGGAGACGAAGGGCATCCCCGCGTCGCGCAGGCGACCGAGCGCGGCCACCGTGCGGGCCATCTGCATGAGCGAGAAGATGCCCTCCTGCATGCGCGCGCCGCCCGAGGCCGAGAGCACCACGGCGGGCCTTCGAAGCGCCGCGCCGAGTTCGAACATCCGCGTGAGGCGCTCGCCGACCACGCTGCCCATCGAGCCGCCCATGAAGCGGAACACGAAGGCCCCGAAGGCGATGGGCCGACCGCTCAGCGTCGCGAGCCCGACGCGCACGGCCTCGGACGCGCTCGACGACGCGCGCGCGCCCTTCACGCGCTCGGGGTACGAGCGGCCGTCGGCGAAGCCGAGGGGATCGACGGGCGAGAGCGACGCGCCCTCCTCTTCGAAGCTGCCCGGGTCGAGGAGGAGCTGCATCCACTGGTCGGCCGAGAGGCGACCGTGGTGACCGCAGCGGGGGCAGACGCCGTATTCGAAAGCTTCGGCGAGCTGCGTCTCGCCGCAGCCGTCGCACTTGCGAAACACGCCCGCGCCGAGAGAGACCTTCTCGGTCTGTTCGAGTCCCGTGCGTGGTCGTGGGGGCAGGTCGGTGGGCATCGCGGCGCTGGCGGCGACGGGAGTATCACACCGTCGCGCGTCGGGGTCGCCCTCGAAACGCGACGCGGGCGTCAGCGCACGCGGCCGAAGGCGGGGCGCGTCACGGTGCTCGCGAAGATCGACGCGGCGCCGCGGAGCTCCAGGTTGTCGCGCGCGGGCATCACGTCGAGCTGCTCGGCGTGGAGCCCCGCGCCCTGGGCCCACGTGGGCGGCGGGCTGAAGTGTCCGCCGAAGGGGAGCGGGCCGAGGCGCCGCACGGCGGCTTCGAAGAGGTCGATCGAGAGCCAGTGGTGGGGATCGAGAAAGACCGCCTCGATCCACTCGGAGAAGCTCGACGCGACGGGCTCGATGCGGGCCTCGAGGACGCGCAGCCGCACGACCTTGCCGTCGCGGTACCCGAACTGGTCACCGAACGCGGTCTCGGCGAAGAACCAGCAGTACTCGATGAGCAGGCCGAAGGCCTGGCGCCAGCCGTCGGCGCGGTTCCACGCGTCGAGGGACTGGTTGGGCGGCTCGGGGCGGGCGCCGAGCACGTGCAGCGCGCCGTCGAAGGCGTAGCAGCCGTTCCATCGCTGGAGGAAGCGCGCGTGGTCGTCGGCGCTGCGGCCCGCGGCGTCGAGGGTGGCGCGCGCGCACGCGGCGTCGAATGGAGGCGGCGAGAAGCCCGCGACGATCGAGGGCTCGACCCAGGAGAGAAGCCGGGACTGATCCATCCCGGTCGAAGCTACCAGCCCCTGATTCGGAGGCACCACCCTGCGAGGTACGGGATTGATCATGTCGCGCGTTCGAAGCTCCTCTACGCGAAGAGTTCAACGGCGGTTCGCGGCCTCGACTCAAGGCTCCGCGCGGCCCTCAGAGCAGGAACTCGTCTCCGAGCGAGAGCACCTGGAGGTCGTCGTTTCGCAGCGCCGCGAGGTCTCGCTCCACCTCGGCCTGAAACGACGGCTTGATGTGATAGAGCAGCACCGGGACGTCTCTCCGACGGAGCTTCGCGAGGTCCCGCTGGAGCGTGCGCGGCGTGTGGTGCCCCGACGCCCGCGCGAGCCACTCGTACTGATCGGGGAAGCTCACCTCTTGAAGAATCGCCCCGAGGTTCGGGGTCTCGGAGAGCAGCTCCCAGAAGCGGTCGGTGGGCCCCGTGTCGCCCGAGTACGCCATCGCCACGCCGTTGCGCTCGATCACGAAGCCCGCGCTCTCGATGGTGTGAGACACAAGCACGGGCCGCACGGTGTACCCCGCCACGTCTTCGGGCACCTCGGGCTCGAGCTCGCGAAAGACGATCGTGGGCCCCGGCGCGTCGACCAGCGGAATCTGGCTGAAATCAGGCCAGAGCACGTTGTTGAAGAAGTGCTCCTTGAGGGCCCTGATGGTGAACCTGGTGCCCGCCACGACGAGGGGCTTCGCGGCGCCCTGGCAGCGGTTGTCGGCCAGCGTCGCGAGGTCGCGCACGTGGTCGAAGTGGGCGTGCGAGACGATCACCGCGTCGAGGCCCATCTGCCGGTCGAGCGCGAGCATGCTGGTCGTCGCGCCCGCGTCGATGCCGAGCACGCCGTCGAGCACGAAGCTCGTCGAGCGGTGGCGCGGAGTCTCTCCGCCGTGACAGCCGAGTACCTGGAGCTCCATGGCGGGCGCCCTAGCGTCCCCCTCGCGGGGCCTCGGTGCCCTGCACGGGCAGCGGCATGCGAGACGGGACCTTCGCGCGCTCCGTGAGCCCGCCCGTGTCGATGTACTCCAGGAACTCCCTCAGCTTCGTCGGCGTGGGCATCGCGAAGCCTCCGTCGGGCAGCGACGAGAGCATCCGCACGAGCGCGAGGCGCTGGAGCACGGGCTCGACCTCGGGCTCCTTGAGGGCCGCGGCGCGCGCGATCTCGCCGATCGTGACGGGCACCGCGACGAGGTCGTCTCCGTGCTGGCCGAGCTCCTCGGCGAGGCGCGTGAGCGCGAGCACGACGCGCACCCGGGGGTCGGGGTGAAGGAGCAGCTCCACGAGCTCATTGGCGCTGTCGAGGCGCCGCGCGAGGCGCGTGATGAGCCGCACGGCGATCTCGGTGTTACCCAGCACCATCGCTTCGAGCGTGCGCGCGTTGATCTCGATGAGCTGCACGGGCTCGACGGCCACGGCCGTGGCGGTGCGCGGCTTCTGGTTGAGGATCGCCATCTCGCCGAAGAAGTCGCCGGGGCCCAGCACCGCGAGCGTGCGCTCACCCGACGCGAAGGCGCGGCTGATGCGCACGCGCCCCGTGTGGATGACGTACATCACGGACCCCGCGTCGCCCTCGCGAAAGAGGACGTGCCCCTCGGGGAACTCTCGACCGAATCGTGCGAACAGCGGATCCGTTCCCATGAGCAGCGTCGGCAGTGTAAGTGCTCGCATTCCGCGGGGTCAAAACAATCGTCGGCGCCGCGCCTTGAGGTAGAACCCGAGACCTCGATGCGTCTGCCCCGCCACGCCGCGCTGATCGCCCTCCTCGCCGCGTGCGAGCGTTCGGCGCCCTCGCCGCCCGAGGCGCCTCCGCGTCCCCCCATCGCCCTCCGCCCCCCTTCGACGGCGCCGCGACCCGACGATCCCGGCCCCGTCACCGAGCAGCCCACCTCGCCGGAAACACCGCTCCCCGACGAGATCGCGCGCTGCGTGGCCCGCGCCCGCGAGCGGCTCCCCCCGGAGGTCGCGAGCGCCATCGAGGTCATGGGGATCCCCTCGCTCCTCGAAGACGGATGCCGCCTCGACGTCGCCCCGAGGACGCGCAATCCCGCGCTCTGCGAGGCCATCTCGTCGAGCGCGCTGCGCGAGTCATGCGGCGTTCGCGCGGCCATTTCGGCGTCCTCGCCCGAGCGATGCCCGAGCATCCCGGGGCTCCTCGGTCGCGACCCCGTCTGCGTCGCGGTGGCCGCTCACAACCCGTCGCTCTGCGCCGCGGCGCCGGGCTCCGAGCGGGTCCGTTGCCTCGCCCTCGCCCACGCCGACGCGAGACGCTGCGCCCGCGTCGAACAGCCCTTTCGCGACGCCTGCACCCGCGACGTGACGGCCCTCGCGCAGTGGCTCTCGCCCCGACGCGGTGACGCGGCGAACGACTGCGACGTGACGCTCGACCTCGTCGACCCGGGCGCCGACGCGTCGACCGTTCGCGCGTGGCGCCTGCTCGCGCATCGCAGGGGCGCGTGGCTCGACGACGGCGGATCGCTGTGGCTCCTCGATCCGGCGTCGGGATGGCCTCGCCCCACGGCCCCGTCGGGGGACGAGCCCCTCGTCGCGCTGCGCGTTCAGGCCCTCGGAATGACGCCGGGCGTGGAGGTTTCGGCCGAGGCGAGGATCATCCTGCCCGACGCGCTCGCCCTCGACACGAAGGACCACACGGCCAGGGCCACGGTGAGCTTCGCGACGATCCCCTCGGCGCGCGGAGACCGCTACGCGCTCACGGCCCACATCGAGGGCGCGCGCGCGGGCCTCGGACGAACGCTCACATTGCGGGCCGAGGGATTCGTTCGAGACGTGGCCCCCTCGACGGCGCTGCGACCGTGGTAGAAGCGGCGCCCCCTCCCGTGCGCGACCCACTGCTCGTGTCTTCGTCCGAGGCGCTCCACGCGGCGCTTCCGCTCCTACGATCTGCCGAGAGGCTCGCGCTCGACTGCGAGAGCAACGGGATGCACGCGTGGCGAGGGCGCCTCTGCGTCATGCAGCTCGCGGTGGCCCACGCCGACCGACCGGCCGACGACGTGGTGCTCATCGACACGCTCGCGGTGACGGACCTCTCGCCGCTCGCGCCGCTGCTCGGGCCGAAGGGCCCCGAGAAGATCCTCCACGACTCGGGCTTCGACGCGCGGCTCTTGAAAGACGCGGGGATCACGCTCGCGCGGGTGATCGACACGTCGGTGCTCGCGCGCTTTCTCGGGACGCGCGAGACGGGCCTCGCCTCGCTGCTCTCGTCGCGCTTCGGCCTCGCGCTCGAGAAGTCGCTCCAGCAGCACGACTGGGCGAAGCGTCCGCTCGAGGAGCGCGAGATCGCGTACCTCGCGGGCGACGTGCGGGACCTCGGTCGGCTCGCGGCGACGCTCCAGTCCGAGGCCGCGGCTGCGGACATCGAGCCCGAGGTGCGCGAGGAGGCGGAGTACGCGCTGCGACACGCGCTCGACGTCCGCGACGACGTCGCCCCCGACGGATCGACGAGGCCCACCTACGCTCGGGTCAAGGGAGCGAGAGAGCTCGGCGCGATCGGGCGCTCGATTCTTCGGGAGGTCTGCGAGGTGCGAGAGCGCGCCGCGGAGGCCTGGGACACGCCCTCGGGCCGCGTGCTCTCGAACGCGTCGCTCGTGCTCGTTTCGAAGTCGCGTCCGCGAAAGGGCGCCGACGTGCGCGCGATGGGCGTGCTCCAGGGCCGCGCGATGGAGCTCGCCGACGCCATCGCAGACGCCGTGGCGCGCGGGGTCACGCGAGGCGACATTCCGCCGACGGAGCGGAGATGGTTCGCAGGCGAACGATCGGGTGGAGACATCGGACTCCGCAAGGCGCGCGAGGCGCTGCTCTCGCACTGGCGCACCGAGGAGGCCACGCGGCGAGGCGTCGACCTCCAGGTGGTGCTCCCGGGGCACTGCCTCTCGGATCTGGCGTCGCGGGGCGCGCGGTCGTTCGCGGAGCTTCGCGCGATCGACGGCTTCGGCGAGGTGCGTGTCGCGCGCTACGGCGCCGCGCTCGTGGCGCTGCTCGGCACGGTGAGCTGATCTACGAGCTGTTGCGGTCGCGCTGGAGTCCGGCCCAGCGAGACGCGACGCGGATGAGCGCGCCGCGGAGCTGCGGCGAGTCGACGGCGCGGATCGCGCGCGTGACCTCGTAGGGAATCGGTCCCGGGCGCACGGGGTCGGGCGGAGGCGCGGCGGGCTCGGCCACGCGAGGCATCGCGCCGACCTTGAAGCGGAGCTCCTTCACGGCGGCGCCCGCGGGGTGACGCTGCACGCGACGCAGGAGCTGGTGCCGTTGCTGGTGGAGCTCCTGGAGCCACACGGGGTGCTTCACATGGAGCGTGAGCACGCCATCACGCAGCGCGACGGGGCGCGCGGCGGCGGCGATCTCGGGGCCGACGGCCTCCTCCCACGCGGGCCACACGCCGAGGGCCTCGCGGATGCGCCTCGGATCACGCAGCGCTTCGGCCAGCAGCGTCCCGATGTGCGCCGTGCCGATAGGCTCGTAGTTGTTCCTTCGGCGGATCATCGGGCGGGATCATCGCTTGCCTGGGGGCGCGGCGTCCAACACGCGCTCAACGGCACGCGGCGACGAAGGTCCGCGCGCGCTCCGCGTCGATGCGTCCGCCCGCGCGACCGTCGGCGCGCAGCGCGCTCCCCACGATGATCCCGTCGACGTAGCGGAGCCACGCCTCGGCGGTCTCGTGGCGCGCGCCGCTCCCGAGCCACACGGGCGTGTGCGGCACGGCCTTTCGAACGCGCTCGATCACGGCGACGTCGGCCTCGGAGCCGGTGCGGCTCCCGGTGACGATCACCGCGTCGGCGAGGGCGCGCTCCACGGCTTCGAGGGCCTCGTCTTCGGGCGAGAGCGCCCGCGCGCCGAGGGGGACCGAGTGCTTCACGTCGACGTCGGCCGCGATGGAGACGCCCGCGGCGCCCATGCGCATCCGCGCGCGGAGCAGCGTGGCAGCGTCGCCCTCGACGAGGCCCTGGTCGGTCACGCGCGCGCCCACGAGCACGTTGACGCGAATGAACCGCGCGCCCGTCGCCGCGGCGATCGCGAAGGCGCTCTCGCCGTCGTTGCGGAGCACGTTGACGCCGAGCGGGAGCGACGAGGCGCGGCGCACGGCGTCGCAGATCACGGCCATCGACGCGACGGTCTCGACGCCCACACGGCCGCGGAAGAAGGGCGCGTCGCCGAAGTTCTCGACGATCACCGCGTCGAAGCCCGCGCGCGCGAGGGCCTCGGCGTCGCGAGAGGCGCCGTCGATCACCGCGGGGAGGTCTCCCCCGAAGCGCGGCGAGCCAGGCAGGGGATCGAGGTGAATCACGCCGAGGAGGAGCTTCGCGTCGCGTCGGAACATGGCGGCGGGCGTTGTATCGCATCGGCGGCGAATTTGGTGCGACGCACGACGGACAGATATCCTCGACTCATGCGGGCGAAGGTCGTCATTGCGTCATTGCTGGTGGTCGCGGGGGTCGCCCAGGTGGCCCTCGCTCAGCACCGCGGAGACGCGTCGTCTGACGGCACCGCGGGCGTCTCGTCGTCGGGCGTCGCCGCGAGCGGCGCGCGCGCTCGAACGGCGCCGACGGCTCCGCCGGGGACCGCGCCCGTGGCGGCTTCGGTCTCGCAGCCCGTGATGACGCCCGCGGCGCCGACCGCGAACGACGCCCCGCGCGACGCCGCCGCGGACGCGCCGAGGACGCCGCGCGACGCGTGCGACGAGGTGCTCCACGCGGTGCAGTTCGAAGACGTCGACGGCGCGACGAGGGCCTACGCGACGTGTCGCGCGCGCGTCGCGGTGGCCGGGAGGATCCCTGTCGCCGACGACATTCGAACGCTCGAGGACGTGACCGAGTCGCTCCACGGGCTGCGTCGCGAGGACGGGACCTTCTGCGTCGAGCCCGCGGCGCCCTTCGATCTGCGCGGCGTCGTCGGAGGGGCGGCGGACACGCGCGCGTGCTTCGCGTCGCTCGATCGCTTCCTCTCGTCGGACAACGCCGTGTGGCGCTTCGCGATGGCCGATCCGTACGCGTCGGGGCGCCTCGCGGCGAGGGCCTCGTTCGACATGGTGACCGCGCGGCGCCTCCGTCGCCGACCGGCGCAGGGGACGCCCGCGGAGCGAGAGCTCCTGGCGATCGCGCGGCTCGCGGGGCGACACTTCATGCGCGCGTGCCGTTGCCTCCCGGGCCCGCAGCCCGACTCGGTCACGGCCGTGCGCGCGATGCACCTCCCGTCGACCGTCGAGTCGGTGCTCCTGCGAGGGCTCGAGGAGCGCGAAGGGACGCCCGCCGAGCCATGACCGCGCGACCGCTCCTCCTCGCGACGGCGAACGCGGGCAAGCTCGTCGAGCTCCGCGAGTTGCTCCCCGGCTTCACGCTCGTGGGCCTGCGCGACGTGGGCATCGACGACCTCGACGAGCCCGCCGACGACTACGTCACCAACGCCGTCGCCAAGGCGCTCGAGGCCTCGCGACGGTCGGGGCTTCCGAGCCTCGCCGACGATTCGGGCCTCGCCGTCGACGCCCTCTCCGGCGCGCCGGGCGCGTTCTCCGCCCGCTTCGCCGGAGGCCACGGAGACAGCGCACGCAACCGCGCGCTCCTCCTCGAGCGTCTCGCGAACGTGCCCGCGGCGCTGCGCGGCGCGCGCTTTCGATGCGTGGTCGCGCTGGCCGAGGTGGCCGGTCCGCTCGGCGCGCGCACGCTGTGGCGACACGGCGAGTGCGCGGGCTCCATCGCCTTCGAGCCCGCGGGCACGAGCGGCTTCGGCTACGACCCGCTGTTCATCCCCGACGGCTGCGACGCCACGATGGCGGAGCTCCCTTCGGAGACGAAGAACGCCCTGTCTCACAGAGGACGCGCGATCCGTGCGGCGCTCCCTCTGCTTCGGGGTTATCTCGCGACGAGCGAGAGTTCTGGCATCGCGGCCTTTCGCTGATCTACGCTGCGGTAAGGTGTTCTGATGAGCGTCGAAGACCTTGACCTCCCGGTCGGTACCCGGATCGCCGGGCGATATGTGATCGATCGCTGCGTGCGTCGCGGTCCCTACGTCGCGGTGTATGCCGCGCGCGCCGAGACCTCACCGACGGCGCGCTTCGCCGCGAGGGTCGTGCGCTTGCCGGGTCCTGGCGTCGACGCGGTGGGCGTCGTGAACCGGGAGCTTCAGCGCGTGGCGATGCTGCGTCAGCGCGCGGTGCCCGCGCTCGTGGCCGTCGTGCGCGAGGCCGCGGGCCTGGTGATCATCACCGAGCGCCCCGACGGCGCGTCGCTGCGCGAGATGATCCAGAAGAGCGGCAAGCTCAAGTCTGGCGAGATCGGGCGCCTCGTCACCGAGGTGGCCACCGTCCTCGACGCGCTCCACGGCGCGTCGCCGCCGCTCATGCATCGCTCGCTCACGCCCGACAACATCGCCGTCGCCGATCGCATGCTCCGAGTCTGGGTCGAGGAGTGCGGCCTCGCGCAGGCGTTGACGAGCGCGCGCGTGCTGCCCGACGGCGCGTCGATGACCGCGCCGATGTATCGCTCGCCGGGAGAGCTCCTGGGCCGATCGACGCCGTCGAGCGACGTGTTCGTGCTCGCTTCGCTGGCGTACGAGTGCCTCACGGGGCGGCCCGCGCACGAGGGCGCGACCGACGTCGACACCGAGGCGCTGGTGCTCCGCGGCCCGCGTCCGAGCGTGAAGGCCTCTCGCGCGGCGGGCGCGCAGGAGATCGACGCGGTGCTCCACCGCGCGTGGAGCGACGACGCCAGCTACCCGACCGCGGGCGCCTTCGCGAGGGAGCTCGTGCGCGTGCTCACCGCGAACCCTTCGAGCCGCGGAATGCCCGCGGCGCTCCCTCGCCCTCGCCCCGAGGCCGTCGAGGTCGCGGCGAAGGACGACCCGCGCAAGCAGACCCTCCTCGGCGTCGCGCCGAGCAGCGCGGACGAGAGCGCCGACCGCAGCGCGATGAAATCGACGCTGCTCGGCATCGGCACTCCGCGCTCGCAGCAGCGCACGCCGGCACCGCCCACCGCGCGCGGAAGCGCACCCTTCGGACCGCCGGTCGCGCCGCCCGGCACCGCTGCGATCCTCGCCGAACCGCACGAGCCCGGCGGCGACCGCCTGCGCAGCCGACGGCTGTCAGAGACCACGCAACGCGTCGAGGTCCCGCGCATCAGGCCGCCGGGCACCGAGCCCATCGACGCCTCGCCGATGCGCGCGCGCACGCCCGTGGTGACGGTCGAGCGCCCTCGCCCGCCCGCCTCGCCCGCAGCGCCCGCCGCGCCGTCGAGCGTCGAGATGTCCGCGCTGGCCGCGACGCTCCCCGCGGGAACGGTCCCGATCACGCCGCCGTTCATCTCGTCGATCAGCACGCAGATCGGCACCGCGGTCCCGACGCCTCCGCGCCCGTCACCGCAGCAGCCGACGCCGCCGCAGGGCACGCCCACGTCGCCGCAGGCCGCGCCGCAAGCGCCCCTGGCGATCCCGCAGCCCTCGACGCCGCTTCCGTCGCGCGCCGTGGCCCCGGCGCCCACGGAGGAGCCCAGGGTCGACGCCGCCCGCCCCACGACGCCCGAAATCGCAGCGCCTGCGCCCGCGGACGACAAGATCTCGCTCGAACCCTCCGTGCCCCCCGGCGAGCGGCTCAGCGATCAATCGTGGGGCGACGTGAACGCCTCTCTCGGAATCGGCTTCGAAGAGGGCAACGACGCGCCCACGGCGAGGCCGCCCGCGCTCGACAACGCCTCCAGCGACGAGTCGGTCCCGCTCTCTGACCGCCCGACGCCCGACGCGAGCTCGCCGACCTTTCAACCCGAGGACTACGGGCTGCCGCCGACGCTGCCCGTCGCGACCGCGGCGCAGGCCGCGCCGACCGCTTCGAGCGAGGGCTTCGGCGTGGTGACCGCCGACACCTTCGACATCGTGTCCGACGACGACTTCGCGCCGGTCACCGTGCCCGCTCGCTCGGATCCGCCGCCGTTGCCCGACCCCGGGCAGTCGCCGCCGATGCCGACGCTTCCGGTGGTGCCGCAGCCGGTCACGCCGCTCGGGGTGACGGTGTCTTCGAGGCCCCCGCCCCTGCCCGCGGTGGAGCCTTCGATCGACGCAGAAGACGATTTCGGCGTGATGGAGTCTTCTCCGGTGCCTGCCGTGCCCGCGCCGGTGGAGCCCGTCGAAGACGCGCCGCCCGCGCACCATTTCACGCCGCAGCCGATGCCTGCGCCCCAGGTGTTGCGACCGTCGGTTCCCGCGTGGGCGCCCACGGTTCCGCCGCCGCCTGCGCCGCCGCTGTCGTCGAAGCGCGGCTTCCGCATCGCGGTCACGATGGGCGTCGCGCTCTTCGTCGCGACGGGCGTCCTCGCAGCGGGCTGGCTCTACGGTCGAAGCACCGATCGAAGGGAGACCGACTCGCAGGTGAGCATCGTCCGACGCCCGCCGTCGCAGCGTCCGACGCTCCCCGCGGTCGCCGCGCAGACCGACGCATCGACCGCCGCGCGGCCGACCGCAGACGCTGCGATCGCGCAGGCCGCCGACGTCCGCGCCGCGGAGTCTGACGCGACCGCGCTCGCCGTCGCCGATGCGAGTCCCGCCGTCGATGCGTCGACCGTCGCGAACACCGCGCCCGACGCGGGAGAGACCGTCGCTGCGGCGCCCGCAGACGCCGGAACGACCGTGGCGCAGGAGGGCGAACCCGACGCCGGAGAGAGCCCCGCGACGGCGCGAAGGCATCGGCACCCGCACTCCGACGACATGGACACGCTCGAGGAGCAGCTCACGCCCGACGTCCAGGCGTGCATCACGGACAACCACCACCGTCGCCACGTGCACGTCGCCGTGCGCTACGAGGGCGCCACGGGACGCGCGGTGGAGGTCCACGTCTCATCGGCGTTTGCCGAGCCGCCGATCGGGCCGTGCATCGAGAACGTGATCCGCGCGCACCCCGTCGAGCCCTTCACGGCGACGGACTACGAGAACCACTTCTCGTTTGAGTCTCACTGACGAGGCGGCGCTCCGCCGTCGCGGCCGCCGTGCGCGCTCGCGAGGCTGACGGCGCCCACGGTCTGGTGCATCGAGACGCCCGTGGCGTGCGGGACGAACAGCGACGCGATCGCGACGACCGACAGCGCCACCGCGACCCCGGCCACGAAGGGAAACACGCGCCCGCCGCGAGGGAGCAGCTCGGTCTGCGTCTGGGCGTCGACGGAGACGCGCTTCGCGGCCGCCCCTTCGGCGATCGTCACGGGGCGACGCACCGAGACGGGAACGGGCCCCCGCAGGGCGCGAGGCTTGTACGAGATCTCCGTCGAGGCAGGGACGGCGGCGGGCCTCGCGACGGGGCGCGCGAGCTCCGTGGAGTCGCTGCCGCGCACGACGTTGGAGGCCGCGACGGGGCTCTGCGGCACGAGCGTCGACGCGAGCCGCGGAGGCAGCGTCGAGAAGGGCACGTCGGCGTAGACCTCGCGCAACAGGCGCTGGAGCGACCTCGCCCCCGACGCGACGCTCGGGAGCTGGCCGAGCTCGTCGAGCGCGACCCCCGCGTCGATGAAGCGCTCGTCGGGCGAGATGGCCATCAGGGTGTCGACGAAGCGCTCGACCTCGGGGCTCACGTCGGCGCGGTGGGTCGAGATCGCGACGCGCTCGCCGCGGAGCATGCGCTGCACGCCGTCGATGTCGCTCTCGCCCTTGAAGGGACGCCGCCCCGTGAGGAGCTCGTAGGCCACGACGCCGACGGCGAAGAGGTCCGCGCGATGGTCGAGGAGGTCGCCCGAGGCCTGCTCGGGGGCCATGTACGCGAGCTTTCCCTTGATCATGTCGCCGCGGGTCTGGTGGAGCCGTGAGGTGGCGCGCGCGATGCCGAAGTCTGTGAGCTTCACGTCGCCCGAGTAGCTGATCATGACGTTGTGCGGGCTCACGTCGCGGTGGACGATCTGGAGCCACGCGCCGCCGTCGATCTTGCCGTGCGCATACTCGAGGGCCTTGAGCACCTCGGACACGACGAAGAGCGCCGCGTCGACGGGCATCGCCCGCCCCAGCTCCGCGAGGCGCGTGAGGAGCCTCCTCGCGTCGACGCCATGCACCCACTCGGAGCACATGAAGAGCGCGCCCTCGAAGGTGCCGAAGTGGTCGACGGCGACGATGTTGCTGTGGCGGAGGGTCGAGGCGATGCGGGCTTCGTCGACGAACATCCGAACGAACTCGGCGTCGGTCGAGAGCGCTGGTCGGATGCACTTGATACAGACCTCCCGCGAGATATCGAGGGAGCCGACGCGACGCGCGCGGAAGATGTCGGCCATGCCCCCTTCCGCGAGCCGCTCCGTGAGCACGTAGTTCTCGAAACGATCACCCTGGCGCATGCCCGGTTGAACGGCTTTTTCGACGCGATCCGTGAGCGTCTTCCCCAGATTTGTGAGCGGCTCCGAGCGTGCGGCGCATCGCGGCAGACCCTTAGAGGGTTTCGCGCATCACGACGGATCGACCGTCCGCGCGCCGGGCACCTCCCACCGTTGCTCCCCGCGGGAGGGGCGCGCTGCGACCGGTGGAGCGCTCAGGTCACGACGACCTTCACCGTCGCCCCGCGCGCGAGGCTGAATCGAATGCTGCCGCCCTCTCGGACGATGAGCGCCGTGCCGTCGATGTCGGCCTTGATGAGGTCCTGCCGCGCGCGAAAGAGCACGGTGTTGAGCTCGGTGTTGGTCTGCGCGCGGTTGGCCCACACGCGTCCGATGACCGCGTCGTCGGGCACGAGGTCGCCCGGCGCGAGCGGAGCGGGCGGTTGCAGCAGGCACGCGATGAGGTCACAGCGGCGATCGGGGAGGTACACCGAGCGCTCGCGTCCGCCGATGCGGAGCGTGAGCCTGCCGCCGCGCGGGAGAAAGCGCAGCTCCGCCGCGGTGGGCAGGTCGTCGCTCACCGTCGCCGCGGTCACGCGCGAGGGGTCGACGGGCAGCGCGAGCACGCGGAGGAGCTGCCCCGCGTAGGTGATCCGCGCGCTGCTCTTGATGCGCACGCACTCTCCAGACGTGAGCTCGACGCCACAAAAAACGCCCTCGCGTAGCGCCTCGAGCGAGAGCGACGCGCCGACGCGGTGGAGCGCCAGCACCGCCGAGGGCCAGCCCACGATGTGGAGGTGATCGTCGGTCGATCCGCCGACGCGAAAGGGCGACTGCGAGACGCGAAAGAGCGAGCCGGGGCTGCGCTCGATGCCCCAGAGCACCTCGGCCTCGACGGCCCCCGAGGGGACCTCGACGAGTTCGAAGGTGCGGTCCAAGCAGCCCACGCGATCGCCCGCGCGTAGCGTCGTCGGCGCGGTCATCACCGCGCCGTTGCGCGTGAGCGGCTGACGCCCGAAGGGGATCACCTCGACGCCCTCTTCGACGAGCCTGAAGAGCGCGTGGTGGCGGCTCACGCGCTCGTCGGAGAGAACGATGTCGCAGTCGGTGCCGCGCCCGACGAGCAGGCTCGCGTGGCCGATGGCGACGCGCCCTCCGTCGTGCTCGATCCAGTACGTCTTCGAGGTCGTCGAGGTCATGCTGCGGGGCCCTCTCTCGTCGCACGCGGGCGGAGGAACGACTCAACGGGTGACGACGAGCGTCGCGCCGAACCCGTCGCGCGCGACCGGAGCGGGCAGCAACGCGATGGAGTTCCGCGCGGTCGGCTGCGACGGGCGCAGGCGCCACCATACGATCGCGCCAGCGACGAGCGATGCGGCGCCCACGCCGAGCGCCACGTCGGTGGCGTAGGTGAAGGTTCGATAGCGCGCGTCGTCGTCGAGCGCGCTCGATCCGCACACGAGGGGCGAGCCGTGACAGGCGTTGTCGCGATCGCTGCGCGCGCCGAGCGAGGCCGCGAAGAACGCGCCCGCGGCGGCGAAGCTCGCGGCCGACACCGCGCCGCCGATCACCAGCGGGAGCACGCTCCGCGGCGGAGGCGCTTGCACGGGCGTCGAGACCGCGGCGGGATCGATCGTGACGGGCGGCGGTGGCGGTGGTGGCGGCGGAGGCGGCGGTGGTGGTGGCGGAGGCGGTGGCGTCCGTGTGAGCGTCACGTCGACATCGACGATCGCGCCCGCTGCGACGGTGAGCTCGCGCGACCAGAGGTCGTGCTCGGGCGCGCTCGCTTCGACGCGGACGGTTCCCGCGGTGACGGGATAGGGGACACCGATCACCGCGTCGCGGAGCGAGACGCCGGCGACGCGCACCGTGACCCCGGCGGGGCGCTCACCGAGGAGGCGCACGGTCACGCGCCCGACGCGAGTCTCGTTCTGCGCGACGAGGGTGCGGCACGCGCTGACGAGCACGGCCCGGTTTCGCAGCGTCGCGTCGGCCTCGGCGCCGCGCGCGCACGCGCCCGCCTGCTCGAGGGCCGCGAGCGGCTGCGACGTGAGGTCGTACTCGCGCGCGAGAAAGTAGTGAACCGACGGCGTCGCGTGGATCGCCGTCGCGCGGAGGGCGCGATCGATCGCCGTGGCGTGATCACCCGCGCGTCGCGCTCGCTCGGCCTGCTCGAGGAGGTCTCGGCGCACGATCGCGTCGGCGTCGACCTGCGCGTGCGCGAGCGCAGGGGTCAAGGCCGCGACGGCGTTGAACAACAGGGGCGCTGCGCGCATGCGAAACGTAGAGTTCATCACCGCGACGACCGTCACTCCATCACGACTTCGGGCAGCGCGGGGCCGCGCGTGCGAGCACCGCGAGCAGCGCGCGCGCGCGACGGGAGCGCGGGCGGCGTCGGCGCGGGAGGGGCTTGCGTGAGCGCGTCGGGCGCCATGCTGCTCGGCGTGCCGGCGGGCGCGCGCGGGGTGAGCGTGGGCGACGCGCCGACGGCGCTTGCGACGGCGACGAAGCGATGCACCGAGGCGTCCGCCCCGGCGCGCTGGGCGAGCGGCGACGAGGATGTGAGACCGACGAGCGCGACGCCGCCGACGAGGGCGAGGAGCGCGACGGCAACGGCGACGAGGGCGCCGGGCTTTCGACGCGGCGCAGAGGCGGAGGCCGCGACCGTCGGCGCGCTGGCATCGGACGCGGGCGGAGGCGGCGCGCTGGTGCGCTCCCACGCGATCTGGGCGTCGTTCACGGTCGCCGCGAGCGCGCGGTGAAGGGCACCCGCGTCGGCGTGACGCGCGGAGGGCTTGAGCGCGAGGGCGTTGCGGAGCTCGACCTCCCAGGGGCCGACGTCGAGTTCGAAGCGCGCCGGCGACGGACGCTCGGGAGACATCACCGCCGCGAAGAGGTCGAAGCTCTCTTCGCCCGCGTACGGACGCCTCCCGACGAGCAGCTCGGTGACGAGGAGCGCGAGCGCGTGCACGTCGGTCCAGGGGCCCGTGCGCGCGCGGCCGACCTGCTCGGGCGCCGCGTGGTCGAGCGAGAACGCGCTGAAGTCGCCGTGCGTCTCGGTGCTGCCCGTGCCGGGCTCCTCGTCGGGGCGAAACTCCTTGGCGATGCCAAAATCGAGCACGCGGGCTGTGGGCGCGCCCGACGTCGAGGCCACGAGCATGATGTTGCCGGGCTTGAGGTCGCGATGTGCGATGCCCCGCGCGTGGGTGCACGTCAGCGCGTCGAAGACCGGGCCGAGGAGGGCGAGCGTCTCCGCGGGCGAGCGGGGTCGCCCCTCGCGCGCGGCGAGGTCGTCGGCGAGGGTGACCCCGTCGAGCCACTCGAGGGCCATCCAGACGTGGCCGCCGTCGGCCTCACCGAGGGTGCCCACGTCGAGCGCGCGCACGATCGCGGGATGACTCAGCGACGCGAGGGTCTGCGCCTCGCGAAGGAATCGCTCGATGAGCTTCTGCTCCGCGCCGCGGAGGTTCGCGGGCACGTCGAGCACCTTGAGCGCGACAGGGACGCCCAGGGCGCGGTGCCGCGCCTGGTAGACGACGCCGAATCCTCCGCGTGCGACGACGCGATCGACCTCGTAGCGCTCATCGAGCACCCTTCCCACGAGTCCGAACGAATCGACACCTGTTCCCACCAGCGCTCATCGGGAGATTCGCATTTCTGGCAAACCGATGGAAGCCGCCGTCACCGCAGCCGCCGCGTCACCAGCGTCGGGGCCCTCGGGGCTGCCGCGCGGCCTCCATCGACACGTCCGACGCCGAGTGATCCACGGCGCTCCGTGTCTCCGCTGCACGCAGCGCCAATCGCGGCATCGCGGGATCAGTCGCGCGAGGGTCGTCCCGGCCCGAACACCCGTCGCTCCACCGGACGGACCCGCGTGGACTCCGTGGACTCTGCGAACACCCCGGAAATGCAAAAAGCCCCGATTTCTCGGGGCTTCGTAGTGGGCCATGAAGGACTTGAACCTTCAGCCAACGGATTAAGAGTCCGCTGCTCTACCAATTGAGCTAATGGCCCGACTTGTTTCTGTGGCGCGGTGTTTCCTACATCTGCCCCGCGCTGTCAATCATCTTTCGGTTCGCTCGCTTCGGGAGCCCCTGATTCCCTCACGCGGCGGGGGTGTGATCGGGCTGGGAGCTCCGGTGTTTCGCTGCGCGCGGCGGGAGGCTTCGCGCTCGCGCGTCGGGCGCGCGATTTCTGACCGTCGACCGCGCGTCGATCAACGAGTCGCCGTCGAGCGCGCCGCGCCCTCGATCGCGCCCACGAGATCACCGAGGTCGTAAGGCTTCGGGAGCAGCACCGTCGCCATCGCGAGCACCTCGGGCGCGATCGTGCGGTAGTCGCGCCCCGACGAGAGCACCACGGGGAGCGTCGGGTGCTCCGCGCGCATCCTCGCGAGGACCTGCGCGCCCGAGACGCCCGGGAGCGTCAGGTCGAGGTACGCCGCGCAGAAGGTCGAGCCGTGAGAGGCCAGGCCCGCGAAGGCCTCGTCCGCGTCGCGCGCCAGCGTCGATCGAAAGCCCGCGTGGTCGAGGACCCTTCGAAGCATGTCGAGCAGCATCGGCTCGTCTTCGACCACAAGCACGTCACCCCGGAATGGCACTTCGCTCTGGAACATGGAGAGACCATCGCCCGGTCTTCGTCGCGTTGGAAGCAGCACTTCATGTGACACGTCGTTCTTCGCGCGCTGTGACCGATGCCCGATCGCACCGGAGCTCTACGCAGACACGGCACCTTCGTTGTGCCGTCCTTGCACGTCACGTCTCGCCAAGCGCCTCCCCCGGGCGCTGCGGGTGACGTACCGTCCGCGTCGCGATGAACCTGCTCCCGCGCCGCGCGCTCGCCGCGCTCCTGCTCTGCTGTGCCGCGTGCTCCGACGCCGTGACCGCGCCGACCACCGACGCATCGCCGCCCGTCGACGCCTCGCGCGACGTGAGCGCGACCGATGCGAGCGCCGATGCGCCGCCGCCCTCCGACGCGACCATGCCCGCGGACGTGAGCGCGCCCCTCGACGCGCCGACCGACGCGCCCCTCGACGCGCCCGCCGACGCCGCGAGCTCGCTCGCGTTCTCGCGCGCGGTGCGGGTGATCGTGGAGCCCTCGGACAGGGGAGCGGCCCTCGTGGCGGCGATTCGCGGCGCGCAGCGGAGCGTGCACATGACCATGTACCTCCTGTCGGCGCGCGAGGTGATCGCGGCGCTCACCGACGCGAGGGCGCGCGGCGTCGAGGTGCAGGTGGTGCTCAACCGGGCGATCCCTGGCGGCGCGATGCCCAACGAGGGGGTCTTCGCGACGCTCACCGCGGCGGGCGTCTCGGTGCGGTGGTCGTCGTCGCGCTTCAGCTTCACGCACGAGAAGTGCGTCGTCCTCGACGGCGCCGAGGCGTGGATCATGACCATGAACACCACGGGCGCGGGCCTCGACGGCAACCGCGAGTTCCTCGCGATCGACCGTGACCCCGACGACGTGCGCGACGCGGAGAGCGTCTTCCGCGCGGACTTCGTCGACGCGCCCTTCCCCTCGTATGCGGGCCGCCTCGTGCTCTCGCCCATCAACGCGCAGGCCCGCCTCGTGGCGCTCGTGCGCACGGCCACGCGCACCATCGACCTCGAGTCCGAGTCGCTCGAAGACCGCACCACCGCCGCGGCCCTGATCGAGCGCGCGCGGGCCGGCGTCCGCGTTCGCGCGGTGATCTCCGACACGCCCCCGACGGCCTCGTCGATGCGGACGCTCGCAGACCTCACCGCCGCGGGTGTCACCGTGCGCGTCCTGGCGACCCCGTACATGCACGCCAAGGCGATCGTCGTCGACGGCGCGCGCGCCTACGTGGGATCGGCCAACGTCACCTACGTCTCGCTCACCGGCAACCGGGAGCTCGGCGTGCTCTTCGACGACCCGGCCGAGGTTCGCCGCGTCGGCGACACGCTGGCGGCCGATGTGACCGCGAGCGCTCCGTTCTGACCGGAGGGGAATCGGCGGATCGTCGGCGCGCGCTACGCGCCCATGCTGCGTGCGAGCGCCTCGGCGGCTGCGACGAAGGCGTCCTCCGCGGTCGCGACGCGCGCGGTCGCATCGTCGGCCTGCGGCGCTTGGGCCTGTCGCGCCGCGCGCATCTCGGCCTCGACGACGCCCACGCGCGCGCGCAACGCCTGGATCTGAAACGCGAGGTCGGCCGACTCGGCCTCGAGCGCTGCGACCTCGCGCGACGCCTCTGCAGCCATGTATCCGCGCGCGTCGTCGCGGCGTCTCGCGCGCGCATCGTCGAGGCGGGCCCTCACGTCGCTCGCGTCTCGCGCGAGCACGTCGATCGCATCGCCGATGCGCGCGAGGGTCGCGCGGTGTTGCGCCTCGGCGGCCGAGAGGGCGTGGGCGACGCCCGATCCCTCGTCGACGGAGCGCTCCAGGGCCTCGAGCGTCTGGCGGAGCTGGCGCTGGAGCCTCGCCACGTCGGCGGGGGGCACGTCACCGAAGCGCTCCTTCGTGTTCGCGTCGAGGGTCGCGGCGCGCTCGCGATAGGGCGCCGTCGGCGAGGTGTCGAGGGCGGGCTGCGTCGGGGTCAGCGGCGGGGCCGCGGGGCGGGCCGCCCGGAGCGCCGCGACGAGCGCGTGCGCGTCGGCGAAGCGCGCCGTGGGCACGGTGGCGAGGAGACGGTCGACCACGGCGGCGAACTCGACGGGCACCCGCGGCGCGACGTCACGGAGCTTCGGGGGTCGCTCGAACGCGTGCTGCACGAGCAGGTGCGGACCCGAGCTCAGAAAGGGCAGCCTCCCGGCCACGGCTTCGAAGAGCACCACGCCGAGCGAGTAGAGGTCGCTCGCGGGGCCCACCTCGCCGCCGATGGCCTGCTCGGGTGACATGTACTCGGGCGTGCCGAGGATCATTCCCGTCTCGGTGAGCCGCGCCGAGCCGAGCACCCGCGCGATGCCGAAATCGAGCACCTTCACCCGCTCTCCGTCGGGCGTTCGGCAGAGGAACACGTTGCTCGGCTTGATGTCGCGGTGCACCACGTCGAGCTCGTGCGCGCGCGCCAGCGCCGCGGCGACCGGGAGCGCGATGTCGAGCGCGGCCTCGGGCGAGAGGGGGCCTCGTTCGAGGCGCGCCTCGAGGGTCTCGCCTTCGAGGAGCTCCATCACGAGGTAGACCGCGCCGCCCTCGTCGCCGAAGTCGGTGATGTCGACGATGGTCTCGTGCTTGAGGAGGTTGGTGGTCTGCGCCTCGCGGAGCAGGCGCTCTCGCCACGTCGGGTCGCGCGCTCCCACGTCGTGCATGAGCTTGACCGCGACGTCGCGCCCGACGAGCACGTGGCGCGCGCGAAAGACCGTGCCCATGCCGCCCGAGCCGATCTCGCTCACGATCCGATAGCGGCGCCCGAGCACGCGCCCGATCAAGGGGTCAGGACGCGACTCGAGCGCGGTGCCGTCCGTCGGGCAGAGGGCGGTGGAGTCGCGAAACCACGCGCCGCATCGTGGGCAGGCCCGCACTGGCATCGTAGGTCGCGATGGGACTCGCCCTCGCGTCGCGTTGTCAAGCCTTCACGCCGTCTACCGCCTCTTGCGGTCACGGCCCTCGTCGCGCCCGACCTCCAAGGGCCGCGGGCGCTTCGACCCGCGCGCGTCGGCCTCTGCGGCCCGGCGACGTCGCGCTACGGGCGCGCGGGGCGCGCTGCGATGTGGGTCATCGGCGCGCGGCCCGACGGGTCACGCGGCGGTCGATCGCCCTGCCATGACCCCGCGTAGAACCACTTCGCGCCGGGCGCGCGCAGGTCGCGCGGAGGCGCTCCCTCGCCCACGGTCCACGCGCCGGCGACCCAGGCGATCGGCTGCGCGAGGTCGGTGATCGGGCGCGCGTCGAGCGCGAGGAGACCGCAGCGCAGATCGGTTCGCCCCGAGCACCACGCGGGCGTCGCGCCAGGGCCGACGAGCAACCACGTGGCGGGCTCGCTGTCGCTCGCGCGAAAGCCGTGAGCGTCGATGCGCGCCATCGGCGTCGCGAGCACGCCGTCGTCCCAACGGCCGCCCTCCTGCGGGGTGCGCTCGCGCGTGACGCGCACGAACACCTGCGCGTCGCGGCCCTCGGGGTACCAGCCCGACGCGTCGAGCGAGGTGGTGCTGCGGTACTCGGCGGTGCCCTCGGCCACGGTGCGCTCTTCGAGGGTGCCGATGATGCCGAGCACGCCGACGGCCGCGCCGCGCGGCTCCGAGACCGGCAGCGTCGCGGAGCCCGCGCCGACCACGTAGAGCGAGAGGTTGGTCTCGCGCGTGGCGAGGAACGAGTAGACCGGCACCGTGAGCGCGCGCGCGCCGCCGGGCAGCGTGAACACGCGCGGCGGATGGAGCTGCAACCCCGCGTCGCCGCCGCGGCCGAAGGGAGGCGCCGCCAGCATCCACCCCTCGCCCGCGCGACACGTGAGCACGCCGAGTTCGAAGGCGCTCACCTGATGCTCGTCGTCGATGGTCGCGTCCGACGGCGCGAGGAGCGCGACGAGCGCCGCGCTTTCGAAGATGTCCGTCGGCGTCACCGCGAGCACCCGATGCCCCGCGGCGCGCAGCGCGGGAAAGAGCGGCGCGAGATCGGCGGTGCGCTCCCACGCGCGCGGAGGTCCGGCGGCGGCGCGATCGGCGAGCACCCGTCCCGCCGCGAGGGATGAAATCGCCGCGTGAACCGGCCCTCCGGCGCAGGGATCGATCGCGGCGACGGGCGCGCCTGCGTCGACGGGCGGCGCCTGCGTCACGGTCGCGACCGGCGTCGGCGGCGCGGGCGGCACGGGCGTCGGGCGCGCCGTCGAGGCGCAGCCCACGCTCCACGAGAGTGCCAAGAAAATAGGAAGGAGGCGCGCAGCAGCGTGCATCGTGATTGCCCTCCGGGCTTGTATCGCGCCGGGTCGGGGAGCCTGTCGAGCAAACTCGCCGTCGTGGCCTTCCGCGGCGACGCGCGACGCGCACGCACGCGACACCGCGCGTCACCCGAGCGTCCTCGACGCGCGTCCGCGGCCGCGCATGGAGCGCCCTCACGCCTCGCGGTCTACGCGTTCTCGCCTCCGACGACGGCCGAGGAGCAGCAGCGCGCCCGCGACGAGCGACGCGCCGACGCGGCCTGCGCCGTGGCTCCCGGGCGCTGCGACGCTGCACCCGCCCGCGAGGAGGAGCACCTCGCCGAAGCGCGCCGTGGCCGTCTGCGTGTTCGTGTCGAAGACCAGCGTGAGGTCGACGACGTAGATGTCCGACATCCCCGGGTGCGAGCACGAGACGTAGGCGCGCGTGTCGTTGGCGCATCCGAACGACGACCGTCGCCGGACCGTGCCGAATGCAGGCCAGGTTGAGCATCTCGAGGTGAGCTCTCGGGACGCCGTCCGCGCTGATCGCGGTCACCGGCGTGCGCCCGCGTCGGGCGCCGCGGAGAAGACCATCGGCTCGTAGTACGTGTCGGGGAGCGGATCGCCCGCCGTCTGCGCCCAGCGCACCACCACGCGATCGCCCGTGGCGGCCGGGGTCGTGTCGTGCGTCCACGAGGCCGTGGCCGGAGGCGCGAAGACCGGGGAAGGACACCCGCTCCCATCGCTGCAGGCCGAGAGCATTCCCGCGAGCGCCAGCGCCCGCACGGTGCGAAGTGTGACGAGTGAAGGGAGCGACATCGGAGCCTCCGCGATGGCGCGAGTCTACGTGACTTCATCGACGACGGGTCGATCGGACGCGACGACGCGGCCGCACACCGCACGCCCTCGCACCCGTCAGGGTCCCGGTTCGCTGGGCGGAGCACGCGGAGCGCGGGTGCGCGGCGCCGACGGTGCAGGTGGTCTGCGGTCCGGCGTACTGCGCCGACAGCGTCGGACGCTGCACGGGCGCCGTCGCGACGGGCCTCTCGGTGGATTGCCAGGGGCTCTGAACGCCGCGACCGCGACCTCAGCGCGGCGTGAACACGACCTCGCACGGGCCGCACGAGAGCACGTATCGGATCGCGCCCGTCGGGGCCTCGGTGAGCAGACACGTCACGCCGTCGCTCAGTCGCACGAAGCGCCCCGCGCACGACGCGATGGAGCGGAAGAAATCTCGCGAGCAGTTGCTCGACTCGATGCGGATCGCGTCGGGATCGAGCGGCGCGCGACACGGCGCGCCGGCGCACGTGAGCTCCGCGCCGGTGTCGCAGAGGACGCACCCGTCGGGGCGGGGATAGCAGGTCTGTCCTCCGCGCGGCTCCCACGTGCAGGCGCCGACGACGCAGCTCCAGCTCCGCGAGAAGAGCGCGCCCGAGGGGACGACGCGCCCCGCGCACTCGCGCACGTTGATGCACTCCGCGCGACCAGCATCGGGCGTGGTCATCACATCGGGCGTGGTCATCACGTCGGGTGTGGTCATCACGTCGGGCGTGGTCATCACGTCGGGCGCGGACGTCGTATCGGTCGCCGCGTCGCCACTCGTCGGGGACCCACCGACGGTCGACGCGCAGGCTCCGAGCAGCGCGAGGAGAAGGGCGACGTGAAATCGAAGCGCGCTCGGTGGTGTGTGCATCGTGTGGGGCCTCGCGAACTGTGTAGAGCGAAGCGTCTCGGCCGTCGAGAGGACGTCGCCGCTGCGAGCGATGCGGCGCGACCGCGCGCGAAGGAGGCCCTCGGAACACGCCTCGTCGAGCCCCGTCGCGAGGCGCGCAGCGACGCTACGGGGCGCAGACCTCGCGGAGCGCGCTCGCGAGCGCCTCGGCCCACGCGTCGTGCGCCGCAGCGGAAGGGTGCAGGTCATCGGGCGCGAACATCGCCGCGCGTCCCTGCGCCTCCATCAGCGGAAAGAGGTCGACGTAGCGCGCGCCGAGGCCCGTCGAGATGTCACGCAGCGCGGCGTTGAAGGCCACGATCTGCGCGTGGATGACCTCCTGCGGACCGAAGCGCTGCCCCGTCGGCGACAGCGACCAGTCGGGCTGCGGGAGCGTCACCACGCGCGACGCGGGGACCCCCTGCGCCGCGAGCGCTTCGAAGAGGCGCCGCACCTGCGCGCGGTACTCGTCGAGCGTGCGGCCGCGCACGATGTCGTTGGCGCCCACGGCGAGCGTCACGAAGGTGGGGTCGAACGCGCGCACCATGGGGAGCTCGACGTCGAGGAGGTCCTGCGTCGAGAAGCCGTTGACCGCCGGGTTTCGCAGAGTCACCGCGCAGCGCCCCGACCAGCGCGCGGCGAGGCGCGCGGGAAAGGCCTCCTCGGGCGTCGAGCCCGTGCCGATGGTGAACGAGTCGCCGAGGGCCATGTAGCGCACCGTCGGCCGCGCGTCGGGGGCCCGCGCCTCGGGGCGATCGCTCGCCGACGAGGGCTCGAGCACCGGCGGCGTGCGCGCGCAGTGAAGCCCCAGGAGACCCATCACCAGCGTGATTCGCGAAGCCATCATCGTGCGCACTACGCTCGACGGCACGGGAACCGATTTGCGAGGCGCACGCGCGTGCCTCGCACACGCGCAGCCGCCGCCGACATCAGCCGCGCGGCACGCGGTCGGCGCGCACCGACACGCAGGGGCCCGGCGGGGTCGAGTGCGGCGAGACGAGCGTGCGCCGCCGGTGACACGTGGCGTAGCTCGCCGCGCAGTGGATGTGCGCGGTGGGAGACCCCGACGGGTCATCGAAGCACCACCACCGCGCGCCGCGCGGCCGACGCTCTGGCGCGGCGGCGCAGCGAAGCGACGGATGCCCTGGCGTCGGGGTCGCATCCTCGGCGCACCACGACACGCTGCGGCCGGTCTGGGGGCCGACGAAGACCGCGAGCGGCTGCGCGAGCGCCGCGTCGTCGGCGAGCAGCGCGATCAGCGCGAGCAGCGCGACGGACTTGTTTTCAAGTCGTTTCACGAGACGAGGGGTCGCCGCGACGGATCGAGAGCAGTGTCACGGCGATGCTGGCGAAGGGAGCACGACGGATTCGCACAGACTCCCGCGCTATCGCTTGGGGAAGTTGCCGATGATCTCTTTCGCGCCGGCCGTGACCGAGGTCTTCACCTTCATGGGGAGGCTCCTTTCGGCCTGAGGCGCTACACGAAAGCGCATTCGATGTCGAGGGTCCCTCCGGCGTCGCGGGTCGCGGCGATCACGCGCCCGCGGTCGCACAGCGCGACGCGGGCGCGCCTTCGGGCGTCACCGGGTGTGACGGCGCGCGCCGGAGCGCCGCCGCTTCGCGAGCGCAGCGCCCACGGCCGCGAGCGCGAGCAGTGACGCGCGGTCGCCGCGACGCGCGACGCCGCAGCCCGAGCCCGAGTCGGGGACGAACTCCATCCCCGGATCGACGACGCCGCCGTCGAGCTCCGTGTCTTAAGGACCGTCATCGTCCGCGGGGGGAACCTCTCCCTCGGGCGGGTCGCTCGAAGGCGCGCCGCCGTCGCCCACGCCGCCGTCGCCGCCCGTCGGGCTGTGGTCGCACGCGTCGCCGAAGCCGTCGCCGTCGGTGTCGCGCTGATCCGCGTTCGCGTCGAAGGGACAGTTGTCATCTGCGTTGGCGATGCCGTCTCCGTCAGCCTCGTCGTCGCACGCGTCGCCCTCGCCGTCGCGGTCGGTGTCGGTCTGATCGCCGGTGGCGTTGCCGTCGCAGTTGTCCATCGCGTCGACGATTCCGTCGCCGTCGCGGTCGTCGTCGCAGCCGTCGCCGCGGCCGTCGCCGTCGAGGTCGACCTGATCGGCGTTGGCCTCGCCGGGGCAGTTGTCGGCCGTGTCGGGCGAGCCGTCGTTGTCGCGGTCGACGTCGCACGCGTCGCCCACCTGATCGCCGTCGAGGTCGGCCTGATCGGCGTTGGCGAGGCGCGGGCAGTTGTCGTCGGCGTCGGAGGCGCCGTCACCGTCTCCGTCGTCGCAGGCGTCTCCGCGGCGATCGCCGTCGAGGTCATCCTGTCCGCGGTTGGCGTCGCGCGGGCAGTTGTCCATCGCGTCGGGGACGCCGTCGTTGTCGTCGTCGTTGTCGCAGGCGTCGCCGCGCCCGTCGCGGTCGGTGTCGCGCTGGTCGCGGTTCGAGACCTGCGCGCAGTTGTCGGCCGTGTTGGCGACGGAGTCTCCGTCGCGGTCTGCGTCGCACACGTCGCCGGCGCGGTCGTTGTCTTGATCGGCCTGGTTGCGGTTGGCGTTCGACGCGCAGTTGTCGCAGGCGTCGCCGAGGCCGTCGTGGTCGCCGTCGCGCTGGTTCGCGTTCGAAGCGCCGCCGCAGTTGTCGCAGGCGTTGCCGACGCCGTCGCGGTCGCCGTCGGCCTGATCGCGGTTGCTGCGCGCGCGGCAGTTGTCGCAGGCGTCGCCGACGCCGTCGCGGTCGCCGTCGCGCTGGTCGCGGTTGCGCGCGCCGTCGCAGTTGTCGCACGCGTCGCCCGCGCCGTCGTGGTCGGTGTCGCGCTGGTCGCGGTTGCTCGCGGCGCGGCAGTTGTCGCGCCCGTCGGTGACGCCGTCGCGATCGGTGTCGACGGCGCGGTCCTGGAACCACGCCGTGCGGCGGTTGGCGCCGTTGATCGTGAGCTCGACGTGCAGGTGATCGATGTGGGGGTTCGGCCCCGTGTACGAGCGCGTGTCGGGGCTGCGCGCGGGGCCCCAGATCGAGTGGTCCCAGATCACGAGCTGCACGCCGATCTCCTGCGCGTGCGAGACGAGCCAGTGGGCGACGGGGTCGCCGAGCGTGTTGTCGGCCTGTCCGTGATCGAGCGGGATGAACACGTCGATGGCGCGTCCGGTGCCGTGCACCGAGGTCTGCGCCGCGTTGGCGGTGTTCTGCCGACACGCGTATCCGCCGTAGCCGCGCACCTGCCTGAAGTTGCGCCGGAGGTAGTCTCCGAGCTCGCGCGTGCCGGGAAAGAACGTGCCGCCGCAGTTGCGTCCGCCCTGCCACGGCGGCGGGCCGTCGTAGCCGACGCGCTGCCTCGCCGCGACGGCGCGCACCGACGCGGGCATGAGCCACCGCCCCGACACGGCCACGGCCTGCGCGGCGCTGGTGGCGCCCTCGTCCCCGTCGTCACGGAGGTCGTCGGAGCTCGCGACGCAGCCCGCGAGCGAGACGACCAGACACCCGAGGATCGAAGACCGCCGCGACGCGGCGTGATGCGTGGAGATCATGGCGGGCCGTGGCGCGGATCATCGATCCGGGCGGCGCGCGCGTCCAGCCTCGACGGCGCCTACTTCGACGGCGGCGCGGGCAGCGAGAGCGGGCCGAGGAGCTGCTGCGGCGTGGCGACGACGTTCACCTGACCGACGGACTGGGCGATCTCCTTCCACGCCTCGAGCTCCTTGAGGCGCAGGAGGGTGGGGTTGCTCTCGAGGAGCTTCGCCGTGTTGGCGAGGGCGCGCGTGGCGGCGGTCTCCTCGCGGCGGAGGATCACGTTGGCCGCGGCGCGCTTGTCGGCCTCGATCACCTGGTTGAGCAGGGTCTTCATCTCGCCGGGCAGCACGACGTCCTTCACGTCGACGGCGAGCATCTCGACGCCCCACCCCGCGGCGCGCGCCGCGACCTCCTCGCGCATCGCGGCACCGAGCGTCCCGCGGCGCTCGAGGAGCTGGTCGAGCGTGAGGCCCGCGAGGCTGCGCCGCGCGCAGAGCTGCGCCTCGGTGTAGACCGCGTTGTCGAGGTTCTCGACGGCCTCGCACGCCTTCACCGCGTCGGTCACGCGGAGCTTCACGCAGAGGTTGAGGCGCAGGGTGACCTTGTCGGCGGTCATCACGTCTTGCCCCACGATCTGCATCTCGCGCTCGCGCAGGTCGACGCGCTCGTCGCGCAACTCGCGGTCGCGCACGAACACGGGGTGCGGGCCCGCGCCGAGCACCTCGGCGAGCGCGCCGTCGACGTAGAGGAGCACGCGCTCGTAGGGCGCCGCGACGATGGTCCGCAGCTCGGTGTCGGGCGCGAGCGCGCGGAAGGCCGTCGGCACCGCGGACGCCGAGAGGGCCGCGGTGGAGACGTTCTCGCACGTCACCTCGACGCGCGACTGCCAGAGCACCCAACGGCCCGCGGTGAGCACCTTCGCGGGGCGTCCGTCGGCGGTGACGAGGCCGATCTCGGCGGCGCCGACGACGTGCTCGACGCCCTCGTCACCGGGCAGCACGGCGAGGAGCTCGGGCGTCATGGGCGCGGTGTGCTGGTCGAGCTCGTAGCGCCGGAGCTCGAAGCGGTCGCGGCGCCCCCAGAGCCGGTGACGCCCCGCGCGGAGCCAGCGGAATGGGACGCCGTCACGAAGTACGAGCGCGCGCTGCGAAGGGCCGAGGACGACGGTGGTGAGCATCGGAAGACTCTCGTTCAAGTGAAGGAGGAATGACCCTCGCCGCCCCGACGCGCCTTCGGGTCGACGCGAAGTCCACCGCGCGCGCTCGCCGGGCTGCCGCGCCGGGTCTGCGTCGCGCGTGGCGAGCGAGACCGGGCTGTGACGGGCGCGTTGGCGCCCGCGCGGCGGCGCAGAGGCGAGCGAGATGCGGGTCGCGGAGCGCGGTGATGCGACTCCGAGCGGACGATGCGTTGGGTGACCCGACGCGCGTCGGGAGGGCGATGGCCTCGTCTGGTTGGTGTGTGTCCCTGCCACGGGCACCGCTCGCGCGGGACCGGGAGTCGAACCCGGGTTCATCGCTCGCTGGCTCCGAGGTGCGGAACGCGACGCCCCCGATTCCCTTAGGTCCGCGTGCGCCGCTGGAGTGCCCCAGCAGAACGATGCGAGGCCCTGTTGCGGCTGACGTGCCAGCGCTGAGATGTCCGAAAAACAAGCGAAACCACGTCGCAGCGACACCGGGAGACGATCCCACGAGATCAATCTCTGATCTTTTCAGATAGCCACCTGGGACTCCGAGGGAGAACCACGGCCGCGACGGTCGGACCGTCTCACGCGTGCGACGGTGCGGATCACGGCTGCGTCGGCGGAGCGGCGTCACCGTGCGCGAACGCGTTTAAAACAAGGCGTTTTCACGCGGGCATGGGCCATGAAAACAGGGCTGTCTCGGCGGCGCGCGATGCGTCGCTCCTACACACCGACACGGAGAACAGCCGCATGAAGCTCACCGTCCGCACCCTGACCATCGCCGTCGCGTCGCTCTCGCTCGGAGGCTGCGCCGCGACCGGCGACACCGACGAGACCGGCGCCCTCTCGAGCGCCATCAGCACGGAGCGCGAGCTCCACGCCTCGGGGCCGCGTCACTTTCGCCCGCGTCGCCCGAGCGACGGCGACGGCGAGACCGAGACCGATCCCTCGTCGCCCGCGGGCACCTCGGCGTCGACCGTGACGCCGCCCTCGTATCACGGCGGCCCGGTGATCCTCGGGACGACGCGCGTCTACTACATCTACTACGGCAACTGGAGCTTCGGCACGGCCACCAGCGCGACCAACCGCGTGCTCGAAGACTTCGCGCGCAACGTCGGCGGCTCGTCGTACTACGCCATCAACACGACGTACCCGACGACGCAGAGCGGGACGCGGCAGTACGTCAGCAACGCGGTCGCCCACGGCGGGTCGTACCTGCGGCTCAACACCGCGAGCAGCGTCACGCTCACGGAGACCGACATCGCCAACATCGTGAAGGAGTCCATCGATCGCGGCGCGCTGCCGATCGACACGCACGGGGTCTACTTCGTCGTGGCGGCGCCCAACGTGACCGAGAGCGGGCACTGCACCACGTTCTGCGGCTGGCACGACCACGGCACGATCAACGGCCTCGACCTCAAGTACTCGTTCATCGGCAACGCCGGGCGCTGCCTCGCCAACTGCGCCGCGTCGCAGAACCAGAGCGTGAGCCCCAATGGAAATCCCGTCGCCGACGCGATGGTCAACACGATCGCCCACGAGCTCGACGAGGCCGTGACGGACCCCGACATCAACGCCTGGTACGCCGACGACGGCAACCGCTCGGAGAACGGCGACCTCTGCAACTGGAACTTCGGGACGACCTACGCGACCGCCAACGGCGCCCGCGCCAACGTGCGCCTCGGGTCGCGCGACTTCCTCGTGCAGCGGAACTGGGTTCGCAACGCCTTCTCGCCGTCGCAGGGCTGCGCGATCTCGTACCCGTGACGGGACGCCGTCGCGCTACGATCGCCGCGCGATGACAGAACCGACACGACGCATCGCGCGCGACGCCACCCGACGCGCTGTTCCACGGTTTCGCGCGAGGGTGATGGCAGGCGCCGACGTCGGCGTCGAGGCGGCCTCCGAGGAGGGCAGGCTCACCATCGGAAGCGGCGACGGCGTCGCGCTGCGCCTCACCGATCCGACGGTGTCGCGCTTTCACGTCGAGCTCGAAGGGTGCGCCGACGGCATCGCCGTGCGAGACCTCGGCAGCACCAACGGCACCCGCCACGGCGGCGCCCTCGTGCGCGACGCGACCGTCACCAGCGGCGCCGAGCTCGAGCTCGGAAACACCCGCGTGCGGGTCGTCTCCGAGGCCGAGAAGGCCACCGTGTCGCTCAGCGCGGCGCAGGGCTTCGGCAGCCTCCTCGGCGCCTCCGAGGCGATGCGCGCGGTGTACGCCACCCTCGAGCGCGTCGCCCCCACCACGGCGCCGGTGCTCATCACCGGCGAGAGCGGCACGGGCAAGGAGCTCGCCGCGCGCTCGATCCACCTCGCGTCGCCGCGGTCGAAGAAGCCCTTCGAAGTGGTCGACTGCGGGAGCCTCCCCGCGACGCTCATCGAGAGCGAGCTCTTCGGTCACGAGCGCGGCGCGTTCACCGGCGCCACCGCCGAGTACGAGGGCGCCTTCGAACGCGCCGACGGCGGAACGGTCTTTCTCGACGAGCTCGGCGAGATGCCCATCGAGGTGCAGCCCAAGCTCCTGCGCGTGCTCGGCGAGGCCGAGGTCCGCCGCGTCGGGGGGCGCGCCGCGCGCAAGGTCGACGTGCGCGTCGTGGCGGCCACGAACCGCGACCTCCGCCGCGAGGTCAACAACGGGCGCTTCCGCGCGGACCTCTACTACCGCCTCGCCGTGATCCAGGTGCGGATGCCCGCGCTCCGCGACCGCCTCGACGACCTCCCCCTCGTGTGCCGCGCCCTGCTCGACTCGATCGGACGCACGCGCGGCCTCGACACGCGCGGCGTCTCCCTCGACGCGGCCCTCTGGCAGCACGACTGGCCCGGCAACGTGCGCGAGCTGCGGAACTACCTCGAACAGCTCGTCATCCTCCGCGTCGCGCCGCCCCTCGGGTCGGGCTCCGTCGAGGGCGGCGCCGTGACCGCCGAACGACTCGCCGACGGCCTCGACGCGCTCCCCTTCCAGACGGCGCGCGAGCAGCTCCTCGGCCGCTTCGAACAGCACTACCTCACGAAGCTCCTGGAGCAGACGCGCGGCAACGTCGCCGAGGCCGCGCGACGGTCGGGCGTGAGCCGCGCGACGCTTTTCCGCATGATCCGACGCTACGGTCTCAAGGGCGCCACGAGCGAGTCACCGGACGATCGCTGAAGGCGTACACTGCCTTTCGGGGCGTGGCTTCAGCGCGTCCCGCACGACGATGAGCACGAGCGTCGACCGACCCGGCGGAGGAGGCGAGGGCGTCAGCGGACCGACCACGTTCGCGTCCGGGCGCTACGTCGTCGAGCGGAAGCTCGGCGCGGGCGGACAGAAGTCCGTCTTCCTCGTGCGCGACGTGACGCTCGATCGCGAGTGCGCCCTCTCGCGGCTCGACGCGTCGGCGCTCACGGCCGCCGACGCCGCGCGGCTTCGCACCGAGGCGCGCGCGCTCGCCCGCATGGGCGCCCACCCCCACGTCGTCACCGTGTACGACTTCGGCGAAGAGGCCGGCGTCGCCTACCTCGTGTGCGAGTACGTCCGCGGCGGTGACCTCGCGGCGGCCATCGCCAACGCCAGCGGGTCGCTCTCCGTGGGCCGCGCCGTCACGCTCGCGCGGCAGATCCTCCGCGCGCTCGACGCGGTGCACGCGCGCGGCATCGTGCATCGCGACCTCAAGCCCGCGAACGTGTGGCTCGCCGAAGACGGCACGGCGAAGCTCGGCGACTTCGGCCTCGCGCTCACCGCCGACCGATCGCGCGCGACGGAGCGCGGCGTCGTGCTCGGAACGCCTTCGTACATGGCCCCCGAGCAGCTCCGCGGCGACGACGTCGACGGCCGCGCCGACCTCTACGCCTTCGGGTGCCTGCTCTACGAGATGCTCACCGGACGCCCGCCGTACCTCGGCCCCGTGGTCGCCGTGATCTCGCAGCACCTGCACGCCGACGCGACGCCCCCGAGCGCGCTCAACCCCGACGTGCCCGCCTCCCTCGACCGCTTCGTCGCCGACCTCTTGAAGAAAGACCCCGACGCGCGACCCGCCTCCGCAGCGCGCTGCCTCGTCGACCTCGACGCGATCGCGCGCGAGCTCGGGCTCGAGTCGGCGCCCGTCGCACGCGTCCCCGCAAGCGCGCCGCACGTCGCGCCGACGCGCGCGGAGACCGAGGCCACCGCGGCGGTCCCCGTGGCGCGCGGGGTCCAGGCGATGCGCGAGCTCTCCGTCGCGGCGCTCCCGCAGCCTGACGCGTCGATCCCGGTGCCAGTGCGCACCGCGCCACGAGGTCGCACGCTCGCCGCGGTCGCCGCGGCGCTCGTCGCGCTCGCGGCGCTCGCAGGCCTCGTCGCTTCGAAGCGCAGCGCGTCGCCCGCGTTGACCGCCTCGCACCTCGCGGCGACGCAGCCCGCGCTGACGGAACGCGGTCGACGGCTCGCGGTCATCGCGGTGCGCGAAGGGGCCGACATGGTCGACGGGCCCTTCGCGTGGGCGCTCGCGTCACGGCTCATCGAAGAGGTCGACCGCTACCGGGAGTTTCGCCCGGTGAGCCCCGCGGGCCTCCTCGCCGCGCGCCTGTCGCTCTTCGGTGACGCGGTGACGGTGCCCGACGAGGGGCGCGCGCCAGAGTTCGCGCGGCGCGTGGGCGCCGACACGGTGGCGGCGCTCTCGGTGGCGAGCGCGAGCGACGGGGGGCTCACGGTGGCGGTGCACGTCTTCGCCGCCGACGACCCCGCGCGCGGCGTGACCGGGATGCGCCAGCACCTCCGGCGCGAAGACCTCGACGCCGATGGCGCGGCCCGCGTCGCGCAGGCCACGATGCGCGCCCTCGCCCGCCAGTGGAACGTCGCGCGCTGGACCGACGACCAGCCCGACGCCTCGGCGACGCCGATGCCCTTCGACGCGTGGCGCGCGTTCCTCGACGCGGAGCAGCACTGCATGCTCGGGCGCTACGAGCGCTGCGAGGCGATGGCGCGCGAGGGCCTCGCGAGGGACCCCGACAACGCGCTCCTGCACTCGCAGCTCGCCTGCGCGCTGAGCTATCCGGGCCAGAGCGACGCCGCGCTCGCCGAGGTGCGTCGCTCGATGGCCCTGCGCGGCCGCCTCTCGAGCCGACGCGACATGCTCGTGGTCGATCAGAGCGCGCTCTGGATCGACGCCGAGCTCGCACGCGCGCGCCACGACGACGACGCCGTACGCCGCCTCGCGCTGCGCATGGTCGCCCTCGACCGCGAGCTCCACGAGACCTACGGCGACCCCGTCGGGTACCTCTACGAGGCCGCGGTCACGCAGTATTTTCTCAACGACGTGCCGCGCGCGAGGACCATCTACGCCGCCGCGCGGCGCGCGTCGCCCTCGCTCTATCCCGGCTGGTACGAGGAGGCCGTGCTCGTGCTCGGCGACGGCACCTGGGAAGACGGACGCCGCGACGCCGCGCGGCTCCTCTGGACCTTCATCCGTTGCCACGCGACGCCCGAGATCGCCGTCGTGGCCCGCGCCGACGCCGCGCGGCTGCACCTCGCGGAGGCCGAGCGCGAGACGCCCTGTCGGTAGTGTGTGTGCCGCGACGAGGCGCGGAGCGGCGTCGAGGGGCTACGCGGCGGCGCGCGTCTCGTCGGCGGTGAGGTCCGCGAGGTCGTCGGCGTGGTGGCGCGTCAGCCACGCTCGGAAGTCCCGCTCGATGCGCGCCTGGCAGTCCGCGTCGTCGAGCGAGTACCGCCCGCCGTGCTCGCGCATGTAGCGGATGAAGTGCCCGAACACGCGCTGCGCCGACGCGGAGAAGCCCGGCTTGCGCGAGAGCAGGTCGTCGAGGCTCGCGAGGGTCCCGCGGTCGCCGAGGATCGCGTCGGGCGCGAAGCCGTGCACCGCGTCGTCGACGCCGTTGAACTCCACGAGGTGCGCGTGCGGGAGGATCTTCACGATGCTGCGGCAGAGGGGCGCGTCGTCGGTCGGGTCGCACTTCACCCAGCGTCCGCCGAGGTGCATCGCGGCGTAGACGTGCACCGACTCGCCGCGCACGACGCGGCGGATCATCGGGATGAGCCCCACGCCGAAGTAGTGCCGCGTGCGGATGCTCATCACGTGAAAGCCCGCCGGAATGCCCGCGGCGCGGGCCAGCGCGACGAGCAGGTTGGCCTTGTTCGAACACGTCCCGCGGCGCAGCGCGAGGGTCTCGGAGGCGCGCCAGTTCCAGTCGCCGAGGGTGTAGGGCACGGCGTCGCGGACCCACGCGAAGAGCGCGGCGGCCTTCTCGGCCTGCGTCGCGAGCCCGCGGGTGAGCTCGTCTGAGAGCGCACGGATGCAGGGGTGGTCTGCGTCGCACCACGGCGTCGCGGCGAGGTACGCGGCGAGCTCACGCGACGCGCCCGTCGGTGCGATCACGGCGGCGCCCGGCGCGAGCACGATGACCCTGCGAACGACGCGGCGGACGGTGTCACTCGAAGCGGTGGCGGCGTGGGCGGTGTGCATGGCGGCTCGTTCCTCTCGCGGCGTCGGCCGCGTCTCGTCGTGGGTGCGTCCTGCGCTCCCCTTGAGCAGCCTGCGTGCCGCGCCGACACCCACGCTGAACCGCATGAAAACAAGCTGTTTCAACGAATGCGCGCCCCGCGTCGCGCCCGCGCCACCGACGCACGCGTGAGACGGTCGCCTCGCGGCTGCGACGGTCGCGTGTGCGCTCGTCACCGCGCCGCGCTCGGAGGGTCGTTCGCGCCGTGACGGCGAAGGAGGTCAGCGCGCGGGGGCGAGCACCGACGTGAGGTGCTGAAGCATCGGCAGCAGCCGCTCGCGGCGCTGACCGAGGTGGGTGTACTCGGTGGGAACCCAGATGCGCGCGACGCCCGCGTGAGCGAGCGCGTCGGCGAAGCGCTCGGTGGGCGCGAAGAGGCGGGCCTCGTCGCGGCGTCCGCAGGTGAGATAGATGCGCCCCGAGAGGCGCCGCGCGCGCGCGAGGCCGTCTTCGCGCGAGAGCCAGGCGATGGGGCTCGCGTCGAGCCAGCGAGACCACGCCTCGGGCACCACCGCGCCCGTCGTGAGGTCGAAGGGCCACGCGAAGCCCCGCGGCGCGCGCGCGTCGGGCGACCAGTCGGCCGCGTAGCTGGTCATCTGCCCGGGGCCGCCCACCGCGTCGTCCACGCGCATCCATCCGAGCCACAACGGATCGGCGCGTCCGTCGGCGCCGAGGAACCACGTCGCCATGTCGAGCGCGTCGGGCGACGAGGCCCCCACGGCGCTGAACACGTCGGGCCTTCGAAACGCCACCGAGACCGCGTGGAAGCCGCCCGTCGAGTGCCCGACCACGCCGCGCGACGACGCGTCGCCGAGCGTGCGAAAGTTCGCGTCGACGTGGGGCACGACGCGTTCGAAGAGAAAGCGCGCCCACGCGCCCGAGACGGGGCTGTCGACGAAGTAGGTCGAGCCCGCGTTGTTCGACGTGTCGACGCCGACGTAGAGGGCCTCGCGTCCGACGTCGTCGGCGATGGGGCCGAAGTCGCCCGTCACCGTCGCGTCGGTGCCTCGGATGCCCGGGAGCACATAGATCACCGGATATCGCCGCGCTGGCTCCGAGGCGTAGGTGCTCGGCAGGCGCACGCAGAGGCGACGCAGCGTGGGGTTGTCGAGCGCGCCTCGCACCTCGGGGGCGTCGATCGTGACGAGCCGGTATCGGTCGCCGACGCAGCGCTCGGGGCGAGGCGGCTCTTCGGCGAGCGCGTCGAGGGTGAGCGTCGCGCGGCGCGAGCCGACCTCGGCGTGTCCCGTGGCGTTGCCGCCGACGCGTCCGAGGAGCGTGTCGAAGAAGCGTCCACGCGTGTCGAGCACCGCGTAGGCGACGGCGGCGTCGGCGGGGGCGTCGAGGGCGAGCTCGGCCACGTCGCGGTCGTTGCCCACGCGCACCCTCACGGTGCGGATGCGCGGCATCATGTCGAGCAGGGGTTTGATCGCGTGGTCGTGGTCGAGCGCGCGCCACTCGTCGGCGGTGAACCACGCCACCGCGAGCGTCGCGGGCGTGGGCGGCGCGTTGGTGCGAAAGCCCGCGCGCACCGTCACGCGCAGCGGCGCGAGCGGCGGCGAGGGCGTCGCGGAGGGCGCGCTCCGGCACGCGGCCACGCGCAGGAGCGTGACGCAGACGAGGGCTCGCGCGCGCGCCTCGGGAGACCTCACGCGTCGGGGTTGTCGCGCGCCATCGCGGGACCGGTGCTGGCGCCAGCTCTCACGCTCGTCTTCGTCTTCATGTTCGGCTCCTCTCTTGCGCGAGAGGAGAGCACAGCTCCGCGCGCAGGGGAACGGACCCCCGCGCCTGCGGCGCCCTCGTCCCCCGGGTCGCGCGCGTCGCGACGAAGACGCTCGTCGCGTGGCCCCGTCGCGAGTACCCTCCGCGGCCGTCGTGAAGCGCATCCTCTCGTTCGGATTCGCGCTCGGAGCCGCTCTCGGCCTGAGCGCGTGCGTGGTGCAACAGCCCGCGCAGAGCAACACCGCGTCGCGCCCCGCGTATCCCGCGCACGTGACCGCCACCGCCACGTCGGCGCCCGTCGCGTACAGCGCGCCGCCGCCCGTCGTCGCCGCGGGGTGCAGCGCGACCATCGCCGTCGCGCCCGTGCACACCCGCGCCGGCTGCGAGATCGACGAGCGCGTGTCGGCGCAGTCGACGACGGTGACCTTTCCGTGCGGCGGAGGACCGGCGCAGGCGACCTTCTCAGACGCCGCGTTCGGCGGATCGGTCACGGCCGAAGGGGCCGTCGAGCTCTCGCTCCGAACGACCTTCGACTTCCGCGACGGGTGTCACTGGGAGACCAAGCAGGAGATCCGCGGCGTGCTGGCGTCGGGCGCGCTCGAGTACACCTACGTCGAGCGTCCGCTGCCGGGTCAGCAGCGCTGCGCGCGAGGCTGCGAGGCCGCCGCGAGCGTGCGCGTCGAGAACCTCACGCGCTGACCCGTCGCGCCTCGATGCTCGAGCGCGGTCGAACGGCGCCGCAGACGCGCGCCACGACATCGCGGAATTGCCTTCTTTTCGAGTCTCCTTCGACAGCGTGAGCGCGCGTCGTCTACAACGTCGATCATGCGGATCACCATCGGTCTCTGGGTCGCCGCCTCGCTCCTCCGCGTCTGTCGTCACGAGGAGGCGCCCGTCGCCTCGGACGTCGCGGTGACGAGCACGCCACACGGCGGCGTGCTCACGCGGGTCGGCGCGCTTCGCACCGAGCTCGTCGCGCAGCCCGAGGGACGCCTCCTCGCGTCCGTGACCGACGCGCGCGACGCGCCCGTCCGCGCGCGCAGGGTGACGGCGGCGGTGCGCAGGCCCGACGGCTCCTCGGTCCCCGTGGCGATGCGCCTCGACCCGGCGATGAACGCCTACGTGGGACGTGTCGCCGGGATGCCCGAAGGCGCGTACCCCATCGAGCTCACGGTGACGCCCGTGGGTCAGGCCGCGCCGGTTCAGTTCGTGTCGTCCCCGCTGCGCGTGACGCCCGTCGCGCTCCCGATCGCGCACCACGGCGGCAGGGTGCAGCTCGTCGGAGACCGCGCCGTCGAGGTCGTCGTGGGCAACTCCGGCGCGCTCGCGCTCTTCTGGATGAACCTCGACGGAGCGCCGATCCCCGCGACGGAGGTCACGGTCCCTTCTGCGCGCGTGCGCGTCGGCAACGCGGTGCGGGTCGTGCCTCTCCACGCGCAGGGCGCGTACCTCGTCGGTCAGGTCGCCCTCGGCGCGCCTGCCGAGATCGCCGTCGAACTGCCCTCCGTCGAGATCGCGGGCGCCGTGTACGCGGGCGTCGCAGTGGAGGCGCTCAGCCCCGTGGCAGTGATCCCCGGCGTGGTGGTGGTTGCCCCGACGCCGAGCCCCGCCGTGGTCGTCGCGCCGATCTACGTCGAGCAGCCCGCGATCGTGCTCGTGCCCGGCGGTCACGTCCCGCACGGCAGAGCGCACGGCTGGTGGAGCAACCGCGGCGTGATCGTCGGCCCTCCGCACGGAGGCCACGAGGGACGCGGCGGCTTCGGCCACGGCGGCCGCGGACGGGGACACTGAGGCTCCGACGTCGGGCTCGCGCGCGCGTCGCCGCGGCGAACACCGCGGTTCGGGGGCGGCGCGTCGCGGCCTGAAATGGCGCGGCGAATCGGGCCGACACGCGTCGATCGCACCCGGCGATCTCGCCGCGCTCGAACGCAGAATCTCCCGTCGAGAGGCGCAAACGCGCGAATCAGTTGGATATGCACACGTGCAGCGCGTGGATCCGGGGCCGCGGGCCTCGATGGCGCGCGCGCTGCACTGTGGCCGCGCGGAGGTGATCGATGATCTCGCGTGTGTGCTCGACGGTGTTGTTTCTCTCGTTGGTGGCTTCGACAGGGTGCGGCGCGCACGAGGCCGCGCTCGCGCCCGACGCGCAGCCCCTCTGGAGCCAGTGCGAATCGACGCTCCAGCGGTACTGCCGCGACCGCTCGGAGCAGAACCCGAACGCCGAACGCGACTGCATCCGTGACTGGCGCAACCGCTACGCGGCGCTCGGAGACGACGCCGCGCGGCACACGCTCGTGGCGAGCTACGGCTGCGCGACGCCCTCGGCGCCCCCGGCGACGAGCGGCGGGACGCGCTGAGCGTCGCGTCGGGCCCGCGGCGGAAGTCCCGGTCGCGCGGCGGATCGCGTCGACGAGGCGATCGAGCCCGTCTTCGAAGGGCGCGTCGGGGGTCGTCGCGTTCGCGGCGAGCCCCGCGCGCGCGAAACGGGGCCCTCACGAGATCGTGCGGGGGCAGTGGGCGTCATCGCATCGCAGACGCGCGAGCAACACCGGGATGCTCCCTCGGAGCGGCGTAGGATCGCGCCCCGAGCGAACCCATGCGACCCACCGCACCGACCGCGTTGAAGCCCCTCGCCCGTCTCGGGCACACCGCCTTCCTCCACGACGGAGGCTTGCTGAACCTCGCGCTCTCCGCCGACGGGCGGACGCTGCGCACCCTCGCGCACCACGGCCTCGAGGCGATCATCACGGACTGGGACGCCGAGGACGGCTCGCAGCGCGCGCAGTCGCGCATGCGGCGTCGTGAGCGCTTCGCGCGATGCGCGGGCGCGATGTCGTCGACGGGCGCGCTCGTCGCGTGCGCAGACGCGCCGCGCGATGGACGGCGCTTCTGCGTCGACCTCTGGACGCCGAACGCCGACGGAAAGACGCTTCGCATCGAACCGCCGGGAGACGCCGAGGCGATCGGCGAGCTCGCGTTCACGGCCGACGGCGCGGGGCTCCTGCGCGCGCACCTCGCGGGCGTCGAACGCTGGCGCGTCGCCACGGGAGAGCTCGACTGGCGCGTCGAGGTGCCCGCCCTCGGCCCGGTGTGGCCCGGGTCGACCCTCGCGCGCAACGGCGCGCGCTTCGTCTCTGCGTTCGCGCACGAGGGCGCGTCTCGTGTCGAGCTCCGCGACGTGCTCGACGCGCGCCTCGTGAGCGCCTTCACGCTCGACCTCCGAGACGCGCGACGTCTCTGCCTCTCGCGCGACGGACGTCGCCTCGCGGCGCGCACCGCCCCCGAGACGGTGACGGTCTTCGACCTCGAGAACGGCGCGACGCTCGCGCGGCTGACGCTCCCCGCGGTGACGCAGGCCACGCCGTCCGACGGGCTGCCAGAGCTCGGTGCGTGGGCCTTCACGCCCGACGGCGAGGCGCTCCTCATCGCCGTTCGCACGCACTACCGCACGCCGTCGGTGCTCACGCGGTACGAGCTTCCCGAGGGGCGCGTCCGCTGGCGGTCGACGGGGCCCTTCGCGTGGGGCTTTGATTTCTGTCCCCGTGGCACCTGCGTCCTCGCCGCGGGCGGACGTCGCGTTCGAAGACTCGCCCTCGACACGGGCGCGCCGCGCTCCGAGAACCTGGCGCCGCACGCCGAAGCGCGACAGCTCGCCGTCACGGCCGACGGTCGTCGCGCCGTCACCGTCTCCGACGCGCAGGCGCACAGCGACCGCCTCGCGAGCCTCTGGGACGTCGCATCGGGTCGCGTCGTCCGCGAGCTCGCCGCGTCGGAGCTCGCCGCATCGGACGACGGCGGCGTGATCGCGCTCGATGGCGACCCCGTCGCGCTCCTCGACCCGCACGCGGCCACGCTCCGCACCATCGCGCCCGGCCCCGTCACGGCCCTCGGCCTCGCCCCCGATGGAGGCGCGCTGATGACGGTCTCGTCGATCGACGACTACCGCGGGCGCGTCGTCACGCGCTACGCGACGGACACGGGCCTCGAGCTCCGGTGCGATCGGTACTACGGCCAGACCACGGCCCTCGATTCGGTCGCGCTCTCGCCGGACGGCCGACGCGTCGCCACGACCGCGCTCGGCGCCAGCGTCGTGCACCTGCGACAGCGCGACGACCTCACCGCGCGCGCGCCGCTCAAGGGCCATCGGAAGCACCCCACGTGCATCCGGTTCTCACCCGACGGACACGCGCTCGCGAGCGGCGACCCGAGCGGCCGCGTCATCGTGTGGGACGTCGAGGGCGCCGCGATGCGCGCGACCCACGAGCTCGGCGCACCGGTCCGCGCGATCGCCTTCGCGCCCGGCGGCGCGGTGCTCGCCGTCACCGGAGGCCCGACGATCACGCTCCTCTCCGTGGCCGACGGCGCCGTCACGGCGCGCCTCGCGGTCGAGCACGGCGGGGCCTGCGCGCTGGCCTTCGCCGCCGACGGGCGGCTCTTCGTCGCGCACGCGGACACGACGCTCGGCGTCTACGACGCGACCGCGCTCGCGTAGGAGGCGCGTCGTCGTGCGCGAAGGCCGTCGCGCTCGGTGACATGCACCTCGTCCCCTCGCGCACAACACTCGGACGAGCACCACGAACGGCGCTGAATTGTTGTCGACGCGACACAATCGCCAACGCGTGCACCCTTTGAACGAAATCTCCGTGCGCCACGCGCCGCGAGGGTGAAGTCGATGCACTGCGAAGGGCGCGCGTCGAGGTCCGGAACGCGCTCCATGGAACGAATTGTCGAGGTCATCGCGCGTGCGCGACGCGCAATCAGTCAGAACGTCGAACGCCGGGCTGGCGAACCTCCGAGGCACGCGCGCTGCTATGCCTGCGCCCGCTGTCGGAAGGTGGTTCCGACGGCGATCGGACACCGCTCAAGGAAGGACCATGTGCCATGAGTGACGACGTTGTCTGCTCGGTGGTGAACCCCTACGCGCTCGTCGACGCGATCGCTGACAACCCCGTGTCGTGGGACCGCGTGTCGGACCCCGGCGCCTATCTGGAGGCCGTGCTCGGACAGCCGCCCGCGAAGCTCTTCGACCCGAAGCTCTCGTCGATCCTCTACCCGAGCGTGCAGCTGCTGGCCGACGGCAAGGTGAGGATGCTCAACGCCGTGGAGTCGCGGCAGCGCATCACGCAGCTCGTGTTCGACGCCTCGGCGCGCGCGCGCGGCCTGTCGACGCTCACGTCGCGGCTGGCGGTCCCCGCGCAGATGCTCCTCGCGCGGCTCCGCGCGACCGATGACGCCGTGCGCGTGGCCCTGCTGCGAGGCGCCTTCGTCGAGTCTGCGACGGGCACCCCGTGGAACCCCGCGGGCCTCGAGTGGTTCGACAAGGGCGACTACTTCGAAGAGGGGACCGAGTACCGCGACCCGGTGCAGGGCGCGCTCGGCGACTGCTACTTCATCGCCGCGCTCTCGGCCGTCGCGTGGGCGTGGCCCGAGACGATCGTGCACCGCAACCGCACGACGGGCACCAACCAGCAGGACTTCGTCGACATGGTCGACTTCTATGCCAGCGGCGCCGCGAAGCGCGTGCAGGCGTCGGAGAAGGTCCCCGTCAAGACCGGCACACACAACTGGGTCTACGCGCGCTCCATGGAGAACAGCGAGATCTGGCCCGCCGTGTACGAGAAGCTCTTCGCCAAGTGGCGCACGAACAACACGACCGATCAGCCCGACTACGGCCCCATCGCGGGCGGCGACCCCGTGGGATCGTGTCACGCGCTGACCAACAAGGCGAAGTTCTACAACTCCACCTCCGGCAACACCGCCGATCAGCTCTGGACGAAGATCACCGAGCGCTGCGCGAGCAACACCGGCGCGGCGCTCGTGCCCCTCGTCGCGTGGACGTACTCGTCCGGTGAGAGCTCGCCCGATCACGTCGTCTACAACGAGGTGAACCTCGTGGCGAACCACGCCTACACGGTGCTCGGTCGCATGACGACGGGCAGCGGCACCAACCTCAAGCGCTACGTCATCCTCCGCAACCCGTGGGGCACGCACGGCGCGCTCGGCGGCACCGCCGCCACCAGCGGCGCCTGGAACGCCATCACCCTCGGCATCGAGGGCGTCTTCGGCCTGCAGGTCGAGACCTTCAAGCGCTACTACGCGGGCTTCGGCGGCGTCGCGTAGCGCCTCGTCTACCCCGCTGTCGGCGCTTCAGGCGCGCCTCGCCGGGGCGCCGACGCCACGCTCAGGAACACTCAAACCCCCTGTGATTCATGGTGATTCCGCGCGGCATGCGCCTCGCGATGGAGGGCTGCGTCGCCCCGACGGGCGCTCGAAAGGCAGCCTCACCATGAACACCACCCGCATCGCCCTCCTGTTCGTCACCTCGCTCTCCTTCGCGGCGTGCGTCGACCTCGGCGGAGGCGGCGACGTCTCGACGCGCTCGGGATCGGACCTCTGCGTCGACCTCTGCGCCTCGAAGGGGCGCGCCGGCTGCGCGGGCTTCTCGATGACGGCGTGCGTGAGCGAGTGCGAGGGCGCCTATCGCACCTACGCCGCCTGCGCCTCGCAGCTCGACACCGCCGCGCGCTGCGCATCGACGGCCCGGTACCGATGCGACAACGGACGCCCCACCACGAGCGCGTGCACCGGCGAGTCGCTGGCCTTCGCCGCGTGCATCTCGGACGGCTCGCGCTGAGCCCTCACGTCACGCCGTGCGGCGCGCGACGGCGAGGTTGCCCCCGAGGCCCACGCGGTCGCCCCAGCGCACCGGGAGCAGCGCCTTCGCCCACACCGAGAGCGACGCGTTGCGCGAGACCGCGAAGCCCGCGCGCTCGAGGAGGCTCGCCATCTCGGCGTGTTCGAAGCCCGAGACGAAGGGCTCGCCGACGCCGCGCACGACGCGTCCCACGACGCGGCTCGCGGGGCCGCGCCCCTCCGCCCGCGCGCGGTCGACGTAGTTGAGCACGAGCTCCGAACCGACGGGGCCGTAGTCGCGCACGGCCGCGAGCGTCGACTCGATCGCCGCGCGCGTGAGGTACATCGTGACGCCCTCCCACACGGTGAAGGTCGGCGTCGCGCGGTCGTGTCCGACGGCGGCGAGCGCGTCGGCGAGCCGCTCGAGCGGGTCGCGTTCGAAGTTCCACGCGACGTAGCGGGCGGGCGACGACGCGCCGACGCGGGCGAGGGCGTCGCGCTTGTAGGCCTGCGTAGCGGGGTGGTCGACTTCGAACACCGTCACGCCGCCGAGCTCCCCCGCGAGCCGCACGGCCCTGGCGTCGAGCCCCGCGCCGAGGATCACCAC
>JAXLYG010000053.1:0-87871 GCA_046351535.1 Polyangiales bacterium
ACCCGACGCGATCTCGCAGCCCGACGTGCTCGCGCAGCCCGATGTGATCGCGTCGCCCGATGTGATCGCGCAGCCCGATGTGGTGACGCCGCCCTCCGACGGCGCGACGCCCGTGGTCATCGACAGCCGCGGAATCCCCGCTGCCGCGGCGCTCTACACCACCGACCGCACGCGCTTCGGCATCCGTGACATCGCGGGCGCGCTCGATCACGCGCTCGCGGGGGCGAGCGTCGACAACGTGATCCTCTACGTGCACGGGCGAGGATGCGGCGGCGGCGGCGAGCCCAACAAGTCGCTCAACGAGGCGATGCCCGCCCTCGCGCGAGACTACACCTCCGCGCCGATCATGCTGTTCTGGCCGGGGTCCGACGACAGCTGCCCGCTCGGATTCCCCGAGGCGCGCGCGAGGGAGGCGGGGCCCGCGCTCGCCGTCGTGCTCGGCGACCTCTACCGCGATCAGCTCGAACACCCGCGCGCCGCGTCGATCCAGTTCACGCTCCTCACGCACAGCATGGGGAGCCTGGTGCTCGAAGCCGCCACGGCGGTGTCGGGCGTGAGCCGACTGCCCGCGAGCCTCTTCGCGACGACGGTCATCAACTCCGGTGCGAGCGCCGCGCCCGATCACGCGACCTGGGTCTCGCGCGTGACCTTCTCGCGCGCGGTCTTCACCACCGTGAACAACGGCGACGTCGTGCTCACGGCCGCGGGCCTCGGGCGCGCCACGCGGCTCGGCAAGAGCATCACGGGCGTGCGCCTCGCGCCGGGCGCTCAGTACGTCGACTTCACGGCCAACAACGTCAACCACGCGTACTACATCGCGAGCGGGCAGTCGGGCGCCGGGATGCGCGCGTTCTACCAGCGCGTGATGAACGGGCTCGGCTTCGACTTCGCCGCGTCGACGGGCGTCGGCACCCCCGAGATGCGCGACGGCGCCACGGTGCAGCACTTCAACGGCCGCTGAGGCCGCACGGATCGCGTGGCGAGGGCCGCGCGAATACGTGTAATCCGAGCCTGTACACGGGTTGTGTGCCGCGTGTACGGTCGGCGGGAATGAACGCGCCCTCACGACCCGTCGTGGTCACCGGCGCCGGCGGCTTCCTGGGGAGCTCCGTCGTGCGTCTGCTCGCTGCATCGGTGCCCGATCGCACGCGGATTCGCGCCCTCGTGAGCGCGCCGGGACAGCCCTTCGTCGCGCCGCCCGAAGGGGTCTCCGTCGTGCAGTGCGACATCGACGACGTCGACGCGCTCAGCGCGCTCTTCGAAGACGCAGCGCTCGTGATTCACCTCGCGGGACCCTCGTCGGTCGCAGCGTCGTTCGAACACCCCTCGGTCTTCGCGAGGGCCCACGCGCTCGGCACCGCGGCCGTCCTCGAGGCCGCCACGCGACGTGCCGTCGACGCGCTCGTGCACGTCTCGTCGGCCGAGGTCTACGGCCAGCCGCAGACCGATCCCGTCGGAGAGGATCACCCCCTCGCGCCGCGCTCTCCCTACGGCGCCTCGAAGGCGTGCGCGGAGATGCTCTTGAAGACCGCGCGGCTCTATCGCGGTCGCGTCGCGATGGTGCGGCCCTTCTCGGTCTACGGCCCGGGGCAGCCCGCGGCCTCGCTGCTCAGCGTGATCCTCCGTCAGGCGCTCGATCCCGCGGCGACGGAGATCGTGCTCGCCGACCTCAGGCCCGTGCGCGACTACTGCTTCGTCGACGACGTGGCCGACGCGATCCTCTGCGCCGCGAAGGCGCCCTCGGACGAGGTCGCGCGCGCCTACAACGTCTCGTCGGGCGTCGGCGTCTCCGTGGGATCGCTCGTCGCGCTCGCGGCCTCCGTCGTCGCCGAGCGCACCGGGAGGAGCCTCGCCGTGCGCGAAGACCCTTCGCGCAGAAGGCCCGGCGGCGCCGACATTCTTCACATGGTCGCAGACACGTCGCGCGCCGCGCGGGAGCTCTCGTGGGCGCCCCGAACGCCGCTCCGCGAGGGCCTGCGCCGCACCGTCGACGCCATCGCCAGGGGGATCACCACACCATGAAGACGCGTGCGCTCGTCACCGGCGCGCAGGGGTTCTGCGGTCGCTACCTCGTCGCCGACTGGCTCTCGCACGACCCCGAGGTCGAGTTCGTGGGCCTCGGTCGCTCGCCGCGCAACGACGACACCTTCACGCACGAGGTCCACTGGGGACACCGCGCCGTCGCGGCGCCGCTCACCGACGACCTCGCGCGCGCCGCGCGTGACCCGCGCTACCGCTACGTCTCGCTCGACCTGCACGACCGGCCCTCGCTCACGCGACTGCTGCAAGAGTTCCGCCCGACGCACGTCGTCCACCTCGCGGCGGCCCTGCGCGATGAGCCCGTGGCGCGGCTCTTCGACGCCAACGTCGACGCGCTCGTCTCGCTCCTCGAAGCGATCAAGGGCGCCGCCATCGACGTGCGCCGCGTGGTGCTCGGCTCCTCGGGATCGGTCTACGGAAACCCCTCCGCGCGTCACCTCCCGATCCCCGAAGACGCGCCCTGCGCGCCCGTCGATCTGCACGCCGTGAGCAAGGTCGCGGGCGAGCAGGTCTCGCGCATCGTCGCCGCGCAGCACGCGCTCCCCGTCGTGTGGGCGCGCATCTTCAACCCCGCGGGACCGGGTCAAGACGAGCGCCACCTCTGCGGACGCCTCGCGCAGCAGGCCGCGGCCATCGCGGCCGGCGCGCTCCCTCCGCAGCTCGAGGTGGGGCCGCTCACGACCACGCGCGACTTCGTCGACGTGCGCGATGTCGCACGCGCGCTGCGCCTCCTCGCCGAGGCGCCCTCCGACGTGAACGGCCACGCCTACAACGTCGGCTCGGGCCGCGAAGACCCCACCGAGCAGGTGCTCACCGACGTGCTGCGCTTCGCGGGCATCGAAGACTCCGTCAGGCTCGTGCGGCTGCCCGGCAGACCCGCGGACATTCCCCGTCACTTTGCGGACATCTCGCGCATGCGCGCGCTCGGCTACGCCGTGCGGCACACGCTCTCGGACAGCCTCCGCGACGTGGTGGCGTACTACGCGGGGCCCGTGCGCGCCGTGGCCGAGCGCCTCGATGGCGCCGTCGCGGTCGCGCGCGCCGATGCGCCGCTGCACGTCTCCGCCCCCGCGCAGCACGGGTACGACGTGGTGATCGAGGCGGGGCTCTTCGAACGCATCCCAGCGCGGCTCGCGGCGATGTTTCCGGGCGCGCGCGTGGCGGTGCTCTGCGACGAGACGGTGCACGGGCTCTACGGCGAACGCCTCCTCGACGGACTCCGCGCCGAGGGGATCACCGCGAGCTCCGTGGTGGTTCCCGACGGCGAGCGATCGAAGACGCTCGAACGCTTCTGGTCGGTGATCGAGTCGCTGCACGGGCACGGCGTCGATCGCCGCGCGGTGCTCGTCACCCTCGGCGGCGGAATGGTCACCGACCTCGGCGGCTTCGTCGCGTCGGCCTACCTCCGCGGCATCGCGTATGTGAACGTCCCCACGACGCTCCTCGCGCAGCACGACAGCGCCGTCGGCGGCAAGGTCGCCATCAACGCGCGCTGGGCCAAGAACTTCGTCGGCGCGTTTCACCACCCGCGCGCCGTCTTCACCGACCCCGCGCTCCTCGCGACCCTCGGAGACCGCGATATCTCCGCGGGCGTCGCCGAGGCGATCAAGGTCGCCATCCTCGCGGAGCCTGCGCTCTTCGACATCCTCGAAGCGCACGTCGACGGCATCCTCGTGCGCCGCGACGTGACCGCGCTCACCGAGGTCGTGCGTCGCGCGACGGCGTGCAAGATCGCCATGCTCGCGCCCGACCCCTACGAGGTCGACCTGCGCCGCGGGCTCAACCTCGGCCACACCTACGGCCACCCCATCGAGACCGAGATGGAGTACGTCGGGCTCCTCCACGGCGAGGCCGTCGCGTTCGGCATCGCGGTCGCCACGGTGATCTCGCTCCATCGCGGGCTCCTCGCGTCGGCCGACGCCGAGCGGATCCTCGCGCTCCTCCACGCCTACCGCCTGCCTCCGCCCATCCCTCGCGAGCGCCTCGCGCGGGCCTGCGAGCGCATGGACGAGGTGCGCCTCGTCCGCGGCAGGAGCCTCAATTTCGTGCTCCCCACGCGCGTCGGAGGCTTTCAGATCGTGGCCGAGATCGAGCGCGACGAGGTCCCCCGCGCCGTCGAGGCCCTCGCGAAGCACAGCCTCCTCGGGCCTTGCGTGGCGCCATGAGCGCGACGATCGGCCTCGACCTCGGGGGAACAAAACTTCTCGGTCTCTGCGTCTCGGATGACGGCGTGGTGCTCTCTCGCGCGCGCCGTGACACGGGCCGCGAGACCTCTCCCGCGCGGGCGCTCTCGCTCGTCCACGCGCTCGTCGAGACGCTTCGCGGAGAGGCGCAGGTCGAGGTGCGCGCGGTGGGCGTAGGCTTCCCCGGTCTCGTCGATGCGCCGCGCGGCGTCGTGCGCTCGACGGTGATGATCGACGGGTGGCGCGACGTCGCCTTCGCCGCGATGGTGCGCGACGCGACGGGCCTCCCCTGCGCGATCGACAACGACGTGAACGCCGCCGCGGTGGCCGAGCTCGACCTGCGCACGCGCGCGGGCGAAGACGTCGCGGCGCCCGACGCGTCGATGCTCCTCGCGGCCGTGGGAACGGGCATCGGCGGCGCGATCACCGTCGGCGGGCGCCTCTGGCGCGGACGCTCGGGCGCCGCGGGAGAGCTCGGCAACACGAGCATCGACCGACACGGCGCGACCTGCTGGTGCGCGCGCCGCGGGTGCCTCAACACGACGGCCTCGGGCACCGCGCTCGAACGCGCGTGGGGCCTCCCCACACCGCTCCGCGACGCATGGAACGCGGGCGATCCGCGCGCGAGAGAGGTCGTGCTCGAAGGCGCGCGCGCGCTCGGATACGGCCTCGCCAACGCGGTGCAGCTCCTCGCGCCGACGCTCGTGGTGCTCGGCGGCGGCGTCGCGGAGTACGGCGAGGCCTGGCGCGCCGAGGTCGAGGCCACGGTGCGCGCCGAGACCTTCTTCGAAGCCATGGAGCACTGCCGCGTGGAGCTCGCCCGCGCGGGCTACGACGCAGGCGCCCTCGGCGCCGCGAGGCTCGCGCAGGAGGTGATCTCGTGATCGACGCGCTGGTGATGGCGGGCGGGCGCGGCGAGCGGATGCGCGCGAGCCACGGGCGCACCCCGAAGCCCCTGGTGCGCGTGAAGGGCCTCGAGCTCATCGAGCGCAACCTCGCGATGCTCCTGCGCGGCGGGCATCGATCGATCGCGGTGTCGGTCTCGACGAGCATCCCGGAGCTCGGCGCGTGGGTGCGCGATCGCGGCGCTGCGATGGCGCGCGCGGTGGGCGCGCAGGTCGTCGCGCTCGAAGAGACGCAGGGCCTCGGCACCATCGGCGTCGCGTCGCGGCTGCGCGGCTCCGACGGCGTCGTGGTGGTCAACGCCGACAACCTCATCACGATGGACCTCGCCGCGCTCCTCGCGCATCACCGCGCGATGCGGGCGGCCTTCACCGTGGCGACGCACGTGCAGCCCTTCCGCATCCCCTTCGGCGAGGTGGTCGTCGCCGACGGTCTCTTGCGCGCCTACCGCGAGAAGCCCGAGCTCCCGGTGCGCGTGTCGAGTGGAACCTACATTCTCGGCGCCGCCGCCATCGAGGCCCTCGAGTTCGACGCGCGCTGTGACGTCCCCGCGCTCGTCGACCGGCTCCTGGAGCGCGGCCTCGCCGTGGGCGCATTCGAACACGAATCGCCGTGGATCGACGTGAACGACGCCCCCGCGGTGGCGCGCGCCGAGGCCCTCATCGCCGAGCATCCCGAGCGCTTCGAACTCCACGCCAAGGCCCCCGAGGTCTTCGTCGCGAGCGCCGTGCTGCGCGACGGAGGCGCCGTGCTCCTCGAACGCCGACCACCGAGAGCGAAGGCCTACGCCGACGTGTGGGACACGCCGGGCGGAAAGCTCGAAGCGGGGGAGACGCCCGACGCTGCGATCGCGCGCGAGCTCGACGAGGAGCTCGGTCTGCGCGCTCCGCTGCGGGCCGTCGCGACCTTCGACGACCTCGACGCCACGTCGTCGAAGACCTTCAGGCACCACGTCTTCGAGGCCGATGTCTCCCGCGCCGACGTGCAGGCGAGGGAGGGGCAGACGCTCCGCTGGTTCGACGCGGCGGAGCTCGACGCGACGGGCGACGTGGCGGGCGTGGTGCGACGCTCGCTCGCGTGGTGCGCGAGGGGGTGACCATGACGCGACCGATTCACATCTGCTCGATCATCACAGACCTCGGCTACGGCGGCGGCGAGAGCCGCGTGCTCGCGTTCGCGCGCGGCATCGACCGGACGCGCTTCCGCCACACCGTCGTCGCGCTCTACGGCCAGAGCGACGCCTACGACAAGCGCTGGGGGACGCTCCGCGGCGAGTTCGCGTCGTACGGCGCCGACCTCATCGATCTCGGCGAGCCCGAGCGCGAGCGGCTCATCGCGTCACTCACGCCCGCGGGCCTCGCCGAGAGCGCCCGGGTCATCTCCCGCATGCTCCGCAAGCTCGTGGCGATCTATCGCGAGAGAGCGGTCGACGTCGTCGACGCGCAACACATCACGGCGAGCTTCTTCGGCATCGTGTCGGCGCGCATGGCCCGCCTCCCCGTCACGGTCACCGAGTATCACACGCAGTACTGGGAGCGCCCCGTGATGCGCCAGCTCGGCAAGGTCGTGCTCGGACGCGCCAACGTCATCATCAGCGACTCCGAGATCCGACGACGCGAGCTCTCCGCGTGGACCGTTCCGCAGCACACGCACAGCGTGGTGATCCCCAACGGGATTCCCGTTCCCGTGGCGAGCGTGCCGGCGGCCGAGGTGCGCGCGCAGTTCGGCGTCCCCGAGGGGGCGAAGGTCGTCGCGCAGGTGAGCCGACTCGTCGAGTACAAGGGCCACACGACGCTCATCGAGGCCGCCGCGCGCGTGCTCCGCGAGGTGCCCGACGCGTACTTTCTCTGCGTGGGATTCGCGGGCGCCGAGCCCGACTACCCCGACCGGCTCCGCGCCCTCGCGAGCTCGCTCGGCATCGCCGATCGCGTGCGCGTGCAGGGCTTCGCGGGACCCATCGGCGACCTCTGGCAGATCGTCGACGTGCACGCCCACGCCTCGCACTTCGACTCGCTCCCCATCGCCATCACCGAGGGAATGGCCCTCGCGAAGCCCGCCGTCGTGACGCGCGTCGGAGGCATCCCCGACATGGTGCTCGACGGCGTGACGGGCCTCGTGGTCGAGCCTCGCGACGCCGTGGCGCTCTCGCGCGCCATCACCCGACTCCTCGTGAACACCGACGAGGCCCGCACGCTCGGCGAGGCCGCGCGCGCGCGCTGGCAGGAGGGCTACACGCCCGCGGTGATGGCGCGCAGGCTCGAAGCGCTCTTCACCGAGCTCACGTCGGCGAGGCGATGACCCAGAGCGTCTGCGGCCCCCACACGGGCAGTCGCGCGGCCACGTCGTAGCGCATGAGGTTGTCGAAGCGCTCCCGCGCCGCGTCGATGGCCTTCTCCGCGGGCGCCCACGCGGGCCTCGCGTGACGCGCTCTCTCGACCCCGCGCAGACCGAGCTTCACCGCCTTCGCCACGCCTCGCGCGGCGTCGGTGGCGAGCACATACGGACCGAGCGAGAAGGTCTCTCGCGCGTCGACCCTGAGACCCGCGCGCTGCATCAGACGGTCGAACGCGGCGTCGTCGTAGAACCACAGGTGCATGGGGTATCCCATGGTGCCCACGAGGCGGTACCAGAGCGGTGAGAAGCCCGCGTGGAGGCCCGCTTCGAAGAACAGCACGCCGCCCGGTTTGAGCAGCCGCGACATGGCCTTGAGCGCCCCCACCGGGTCGGGAAAGTGGCTCAGCAGATCGACGTGAAACACCACGTCGTACGAGGCCGCGGGGAGCGTCGTCGTCTCGATGTACTCGCAGTGAACGGGGACGCCGAGGCGCGCACGGACGCGACGGGCGCGCTCGGGATCGGGCTCCATGCCTTCGACCTCGAAGCCGAGCGCGCGCATGCGTTCGAGCGAGAAGCCGTCGCCCGAGCCTACTTCGAGCAGCCTGCCCGCCGGGCGTCGCGCGGCGAGCCATGCGGCCCTGTCACCCGCGGGCAGCGAGTAGAAGGTCTCGGGGTGGATGTCGCGCGTGAAATCGATGCCGCCATCCGCGGGCATCGGGTCGACGAAGACGACGCCGCAGGCGCAGCGACGACCGTCGTAGCCCGCCTCGCGCCAGACGACGCGCTCGCCCTCGCCGCCGCAAAGAAGACAGCGGTTTCGTCGCGGGCCTTTTCCGAGGGAGGGAGGTGTGGGGTGCGCTTCCATGACGGCGGCGATGGTACCGCCAGAGGGCGCGCGAATCACATGGCGTAGCGGTCGACGTGGTAGCGCTCGGGGTGCGCTCGCACGTACTCGACGACCTTCGCGATGCCCTCATCGAGCGTGACCTTCGGCGCCCAACCGAGCACCGCGCGCGCTCGCGTCGCGTCGCCCATGAGCCGCTCGACCTCGCTCGCCGCGGGCCGCACCCGCTGCTCGTCGCAGGTGATCGGCAGGTCGCGACCCACCACGCGGAGGATGCGCTTCGCGAGGTCTCCGACGCTGATTTCTCGGCCGTTGGCGAGGTTGAGCGTGCGTCCGAGGGCCTCGTCGCGCTCCGCCGCGAGGAGGAAGCCCGCCACGGTGTCGGTGACGAAGTTGAGGTCGCGCGTGGGGTGCAGCACGCCGAGGTGGATCTCGTTGCGCGCGAGCGCCTGCGACACGATCGCGGGGAGCACCGCGCGCGCCGACTGCCGCGGGCCGTAGGTGTTGAAGGGCCGCACGATCACCGCGGGGAGCTTGAAGGAGCGGTGAAAGCTCTCGACGCACTGGTCCGCGCCGATCTTGCTCGCGGCGTAGGGAGACTGCCCGACGAGGGGGTGATCCTCGGAGATGGGCACGGTCTGGGCGGTGCCGTAGACCTCGCTCGTCGAGGTGTGGATCATGCGCGCGCCGTGGTCGAGGCACGCCTGCGCGACGTTGAGCGTGCCGATCACGTTGGTCTGAAACACATGCGTCGGCGCCACATACGACTGCGGGATCGAGATCACCGCGCCGAGGTGGAACACCACGTCGCAGCCCTTCACCGCGGCGCTCACCATGTGCGGATCGGTGAGGTCGCCGAGGTGCACCCGCACCGCCGCGCGCGTCTCGCGGGGGAGGGCGTCGAGGTTGCCGCGGTCGTCGCGCGCCGAGTAGCGCACGAGCGCGCGCACCTCGTCGCCGCGCGCCACGAGCGCCTCGACGAGGTGGCTGCCGATGAAGCCCGCGGCTCCGGTCACGAGGACTCTTCGCGTCGTCACGCGGCGACCTTCGCGCTCGGGCGCGGCCCGGGTCAACGGCTTTCGACGGCGCTCACCCCTCGCTCACGACGTCGGCGTAGTCGCAGCCCGCGCAGAGCAATCCCCGCTCGGGCTCTCCTTCGAAGAGCTGGTGACGGATCGAGCGGTAGCGCTCGCTGCGCCAGACCTCCTCGATCGTGGGGTCTCCGTCGGCGCCCACGCGGCCGAAGACCACCGTGCGGCGCCAGTCGCAGTTGCAGAGCACGCACTCGCCCGTCGCGAGGATGTAGAGCTTCACGAAGGGCCTGTGACACAGCGCAGGGAGCCCCTCTCGCGCTTTGCGTGTGAGGGAGCTCGGCACCAGGGCCGGGGCGCTCACGAGCGCGCGCTCGTTCGAAAAGGCCTTGAGCAGCGCGTGTTCCTTGAGGAGGGGAGGTGCGCCTTCGAGCGACGCGCGCACCTCGGGGACGTCGCCCGTCACGATCTGCAGGTGCATCGCGCCGAGCTCTCCGCGGCGCTGCGCTTCGAACACCTCGGCCACGTTGCGGTTGAGCCGCTCGAACGAGAGGCCCGCCATCACGCGCTCGTAGGTCTCGCGGTCGAAGCCGTGAACGCTCACGCAGAGCTCCCCGAGCCCCGCGGCGGCGAGCTTGCGCGCGGTGTCGCCCGTGAGCGCGGAGCCGTTGGTGAAGAGCCCGAGCGTGGTCGTCGGGAGCTTCGCGCGCGCCCTCGCGATCCACTCTGGGAGCCGCTTGTCGACGAGGGGCTCGTTCATGAGAAAGAGCGAGAGGCGCTCGACGGGGCGACCTTCGAACTGGTCGAGGATGCGCTGGTACCGATCGAGCGACATCTCCGTGTGCGAGAAGCCCGGCTCGCTCGTGACCACGGGGTAGGGGCACATCCCGCACGCGGCGTTGCAGCGCGTCGTCGTCTGGATCTGGATCTTCGCGGGGAAGGGCATGATCGCCATCACCTCGCGGTCGAGCGCGTCGATCGTGAGCGGCCCCTGCGCGCGCAGGGTCTTGAGCCGCAGGATGAGCTCCTCCTCGCGGTCGAGCGTGGTGCGTCGGTCGAACTCCCTCGCCGCGCCGCTCACAGCGCGGCCTCACGCACCGTGGGGACCTTGAGTTCGAACACGAAGATCATGAGCTCTTCGCCGCCGTCGTTGACGAGCCCGTGGGCCCCGCCCGCGCGGTTTCGAATGAGGTCGCCCGCGCGCACTTCGAACTCCTCGCCGTCGCGCCACATGCGTCCGCGGCCCTTCATCACGAGGTAGAACTCCTCCTCGTGGGGCGCGTGGCGGTGGCGTCCGATGGAGGCGCCCGGCGGCAAGACGGCCACGTCGATGAAGTTGCACGCGCCCGACATCGCCTCGGACTCCGCGACGCGGCAGAACCCGATCTCGCCGACGCCGTGGTGCGCCACGGTGGGCGAGAGCGCGAGCGTGTGGAGGTTCACCCGATCAAGCTCCATGACTTCGACTCCCCTTCAGGCTTCGACGTCCCACGCGCGTTCACGGGCGTGGGCTTCGAGCGCCTGACGATAACGCCGCGCGAGCCTCCCCGCGCCATCGCCGACGAGCATCTCGATGCGCTCCCTCGCGGCGCCGCCGTCGAGCCTCACCGACGACACCCGGGCGAGGGCGAGGGTCATCCGTTCGAGCTCCGCGAGCGCCACCATGTCCGCGAACTCGGGGAGCCGTGAGAGGGCCGCGGGCCACCACGCGACCTCCGCGCCGTGCCCTCCCGAGCTTCGCAGGTCGAGGAGCACCTGCGACGCGTAGGCTTCGATCCAGAAGGCTTCGGTGAAGCACGCCGCCACGTCGGGGCGATGCGCTCGCACGAAGCGCGCGAGGGCGCACACGTCGTCGCCGGGCGCTCCCCACGCGACCGCGCCGCCGAGACGGAGCCCGTCGCCCCCGACGCGGAGCGATGGCAGTTCGGCCGTGTGCGACAAGGCTGACTGCGCACCGCGAGGCTTCGACGCGACGATGCGCAAGGTCTCGTCGAGGATGGCCCTCGCGTTGGCGTCGCGATCGGCCGAGGCGTCGAGCACGGTGAAGCCGTCGCGCGCGGCGATGCGATCGAACCAGGTCGCGTAGCCGAGGAGGCCCGTCGCGTGCTCGTCGGCGCTCCTCGCCTCGCCGCGCTGACCGATGCGCGAGAGGGCCGCGTCTGCGTCGAGGCGCAGCAGAAACTCCGCGTCGACCGCGGGGAACACCGCGAGGGCCGGGTGATCGGCGACGTCCCACGCGAGCTGCGATCCCGCGGCGGCCTCGTGCGTTTCGAGGTAGCGGTCGAAGACGATCACGTCGCGGTCGTCGATCGCGGGAAGCACCTCGTCGCGCCACACGCGCAGCGAGTCGACGAGCTTGACCACCCGAGAGACGCGGAACACGTCGAGCGCGGCGCCGCCGAGCGAGCGTCCGCTGAGCTCGTTGGCGAGCTCGAGAAAGGGCCCCTGCCGATAGAGCTTGATGACCCGCACGCGGAGCCCTCGCGCGGCGAGCGAGTCAGAGAGGGCCGCGACCTGCGTCGACTTGCCCGACCCGTCGACGCCCGTGATCGCGACCGCGACGGGACCCTCGAGTCGCGCGCGCGTGAGCGGCCTTCGCAGCGCGCGTTCGAGCACCGGGTCGTGACCGAGGAGCGCGGCGCGCACCTCCGCGGCGTAACCGCGCGCGCTCCAGTGACGCACCCACGCGTCGCGAAGCTCACGTTGACCGGCGAAGCGCGCGAGGGGCGGTACGAAGCCGCGCCAGCACCCGCTCGATCGGTCTGCCGCGGCGCTCGATCGGTCCGCCCGTGGGCCTCCCGACGAGATCGCGATACCGTCGCACGAAAGCGCTGTCTGGAAGGCATTTTCGAGCGCGTCGTCGAGCGCGTGTTCGAAGCGAAGCCCGCGGCTCCACCGGGCGAGGAGCGCGCGTGCGAAGCCCGGTTGCGCGTGCGCGCCCACGACGTGAACGACCTCGACGCCCTCGCGCGACCAGCGCTCGATCGACGCGCGCACCGCGCCCTCTCCGACGAGGTGCTCGACGATCGCGGGGCCGTCGCCGCCGCCGATCTGCTCCGCGAGCGCGGCGCAGAGATCGTTGCGGTGCGCGCGCATCGGGACCTCGACGTGGAGCGCGCGCTCGATGGGGGGTGGCGGCAGACACGCGACCCGCACGCGCGAGAGAGACCGCGGGCGAGGGAGGTTCTGCTGGTGGTCGTCGAGGCGCGCCACCACGTCGAGGTCGGCTACCACCATCGACCCTCGGGCGCGTCGCGGAGCAGCAGCGGACCGAGGAACTCCGACGCTTTGACGAGCCCCTCGACCCTGCCCATCGTCGGGTCTTCGTGCTCGACCGCGAGCACGCCGTCGTAGCCCGCGAGGCGCAGCTCCGTGAGGATGCGCTTCCACGGCAGGTCGCCCCAGCCCGGGACGCGGAAGCGAAAGCCCCTGTCGCGACGGCTCCACGGGCCGTGGGCGAACATCCCCGAGCGCGCGGCGTTGTGGGCCACGACCTCGCCGTCCTTCGCGTGGACGTGAAATACCCTGTCACCGAGCTCCGCGAGGAACACCACCGGGTCGACGCCCGCGAGCATGAGGTTGGCGGGGTCGAAATTGTATCCCCATGCGGGGTGCGCGCCGACGAGGTCGAGGGCCTCGCGCGCGGTCTCGACGTTGTATGCGAACTGCTTGGGGTGGCACTCGTGCGCGAAGCGCGCGCCGTGTCGTCGAAACGCGTCGAGCACGGGGGTGACGCGCTCGACGAAGCGCGGCTTCATGCGCTCCCACCCCTCGGGGTCGGGCCACGGGAACCACCGCGACCAGTCTTCGCACCCGGTGAAGCCGCACACGGTGTTCACGCCGAGGGCCTCTGCGAGCGCGGCGGTCTTCGCGAGTCGCGCCGCGGCGTAGCGCGATTTCTCGTCGCCATCGCCCGCGTGAATCACGTCGGTGTCGCTGCCGTGCGGACCGAGCAGGAGCTGCCCCTCCTGATGGTTCGAGAGCGCCGAGATGGTGAGCCCCGCGTTGCGCACGGCGGCGCCGAGCGAGCGACCGTGGTCCGCGAGGGCCTCGTCGAGGTTGATCCACGGGCTGCGCGCGTCGACGGGGAGCTCGATGGCTTCGAAGCCGAGCGCGCGGGCCTTCGCGAGCCCCTCGCGCAGCGGGAGGTGATAGAGCACCTGCGCGCAGACGCCGAGCTTCACGGCGCGTCCTCGTCGAGCTTCACGCGGCGACAGCGCGCGAGCTCCGACTCGGGCTGCGCGTCGAGGCCCGCGAGCAGATAGAGCAGCGGCGTGAGCGAGAAGCCGTCGGGGATCTCGCCCGACGCGATCATCGCGCGCACCTCGGAGAGATCGAACCACGCGACGGCGTCGACCTCGTTGGCGTCGTGCGCCCTCGCCCGCGTCGCCCCCTCGGCCACGTAGCAGTGGAACACCTGATTCGACACCCCGTACGACGGATAGTAGCTGAGCAGGTGCCGCAGCTCGCGGGCCTCGTAGCCCGTCTCTTCGACGAGCTCTCGCCGCGCCGCATCGCCCGGTGACTCGCGCTCATCAACGCCGCCCGACGGAAGCGCCCACACGTCGCGGTCGACGATGAAGCGCTGCTGCCGGATGAGCGCGACGCGCGCGCCGTCACGGAGCACCACCGACACGGCGGGCCGCACGTGGTCGACGGTGTGATAGTCCGCGAGGCTCCCGTCGGGGCGGCGCACGGCCGAGCGCACGACGCGAAAGAAGTTTGTCTCCAGCACGGGGCGTGAAGACTCCACGCGCCATCGTCCCTCGGTCATGTCTCCATCGCTCCTTCGTCGAAGCCGCGCTCCACGCGCTCGGCGAGCCACGCCACGTCGTCGTTCGTGAGCTGCCACGGCAGCGCCGCCAGCGCGCGCCGCAACACGCGCGCGTCACGGCCCGTCGCCGCCGTGTACGTGAGCTCCTCGACGTGCGCCGCCGTGGTGAGCCACTGCGCCACGTTCACGGGCAGGTCTCCGTCGACGCGCGTTCGCACGCCGCCCGCGTCGATCGTCGCCGCGCGCTCCACGACGGTCTCGCTCGACACGAAGGCGCTCGCCTTCCCTGTGTTTCGCACGTTGACATAGCCCGTCCACGGGGCGCGACCCTCGCGCGCGGCGATCATGGGGACGAGCGCGCGGTCGAACCACGGCGTCGGGCGCGACGGCCTCCACGCGCCGGGCGTCGTTCGAAACGCGGTGATGGCGTCGTCGGCCATGGTCGCGAGGGCCTTCGCGCGTCCGGGCTTTCGCGTGACGCCGAGCCGCTCTGCCGCGTCGCGGTCGAAGAGCTCGTAGTAGTAACGCAGCGGCGCAGCGCCGAAGGCGCGCAGGGTGGGGCCGTCGACATCGGGCGCCGCTTCGAGCACCGCGCGGGCGGCGTCATTGCGAGGCCAGAACCAGCCCAGGTGATTGAGGCCCGCGTAGCCGAGCTCTGCATCCGAGAGCCCCCATCGCTCGCGCGTCACGAGCGGGAGCTCGCACACGCCGACCGCGTCGACGCCCGCGTCGAGGAGGACGCGCGTGGTGATCCCGAGGGGCGCGACGAGGTTCCACACGCGCGCGTTCGGGGCGCGAGCGCGCAGCGTGTCGGCCATGGTTGCGAGGAGCGGCGCGGTGCGCCAGGCGTTCGAGATTCCACCGACGCCGAGGCCCTCGTCGCCCACGAGCCCGCGCTCCCGAGGAAAGGCCTCGTCCCACGCCCTCGCCGCGAGCCCGCCCGCGCGCACGAGGAGTACGACGTGATCGGCGCCCTCGACGGCCTCTTCGAACGATCTCGCCGCGACGACCGACGCGCTCGCGTTCACCGCCCTCGCTCGCACGAGGGCCTCACCCGCGATGACCGAGAGACGTTCGACGTCGCGCGCGACGAGCCTCACCGTGAGCGCGTCACCGTCGAGCGCGCGTGAGAGAGACTCGCAGAGCACCGTCGCGTAGACGCCTCCGCCGATGACCGCGACGACCGTCATGCGCCGTAGAACTCCCGCACGGCCGCGATCACGCGATCGATCTCGGCGTCTTCGTGCTCGTGCGAGAGCGGCAGCGTGAGCACCGTCGCCGCCCACGCCTCGGCGTTGGGGAGCGACACGCCGCGAAACCGGGTCGCGTGCGCGGGCTGTCGATGCGCGGCGATGGGATAGTGAAGCCCCGCCTGAACGCCACGCGCCGCGAGGTGATCCTTCAGCGCGTCGCGGCGCTGCGTACGAACGACGTAGAGGTGCCACGCGTGCCGGGCGTCGGGATGCGCCGTCGGCAAGCTCAGGTCACCGACGCCTCGAAGCCCCCCGGCGTAGCGCGCCGCGAGGGCCGCGCGACGGTCGACCCACGCGTCGAGGTGCGCGAGCTTCACCGAGAGAATCGCCGCCTGGAGCGTGTCGAGCTTCTCGTTGGTCGACACCTCGCCGAACTCGTATTTGCCTGTCTTGCCGAGGTTTCGTCGCACCCGCACGGCGTCGGCGAGCGCGTCGTCGTCGGTGAGAAACGCGCCGCCGTCACCGAAGGCGCCGAGGTTCTTGCTCGGGTGAAAGCTCATCGCGCACGCGTGGCCGAAGCTGCCGATGGGGCGCCCCTGCCAGCGCGCGCCGTGGGCCTGCGCGCCGTCTTCGAAGAGCGCGATGCCGCGTGCGTCGCAGAGAGATCGCATCGCGGTCGCGTCGACGGGGTGACCGTAGAAATGCACCGGCAGCACGCAGCGTGTACGCGGTGTGATCGCGCGCTCGACGGCGTCGGGCGTGAGCAATCCGTCGTCGCCCTCGGGGTCGACGAGCACCGGCGTCGCGCCCGCGAGCACGATGGCCGTGACGGTGCCCGTGAAGGTGTGCGCGCCGGTGATCACCTCGTCGCCCGGTCCGACGCCGAGGGACTTCAGTCCGAGCACGAGCGCGGCCATCCCCGAGTTGACGCCGACGGCGTGGCGCACGCCGTGATAGCTCGCGAGCGCGCGTTCGAACGCGGTCACCGCGTCGCCGAGGATGGGGTCGTCGTCGAGCATCGCGCGCCGCAGCGCGGGCTCGATCTCGGCCCAGAGCGCGCGGTGTTGCCTGCCGTAATCCTTCGAACGAACGAGGACCGTGCTCACCGCGCAGAGGTATCACGAACCGTGATCGTCGAGCCACAGCGACGCGTCGCGCTCAGAGCGTGAAGCGGTACGCGTTGGTCTCTCGCCGCACGAAGCCGACGCGGAGGTAGAGCCTGTTCGCAGCCTCGCGCGTGGGGCGCGACGTGAGGTCGACGGTGCGCGCGCCCGCGGCGCGGGCGAGGTCGAGGGCGGCGCGGGTGAGGGCCTCGCCGATGCCGCGTCCACGCGCGCGCTCGTCGACGATCACGTCTTCGATGAGGCCGCGAACGCCCGACGGGATCGCGAAGAGCACGAGGGTGAGCGTCCCCACGATGGCGCCGTCGCGCTCGGCCACGAGGAGCCGTGCGCCCGGTGACGCGAGGATCGCGGCGAGCGAAGTCTCGGTGAGCGGCGGCGCGCTCGAGGAGAGGAGGGGCACCAGCGCGCGCATCGCGGCGAGCAGCGCGGGCGTGACCTCGGTGGGCTCGTAGACACGGACGTCGCTCATCGGTGGATCTCTCCGAGTTCGAGGTATCGCGCCGCGATCTGCGACCAGTCGTGGGCGCGGGCCACGGCGCGGTTGCGCGCACCCATCGCGGCGCGGAGGTCGTCGTCGTCGAGGAGTCGCGCGATCGCGTCGGCGAGGGCGCTCACGTCATCGACGGCGACGGTCACACCGTTCACCTCGTCGGTCACGATGTCGACGCAGCCGCTCACGCGCGAGACCACCACGGCCCGCGCCGCGGCCATCGCCTCGAGCAGCGTGAGGGGAAAGACCTCGAAGCGCGACGCGAGCACGAAGAGGTCTGACTGCTGATAGGCGCCCGCGAGCTCGTCGCCGTAGAGGCCGGGGTGCGTCGCGACGCGGTCCGCGACGCCGAGCGCGCGGGCCTTGTCTCGCAGGGCTTCGGTCCCCTTGCCGACGAAGACCTGCCACACGTCGCGACGGCTGCGCGCCACGCGGGCGTGCGCGGCGAGGGTGACGGCGTGGTTCTTCGTGGGGTGCTCCCGCGCGACGCTGAGCACCACGCGCGCGTCGGGGGGAATGCCCAGCGTCGCGCGGAGATCGAAGCGTGACGTGCGCTCGTAGCGCGCCGACTCGACGCCGTTGTGCACCTCCACGATGCGCGACGCGGGGACGCCGAGCGACTCCATCCAACCCCGCGCGTGGCGGCTGAGGGCGATGGCGGCGCGGCTCTCGGAGAGCCCTCGGGCGAGGGCGTCTTCGCAGCGGTAGAGGGCGCGCAGGCCCCAGGGCTCGGGGGTCAGCTCGGCCCCGTGGCAGGTGATCAGGTACGGGATGCGCGGTCGCACCGACGCGAGCCAGGTGCCGCAGGGGTAGCCGTAGTGCGCGCTCACGAGGTCGGGGCGGTAGCCGTGGAGCATCGCCGAGAGGATGACGGGCTGCGCCCAGCCCCACGGCGCGCGGTGGTAGCCGAAGCGCGTGGCCCCGCGGAGCATGGGGTATTGCCGCACCGCGTAGCGGGCCTCGGGGTGCGTCGCGCGGTCGCTCAGCCAGTTGAAGACGCGCACCTCGTGGCCCATCGCGCTCCACGCGTTGGCGAGGTGGTGAACGACGAATTCTGCGCCGCCGACGTTGGGGAGAAAGGTCGCCGTGACGACCGCGATGCGCATGCGTCGAGTGTAGGAACGGCGGGGTTCAGAAGAACAGCCTCGACGACGGATCCCTGAAAGATCGGGCGTCGTCGCCTCGCCGCGCGCTGTTTTGAACGGTCGCGCACGACACCGACGCCCGCGCTGTGGTACCGGGTGCGCAACGCGTATGCGAGAGCACGTCATCCGCGTCGAGCGCACGTTCACGGGCGGGCCGTTGAGGGTCTGGGCCCTCGTGTCCGACACCAACCGATGGGATCGCGCCCTGGGCCTCGCGCCGGCCGCGTACCGGTTCCGTGACACCCCCGACGGCGTGCGGGAGCGCGTCGCGAACGCGAAGCTCCTCGGCGTGCCCGTGGAGTGGGTCGAGCCGCCCTATCAGTGGGTCGAGGGGGCCTTCGTCGAGGGGGTGCGTCGCTACACCTCGGGCCCTGTCTCGCAGGGCGCGCTGCGCTGTGACGTGACCGCCGTGAGCGCGCGAGAGACGCGCGTCGAGGTGCGCTTCACGCTCGCGTCGAAGAACCCCATCCTCGCCGTGGGCGGGGCCGTCGCGCTGCAGGTGTTCCGCCGCGCGATCGAGCGCTACCTCGAGACCATCGAGCGGATCCTCCACGACGGTCGCGACCTCGCGGACACCGTCGAAGAAGCTCGCGACGCGATCTTCTCGGTGACCGATCCGATGGTCCGCGGGGCGCACTCGCCCGTCGACGAGGCCGAGCTCAGGCGCCGCGCCGAGGCCATCGCCGCAGACCCCCGCGTGGGAGACGGCGTGCGAGAGAAGCTCCTCGCGTGGGTGCGCACCGCGCCCGACGACGACGTCGAGGCCATGCGGCCCTTCACCCTCGCGCGCCGATGGAGTGTCGCGCGGGCCACGGCGCTCCAGGCCTTTCTCGTCGCGACGCGCGCGGGCGTGCTCGACCTGCGATGGAAGCTCCTCTGCCCCGTGTGCCGCACGGGCGCCGAGACCGCGCGCTCGCTCTCCGAGGTGGGCCGCAAGGTGCGCTGCGACGCGTGCGACCGCGAGTACGACGTCGACTTCAGCGACCACGTCGAGGCCGTGTTCTCTCCGAACGCCGCGGTGCGACGGGTGGAGCCTCGGGTCTGGTGCGCCTCGTCGGCCTCGCGCCGCCCGCACGTCTTCGCGCAGGTGAACCTCGACGCGGGGGCGACCGTGCGCGTCGCGCTTCCGTCGTACGAGAACGCGCTCGTGGCGAGGATCATGGGGGGCCGCGAGGTCACCGCGCTGCCTCCGTCAGACCCCGCGCCGACGCGGGTCACCGTGGCCGCGGCTGACGAGTCATGGCCCGTCGTGACCGACGAGACCGGCGTGGCTTCGAAGGGGACCGAGCTCGTCTTCGTGAACCGACGCTCGAACCCGGTGACGCTCCAGGTCGAGCGCGCGGGGCCTCCGAGCGACGCCCTCACGGGGAGCGCGCTGTTGCTCTTCCCCGACTACATCGATCTTTTCGCGACCGACGCGCCCGCGCGCGGCGTCGAGCTCTCGGTGGGGCAGGTCGCGCTGCTCTTCACCGACCTCACGGGCTCGACGGCCCTCTACGAGCGCGTGGGCGACGCGCGCGCCTTCGCCATCGTGGAACAGCATTTTCGCGAGGTCTCGCGCATCGTGATCGACCGCGGCGGCACCGTCGTGAAGACCATGGGCGACGCGGTGATGGCGGCCTTTCCGAAGCTCTCCGACGCGGCCCACGCGGCCGTCGAGATGAGCCAGGCGACGAGCTCGGCCCACGGCGCCGACGGCGTGTCGCTCAAGCTCGGCGCGCACCAGGGCCCGTGCCTCGCGGTGCGCGCCAACGAGCGACTCGATTTCTTCGGCACCACCGTGAACCTCGCCGCGAGGCTGCAGGCGAAGGCGGGCGCCAACGAGCTCGTGATGCTGGAGTCGACGCTGCGTCAGCCCGAGGTGGCCGAGGCGCTCCAGGGCTTCCCCCGGCGCGCGTTTTCGGCTGCGCTCAAGGGGATTCGCGCGGAGCAGCACCTCGTCGCGATCGACCTGCACAGGTCGAAGGCCGAGGGCTGATGACGTCGGGGAGCTGAGACTGAGAGGATGAAGGGGAGAGGGGCGCGCTAGCGGCGGACTGCGCCGAAGTTGGCGCCGCCGAGCACGGGGGCCGCGGCGGGTTGCGCCGCGCCGCCGAGGAGACCCGCGAGGCCGCCGCTCGCCTGCATCGCCTGGAACTTGTCCCAGAGGAAGTCGATCATGAGCGGGGTGATGATGGCGCCGACGACGCCCGCGACGCGCTCGGGGAGGCCGCAGCGCGAGGCGATCACCTGCGCGACGTGTCCGCCGACGACGCCCTGGAGCCCGTCGAGCGCGGCGCCCTTGAAGCCCTCACCGCGGACGAGGCCCGAGACCGCCGCCGTGAGGAAGTTCGCCGCGTAGTTGCTCTGCCCGATGTCGAGGAGCCCCTTGCCGCCCTGCCCGTTGCCGTGCAGCGCGTTCTGCATCGCCGACACCGCGGCGGGGAACGCCGTGGTGAGGATGCCCGCCGCCTGACCCGGCGTGTACCCCTGCGCCTGGAGCTGGCTGTACGCCTGCTGCCCCTGCGCTGACTGACCGAACACACTCAGAAGCTGATCCATCATGTGACAGTTCCCTCCCTGTGGTCGAGGAACGAGGCGCAAAGCTCCCCGCGCGAGCCCTCAATGTCAAGCCGTCGCTCGCGTCGAGCGCGACTTCTTCGCGGCAGACCTCTTCGTGGACTTCGCAGCGGGCCTCGCAGCGGTCTTTTTCGCGGGTTTCGCAGCGGTCTTCTTCGCGGTCTTCTTCGCGGTCTTCTTCGCGGGTTTCGCGCCGGGCGTCCTTACGGACGCGGGTCTGCTGGCGGGGGTGGGCTTCGTCGTTCGCTTCTCTGCGCGGGAGAGGGCCGCGAGGAGGCGGTCGGTCTCCGCGCGCATGCGCTTGTCCTCCGCGTCGTTGCGGTGGTCCCACCCGAGGAGGTGCAAGAGGCCGTGGGCGAGGAGCATCCGCACCTCGTCGCGCGTCGCGATCGCGCGCTCCTTCGCCTGCCGCGTGGCCGTGTCGAGCGAGATGATCACGTCGCCGAGGAGGTCGCCCGCGAGGTGCCCGCCGGGGCCCTCCCGCAGCGCGAACGCGAGCACGTCGGTGGGCTTGTCCTTGCGGCGATAGTCGCGGTTGAGCGCGTGGATCGTCGCGTCGTCGCAGAGCACCACCGACAGCTCCGCCTTCGGGAGCTTGAGCGTGCGCAGCATCGCCTCCGCCGCGCGCTGGATCTCCGCCGTGCTCACCACCCGCGACCGGGTCTTCTCTCGCATCACGCTGACGTTCATCGCGCGCGACGCTGCCACGAAACGAAGCGCGCGGGCAATGCGCGCGCGTTGCATCACTCCCTTCGAAGCCCACGTCGATGCTCGCATGGACATCCGTCGCCCCTCTCGTGCATCCTCGCGCGCCATGCGATCCGTGGCATTCGCGCTGGCGCTCTGCCTCTCGGCCCCTCCGCTGGCCGCGCAGCCCGCACCCTCCGCGCCCGACGCGGGCGTCACGCCCAACGCCGCGCGGCAGCGACTCGTGCGCGCCTCCGTGGCCGTGCGTGAGGGAACCACCGAGCGCGGCCTCGGCGTGGTGCTCGCCGCCGACGGTCGGATCTTCACCGCCCTCGCGTGCGTGCAGGGCGTGCGAGACCTCCGCGTGGTGTACCCCGACGGACGCGTCGATCGGGCGCGCGTGGCGGCCATCGACAGCGCGTGGGGCGTCGCGGTGCTCGAAGGCAGCGGCGCGCGGTGGCCCGAGGGCGTCTCCCTCGACGAGCGCGACGGACGCTCGGGTGACGCTGCGGCGTGGCTCCCTGCGCACGGGCAGCGGCCCGTGGCGGGCACGCTCGCGCGCCGTCGATCGTTCGTGGGATCGGGCTCCGTGCTCCTGCGCGACGCGTGGGAGATCACGCCGATTCCGCCGCGCGGCGCAGCGGGGTCTGGGGTGATGCACATCTCGCCGGGCGCGCTCGTGGGCCTCGTGGTGCCGCCCGCGGGCGACGTCGCGATCACGGGCGCCGAGAGCCTCTTCGCCGTGCCGCTCCAGGTGCTCCGCGGCATCACGCAGCGCGCCGTCGAGAACGCGCGCCCGTGGGTCGGCGTGGTGACGCGCGAGATTCGCATGGGCGAAGACCCCATCCTCGGGAGCGGCGGGCTTCGTGTGATCGACGTGCAGCCGGGCAGCCCCGCGCAGCGCGCTGGGATTCGCGCGGGGGATCGCGGCGACGTGATTGTGAGCGTCGACGGCCGCAGGGTGACGAGCCTCGCCGAGCTCGGTCAGTCGATGGAGGGCCGCCACCCCGGCGACACGGTGGTCATCCAGGTGATGCGCAGGAACGCGCAGATCGACGTGCCGGTGCTGCTCGAAGCGCTCCCCACGACGCCGCCCCGCAGGGAGTGAGGCGACGTCGCGGGCGTGCGTTGACTACCGCGCCATGACGTAGGTGCCGGGCGCGTCGCAGAGCGCGTCGTAGCCCTGCGCGCCGATGCGAGGGGGCGCCGTGTCGCCGCGCGACTGCTGCGCGAGCCACGCCTCCCAGGTGACCCACCACGAGCCGTCGGCGGGCGCCGTGGTCTTGATGAACGCGTCGGGGTCCGTGTACGTGTCCGTCGCGCGCGTGAGCTTCGTGCGGAAGCGCCGCCCGCGGTGCCCCGGCTCGCTCACGATGCCCGCGTTGTGGCCGCCGCTCGTGAGCACGAAGGTGACGTCGCCGCGCACGAGCCGGTGGATCTTGTACACCGAGCGCCAGGGCGCGACGTGGTCCTGCTCGGTGCCCACCACGAAGAACGGAACGTGGAGGTCGCTGAGGCTGATGGGCCGACCGCCCACCTGGTACTTGCCGTCGGCGAGCTCGTTCTGGAGGTAGAGCTGCCGGAGGTAGCGCGAGTGCATGCGGTAGGGCATGCGCGTGGGGTCCGCGTTCCACGCCATGATGTCGTTGAGGGAGTCCTCTTCGCCGAGCAGGTAGCGCCGCATGCCGCGCCCCCACTGGAGGTCGCCCGCGCGCAGCGCGACGAAGGCGCCGACCATCTGGCTCGCGTCGAGCACGCCGCGCTCTCGCATCGACTCGTCGAGGCTCGCGAGCTGGTGCTCGTCGATGAAGATGGTCAGCTCACCGGCGTCCTTGAAGTCGACCTGCGCGGCGAAGAGCGTGACGCTCTTGAGCCGATCGTCGGCGTCGCGCGCCATCGCAGCCGCGGCGATCGCGAGGATCGTCCCGCCGAGGCAGTAGCCCGTCGCGTGGATCTTCTCGCCGGGGACGATTTGCCTGATCGCGTCGAGGGCGGCCATCACGCCGAGCTTGAGGTAGTCGTCCATGCCGAGCTCGCGGTCTTCGGCCGTGGGGTTCTTCCACGAGATCATGAAGACCGTGTGGCCGCGCCCGACGAGGTACTTCACGAGCGAGTCCTGCGGCTGCAGGTCGAGGATGTAGTACTTCATGATCCACGCGGGGACGATGAGCACGGGCTCGGCGTGAACCGTCGGCGTCTCGGGCGCGTACTGGATCAGCTCCATGAGCCGCGTGCGATGCACGACCTTGCCCGGGGTGATCGCGACGTCCTTGCCGACTTCGAAGCCCTCGATGGGCGGAATGGGTCCGCCCGCGACGCGCTGCTTCAGGTCCTGCGCGAGGTGCCGCGCGCCGCGGAGGAGGTTGCGACCGCGCTCCTTCACGGTGCGATCGATCACCTCGGGGTTGGTGAGAAAGTTCGCCGGGGAGGTCGCCTCGCTGACCTTCGTGAAGCCGAAGGCCACCATGTCCTCGTGGTGCTTCGAAACGCCGGGGACGTTGGTGCTCGCCTCGCGCAGCCACTGCTCGGTGACGAGGTACGACTGGCTCATCACGTTGAAGGGCCATCGCTGCCACGACGGCGCCGAGAAGCGCCTGTCGTTGGTGACGGGCGGCGACGCGTCGAGCCCGAGCGTCGAAGCCGCGGCGTACTGCGCGACCTTGACGCTCCCGGTGACGGCGCTGCCTGCGAGCGAGAGCTGCTTCGAAGGCGCGAGCGCGAGGTGGGCGCCCCAGTCGGCGTAGGCGAGGGCCCACGCGGTCGGCGACGCGCCCTGCATCGCGCGGACGCGCAGCCCGTTGACCTTGCCGATCGCGCCCGCGAGCACGCCGCTCGGAGGCTTCGCCTCGACGGACGAGGGGCTCGCGCTGTTGGTGTCGATCTCGCTCTGCTTGCCCTGCTTCTGCATCTCGATCCTGCCTGTGTGCGGAGCCGTCGCGGCGACGCGTTCTACGGGACGCGAGGCGCGGCTCCGTGTAGGGCGCCGACTCTACCTCCGATGCCGACGAGCGGAAGCGCGATGCTTGCGCGCTGCCGTCACCGCGGCGACGCGGCGGCGATCACGCGTTCGAAATCGTCGAAGGGAGGCTGACGACGAGCGTCGTGCCGAAGCCCGCCGTGGAGCGCACGGAGGCGCTTCCGCCGAGCGCGCGCGTCGCCGCCGCGAGGGCCGCCGTGCCGACGCCGCGTCCTGACACGGCGCTCACGGTCTCTCGCGTCGAGAGGCCGTCGGTGAAGAACGCCGCCTCGAGCTCGTCGGGCGTCGACGCGGGAAGGCCCATCTGCCGCGCCTTCGCGGCGATGCGCGCCCAGTCGACGCCGCGTCCGTCGTCGCTGATCTCGATGCGCAGCCACGGGAGCTCGCGCCGCGCGCACAGGCGAAGGCGGCCCCGCGCGGGCTTCGAAACCGCGGTGCGCTCGGCGGGAGGCTCGATGCCGTGGTCGATGGCGTTCCGCACGGCGTGGATGAGCGCGCCCCAGAGCGGGGCCATGGGCTCGCGCGGGAGGCGGATGTCCTCCGCGTCGATCTCGACGTCGAGGTCGCCGCGACCCATGCGTGTCGCGAGGGCGCGGGCCTGCTCGCCGACGCGATCGAAGCGCCGCGCCACGGGTTCGAGCCGCAGCGAGCTGAGCACGCGAGAGAGCTCTTCGTAGGGCTTGCGGGCGTTGATGGCGTCGAGCAGCGCCGACCACTCGGCCTCGCTGATGAGCACGGTCTTGCGCTCGACCTCGAGGGCGCGGAGCTGCGTGGCGATGGGCTCCCAGTGCGCCTGGAGCCGCGCGCGCTCGTCGCTGTCGAGCGTGTCGCCGCGGTCGATCACGGCGTCTTCGATGGCGTGCGCGATGCGCGCGAGGTGCGACATCCCGAAGAGGGCGACGTTGCCCTTGAGCGTGTGCAGCGTACGGAGCGCGACGGTCGGAGAGGTCTCGTCGAGCAGGCCGAAGAGTCGGTCGACGTCGTCGACGAACTCCATGGTGCCGACGCGGTCGTGGACGAAGCGGGTGAAGAGGTTGAGCAGGTCGCGCGCGCGGGCCTCGTCGGCCTCGCGGGCGACGCGCTCGGTCACGTCGTCAAAGAGCACGAGCAGCCGCTCGACGGAGCCGTCGGGGCGCAGAAGCGGGCGATACGACGCGTCGAGCGTGAGGGCGCCGACGTGCAGCACGCGCGGGAGCTGCTCGATGGAGAGCTCGGCCGGCAGAAAGCCATCGCGCAACTGTTCGAGCCCGAGCTCCATCGACGCGGCGAAGCGCGGGTCGCGGTCGCGCAGCCAGTCGGGGAGCGTGGCGCCCTCTGGCTGCGCACCGAACCAGCGGTCGATCATCGCGGAGCGCTCGGGCGACACCGCACCGGAGGTGTCGATGAGGAGCAGGCCCTCGACCACGTGCCGGAGGATGGCCTCCATGTCGGCGTTGCGACGTCGCAGGGCGCGCTCGGCCTCGCGCTGATCGCTCACGTCGAGGAGGTACGTGTAGAGCATCGTCTCGCCGTCGACGCGCGCGGGATTCATCGAGCAGAGGAAGTCCCCGAGCGTCCCGTCGCTGCGGCGCAGCCGTAACGGGTGGTTGCGGAGAAAGCCCTGCGCGCGAAAGGGGACCACGACGGCGGCGCGGTCCTCGGGGGTCGGATAGAAGTGCGTGGTGGTCTCGCCGACGAGGCTGCGGCCGTTGCCGAAGACCTCGTTCGTGGTGCGGTTGGTGACCACGACGCGCCCGTCATCGATGCGCGACACGACGAGCGGAATGGGCGCGCGCTCGAGTAACTCACGGAGCATCGCGTTCTCGTGACGGAGCGCGTCGAGCTCGCTGGCGCCTCCGGCCGCGGGGAACTGCGAGGCGCGCTGGGGCGCAGGCGGACGCTGCGACGCGCGCGGAGAGGCGGACGTTGGGATGTCTTGCGTGGTGTTCATCAGGGCCGAATTTGCGCCCATTGAAGCTGCGCCGTAGGGGTCGCAAGCGTGCGCGTGCACACATTCCAGCGTTAGGACACGCGGCGGTTCCGCGAGGCCAATCGTGCGCGCACGACTGCGCACCGCGCGCCCCGTGACCCGCGGTCCGTCGCGGCGATACGCTCCGCGGCGCCATGCGCGTCCTCCTCGTCGGCCCCGATCACGAAGACAACCTCTCGATCCGCTACCTCAGCGCCGCGCTGCACGAAGCCGGACACGTCGCCGAGCTCGCCGCGTTCAACAACGCTGACGACACTCGCTCCGTCGTCGAGGCCGCCGCGGGCTTCGACGCCGTGGGGCTCTCGATGTGCTTCCAGTCGCGCGCCGAGGAGTTCCTCTCGCTCGCCGACGCGCTGAAACGCGTGGGATGTCCGCTCGTGGTGATGGGCGGCCACTACGCCACCTGCGAGGCCGAGGCGCTCGTCTCAAACCACCCTTCCATCGACGTCATCGTCGTGCACGAGGGCGAGCGCACGCTCATCGAGCTCGTCGAGGCGGGCACTGATCGCAGCCGCTGGCGCGACATCGCGGGCGTCGTCTTCGTCGACCCCGGCGTCGCGCATCGCACGGCGCAGCGACGCGCGATCGAGGACCTCGACACGCTCCCGACGCCCGATCGCAGAGGGGCCATTCACTTCTTCGCGGGCGTTCCCACGGCGTACCTGCTCGGGAGCCGCGGGTGCGTGGCCTCGTGCGACTACTGCTGCATCGTCACGCTGCACGAGATGGCGCCGGGAAAGCGCTACCGCCGCCGCGACCCCGCGCGCGTCGTCGACGAGATGGCGGCGCTCTATCACGCGCGCGGAATCCGCCAGTTCATCTTTCACGACGACAACTTCCTCGTTCCGTCGGTGCGGCAGAACCACGCGCGCCTCGACGCCTACGAGCGCGCCCTCGCGCGCCACTGGATGCGCGACATCGGCTTCACCATCAAGTGCCGTCCCGCCGACGCGGAGCGCTCGGTCTTCGAACGGCTCAAGGCGATGGGACTCCTGCGCGTGTTCTTCGGCATCGAGTCGGCCTCGGAGGAGGGGCTGCGCTCCATCGGTCGCGATCAGACCGTGGCGGAGTCTGCGCGGGCGCTCGAACTCGCGCGCGAGCTCGACATCTCGTCGCAGTACACGCTGATGATGTTTCACCCCGACGCGACGCTGGCGACGGTGCGCGCCGACCTCGCGTTCATGCAGCAGCACATCGAGCACGCGCTCAACTTCTGCCGCACCGAGATCTACTCGGGCACACCCCTCGAACGCCGCATGATCGCCGAGGGACGCGCCCGCGGAGACTACCTCGCCCGCAACTACCGCATCGCCGACGCCGCGATCGACCGCGCGTGCGACGCCGCCATCGACGTCTTCGAACCGCGATGCTGGGTGATGGGCGGACTCATGGAGCGCGTCATCGGCCTCGACCACCTCGACGCCGTCGTCGGACGCTTCTACACGGGTCCCGAAGCGAACCGCTGGCGGCGCGCCTTCGCGGCCTTCCGTCGGCGCGTGAACGACGACCTGCACCAGAAGCTCTCGTCGCTCGTCGAAGCCGCGGCCGTTGCGTCGTCGCTCACCGATCCGACCTTTCTCCGCGCGTTCGACAACCTTCGCGCGGAGGAGCGAACGTCGCGTGAGGCGCTCGAAGGCGAGTGTGCGTCGCTCCAGTCGAGGCTCGATGACTTCGTGCTCGCGGGCATCGGAGCGCGTCGCGACCCGGTGCTGCGCCTGGTGGCGAATCCGCCGCGAGAGTCGCTGATGCGTCACGCGGCGGCCGTCGCGCTGGCCTTCTCGGTCGTGGCCGCGGCGGGGTGTTCGAGCGAGAGCGCGGCGCAGGTTCCACCCGAGCATCGCCACCACGACGCGGGTACGCACCACGTTGACGCCAGCGTGGAGCACCGCGACGCAGGAACGCACGACGGAGGACATCACCACCGCGACGCGGGCGCGCCGCGGAGGCCGCCGATCATCGACCACGGAGGCATCTGCGAGTACGCGGCGCCGCCGCTGCGTCCGCGTCCGCTCTCGGGCAAGTCGTGAGGTGACGCGTGTGAGCGTGACCGACGCGCAGTTCCCCAACCTCGATCACGACGTGGTCGAGGGGTATCGCAACGCGCCCGAGAACATGGTGGCCGAGATCCTCGCGGGCGTGCTCTCGCGCATGCCGCGCCCGCGCCCTTCCCATGCGGGCGCAGCGTCCGCGCCCGGTGAGGAGCTCGGTCCTCCGTTCCGTCGCGGACGCGGTGGACCTGGGGGATGGGTGCTCCTCGACGAGCCCGAACTGCACCTCGGAGCGATGCCCGACATGGTGGTTCCCGACCTCGCGGGGTGGCATCGGTCGCGGCTCCCTGCGTCGGTCTTCGATGCGGGTGCGCCTGCGGCGATCGCCGTGGCGCCCGACTGGGTGTGCGAGGTTCTCTCGCCGTCGACGGAGGCGATCGATCGCGCCGAGAAGATGCCGATCTACGCGCGTGAGAGGGTCTCGCACGCGTGGCTCCTCGACCCCGAGCTCCGCACGCCGGAGGTCTTTCGCCTCGAAGGCGCGCGCTGGGTCATGGCGGCTGTTTTTCGCGGTGACGCCGCCGTACGCGCGGAGCCCTTCGACGCCATCGAGCTCGAGCTCGGCGCGCTCTGCAGCCGTAGCGGAGACGCCGGACACCTCGAACACAACTCGTCTCCAAAGCGCCTCCCGCGGCCCCCACCGCGTGCTCGGGGCGCGCTACGATCGTCGCGCGATGGCCGACGAGTCTGACCTCACGCTGACCTCGCCCGACGACTACGAGCGCCGTTACATGCGCGCTGATCGCGCGCTCCTCCGCGTGCGGCAGCGGCAGCCGCGCTGGGTGCCCGCCACGGCCCTCGGCGTGATGCTCATGGCCATGGTCGTCTCGTGGCCCTCGCTCTCGTTCATGTGGGAGCGCCGCGACGTTCCCGGCATCGCGCTCATCCTCGGGATGATGGTCGCGTGGTTCGCGGTGAACAACATCGCGCTCCTCTTCGCGCTGCTCACCGATCACATCACGCGCATCGCCCTCACGCCCTCACACCTTCTGGTGCACAGGGGACTCTGGACCGACGAAATCGCCCTCTCGGACATCACCGCCGTCGAGGCCGAGGCCGCCGAGTGGTGGCGCCCCAAGCACACGCTCAAGGGCGCCCTCTTGCGACGCGAGCGCTCGTACCTCACCCCCGGCGTCAAGCGCGCCCTCCGCGTCGAGTGGAAGGACGCGAAGGGACGCGCGCGCAAGGTCTGGGTGCAGTTCGACGCCGCGCCCGCCTTCGCCTCGCGCATCGCATCGCTGCGCGGCGGAGGCGTGACGGGCGTGCGGGTCGAAGACGAGGCGGAAGGGGAGCGCTTCGAAACGGAGGAGGCGCTCAGACCCGCGGCAGGTCGCGCAGCGCGAGGAGGCGGGTGAGCCACAGGTTCGCCAGCTTCTCGGGCACCGCGCCCTGCTTCAGGCGCGCGTTGAGGAACGAGAAGTCGACGTGGTCGAGCTCCTGATCCTGGTTGAAGCACGTGAAGACCACGCTGGCCTTGCCGGTCACCGGGTCGATCTGGCGCTGGAGGCACTGCGCGCAGATCTCCTTCATCATGCACTGCATCGGGGAGTTGATGCTCCCGATGGCGACGTGGTCGGGCTTGAAGTGCTCCTTGAGGAGCTCGTGACGGCACTGGCGCACCGCGGCCATCATCCGGTCTGATCCGATCACGATCACCCGCGAGCACTCGTTGAAGGGCACGCGCTGCACGCCGAGCTTGCCGTGCACGTACGCCTGCATCGCCTGCACGATGTTGCCCACGATGGAGCTGTCTTGAAGCCTCCGCGGCGTGATCGCGGGCCCTCGGTCCGAGGCCCAGATCACCTGATCTGCGGACGCTTCGATGTCGTCTTGACGGAAGAGGTCCGCGGGGTCGCGGTAGCCCGCGAAGTAGAGCACCTCGCAGCCGTTGGCCCGCAGCGCCTTGCCGATCGAGAAGAGCACCGCGTTGCCGAGCCCTCCGCCCGCGAGGATCACCTTCTCGTTGTGCGGGATCTCCGTGGGCGCGCCCGTCGGGCCCATCACCACGACGGGCTCGCCGGGGCGAAGCAGCGCCATCATGCGCGAGCTCGCGCCCATCTCGAGCCCGATCATCGAGAGCAGGCCGCGCTCGGGGTCGGTCCATGCGCCCGTGAGCGCGAGGCCCTCCATGACGAGGCGCGTTCCTTCGACCTCGGGCGCGAGCGACTCGAAGTTCTGGAGCCGGTAGAACTGTCCGGGCTGGAACTTCTTCGCCGCGAGGGGCGCGCGCACCACCACCTCGACGATCGTGGGCGTGAGGCGCTTGACCTCGTGCACCGTGGCCGTGAGCGCGTCGAGCACCGACGCGTTGAAGCCTTGCCACTTCGCGTCGCGCGCGGGCTGCGTGTCGGCCGTGAGCGTCGATCGCTCGTGCGCGAAGAGCGCGCTCACGTGGGGATACCCGTCGCGCGCCGACGACATGGCCTTGACCACGGAGCCCGCGTACACCGGGTGATTGTCGCCGTAGTAGCTCACGGTCTGCCCCTGCGGGCCCACGTACGACGTGAAGAAGCCCTTCGGGTCGGCCACGGCGGTGACCACGCCCGCGGCGCTGCGCTCGATGCGGTGCTGCGTGAACGCGCGGGTCTTCGGGTTCATCGCGAAGTTGCCCGGCAGCTCGCGCTCGTAGGTGACGTTCGGCGACGTGCCCGCGGCGACGCACACCGTCCTCGCGGGGAGCTCGGCGACTTCGCCCGTCGAGACGAGCTTGCCGTCACACCTCCATGCGGTCGAAGCGCACGGCCTTGACGGCGCCGTACTCGTCGGCGACGGCCTCGCGCGGCGAGAGGAGCTCGGCGATCACCACGCCCTCTTCGAAGCACTTCTCGACCTCCTCGTGGTTGAGGCGGTACGCGGGCGACTCGTGGAGCGTGCGCCGGTACGCGACGGTCACGCCGCCCCACGCGTCGAGGAGCGCGTTGAAGCGCGGCGCGCGGTTCTCTCGCGCGGCCGCAGCGCGCTCGTCGCGGATCGCGCGTCCGTGGGCGAGCGACTCGTCGAGGATCTCTCGCTCCTCGGCGTTGCACTGCGAGAGGATGCGCGCCTCGCCCTCGGGGCCGAGCTCGCGCACGAGGGTCTCGTAGCGGTTCAGGGTCTTCTCGACGTGGACGACGTACCAGGCGCGGAGCTCCGTCGCCGTGTCGATGGCCGTGAGCCCTCCGCCGATGACCACCGCGGGCAGTCGCACGGGGAGGTTCGCGAGGGAAGACTTCTTGTAGGCGCCCGTGAGCTGCAGGGCCATGAGGAAGTCCGACGCCTGACGGATCCCGCGGAGCAGGCCGTTGGGGATGTCGACGAGCGTGGGCTTGCCCGCGCCCGCGGCGATGGCGACGTGGTCGAAGCCCAGGCGCCAGGCGTCGTCGAGGTCGAGCGTTCCGCCGAAGCGCACGCCGCCGATGATCGACACCGCGCGACGGCGCGCGAGCGTCAGGTAGATCATCGTGAGGAAGTTCTTGTCCCACCGCACCGTGATGCCGTACTCGCTCACGCCGCCGAAGCCGAGGAGCAGGCGCTCGTCGAGCTCGACGGTGATGCTCTTCACGTCTTCGATGGGGCCGTCGAGGAGGTGCTTCGGGAGCGGCTCGATCTTGAGCCCGTCGACGCCCACGACGCCGAAGCCCTCGTTCGAGAGGTAGTGCGAGAGGGTGTAGCCCGCGGGGCCCATGCCCACGACGAGCACGTTGCGGCCGTTGTAGGGCAGCGCCTCGGGCTGGTGGACGCGCAGCGGGTTCCACCGCGTGAGGAGGTCGTAGACCTCGTAGCCGAAGGGCAGCGCGAGCACGTCGGTGAGGATCGACGTCTCGACGAGGGGGATGTTGACGGGCTCCTGCTTCTGATAGATGCAGGCCTTCATGCAGTCGTTGCAGATGCGGTGACCCGTGCCGGGGAGCATGGGGTTGTCGACCATGATCACCGCGAGCGACGCGAGCGAGTCGCCCGACTGCTTGAGGAAGTGCGCCTCGGAGATCTTCTCGTCGAGGGGGCACCCCGTGAGCATGATCCCGAGGGGGTTGGGCTTCACCGCGCCGCTCTTGTCGCGCATGCCCTTGGAGCAGCTGTCCTTGTCGCGGTCGTGGCAGTAGAGGCAGTGGTCGACCTCGTTCTGAACCACGCGCGAGGTGGCCCTCCGATCGGTGAGGGCGAAGCCGTCGCGCTCGCGGCGCTCGTGCGCGCCGATCATCGCTTCTTGAAGGTCTTTTCGCGGCCTGCGGAGCGCGACGAGGTTCTGGTGGTCGAGCGTCTTGGGGAGCCGCAGCGAGACCCAGTGGTGGTCGTACGCGCGGTCGACGATGCGCAGGAGGCACCAGCGGTCGATCACGTCGAGCGCGGCGGCGTAGACCTGCACGGCGTCGGACTCGGAGGTGACCGCCGCGGGGATCGCGTCGCCGAGCGTCGCGCGGAGCTTCTCGGCGAGCTCGCGCGCGCGGTCGAGGTCTTCGGCGCGGGCCGTCACGCCGCCGCGGGCGAGGGCCTTGCGGAGGTGATCCTCGGCGCGGAGGAGGGGGACCACGGCGGCGGCCACTTCGAACTCGTCGTTCCAGTGGTCGGGCGACGCCGTGGCGGCGGAGAGGACGGCGCGGGCGCTGGCGTCGAGGGCGCGTCGGGCGTCGGCGTCGAGGGCGTCGAGCTCGGCGCGCTTTCGCTTCGCCGTGCGCTTCTTGATGAACTCGCGCTTGAAGTCGAACACCACGCTGTCGCGCATGGCGTCGGCGCGGAGGCGGTCGCGGCCGTCTTCGATGTTGAAGAGCTTCGCGAGAAAGCCCGCCACGGCAGGGGCCGAGCGGACGAGGGCGTCGGAGAGCTCCTCGGGGGACATCCCGTCGCCGCGCGTCGCGCGGTAGAGCGCGAGCTGCGCCCAGGCCGAGTCGTCGAGGCGTTCGCGGGCCCAGGCGTCAAAGGCCGCCGTGAGCTTCGGGAGCGAGGCCACGTCGCGGAGAGAGTCCCAGGTGAACCCGGGGATGCCGAGCGCGTGCGTCGAAGCCGTGGAGGCTTCGGCGTCGGGGCTGAGGGGGCGTTCAGAGAGCATCGCGGTGAAGTGAAGAGGCGTGTGAGTCATGGGAAGGTGTTGGCTGCGCTTTCGGGCGGCGGACACTACACGCACCCCCGTCACGTTGCGAGCGCGCGCAGTGCGTCAAGCGCAGAAGTGGCGCGTTAGAGACGGGGCTTTGAGGTTGGAGGCTCCGGCGGGGGGATCGGTCGCAGCGCGGCGCGGAAGGCGGATTCGCGGGGGGCGCTACGGCCGTCGGGCGGTCTCGCGGTAGAGGTCGACGATGAGGGCGCGGAGCCAGCGTTGGCCGGGGTCGTTGTGCGTCCGCTCGTGCCACGCGAGCTTCACTTCGAAGCCGGGGATGGGCACCGGGGGATCGAAGATCTTCACCGGGAGCATGTCGACGAAGGCCGCGGCCACGCGCGAACCGATCGTCACCACGAGGTCAGACCCCGCCACCACGTGCGGCGCCACGAGGAAGTGCGGGACCGCCAGCGCCACGCGCCGCGCGAGGCCGTGCTTCGCGAGCACCTCGTCGACGACGCCGCCGGGCGCTCCGCGAGGCGCCACGAGGATGTGCGGGAGCGAGGCCCACGTGGCGAGGTCGAGGCCCCTGCGCACGCGGGGGTGACCCTTGCGCGCCATGCACACGAAGCGCTCTTCGTAGAGCTTTCGCGCGTGGATCGACGCGCGCGCGGGGATCATCGGCAGCGGCCCCACGACGACGTCGGCCTCGCCCGTCGCGAGCTGCTCGCAGGGGTCCTCTCGCACCGCGCGGACCCACAGGTCGACGCCGGGCGCCTCGCGCTGCACGCGCTCGAGGAGGCCCGGGACGAGCACGAAGCTCCCGTAGTCGATCGTGGCGATGTGAAAGGTCCGCTTCGCCGTGGCCGGGTCGAAGCCCGCGCCCGCGACGGCCTGTTCGAGCGAGGCGAGGGCGGCGCGCAGCGGCGTGGCGATCTCCGTCGCGCGGGGCGTGAGCGCGAGGCCCTTCGGCGTGCGCACGAGGAGCTGATCGCCGAGGTTGTCTCGCAGACGCGAGAGGGCGTGGCTCGTGGCCGGCTGCGAGAGTCCGAGGCGCTTCGCGGCGCGCGTGACGTGTCGCTCGGCGAGGAGCGCGTCGAGCACCCGGAGGAGGTTCAGGTCGATGGATTCGAGATTCATGGCGTGCATGACGAGTATATCAATCATGCATTGTACAGATGACCTCTTCGTGGCGAAGATGCATCCCGTCGACGAACAACGCGGGGCCGACCACGCGGGCGTCGCAAAGGAGCGGAGTACACCGATGGCTGACTACGTGATCGCTGGCGTCTCTGGGAACACGGGCTCTGTGGCTGCTTCGGCGCTGCTCGACGCGGGCGCGTCGGTGCGGGTGATCGTGCGCGACGCGGCGAAGGGCGAGTCGTGGCGGGCGCGCGGCGCCGAGGTGGCGGTGGCCGACCTCGGTGACGCCGACGCGCTGGCGGGCGCGCTGCGCGGGGCGAAGGGCGCGTACCTGCTGGTTCCGCCGAACATGGCGGCGCCGGACTTCCGCGCGTATCAGAAGCGCACGGGGGCGGCGGTGGTGGAGGCCGTGAAGCGCAGCGCGATCCCCCACGTGGTGCTGCTCTCGTCGGTGGGCGCGCAGCTCCCGTCGGGCACGGGGCCCATCGCGGGGCTGCACCCCGTCGAAGAAGGTCTGCGCGGTCTCAGCGGCACGGTGAGCACGTTCATTCGCGCGGCGTACTTCATGGAGAACCTCGGCGGCTCCCTCGGGATGCTCGCGCAGGGCGTGATCCCGGGCTTTCAGCCCACGGCGCTCTCGTTCCCGATGATCGCGACGAAGGACATCGGCAACGTGGCGGCCAAGACCCTGCGCGAGGGCGCCACGGCGAGCTCGATCATCGAGCTCTCGGCCGACCGCACGTACTCCCTCGACGACGCCGCGGCGATCCTCTCGAAGCTCACGGGGCGCGAGGTGAAGGCGCAGTCGTTCCCCATCGAGGCGATGGTGCCGACGCTCACGGGCTTCGGGATGCCCCAGGGCATCGCCGAGCTCTACCGCGAGATGACCGAGGGCTTCATCGAGGGCCGCATCCGCTTCGAAGGGACGCACCGCACCGTGCACGGTCCCACGGACCTCGGCGCCGTGCTCCAGGGCCTCCTCGCGGGCGCCGCGAAGGGCCACTGAGATCACCCTCTCTCCGTCGGCGCGCTCAGCGCGAGCGCGTCCGGCGGAACGAGAAGTCTCCGCCGACCCGCAGCCGCAGCCCCACCAGCGTGTCGTCGCTCACCGCCGTGTGGCCGAAGGTCGCCAGGAGCCGCACGTCGGCGTCGACGCCGATGAGAAAGCTCCCGTAGCGGTAATCAATGCTCGCCCCGAAGACCACGCCGCCGTCGATGAGCCCGCTCTCGACGCGCGACGCGCGGCTCTGCACGCCGATGTCTCGCTGACGCGGACCGATCGAGATCCCCTCGACGAGCGACGCGATCCACTGGCTCGACGCGCCGCGCGAGAGGATCCAGCGGTGGGCGTACGCGACGTCGAAGAGCGTGAACTGCGTCCGATCGCACGCGTCGCACCCCGGCGAGAACGCGGGACCCGAGAGCAGCACGCGCTCGACGCGCAGCATCGCGCCGTGACCCGTGGGCCAGAAGAGCCGCGCCGTCGCGCCGTACGACGGCCCCCCGAGGCGCCCCGCGATGACCCCCGCGTGCGCGTAGGTCTGCAGGTGCATCCGTCGGTCGTAGGAGGGGTTCACCGGCGCGCGCTGCGCCCACGCGTCACGGGCCGCGAACACCAGCGGGATCATGGCAACCAGAGCAGCCGCTCGTCTCATGGGCGATGCGCAGTGCAAGCCGCGGGCGCGCCAACAAACGCGCGTGAACGCACGGGTGCGCCAACGCGAGTTGCCGGGTGCTGCGCCGCGCGTGTGCCAACCGTCGTGATCGCTACGCGGCGACTTCGCGCGCGCGTCGGCGCATGAAGGCCATCACCGACGCGAGGGCGACGCCGAGGGCGCCGAGCGAGAGTCCGAGCGAGAGTCCGGGGGGCGTGTAGCGGAGCGCGATGCGGTGCGTTCCCGCGGGGGCGCGCGTCGCGAGGACGAGCAGGTTGGCGCGTCGCAGGGGGGCTCGGGCGCCATCGACGGTTGCTTCCCAGCCGGGCGCCCACTGCTCGACGAAGACCACCCAGGCGTCGCGGTCGAGGGTGCAGCGGGCTTCGAGCGATCCGTCGGAGACGCCCGTGAGCGAGCACGTTCCCGCAGGGGCCTGGTCACCCGAGGTGGCGCCGTCAGAAGCCGCCGAGAGGAGCACCTCGCGCCCGCCGACGACGGAGGGATCGAGCGCGCGACCGCGGGCCGTGACGTCGGTGACCTCCGTCGATGCGCCCGCGGGATACACGCGCGGGAGCGACGACTCGACCGCGTAGAGCTGCGCGCCGTTGTGGACGAGTCCGAGGGGCGTGAGTCCTCGCGGGGGTGGCGCGTCGGCGCGTCGCAGCGGTTGGAGCACGGCGTCGACGGAGAGCAGCCGCGCCACGTCGACGCGTCGTCGCGCGACGAGGGGATCGAGCTCGGGCGAGAGCGCCACGTCGTAGCCGGGGAGCTGACCGACCTCGTAGCGCACGTTGGTGTTGGCGCGGAGCGTCGCGCGGAGGCGTCGCGCGCGGTCGACGCCCGTGAGCGCGTCGAGCGAGTCGTCGATGGCGTCGCTGCGCCAGATGCGAACGGGACCCGGCGTGCGCGTCGGCGCGAAGCGGGCGAGGGTGTCGACGAGGGGAGGCTTCCATCGGTCGTCGGAGGCGTCGCGCCAGGGCGTCGCGAGGAGCGCCGCGTGGGCGAGGTCGAGGGTCACCACGCACGCGATGAGAATGGGGGCCGCGCGCGGGAGACGGTGCCGCGCCGCGAGGGCCGCGAGGAGCAGCGCCACGGGCACGAGGGCCTGCACCGCGCCGAGGCGAAAGAAGAGCGAGAGGTTGTCGGGGATCCCCGGCGCGAAGGCCGCGAGCGCGAGGAGCGCCGCCGCGAGCGCGAGGGGGCGCGTGAGGTTGCGCGCCGTGCGGAGACGGTCGAGGCCCATCGCCGCGAGGAGCGCCACCGCGGGGACGACCACGCAGAGCAGCTTCTCGGGCGAGCGCATGAAGCGCAGCGGAGGGACGACCCACCGGGCCAGGGCGTAGACCGGGGTGTACGCGCCGAAGGCCAGCGCGAGGCCGACCGCTGCGATCAGCGCGACGCCGAGGGACCTCCGCTGACGGGAGAGGCCCGCGAGGGCGAGCGCGAGCACCGTCGCGCCGAGGTAGTACGACTGGAGCAGGGGCCACTGTCCGACGACGCGCTCGGTGAGGGCGTCGTGCGCCGCCGCGTTGGCGACGGACCAGCCTCCGACCACCGTGAAATCAAGCGTTCGCAGGGGGTGCAGCGACCAGTGCGTCGCGGCCGCGTCGGAGAGCGCCGCCGCGCGTTGCGTCCCGCCCGAGGCCATCACCGCGGGGAGGAGAGACGGCGCGCCGACGAGCGCCGCGAGCGCGCCCGACATCGAAGCGAACATCGCGAGCGCGCGGAGCGAGCGCTTCTCCCACGGGGGCGCTCCATCGGCGCGCGCTTCGACGAGCGCGGACGCGAGGGCGAAGGCCCCCGCGAACATCGCGATGAAGACCTCGCCGTTGAGGAGCGCGAGCCCGAGCGAGAGGCCGAGCCCGAGCGCGCTGCCCCAGGGCTTGCGATCACCGCCGCGAGCCCCTCGCAGGAGCCCGACGGCGAAGACCGCGGCCCAGGGGATCCAGGCCCATCCCGCGAGGCGAGCGCCCGCGGTCCACTCGGACTGGGTGGGGCCCGCGATGGCCCACGCGAGGCCCGCGACGATCGACGACCAGGGGCTCACGCCGAAGGTCACCGCGAGGCGCGCCATGCCGAGGGCGCCGACGACGCCGTGCGCGAAGCTCGTGGCCGAGGCGATCCAGGCCGAGTCGGTGAGAAAACCCGGCCAGTTGAGGGGATAGAACGTGCCGTAGAGGGGGTTCGCGGGGACGGGGGTGCCGACGCCGATCCACGGGTTCCACCGCGGGAGGGCGCCGCGATGGAGGGCGCGGTGGACGACGTAGCGCATGGGCGCGAGCGCGAACTCGACGTCGCGTGACCCGACGACGTGGCCGGTCCAGAGGGGCCCGTGGGCGAACGCGAGGAGGGCCACCATGACGGCCGCCGCGCGGCGACGGTCGACACGCTCGCTCTCGGGCGCAGGCTGCATCGCGGCGGAGTGTATCGACAACACCCGCCGCGATGGAGCGGATTCAGGGATGCGCGGCGGGGGCTACTGGCAGGGGCAGATGGACATGCGCGACAGGCCCGCGGAGCACGAGGCGCCGAGCTGGTCCATGTTCGTGCGGTGGTTGGTCGGGCAGGGGGCGTGGTTCGAACAGAGGAGCGAGCCCGAGAGGCCCGTGCCCGAGTGCGTGCCGCCGTTGTCTTCGAGGCACGCGTACGTGTAGCTCGACACGCTCACGGTGCCGCCGAGGCCGAAGGCGTCGTTGATGGCCTGGCACTCGGCCACGGTGTCCTGCGCGGCGAACCACGTCGCGTCGCTGATCGTGAAGGGCAGCCCGAGCCCGGAGCACACGGCGTTGCAGGCGAGGCCGCAGCCGCCGGGGAGGTAGCACCACCGCACGCCCGCGACGACGCGGCAGGTTCCGCTCGTGGCGCACACGCCGCTGGTGCACGAGGCGCCGCTGGAGCACACCCGGCCGCAGCCGCCGCAGTTCGACGAGTCGCTCGTGGTGTTGACCTCGCAGCCGTCGGTCACGACGCCGTTGCAGTCGCCGAAGCCCGTGTTGCACGAGGCCACGCGGCAGGCGCCCGACGCGCACGCGGGGACGCCGTTGGTGACCGAGCACGTGGTGCCGCAGGCGCCGCAGTTCGAGGTGTCGCTGCCGATGTTCACCTCGCAGCCGTTGGCCGGGTTGCGGTCGCAGTCCGCGAAGCCCGCGTTGCAGGTGAAGCCGCAGGTGCCCGCGGCGCAGCTCGACGACGCGTTGGCGCGCGCGGGGCAGACCGTTCCGCAGGCGCCGCAGTTGTTGGGGTCGGTGTTGCGGTTGGTGCAGCTCCCCGAGCAGTTGGTGAGCCCGCTCGCGCAGGTCACGGTGCACGCGCCGGCGGAGCACACCTGACCCGAGGCGCACACGGTGGTGCAGGTCCCGCAGTGCGCGCTGTCGACCTGGAGGTCGCGGCAGGTGCCCGAGCAGTTGGTCTGCCCCGTGGGGCACACGAGGGTGCAGGTGCCCGACACGCAGCTCTGCCCCGTGGTGCAGACGCGGCCGCAGGCGCCGCAGTTGTTCACGTCGCTCGTGAGGTCGCGGCAGGTCGTGCCGCACGCGGTGAGGCCCGTCGCGCAGCTCGTCACGCAGGCCGAGCCCGCGCAGATCTGGCCCGCGGGGCACACCGTCGAGCACGCGCCGCAGTGGTTGCGGTCGCTCGTGAGGTCGAAGCACGCCGAGCCGCACGCGCTCTGCCCCGTGGGGCACGAGATGGCGCAGGACCCGGCGATGCAGACCTGCCCCGAGGGGCACGCCATCGCGCAGGCGCCGCAGTTCGAGCGGTCTGACGCGAGGTCGCGGCACACGCCCGAGCAGTTGGTGAGCCCCGTGGTGCAGGTGACCGAGCAGGTGCCGGAGACGCAGGCCTGACCCGCGGTGCAGGCGCGGCCGCAGGCGCCGCAGTTGTTGTTGTCGCTCGCGACGTCGCGGCAGGTGCCCGAGCAGTTCGTGGTGCCCGCGAGGCACGAGACGTTGCACGAGCCCGCGGTGCAGACCGTCCCCGCGGCGCACACGCGGCCGCAGGCGCCGCAGTTGTTGTTGTCGGTGAGGAGGTCGCGGCACGCGCTCGAGCAGTTCGTGGTGCCCGCGAGGCACGAGACGTTGCACGTCCCGGCGGAGCACACGCGGCCCGAGGCGCAGGCCACGCCGCAGGCGCCGCAGTTGTTGTTGTCGGTGTCGAGGTCGCGGCAGACGCCCGAGCAGTTGGTCGTCCCCGCGGTGCACGACACGGCGCACGTCCCCGAGGAGCACACCTGACCGGCGGCGCAGGCGCGCGCGCAGGCGCCGCAGTTGCGGTTGTCGGTGAGCAGGTCGCGGCAGACGCCCGAGCAGTTCGTGGTGCCCGCGACGCAGGTCACCGAGCACACGCCCGAGGAGCACACCTGGCCCGACGCGCACGTGCGCCCGCAGGCGCCGCAGTTGTTGTTGTCGGTGAGGAGGTCGCGGCACGTGCCCGAGCAGTCGGTCTGTCCGCTGGCGCAGCTCGTGACGCAGCGCCCCGCGGTGCAGACCTGTCCGCTCGCGCACACGGTCGCGCAGGTGCCGCAGTTGAGGCGGTCGGTCTGGAGGTCGCGGCACGTGCCCGAGCAGTTCGTGGTGCCCGTGGCGCAGGTCGTGGTGCAGCGTCCGGCGGAGCAGACCTGACCCGCGGCGCAGGCCGTCCCGCACATGCCGCAGTTGTTGTTGTCGGTCTGGAGGTCGCGGCACACGCCCGAGCAGTTGGTCGTCCCCGCGCCGCACGAGACCGTGCACACGCCCGCGGAGCAGACCTGACCCGCGGCGCACGCGCGCCCGCAGGCGCCGCAGTTGCCGGTGTCGGTGGTGAGGTCACGGCAGACGCCCGAGCAGTTGGTGGTGCCCGAGACGCAGCTCACGGTGCAGACGCCCGCGGAGCAGACCTGACCCGACGCGCATCCGCGGCCGCATGCGCCGCAGTTGTTGTTGTCCGTCGTGAGGTCACGGCAGACGCCCGAGCAGTTCGTCGTGCCCGAGAGACACGACACCGCGCAGGCGCTCCCGGAGCACACCTGACCGCTCGGACACGCCGTTCCGCAGCGGCCGCAGTTGTTGTTGTCCGTCGTGAGGTCACGGCAGACGCCCGAGCAGTTCGTGGTGCCCGACAGGCACGACACCGCGCACACGCCCGCGGAGCAGAGCTGACCCGACGGACACACCACGCCGCACGCGCCGCAGTTGTTGTTGTCGGTGTTCAGGTCGCGGCAGGTCGAGCCGCAGAGGGTCGTCCCCGAGACGCAGGTCACGACGCAGCGGCTCGACGTGCAGACCTGACCCGAGGGGCAGACCGTTCCGCATCCGCCGCAGTTGAGGCGGTCGCTCGTGAGGTCGCGACACGTTCCGGTGCAGTTGGTGAGGCCCGAGCCGCACGAGACCGTGCACGCGCTTCGAGAGCAGACCTGACCCGACGCGCAGGCCATCGCGCAGGCGCCGCAGTTGTTGTTGTCGCTCGTGAGGTCACGGCAGACGCCCGAGCAGTTGCTGAGCCCCGTGAGGCACGAGACGGTGCACGTCCCGCGGGAGCAGACGGTGCCCGAGGGGCACGCGTTGCCGCAGGCGCCGCAGTTGTTGACGTCCGTCGCGAGCTCGCGGCAGACGCCCGTGCAGTTGGTGGTGCCTGCGCCGCACGAGACCTGGCAGGTGCCCGCGGAGCACACCTGGCCCGCGGGGCACGCGACGCCGCACATGCCGCAGTTGTTGAGGTCGGTGTCGAGGTCGCGGCACGAGCCCGAGCAGTTCACGAGGCCCGAGCCGCACGTCACGGTGCACGCGCCGCGGGAGCAGAGCTGGCCCGCGGGGCACGCGGTTCCGCACGCGCCGCAGTGGTTGTTGTCGGTCTGGAGGTCACGGCACGTGCCCGAGCACACGGTCGTCGCGACGGTGCACGAGACCTGGCACGCGCCCGCGGAGCACACCTGACCCGCGGGGCACACGGTTCCGCACGCGCCGCAGTTGTTGTTGTCGGTCTGGAGGTCGCGGCACGTGTCGGAGCAGTTCGTGGTGCCCGCGCCGCAGGCGACCTGGCACGCGCCCGCGGAGCACACCTGACCCGTGGGGCAGACGTTTCCGCATGCGCCGCAGTGGTTTCTGTCGGTCTGGGTGTCGCGGCACGCGCCCGCGCAGATCACCTGTCCGCCGCCGCACGAGAGCGTGCAGGCCGAGTCGACGCAGATCTGTCCCGCGGCGCAGCGCGCCCGCACATGCCGCAGTTCTCGCGGTCGGTGCGTGTTGGCGCAGTAGCGCATGGGCGCGCCGCCGTCGGTGGTCACGGGCGCCGTGCAGGTCGCGAGGTCGCTCGCGCAGGTGAGGGCGCACGCGCCGTTGGAGCACACCTGTCCGGCCGCGCAGTTCACCCGCACGAGCCGCAGTTGGCCCGGTCGGTCATCGTGGTCACGCAGAGCCCGCCGCAGAGCGTCTGGCTCGCGGGACAGCTCTGGGCGCAGCGGCCCGCCATGCAGACCAGGCCGTCCTGGCAGGCCGTGCCGCAGGCGCCGCAGTTGTCACGGTTGCGCTGGAGGTTCACGCAGACGCCGCCGCACTCGGTCTCGCCTTCGGCGCATCGGGGCGCGATGTCGTTGCTCGCGTCGGCGCCGCCCACGACGGGGTTGCCGGTACAGCCGGCCAGGGCGTGATGACGGACAGCGCCGTCACCCATCTCAAGAATTCTCTCATCGGTCAGCGTCCCTTTCGCGGAAGGGCGACCCTCCGCCGCGGTGGAGTACATTGCGACACGGAGCCACAGGGCCCTGCGCCTTGAAGTCCACGTATACCTCCGCGAGCGACGCGTCGGGCGTGTTATGTGCGGCGAAATAAGGTTGATCGAGGGAGCGCTCAGTCGGCGAGGCGACGGTCGCGCGGCCTTCGCGGCGCGAGCGTCAGCGACCTGCGGCGCGCGGGCGCCGCCGTCGGACCCGCGGGCACGGGCGCAGCGGCGCGCGGCGGGATCACCGGCGCTCACGCGCGTGGTGAGCCCTTCGGTGGGGTTGGCCTCGCGCCACGCCTGCACCGTGCGGAGGAGCGGCGTCGCAGGGAGGCCCGCGGCGGCCTGCGCGGCGCGAAGCACGGCCTCGGGCGCGCGCGCGGGGCGGAACATCCGCGTCGTGCCCATCACGCGGGCGCATTGCGGGCAGGTCGTCTCTTCGACCACGACGAAGTCTTCGAAGGAGAACACCGTCGTCGAGCCGCGCGCGTTCTGGCCGACGGCCGATCGCGTCCAGTGCGGGGTGGCCGAGAGGCGCTGCGCGATGTGGAAGTCGACGGGGGCCTGCACCGCGCCCACGGCGCCGTCGGGCGCGCACTGCGTCGTGACCGAGGCGTTGTCGAAGGTGACCTCGGCGCAGCGGTGATCAACGTGCCGCGCCCAGAGGGCGTCGTTCGCGGCGGGCGACCACGCGAGGGCCGACGCGGCGAACACCGAGAGCGAGAGCGTGAGCGCGCGAAGGGCCGAGCGGTGCTTCATGAGGACGCGGTCTCCGTGGGTTGAGGGGGAATCGGGTGGCGCCATGGTACGCGAAGTCGCGCGGGTTGTTGATGCGCGCGAGGGGAGGGTGCCGGATCGGCATTGGCGCGCGGCGCGCGAGTGCGTAGTCTCCGCGGCCTCGGAGGGAGATCCACGACATGACACGCAAGGCGACGCAGCTCACGGGGCACTGGCAGGGGCATTTCGCGTACGCGGTCGATCCCAACTCGCTCACGCCCACGGCGCTCAGGCTCGACGTCGAGGGCGACGCCGTCAGCGGCGAAGGCGCCGACAACGACGGGCCGTTCACCGTGACCGGGACCTTCGACGCCGCGCGCTCCACCGTGCGCTGGCAGAAGCGCTACGCCGGACGTCACGGCACCCGCGTCGCGTACGTGGGCCGCCTCGACGCCGCGTCGCAAGAGATCACCGGCCGCTGGCGTGTCATCAACACCTCCGTCTGGGGGCGCTTCACCCTGCGCCCCGGCGAGCGCGTCGGCGCCGTGCTCGAGCGCGACACCTCGAAGGCCGAGGACTTTCTCAAGCGTCGCGCCGAGGAGTGGCGCTCGCTCTGCGCCATCGACATCGAGGCCCTGCGCTTCGACGGCGAGCGCGCCATGCTCGAGCCGCTGCTGCGTGACCCCGACTACGTGAACGCGCTGGCGCGGGTGCAGGAGACGCGCGACGAGCTCTCGTCGGCGATCCGCGCGAGCGGTCCCTCGATGACGCGCGTGCGGCTGCGAAGGCCCATGGTGCCGGGGCTCTTCGACCTCCTCGACCGCTGCGTGAAGGTGCTCGGGCTCAAGGCCCCCGTCGACCTCTACGTGACCAACGACGGCGCATTCAACGCCTGCGTCACCGTGACGCGAGACCGCCGCATCGTGATCGAGGTGACCTCGGGCGCCATCAACCACCTCGCCCCCGCCGAGATGCTCTACGTGCTCGGGCACGAGATCGGTCACGCGCTCCTCGGGCACCTCGAGACGCCGCACGTCGAGGGCGACGCCTTCATCGGGATCACCGCGCTCCGCAGCTTCGCCCTGCAGCGCTACGAGGAGGTCTCCGCCGACCGCGTGGGCCTCCTGTGCTGCGACGACGTCGAGGCCGCGCTGCGGGCGGAGTTCATCCTCACGACGGGGATCACCAACCGCGACGCCCTCGGCGACGTGCGCGCCTTCGTCGAGCACGCGCGCCGCGCCATCGAGGCCATCGACAGCCGCGACGCCGAGGCGCTGTCGGGCTTCGACACGCACCCCTACGGCGAGATGCGCGCCCTCGCCATCGACCTCTTCTCGCGCTCGAAGACCCTCGCCGCCCTCGTCGGCCGCGAGGGCGCCGCGCTCAGCGAAGAGAAGATGGAGCGCGAGGTCGCGCGCCTCATGCGGCTCATGAACCCGAGCGTCATGGAGGCGGGCCTCAAGGACAGCGACATCGCGGAGTTCGTCGTGCTCGCCGCGCTCGCGGTGGCCGAGGCCACGGGCGGCGTGAGCGCCTCGGAGCGTCGCGCGCTCAAGAAGCTCGCGCAGGGCCACACGGAGCTCATCGAGAAGGCGCAGGCGCTCCCGTTCGAAGAGCAGCAGCTCCGGCTCGTGGAGCTCGCCGAGGTGCTCACCACGACGCTCCCGATCATGGACCGCGCGGCCATCGTGGCCGACCTCACGGTGGTGGCCCGCGTCGACGGGCGCGTCTCGGCGCGCGAGAAGCTCGCGCTCAACGGGATCGCGGAGCTCCTCGCCGTCCCCTTCGGCGGCGTCGACGACACGCTCGACTCCGCGGAGCACGGCATCGATTGACCGCGCGCGGGCGCTTGCCCGAGGTCGGAGCTTCGTGCTCCTCTCGCGTCCTCGTGCACCGTCTGATGCCTCCGCTGATGAAGACCGCGGCCCTCGCGGCGCTGCTGCTCGCGTGCCGCGCCTCTCCCTATCGCTGCGACGCGACGCGAACGTGCGAGTCGGGATCGATCTGCACGCCCGAGGGCTACTGCGCGAAGCCCTCGCCCGTGTGCCTGAGCGGCTACGCGTACACCAACAGCGCGGCCTCGCCGGGAGACTGCACCATCCCGCGCGACGCGATGACCGATCGCCCCGACGCCGTGACGCCCTCCGACGTGGCGCCCTCGGACGTCTCGCCCTCCGACGCGGAGCCCTCCGACGCGGAGCCCGTCGACGTTGCCCACGACGCATCACCGCCCGACGCGTCACCGCCCGACGCATCGCCGCTCGACGCATCACCGCCCGACGCTTCGCCGCCCGACGGGGGCGCGTGCCCGCTCTCGCTCCGCGCCATCGCGCCCATCTCGGGGACGCGTCTCCGCGCGCGCGACGTCGAGCTCCGCGTGCGACGCGCGCGCCTCGACGGGACGGTGGAGTTTCAGGTCTCTCGCGATGCCTCGTTCGCCACGCTGGAGTCTCTCGCGTCGATCGCGGCGTCGGGCGCCGACGTCGTCGCGACGGTGCGCCTCGCGCGGGGCCTGTGGTTCTGGCGCGCCCGCTCCATCTGCGGCGGCGCGGGCTCGCCGTGGACGCTCCCGTGGACCGTGTGGTCGCACGGAGAGTCCGCCCGCACGCAGTCGCCCCTCGGGTGGGTGCCCGACCTCGACCTCGACGGACACGGCGACCTCGCCATCGGATATCCGCACCTCCAGCGCACGATCGTGCGACCCAACGGGACCGTCGAGGTGCTCTTCGGTCACCCGGGCGCGACCTCTCCGTCGCGCGCCGCCGCGTCGGTCATCGAGGGCCGCGTCGACGGCTTCGGCGCCGAGGTCGCCATCGTCCCCGACATGAACGGCGACGGCGGCGCGGAGCTCGCGATCGGCGGCTGCGTTCGCGCGCCGTCGGCGGTCTGCACGAGCAGCGTGTGGATCTACACGACCTCCCCCGCGTCGTCTTCGGATCATCGCGCCCTGCGCCTCCTCGGTCGCTTCGCGCCCTCGACGTCGACGACGCGCTTCGGCGCCTCGATCGCGGGCGTCGGTGACCTCGACAGCGACGGCTACGGCGACCTCGTGATCGGCTCGCCCGACGACGACGCGCTCGGCTCCGCCTGGGTGATCTTCGGTCCGCCGACCTCCGACGGGATCCCCGTGCCGATCGGGTCGCCGACCGTCGACCGGGGCGCGCGCGTCGGCTGGTCGGTGGCGGGCGTCGGCGACGTCACGGGCGACAACGTCGCAGACTTCGCGCTCACGTCGTTCAACGGCGCGTGGCTCTTCGGCGGAGGGGCCCGCACGATGACCGTCTTCGCGCGCATGGGCCTCTCGACGATCATCGACACGACCCACGGCGTGCGCGCTTCGCTCGCGGGCGACCTCAACGCCGACGGCGTCGCCGACGTGGCGATCGCGCGACCCGCCGCGGTCAACGGCAAGGGCGAGATCGCCGTCTTCAACGGCGGCGCCGACGCGATCGCCACGTGGGCCACGCCCGCCTCGCGCGTCGAGGGCACCGTCGTCGGGGCGCACCTCGGCGTGGGTCTCGAAGGCGGCTGCGAGCTCACGGGCGACGCGCGCGACGACCTCGTGGCCTCGGCGCCCGACGTGGCGGGCTACGTGGCCGTGGTGCCCGGCGCTTCGAACGTCGACACGCTGCGGGTCGTGAGCTTCGCCGGCACGCCCGTGCAGCCGGGCCGCGCGCTCGCGGTGCTCGGCGATTTCGACCGCGCGGGCGGCGACGACTTCGCCGTCACCGAGGGGATCGCGCCGGTGCGGGTCCACCTGTTTCGCTCGAACAACGTGGGCGCGGTGGTGCAGTGGGCCACGCTCGGCCCCGTCGACGACCCCGACTGGGCCTTCGCGCTCGGGGGCCGTTGAGCGTCGTGGCGGACTTCGAGGCCTCGGAGTTCGCGCGGGCGATGCGCGCGCCGACGGCCTTCTACGAGGGCGACGACGACGAGACGGCGCGACGCGCGCTGCCCGCGAGGCTCGCGCTGGTGATGCTCTCGCTCGGCGCGTTCGTGTCGTTCACGACGGCCGGTCGACTCGTCGCGTGGCACCTCGTGGCGACGGCGCTCGCGTGGAGCTTTCTCCCGCTGCTTCAGCTCATCTCGCTCGCTGCGGCGACGCGCGCGGGCGGGGCGCGACGGAGCCTCGCCGCGACCTTCTCGGGGCACCTCGCGGGCTACGGGCCGTGGCTCCTGCTGCTCGCGCTCGTCGATGGGGTGTGCATCGTCGCGCGCGACGTCTTCGGCGCCTTCGCGGCCCTCGCGCGAACGGGTGCGCTCCCCGCGCTCGTGCTCGCCACGATCGTGTGGAGCGTGTTGATCCAGCGCGCGCTCCTGCGGGCGAGCGTGGCGCGCGCGGGTCGCGCGACGGCCGTGTACTACGGGGTCTTCGTGTCGCTCGTGGTGCTCTGGTACATCGCGAACGGAGACCTCCTCCCGCTCCTCGGGGTGTTCGTGTGAGCCGCGCGTTCGGGCTCTTCGCGGCGCTCTTCGCGCTCGGCCTCGCGTGCGGCGTGTGGAGCGATCGGGGCGCCGTGCCCGCGCCGGAGCGACGCGGCGGCTACGTCGTGCTCGAGGCCGACATGCACGCGCACACGCGCTTCAGCGACGGGCTGCTCTCGCCCTTCGACCTGGTGATCCACGCGCGGCGGCAGCGGCTCCACGCGCTCGCGGTGACGGAGCACAACCTGGTGTTCCCCGGCGAGATGGCGCGGTGGTTCTCGCGCGCGATCGGCGGCCCGCTGGTGATCACGGGCGAGGAGATCACCTCGAGCCTCTACCACGTCCACGCGTACGGGCTCGCTCACCGCGTGCTCCCCACGCGCGACCTCGGCGCGGTGATCGACGCGGTGCACGCGCAGGGCGGACTCGTCGTGGCGGCCCATCCCGTGCGGCACTTCTGGCCCTCGCTCGTGCCGCTGCGGGCGCGCCTCGACGGCGCCGAGGTGATGCACCCCATCGCGTATCGCCCTCCGCGCGCGGGGTGGGACTGGTCGCAGATGGCAGCGTTCAACGAAGCGTCCGAGGCGTCGGGCCATCGGCTCACGGCGATCGGCGCGTCGGACTATCACGGCTTCGCGCCGCTCGGCCTCTGTCGCACGCTGATCTTCGCGCGCGAAGCCACGGAGGCGTCGGCCTTCGAAGCGCTGCGCGAGGGCCGCACGGTGGTGGTGGACCTTCACGGCCGACGCTGGGGCGACCCCGCGCTCTGTGAGCTCTTGCGGGCGCGTCCCTATCGCAGCGTGGCGAGGGCGTCGGGGTATCCGATCGAGGGCCCGCTCGACGCGCCGGGCCGCGCGCTCGGGTGGATCGGCCTCGTGGGGATGCTCGTCGCGCGACGCCGGGGCGTGCATCGCGCCCGCGTCGCGAGATAGTCGGCGCATCATGAGGAACGTGATGCTCGGGCTCGCCCTCGTGTGCCTCGCCGCGTGTTCGGCCGGAGGCACCGCGGTCTTCGTCGACGCGCCCGCCGCGATCGACACGGCCTCGCGCGACGCGCCGACGGACGTCTCGATGAGCTCCGACGCGGGCCTCGACGCGCTCGACGTTCCCGTGACGCGCGACGTGCTCACGCCGCTCGACACCGCGCGCGACGCGGTCCTCCCGCCGACGCGGCCGACGCGTGCGTGACGCCGGGCGCGGTGCCCTACGCCTCGCACGCGACCAACGAGGAGTTCACCGATCCGCCGACGTGCGCGGGCTGTCCGAGCGCCTTCGCGGGCGTGTCGCTCCCGGCGACGCTCGCGCCCGGCGCCACCACGCTGCGCGTCGAGGGCAGCGCGCCCGGTGCCCGCGTGCGAGTGGTACGTGCTCGGCGGGAGCTGCGGCGTCACCCACGGAACGGCCTCCGTCGACCCCGACGGCGCGGGCCTCTTCGCCACGACGGTGCCCGTCTTCTGTGGGACCAACGTCATCCAGGTCGTGTGCGGCAACGACGCCGGCCGTCGCGTGCTCGTGCGCCGCGTCGAGGGGACGCAGTGCCAGGGCGCGGGCCGCGACCTCCGCGTGACCTTGAGCTGGGACGCGCGCTCGAACGACATGGAACTCCACCTCCTGCGCGCCGCGGGGCAGCTCAACGACCCCACCAACGATTGCACGTGGTTCACCTGCATGGGCGCCGCGGGCCTCGACTGGGGCGTCGTCGGAGACACCCGCGACAACCCCACCAAAGACATCGACAACACGGGCCCCCTCGGCCCCGAGAACATCTTCCTCGACCGCGCCGCGGCGGGCACCTACCACGTCGTCGTCGAGTACTGGGGCTCCGGCGATCCGTCGACCTCCGACGTCGACGTGACGATCCGAGAGCGCACCGTCGCGAGGCTCCACCGCGCGATGATCCCCGTGCACGCCGTCTGGTACGTGGGCACGGTGAGCTTTCCGAGCGCGACCTTCACGCCCGTCGACACGATCACCCCCTGCGCCTCGAGCTGGATGGCCCGCACCCGCGGGTGCGACCTCCCGCTGCCCTGATCGCGACGCCGGGCCGTCTCTGAATTGTTGCGAATTGTTGCGCGCCGCGTGCGCCGATCGGTGCGCGTCGCGCTCCGACTGAGCGGGGCGCGCGGGACTGGAAATGACCGCGGGTTGCGGCGTCGACGTCACGATCGCGGCGCGGTGCGAGGCGTGCACGGGCGCTCGCGACGGTCCCGTACGCGGGCGGCGGGTCGTCGACGTTCGTGACGAGTGCGCTCGTGTTGCCCGCAGTGAAGGCACCGCGATGCGCATCCGAACCCTGGTCGTCCTCACCGCGCTCGGCCTCGTCGCCGCGTGCTCCGGCTCACCGACCGCGCCCACGCCCGTCGATGTACCCGTCGTCGACACCGCCCCCGACGTGACGTCGCCCGACGTGGCCGTCGACACGCCCGTCACCGACACGCCCGCCCTCGACACGCCCGTCGTCGACACGCCCGTCGCCGACGTGACGCAAGACACGCCCGTCGGGTCGTGCGGCGCCGCGGGGGAGGCGTGCTGTCCTGGCGACACGTGCTCCGCGGGCCTGTCGTGCTGCAACGCATCGTGCGTCGACACGACGCGCACCGTCGAGCACTGCGGCGCGTGCGGACGCGCGTGCAACCTCCCCGGCGCCTCCGCGAGCTGTACCGCGGGCGCGTGCGCCATCGCGCGCTGCGAGTCGGGCTTCGCCGACTGCGACATGACCGCGTCGAACGGCTGTGAGACCAACCTCTCGACGGCGAGCGCCAACTGCGGCGCCTGCGGACGCGCCTGCGCCGCGGGTGAGGTCTGCGCCGCGGGCTCGTGTCAGGGCACCTGCCCCCGAGGTCAGACCACCTGCGCCGGGAGCTGCGTCGACACGCAGACCGACGCCATGCACTGCGGCGCCTGCGACCGCGCGTGCGCGCTCGCCAACGCCACCGAGACCTGCACCGCGGGCGCGTGCGCCATCGCGCGCTGCGACACCGGCTTCGGCGACTGCGACGGCATGGTCGCCAACGGCTGCGAGGCCGCCCTCGACGCCGACGCCCGCAACTGCGGCGCCTGCGGAAACGCCTGCGCCTCGGGCCAGGTCTGCGCCGCCGGCACCTGCCGCGCCACGTGCCCCACGGGCACCACCGCGTGCGGCACGGCCTGCGTGAACCTCCAGACCAGCGCGGCCAACTGCGGCGCCTGCGGACGCGCGTGCGCCCTCGCCAACGCCACGGCGGGGTGCGCCGCCGGGGCGTGCACGATCGCCCGCTGCGCCGCGGGCTTCGGCAACTGCGACGGCATGGCCGCGAACGGATGCGAGACCAACGTCAACACCAGCGTCACGGCCTGCGGCGCCTGCGGCCGCGCGTGCAACCCCGCGAACGGCGTCGGCGCGTGCGTCGCGGGCGCGTGCTCCGTCGCGCGCTGCAACGCGGGCTTCGGCAACTGCGACGGCAACGCCGCCAACGGCTGCGAGACCGCCACCACGACGAGCCTCGCCAACTGCGGCGCCTGCGGACGCGCGTGCAGCCTCCCCAACGCGACCGTCGCCTGCGCGGCCGGCGCGTGCAACCTCACGGCGTGCGCCGCGGGCTTCGGCAACTGCGACGGCAACGCCGCCAACGGATGCGAGGTGAACCTCAACAGCACCGCGATCCACTGCGGCATGTGCGGCCGCGCCTGCGCGACGGGACAGCTCTGCTCCGCTGGCGACGCGTCACCGCGTGCCCGACAGGACAGACCGCGTGCGCGGGCCGCTGCGTGAACCTCCAGACCGACGTGAACAACTGCGGGGCCTGCGCGCGCGTGTGCAACCTCGCCAACGCCAACGAGAGCTGCGCCGCGGGCGCGTGCGGCATCGCGAGCTGCCTCGCGGGCTTCGGCAACTGCGACGCGATGGTCGCCAACGGCTGCGAGACCAACCTCAACACCACGCCCGCGAGCCGTGGCGCGCTGCGGGCGCGCGTGCAACCTCGCCAACGCGAACGAGAGCTGCGCCGCGGGCGTCTGCGGCATCGCGAGCTGCACCGCGGGCTTCGGCAACTGCGACGCGATGGCCGCCAACGGATGCGAGACCAACCTCAACAGCACGCCCGCGAACTGCGGCGCCTGCGGCCGCGCGTGCAACCTCGCCAACGCGAACGAGAGCTGCGCGGCGGGCGTGTGCGGCGTCGCGAGCTGCCTCGCGGGCTTCGGCAACTGTGACGCCGTGGCCTCCAACGGCTGCGAGGTGAACTCAACACCAGCCCCGCGAACTGCGGCGCGTGCGGCCGCGCGTGCAACCTCGCCAACGCGAACGAGAGCTGCGCGGCGGGCGTGTGCGGCATCGCGAGCTGCCTCGCGGGCTTCGGCAACTGCGACGCGAACGCCGCCAACGGATGCGAGACCAACCTCAACACCAGCACCACGAGCTGCGGCGCCTGCGGGCGCGCCTGCGCCGCGGGGCAGGTGTGCTCCTCGGGCGTGTGCACCGTGTCGTGCGCGGCCCCCCTCACGCTGTGCGCGGGGCGCTGCGTGAACCTCCAGACCGACCCGGCCAACTGCGGCACCTGCGCGCGCGCCTGCACCCTCGCCAACGCGACGTCGGGATGCGCCGCCGGGGCGTGCACCATCTCCCGCTGCAACACGGGCTTCGGCAACTGCGACGCGAACGCGACCAACGGCTGCGAGACCAACCTCACCACGTCGCCCGCGAACTGCGGCGCCTGCGGCACCGTCTGTCGCCTCGCCAACGCGACCGCCGGATGCGCCGCCAGCGCGTGCACCGTGGCCTCGTGCAACACGGGCTTCGGCAACTGCGACGCGGTGGCCTCCAACGGCTGCGAGGTCAACACGACCAACAACGTGAACCACTGCGGCGCGTGCGGTCGCGTGTGCAACCTCGCCAACGCGAACGAGAGCTGCGCCGCGGGCGTGTGCGGCATCGCGAGCTGCCTCGCGGGCTTCGGCAACTGCGACGGCAACGCCGCCAACGGCTGCGAGACCAACATCACCACCAGCACCACGCACTGCGGCGCGTGCGGCCGCGCCTGCGCCGCGGGTCAGACCTGCGCGAGCGGGACCTGCGTCTCGGCCTGCGGCGCGCTCGGTCAGGTGTGCTGCTCGACCACGCCCGTGTGCTCCGTGGGCGATCGGTGCTCGTCGCCCGTGCCGGGCAGCCCCGCCCTGTGCTGCAACAACCGCAACCGCCCCTGCGCCAACGACAACCAGTGCTGCGGGCAGATGCTCTGCAACCCGTCGACGTCGACCTGCGCGTGTCGCCCGTACGGCGCCCCCTGCACGACGCTCCTCGACTGCTGCGGCGTCGGCTCCGACCCCTACTTCTGCGACACGAACACGGCCTCGACGACGCAGCCCGTGTGCTGCAAGCCGCCGCTCTTCCCCTGCACCGGCAACGGCGACTGCTGCGGCAACTCCCGCTGCGTCGGCGGAACGTGCTCCTGCGTCGGCGCGGGCGGCGCCTGCACGAGCGCCGAGTGCTGCCTCCCCCTCGTCTGCAACGCCTCGGGCCGCTGCGCCTGATCCCCGTCTTCGTCCCGTCGTGAGCGCTTGAAGCGCGCGGTGCGCGCGCGAGGCGCCTTCGTGCGCGGCCACCCGGTCACCGTTCACGCACGAAGAGAGCGCTGCGCGCGCGGCGTACCCCTTGCTCGATGCGCGCGGGACCATCCGATGACACGAGAGATCACGTTCACGCTGAACGGCGCGCAGATGCGCGTCACGCCGGCCGAGGGCGAATCGCTGCTCCACACGCTGCGGTCGCGCTGCGGCGTCACGTCGATCAAAGACGGCTGCCACCCGCAGGGCCAGTGCGGCGCGTGCCTCGCCGTGGTCAACGGCCACCCCCGCATGACCTGCACGCTCACCACCGACCACGTCGACAACGCGCAGATCGTCACGCTCGAAGGGCTCTCTGACGAGTCGCGCGCGATGCTCGTGCGGGCCTTCGAGGGCGCCGCCGCGGGCCAGTGCGGCTACTGCCTCCCGGGCATCGCCCTGCACGCCCACGCCTACGTCGACCAGCACCCGAAGGCCACGCGCGACGAGATCACCAAGGCCCTCGACATCCACCTCTGCCGCTGCGGCGGGTACGCGCGCCTCGTCGACGCCGTGGAGCTTCTCTCCAAGGCCCGCAAGGGCGAGAAGCTCCCCGATGCGCCCATCGACGGCGGCGTCGGGCGCTCGCTCGTGCGACGCGAGCTCGGCGAGATGGTGCTCGGCACGCGCCCCTACTCGGGCGACCTCGCGCGACCGGGGATGCTCCACGGCGCCGTCGTGATGAGCCCCCACGCGCGCGCGAAGGTCGTCTCGATCGACGCTTCGAAGGCCCTCGCGCACCCCGGCGTCGTGGCCGTGGTGACCGCGAAGGACGTCCCCGGCGAGCGCTGGTACGGGCTCCTCGTCGCAGACACGCCGGGCTTCGTGGCCGAGGGTGAAGAGGTGCGCTGCGTGGGCGACGTGCTCGCCGCCGTGGCCGCCGTCGATGAGCTCACCGCGCGCTTCGCGGCCAACCTCGTCGAGGTCACCTACGAGCCCCTCACGGCCGTGCTCGACCCGGCGGCCTCCCTCGCGCCCGACGCGCCGCAGGTGAACCCGAAGCACGCGAACGTCCTCTCGCACTCGGTCATCCGTCGCGGCGACGTCGACGCCGCGCTCGCCGCGAGCGCCCACGTCGCGCGGGGAACGTGGCAGACCCAGCGCATCGAGCACCTCTTCATCGAGCCCGAGAGCGCCCTCGCCGTGCCCGAGGGCGACACCCTCTCGATGTGGACGCAGGGGCAGGGGATCTTCGACGACCGCAAGACCGTCGCGCGCTTTCTCGCGATGCCCGAGGCGTCGGTGAAGGTCACGCTCGTGCCCCCGGGCGGCGCCTTCGGCGGCAAGGAAGACGTCACCGTTCAACCTCACGCCGCCCTTCTCGCGAGGGTCACGGGCCGCCCCGTGCGGCTCACGCTCGACCGCGAGCAGTCGATCAGGATGCACCCCAAGCGGCACCCGATCACCCTCGACTACGCCGTCGGATGCGACGCCGAGGGGCGCCTCACGGCCGTGCGCGCGAGGCTCGTCGGAGACAGCGGCGCGTACGCCTCCGTGGGCGCCAAGGTGCTCGAACGCGCTGCGGGACACGCCTGCGGGCCCTACAAGGTCCCCGTCGTCGACGTCGAGGCCGTGGCCGCGTACACGAACAATCCCCCGTGCGGCGCGATGCGCGGCTTCGGCGTGTGTCAGGTCGCCTTCGCGCTCGAAGGCTGCCTCGACATGCTCGCCGCGGCGACGGGCGTCGACCCGTGGGAGCTGCGCTGGCGCAACGCCGTCGACCTGGGTGACAGGCTCACGACGGGGCAGCTCCTCGAGAAATCGGTGGGTATCAAAGCGACGCTCCAGGCCGTGAAGCCCGCGTACGACAAGGCCCGCGCCGAAGGGCTCGCCGTGGGCCTCGCCTGCGGCATCAAGAACAGCGGCATCGGCAACGGCGTCGAGGAGTGGGGACGCGCGCGCCTCGTGGTCGAGCCCGACGAGACCGTGTCGGTCTACAACGGCTACACCGAGATGGGTCAGGGGCTCTCGACGGTGCTCGTGCAGATCGCGCGAGAGGCCACGGGACTTCCTGCGGAGCGCTTCGTCGCGCGCACCGACACGCGCTACGCCCTCGCGTGCGGACAGACCACGGGCTCGCGCGCGACGCTCCACGGTGGACGCGCCGTGCTCTCCGCCGCGCAGAAGCTCCGCGAAGACCTCGACCGCGGAGGGACCCTCGCGACGCTCAAGGGACGCGCGTACGCGGCAGACCTCGCCGTGCGAGACACGACCGCGCTCGAAGACCCGCGGCCCAACCCCAAGACCCACACGGCCTACGGCTACGCCACGCAGCTCTGCGTGCTCGACGCGCGCGGACGCGTCGCCCGCGTGGTGGCCGCCCACGACGTCGGACGCGCGATCAACCCCTCGCTCTGCGTCGCGCAGGTCGAGGGCTCCATCGCGATGGGCCTCGGCTACGCGCTCACCGAGGAGCTCGCCTGCGAAGACGGAATGCCCGTCACGTTCTGGCTCCGTGACATCGGCGCGCTGCGGGCGAAGGACATTCCCCCCATCGACGTGGTGCTCGTCGAGTCGATGGAGCCCGAGGGGCCCTACGGGGCGAAGGGCGTCGGCGAGATCGGGCTCGTCCCCACGGCCGCGGCCGTCGCCAACGCGCTCGCCGTCTTCGAAGGGCGTCGACGTTACAAGCTCCCGATGAAGGACTCCCCCGCGTCGCTCGCGATGGGCGTGGGGCATCACCTCCATCACCGCGTCCCCGGCCACGACCACGACCACGATCACCCTCACAGCCACGGGTGACGCGCCGTGATCTCGACCGGCGCGGTCAACGCGCACACGCACCTCTATAGCGGTCTCGCCCCGCTCGGGATGCCGGCTCCCGAGAAGGCGCCCGCGCGCTTCGTCGAGATCCTCGAGCGCGTGTGGTGGCGCCTCGACGTGGCCCTCGACCGCGAGACCCTCCGCGCCGCCGCGCGCTACTACGTCGCCCACTCGCTCCTCGCGGGCACCACGACCCTCATCGATCACCACGAGTCTCCGCGCTTCCTCGAAGGCAGCCTCGACGTGCTCGCCGACGCGTGCGAGTCGCTCGGGTGCCGCGCCGTGCTCTGCTACGGCGCCACGGAGCGCAACGGAGGACGCACGGAAGCGCAGCGAGGCCTCGCCGAGTGCGAGCGCTTCATCACCGCGAACCGCAGAGAGCTCGTGCGCGGCGCCGTGGGCCTCCACGCGAGCTTCACCGTGTCTGACGCCACCGTGCGCGACGCGGGATCGCTCGCGGAGCGTCTCGGCGCGGCGCTTCACGTTCACGTCGCGGAGGACGGTTGCGACGTCGACGACGCGAAGGCGCGAGGCTACGACGGCGTCATCGCGCGGCTCGATTCGCTCGACGCGCTCCGCGAGGGAGACGTGCTCGCCCACGGCGTGTGGCTCACCGACGCCGAGGTCGACCGCGTCAACGCGCGAGGCGCCTGGGTCGTGCAGTGCGCGCGCTCGAACGAGAACAACCGCGTGGGCTATCCCCGCGCGATGAAGCGCGCTTCGAAGGTCGCGATCGGCACCGACGGGTTCGCGTCGGAGATGGCCGTCGAGGCGAGCGAGCTCGCGCGCATCGCAGCGGCCTCGGGCGATGACCTCACGGACATTCCCCGTCGCATCGCGGGAGGATCCGCGTTGGCCGCGAGGTTCTTCGGAGAGACCCATGACACCGTGCGCGTCGAAGGGCGGCGCGTGCTCGACGTCACCGTCGCGGGCAGAGCCGTCGTGCGAGACGGCGCCCTGGTGAACGCAGACATCCACGAGATCGACGCGCACGCTCGCGTCGCAGCAGACGCGCTCTGGCGCGCGATGAGGAACGCACCATGATCGACTCCGTCACGGCGATCGCCGACCGCTCCACCTACGACCGCGCCGTCGCCGGCTTCGCGGCGCGCGGGATCACCCTCCCGACCTTCGCCGAGCTCGCCGCGCCCTCGCGCATCGCGAAGTCCGTCCGCGACACGCTCAAGGGCGTCGCGCCCGACGCGCCGCACGCCGCGAACCTCTTCAGGGTCCACTGGTACAACGACGCCGCGCGCACGGGCGTGGTCGATGTGCCCGGTCACGTGGTGCTCCCGCGCGCGCTCACGGGCGTCGACGCGAAGATCGTCGTGGCCTTCGGCGACCGCTTTCCGATGATCGGCGCCCACAAGGTGCTGGCCGCCTACGGCGTGCTCGCGCCGCGCATCGTCTCGGGGCGCTTCGACCCCGCGCGCGACCGCGCGCTCTGGCCCTCGACGGGCAACTACTGCCGCGGCGGCGTGGCCATCTCGCGCATCCTCGGGTGTCGCGGCGTGGCGATCCTCCCCGCGGAGATGAGCGCCGAGCGCTTCGAGTGGCTCGACCGCTGGGTCTCTCACCCCGACGACGTCGTCCGCACGCCGGGCTCCGAGAGCAACGTCAAGGAGATCTACGACGCCTGCGCGCGCCTCTCGCGCGAGCCGGGCAACGTGGTGCTCAACCAGTTCGCCGAGATGGACAACCACATGGCGCACTACGCCGTCACGGGCAGCGCGCTCGCGGCGGTGTACGAGCACCTCAAGGCGTCGAACCCCGCCCTGCGCGCGTCGGCCTTCGTGTCGGCCTCGGGCTCCGCGGGCACGCTCGCCGCGGGCGACAAGCTCAAGGACCTCTACGGCACGAAGATCACGGCGGTCGAAGCCCTCGAGTGCCCGACGCTCCTGCGCAACGGCTTCGGCGCGCACCACATCCAGGGCATCGGCGACAAGCACGTCCCCTACATTCACAACGTGATGAACACCGACGTCGTGGCCGCGGTCTCGGACGCCTCGACCGACTCGCTTTTCATGCTCTTCAACGACGACGTGGGTCGCCGCGCCCTCATCGACGAGCGCGGGATCTCGCCCGAGGTGATGGCCGCGCTCCCGCACTTCGGCCTCTCGTCGATCTGCAACGTGCTCGCGGCCGTGAAGACCGCGAAGACCCTCGGCCTCGGCGCCAACGACGCGGTGCTCACCGTCGCCACCGACGGCGCGGCCATGTACGCGAGCGAGCTCCCGCGCATCCTCGCGCAGCGCTTCGGCGGAACCTTCGACCGCGCCGCCGCGCACGCCGCCCTCGCGCGCCACCTCGACGGCGCCTCGACGGAGAACACCCTGGAGCTTCGCCACGAGGACCGCGACCGCATCTTCAACCTCGGCTACTTCACCTGGGTCGAGCAGCAGGGCGTCTCGCTCGCGGACTTCGAAGCGCGCCGCGACCTCGCGTGGTGGCACCGACTCCACGCCACGACGCCCGCGCTCGACGAGGCCATCCGAGCGTTCAATCACGCCGTCGCGGAGCGCTCCGCATGAGCGTCGAGCTCCGCTGCGAGGGCTGCGGGTGGAGGCCCCCTCCGCTGCGCGCGATGCCCTTTCCGTTCCGGTGCGCGCACCACGGGGAGGGTGAGGTCGACCACCTCCTCGCGCCCTCGCTCGACACGCGGAGCGCGCTCTGGCCCGAGGGCGGAGACGACAACCCCTTCGTCCGCTACCGCGACCTCCTCCACGGATACAGCGCCGCGCGCGCGCTCGGACTCTCCGACGACGCCTACGTCTCCATCGTGAAGGAGCTCGACGCGCGCGTCGCCTCCGTGGATGGCCGGGGCTTTCGCGTCACGCCCTTCGGTCAGCTCGCGCTGCCCGACCTCGGCGCCCCGTGGGTGAAAGACGACAGCGTCAACGTGTCGGGCTCTCACAAGGGCCGCCACCTCTTCGGGATTCTCCTTCACCTCGCGGTGCTTCGCGCGGCGGGCCTCGACCCTTCGCCCGCGCCGCTCGCCATCGCGAGCTGTGGCAACGCCGCCCTCGCCGCCGCCGTGCTCGCGCGCGCCGCGGAGCGTCCCCTCGACGTGTACGTTCCCCCCGACGCGCACCCGCGGGTCGTGGCGAGATTGCGCGATCTCCGCGCGACCGTTCACGTCTGCGAGCGCGCGCAGGGCGAGACCGGCGATCCCTGCGTGGTCGCGTTTCGAAAGGCCGTCGCGAACGGCGCGATCCCCTTCGCGTGCCAGGGAACCGACAACGGGCTCAACCTCGACGGCGGTCGCACGCTCGGCTACGAGCTCATCGACGCGGGCGTCACGCTCGATCGCGTCTTCGTGCAGGTGGGCGGAGGCGCGCTCGCGTCGTCGGTCGCGCGCGCCTTCGAAGAGGCCGCGGCGTTGGGTGTGATCCCGCGCGTCCCGCGGCTGATGGCCGTGCAGGGCGAGGCCGTCGCGCCCCTCGTCGACGCGTACGAAGCCGCGGTGGCAGAGATCGCCGTGCGCTCGGGCGAAGACCTCCCCGAAGACCCCGACGCGTCGGCCGCGAAGATCGCGGAACTCCCCGCGTGCGAGTCGGTGATCGCAGACATCGCGGCCCATCGCGGTCGCTACCTCCGCGTGTGGCCGACGCCCGCGCCGAGCGTCGCGCACGGCATCCTCGACGACGAGACCTACGACGGCGCCGCGGTGCTCCGCGCGGTGCTTCGAAGCGGCGGGCGCGTGCTCATGGTGACCGAAGACGCGCTCCGCGAAGCCGAGTCGCTCGGCGGCGGATCGGTGGATGCCACGGGCACCGCGGGCCTCGCGGGCCTGCTCACCTGGTCACGCGAGAGCCCCAAGCGCGCCGAGTCGCGCGCGGTGCTGTTCACGGGTGCGAAGCGGTAGCGATCGAGCCCCTCACACGACGGCGCGTGAGGGGCGCCGCGTTCGGCTCAGGGACGGCGGGGCTTGGCGCGCGTGACCACGTCACGGAGCGCGGCCGAGGGGTTGGCGATGCGCGTCGCGAGGATCATCGCGGCGATCACCCACGGCTTGTGGCTGGCCTCGCGGTAGGTGCCCAGGCGCGCCGCTTCGAACACGTCGCGGCTCACCTCGCCGGCCTTGCAGCTCACGCCCGTCACGTCGGCGGGGAGGCAGTGCATGTACACGGCCTTTCCGTCGCGCGTGAGGGCCATCTTCGAGGCGTCGCACTCCCAGTCCTTGTGCGTCGCGTTGTGCTCCAGGCACTTCGCTTCGAGCGACTTGAGGCCCGCCGTGTCGCGCGCTCTCAAGAGCTTCGTGCGCTCGCGCATCACCCACGCGGGCGCCCAGCTCTTGGGGTACACCACGTCGGCGTCGCGGAAGGCCGCGCGCATGTCGTTGGTGGTCGAGAAGGCGCCGCCGCTCTGCGTCGCGAAGCGCCGTGCGGCGTCGAGGGCCTCGTTCTCGAGCTCGTAGCCCTCGGGGTGCGCGAGCACCACGTCGACGCCGAAGCGCGGGAGCAGACCGATGATGCCTTGGGGAACGCTGAGGGGCTTGCCGTAGCTCGGCGAGTGCGCCCAGCTCATCACGAGGCGCTTGCCGCGAAGGGCTTCGAGCGAGCCGAAGACCGTCGAGAGGTGCGAGAGGTCGGCGAGCGACTGCGTGGGGTGATCGAGGTCGCACTGGAGATTGATCACCGCGGGACGCCCGAGCGCGACGCCTTCGCGGTGGCTCTCGTCGAGGGCCGACGACATCTCGACCATGCCCGTGTGACCCTCGCCGAGGTACATGTCGTCGCGGACGCCGACCACCTCCGTGAGGAACGAGATCATCGCCGCGGTCTCGCGCGCGGTCTCGCCGTGAGAGACCTGCGACGTGGTCTCGTCGAGCTCCTCGGTCGCGAGCCCGAGGAGGTTGCACGCCGAGCGGAACGCGTAGCGCGTGCGCGTCGAGTGGTCGCGGAAGAGGCTCACCGCGAGGCCCGAGTCGAAGAGCTTGAGCGAGTGACCCGCGCGCGCGATGTCGCGCAGCAGCGCCGCGGCCTCGTGTACGAACGAGATGGCCTCGTCGGGCTGCTCCCACGTGAGGAGGAAGTCCTTGTTGTAGAGGTTCGGGCGCAGTCGCGAGAGGCGCTCGACGCGCGCGAGGAGCGCGCCGTGGTTGTCGGTCGTGGTCATTGCTTGTCTTTCTGCGCGTCGATCCACGCGCTCGAAAACGCTGCGTAGAAGGCCATCGCGCGGGTGAGGTCGGCGACGGGGCACTGGTCATCGGGCGTGTGCGCGTAGATCTCGTTGGCCGGTCCGAAGCCCACCGTCGGGACGCCGAACATCCCCGCGGTCGCGACGCCGTTGGTCGAGAACACCCACTTGCCCACGACGGGCGAGCGGCCGAGCGCGATCGTCCCCGCGGTCACGGCGGCGCGCACGGCGGGGTCGTCCTCCGCGGTGAGCCACGTCGGGTAGTACTTCTGCGTCGGGTACACGAGGCCCGTGTAGCCCTCGCGCGCGTAGTCGAGCACGGTGACCTTCGCGCCCGCGGCCTTCACCGCCGGGAGCGCCTCGACCTCGGAGACGGCGCTCGCGAGCGTCTCTCCGCGCGTGAGCCTCCTGTCGAGGTGGATCGTGCAGCTGTCGGCGACGGCGCAGAGCGACGGCGACGTCGAGCGCACCTCGGCGATCGTCACCGACCCCTTGCCGAGAAACGGATCGGCACCCGCGGCGAGCGCCTCGTTGAGCGCCTCGATCTCGCGGATGATCGGCGCCATCTTGTAGACCGCGTTCACGCCGCGCTCGGGCGCCGAGCCGTGGGCCGAGCGGCCCTGCGTGCGCACCTCCATCTCCATGCGACCGCGGTGTCCGCGGTACACCTGGAGGTTCGTCGGCTCGGTGATCACCACCACGTCGGGCTTGAGCACGCCCTCCTTCAAGATGTACTGCCAGCAGAGGCCGTCGCAGTCCTCCTCCATCACGGTGGCGGTGACCCAGAGCGACACGCCGTCGAGGAGCCCGAGGTCCTTCGCGATGCGCGCGCCGTAGATCGCCGTGGCGACGCCGGCCTCCTGATCGCTCGCGCCGCGGCCGTAGAGCACGCCGTTCTCGATGGCGCCCGCGTAGGGGTCGCGCGTCCACGTCGAGCGGTCGCCGACGCCGACGGTGTCGATGTGCCCGTCGAGCGCGACGACCTTGGGGCCGTTGCCCATGCGCCCGAGGAGGTTGCCGAAGCCGTCGATCTTCACCTCTTCGAAGCCGAGCGCGCGCATCTCGGCGGCGGCGCGCTCGACCACGGCGCGCTCGCCCGCGCTCTCCGAGGGGATGGCGATCATGGCGCGGAGAAAGGCCGTGACGTCGGGCGTGTAGCGCTCGGCCGCGGCCTGGATTCGGTTGCGTACGTCGTCGGTGTTCATGCGTTGGTGCTCACGGGGTTGACCTCTCGCGGCGAAAGCACCGCCGCGGCGAGGGTGTGGACGATGCGCGCGTGCGTGAGGTCGACCTCTCCGTCCGCGTCGCCTTCGAGGGTCTCTTCGATGGAGCCGAGGTCGAAGCGCACCGAGAAGCCCTGCGACTCGTAGCGCGCGACGGTTCCGTTGACGGTGAGGGTGAGCTCGCGGTCGCGTTCGAAGCGCGCGTGCGCGACGTAGCCCCCCTCGACGCGTCGGATCACGAAGCCGACGCCGTGGGGATCCTCTCGCAGCGCCTCGACGGAGCCGTGAAAGCGCGGCTTGGCGAGGTACGGCCCGCCGTCTTCGGGGCACGCGACGTCGCAGTTGCCGCAGTCGTTGCAGGCGTCGGCGAAGTTGCCGATCTGGTGCCGCTCTCCGACGTGCACGGTGCCCTCGCGTCGGGTCACCCAGCGACCGTCGACGCGCGACGCCTTCACCACGGGGATCTCGAGGTGGGGCACGACGAACGCGAAGTTCGCGTCGTTGGGGCACACGCCCACGCACTTGTCACAGGTGAGGCAGTCGAAGAGCGAGAGCTTCGTTCCGACCTTCTTGGGCGGGGCCTCGCGGTGGTCTCTGCGATAGCGCGGATCGGCCTCGGCCTTCGCGGCGTAGCGCTCCGTGTTTCGAAGCGTCGCGTGGTGGACCCACCGCGACCAGAGGGCGTCGCCGAGCACGCTGCGGGGGCTCTTCGCATCGAGCGCGGCGAGGGCGCGCGCTGCGTCTTCGCCCGTGACGCCCGCGTCGGCGAGGGAGGCCTCGGCCTCTCCGTAGGCCCTCACGATGAGCGCGTCGCGCGAGCGCGCGGAGACGGCGTCCATGCGGGCGATGAGCGATTCGAACATCCGCGCGCCGCGCCCGTAGCCGCCGGTCTTGAGCCAGTCGGTGCACACGGTCGTGGGAGACATTCCGAGGGCCACCACGTCGGCGACGTTCTGCGCGTCGACGCCGCCCGAGAACGACAGCGGCAGCGCTGGGAGCGCGCGACGCAGGTCTCGCGCGAGCCTCACCGCGAGCACATGGAGGGGCGCACCCGAGAGGTACACCTCGCTCGCCTCGGGGGGCAGAAAGCCCGACGCGTTCTCGACGACGAGGGTGTTGGTGAGCTTCGCGCCGAAGCGTCGACCGAGAACCGCGGCGCGCTCCGAGAGCCGCGTGAGCATGGCGACGGCGTCGGCGAACGAGAGGTCGCGCGCGAAGGCCGCGTCGGGCACGCGCAGGCGCGTGTACCCGAGCGTGTCGTAGAGGATCCCTCGCAGGGTCTCGGGGCCGAGGAGCGTGGGGTTGAGCTTCACCACGCAGTCGAGACCGTGGGCCTCCATGAGGTGCACCGCGATGGCCTCGACCTCGTGCGGCGGACACCCGTGAAAGGTGCTCACCGTCACGCCACCCACGAGCGCGCCCGGCACCTCGACGTCGGCGTACGGTCTCAGCGCCGGGGGAAGCTCCGCGCGCAGCGTCGCGAGCGTCGGGCGCACGTCGGCGAGCTTGCGGAGAAAGCCCCCCACGCGCGCACCCCGAACGCCCGCGAGGTCGTAGCCCACGCTCGCGTCGAAGACCGTGTCGGTGAAGCCCTCGACGACCTGCGCGGCGCCCTTCGCGGACACCATCGCGATGAGCAGCGCGGCCTTCACGTACTCGTCGTAGGACTCTTCGAGGGTGAGCTCCTGCGACCACTCGCAGTTGAGCGCGCCCTCTCGCGCGTCGATGCAGGGCCGCGGAATGGTCAGCCGATCGAGGGTCTGGACGGTCTTGAGCTCCATCACGCGCCCGCCCGCGAGCCACGAGAGCAGGAGGTTCTGCGCGAGCTGCGTGTGGGGGCCCGCCGCGGGGCCGACGGGCGACGCCGCCACCCGATCGCCGAGCGTCACGGTGAGGTCGTGAGAGGCGCTGCCGTGCACGAACTTTCGCGCAGGGAGGTCGAAGATCGACCCCCGCGCGTCGAGCTCACGAAAAGCACGGCCCGCGAGCGCCGCGAAGGAGAGCGGTCGGAGCGTCGACATAGACCCGACGCCGCTACGCATGAACCCTGCCGACACGTTCCGTCGTGCGTGGCGGGCGAGAGCGCGAATGAGATGCACCGGGGAGCCTCCAATGTGCGCGGTGCGCGCGTGCGTGCGCGCCACCGATGCGCGCCGTCGGGTGGCGCCCTTTGCCCACGATTCGCGTACGTTCACGGGGGTGAAGGTCGACCTCGCGCTGGTGCTCGCGGCGGGTGAGGGGCGTCGCATGGGCGCGCCCAAGGCGGCGCTGACGTGGGGGCATCGGCCCCTCGCGATCGCCCACGCGGTGGCCGCGCTCGACGCGGGGTGCGCCGAGGTCCGCGTGGTGGTGCGGGCGCCCGTGGTGGCTTCGTTCCCTGCGCTCCCAGCGGGGGCGCGCTGGGTGTTCTCGCGCGAAGACGAGGCGCTCGGCCCCGCGGGATCGATCGTCGCCGCGCTCTGTGAGGGCCTCGGCGGCGCCTCGCTGATCGCGGTCTCTCCCGTCGACCTCGACCCCGACGCGTGGCGCTGTCTGGGCGCGCTCTCCGCGGCCTTCGAAGACGCGCGGGTGATGGCCGCGAAGCCGCGCTACGAGGGGCGCAGCGGTCACCCCGTGCTCGTTCGCGCCGGGGTCCTCGCGCCCTACCTCCGACGAGAGGCGCGGCCCCTGCGCGACGTGCTGCGCGCGCTCGGCGCGGGCCTCGTGAGCGTGCCCGTCGACGTCGCCGCGGTGCCCGGTGACCTCGACACGCCCGACGACCTCGAGGCCCTCGCGCGCGACGGCGATCACCGTACGCAGAAGAGGTAACCTCGCGCCGTGAGCTCGCTCGCCGACGTCGCCTCGCTGCTGTCTCCGCTCGACGCGGTTCGACGCGCGGTGCTGCGGCCCTTCGCGCCGTGGCTCGGTCGATGGTTCCGCGACCGCGCGTTTCGCGTGTCGCTCGCGGGCGCGCTCTCGGTCTCGGTCTCGCTCTCGCTCACCGCCGCGGCGCCGCTGTGGCTCATGGCGCTCGGCCCCGTGGTGATGGGCGTCACGCACCTCGCGGCCGACGCGCGCTACCTCGTCGTGCGTCAGGGGCTCCACCGTCGCGCGCTCGTGATCGCGCTGGTGCTCGCGCCCGCGCTCGTCGCGTCGTGGCGGCCGACCTCGCGTGGGTGCTCGCGCCGATGCTCGGCGCCGCGATCTGCGCGCGCGCGCCGTGGTCACCGCGCGCGCTCGCCGCGCTCTCCGCGGTCGCGCTCTATGTGTTCGCGAGGAGCCACGCGCGCATGTCGTGGGTGGTGATCGCGCACGCGCACCACGTCGTCGCGCTCCTCGCGTGGTGGTGGTGGTGTCGTCGACCGAGAGGCGCGCGCGCGGTGGTGCTCGCGGCGGTCGCGGCGGGCTTCGTCGCGATCTTCTCGGGCGCGCTCGACGCGACGGTGCTGCGACCCTGGGCGCTGCGTCCGCCGGGCGACGGCCTCGACATGGGGACGCTCGCGGCCACGCTCTCTCCCGTCGATCCGTCGCGTGATCCCGTGATGGCGATGCGCTGGGTGCTCGCCTTCGCGTTCGGGCAGTCGGTTCACTACGCGCTGTGGCTGCGGCTGATCCCCGAGGAGGATCGGGCTCGCCCCGCGCCGCGCACCTTTGTCGGCACCGCGCTCGCGTTCTCGCGCGACCTCGGGGGACTCGTGACGCTGGTCACCGCGCTCGCGACGCTGGCGTTGATCGTGTGGGCGCTGCGCGATGTGTCTGCCGCGCGCGGTGCGTACCTGCGCGTGGCCGCGGGGCACGGGGGGCTCGAACTTGGTGCGCTGACGCTCCTCGCGTGCGAGCGATCGCTGCGTCGCGAAGGCGAGCGTGGCGAGGGCGCACGGCGTTGACGCGCGTCGCGGAGACGTGTTTCCGTCGATGACGTGATGCGAACGATCAAGCCCACACTCATCGCCGCGCTCCTGCTCCTCGTCGGAACGGCTTCGGCCGACGTGCCCCCGCCGGGCTTCGAGGAGTGCCGCAATCAAGACGCAGGCGCCTCGTGCACGCTCGGCGGCGTCGCGGGCACGTGCCGCGCGACGACCTGCTCACGCATCGACTACGCGGGGTGGAACCGCGACGCGAGCGCCACGCCGCCGACGGTCATGTACGCGTGCACGCTCTGTCAGACGGGCGCCGCCACCGACGCAGGCAACGACGCCGCGACGACGCCCTCGACGCCGGCCTCGAGCGGCGGTTGCAGCGTCGCCGACGTGGGACGCGCCGTGGGCCCCTGGGCGCTCGCCGCGCTCCCGCTCGCCATCGCGCTACTCTCGCGTCGCCGTCGCCGCGCTTCGAAGTAGTCGGCGCGCGCTCGCGATGCGCCTCGCCACGATCTCCCTCCTCGTCGCGCTCGCGGGCTGCGAGACGTCCGTCGCTCCGCCCTTCGACGCGCTCGCCGCGCCCGCCGATGCCGCGCTCGACGCGAGCCCGAAGTCGCCCGACGCGGGGCGCGTGATCCCGCCGTGTCCGACGCCCGTCAGCGGCGACGGAGGCGTGACGGTGCGGGGGCACGCGTTCGATTTCGGACCCTCGACGAGCAGCACGCGCGGAGGGGTGGTGACGCTGCTCGAACACCCGGGGTGGTGCGCGCGCATCGCGGCCGACAGCTCGTACAGCTTTCAGGGGCTCACGCCGGGCGAGCGCGTGACGCCCGTCTTCGATCACCCCGACTACTGGCCCATCCAGACCGGGACGCACGTCGTCCCCGAGGGAGGGATCGAGCGCCTGTCCTTCCAGGCTCCGACGACGTTCCTCTTCGACATCCTGGCGCGCTCGCTCCAGCTCACGCCCGACCCGGCGCGCTGTCAGATCGCGAGCACGGTGACCGAGGTGGGCTTCTCGATCTACGACGGCAACCGCAAGTCACACGGCGAGGCGGGCGCGACGGTGTCCATCTCGCCGCCGCTCCCGCCGGAGTCGGGCCCCGTGTACTTCCAGTACTACGGCCGCGGGTCGATCCTGCCGGTGCGCGAGCTCACCGAGACCACGCGCGACGGGGGCGTGCTCTACCTCAACGTGCCGCCGGGCGAGTACGTGCTCTCGGCGCACAAGGCGGGCGCGACGATCCGCGACGTGCGCGTGATCTGTCGCGCGGGCGTGCTCACCAACGCGGCGCCGTCGTGGGGCTTGCAGACGCTCCCGTAGCTCACATCCCGAGCTGATCTTCGATGAAGGTGAACATGCGCGACCACGCGCTCACCTGATCGGAGCGCTGCATGCCAGCACCGTGGCCGACGTTGCGCTCCATGTAGAAGTAGATCGGTCGATCGCCCGACTGCGCCTCTTGAAGCCGCGCGGCGAACTTCGTCGAGTGGCCCCAGAACACGCGCGTGTCGTGGTCCGCGGTGCTGACCCACACGGCGGGGTAGCGCGTGCCGTCGACGACGCGGTGATACGGCGAGTACTCGAAGAGGTAGCGAAAGTCCTCCGCGCGCTCGGGCGTGCCGTACTCCGTGGTCCAGATCTCCGCCGGGGGAAAGCGGTGAAAGCGCACCATGTCGTAGAGCCCCACGTCGGCCACCGCCGCGCGAAAGGTGTCGGGGCAGCGGGTGATCATCGCGCCCATGAGCAGGCCGCCGTTCGAACCGCCGTTGATGGCGATGCGCTCGGGCGCGCTCACGCGGCTCGTCGAGAGCCACCGGATCGCCGCTTCGAAGTCTTCGAAGACGTGGTGCTTCTGCTCCAGCGCGCCCGCGCGGTGCCAGGCCTCGCCGAACTCGCTCCCGCCGCGGAGGTTCGCCACGGCGTACACGCCGCCGCGCGAGAGCCAGTAGAGCGCCTGCCGCGTGAACCGCGGCGTGAGCGGGAGGTTGAACCCGCCGTACCCGTAGAGGATCGCCGGGTTGCGGCCGTTCATCTCCATCGTGCGCGCGTGCATGTAGAACACGTTGATGGGCGTGCCGTCGGCGGAGGTCGCCGTCGCGCGCGAGAGCGTGTAGCCCGACGTGTCGACGTCCATCGCGGGCGCGTCGACGCGCGTCGGTGTGATCACGCCCGCCGTCGGTCGCGCGCGCGTGTCGAGCGAGAGCACCGTCGAGGGCACGAAGAACGACGAGAAGATCATCGCGACGGTCGTCTCGTCATCCTGCGACCCCATCGACGCCACGGCGCCCTCCGTGGGGAGCGTGACCTCGCCCTGCGGGTGCCCGTCGAGGTCGAAGAGGCGCACGCGCGAGACGATGTTCTCGAGGTAGCGCGCCACGAGGCGATCGCCCGCGAAGGTCGTCTCTTCGAGGGGGTGCTCGCCCTCGGCGATCATGGTGTGCCACGGTCCCGCGGGCGCCGCGGTGAGCGTCGTCACGCCGTCGGCGGGCGCGGCCGCGCGCATGAGCGCATCGACGGGAGCCCATAGAATACGGTACTTCGGCGCGTCGCGGTTCGTCGTGAGGTAGAGCCTCCCGCGGTACACGCTGGCCTCGTTGAGGCTCTCGTGGCCCGTCGCGACGGCGACGGCCCTCGGCCGCTGACCCGCCGCGACGGGCGCCCTGCGATCGATGAGGAACACGTCGTAGCGCGACCAGCCCTTGAAGAGGTTGACCACGAGCCAGCGGCCGTCAGACGAGACGTACGGGCCGGGCGACTCGGTGCGGTCGGCGCCCTCGAAGATCAGCGCGTCGCGCGCGCCGTCGGAGGGATCGGCGAGGCGGTGGAGGTAGAGCCTGCGCCAGTACGTGTCGGGGCGCTCGGCGTCCCAACCGGCCTCTCCCTCTCGGGGGTAGCGCGTGTAGTAGAAGCCCGACTCGTCGGGGAGCCACGCGAGCCTGCACCATTTCGTGTGCGCGATCGCGACGTCGAGCACGGCGCCCGTTCGCAGCTCGACGACCTTGAGCACCGTGCGCTCGTCGCCGTTCTGCGACACGCCGAAGGCCACGTAGCGCCCGCGCGGCGAGGGGACGTACCAGTCGATCGCGGCGCGCTCGCCGAAGCGCGAAGGCTCGAGCAGCACACGCGCCGAGGCCGAGGGGTGCGCGGGGTCGTAGCCCTGCGCGCGCGGGTCGACGACGACGAGCGAGGGCTGCTCCTGACCGGGGTCTCTGCGGCGGTAGAAGATCCTGCCGCCCGACGCGCTGGCGGAGGAGAGCACGCCGATGTCGGCGAGGCGCGAGAGGGCGTCGCGCGCGCCCGGTCGCTCGCGCGCGCGGAGGTAGGCCTTCGCTGCGGTCGGTCTGGTGGTCGATCCACCGCGCGTCGCGGGGGAGTCCTCTTCGAGCGCTCGGAACGGGTCCGGGACGGCGGTCCCGTGGAGGGTCTCGGTGACCGCGCCCGAGCGCGCGAGTGCGTTCCACGCCGAGGGGCCGTCGGCGACGGGCGCGGCCGCGTCGGGCGCGGCCGTGACCGTCGGCGGTGGCGTGACCGTGGGCGCAGGCGTCGGCGTCGAGCGGCACGCGACGAGCGCGGCGAGGAGCGGGAGCGCGCGGGGCTTCATGGCAGCGCGGAGTCCAACACGCGCGAGGAGGCGCCCGTCAAGCGGCGTCGCCGTGGGGCGGGCGGATCGGTGTCGCCAGGGGCGGAGGGCGAGGCGATGACCTCAGAGCCCGCCCCAGGCGCCGGCGAGGTTGCCGACGCGGCCGGTGACGCTGAGCGCCCTCGACATCGCGGGCGCGCCCGCCGACGAGCCGTGAAGCACGGCCACCGCGCCGGTCGTGCCGCCGATGGCGAGGTCGCTCGCGCCGTCGCGGTTCGCGTCGCCGACGCTGGTGATCGACGCGCCGAAGCCCGCGATCGCCGCGCTGGTGAGCGTGAAGGCGGGCGTCGCGGCGAGGCCCGAGGCGCCGCCCGTGAAGACGAGCGCGTCACCCATCGAGGGCACGCCGATGGCGAGGTCGCTGAACCCGTCTGCGTTCACGTCGCCCGCGGCGGCGGCGGCGACGGCGGCGCCGCCGCGGAGCACGGCGGCGGGGCCCATGAACATCCCGTTCGAGCCCGCGGGGCGCACGACGACGCGGCCGTCGGCGGCGTTGCCCGCGACGAACACGTCGGCGTGGTTATCGGCGTCGAGGTCGCCGGCCGCGCCGACGAGGGACCCGAAGCCCGCGGTGGCGGCGTCGTCGAAGGTCGCGATGGGGGTCGCGATCACGCCGAGCGCGGTGCCGCGAAACACGTACGCCCTCGCCGCGCCGGGCGCCCCGACGACGAGGTCGGGGAAGCGGTCGGAGTTCACGTCTCCGGCGCCCGCGACCGACGCGCCGAACTCGCCGCGCGGACCCGCGGGGCCCGTGATGGTCGTGGTGGGCGTGTAGTGGATCCCGTTGGGGAGCCCGTGAAACGTGTACACGCGCCCCGCGACGGCGGTGTCCGTGGCGCTCGTGGCCATCGCGCGAGGCGCGCCGATCGCGAGGTCACCGTAGCCGTCGCCCTCGATGTCGCCGACGCCTGCGAGCGAGGCGCCGAAGCGACCGTTGTGTCCGTCGGTGCTCCGGAGGTCGGCGTCGGGGCGCGACGAGATCCCGCGCGGCGCGCCGAGATAGACGAGCACCTGCCCGTCGCCGTTCAGCGCCGCGGGGAGCCCGATGGCGAGGTCTGCGAAGCCGTCGGCGTTGAGGTCTCCCGCGGCGACGGGGATGGGCGCGGCGGTGTAGCTCCCCGACTGCGTCGCGAGCCCCGTGAGCTCCACCGCGGGCGTCGCGCTGATCCCCGTCGCGGAGCCGTGGAACACGCGCACGGCGCCCGTCGCGCCGCTCGCGTCGAGGGAGGCCACGGCGAGGTCCGAGAAGCCGTCTCCGTTGAGGTCGAGGCTCGCGCCCCACGAGCGCGAAGGGCTGAGCGGGCGCGCGGGGACGGTGAACTGCCACGTCGGCCCCTGGCACGTCGCGCCCCCCGCGTTGCGCGGCGTGATGCGCCAGAAATACAGGCCCGCCGCGAGGTTCGCGGTGAGGGCCACGTAGTCGTCCGCGGTGTCGACCGACACGACGGGCGCGCGGCAGTCTCGCTCGCGGCACACCTCGACGAGCGTGTTCCGCAGCCCCGGCGCGCGCGCGAACTGGAGCGTCGGCCGCTGCGACGTGACCCTCGCCGTCGAGAGCGGCAGCAGCGGTCGGCTGCACAGCTCGATGGGCGAGGTGTCGACGGGCGTCGTCACGTCCGCGGGCGTCGTCACGTCCGCGGGCGTCGTCACGTCCGCGGGCGTTGCGCCGTCGGTCTCGACCGCGTCGGACGTCGTCGCGTCGGGGCCCTGTCGGTCGTCCGGGGAGGTCGTGTCGCCTGGGACCCGCGCATCGACGGCGGGCGCGTCGACCGACGGCGCGTCGCTGGGAGGCGCGTCGGCGCCGCTGTCGGAGACCGTCGTGGTGGCAGCGCTGTCACACGCGGCGAGGAGGACGAAGGGGGCGACGCGCTTCCACATACGGGGGATTGACGACGCGTCGCGGGGGCGTTGTCAACGATGTCGGGCGTGTGGTCTCCTCCGCGCGTGATGAAGACCCGCGCCAAGCGAGCGCCCCGCGTCGCCGTACTGCTCTCTGGCTGCGGCGTCTACGACGGGAGCGAGGCGCAGGAGGTCGTGGCCACGCTGCTCGCGCTCGACCGCGCGGGCGCCGAGGCGTTGTGCGTCGCGCCGAACGTTTCGATGCCCGTGGTGATCAACCACCTCTCGGGGCACCCGATGATCGGCGAGAGCCGCAACGTGCTGGTCGAGAGCGCGCGCCTCGCGAGGGGCGACGTGGCCGACCTCGCGCGCCACCTCGACGCCGACGTCGACGCGGTGGTGGTGCCCGGCGGCTACGGCGCGACGCGGGTGCTCTGCGATCACGCCAGCGCGGGGCGCGGCGCGCGCGTGCTGCCCGATGTGACGCGGCTCCTCGAGGGCGCGCGAAGGGCGGGGCGCCCCATGGGCTTCGCGTGCATGGCGCCGGTCGTGGCGGCGAGGGCCTTCGGCGCGCTCGGCGTCTCGCTCGGCACGGGCGCGGGGTCCTGCGCGCTCGACGACATGGCGCACTGGGGCGCGAAGGTCGTCGCGCTCGGCGCGAGGGAGCTCTCCGTCGACCGCGATCACAGGCTCGTGTGCTGCGCGGCGTTCACCGCGACGGGGAGGCTCTCCGAGGTCTACGAGGGGATCGAGCGGATGGTGCGCGCGACGCTGGAGCTCACGCGCTGAGCGAACAGATCACAGGAGCCCGCTCCAGGTGCCGCTGCTGGCGTTGAGCGAGCGAGGCGCCGCGGGTCCTAGCGTGGCGTAGACGCGCTCGAGGCACTGGCGCATCGTGCCGACGGAGGTGCCGCGGGCGATGAGGGCGTCGAGCTCGGGGTCGCGACCCTCGCACGGGCGTAGCGCGTCGATCACGGACTCGGGGCAGGGGTACGCCGGGGGCAGCTCGCGGATGGCGTCGATGGCCGAGGCCGTCGCCTCGCGGTCGTGGGTGCGCAGCTCCTCGCGCTTGTTCACGTCGAGCAGGAGCGCGGTGAAGTTCGAGAGGTCCTGCCAGACGCGCGTGAGGTCGTCGATGGCGTCGTCGTCGTTGCGCGTGCCGAGGAGCGTCTCGCGGATGCGCGCCTGGAACGAGCGCATGGTGTACCGGTCGTGCACGCGGATCGATCCGGCGACGGAGCGCCCGAGCACCCGCGCGATGCAGTTGCCCACCGCGTGGAGCCGCGGGCGGATCGTGTCGCTGTCGGGCAGGTCGTCGCCGATCACCGCGCGGTGCAGCTCGAGGAACACATGGCGGATCTGCACGGCCGTCGCGGTCTCGTCGGCGCTGTCGTCGGGGCCGCGCGGGAGCCCCTCGGCGTCGGCGATGAGCACGTCGAGGGCGCGCAGGCACCGGCGGCTCACGTGCAGCACGCTGTCGCACACGGCGATGCGCTGCCACGCCGAGGCGCCCGTCTCGCGGCCGATGTGACCCGCGAGGCCCGAGAGCTCCATGCGCGCGATCGAGGTGAGGTCGAGGATGTGCTCCGCGGACACGCCCGTCGTCGTGGGCTCCGAGGCGTAGTAGGCGCTCGCGTCGTCGAGGATCGTGCGCACGTCGGAGGCCACCGAGGCGGCCAGCGCTTCGAGGCGCAGCGGCGGACGGTCGCCGCTTTCGAAGTCGGTCACGTTGAGGTTGCGGAGCCGCTGAAGCAGGCGCTGGAGCGACGCGCGGAGCCGCGGGATCGCGCGAGGCGCGGGGCGAGAGGCGCGCGCGGGGAGCATCGACGCCGGCGTCGCAGCGGACGGTCGCACCGACGGCGCGCGCAGTGGCGGAGGACGGACCGATCGGGGCGTCGAAGCGTCGTTCGGGCGGGCGAAGAGGGCGTTCACGTCGTGACTCCGTCGGGCGCCTGGAGCGTGGCACCTGACATCATGTCTCAACGGCAGATCGCATCGGAATCCACAGGCTGCCCCCGATGGTCGGGGTTTCTACCGACGATTTACCCCTGCGTCCGCAGTGGATCCCGCAGGACCGAAGGGTGGCAATGCACCCAGGTCCGGCGCAGGAAGGTGGATCGCGTCGAGGCGGTCTTCGTGCACCTCGGGGTGGATCCGCGCGCGGAGCTCTCGGAGCAGCTCTTCCCTCCGCTGCGCGCGTCGCTCGCGGGTGATGAAGCCGCGGATGGAGTTCACCACGCCGACGTCGTCGAGGCCCCTGCGCAGCGCGGGGCGAACGCCCGTGAGCACCGCGACGCCGAAGCGGTTGTCGGCCAGGGCGACGGGCTGCGGGGTGACGTCCATCTCGCGGGCGAGAGAGAACACCGCGTCGGCGAGCGGCGCCTCGAGGCGCGGCCCGTCGCCCGCCGACGAGATCCCCGTTCGCTGGAAGTAGAAGAAGTCTCCGTCGCGGCGCTTCGAATCCTCGTCGACGGAGACCTCGCGCACGAGCTCCCGCACGCGCCGGAGGTCACCGCGCAGGCGTCGCGTCTCGTCGATCACGCGCTGCGCGGCGGCGCGATCGGGGGTGATGATCACCGTGGCGCGGCGATACTCGGGCTGCTGGTAGTCCTCGAGGTGCGCGTCGTACCACTGCCGCACCTCGGCGTCGGTGATGCGATCGGGCGTGATGGCCTCGAGGATCGCGACCTGCTCGACGCGCTGACCGAGGATCCGTCGCACGGTCTGCGAGACCTGCGGGTCGCGGTCGAGGCCGCGCCGTCGCGCCTCGTCGGCGAGCAGAAAGGTCATCACCAGGTTGTCGAGGTACTCGCGGCGCCGCGCCGGGTCGGCGTAGGTCTGGCGGATGGGCGCCGGGGCGTCGTTGAGGAGGTCTTCGAACTCGCCCACGGTGATCGTCGTGCTGTTGATCCGCGCGACGACCTGGGCGCGGCGGGCCTCTTCGGCCGCGCTGCGCCCCGCGTCGTGGCGCGCGCCCGCGTCGTGCGGTTGCGCGCGCGCCGCGGAGGGCGCCGCGAGCGCCGCGAAGATCGCCACGAGCGTCGGGAGCGTGAATCGGTGCTGGCGCCTCATCGGGGGTGAACCGAGCGCGTCGCACGACACGGCGCGCGACGTCAAGGGCGCGGCCGCCGTGACGCGAGGTCCCGCTCGCGCGTTGTGTTACCGTGCGCGGCGACGTGAAGAGTGACGCGAAACCCCTCGGCCGTCGGGGGCCCAACAAGCGACGCTGTCCGCAGTGTCAGGCCACCGTCGCGTCGGCGATGCGCAGGTGCCTCCGCTGCGGGCTCGACCTCGCGGACCCGTCGGCCCTGGAGGTGGTGACCATCGCGAGGCCCGCGGCCCCCTACGCGTCGGGCGACCGCGTCGCCGATCGGTACCTCGTGCTCGAGGCCTACGGGACCGGCGCCCTCGGGACGACGTATCGGGCGCGCGACGAGGCGGGCAACGCCGTGGCGGTGAAGGTGCTCCCGCAGGCGCTCCTGCCCACGTCGGCGGAGCGCGACGCGTTCGTGGCGTCGATCGCGCAGCTCAAGGGGCGGTCGATGCAGCGCGTGGCGCTCCCCCTCGACGCGGGGATCGACGCGGGGGCGACGGTGTTCGTCGTGTCGCGCTGGGTCTTCGGCGCGTCGCTCCGGCGGCTCCTCAGGGCCTACCGCGCGGCGGAGCGGAAGCTCGAGGTCGATCAGGCCCTCGGCGTGCTCCAGGGCATCGCCACGGCGCTGAGGGAGCTCCACACGGTCTCGTCGCACGGGGCGCTCTACCCCGAGAGCATCCAGATCACGGCCGACACCGTGGAGCTCACCGATCCGGCCATCGCCGCGGCCGTTCCGCCGAACCGCTTCGCCGCGCACATGACCCATCACCCCGAGGTGTCGGTGTACCTCGCGCCCGAGGTCCGCGCGGCGCGTCGCTGCAACGCGGGCGCTGACCTCTACAGCCTCGGCGCGCTCGCCTCCGAGCTGCTCTTCAACGAGCCGATGGCGACGAGCATCGCGGGCTCGAAGCTCCCCGACACGGCGCCGGAGCTCGAAGAGGCGCTGCGCTCGCTCGTCTCCGCGCAGCCCGCGAAGCGCGCCGGCGCCTTGCCCCTCGTGCTCGAACGCCTCGTGCGCGCCGCGGGGGCTCCCTCGTTGCCCTCGTACGCCGCGCTCCCGCAGCCCTCTCCCGCGGGAGAGGCCCGCACGCGCAGGCTCCGCTCGATGGGCGTCGCGGCGCCCGAGGCCATCGGCCCCATCGCCCCTCGCGCGAAGAAGCACCCGTAGCCGCGTCGCGCCCGAAGCGTTTCGCGCGCGGCGATTCGCGCTGTAGGATCGCGCGCCGTGAGGTCACCCCTACGCTGGTTCGCGCTCGCGGCCTTCGCGATCGGCTGCGACGACGCCGTCCCCGCGTCACAGCCCGACGCATCGCTGACGCCCCCACCGACCTCGTCCGCGGTCGACCCCGCGACGCGCTACGCGGCCATGTGCGCGTCGTGTCACGGAGAGGCCGGCGAGGGCGGCCTCGGCACGCGCCTCGTCGACACGCCGCGCTCCGTCGCGGAGCTCACGCGCGCCATCGACGAGCGCATGCCGCAGGGCAACTCCGCGGCGTGCAGGGGCGAGTGCGCGAGCTCGCTCGCGGCGTACATCAAGACCAGCTTCACCTCGCAGGCCCTCGCGTGCGACGTGATCCCGCCGGGCACCCGACGGCTGCGCCTCCTCAACCGTCGGGAGTACCGCAACACGCTGCGCGACCTCTTCGGCCTCGGCGGATCGACCGCCGCGCCCACGCCCCCGGCGGACTGCAACCGCAGGCACTTCGCGTACGACCCCGCGGGCCGCACGCTCCGCTCGGTGCACCTCGCGGGCACCTTCAACGGCTGGTCTCCGACCGCGTGGCCCATGACCCGCGACGCCGCGTCGGGCGAGTGGACCCTCGACCAGACCGTCGCCAACGGTTCGCACCAGTACAAGTTCGTGCTCGACGGCTCGGAGTGGGTGCGCGATCCGCGCAACGCGATGACGGCCTCCGACGGCTTCGGCGGGTTGAACTCGCTGCTCACCGTCGCGTGCGACGCGCCCGTCACCACGCCCTCGATGCGCCCGACGCTCGCGTTCGATCCCGCGGCGTCGTTCCCCGTCGAGGCGAGGCCGCAGGGCTTTCTCTTCGACGACAACGCCGACGCCGCGCTCGTCACGTCGGTGCACGTCAACGAGCACCTCCGCGCCGCGGGCGCGGTGGTCGACGCGCTCGGGCCGCAGCTCCGCGCGATCGTCGGCTGCGACGCGTCCGTCGACGCCGCGACCTGCGCCGACCGCGTGACCGCGGGCTTCGCGCGGAGGGCCTTCCGTCGCGCGCTCACGGGCGCCGAGGCGCAGCGGTACCGCGCGCTCATCACGGGCGCGCGCGACGTCGATCAGGGCGTGCGCAGGGCCGTGCGCGCGATGCTCGTGTCGCCGTCGTTCCTCTATCGGTCGGAGATGGGCGAGGCGCAGCCCGACGGGACGTACCGGCTGAGCTCCTACGAGATCGCCTCCGCGCTCTCGTACACGTACTGGGGGACGATGCCCGACGACGCGCTCCTCGACGTCGCCGCGCGCAACGGGCTCTCCGACGCGGGCTCCATCGAGCGCGAGGCGCGGAGGCTCCTCGCCGATCCGCGCGCGAGGGAGCAGGTCGGGGCCTTCGCGCTCCAGTGGCTCGGCGTCGAGAGCGTCGCCACCACGCCGAGGAGCGCCGCGCTCTTTCCCGAGCTCAGCGACGCGGTGCGCGCGGCGATGCTCGAAGAGAGCCGACGCCTCGTCTCCTACGTGGTCTTCGACGGGACGCACCGCTTCGGCGAGCTCTTCACCGCGACCGACGGCTTCGTCAACGATGCCCTCGCGCGCTACTACGGCATGACCGGCGTCACCGGGATGGACGCGCGCCGCGTCGCGCTCCCCGCTGAACGGCGGGGGGGCGTGCTCGCCGAGGGCGCGGTGATGACCCGCTACGCCCACAGCGACCAGGCGTCGCCCATCCTCCGCGGCGTCTTCGTGCGCGTGAACCTGCTCTGCCAGGAGTTCCCGCCGCCTCCGGCGAACGCGGGCGGCGTGCCCGACGTCGACCCCACGGCCACGACGCGGCAGCGCTTCGCGCAGCACACGAGCAACGCCGCGTGCAGGTCGTGCCACGAGCGCATCGACGGCATCGGCTTCGGCTTCGAACAGTTCGACGCCGCGGGGCGCACGCGCGCGACGGAGGCGGGGATGCCCATCGATCACAGCGGTCGACTCACCGACGTCGAGGGCTTCGGCACGGGGAGCTCGCTCGACTTCGCGTCGCCCGCGGAGCTCGGCGCGGCCATCGCCGCGAGCCCGACGGCGCAGGCGTGCTTCGCGCGTCAGTGGTTCCGCTTCGCGCGGGGATTCCGCGAGACCGCGTCGCAGCGGTGCGCCGTGCGGGCCGCCGCGCAGAGGCTCCGCGAGCACGACGGAGACCTCCGTGAGCTCATGCTCGCCGTGTCGCTCTCACCCGACTTCGTCAACCGCCGCTGAGCGCCCGAAGGACAAAGTAGTTCGTATGCGAACGATCGCACGGAGAAGGTTCCTTCAGGCCGCCCTCGGGGCCGCGTCGGCGCTGCCGTTCTACCTCGCGTCGCAGAAGCCCGCGCGGGCCAGCGGCGGCGAGCGGGCGCGTCGGCTCATCGTGTTCTACTTTCCCGACGGCATCGCGGGGCGCAGCCAGAACGGCGAATCGGGCCTCTGGGAGGTGCGCCCCTCGGGGAGCGACATCGCGCTGAGCGAGCTCCTCGAGCCGCTCGGCGACCTGCGCCGCGAGTGCGTGTTCCTCCACGGCCTCTCGATGGGATCGACGGACGAGGGCAGCCACCCCGGCGGCGCCAAGAAGCTCCTCACCGCCGTCGACGGCGGCAACGGCGAGTCCGTCGATCAGTACCTCGCGCGCACCGTCGGACGCGACGCGCCCTACCGCCACCTCTACCTCGGCGCCGCGGCGACGCAGAACAACGCCTCGGGTGACAAGTTCATCTCGTACGCCAGCGCCGGCGTCACCGTCGCCCCCGAAGACGACCCCGTCGGCGCGTTCCGTCGGATGTTCACGGGCGCCGTCCCGACGCCGCCGCCCGTAACGCCCACCGACGCGGGCGCCGCCGACGCGGGGACACCGACCGCCTCGACGGCGGACACCGACGCCGACAGGCTCGCGCTCGAGACCGCGCTCGGCGACCTCAACGACCTGCGCGGCAGGCTCGGCGACAGCGAGCGCGTGAAGCTCGACGCGCACCTCGAGTCGATCCGCGAGGTGTCCGCGAGGCTCGTGCGCCCGCCGACGATGACCATGCCCGCGACCGACGCGGGGGTGATGATGGCGACCGACGCGGGGATGATGCGCGCGGGGCCGAGCTGCGCGATGCCCTCGATGATGTTTGCGCCGCCCACGGGGTCGGGGCTCAACGCGCCCGAGAACTTCCCCGCGGTGCTGCGCGCGCAGATCGACACGACGGTGCTCGCGATGGCGTGCGGACTCACGCGCGTCGGGGTGATCCAGTCGTCGCAGCACACGAGCGAGCTCATCATGAGCCGCTTCCGCGGCACCGAGATGTACGACCCGGGCTTCGACATGCGCAGCCACCAGGCCTCGCACTACGGCGCGCGGCAGGACCGCTCGAACCGGCTCTTCACCGACTTCGTGAAGCAGGTGCGGTGGTGGGTGGCGCAGTTCGCCTACCTCCTCCAATCGCTGCGCGCGATGCCCGAGGGCGACGGCACGATGCTCGATCACTCCGTCGTGCTGCTCTGCTCCGAGGTGAGCGACGGCAACACGCACACGCACTCGGACATGCCCTTCATCGTCGCGGGGCGCGCGGGCGGATGCATCACGCCGGGGCGCATCCTCGAGCGCCGCGGGACCCGCCACGGACAGCTCCTCGCGGCCCTCGCGCGCGCCATGGGCGCCGACGTGCGCGGCTGGGGCGACGCGGGCGACGGCGTGCTCCCGGGCCTCCTCTCGTAGGCGTATCTCGATGCGCGCGGAACGGTGGCTCAGCTCGATCGAGGCGTGCGCGATGCTCGGCGTGAAGCGCGCGACGCTCTACACGTACGTGAGCCGCGGCGCGATCCGGTGCTCGGGCGAGGGGCGCACGCGGCGCTACCACGGCGACGACGTGGCGCGCGTGGCCCGGCGCGCCGAGGCGAGGAGGGGGCACGCCGCCGTGGCCTCGGGCGCCCTGCGCTGGGGCGAGGCGGTGCTCGACACGGCGATCACGTCGGTGGGCGACGACGGGTTCACCTACCGCGGACGACCCGTCGACGCGATGGCGCGCGCGAGGGAGCCCTTCGAATCCGTGGCGGATTGGCTGTGGTCTTCGCCCGAGGGCGAGCGTTGGCCCGAGGGGGTGTCGTCCGCGCTCCGCGTCGACCGCGCGCTGCCGATCATGGAGCGCCTCGTCGACGCGGTGACGAGCCTCGGGCGCGCCGAGGGCGGCGGCGTGTGGGCCGATGAGTCGGGCGAGCGAGCGCGTGCGAGGAGGCTCCTCCGCGCGATGGCGGCGTCGCTCGGGCCGCGTCCCATCGAGGCGAAGGGGCGCGTGGCGGAGCTCGCGGCGAGGTCGTTCGGTGTCGAACCATCGCGCGCGTGGCTGATCGACGTGGCCCTCGTGCTCACGGCCGACCACGAGCTCAACGCGTCGTCGTTCGCAGCGCGCGTCGCGGCCTCGGCGGGGGCCGACCTCTACGGCTGCGTGGCCGCCGCGCTGCAGGTGGTGAAGGGGAGCCGTCACGGCGGCACCTGCGACCTCATCGAGTCGCACCTCGTGCGGAAGGACCTCGACCTCGAGGCCCGCATCGCGCTCGGAGAGCAGCTCCCGGGCTTCGGTCACAGGCTCTATCCGAAGGGTGATCCGAGGGTCCCGCCGATCTTCGAAGCGCTCTCGGAGGCAGGGCTCCGCGGTCGTCGATCGGACGCGGTGCGGGCGTACCTCGACGCGGGCGCGCGGCTCTCGGGCGAGCCTCCCGCGCTCGACGCGGCGCTCGTGGCGCTGTCCGCTGCGATGGATCTCCCGCAGGGCGCGGCGACGTCGCTCTTCGCGCTCGGACGCGTCGCGGGATGGGTCGCGCACGTCTTCGAACAGCGTCGCGCGGGGGTGCTCCTGCGTCCGCGCGCGCGCTACGTGGGCCCCGCGGTCAAGCCCAGCGACCGACCTTGAGCCTCGCGCCGCGGTGCAGGTCCATGAGCGTCGTGGTCGCGTCGTAGCGGGGCGCGACCTCGTAGCGCGGCTCCGAGGCCCACGACACGAACGATCGGGTGATGCGTCCGTCGTCGGCGAAGCGCACGGTGACCTCTTCGGCGAAGAGGTCGACCTCCGCGGCGTTGACGGGCGCCGTCGTGTGGTCGGCGTCTTTCATGTCGTCGAAGCTGCCGACGGCGAGGCGGAGCTCGGTCACGCGTCCGCTCGCGTCGCGGGTCACGCGGACGACGTTCACGGTGTGGTCCCAGGTGCCCGCGCCGTGATCGAGAAAGACGACCGCGCCCGCTTCGAGCGCGTCGACGGGGACCTCGGCGCGGCGGACGTCTCCGCGGTTGTCACGGGCCGCGTCCCAGGCCACGACGGTCTGCGCCGCGCGCGCGACGCGGTCTGCGGTGAGGCCGTCGAGGAGCACGTTCACGCCCTCGAGCATCGAGTGCGCGGGGTCGAGGCGCTCGATGAAGCCCACGGATTCGAAGCCTGGTCGCACCTGCGTGAGCTGCTCGACGCGCTGAAAGTACCCCGCGGGGCGGCGCGTCGTGGCCCAGCGCCAGCGCAGCGCCGCGCCGAGCGTGGCCTCGGTGCTCCGCGGGAGCGGCAGCGAGACCGACGCGTCGGCGCGCACCTTCGCGCGGAACTGGTCCATGAAGAAGAGCGCGAGGGTCTTGCAGTCGGCCTCGACGCGGTTGCGCTTGAGCACCTCCCAGTACTCGTCGACGAAGCGCCCGTACGCGGCGGCGATCTCGGGGTGCGTCCACGTCGCGGGCGTGACGCGGTCGACGAGCTCGACGCGCGTGAGCCCGAAGGCCGAGAAGTTCGAGAGGTAGGCGATGGGGTTCGGCGCGCGCGCTGCGGGCGTCCGTCCGTCGTCGCGCGAGAGGGCGTCGTCGAGGGCGCGCAGCGAGGCGAGGTCGAGCGCGCCCGTGGCGGCGAGCGCGTGCGCGCGTTGACGCAGGCGCGGAGGGCTTCGAGCGTGCGCGGTCCGAACTGTCCGTCGGCGAGGGCCGTGAGGGTGGCCGAGGCGTCCGAGCGCGTACTGGAGCGCGACCACGCGGACGCCCGTCGCGCCGCGCGTGAGCGGCGTCGGGAGGCCGCTCGCGAAGGCGCGCGCGAGCGCTGCGTCGCGGAGTGGAGGCGTCGCTTCGTCAGGCATGCGCGGGTCCCTCTTTCGGTGCGCTCAGGTCGAGAGGAAGCGCACGTTGGCGTCGAGCGTAGCGCGCTCCGTGCGACACGCGTTGGCCGGCGCGGCGCCATCTTCGTAGCCGATGGAAATGCCGAAGAGGATCCCATCGGACTCGGGGATCGAGAGCATCGCCCGGATCGCGTCGGGGTGCGCCGAGAGCGACGCCTGCGGGCAGCACGCGACGCCGCGCTCCCACGCCGAGAGGAGCAGCGACTGGAGCCAGCACCCCACGTCGAGCATCGCGTAGGGGCCGAGCCTGCGGTCGATGGAGACGATGGCGACGTGGGGCGCGCCGAAGGCCGCATAGTTGCGCATCCAGGCGTCGAGTCGGCCCGCCGCGTCGCCGCGCGCGACGCCCATCGCGGTGTAGAGCGCCGCGCCGCACGCGCGACGGTGCGCGTCGTAGGGCTCGGGGTACACGCCGGGCCACGCGAAATCGGGGGAGGGCGACGACGACCGCGCGGCCTCGGTGAGCGCGCTCGTGAGCTTCACCGTGGCGGCGCCCGAGGTGACCGCGACGCGCCAGGGCTGGATGTTGCACCACGAGGGCGCGCGCTGCGCGTCGGAGAAGATCTCGCGCAAGACGTCCTCTGCGACGGGGTCGGGGCGAAAGCTGCGAACGGAGTGTCGCGCGCGGAGCGCTTCGGAGACGTTCATGGCGAAGGGGCGAAGGTACCAGAGTGACGCCCTCGCGTTCGCGTCGCGCGTCGCGGTTCTCGCGCGCGGCGCCCGCCGCCCGGCGCCTCTTGCCCGTCGTGACGCTTCTGGTCTATCCATACGGCGCCCCGATGAGAGCGAACCCCCTCGCGTATGTGCTGGCCCTCGTGAGCGCTGCGCTCGTGGCGCTCCCCGCGACGGGTCACGCGAACCCGCGCCCGGCGCGAACGGCCTACCGCGCCAACGTGCAGCGCTGGCACAACGCCCAGACGACGCCCGCCGCCCGCTTCACCGAAGACGGGAGGCTCATCATGCGCCTCCACTCGATCAACGCGCTCGGCGACGCCGAGGTCACGCCGCGCACCGCCGACGGCGGCTTCGACGAGGCCGCGTGCGACGAGGTCTCGCGCGTGCTCGGCGACTCCCGCGCGCAGCGCAGGACGCCCATCGATCGACGCCTCGTCGAGGTGCTCTACCAGGTCGCGAAGCACTTTCGCGCGGGGCAGATCTCGGTGATCTCGGGCTACCGCGCGCAGGCCACGCCGAGCAACCACCGCCTCGGTCGCGCCGTCGACATCCTCGTGCCGGGCACGCCCGACGCCGACGTCGCCGCGTACGCGCGAACGCTGGGTTTTCTGGGCGTGGGCTTCTATCCCGTGGGCGGCTTCGTGCACATCGACGTGCGCGATCGCAGCTACTTCTGGGTCGATCGCAGCGCGCCCGGCACGCCCTCGCGCGCCCGCCGCGGACGCAGCCGTCGACGCGGACGCTCGCGCGGCGGCGTGCAGGAGATCCACGGCGACCTCGCGCGTCGCTCGGATCAGGAGGCGCGCGCGCGGGGGATCTTTCCGTACGGCGGGACGCGCGGGCCGACGACGCCGGGCAACGGCAGCGCGGCGGCCTCGGGGATGCCCTCGGGCGGCGACGACGACAACGACGAGTAGCGCGACGTGGACGAGATCGAGGCGCTCGTTCGCGAAGGCGAGATCGACAGGGCCGCGGCCCTCGCGCAATCACTCGGCGCGTGGAAGCGCGCCGCGGAGCTCCTCGCCTCGATCGGACGTCCCGCGGAGGCGGCGCTCTCGGCGGTGCGCGGCGGCGAGTGGCGCGTCGCGATGGACCTCGCCCTCGCCTCGAACGACGAGCAGGTGATCGCGGCCCTCGCCGAAGAGGTCGGCAAGGACGCCGAGCGCGCCGTCGCCATGGCCGCCCGCTGCCGCATCGCGCGCCGCGAAGACGTGGCCGGGATGGTGCTCGAACAGACCGCGCCCGCCGAGGCCGCGCGCTGCTGGTACGAGCGGGAGACTACCTCCGCGCCGCGCGCTGCTTCGACCGCGCGGGCGATGCTGCCCAGGCGATGCGCGCGTTCGAACAGCAGCTCGCGCAGAACCCCGACGACGCCACGAGCGCTGTGCGGCTCGCGCAGCTGAGGGCCGCGGCCTCCGACGACGCGGGCGCGGTGAGAGCGCTTCAGACCGCCGTGCGCGCGGGCGCGGGCGACGACGCGATGGCCATGCTCGTGTGCGGACTCACGCGCCTCGGCTACGAGTACGGCGCGCGCGAGTGGGTGCGACGGCTCCGCGATCGCGACGGGTCACACCCCGCGGAGCTCACGGCCTACGCCGACAAGCTCCCGAAGAGCGATGGGGGCGAGAAGCGCTACGCGGGGCGGTACCGGGTGGTGCGAGAGGCGGGCTCGGGCGCGACGGGGCGCGTGCTCGAGGCCGTCGACGAGCTCACGGGAGACCCCGTGGCGCTCAAGGTGCTCGCGGTGAGCGACGATCGCAGCGCCGCGTTCGCGCGCTTCATGCGAGAGGCCGAGCTGGCGCGTCAGCTCGACGATCCGTCGATCGTGAGGATGCGCGCGCTCGACCCCGAGGGCCCCACCATCGTCTACGACTGGATGCCCGGCGGAACGCTCGCGGAGCGCATCGGGAGGCTCTCGCTCAAGGAGGTCCGCGCGGTGATGTACCGCGTGCTCCAGGCGTTGGAGCTCTTGCATCGCAACGGCGTGGTGCACCGGGATATCAAGCCGTCGAACGTGCTCTTCGACCCCGCGGGGCAGCCCCGGCTCGGAGACCTCGGCGCGGCGCACCTCGGAGACCTCGGCGCCACGGTGACGGGCGGTCTCGTGGGATCGCTCCCGTACATGGCGCCCGAGCAGATCACGGGCGCGCCCGTGAGCGCCGCGACGGACCTCTACGCGCTCGGCTGCGTGTTCTTTCAGATGCTCACGGGGAGGCTGCCGTACCGCGGTCCTGACTTCGTGTCGCAGCACCTCGGAGAGCCCGTTCCGAAGCCGAGCGAGGCCCGTCGCGGCGTGCCTGAGGCCTTCGACGCGGTGGTGGCCGCGATGCTCGCGAAGGACCCCGAGGCGCGTCCGCAAGACTCGGCCTCGGCGCGTGCCCTGCTCGCGGGGCTCTCGTGGGAAGATCCCCCGGAGCTCGATGCGCCGCGCGTGTCGCTCATCCCGTCGATGCCCGCGGCGGCGAGCGACGATGGCGCGAGGCTCTCTCCCTCGATGACCACGCCGGGCGCGTGGACCGACGCGCGCCTCGGTCGCGACATCGCGAGGGTGCGCGTCCCGATCGCGGCGCGCGACGCCGTGACGCTGTGGTGCGCCGCGGAGATCACCGCGCTTCAGCCGCTCCACGACGTGATCGAAGATGGCGACTCGCTCGAGCTTCGCCTCGAACCCGCGACGCCCTCGATGGTGACGCGTGAGCTCCCCGAGGTGGCGCGTCGCAGGGTGCTCGCGGCGCTCACGGGCGTCGGCGTCGAAGGCCCCACGGCCGACGGGCTCATCGTCGCGTGGGACGGCGTCGAGGCCGTCGTGACGCTCGCGTCTGCGATGCGCGCGAAGGGGATCGCCGTCGAAGAGCTGTGAGCGCTCAGCGTCGGCGGCGACGGATCACGCGGCGCGTTCGCCGCAACGGACGCCGCACGACAGGGCGCGGCGCGGGGCGCGTGACGGTCGTGGCGGGCGCCATCGCCATGATCTGCGTGCCCGGGATTCCCAGCGCGAGGAGGTCTTCTCTCGCCGTGGGAACGGGCCGCGTGCGCTGACAGCGCGTCGTGCGGAGGTCGTGGTTGGCGCCGCCGTGGCGCGCGTAGACGAGCCACGCGATGCCCGATTCGAAGGGCACGTCACACGAGGTCGGCGTGAAGACGTGGCGCGTGGTCCCCGCGGTGGCGCCCTTCCACTCGCGCAGCACGAGGAGCGTCACCCAGCGACCGGGGATCGTCTCCGAAGGCCCTGAAACATAGGGCCCCTCACGGATCGCCGTGACCTGACCTTCGAACACCGCGTCGGACTCCGCGAGCGCGATCGCCGGGGGCCGCGCCGCGGGACACGTGCACGGCTGCGCGAGCGCGATCGACGATTGCAGCGCGATCGAGGCCACGATCGCGAGCGATGCAGCGAGGGCTCTCACGGCTTCTTCCTGCGGCGTCGGCGGGCGAGGGCCGCGGCCGCGAGCGCCACGAGCGTGAGCGGCGGGCGCGCGTCGCTCGCCGTCGTCGAGCACGCGCAACCGCCCTGGAGCGCAGGGTCGAAGCCGCCGTCGCCGACGACCTCGTCACCCATGCCCGCGTCGTCGAGGATCGCCTCGTCGGCCTCGTCGCTCGCGTCGCGGAGGGCCTCGTCGCTCGCGTCGCTGAGCGCGTCGTCGAGCGCCGCGTCGCTCCCGTCGCTCCCGTCGGCCACGTCGGTGAGCGGCACATCGCGACCCGCATCCACGGGCGGCGGTGGCGGTGGCGGCGGAGGTGGCGGCGGAGGCGGTGGTGGCGGCGGAGGCGGTGGTGGTGGTGGCGGTGGCGGCGGAGGCGCTGCGCAGCCGTCGCTGCTGAATCCGCCCGAGGGGGAGCGTCCGAGACGGGCCTCGGTCTGCGGGCCGTAGAGGCCGTCTTCGGCGATGCGGTCGCCTGCGTTGTTGGCGTTCCAGAGGTGCTGAAAGGCGCGCACGGAGTCTGCGCGACGGTCGCCGCCGGGGCAGTCGAAGTGCACGTCGTCGTTGCCGGGGTACGGGTGCGTGCAACCCGCGGCGAGCATGGGGCGCATCGCAGCCGACCAGTTCGCGAGGTCGACGGCGCGGCCCGTCTCGTGGTTCGAGTTCCCCGGCGTCGCGGCGAGGCCGCAGGCGTGTGAGTAATAGAGCACGTACTGGTCGGCCAGCGTGCGGAACATCGAGTTGATCTGGAGGTTGAGCGAGCGCGACGCCGCCCACAGCGCGTCGCGGCCCGCCGCCGACATGAGGGGGTGCAGCCGCGACGACGTGAGCGTCACGTTCGCGTGCGGCGCGGCGTTCACGAACACACCGGGGAACATGCAGAGCTGCGTGCGCACGAGCTGGTTCGAGATGCCCACCACGCCGTCGGTGCTGCACGCGCCGCGCGCCGCGATCTGCGCCACGGTCTGCGCGTAGACCTCCGTCGAAGCGAGGTGTCCCGCGACCGCCGCGCACCACGCGAAGCGCCGCACGTGGAGCCGTCTCATGCGCGCAAGCTACCGCCCTTCGCGGCCCCTCGTCTACGCGCTCGCCGAGCGCACGCGATCGAGCAGGAACAGCGCCGCCGCCACGAGCGCCACCGCCGCGAGGGCCATCGCGACCCACGCGTTTCGCCGCTCGCTGGAGCGTCGCGAGGGCGCGCGATCGTCGCCCCACCCGTCGGGCAGTCGACCGTCGAGCGAGGTGCGCGCCGCGTCGTGTTCGGCGGCCATCGTCCTGCCGTCGAGCACGGTGTCGTGCACGCCCGACGACTCGGCCTCGTCGCCCGCGAGACGCGCGAGCTCACGCTCGACGATGGCGTCGTCCGCGGGCGCCGTCGAGGCCACCG
>JAXLYG010000054.1:0-84032 GCA_046351535.1 Polyangiales bacterium
GTCTCGCGGGTGGTTCGGGTGACAGTCGCAGCGCGCGCCATGGGCGACGTCGCGCCTACCACGAACGCGCGGCGGCGACGAAAAACCGGCGAAGCGCGCGGAGCGGTGGGTGCGATGAGAGTGCTTGCGAGGCGCGCGGAGGTCGGATAGTGTTCCCGGCCTTCAAGCGCGATTAGCTCAGCTGGATAGAGCGTGGGTCTCCGAAGCCCAAGGCCACTGGTTCGAATCCAGTATCGCGCGCCGGGAAAAACAGGGGAATCGAGCGTGCGAACCCTCCGCCGCTCGGCCGGTCACGGCGCGCGCGGCGGCTGCGCGGCGGGCTGACGCGACATGCGGTACAGGCTGTAGGCCCCCGCCGCGAAGACGGGCCGCGCGCCTCGCACGAAGCCCATCAGGTACACCCTGCGGTTGTGCGCGATGGCCGCTTCGAGCTTCATCGTGCGGTGTCGGCTCGACGGCTCTGACGCGGAGAGCGGCGTGAACGAGGTCTCGCGCCAGCAGAAGAAGTTCACCCACCCCGAGCCTCGCTCGTTCAGCACGAAGGCGTCGGGCGGCGTGTGATCGCGGATCCACACGAGCGCGCGGTACTCGTCGTCGCTCGTCGTGTTCTGACACAACGCCGCCACGTGGTAGATCGGCTGCAGCGAGAGCGCGCCCAGCATCGCGACCGCGAGCCATCGGCCACGCGCGCGCGCCATCTCGTAGCCGCGCTCGAGGGCGATGCCCACGGGCGCCGCCATGAAGAGCACGCTGTTGGTCAGAAAGCGCGCGGGCACGAAGGGCTGGCTGCGACGTGATGTGAGCAGGTAGTGAACGCCCTGGTAGCCGTACTCGAGCAGCGCGAACACGCCCACGAGCGAGAGCAGCGAGGCCGCCACCACCGCGCCCGCGAGCTCGGCGCGGAGCCCCAGAAAGCGGCGCATCCCCACGAACGCGAGCACCGGAAAGATCAGCCCGAGCGAGCGCACGAGCTGGGTCGCGCCGTAGAAGGGCTCGAGGTAGCTCAGCACGTCGGTGCGTCCCACCTGCGTCACCTTGAGCGCGAAGGGGACGAGCTGAAAGGCCGCGAGCGCGCCGCCCAAGGCCGCCGCGAGGAGCAGCGCGCGGTGCACGCCGCGGTCACGAAATCGCAGCCAGGTCACGGCGATCACCGCGAGGCACACGACGCCCACCGAGAGCATCACGTGGTGGTGCGAGACGCAGACCGCGGCGACGAAGAGGCCGCCGAGGAGGTGCGTCTTCCACGACGTCGAGGCGGTCATCGCGGCGCCGGTCGCGAGGAGCACGAGCGCGACGCCGAAGCACCACGCGCCGAGGTTGATCATGCCGCCCCAGCCGTAGATCTCGAGGCTCCCCATGTTCACGAGCACGCTGTAGGAGCCCGCGATCCAGAGGGCCGTCGAGGGCTTCGGCGTCGCGAGGCGCGCGAAGGCGTACGCGGCCACCGCGGCGAGGGCGCCGAAGGCCGGGTACATGCTCCGCCAGATGAACGTGATGTCGAGCCGCGTCACCCGGCTCATCAGCGCGAGCAGGTTGTGGAGCCCCGTGGGGTAGTTGATCTCCACGGGTTCGAAGGGCATCCAGGTCGTGGGGATCGCGTCGTTGGTCACGATGAGCCGCGCGAGCAGCAGATGGTTCATCGGGTCGTAGCCCGGCGGGAGCAGCGAGAAGGGCAGCGGGATCACACGCACGAGCGCGCTCCCCACGAGCACCAGCGCGAGGCCCTGGAGCTCGGCGGAGCGCTCGAACGCCGCGCTGAACTCCCTCCACCACGCGGCGCGCAGCAGGTCGCGGTTGTCGATGAGCGCGGCGAGCGTGATGGCCGCCCAGAGCGCCGGCGTCACCCGTCCGACGCCGACCAGGTGCGTCTCGATGAGCGCGAGCCACGTGAGCAGCGCCACGCTCGCGCTCGCGCCGATGAAGAGCTGCGAGGGGGCCGGGAGCGCGCCGAGGTGACGCCGCGCGAAGAGCACGCCCGGCAGCAACACGACCACCCACATCGCGAGGCAGAGCGCGACCTGAAGCATCGCGGCGAGACTACCGCAACGCTCCGACGAGCATCCACAATCGCAGCGCGGGGGCGCCTCAGCGCATCATGCGGAAGGTGAGGTTGATCCGCGGCGCCGCGCAGCGCGCCCTCACGGGGACGCGGTGCTGATAGAAGCGCTGGAGGGCGCCCCCCATGATGAGCAGCGAGCCGTGGGCGAGCGGGAGCGTGAGGCAGGCGCCTCCTTCGCGGCCGAGGCGCACGGCGAAATCGCGCTCGGCGCCGAGCGAGAGCGACGCGATGGGGGCGTCGCGTTCGAGGTCGCGCTCGTCGTCGGCGTGCCACCCGAGGCCCGCGTCGCCGTCGGGGTAGAGGTTGCAGAGCGCGAAGGTGAAGCGCCTCCCGGTGCGCTCGCGGAGGGCGTCGAGGATCGCGGAGAAGCCTTCGGGCCAGGGGTTTGCGACGCGCTCGACGCCCGAGTACCGGTAGCGCGTGCCGGGGTCTCCGAAGGAGCACGAGCGCCGACGGACGGGCGTCGCCTTGCCGAACATCACCGGCGCTTCGACGCCGAAGGGAGCCTCGCGAGAGAGCCGCGCCATCCAGCGATCGGCCTCGTCGCGAAGGAGAAAATCAGGCTCGTACGTGATCGTGCAGCCGCGCGCACGGTCGTCGAGCACCGTGCGCGCTCCGCCTCGCTCGATGCCTGGCAGCGAAGGGGTGGAGCGCATCGCGTAGCCTCTACGTACGCGCGATCCACGCGTCGCCGAGGAGGGCCCTGCCCGCGCCGTCGAAGCGCGCGTCGCGCACCCCCGCGCGGAGAAAGAGCACCGGCGCGGCGAGGCCCAGCACGGCCACGGCGTTGCGTCCCCACACGCCCGCGGCGACGCGCGCGCGCGCTTCCGTCGAGGTGCGCACGATGGCGCTGGCGCCCGCTTCGTCTCCGCCCGCGGAGGCCGCGGCGGCGAGCAGCGACGCGAGGGCCACGGAGGGATCTGAACCGAGCGGCGCGACCGCGCGGAGCGTCGCGTCGCAAGCCTCTCCCGCGTTGACGAGCGAGACGCGGACCTGCACCCCGTCGAGGAGCGCCACCATGCGCTCGGCGATGACGTTGAGCGACCCGTCGCTGGCCTCGCGGGCGACGCGCACCTCGCGCCCCTGGAGCGCGCGCGTGAGCGCAGGCACGTCGGGCGTCGCTCCGGGAGACTGCTCGGGCGCGATGCCGAGGGAAGCCAGGAGCGCGCCCTCTCCCGCCGTGAGCGGCGCGAGCACGCGCTCGATCGATCGCGCCATCGAGGCGTTCGCGAGCGCTCCGCCCGCCGTGGGAACCACGCCGACGACCACCGACGCGCGGCCTCGCACGGCCTCGGCGGGGCGGCTCACCTCATAGAGACTGTTGCCCCACCACGACGCGTCGAGCGCGCCCGTGGTGAACGCTCTCAGCTCGTCGTTGCGCGGCCTCGCGGCTTCGAGCGACACGCGCTCGAGGAAGGCCGGACCCGTCGGGCAGCGGGGGTTTCGCACGAGCGACGAGGGGTCGCTCCCGCGCGTCATGAAGGGGCCGATGCCCGCGCGCGGGGCGGTGCCGTTGCCCGGCGCGCAGAGGGCGAGGGGCCACGCGGCGAGGGTCTCGTCGAGGGTTCCCGCGACGGCGAGGCGGAGCGTGATGTCGAGGTCTCCGCGCGCTTCGAAGGGGGTCATCGTGTCGAGGCGCGAGAGCGCGAGGCGGCCGAGGGGAGAGGCGCGCGCGGCCCTCCACGCGTCGAGGACGGTCTGCGCGGTCACCGCGGCGCCGTTCGAAAACGTCATCGCGGGGCGCAGCGAGAGCGTCGCGACGCGAGGGTCCGCGCGGTCGATCGTCGGCGTCGACGCGAGCAGCGGCCACGCGACGCCGCCGTCGGGGAGCGTCGTCGCGAGCGACTCGTGCGTGAGCGCCAGGGGCCACACGTCGCTCCAGTCGGTGGCGCGCGACGGGTCGACGGCGCGCCTCGGCGCGGGCAGCGGGAGCTTGAGCTCGGAGCCCACGGGGACGCGCAGCGCCGCCGACGCGTCACGGCTCGCGGCCAGCGCGACGCCCGCTGCGAACTGCATCCCCGCGCGGCGAGAGAGCGAGAGGGTCATGGCACGATCCACAGGGTCGAAGTCCTGCGCGTCGGGTCGAGCACGCTCACGATGAGCTCGCGTCGGCCGTCGCCGTCGAGGTCTCCGGTGGTCACCGCCTCGATGCTCCCGGGCACGGCGATGGAGGCGCGCTCCTCGGCGCGGTCGCCGAGCGCGTAGACGCGCACGCGATCGGGCGCTCCGGGGGCGCTCGCGGAGGCGACGATGAGCTCGGCGCGCCCATCGCCGTCGAGGTCGTCGAGGGCCGCGGGCGAGGCCGCGTCATCGAGCGTGGTGAAGGGCGCGCCGTCACGACGGATCTCCGCGCGTCCGTCGCCGTTGGTGCGCACCTCCCACCGTCGGTGCTCGTCGCCGCGCGTCTCGTCGTAGGCGACGGGGACCCCCGCGACCGCGCCCTGCGCGGGTGCGCCGACGGCGCCGTCGCAGGCAGGCGAGAGCGACGCGACGAGGTGCGACCCCGCGCGCAGCGCCACGCAGCCGAAGCCCGCCGCGGGGTAGAGGTCGAGGTTGAGCGCGCGCGTCCGCGTGACGGCGCCGTCGAGGGAGAGCTCGCCCATCGTCGAGGACTGACTCGTTCGGTACCGAACGATCCTCCGGGCCGCGTCTCGATCGGCGCTCCCGAGGGGCTGTCGGAGCGGCACCGCGGCGCGCGGGAGCGAACCGTTGGGGCCCTCACGAACGAACGCCAGCGACGCGCCCGACATGCGCGCGACGCGCACGCGATCGGCGGTCACGATCACGAGCTCGTCATGCGCGTCTCCGTCAAGGTCGACCGCCGAGAGCGCCACCGTCGCGCGAAACGGGGTCGCCACCACGCGCGGTCTCCCCGGCGCGGGCCAGCGCGGCGCGGGCGGCGTGACCGCGGTGTTCGCAGAGGGCGCCTCTCGCTCGATCGTCGCGACCGACTCGGGCGGCGGGTCCGTCGACGCGAGGAAGGTCCGCCACGGTCCGGGGTCGACGACGAGCAGGTTCGCCGACGCGCGCAGCGGTCCTCGCGCCGTCGAGAGCTCGACGCGAAGGAGCCTCGGCGCGCCCGCCGTCCGCGCGGCCTGCGCGGCGCTCGCGGCGTCATCGCCCGCCGTGAGGACCGTCGCGTGGCACTGCGAAGAGAGCGCCCTCGCGATGGCACCGGCGACTGCCTCGACCGCGTCGGCGGTCGCGCCCGTGACGCGGACGCCCACCGCCGCGCGGTCTCCCCAGGTCTCGGGGATCGTCGTGCGCAGCGGCGCTTCGAGCCCCTCGACCACGGCGGCGCCGAGCGCCTCGGCGGCCTCGCGCGACTGCGCGCGCGCGGGGGAGCCCACCAACAACAGGGCGAGCGACACGCCGCAGCGCCATCGCGCCCGACCCTCGCGGTGCCTCGCGATCTTCACGCCTCAGCGCATTATCACGTCCGAGTGGGTGTGCGTTACACTTCGCGCGTGCGCCGCTCACTGACGTGCCTCGCCCTGCTCGCTGCGCACTGCGCCGACCCGACGCCGTCGCCCGTCGACGCCGGGATGGAGGCGTCGCAGCCGGCGACCTGCGAGCTCCGCGTGGCGCCGTCGGACCCGCAGCACCTGCGCACCGGCGAGCTCGTGACCTTCACCGCGCAGGTGACGCCCGTCACCGCGGCCACGGAGGTGCGCTTCGCGCTCGTCGGCGACGCCCTCGACGGATCTCTCTCCGCGACGCGCGTCCCCGTCGCGACCGACGGCAGCGCGGGGACCGAGCTCACGGCGCCCTCGTCGGCCGCGTCGTTTCGCGTGAGGGCGAGCGCGCGCTGCGCCGCCGACGCGTACGTCGACGTCTCCGTCGGCGACCGCGGCTTTGGCGCGCTCATCGCCGAGGCCGTCTACCGCGGCGCGCGTCAGCCCGAGCGGCTCTCCGTGGGCATCTACCGCGCGGTCGATTGCGTGAGCCTGCCGACGACGGGCCCCGATCGCGCCGCGCCGGTGCCGCTGCCGGGCGGCTCGGTGCGCTTCGGGGAGCTCCCCGCGGGGGTCGATTACGTGGTGCGCGGCCTCGCCATCGGGCGCGACGGCCTCGAGCTCGCGACGGCCTGCGCGGGGCCCGCGCGGGTCGACGTCGACGACACCGCGCGCGCCACGCTGGTCTTCACCGACGCACCGCTGCGCCTCGCGGATCGCTACGGGCTGGCGCTTTCCTTCGACCTCGCGTCGCTCGCGACGGCGTCGGCGACGCAGTGGGTCGAGCCCGTCACGGCCGAGATCGCACGCGCGGGCGGCGACGCGGCGGTGCTCGGCTTCGAACTCTCGGCGGCCGTCGCGGCGGCGGCGACCCCGGCGCTCCGCGAGCGTGACCGCGCGGCCTTCGAAGCGGCGTGGCGCGACCGGCTCGCGGCGACGTTCTCGATGCAGCTCGCGAGGCGCGACGCGGAGCTCGGCCCGCTCTTCACGCGGCTCGCGTCGGTGGTCGGGTCCGTGGCCGCGTCGGCGCGCTCGTCGGCCCTCGCCAACGTCGCGACCTCCGATCGCGCGCGCTACACGGTCGAGGGCGTTCGTTACGTGCTCGACCCCGAGACGCCCGACGTACGCGGCGACGACGTCGACGTCCCCGCCTCGGCGTCGGCGAGAATCCGCGTGTCCGCAGGGCTCCGCGACGCGCTCACCGTCGACGTCGACGGGTATCCGCTCCCGTGGAACGTGCTCGCGCGCAGCGCGCTCGGCGCGTGGCTGTCGCGGCAGGGCGTGTCGTCATCGGGCGAGTACGCGGCCGTGTCGGTGTGCCCCGTGCTCGTCCCCATCGCGCGGGGGAGCGCCGCGGCGTGCAACGACGACTGCGTGACCGCCGCGTGTCGCAGGGCGCTCACCGCGCTCGGCGGGCTCTTCGAAAGCGCCATCACCACGCAGGACCCGCCGCGTTCGCTCGCCGACCTGCGGCTCACCGGCGCGCCGCAGGCCGTCGCCGGGGGGCTCACGATCGACCGCCTCGCGGGCATCGCGACGGGCGGGTTCCGTGAGGACTCGACGACCACGATCGCGGCCTCGGCGCAGCTCACGCGCGTCGACCCCCCGTGAACGACCGCGCGCTCGGGCTGCTCCTCGCGGAGAGGCGGAGCGAGGAATCGGCTGCGAGAGCGGCCCTCGACCGCGCGGAGCGGGCCTTGTCGGCGCGCTCCGACGCGGCGTCACGCGACCATGAAGCCGCGTGCGCCGCGCGGGCCGCGCTCGACGAGGTCACGCGCGCGCTCACGGACTCCGCAGGTGTGTCGGCGTGGGAACTCCAGCGGCGTTCGGCGCGTCGGGCCACGCTGCGCGAGGCGCGCTCGGCCGCGGAGTCCGTCGCGCGCGCGAGCGACGCGAGGGTCCGCGCTGCGACCGCTGCGCTCGCGGCTTCGAAGCGCGCGCTCGCGGAGGCCATCGAGCGGCGTCGCGCCGTCGAGGATCGCGTGGAGGCGCTGGCGGTGGAGGCCCGCCGCGCGCGGTCGGCGCGCGAAGACGACGAGGCGGCCGAGGCCCACGCGGCGCGCGCCTCGGAGGCGCGGGGGAGCCATTGAAATACGGTGTTTCCGTCGACCCGAGGCAGACGCACCGGGGAGCCCGACGACGTGGTACGGTCCGCGCCCTCTCGATGGCTCGACGGCATGCATCCGTAGGTCTCTTCTGTGTGGCGCTCGCGTCGTGCGCGCAGCTCGGGGCGGCTCGCTGCGACGAGCCCGATCAGTCGTGCGGGCCGACGCCCCAGAGCGACGGTCGGCTCTCCGTGCGAACGATGCGGGAGCGCGCCCCGCGGGTGCCCGAGGGCGCGACGGTGACCGTGCGCGCGGTCTCGGTCACCGCGATCGACCGCTACGACGAGACCTCCACGGGCCGCGTGGGCACCATCTGGGCGCAGGAGGTGAGCGCGCCCGGTGACACCACCGACCGCTTCGCGCCGTGTCCGCTCCTGCCCGACCGCAGCGGTCGCGTGTGCGCCATCTCGATGTTCTCGCCGACCTTCTCGCCCACGGGCTATCGCCCCGTCGAGGGAGACCTCGTCGACATCACCGGCGGGGCCTACAACGAGTTCGTCTGCGCCACCTGCGGAACGCCCTTCTCGAACGGCGATTTCCTCCCGCAGATCTCGTACTCCGTGATGGTCCGCGCGGGCGTGGCGCCGCGCGCGACGCCCATCCCGGTCACGCGCGACGAGGCGCTCGCGCACGACCGCGAGCTCATGGGCGTGCTCGTCACCATCGAGAACGTCACGGCCACCACCGACCCCGACGCGCGCTTCGGCGAGATGACCATCGCGGGCAGCGGTCGCACGGGCCTCTCGCTCGCGCCGCAGCTCACGGCGATCCCCGGCGCCCACGCGGGCACCCACTGGGACCGCATCACCGGCGTCCTCACCTATTTCTACAACCCGAAGCTCCTCCCGCGCGCGCCCTCGGACCTCGTCGGTCAGCGCTGAAGCGATGCGGAGCCGCGAGGCACCGACGATGCTGGCACCGATCCTTTCGAACACGCTCCGCGCCGCGCTCCTGCCCCTCACGTACCTCCGCCGACGGAGCGTCGTGCCTTCAGGGGCCTGGGTCGAGCTCGCCCTCGAAGGCCCCATCACGGAGCTCGAACGCCCGGCGCCGCGGTTCCGTCCGCCGCGCGAGGTCCTGCTCGGCGCGCCCGCCGCGGTGCGTCCGCACACGACCGTGGCCCTCGTCCGCGAGCTCTTCGACGAGGTCGCGGCCGATCGCGACGTCGAGGGCGTGATCGTGCGCGTGCGCGGCCTCGAGTGCGGCTGGGCCGTCGCCACGAGCCTCCGCGACGCCATCGCGAAGCTCCGCGCGGCGGGGCGCCTCGTGGTCGCGTACCTGCCCGACGGCGCCGCCTCCAAGGAGTTCTTCGTCGCCGCCGCGGCCGACCGCATCGTCGCGACGCCGCAGGCCACCATCGCGCCGCTCGGCGTCGCTGCGGGGATCACCTTCGTGCGGGGGCTCCTCGCGCGCGGCGGCATCGAGGCCGAGGTCTTCGCGCGACGCGAGTACAAGAGCGCCGCGGAGGCCTTCACGCGCGACTCGTACTCCGAGGCCAACCGACGGCAGACCGAGGCGCTCCTCGATCGATTTCACGGCGCGCTCGTCGCGGCCATCGCGGCGGGGCGCAAGGTCGGCGACGACACGGCGCGGCGCTGGATCGACGAGGGCCCGTGGCGCGCGGTCGACGCTGCGCGCGAGTCGATGATCGACGCGACGGCCTACGACGACGACCTCCCGCGGCACCTCGGCGCGAGCGGCGAGGCCCGGCGCGTGCCTGCGTCGACGTACCTCGCCCTCTGCCGCGCGACGCGCTTTCGGCCCTGGGTGGCCTCGTCGCGCGTGGGCGTGGTCGAGGTGCGCGGCCCCATCGTGTCCGAGGCGCGCGTGTCCTTCGGCGCCGTGGCCGACGCGCGTCGCATCGTCGGTGCGCTGCGCCTCGCGCGCGCCAACCCGAGCCTCGGCGCGGTGGTGCTCCACGTCGACACGCGCGGCGGGAGCGCGCTCGCGAGCGACATCATCGCGCGCGAGGTCGACAGGCTGCGGGAGAAGAAGCCCGTGGTGGCGTACTTCGCCGACGTCGCCGCGTCGGGCGGGTACTACGCCGGCGCGCTCGCCCACGAAATCGTCGCGCAGCCCACGACGGTGACGGGCTCCATCGGCGTGATCGCGCTGCGCTTCGCCGCCGCGCGGACGCTCGAGAAGCTCTCGCTCTCGCACGAGGTGATCCGCCGCGGCGAGCGCGCCGACCTCATGTCTCCGTACCGCGTGTGGAACGACGGCGACCGCGCCGCCTTCGACCGCGAGATCGACGGGTTCTACAGCGATTTCGTGGGCATCGTGGCGCGCGGTCGCAAGCGCGACGCGGCCGACGTCGAGCCCCTCGCGAGGGGGCGCGTCTACGCGGGCGCCGACGCGCACGAGGCGGGCCTCGTCGACCACCTCGGCGGCCTCGACCTCGCGCTCGACCGCGCGAAGATCCTCGCGGGCGGGCGCTTCGAAGCGGCGCCCGTGGTGGTGGCGCCGCCGTGGAGGAGCCCCGATCCCCCGGAGCCTCCCGCCGCTGCGCGCGCGCTCCTCTCGGCGCTCGGCGGGGCGTCGCAGGGCCGCGGCGCCCTCGACCTGCTCACGCTGCTGCTCTCGTCGAACGAGCACCTCTTCGCGTGGGAAGACCTCACCGCGCTCGGGTGACGCCCGCGCGGCGCGTCGGTCACGTCTTCGTCGGTGGCTCGCTGTCGGGGAGCTCATCGGCCTCGCTGTCGAGGCGCGCCTCGCAGCTCGGGCAGATGCCGTGGGTGAAGCGCACGTCGGTGTGGTGCGAGACGTAGTCTTCGACGGCGCGCCAGTAGTTGCCGTCGTCGCGGATCTTCTTGCACCACGCGCAGATCGGCAGGAGGCCGCGCAGGGTCTTGATGTGGGCGAGGGCGTGCTCGAGCTCCTCGACGCGGCGCGCGAGCGAGAGCTGCATCGAGAGGAAGCCCGTCGCGACGGCGAGGCGCGCGGCGAACTCGTCGCGGTCGAAGGGCTTCGTGAGGTAGTCGTTGGCGCCGCTGCGGAGCCCCGCGACGACGTTGGAACTCCCTCCGCGCACGGTGACGAGGAGCAGGTACACGGGGGCGTCGGGGCGGCGCGCGCGAACCTCGCGGCAGACCTCGGGGCCGCTGAGGCCGGGCATCTCCCAGTCGAGGATGGCGACCTGGGGGCCGTCGACCTGGCCGAGCTCGGCGAGGGCCTCGGTGCCGTCTCGCACGCCGGTGACGTCGTAGCCGAGGTCGCGGAGCGTCGCTTCGAGGAGGATCCGAGACACCGGGTCGTCGTCGGCGACGAGCACCTTTCGCAGCGGGAATCGCGACGCGCTGGTCATGACGCCGATCCCCCGTGTTCAAAGGCGTCGAAGCCCTGCGACGAGAGCTGCGAGAGCGCGGCGATCGCGACGTCGACCTCGCGCTCGATCGCGGCGACCCGCTCCACGGCGCCCGAGGTGTCGCCCGCCGCCGCGGCGCGCTCCAGGGCCCTCGCCGCGGTGACGGCGCGCGTGGCGCTGAAGCACGCGAGGGTCCCGATGAGGCGGTGCGCGGATTTGCGGAGCGCGTCGGCCTCGCTGCGGTCGGCGGACGCTCGCAGGAGCGCGATCTGCGACGGGTACTGATCGTGAAACACCGCGAGGAGCTCGCGCAGGAGAGGCAACTGGCCTGCGACACGGTCGCGGAGCGAGGGCACGTCGATCGCGAGAGCCGTCGACGTCGTTTCGTCTGAAGGTGGCACCTGTAGCCTGCGCTCTCTGGGTGGAAGCCGTCGGAGCGTCTGCCTCGGGAGGACACCGACGGCTCCGTCTACAACTCTACAACGGTGGCATCGCGGCCATACTTGATTGATCTCTCCAGGGAACCTCCGCGGGGCCCGTCGCCGACGCGCTCCGTCCGACGCCGCGCCGGGTGGGCGATCTGTGCGCAAAACTCCGGTCTCGCAGGACTTCGAGGGTGGAGTTGACGGCATCGCGAGCGGTGTGAGTAACCTCCACGCCATCGTCCGTGCGCTCGCGCAGGACAAATCCCCATTCACCCTCTCTGGAGGTTGTTGTCTCGTGCGCAACACCTGGTGGAAGCGGGGCCTCATCGGCCTCGCGCTTTCAGCTTCGATGCTTCTTTCGTCTCCCGCGGAGGCGACCGTGGCGGTCCAGCTCGACCGCGCTCAGCTCGTCGAGATGTCTGACCTCGTGGTGCGCGCCACGGTGCTCGGCGCCACGAGCCAGTGGAACGAAGACCACTCGCAGATCCTCACGCTCACGCGCCTCGCCGTGACCCAGTACGTCAAGGGCGCGGGCCCCGGCGAGCTGGTGCTCCGTCAGTTCGGCGGGCAGGTGGGCGAGCTCGTCTCTCGCATCGCGGGCGACGCGCACCTCGAAGCCGGGCAGGACGTGGTGCTCTGCCTCCGCCGCGGCGCCGGGGTGGTGTACCTCACCGCGATGGCCCAGGCGGCGTGGGTGGTGACCCCCGTTCAGGGCGCCGAACCCGTCGCGTCGCGCGACCTCTCGGACCTCACGCTCACGCGCTTCGTGAACGGTCGCATGCAGGTGGTCGAGCAGGTGAGCTCCGCCGCGCCGGAGCCCGTCTCGCGCCTCGTCGAGAGCCTCGCCGTGGCCGCTCGCGCACCGAGGAACGCACGATGAACCGCGCCCTCGCGACCGCCTCGCTCCTCGCCGCGATCACGCTCCCCGTCGCGTCGCACGCCTTCGTGCGCGAGACCTCGAACTGGAACCCCGCCTCGCTGCCCATCTCGTATCGCATCAACCTCTCGACGGCGCCCGCGAGCCTCGGCGCCGCGACGGCGCAGGCCGCCCTCGACGCGGGCATGGCGACGTGGGCCGCCCCCGCGTGCACCCGGTGGCGCGCGACCAACGTGGGCACGACCGCGATCACGGCCGCCCGCGCGGGAGACCGCGAGAACAGCATGCTCTGGCTCTCGGGGAGCTGGCCCGCCGAGCTCGGCGCGGTGAACTCCACCATCGGCGTCACCACGCCCGTGTGGAACAGCGGCGGGTACTTCATCGACGCCGACATCCAGTTCAACAACGTGGGCTTCCGCTGGAGCACCACGGGCGCGAGCAACACCGTCGACACGCAGTCGATCGCCACGCACGAGGAGGGGCACTTCCTCGGCCTCGACCACACGACGATCCGCGGCGCGGTGATGTACCCGTCGTACTCGGGCGGGCTGCTCCGCAACCTCAGCGCCGATGACACCGCGGGCGTGTGCACCATCTACCCCTCGGGCATGGCGATTCCCGACGCGGGGACGCCGCCTCCCACGTCGGACCCGTGCTCTCGCTACACGTCATGCGCGGGCTGCACGCCCGTCAACAACTGCGGCTGGTGCGGCGCCACCAACAGCTGCGTCACCAGCGGGCCGACGGGACCCACGGGCGGCTCCTGCGCCAGCGGCTTCGCGTGGCTCCCGAACCAGTGCTCCGCGACCCCGCCCGTCTCCGACGCGGGCGCCACGCCAGACATCCCTGCGGCGTCCGACGTGGGCGCGCCGACGGACCCGTGCAACCGCTACACGACCTGCGACACCTGCGCGCCGGTCAACCCCTGCGGCTGGTGCGGCGCCACGGGGCGCTGCGTGTCGGGCACGCCCACGGGCCCCTCGGCCGGCACCTGCGGCGGCGGCTACGTGTGGGATCCGTCGGCGTGCTCGTCGACCACCACGCCGCCCGCCGGAACCGCCGCGTTCGGTGAGCCCTGCCGCCAGCCCGCCGACTGCTCGTCGGGCGGCATCTGCGTCGGCACCTCTGCGACCACGGCCTTCTGCACCCGCGTCTGCGTCGACGATTGCAGCTGCCCGCGCGGCTTCCGCTGCGGCGGACGCCTCTCGACGGGACAGAACGTGTGCGTCCCCGGCACGAACACCTGCGACGTCCCGGCGCCCGACGCGGGCCTCGTGCCCGACGTCACCACGCAGCCCGACGTGACCACGCGCGTCGACGTGATGACGCCGCCCGTCGATATGCCCGCGCCCACGGATGACGCTGGCTCCACGGGGCCCGACGCGACCGTCGACGACGTCGCCACGAGCATGCCCGACGCGGCCGACGAGGGCACCACGACGGGCACGTACCGCGGCTCCACGAGCCCCGGCTGCGGCTGCTCGGTGCCCGCGAGCTCGCGCGTCTCTTCGGCGTGGGCGCTCGGCCTCGCCGCCGTGGCCCTCACGCGTCGCCGTCGCGCGCGCCGCTGACGGGAATTCGACCGACCACCCCACCGATTCGCCCGCTCGCCTGAAAGCTTTCAGCGCCCTCTTGCACCTTGAGGGGGAGCGGTAGTTACTTCCGCTCCCCCAACAACGGCAACGGCTACGGCTGAGATCCTTTCTAGAGAGGGCGAAACGTCATGTGCGGCATCATCGGTTACGTCGGGAATGAAGACTGCGCCCCCATCCTCCTCGACGGGTTGCGGCGCCTCGAATACCGCGGCTACGACAGCGCGGGCGTCGCCGTCCACGACGGAAAGGACCTCCGCGTGGTGCGCGCCGCGGGCAAGCTCTCGGCCCTCGACAGCGCCCTCGCGCGGTCGCCCATCCACGGCCACACGGGCATCGGTCACACGCGCTGGGCCACGCACGGCAAGCCCTCGGAGCACAACGCCCACCCCCACGTCTCGGGCAACATCGCCGTCGTTCACAACGGCATCATCGAGAACCACGTCGAGCTCAAGGCCGCGCTGAAGGCGCAGGGCAGGGAGTTCCTCAGCGACACGGACACCGAGATCGTCGCGCACCTCGTCGACCTCGCCACGCAGCGCGGCCTCGACCTCTTCGAAGCCGTGCGCTCGGCCCTCAAGGAGATCCGCGGCGCCTACGCCATCGCGGTGGTCTCGAAGGCCGACGCGACGCGCATCGTGCTGGCCAAGAACGCCTCGCCGCTCGTCATCGGAATCGGCGAGGGCGTGATGCTCGCCGCGAGCGACGTGCCCGCGCTCCTCTCGCACACGCGCGACGTGATCTTTCTCGAAGACGGCGAGATCGCGGAGATCACCCGCGAGCGGGCGCGCGTCGAGAAGGTCTCGGGCGGTGAGGTCAAGCGCGCGCCGACGCGCATCACCTGGTCGCTCATGCAGGCCGAGCGCGGCGGCTACAAGCACTTCATGCTCAAGGAGATCCACGAGCAGCCGCGCGCCCTCGAAGACACCCTCCGCGGCCGCGTGATGCTCGAAGCGGGCGACCTCGAAGAGGGTGAGATGGGCATCGGCGAGGACGACGCGAAGGCCATCAAGCGCGTGATCCTCCTCGCGTGCGGGACGAGCTACCACGCGTCGCTCCACGGCCGTTACCTCCTCGAGAGCCTCGGGCGCGTGCCCGCGGTGGCCGAGCTGGCGAGCGAGTTCCGCTATCGCGACCCGGTCGTGGGCCCTGGCGACCTCGTCGTGGCCGTGTCGCAGTCGGGCGAGACCGCCGACACCCTCGCCGCCGCGAAGGAAGCCAAAGAGCGCGGCGCGCGCATCCTGGCCGTCGTGAACGTGCAGGGCAGCGCCATCGCGCGCATGGCCCACGGAACGCTCTACACCCACGCGGGGCCCGAGATCGGCGTGGCGAGCACCAAGTGCTTCACCGCGCAGCTCGCGGCCCTCACGATGCTCGCGATCTACCTCGGGCGCAGCCGCGGCGCGGTCACGCGCGAGTCGGGCGTCGCGATGCTCAACGAGCTCGTGGCCGTGCCCAACAAGATGCGCGACGCGCTCTCCGACGCGAAGCACGTCGAGGCCGTGGCGCGGTCGATCATGCACGCGCGCGACGCGCTCTTTCTCGGTCGCGGACTGTCGAGCGCCGTGGCCCTCGAAGGCGCGCTCAAGCTCAAGGAGATCTCGTACGTCCACGCCGAGGGCTACGCGGGCGGAGAGATGAAGCACGGGCCCCTCGCGCTGGTCGACCGCGACATGCCCGTGGTGTGCCTCCTCCCGAGCGACTCGACGCTCGAGAAGATGCAGTCGAACGTGCAGGAGGTCCGCGCGCGCGACGGTCAGGTGATCGCCGTGGTCGACGACGAGAAGGCCGCGGCCTCGCTCGCCGTGCACACGCTCAAGGTCCCCGCGACGGTGGAGTGGTTCACGCCGCTCCTGACGATCATTCCGCTGCAGCTCCTGTCGTACTACGTGGCCGACCTTCGCGGCACCGACGTCGACCAGCCGCGCAACCTCGCCAAGACCGTCACCGTCGAGTGACGAACGCCTGCGAATGACGCTTTCGCGCGTCTCGCCTTGAAAGTACGCGCGACCTCTGGCAACCGATCGCGGTGATGTCCAGCGTGGCGATTCTCGTTCCGTCGTGCGACCGCTATCGCGACCTGTGGAAGCCCTTCATGACGCTCCTTCGGCGCCACTGGCCCGATCGGCCGTGGCCCGTGTACGTGGGGAGCAACCACGTCGCGTGTGACGAGGAGGGCGCGACGCCCATCACGATCGGCGACGACATCACGTGGTCGAAGGGCCTGCGCGCGATGCTCGATCGCATCGACGCCGAGGTGGTGCTGATCCTCCTCGATGACTTCTTCTTCCGCTCGAAGGTGAGCACGCCGCGCATCGAGGGGCTCCTCAAGGACTTCGACCGCCTCGACGCGGCGTACCTGCGCCTCGTGCCGATGCCGCCGCCCGACCACACGCTGGCGCGCTTCGATGACGTCGGCGAGATCGGTCTCGGCGCGCCGTACCGCACGTCGCTCCAGGCTGCGTTCTGGCGCAAGGACGACCTCCTCGCGGTGCTGCGCGACGAGGAGAACCCGTGGCAGTTCGAAGTGCTCGGCGCGCGACGAGCAGACGCCTTCGCGCGAGGCTTCTACTCGACGTGGGACTACGCGCTCGACTACTACCCCGGCGTCGTGGCTGGACGGTGGGAGCCCTACGGACTCGCGGTGTGTCGCGAGCAGGCGGCGCCGGTGGACCTCAGCGCGCGTGGTGTGATGAGCCCGCGCGAGAACCTCACGCGTCAGCTCGGCGCGATCGCGTGGAAGCCCTGGTACATGCTCCCGTGGCGGGTGAGGAACCGCGCGCTGCGGTGGTTCCGCGCGACGGGATTGAGGAAGCCGCACCCCGCGGGGTACTGAGCGGCTACTTGTTGGCGGGCGCGTCGGGCTCCGCCGGAGGGGCGTTGTTCGGCGTGTGGCGCGATGGACGGCGGCAGGCGGTGCGGTGGACGGCGGCGGATATCGAGGGCGTCGGCGCCGTGAACTCGACGCGTCGCGCGTGGTGGGGGTAATGCCCCCGCGGCATGACCACGCCGACGATCGAGCAGGACGACGACGTCGACCTCGCGCTGCGTCACGTCACGCAGCTCTTTCCCGATGAGCTCGCGCGGGCCCTGTTGCCCGACGCGCACACGCTGACCGACGCCGCCTGGAACGAGACGCAGCTCACCGCGCGTCAGCGTCGGATGGACCGCAGCCTCGTCGTCGTCGCCGACGGTCAGCGACGCGTCGCGCACGTCGAGTGGCAGCTACGGTGGGAGCGAGACCTCCCCTTTCGCGTGTACGAGTACCACGCGCTCCAGTCGCTCGCGTTGCGAGAGGCCGCCGCGCCGAAGGAGCGCGTCCCTCGCGTGCAGAGCACGGTGGTGCTCCTGAGCGGGCGGGAGGCACAGTGGCCGTCGCACGGCGTCTACCGCACGTCGCCGAAGGGGGAGCGCTTCTCGGGCGTGCGGTTTCGCATCGAGGCGGTCTACCAGCGCACGCTCGCGGAGCTCCGTGCTCGGGGCAGCGCGCTGTGGATGGTGTTCGCGCCGCTCGCGGTCGACGCTTCGCGCGACGCGATGACCGCGGTCGTCAACGAGCTGCGCGCTCGCACGACACGCTCGCGCTTCGAGGACCTCGCGGTCGCGATGACGGTGCTCGCCGACGCGGACGTGCGGCGCCGTGGACTGCGAAGCGTGATCGCGGCACAATTGCCTCGGGAGCTGGTGATGCGAAGCTGGATCTACCGACAGGGCGAGGAGAGCGGGCGTGAGCAGGCCGCTGCGGCGCTGCGAGGCGCGATCGAGAAGACCTGCTCGCTGCGGAAGCTGCGGCTGTCCGCGGCGCTTCGCGCGCAGCTCGCAGCTGAGACGAGGCTCGACGTGCTCCAGTCGTGGCTCGAAGGCGCCCTCACCGCGTCGCGCTCCGCGGACATCTTCGCGCGCCCCGCGGCCTGACGCGCCCTCACCGCGTTCGATCGACGCGCCAGTGCGTTCCGCGCTCGTCGTCGCGACCCTGCGCGTCGCAGCGCGTGAGCTTGTGGAGCCCCTCGGGCAGCGCGAGCCGTAGCCACCGGAACTGACCGTCGGGCGCCATCCACGCGGGCCACGCGCGCGTGTCGAGTCGACCCGGACGCGACGGCGACATCAGCACCACCGAGGGACGCACGCCCGGCCACCGCGCTCCGTCGTCGCCGAAGATCGCGCGCAGCCGCGCGGCCTTCGAACGCATCTGCTCGTTGGTCCAGCTCGACTCGGCCTTCGCTTCGAGGAGCACCACGTGGTGCGTGGTCGCGGTCGTGAAGGCGAGCATGAGGTCGACGTCCTCGATGTTGCCCTGCACCTCTCCGTCGTTGCGCGAGAGGGGCGCGCTCGGGACTCCGTTCGCGCTCATGTGGAGCGCGCCGAAGAGCCAGTCGAGGTGGTAGTCCATCGCGCAGAAGCACTGCGCGGGAACATCGACGTTGAGCACCGCGCCGAGCTCGCGACGGAACTCCGCCGAGGGCTCGAACGCGGGGTTGCCGAGCGCCCTTCCGACGAGGAAGAAGCGCTCCTTGCGGTTGAACATCTGGAGCGCTGCGACGAGGTCGATCCGTTCTCCGGGGGCCATCGGGGAGCGCGATCGTAGCGCGATGCGCGCTGGCGCAGCCCTCTCGTCCCACCGTCACATCAAACGTGGGCGATTGCGCCGATGCGCCGGGGTTCGGCGTGGGAGGTCGATGTGGGGTCTGGCCGCGCCGATGCGCCGGGGTTCGGCGTGGGAGGTCGATGTGGGGTCTGGCAGCGCCGATGGCGAAGCGCCAGTCGCGGATGCTCGATGCGCCTCACCCCGGGCAACTGAAGGGTAGCCGCTCCCTTCGGGAGCTACCGGTCATCCGCAAGCGAATGGGACTCTTGCGTGCGCCGCAGCCTCTCAGGTCACACGCTTGCGCCTGCAGCTGCGCGAATGTCGTTTCAGGTCGTCCAAACAGGAACGGCCTCTGCGCGTCGTGCAGCTCCCGAAGGGAGCGGCTACCCTTCAGTTGCCCGGGGTGAGGCGCATCGAGCATCCGCGACTGGCGCTTCGCCATCGGCGCTGCCAGACCCCACATCGACCTCCCACGCCGAACCCCGGCGCATCGGCGCGGCGAGACCTCACATCGACCTCCACGCCGCCCGGCGCATCCGCGCGGCGAGACCCCACATCGACCTCCCACGCCGAACCCCGGCCCATCGGCGCTGCCGAGCCCACATCGACCTCCCACGCCGAACCCCGGCGCATCGGCGCGCGCGAGGGGAGCTCATCGACCGCCGGACGCCGAACTCGCGGCGCATCCGCGCGGCGAGCCCCGGCATCGACCTCCCACGCCGAACTCCGGCGCATCGGCGCAATCGCCCAGGTTTGATGTGGCGGTGTATCAGTGCACGGCGCAGCAGCTCGGCGCAGCAGCACGGCGCGGCGGTCGGTGCCGCGGCGGTCGGCGCGGGCGCGGCGGTCGGCGCGGGTGCCGCGGTGGGCGCAGCGGTCGGCGCTGCAGCGCCACCATCGTTCGCGGCGGGCGCGGGCGCGGCTCGCCGCGGGCGTGGGCGCGGCCTCGGGCGCGGGCGTCGGCGCGGGCGTCGGCGCGGCGCTGGGCGCGGTCTCGGTCGTCGGCGCGGTCGTCGGAGCTTCGGTGCTCTCGGGCGCGGGCGTCGACTGGCGGCAGGCGGACACGGCGAGCAGGAACACGAGCGCGTACTTGTTCATGGTGGCGACTCCTTCGACGGGATGCGCTCAGGCAAAGACGTCTCCGTCGCGATCGTCGCGTGACGGTCGCAGCGGGGAGCGTCGACGGGGCCCGAGCGATGCGGCGCCGACGCTCTCTGACACCACAGAGCATGCGTCGCATCGAGGGCGCGCGCTGTCCGCGAGCCGCACCACGGTTGCACTCAGTCGTCAGCGATTGTCGTCGCGTTGTCGTCGTCGTCGACGCGCGATCGGAGTCGATCGACCCGCTGTCGGGCTACGCCTTCGCGAGCGCGGCGGCGAGCTTCTCTGCGAGCGCCTCGCCCACCGCGAGGGCCTCGTCGCTCGTGCGCGCGGACCCCGTGTGCTCCGCGTGGACCGCGCGGGATCCGTCGTCGGTCGCGTAGAAGCCCGTCATCGCGAGCGATCCGTCGTCGCTCCATCGCGCGAGTGCGCCCATGGGAACGATGCAGCTCCCGCCGAGGCGGCGCATCACCGCGCGCTCGGCCACGGTCTCGAGCGACGCGCGCGCGTCGTGGTAGCGGCCGATGATCTCCGCGGTGACCTTGTCGTCGGCGCGGCACTCGAGCGCGAGCGCGCCCTGCGCGATGGCCGGAACGAGCACGCCTTCGAGGCGCACCGCCGTGGGAGAGAGCCCGAGCCGTCGCACGCCCGCCTCCGCGAGGATCACCGCGTCGTACTCGCCCTCGTTGAGCTTGCGCAGGCGCGTGTCGACGTTGCCTCGGAGCATCCGCACGTCGAGGTCGGGACGCGCGGCCTTGAGCGCGATCTCGCGGCGCTTCGAACTCGTGCCCACGCGCGCGCCCGATGCGAGCGCGTCGAGCGCGCGTCCGTCGCGGGTGACGAGCAGATCCCACGGGCTCTCGCGCGGAGGAACGCACGCCACCACGAGCCCCGGCGCCACCTCCGCGGGGAGATCCTTCATGGAGTGCACGGCCACGTCGGCGCGGTTCGCGAGGAGGGCCTCTTCGATCTCCTTGACGAAGAGCCCCTTGCCGCCGACCTCCGAGAGCGCGCGGTCGGTCACCCGGTCGCCCTGCGTCACGACGTGGACCTCCTCGATGACGAGCCCGGGGTTGCGCGCGATGAGCTCCGCCGCGACCATGCGGCTCTGGGCGAGGGCGAGCGCGCTCTTGCGCGTCGCGAGGCGAAGGGTCGTCATGCGGTCTCCGTGGGGTTCTCGTCGTCGGCGAGGTCGAAGAGGGCCCGGAGCGCCTCCTCGTGGCGCGCGCCCTCGGGCGTGTCGGCCTGCTTGCGCAGCGCGATCGTCGGCGCGTGCAGGAGCTTGTTCACCATCGCGTCGAGCATCACCTCGAGCGACTTGCGCTCGTCGGCGCCGAGGTGCTTCAGCGGCTTCGCGAGCGAGCGCTCGAGCTCGGCCTTCGCCGTCGCCTTGAAGCGCGTCCGCAGCGCCGTGATCACCGGCGCCGCCCCGCGCGCGCGCAGCTCTCCGCGGAACGACTCGAGCTCCTCGTGGAGCACCTTCTCCGCGGCGGCGGTTGCAGCGGCGCGCGTCGACGATCCCTCGGTCACGATCTGATCGAGGTCGTCGATGTTGTAGAGGTACACGTTGTCGAGGTCGCCCACGCGCGGCTCGACGTTGCGCGGCACCGCGATGTCGATGAGAAAGAGCGAGCGTCCGCGGCGCCCCTTCATCGCCTTCTGCACGTCGTCGTGGCCCACCACGTAGGTCGACGCGCCCGTCGAGCACACGATCACGTCGCCGTGCTGGAGTAGCAACGGCAGGTCCGTCAGCGGGTGCGCGGCGGCGCCGTGCTCCTTCGCGAGCGCGACGGCCTTGTCGTAGCTGCGGTTCGCGACCGCGAGCTTCGCGCCGTGACGCACGAGCGAGCGCGCCGCGCCGAGCGCCATCTTGCCCGCGCCGAGCACCACCACCTGACGGCCCGTGAGGTCGCCGAAGATGCCCTTCGCGAGGTCGACGGCGACGCTCGCGATGCTCACCTGGCCCTGCCCGATGGTGGTCTCCGACCGCACGCGCCGCGCGGCCTGAAACGCGCGCGGCATCACGCGCCCGAGCACCTGGCCCGCGCAGCGCGCGTCGCGGGCGACGCCGTACGCCTCCTTCACCTGCCCGAGGATCTGCGCGTCACCAGGGACGAGCGAGTCGAGGCTCGCCGCCACGCGGAACGCGTGCTTGATCCCCGCGTCGCCGCGGTGCTCGTACACGTACGCCGTCGCGCCGCGGTGATCGAAGTACGTGCGCAGCGAGTTCGACACGGCGTCGAGGTCATCGCCCGACGCGTACACCTCGACGCGGTTGCACGTGGCGACCATCATCGCCTCGCGCACGCCGGGGAGGGATTTCACCGCGCGCACGGCGTCGTCGAGCCCGTCGAACGACACGGCGACGCGCTCGCGCGTCTCGATCGGCGCGGACTTGTGGTTGACACCCACGACCACGAAGCGAGAGGTCATGGCCTCCCAACACGAAGGTAGTACCCGACGAGGACGAGCACGGCGCTCGCGTAGCCGAGGATGGTCCCGATGGCGGCGCGGCGGCCCCGCCAGCCCGCTGCGAGGCGGAGCACGAGCACGCTCGCGAAGAGGATCCAGGCGCCCATCCCCACGTACTGCTGCCACGCGGCGAGGGGGCCTCCCGTCGAGGTGCGCGCGCCGACGAAGAGCCCCGTCACGATGCCGAGCGTGAGCGCGGGGAGGCCCACGGCGACGCAGCGGTACCCGAGGTCATCGAGCACGTCGAGCGGCGGCAGGCGCTGAAAGAGACCGCTCAGCCGCTTGCGCTTCACCTGTCGCTCTTGCAGCAGGTACGAGAGCGCCATCGCGAAGGCCACGGTGAAGGCCGCCGTGCCCACGAGCACCGAGCCCACGTGCAGGGCCAGGAGCGCGCCGCCGATCTGCCCCTCCGGGCGCTCCGACGGAGCCCGCGACGCGAGGAGCATGAGCAGGGTGAGGGGGGCCACGAAGGCCCCGACGACCTCGACGCGCTGACGCACGCGACGGACGCCCAGAAAGGCCAGCACCACGAGCAGCGCGAGCGTCGAGAGCGAGTCGCGGATGCCCGCGAAGGGACCCGCTCCGCCGATCCAGCGCAGCGCTTCGAAGGCGCCGTGAAAGACCGCCGCGCCCGAGAGGAAGCGCAGCCCCCACACCACGGGGATCGCGCGTCGGGCGCCCGCGAGGTGCGCGAGCAGCGTCGCGCCGGCGAGGCCGTAGAGCGTCGCGGCGGCGTAGAACGCGGAGGTTGCGAGCCAGGGTGACACGGGAGGGTTGAGCGCTACTTCACGTTGGTGAGAAAGAACTTCTGGAGTGCCACGAGGGTCTGGTTCTGCAGGGGATCGTCGGGCTCGCGCGCGGGCTTGCGGTTCGCGGTGGGCAGCGGCGGCGGGGCGACGTGGCGGGTGACGACCTCGGCCTCGGGGATGCCCACGAAGCCCGACTGCACCCTGTACGCGTTCTCTCCGAGGATCACCGAGTCTGCCATCTGCTCGCCGCCCATCGCGGCCACCTGTTCGAGGTCCTTCACCTTGCCGACGAGGTTCGCGGTGTCACCCGCGCCGGTGACCTCCTCGAGGAATCGCACGCCCTCGCGGAGCTTGAAGTGTCGCCCGGTCTCGTGGTCGGTGAGCGCCTCGGAGTCGATCTCGGCGCGCCCGTCCGCGACCCACGCCTCGAGGGCCTCGTGCGCGATGAACAGCCGCGAAGGGACCATGCGAACGCTCCGTCCCGCCGACGATCGCTGCGCGGCTCGCCGACGGTCAATCGCCCGTAACATCCCTCACGCGAGGATGTCCAGCGGGCGTTCCACCAGCTTCCGCAGCGCGAGGAGGAAGCGCGCGCCGAGGGCGCCGTCGACGACCCTGTGATCGCACGAGAGGGTGACCGCGCAGCGCTTCCCGGGCACCACGGCGCCGCCCTTGACCACGGGCACGTCGCGCGTGGCCCCCACCGCGAGGATCATCGACTCCGGCGGGTTGATCACCGCCGCGAAGCGGTCGACCTGGAACATCCCCAGGTTCGACACCGAGAAGGTCCCCGACTGCATCTCTTCGGGCTTGAGCTTGCGGGCCCTGCCGCGCGCGGCGAGGTCCCTCGCGACGCGGGCGAGCGCCCTCACGCTGAGCCTGTCGGCGCCGCGGATCACCGGCGTCACCAGCCCGTCCTCGATGGCCACCGCGATCGAGACGTCGACGCGGTCATAGACGACGATCTGCCCGTCGATCCACGAGGCGTTCGACTCGGGCACGGCCCGCAGCGCGAGCGCCGAGGCGCGCACGATGAGGTCGTTGAACGACACCTTGTCGTCGGCGGAGGCGCCCTCGTTGAGCCGCTCTCGCAGCGCCGCGAGCGCTTCGACGTCGAGGTCGGCCTCGAGGTAGAAGTGCGGCACCGTCTGCTTGGCCTCGACGAGCCTGCGCGCGATCGTGCGCCGCGTGGCCGACGGGGTCTTCAGCGTGTCGCCGGGTTTGACCGCGAGCATGAGCGCGTCGGTCTGCGCGGGCGCCGCCGCGGGCGTCGCGCGCGGCGCGATCGTCGGGAGGTCGTCTTCGGTGACGCGGCCGTGGGCGCCGCTGCCCTTCACGCCCGCGAGCGAGAGGTCACGCTCCCTCGCGATGCGCCGCACGCGCGGAGTCGAGGGCGCGAGGATGACCCCCGCGACGCCCGACTCGCTCTTCGCCGTCGAGGCCGCCGGGCCTTGCGCGACGGGCTGCGGGGCCTTCGTCGGAGCGCCTGCGCTCGGCGGCGAGGCCGCGCTCGGCGCCGCGATGGGCGCGGGCAGAACCGCGGGCGCGGACGTCCGCTCGGGGGCCTTTCCCGTGAGCTGCGCGACGAGGGCCGACACGTCTTCGCCGGGCTCGCCGAAGATCGCCACGGGCTGACCGAGCTTCGCCACGGCCCCCTCGGCGACGAGTCGCGCGAGGAGGGTGCCGCGGTCGAAGCTGCGAAACTCCATCGTGGCCTTGTCGGTCTCGACCTCGGCGAGGAGGTCATCGACGCCGATCGCGTCGCCCTCGCGCTTCGACCAGCGCACGAGGGTCCCTTCTTCCATGGTGGGCGAGAGCTTGGGCAGTTCGATCACTCGGGCCATGTGCGCTTCTTCTCTCAGTACGCGAGGAGCGCGCGGACTCCGCGCACCACCGTGTCGGTCGACGGGATCGTGAGGTCTTCGAGCTTCTTGTTGTAGGGCATCGGCGCGTCGCGCCCTGTGACCCTGAGCACCGGCGCCGCAAGGGCCCCGAACGCGTCGCGCTGCACGCGGTCGACGACCTCGGCGCCCACGCCGCCGAAGGGCCACGACTCCTGCACGACGAGGCAGCGCCCGGTCTTCTCGACGCTCGCGAGGATGGGCGCGTGATCGAGCGGACGCAGGCTCCGCAGGTCGATCACCTCGCACTCGACGCCCTCCTTCGCGAGCAGCTCCGCTGCCGCGAGCGACGCGATGAGCATCTTGCCCCAGGTCACCACCGTGACGTGCGCGCCCTCGCGCGCGACGAGGCTCTCGCCGATCGTCGCGACGTGCTCGCCCTCGGGCACGTCGCCCTTGGTGCCGTAGAGCCGCTCGTCTTCGAGCACGAGCACGGGGTTGTCATCGCGGATCGCGGCGCGCATGAGCGCCTTCGCGTCGGCCGCCGTCGCGGGGCACACGACCTTGATCCCGGGCACGTGCGCATAGAACGCTTCGAAGCACTGCGAGTGCTGCGCGCCGGTCTGCCTCGCCGCGCCGTTGGGCCCGCGGAACACGATGGGACAGGTGAACTGCCCCCCCGACATCTGCCGCACCTTCGCCGCGTTGTTGAGGATCTGGTCGAACGCGACGGCGCTGAAGTTCCAGGTCATGAACTCGACGATGGGGCGCAGGCCCGCCATCGCGGCGCCGATCGCGAGCCCCGCGAAGCCGGCCTCGGCGATGGGCGCGTCGATCACGCGCTTCGCGCCGAAGCGCTCGAGCAGCCCCTCGGTGACCTTGTAGGCCCCCTGGTAGTAGCCCACCTCTTCGCCCACGATGAAGACCCTGGGGTCACGCTCCATCTCGTCGGCGATGCCCTCTCGGAGGGCCTCTCGATAGCGCAGCTCACGCATAGGTGTAGGCCTCGATGAGCGCCTCTCCGGGCTCGTCGCTCTCGTCCGCGAAGCGCACCGCGTCGTCGACCTCGGCCTCGACGGCCTGCGAGACCGCGGCGAGGGCCTCGTCGGTGACGCCGAGCGCGCGCAGGGCGGTCTCGGCGTTGGCGATGCAGTCGTTCTTCTTGTGCGCCTCGACCTCCTCGGCCGTGCGGTACTTGCCCGGGTCGCTCATCGAGTGGCCCCGGTAGCGGTACGTCTGCACCTCGATGAGCGTCGGCAGCGACTCTCGCCGCGCGCGCTCCACGGCGACGGCGACGCGCTCGCGCACGACGCTCACGTCGCTCGCTTCGAAGCGGTCGCGCGCCATGCCGTACGAGAAGGCCTTCTGGCTCGAATCGGGCACCGACATCGTGCGCGAGAGCGGCGTGCCCATCGAGTAGCCGTTGTTCTCGACGACGGTGACGAGCGGGAGCTTCCACAGCGCGGCGAGCGAGAGGGCCTCGTGAAAGTCGCCGATGCTCACGGCGCCCTCGCCGAGGAAGCACAGCGTGACCTCGCCCGAACCCCTGTATTTCGCGGCGAACGCGCAGCCCGCGGCGAGCGGCACGTGGCCGCCGACGATGCCGTAGCCGCCCATCATCCTGCGCTCGGCGTCGAAGAAGTGCATCGAGCCGCCGAGGCCCTTCGAGCACCCGGTGACCTTGCCGTAGAGCTCCGCCATGCACGAGCGCGCGGACATGCCGCGGGCGAGCGCGAGGCCGTGGTCGCGGTACGTGCCCACCACGTAATCGTCGCGGGTGAGCGTCGAGAGGGCCCCCACGGCGCTCGCCTCCTGCCCGATGTAGAGGTGGAGAAACCCGCCGATCCGGCCCTGGGAGTACGCCTTCGCGGCGGCCTCTTCGAAGCGTCGGATCAGCACCATCTGCCGGTAGAGATCGAGCAGCGCGTCGTGCTGAAGACTCACGTAGTCCCTCTCGTCGCGGACGGCTCCGATGCCCGCGAACGGCGGGAGCATAGAGACCTCGACGTGCGATGGGAAGCGGCGTCTCGCGACGGAGACGCCGCCGCGCGGATCAGAAGCGGGCGAAGGGGAGGATCGGCGAGCGGGGCGTGTTCTGCGTACGGATGACGCCGCCACCGGCCGCGCCGGAGCCTGAGAACGCCTCGAAGAACTTGTCGAGGACGATGTTGGCGCTGAGGTACACGCGCCAGTCCTGGTAGTCGTTGCCGAAGGGGTTGCCGTAGCGGCCGTCGCCGTCGAGCACGCTGCGCTGGAGCTGGTAGCCCGCCTCGATGGTGAGCCAGCCCACGGGGTTGTAGTCGAGCCAGCCCGCGAAGTAGGTCGACTGGCGGTAGTGCGTGTCGGCGGCGCCCGTGCCGAGCGTGGCGTTGGGGATGTCGTACGCCCACTGGTGGATCATCTGGAAGAAGACGCCGGGGCTCCAGTCGCCCCAGGTCTGCGCGAGGATCACCGACCAGGTGAGCTGGTCGTGGACGTTGGTCGAGCCGCGGAGTTGGTTGCTGCAGTCACCCGAGGCCGTGACGCAGCTGCGGCCGTAGGGGAAGTCACCGCGCACGCCCGCCGTGGTGTACTGCTGGAACGGGTGTGAGTAGGCCACGCGGCCGATGAGGGCGAACTCACCGCCGAGCGCGTCGACGCCCCACGCGGCCTGACCGATCACGCGGGGCGTGAGGATCAGGGTGTTCGCGCGAGACTCGACGGAGACCGGGAACACGAGCCCCGCCGCGAGGGCGAAGCGCAGGTTGCCGAGGGCCGGGAGGCCCGTCGCCCAGAGGTCGAGGGAGGGGTCGCTGAAGCGCGGCTCGAGGCGCGTCGTGGTGTTGTCGGCGTTGGTGAGCTCGACGTAGAGGTTCCACGACGCGCGGAGCTGGAACATCCGGTTGAGGCGGTAGCGCGGAGAGAGCGTGATGCTGAGGTCCGCGGCCGACATGCTTTCGCCGCTCAGCACGTAGCTGCGATCGAAGAACGCGCCGTTCGCCGAGGTCTGGACGTTGAGCTGCGAGCCCGCCCAGGGGTTCGGCGCCCTCGCCGCAGCGGGAGCAGCCGCGGGGGCCGCCGGGGTCGCGGGGGTCGCGGCGGGCGCGGACGCGGTCGGCGTGGCCGCAGGGGCAGGCGTTTGCTGCGCGAGCGCGCTTGCGGGGACGAGACCGGCGAGCAGCGCCGCAGTGACGAACCTTCTCATGGACTTCTTTCGCTCCCTACAGCTCTGGTTACGAACGCCGCTCATCCGAGGGCGCGCGGACCGCGCCGCGTCTCGTCACACGAACACGCGACCGTTGTCAACGACGCACATCGCCTTGCGCGGCGGAACAGCGAGGAACCGTTGCGCAAGATCCGGGCCGCGTGGGAACGCGCTCGAAACAGCGTAGATCGCAGCGAAAATCGAGGGCAGGGGGAGAAGCCGAAGCGGGGGCCGTCAAGGCCCTAACGGCGACGCGAACGGGCCTTGACTAGCCGTCGGAGCCCGAGTCGTTCGGGGGGATGCGCGAGCCGAGATAGAGGAGCCCGCCAAGGAGGGCGAGCACCACGATCACGGCGAGGATCTTGGTCCAGAGCATCGGAGGAGGGGCTCAGCTCCCCCGGCCCTTGAGCACGAGGAGGCGGAAGTCCGCGAAGCCCGCCTGCGCGCAGGTGTAGAGCACTTCGAAGACCGTGCGCGAGGGGAGCCCCTGGTCGGCGATGATGGCGACCTCGCCGCGGAAGGGGGCGTTGTTGGGCCGCGGCATCGCCTGCTGCACCTGGAGCTGGTCGCGCATGTTGTCGGCCAGGGGATTGATGAGCAGTCCGTTGCTGCCGCCGCGCTTCATGGCCGGGTCGACGAAGCCGTTGCGGAGCGAGGCGACGAAGCGGCCGTTCACCGCGATCGAGACGCGCGAGACGATCACCTGGAGGGCGTTCGACGGCGACGTGTTGATCGACGAGTGCGGCAGCCGCAGGTCGTCGCCCTGCGGGATGTTCGCGGACGAGGCCGACAGCGACTTCAGGAGGAACACGAGGATGATGGTCATCATGTCCATCATCGGCACGACGTTGAGCCCCTCGTCGGCGTGCTCGGTCTTGTTCTTTCGCTTGCGGCGGTTGACCTCGCGCAGCATCGCGACCATCGAAGGCTTCTCGGCGTGGGCAGTCGCAGTCATCGCGTGGGCGCTCCTTCGTAAGGGGCGAGCATAAGGTGGGAGGCGGTCAGTTCCTGAGCACGCCGAGGGTGACCTCGGGGAAGAGGCAGTCGGCGTTCGAGAAGTCGCCGCCGTGGCCGTCTTCGGCGATGTGGCACGCGCCGGGGCGAGACTCGCGCACGGCGTCGATGGTCTTCACGAGCACGCCGTAGGGGATGTCGCCGTTGGGCGAGACGTTGATCGAGTGGTCGTTGGCGACCTCGGTCGCCCACTGCCGACGGATCGACTGCATGCACTGCGTGAGCGCGGCGAAGTCCTGCATGTGACCGTCCTGGTCGCCCGACGACCGGTTGGGGACGGTCACCGTCGCGGCGCCCACGGTCGTGCAGCCGGGCATGAGGAAGCCTCCGCCCGCGCCGACGATGTAGCCCGACGGCGAGATCTTCACGGTGATGTTCAGGCGCTCGTGCTCCGGCGTCGGGCCCGGACGGTTCGAACTCGACGGCGCGGGCACGGGGATCGTGGCCGTGAAGACCGTCGCGATCGTCGCGAGGAGGAACATCAGCACGTTCATGATGATGTCGAGGAACGGGATGATGTTCAGCTCGCCGCCGCCGTCGTCGGGGCCGTGCTCCTTGGCCCTCGCGCGCTTGGCGATGATCGCGTGTTGAGCTGCGGTGAACCTGGGGGGCATCGGGTGGACCTCAGTTGCGGGGAGTCGCGTGGCGCTCCGCCGGCGTCACCCCTGCGGGCGGCCCACCGTGAGCAGGTTCTGGAGCTTCGAGACGTTGAGCTCGAGGTCCGCGAGGATGTTCTTCTTCCACTCGTTGAGGAGGAGGTGCGCGACCATGCACGCCACCGCGATGCCGAGGCCGAGCGCGGTGTTGTTCATGGCTTCGGAGATGCCGCGCGCGAGGAGCTGCTGACGGCGGCCGGGGTCGCTCACGCGGTCGAGGGCGCCGAACGTGTGGATGAGGCCGAGGATGGTGCCGAGGAGGCCGAAGAGGGTCGCGATGTTGGCGAGCGACCACAGTGCGTTGATGCGCTTCTCGACGAGCGGCGTCACGTCCATGAGCTGCTCCTCGATGGCGGTGACCACCGACTCCTCGCCGCGGTTCACCTGCGTGAGGCCCGCGCGGAACACGCGGAAGACCGGGAAGTCACCCGCCTCGCAGAGCTTCACGGCGCGGTCGATGTTGCCCGCCTGCACGAGCTTCCGCACCTGCGCGAGCAGCTCCTTGTTGTTCACGCGGAACTTCGTGAACAGGTAGATCACGCGCTCCGCGATCGTCGCGAGCACGATGATCGAGATGAAGATGTTCACGAAGAAGGGCCAGCCGAGCTTCTCATAGAGACCCGCGAGGCCCACTGCCTCCGCCTGGTGTTCGGCGCCCCCCGTCTGTTGGGCCAGCAAGAGCAACTGCACAAGCGTCGACTGCATCGTCCCTTCCGCTCCTTACTTCGTCACCGAACCGATGAGGCTCTCTTCGTCGTGGTCGGGGGAACCGTATCCCATCCCTCGCCGTGGGTGAAGCGCCTCATTGAGAGGGGGAGGGCGAGGGAGTGACGTCCGTCCGACTGCGCTGTCGCTCGTGTCCACCGCCCTCCGAATCACTCCTCGGATGGACAGACACAGGGCGCCAGAGCGGCGGCACCCTAGCCCGCGCGAAAGCTCGATGTCAACCGCCTCCGACACCCCTTCGAAAGCCTCACGAAAAGCGCAGAACGCGAGAACTGTCGAGCTTCATCGCTGTCATCACGGAGACGCCCGCGGTCGGCGTCGAGCGAGCGCGTCACGCGCCCCGCAGGGGGCTCGCGCGCGTCGCGGACAGCTCCACGAAACACCATGAATTCAAGGGCGCAGCGCAAACTCTGGGGCGATGTTGACACCCCGGACCTCGCCGGTATCATCGCCGACGTTCCGACCGCCCCACGTCGGCGCTGCGCTCGTGCGACGCGCCGCTCGGGGTTCGCGCTGCGGGTCTCTCGCCGGGCGCCTGCGCTGTACAAGTGCCGCGCGGACGTTGCCGGTCACAGGGCCCCCACCGCGCGAAGCGACGGATCTGACCGTCGATGCGAAATGCACTGGAATCTGTTGCCGTCGGTCGTGTAGAGGTTCAACGCGCTCGCCAGTAGGCGGGCTGTCAGGCTCTGCGAGGATCGACCTCGCAGTCGGACAAGGACGCCACCAATCCGCTCGGACGTCTCCGAGCGAAGTCGATGCTCTGAGGAGGAATCCGCGATGTTGCACAGTCTGGGTACCCACTTCAAAGAGGGCGGCTGGGGCATGTGGCCCATCGTCTTCTGGGGCGTGTTCGTGATCGCGATCACGGTCGAACGAGCGATGTACCTGTTCAAGTCGTCCATCAACAAGGACGCGTTCCTGTCGAACGTCCAGAAGTGCATCCTCGCGGGTGATGTCGGGCGGGCGATCAAGCTCTGCTCGAGCGCGCAGGCTCCCCTGGCGCGCATCGTCAAGGCCGGTCTGATGAAGGTCAACCGCCCCGATGGTGAGGTCCAGGCCGCGATGGACGAGTCGGCCCTCCGCGAGCTCCCGAAGATCGAGCACCGCACGGCGTACCTCGCCCTGCTCTCGAACCTCGCGATGCTCTCGGGCCTCCTCGGCACGATCACCGGCCTCATCGGCGCGTTCGGCGCCGTGGGTGGCCACGGCGACGGCGGCCCCACGATCGACCCCGCCCGCAAGGCGGAGCTCCTCGCGGGCGGCATCTCCGAAGCCATGAACTGCACGGCCTTCGGCCTCATCATCGCGATCCTCGGTCTCATCGGCTTCGCCCTCCTCAACGGCAAGACCCAGGCGATCGTCGACGACATCAACGAGGCCACCGTCCAGGTGCTCAACCTCGTGACCAACAACCGCTCGAAGATCAACGTCGCGGGCGCCAAGGACGCGGGCTGATCCCTCTGCGGGTATCAGATCCTCGAAGCGGGTCCGAGGCGAAACGGAGGCGATGACAGATGGGTGGCGTCTCAGTCGATAGCGGCGGCGGTGGCGGAGGTAAGAAGTCCGTCGACATGCAGATCAACATGGTCCCCATGATCGACCTGTTGATCTCGTGCATCGCGTTCCTCCTCATGACCGCCGTGTGGACCCAGATCGGCGCCGTGCAGGCGCAGCAGCCCCGCGGAGCTCCTGCGCCCGATCAGCCGCAGGATCAGCCGCAGGATCAGCTCAAGATCCAGATCTCCCCTACGGGGCTCCGTGTCGGCGTGAACGCGACCGACATGCGTGACATCAACAACGGCCCCCAGCGCTACGACGAGCTCAAGCGAATGCTCGACGAGCGCCACAGGGCCAACGCGCAGAACCGCGAGGTCTGGCTCCAGCCCGACGGGGCCGTGCCCTACCAGGACATCATCCGGGTGATGGACACGGTCTACGAGGTCTTTGGCCTGGCATCCCGCAACGAGGTCACGATCCGCTTCCTCTGAGCGGCATCGAGAAACACACGCAGCGAGGACCCCGATGCCCGTCAGCAAGCCTGGCAAGATGCCTCACAAGACCGGACCGCTCGGTCGCCCCGTGGCGGCCAAGCCGGTTCTGTTTCACGCGCTCCCCCTCCAGTTCGCGCAGAAGCGTCTGCGCGGCGGCGGGCACAAGGGCGTGAACGCGGATCTCAACCTCACCTCGATGATCGACTACCTGGTCATCACGGTGGTGTTCCTCCTCTCGCAGTTCGGCACGCAGCAGCAGATCCAGTCGTCGGCGAGCCTTGAGGTCCCGACGATCCCGCACGCCGACCCGCTCATCAGCGCGCCCATCATCTCGATCTCCGATCAGGCGGTCTTGATGGACGGGCAGCGCATCACGACCCCGCGTGAACTCGCGGGCGTGACCGACCGCATCGACCGGCTCTACGAACGCCTCGACCAGGCCAAGCGTGAGTTCCCGGTGCTGCACCCCGGCGAGACCTTCCAGGGCGACATCGTCTTTCAGATCGACCGTCGCGTGAGCTGGAACGTGATCAAGACCGTGGCCCGCACCTGCGCCCAGGCCGGCTTCACCCGCCTCAACTTCGCGGTGACCAAGGGCAACGCGAGCGCCTCGAACGAATAGCTCCCTCCCGCGGTCATTGAGGCGTAACCCTCTCCCGAACCCGCGAGGTGCGCCTTGTCGAACGACCCGTCCTCCCCTGAACCCTCTCAAGAGTCGTCGCATCGAGGGATGATCCCTCGCGGTGACCTCGACTTTCTCCCGACCATCAACTGGCGCTTCTGGGGCCCGGTGCTCGCGGTGGTCATCGCGTTCCCCGCGATCTGGCTCTACCTCAGGCACCGCGATCTCGAGGCCCGGCGCGCGGAGCTCCTGCGCGAGCACGGCACCCTCACGGGCGCCCTCGCGCCCAGGTACAACGGCGCGCGCGATCGCATCGAGACGGTGATCCTCCAGTCGGTGGGGCCCTGGCAGGGGCCCATGCGCGACCCGGGCTTCACCTGGGAGTCGCTCACGCGAGAGCCGGTGCTCTACGCGCGGACCCGCCTCGGTGAGATCCACGATCGCGGCGACCTCGCGGCCTCGGTCCGTCACCGCTACGCCGACCAGCTCATGCCCTGCCTCGGTCTCGAGCTCACGTGGGCGAGGGAGCTCCTGGACAAGGGAGCCTTCCTCCGGCCTTCGTATGTCGACAACGTTCGCGGGGCAGACACGCCCGAGCGCGTCGCTGCGCTGCGCGTCGACCTCCGCGGGCGGCTCCAGCGCGACGGGACCTTCATCGAGCAGAGCCTCTCGCGACGATACCTCATGCTCGCCGTCGACGAGGGCCGCACGCCCGTCGAGGGACCCACCCGCGTCTACGTCTACGACCTCACCGACGGAAAGCCGCTGCTCCGGGCGCGCGGTGAGGGCAACGACCTCGTGCTCGTGCCGTTTCGCATCGCGGGGATCCCCGCGCCGCCTCGCGGGGCCTCTCCGGGTCGCGTCCCCAACCTGAGCCAGCACGACTGCGCCGTCGCCAACAGCGTACGCAACGCGATGGGCGTGCCCATGATGGGGATCACGCACGGACCCGATCCCGCGGCGCGCGAGCCCGAAGACGCCGCCACTGCATCCAACGACGCCTCGACCCCTCACGACTGAGTCTGCCCGCGCTGAAAGCTTGACGACGCACTGCTGTCGTCTGACGTTCTCTGCTCGTGGCCGACCACACGACCAGCGGATCGCCGAGGGGACCCGCGTCGATCGACTCGCGCAGCAGGAGCGCCCGTGCAAGACCCCCCCGATTTTGATGTCCTACGCACGCGCCTGCGCGACCATGTGGTGCGCAACAAGCTCAAGAGCTCCACGCGCCGCGAGCTGATCCTCGAGACCCTCGCCGCGATGGGGCGACACGTCACAGCCGAGGAGCTCCTCCGCGCGGTGCGAGACCGCGACGCGCGCATCGGCGCGGCCACCGTGTACCGCACCCTCCGCGTCTTTCAGGAGAGCGGCATCGTCACCGAGCGCCGCTTCGAAGGCGGCGCGACGCGCTTCGAACTCGTCGGCGAGCACCACGACCACCTGATCTGTACGTCGTGCGGAATCATCGTGGAGTTCGAAGACGAGGCCATCGAGCGAGAGCAGGCCCGCGTCGCGTCGACGCACGGCTTCGAGCTCCGCTCGCATCGCCACGAGCTCTACGGCATCTGCGCCGCCTGCCGAAAGGCCCAGCGCAAGGCCGCGCGCCAGTAGTCCGCGTCCCCCCCCGCGCTCCCCCGTCAGATCAGTCGGATCGGGAGCGGCATGAAGAGCAGCAGAAAGCACACGAGGGTGAAGACGCCGACGCGGCGCCGTCCGGGGGAGAGCGGCTCTTCGCCCGTGGGCGGGTGACGGTCGCCCGAGAGGCGCATCACGCCGCGCGAGAGGAGCGACCACATGCACCACACGACCGCGGGCGTGAACGCGGCGCTGTCGCGCATCGCGTCGGGCGTCGTGCGCCAGACCCACAGCGCGATCCCCGCAGCGAGGCAGAAGAGCGCGTACGAGACGTACCTCGACCAGCGATCCTGACGGACGCCGAAGAGCGCGTACGCGACGTGACCCCCGTCGAGCTGACCGATGGGGAGCAGGTTCATCATCGTGACGAAGAAGCCCGCCCAGCCCGCGAACGCGACGGGGTGAAGCCACACGTCGTGGCCGGGCGGAATGGCGCCGCAGACCACGCGCTTGAGCGCGAGATAGAGGAGCGAGTCGCCCTCGACGAGGACGCCCGTGCGGCCGTTCATCGGCTCGACGTTCGAGAGCGACAGGCCGAGGATCGTCACCGGGACCGCCACCGCGAGGCCCGCGAGGGGGCCGCCCGCGCCGATGTCGACGAGCGCGTCGCGCGTGCGGATGCGCCCGCGCATCGCGATCACCGCGCCCATCGTCCCGAAGAGGTTGGGGAAGGGGATGAACATCGGCAGGCTCGCGCGGACGCGGTGCTTGCGCGCCATGAGGTAGTGCCCGAACTCGTGGCACAGCAGGATCGTGAGAAGCGGGAGCGCGAAGACCCAGCCCTTGCCCATCGCCCAGCCGAAGGCCCGGAGCGCCGTCGCGAGCCCCTCGGCGCGACGCTGCGCGAAGAAGGTCGCGGGCTCGTGCTGGAGCACCTGTCCGGCGCCCACGTAGAACGTGCTGAACACCGTCGCGAGAAAGAGCGCGAGCGGCAGACGCCAGTGGAGCGGCTCGGGCTCGTCTGGGACGTCGGACTCCGAATGAGCGTCGCCGTCGTCTCCGAGGGCGGTCGTGTCGTCTGGTTGCACGCGGGCTCCGTGGGCAGCGGGTGTTCTACACGACCCGACGGTCGTCATCGAGAATCCGCGCGACTTCTGCGCACAACAGGTCGAGGCGCGCGTCGACCCGCCCGAGGTCGCTCTCGACGATCACGCCGCCGCGCTCGATCCCCGCATCGGCCACGACGTGCAGCTCGACCCCCGCCATCCCCTCGGGGAGCCACGACGCGGCGTCGCGACTCGCCGCCTCGACGTCGTCGGGGTGGACCCGCAGCACCACGAGCCTCGCGCGTCGCACGCGCTCGATCGCGTGTCGCGTGACCTCGCGCAGCATGCCCTCGCCCGATGTCGCCTCCCGGCCGAGCACCGCGCGCGAGACCTCACAGGCCAGCGCGATCACGGTCGACGCTTCGACCTGGAGCGAGCGCGCGTACCCCGCGCGAGAGGCCACCGTCAGCGCGGCGCGCGCGGCGCTCGCCTCGGCCGCGGCGTAGGCTCGCATCGTTTCCGCTTCGCGCATCGCCTCCGCGACGATCCCCTCCGCGCGCGCCCTCACGGCGGCGATGGGCTGCGCGTCGGGGCGAGCGCCGAGCCTGCGAAGACCGCGCGTCATGGTTCGTCCGCGACCGTGCGGGCGAGGTCCTCGCAGGCGTCCCGGCGTCCGGCGACGCGGAGGGCGCGCTCCCATCGCACGAGCGCGGGCGACGACACGTCGGAGCCGCCTCGAAGCGCGTCGAGCAACGACGCGAGCTCAACCGCCGTGGGCATGTGACCGAGGGCGCGGGCTCCGGTGGCGATCATCCACGCGGTGAGCGCGCGCTCGGGGTCGACGAGCGGAGACGCGCCCCGCGCCTGCGCTGCGATGGCGACCGCGCTCGCGTCGTCGAGGCTCCGCGCGACGCGCTCGCGTGTGCGGGCATCCATCGCGCGCATCCAGCGGGCATAGAGGATCGCCGCGGGCTCGACGGGGCACGCTCCCTGGCGCGCGCGGCACGCGGAGAAGCGCTCCGCGACGACAGCCTCCGCGATGCGGCGACGGTCGCCCGAGGCTCGCAGCCTCGATCGCACCCGTTCGGCGAGCGCGCGATCACGGGCGCCGAGCGCCGCGAGGTCGGCGCCCTCGGAGCCCGCGAGCGACGCGACCACCGCTGCGGTTCGTATACGCGTCGGCTCAGCCACGAGAGTGACGGCGAATCTCTCACGTTCGAGGCGCGCCCTTCAACGCCGCGGCGGTCGTCGAAAACTCGCGGGCCTCGGGCCACGCGAGGTATGCGCCGGGAGCCGCATGTTCACTGCGCGTCGATCGGCTCTGGTGATGCTTCTGGCTGCGCTGCTGGCGGTCTTCGCCGCGCCTCGCGCCGCCCTCGCGTGGACGGAGGCGCGCCCCTCGGGCCTCGTCACCGAGCTCACGCTCGACCGCGACGGAGGCGCCACCGTCGCGCTCCGCATCCGCTGGACAGTGCTCGGCGGACGGATGCACGAGTTCGATGTCACCGAGCTCCCGACGGACCTCACGCTCATCGAGGCGAGCGCCGTCGCGGGCAACGGATCCGCGGTCCCGGTCACCACGCATGCGACCTCGCAGGGGCGCCTCGAGGTGAGCTTCGGCGACGAGACCCGCGGCGTGCGACGAGGCTCCGTCGACGTGCTCCTCCGTTACACCACTTCGCTTCGCGCGCTCGGCGCGATCCGGCTCGCGGGCTCCGAGGCCGTCGTCGAGGTCTCGACCGTCCCGTGGGCGAGGGGCATCGAAGGCGCGGAGCTCCGCGTGGCGATCCCCGCGAGCGTGCGGCGCGCGCAGTGGATCGCCGACGAGACCCCCGGCGTCGAGGCGTCGACCTCGACGGAGCTCTCCCGTGACGTCGTCCACGCGGTCCGCCGTCAGCTCCCCGCGAACGAGCGCTGGATCGCGCGCATCGCCGTCGATCCCGCGGTGTTCCCGTGGCTCTCGTCGGGCGTCGCGCACCGCCCCGCGGTGATCCGAAAGGCGCGCCCCGCGTACGACCTCGCGGCCCTCGTCGCCTCGCTCGCGGCGCTGTTCCTCGTGGGCTTCGCGAAGGTCCTCGCGCGCGTGGCACCGGGCGGCGACGGCGGCGGCGGGCGCAGGCTCCCCGTGCTCACCGCCGCGTACGGCGGCGTCTTCGCGCAGTCGCTCCACGTGCTCCACGTCCCCTTCGCGCTGCTCGCGGGCACGCTGCTCCTCGTCGGCGCCGCGATCGCGCGCCTCCCGTCGTCGCGCGTCCGGGCGTCGGCGATGCTCGCGCGCGTCACGCCGCGCACCGTATCCGAGAAGGACCTCGTCGCGGCCTCGCCGCTCTGTCACGCGCGCATGCGCCAGGTCGCGATCGTCGCGGCCCTCGTGGCCTCGATCGCCGTCGTGGTGGCCTCGGTGCAGGGGCTCGCGTGGGCCTCGGTGCTCGCCGCCGACCTCGCGCTCGCGTCGCTCGTGTGGGTCGCGTGGTCGTCGCGCGTCGATCCGCTCCCTGACGCCGCGGTGCTGCTCCCGCTCGGCGCGACGCTGCGATCGATCGCGAAGAAGAGCGGTCGCGCGCGCACGGCGTGGCGCGTTCGCGGCGACCTCGGCCGCGGCGGATCGCTGACCCTCCGCGTCGTGCCGCTGCCCGGCTGGCGTCACGTCCGCGGCGTGCGCGCGGTGGAGTGCGCCGTTCGCGATGAGCACTCTCCCTTCGGCGCGTCGCTCTCGCCCGAGCTCGCGGTGCGCTTCGACGCGGGCTCTCCCATGGAGCGCTCGCTGCGCGTCCTGGCTGCGCGTGTCGGCGCGGTGACCGCGACGCCCGACGGTGACGCGCTCACCTACCGCGTGACGCTCCTCGGCGCCGACGCGGACGTGGCGCTCGCGGCCCTCAAGGACCTGATGCGCGAGCTCTTCGTGAAGGCGCCCGCGACGGGTTCTTCAGAGCGGAGCCTCGGGGCTGTGGTGGGAGAGGGCGCGACGGCGCAGTAGCGGGCGTCGCTACTTCGCGCTGACGTCGGCCATGACGATCGGCGGGAGGTGCAGGCAGGTGATCTCGGGCGACGGAGGCGCGGTGTCCTTCGCCATCTCGAGGGCCTCGTGCATGTTGGGGGCGGTCTCGTAGCCGAGGATGCGGGGCATGTACTCGTTGTCGGCGCCGACGACGATGACCCTGCCCATGTGCTGCCGTCCGGCCTCGCCCCAGTACCACATGAAGAACGGGTGCACGGGGTGGTACGCGCGGCCCTTGCGGTACATCGCGAGGTAGGCGGGGTTCTGCGCGAACTTCTCCTCGTAGCGCTTGTGCAGCTCCATCGCGTCGCGCGTCTCGGGGAGGAGGCGGTGCACGAACTCGACGTAGGGCGCGTGCTGGTCGTGGTCGAAGCGGTCGCTCACCGGGTGCGTGATGATGAGCGTGCCGCCCTTCTTCACGAGGGGCTGGCCGCGGTACATGTTGAACACGTACCCCTGCGCCATCACCTGCACGAGCAGCGGGTTGAGGAAGGCGTTGACGTTGTAGGGCGAGATGTACGGCACGCCCGTCACGAGGATGTCGGCCTGACCCTTCACGGGCACGGCGTACTGTTCGAAGCAGCGCTTGAGGGTCTCCTTGTGGGTCGCCTCGGTCTCGCCCGCGAACACGCCCGTGATCTCGAAGGGCGAGGGGACGCGGCGGAAGATCTGCTCGCGGAGCTCCTGCGGCGTGCGGTCGAGCGTGGCGATGAGGCCCTTCATCGCGGTCTTGTCCCACGGAGACAGGTCGTCCTCGTTCTTCGCGAGGAACTCCAGCGGGCGATCGAACATGCGATTGTTGATCGTCGTCTCGATGGTGAAGACGTTCAGGTGCTTGTTGGCCACCTGGCCCTGCCGCTCGACGACCGTGTTGAGCATCGAGCTCTTCGGGTCCATGTACGAGTGGCACTGCCGCATCACCTTCGGGTTGTGATGGGGCTTGAGGCTCTCGTAGCCGCAGAGGCCCACGGCCACGCTCTTGTGGCCGCCGTCCATGGGCACGAGGTTGAGGTTCACGTAGATGATGAGGTCCGACTCGACGGCCTTCTTGTTGAGAATGACCTTCTCGCCGAGCTCCGTCTCGCCCACGTACTTCATCCCCTGCGGGTCTTCGGCGTCGTGGTTGTAGAGGCGCTTGGGCCAGTAGCCGTTGAAGATCTTGTCGCCGACGATGTGGCGCACCTCCTCGGCGGTCATCTTCCGGTGGACGCTCGTCGCGATGATGATCTCGACGTCGTCGACGCCGTAGTCGGCGAGGAGCGACAGCACCACCGTGAGCACGCGCTCGCGCACGTCGGGGCGCTTCATCTGCGGCAGCGGGAGCGAGATGTCATCGATGGCGATGACGACCTTCATCCCCGGGCGCAGCTTCGCGTAGAGCGGCTCGCTGTTGTACGGGTGGTTGATCGCGTACCGAATGGCCGCGTCGGGGTCTTTGAGGCCCGCGAGCGGAGGCTTGGGATAGATGACCCGCGTGCCCGCGGGGAGGTCGACTTCGACGAGGCGCTCGCCGGCGAAGAGGACGCGAGGGGCGCTTCGGCGGTCGAGTGTGACGACGCAGGGGTGGCTCATGGGCGGTCCAGGTGAACGAGGGGCCACTGGTAGGCCCGCGCGAGGCGTTCGAGCGCGCGGTCAGGGTTGACCGCCGCGGGGTGGCCGACGACCGAGAGCATCGGCACGTCGGAGTAGCTGTCGGAGTAGGCGTAACACTCGTCGAGGTCGTGGCCGAACTGCTTCGCGTGGTCGCGCAGGAGCAGGGCCTTCGTGGGCCCCGCCACGACGGGCGGGAGCATGCGACCCGTGGCCACGCGGTCGAGGAACTCCAGGCGGTTCGCGATGACGTGCGTCGCGCCGAGCTCCTTGCAGAGCCGCTCCATGAGGAAGTCGAGCGCGCCCGAGATGATGACCACGTCGTGGCCCTTGTCTCGGCACGTGTGCACGAGCTCGCGCGCGCCCTTGATGATCGCCGGGCGCAGCACGGTCTCGTACGCGTCGTCGGCGAGGGTCAAGAGGCGGTCTTGCGACGTGCCCTTGTAGAGCGCGTAGAGCTCCTCGTTGAAGAGGCGTCGGTCGCGGAGCTCCGCGAGCATGAGTCGCGGCGCGCGCATGGCGGCGTCAGCGAGGCGAGCCAGCGTGCGCTGCGGGTTCGCCTGATTGAGCAGGTAGTAGAGCGTCGGGTGGACCAGGTTCGTGCGGACGAGGGTCCCGTCGACGTCGAAGTAGCTCGCGGGCATCGGGCGCGGGAACCTACAACACTCACCCCGCGCGAAGAAAGGCCCGCCGTGCGCCCATCGGCGCTATTGGCTTCAACGCGCCTCGGGTGCAGACTCGCCTACGCACGCGCGCTCCCCAGGTGGCGGCGCGTCGTTGCATCGAACGGGGCCGCGAAGTCCATCATGCTTCCCTACGGCGATCTCATCCCTGCCGGCGTGGTGGTGCATCGTGGCGGCGTCATCGAGTACGCCAACGCGCGCTTCTGCGAGATTCTCGGGCTGTCGCGCGAGGCCATCATCGGCCACTCCTTCGCGGAGATCCTCACGCCCGAGGAGGCCCGCCGGGTGATGGACCGCTACGCCCGCCGCCTCCGCGGCGAGCCCGTCCCCGCGGAGTACGAGGTCTCCGTGGTGCGCGCGAACGACGGCGCGCGGCGCGTGGTCGAGATCGTGGTGCAGACCTCGGGCGACGTGAGCGCGGTGCTCGTGCGCGACGTGACCGAGCTCACCGACCGCCGCGCCCGACGGCTGGAGCTCGCCAACCTCGGCGCCTCGCTCCAGACGCACCGCACGGTCGCCGAGGTGAAGCGCGCGCTCCGCGAGGGCACCGCCGCCATCGGGCTCTCGGGCGCGTGGATGGTCCCCTACGGCGAGGACCGCCTCCGCGTGGAGTTCGCGGACATGCCCGGCGCCGCGGCCTTCGAGCGCGCCGTGGGGCGCAGCGTCGAGGGCTGGGTCGGGCCCTGGACGACGGCCTTCCGGCGCGCGTGGCTCACCGGCGAGGCCTACCTCGACGACGCCGTCGCCGAGGTCGCGCGCTTCATCGGACAGCCCTGGGAGGCCGCGATCGTCGGCATCGCGGCGTCGCACGAGATGAGCCGCGGCGTGGTGCTCCGCGTGCTCCAGGGCGGCGATCCCACGGCGATGCTCGTGCTCCGCGGGAGCTGGCTGCGCGAGGACGACGTCCCGATGGCGCACCTCCTCAGCGCGCAGATCTCGTCGGCGCTCGAGAACGCGCAGTACATCGCCGCCGCCGAGCGACGGGTGCGCGAGCTCGAGGCGCTGCACGAGCTCGCCCGCTGCGTGCTCCGCGAGACGTCGAAGGACCCCGCGGCGCTCCTGCGATCGGCTGCGGGGCTCGCGCGCGCGGCCCTCGACGCGGAGTCGGCCCCGATGCTCCGACTCTCGTCCGACGGGGCGACCTTCGAAGCGATCACCGAGAACGCCGCGCAGGCCACCGTGTCGCTCCCCGTCGATCAGGCGCCGCTGCTCCGCGAGGCCCTCGCGACGTCGGAGTGCGTGATCGTCGACGACCTGCGCACCGACCGCCGCGTGGGGCGCCACGCTGCGGTCTTCGGCTCCAGCGGCGCGGCGCTCGTGGTGGCGCTCCAGTCGGAGCGCGCGTGCGGGCGCGCTCGCGATCAAGGTGGGCGCGGGGCGTCGCTTCTCCGACGAGGACCAGTGGCTCGCGCGCGCCATCGTGAGCGTGCTCGAGGTGGGCCTCGCCAACGCGGAGCTCTACGCCGAATCGCAGCGCAGCCTGCTCGACCTCAGGGCCGCGCAGGCGAGGCTCATCGAGCGCGAGCGGCTCGCGGCGCTCGGCGAGGTCGCCGCGGTGGTGGCCCACGAGGTGCGCAACCCCCTCGCGGTGATCTTCAACGCCGTGAGCGCCCTGCGCAGGCTCTCGTCTCCGCGCGAGGCCGACGCGACGCTGATGATCGACACGATCCGCGAGGAGGCCGATCGGCTGAACCAGATCGTCGGAGACCTGCTCGATTTCGCGCGCCCCGTCTCGCCCAACCTCCGCGACGAGCCGCTCGAGGCGCTCGTGCGAGGCGCCGTCTCGGCGGGCTTCGCGAGGGTCTCGGGCGGCGAAGAGAGCGCCGTGATGGCGAGGGTCGACGTGGCCGCGGGGCTCCCGCCGGGGCGCCTCGACGGGAGGCTCATGCGTCAGGCGCTCGTGAACCTCGTGGTCAACGCGCTCGAGGCGATGCCCTCCGGCGGCGAGCTCTCGGTGAGCGTCGCGATGGAGGGCGATCACCGCGCCGCGATCGCGGTGCGAGACACGGGGCAGGGGATGTCAGACGAGGTGAAGGCGCGGATCTTCGAGCCCTTCTTCACCACGCGCGCGGCGGGCACGGGCCTCGGGCTCGCGGTGGTCAAGCGCATCGTCGAGGCGCACGGCGGAGAGCTCCGGGTGGAATCCGCGAAGGGCCGCGGCACGACCTTTACGGTGGTCGTGCCGACGGCGTAGCGGTCAGCGGTCGCTCAGCGGACGGAGGGCGAGCAGGTGCCGCGCTGCGTGGACGTGGCGCTGGTGTTGTAGTCGCCGGTGAGCACGTGGATCTGACCCGACGTGGGGCAGGTGACCTGCACGACGGGGCAGGTGCCGCACTCGTCGTCGGGGTTGCCGTTGGTCGCGACGAGCGCGGTGGTCGAGGTGCACGGCGACGAGCCCGGGCAGACCCTGAGGATGGGGTCGCCGGTGCACGCGCCGAGGGTCGGAGAGCACAGCGGGTTGGTGGTGTCCGCGGTGCTGTTGCAGCCGATGGTGGTGAGGCGTCCGGGGGTGCAGGTGAAGGTCGAGCCCGTGCGCCAGCCGCAGTCGCGGGTGGTCCCCGTCGAGGCGGCGGTGCACGCCGCGGTGACGCCCGTCGTGGTGCCGCCGCAGGCCGTGGTCGAGCGCACCCAGGTGCTCGCGCTCGCCGAGCAGCCCGAGATGGTGCTCGTGGGGCCCGACGTCGATCCGGTGGCGCAGCGGCCCGCGTTGGAGCACCAGCCGCACCCCGTCGCCGCCGCGGCCGCGCAGGAGCTGCAGGTCGCCAGCGCGGCGCAGGGGTCCGTCATGGGCACGTCGACGGGCGGCGGACACGCGCCGCAGTCCGACGGGCACGACGAGCAGGTCTCGCCGCGCGAGGCCGAGCACATGCTGTCGCCGCAGAAGAGCTCCACGGGGACGTCGACGGGCGGCGGGCACGCGCCGCAGTCGCGCGGACACGACGAGCACGACTCCTCACCGTTGCAGATGCCGTCGCCGCACGAGGGGCCCACGTCGGGGGTCACGGGGATGTCCGGCGTCACGGGGACGTCAGGCGTCACGACGACGTCCATCGGCGCGGGCCTGTCGGTGGGCGCGGGCACGTCGGGGCTGACCTTCGCGTCGGTCCCCACGGGGACGTCGGGTGTCGAGGTGGTGTCAGCCGTCGCGGCCGCGTCGTCGGCGGTGCTGGCGTCGTCAGCCGGCGGGCCGCTGTAGCCCGAGCCGCCCTTGGCGGAGCACGCGGCGAGCAGGAGCGTGAGGCTCATCCATCGGATGGAGCGCATGAAGAAGCTGGTGGTCCTTTCTTGGCGAGGCGCTCGCGCCCTCTCGCTGCGAGGCATCGCCGACGCCCCTCAGTATCGCGGCCACACGGAATGTCAAAAGCACGGCGGTCAGAATATGTCCCGCAGGCCGCCCCGTGACGCCTCGCGAGCGCGCGTCGCCCGAGAAAAAACGCGCGTAGCTAGGGACGCCCGGCGTCGGAGACAAGACCTTGTCGCGCGACGTTGTGGCCACATCGATGGCCCGCACTTGCTGCGCGCACGAAGTCGCTGATGTTGTCGATTCCTATGCGTGTTTCGCGGACTAGCTGATAGGTTCCGCCGCCGTCGGAGCCGCGTCTTGAGATCCCTCAAAGACGCAACGCGGAGACCTCGTGAAACACAGTGGTTCTCTGCGCGAGGCGCCGGTGGTTACCGCGTAGGGACTTGACAGTATCTCCGCGAAATGGTGCTAGCGGCGCTCGCTTCGCCCCGAAACACGGGCGGTCGTCGGGCGCACATCCCTCGGACCGCAGACCGTAGACGAACACGTCATGCAGATCTTCCCACGCTCACTCAATCGTCTGCCTGCGATCGTCGCGATCGGGGTCGCCCTGGCCGGGGGCCTCGTGACGTCGCTGGTCTGGTACTACTTCACCCCGAAGCACACGCACGTGGGGTACGAGCCCCGCCAGCCGGTGCCGTACAGCCACTGGCTGCACGCAGGTCAGATGGGGATGGACTGCCGGTACTGCCACTCGAACATCGAGCGGGCAGCGCACGCGCAGATCCCTCCCACGCAGACCTGCATGAACTGCCACTCGCTGATTCGCACCGACTCCGCGCGGCTCGCGCCGGTGCGCGCGAGCTGGGAGAGCGGGCAGGCCATCGAGTGGGTGAAGATCCACCGACTGCCTGACCACGCGTTCTTCGATCACAGCGTGCACCTCTCCGCCGGCGTCGGCTGCGTGACCTGCCACGGGCGCATCGACCAGATGGACGTCGTCCGTCAGGTCGAGCCGCTCAGCATGGCGTGGTGCCTCGACTGTCACCGGAACCCCGGGCCGAACATTCGCCCCGTCGATCAGATCACCAACATGGATCCGAGCCTCAGCGGAACGGCGCAGCCGCCGCGCCCGCTCGCCCCCCCGCAGACCTGCTCAGGGTGTCACCGATGAGCCGCCGTTCTCCCTACGAATTCGAGGGCCCCGCGCCCGAAGCTCCCGTCTGGTGGACGAGCCTCGACGACTACGCCTCGCAGAAGGACCCGTCGCCCGAGGCGCGCGCCGAGCTCGCCGCCGAACACCCCGAGGGGGCCTGGGACTTCTCTGATCCCGTCAGCCGCCGTGGCTTCATGACCCTCATGGGCGCCGCCGTCTCGCTCGCGACGCTCCAGGGTTGCCGCCGCCCCGTCGACAAGATCCTGCCCTACGCGCGCTCGCCCGAAGACGTGACCGTCAACGTCACGAGCTTCTACGCCACGGTGATCGACCGTCGCGGCGAGGGCGTCGGCCTCCTCGTCGAGAGCCACGAGGGTCGCCCCACGAAGATCGAGGGCAACCCCGATCACGGCGCCTCGCACGGCCGCACCGACCTCCTCACGCAGGCCTCGGTGCTCGACCTCTACGACCCCGACCGCTCGCGTCGGCCCATGAGCCAGGGCCAGGCGAAGACCTACGCGGACTTCGAAAACGCCCTGCGCGAAGCCCTCCAGGGCCACTCGGGCAACGGCGGAACGGGCCTGCGGATCCTCGCGCAGCCGTCGATCTCTCCGACCTTCGCGCGCCTCCGCGACGCGGTGAAGCGCCGCTTCCCGAACGCGCGCTTCCACACCTGGGAGGCGGCCAGCGCTTCGAACGCCCGCGCGGGCTCGCGCCTCGCCTTCGGCCAGCCCATGAACGCGCTCGTCGACTACGCGCGCGCCAGGGTGATCCTCTCGCTCGACAGCGACTTCCTCCAGACGGAGCCCGGCTCGGTGCGCAGCACGCGCTCGTGGGCCGAGGGTCGCCGCGTGCGCTCGCCGGCCGATGAGCCGTCGCGCCTCTACGTCGTCGAGTCGGTGTTCAGCACCACGGGCGGCAACGCCGATCACCGCCTCCGCATCGCGGCCCGGGATATCGAGGGGTACCTCAAGGCCGTCGCCGCGCGCCTCGTGAGCGAGCACCACATCCAGCTCGGCGAGCTCACCCCCGCGGTGAGCGGCGCCACGGCGCCCGCGGGCGTCGACGCGAAGTGGATCAACGCCGTCGCCGCGGACCTCGCGAACCACCGCGGGGCCTCGGTGCTCGTCGCCGGGACGCGTCAGCCCGCCACGGTGCACGCCCTCGTGCACGCGATCAACGGCGCGCTCGGCAACGCGGGCGCCACGGTGCACTACGCGCCGGTGGCCGACGCGGGCGAGAGCGACGACCACGCGGCCGACCTCGCGGAGCTCGCCACGGCGCTCGGCGGCGGACAGGTCCAGACGCTGCTCATCCTCGGCGGAAACCCCGCGTACGACGCCCCGCGCAACCTCGGCCTCGCCGAGAAGATCGCCTCCGTGGGCTTCAGCGCGCACCTCTCGATGCACGCCGACGAGACGAGCGAGAAGTGCAAGTGGCACGTGCCGCGCGCGCACTGGCTCGAGGCCTGGGGAGACGCCCAGTCGCTCGACGGCGCCGTCGCGATCCAGCAGCCGCTCATCCAGCCGCTCTTCTCGGGACGCAGCGAGATCGAGCTCCTCGGCTTCATCGCCGACGCGCCCTCGTACCGCGGTCACGACCTCGTGCGAGAGACCTTCCGCGCGCAGAACGCGGGCAACGGCTTCGAACGCGCGTGGCGCAGGGCGCTCAACATCGGCCTCGCTGCGGCGGCCCCTGCCGCTGCGACCCCGACGCTCCGCGAGCCCGAGATCGCACGCGCGGTGCAGGCCCGCACGGCCCCCGCGGGCGCGCTCTCGAAGTCGAGCCTCGAGGTCGTCTTCGCCGTCGACGCGAAGATGTACGACGGCCGCCACAGCAACAACTCGTGGCTCCAGGAGCTCCCCGACCCGGTGACCAAGATCACCTGGGACAACGCCGCGATCTTCTCGCCGAAGACCGCGGAGGAGCTCGGGATCCGCGGCGGCGACATGGTCCGCATCGCGAAGGGCAACCGCACCGTCGAGATCGCGGCCTGGGTCCTCCCCGGTCACCCCGACAACACGGTGATGCTCGCCCTCGGCTGGGGGCGCGCGAAGGCGGGGCGCGTGGGCAACGGCCACGGCTTCGACGTGAACGCCCTCCGCTCGACCGACGCGGTCTGGTACGAGGACGGCTTCACGGCCACCGCGACGGGCACGCGCTACCCGATCTCGCAGACGCAGGACCACCACCGCATGGAGGGTCGTCCGATCGCGATCGAGAGCACGCTCGAGCAGTACCGCGCGCAGCCGAACTTCGCGGAGCGCATGTCGCCCACGCCGCGCACGCTGCCCCTCTGGCGCTCGCCCAACACGTACGAGGGCCACAAGTGGGGGATGTCCATCGACCTCAACGCGTGCTCGGGCTGCAACGCCTGCGTCGTCGCGTGCCAGTCGGAGAACAACATCCCCGTCGTCGGCAAGGACCAGGTCGCGCGCGGCCGTGAGATGCACTGGCTCCGCATCGACCGGTACTTCGTCAGCCCGCGCGGTCAGGGCGACTCCGACGAGCGCGCCACGAGCGACCCGCTCATGGCCATTCAGCCCCTCGGCTGCGTGCAGTGCGAGAACGCGCCCTGCGAGAACGTCTGCCCGGTGGCGGCCACGGTGCACAGCCCCGAGGGCCTCAACGAGATGGCCTACAACCGCTGCATCGGCACGCGGTACTGCGCCAACAACTGCCCCTACAAGGTGCGGCGCTTCAACTACTTGAACTGGCACAACGACGGCGTGTGGCAGCCCCTCGACGCCGACGTGCCCGAGATCGTTCGGATGGCGATGAACCCCAACGTCTCCGTGCGCTTCCGCGGCGTCATGGAGAAGTGCACCTACTGTGTGCAGCGCATCCAGGCTCGGAAGATCGAGGCGAAGCGCGAGAACCGGGAGCTGCATGACGGCGAGGTCAACTCGGCCTGCGCCCAGGCGTGCCCCGCCGACGCGATCACCTTCGGCGACCTGAACCTCCGCGGGAGCAAGGTCGCCGAGCTCTCGCGCGCCGACCGCAAATACAAGCTCCTCGGCGAGATCGGTACGCAGCCGCGCACGACGTACCTGGCCAGGATCCGCAATCCGAATCCGGAGATGCAGGGATGAGCAACGACGGGCCCATTCAGGACATCGGCGAGAAGCATCTCGTCGTCCCGGGGACGACCTTCCGGAAGATCACCGAGGCCGTCAGCCGCGTCACCGAGACCGCCGCCCCCCGCGGGTGGTGGATCATGTTCCTCACTGCGCTGACCTTCACGGGAGTGCTCGGGGCGGCGATCAGCTACCTGTTCTTCCGCGGCGTCGGCGTGTGGGGCAACAACAGCCCCGTCGGCTGGGCGTGGGACATCACCAACTTCGTCTGGTGGGTCGGCATCGGCCACGCGGGGACGCTCATCTCCGCCGTGCTCTTCCTCTTCAGGCAGAAGTGGCGCACGTCGATCAACCGCTTCGCCGAGGCGATGACCATCTTCGCGGTCATCTGCGCCCTCATCTTCCCGGGCATCCACGTAGGCCGCGTCTGGCACGCGTACTACATGTTCCCGATCCCGAACTCGATGTCGATCTGGCCGAACTTCAAGAGCCCGCTGCTCTGGGACGTGTTCGCCGTCGGCACCTACTTCACCGTCTCGACGCTCTTCTGGTTCGTGGGGCTCATCCCCGACCTCGCCACGCTGCGTGATCGCTCGATCAACGCGGTGCGACGGTCGGTCTACGGCTTCCTCGCCCTCGGATGGCGCGGTTCGAACCGTCACTGGCAGAACTACGAGCGCGCCTACATGATCCTCGCGGCGCTCTCGACGCCGCTGGTGCTCTCGGTGCACTCGGTCGTGTCCTTCGACTTCGCGACCTCCGTCGAGCCGGGCTGGCACGCGACGATCTTCCCGCCCTACTTCGTCGCCGGCGCCATCTTCTCGGGCTTCGCGATGGTGATGACGCTGATGCTCGTCGCCCGCGTGGTCTTCAAGCTCAACGACCTCGTCACGATGACCCACATCGAGCTGATGAACAAGATCATCCTCGCGACGGGCACCATCGTTGGCTACGCGTACGCGATGGAGTTCTTCATCGCGTGGTACTCGGGCAATCCGTACGAGCGCTACGTGTTCCTCAACCGCGCGTTCGGTCCGTACGCGTGGGCCTACTGGACGATGATCTCGTGCAACGTGATCTCGCCGCAGCTCTACTGGTTCAAGAAGCTCCGCACGAACATCCCGCTCAGCTTCGTGATCTCGATCTTCGTGAACATCGGCATGTGGTTCGAGCGCTTCGTGATCATCGTCACGTCGCTCCACCGCGACTTCATCCCGTCCTCGTGGGGCTACTTCCACCCGACGGCGATCGACATCGCGACCTACATGGGCTCGCTGGGGCTGTTCTTCACGCTCTTCCTGCTCTTCATCCGCTGGGTCCCGATGATCGCCATCGCGGAGCTCAAGTCGATCCTCCCCGAGGCCTCGGCGCACCACCACGCGCACGACGACCACCACGACCACGCCCACGCGAAGACCGCGGAGGCGGAGTGACTGTCATGGCCGACGCACACAACAATCCCCTGACCAGGGTCGGGCCCGAGGGCGGCACCCCCAACCTCATGCTCGCTGAGTTCGACACCCCGGCGACGTGCCTCCACGCGGCCGAGAAGGTCCGCGACGCGGGCTTCACCCGCTTCGACGTCCACACGCCCTTCCCCGTGCACGGCATGGACAAGGCGATGGGCCTCAAGGACTCACGCCTCGGGTGGATCGTCGCCGCGATGGCCCTCACGGGCTTCACCACCGCGGTGAGCCTCATCACCTGGGCCAACGTCATCTCGTACCCCTTCGTGGTGGGCGGCAAGCCGCCCTTCTCGATCCCCTCGTACGCGCCCGTGTGCTTCGAGCTCACGGTGCTCCTCTCGGCCTTCGGCGCGGTCTTCGGGATGCTCGGCCTCAACCGCCTCCCGCGGCACCACCACCCGATCTTCGAGAGCGACCGCTTCCGCGCGGCCACCGACGACAAGTTCTTCGTCTCGGTCGAGTGCGCGGACCCGAAGTACGACGAGTCGCGGACGCGCGCGCTCCTGGAGTCCGCGAAGGCCACCCACATCGAGATCGTCGAGGACAACGAGCCGTGAACCCGAAGGCACTCACACTCACCGCGCTCGTCGCCGCGCTCGGGGCGTGCCGCGGGCAGCCGTCGGAAGATTCGCCCGTCGCGCTGCTGCGCAACATGCACTACCAGCAGCGCTACAACTCGCAGGCCGAGAGCGCGTTCTTCTCCGACAAGCGGACCATGCGCACGCCCCCCGAGGGCACCGTGGCGCGCTTCCCCGGCGGCGCCAACGCGCGCTACGTGGCGGGCACCGTCGGCCGCGACGACAGCTTCGACGACGACCGCGTCGTGCTCGGCCACGAGCCCGACAGCCCCGTGTACGTCCTCACGATCCCCGACTCGGTGGGCCGTGATTTCGGCGGCGGCGAGGCGCTCCTCGCGCGCGGCCGTCAGCGCTTCAACATCTACTGCGGGCCGTGCCACGGCGCGACGGGCGATGGGCGCGGCATCGTGTGGCGTCGGTCGCAGGGCGGCGGCGTCGCCAACTCGTACCAGTACATCCAGCCGACGAACCTCCACGACGAGCGGCTGAAGCACGTGCCCGACGGGCAGCTCTTCGCGACGATCACCAACGGCATCCGAAACATGCCGGCCTACGCCGCGCAGATCCCCGTGCGCGATCGCTGGGCGATCGTCTCGTACGTGAGGGCTCTCCAGGTGTCGGGCGCCGGTAACGGAGGTGCGCCGTGAGCGCGCAGGAACAAGACTACAAGGCCACCGGGGCGCTCGCGGGCGCGTGGAAGATCGCCGCGGGCGTCGGCGTCGTCGGCGTGGGCGCGGCCCTCGCGATGGGCGCGTCGGACCCCAAGCGCTTCGCGTACTCGTACCTCTTCGCGTTCGCGACCTTCCTCTCGCTGGCCCTCGGCGCGACCTTCTTCGTGCTCCTGCAGCACGTGACCTCGGCCGCGTGGAGCGTCACGACGCGCCGCATCGGCGAGTTCTTCATGAGCGCGCTGCCGGTCTTCGCGCTGCTCTTCATCCCCGTGGGTCTCCACATGGACGACCTCTACGGCGAGTGGGCCAACCACACCGAGCACGCCGCCCACGCCCCCGCGGGCGGACACGGCGAGCACGGCGCTGCGGCGGGTGAGCACGGCGCGCCTGCGGGCGAGCACGGCGCGGCCGCCGAACACGGCGCCGCGGGCGAGCACGGCGCAGCGGCGGGCCACGAAGGTCCCGCGGTGCCCCACCACGAGGGCGTCGAGGGCGGTCTGCTCACGCAGGAGCAGATCGAGCACATGGCCCACAGCGAGATCATCTCGTCGAAGGACTGGTATCTCACCAAGGGCTTCTGGGGCCTGCGCCTCCTGATCTACTTCGGCGCGTGGGCGTACATCTCGTACGCGCTCTTCCGCAACTCGACGCAGCAGGACACCACGAAGGACAAGCAGTGGACCCGCCGCTCGCAGGGGATGGCGCCCTGGGCGATCCCGGTGCTCGCGCTCACGTCGACCTTCGCGGCCTTCGACTGGTACATGTCGCTCCTGCCCTCGTGGTGCTCGACCATCTTCGGCGTGTGGCACTTCTCGTCGAGCATGGTGGCGCTCTTCGCGACCCTCACGCTCACGACGATGTGGCTCAGCAAGAAGGGTTACCTCGGCGACGCGGTGACGCTCGAGCACTTCCACGACCTCGGGAAGCTCACCTTCGGGTTCAACTGCTTCTGGGCGTACATCTCGTTCTCGCAGTTCTTCCTCATCTGGTACGCCGGCATCCCCGAGGAGGCCGACTTCTACCACCTGCGCTGGAGCGAGGGTCCCTGGACCAACGTCTCGTGGGCCATCGCGATCCTCCACTTCGTGGTGCCCTTCGTGCTCCTCATGTCGCGCAACGTGAAGCGCAACCTCGGCGGACTCGCCGCCGGCGCCGCGCTGCTCGTCGTGATGCACGTGGTCGAGATGTACTGGCTCGTGCTCCCGAACTACGCCCGCTCGATGGGCATCGCCGCGCGCGAGCCCGGCGCGATGAGCTTCTCGCCGCTCGACCTGCTGGCCTTCGTGGGCGTGGGCGGCATCTACCTCGCCGCGGTGCTCTACCGCATGGCGAACCACTCCCTGGTGGCCGTCGGTGACCCTCGCTTCGAGCGGTCGCGCCACTTCGAGAACGCTTGAGAGGGTCGTAGCAATGGCGACGGACAAGACCGAAGTCCCCGTACGCTCGGTCATCGGCATCGGGCTTCTGAGCATCGGCCTCATCCTGGCCGTGCACCAGAGCATCTGGGGCTACTACTATTCGATGTACGGCGACGAGCAGCAGCGCAAGTCGCTCGGCGTGCAGTCTGGCCTCCTCGAGCGCCAGCGCACCGACGAGAACGCGAGGCTCAGCAACGTGAGCCAGGCGATGCAGCAGGTGGCCGCCTCGATCGGCACCGCGCAGCGACCCGCCGCGATCGCGCCGCACGCCTCGACGGACCTCCAGGCCCTCCAGGGTTGGGGCCTCCGTCCGCGCGTGGTTCCGAACCCGCCGCCCGCGCAGGGAGACACCCCCGCCGGCGCGGACACCTCGACGCCGCCCGCGCCTGCCGCGCCCGCAGCGCCCACGACGGCTGCCCCCGGCGCCGCCGCTGCTCCGGCTGCTGCGCCCGCCGCTGCTGCGCCTGCCGCTGCTCCGGCTGCCGCGCCCGCTGCTCCCACTGCCGCCGCCCCCGCGGCTGCGGCGCACCCCGCTCCCGTAGCGGCGCACTGAGCCCACGCAGATGGCGACGATGCGCACCAACCTCGTGATGGCCTCTACGCTGGCCGCGCTGTCGACGGTGAACCCCGTCGCGCACGCGCAGGTCAACGGGACGCCGCGCGAGCTGGAGCGCATCGGCGTCGTCGAGCACCTCGGCGCGCGCGTCCCCTTCGACGCGGCCTTCCTCGATCACCAGGGCCATCCCGTGCGCCTCGGGAGCTTCTTCTCGGGCCACAAGCCCGTGGTGCTCAACCTCGTCTACCACCGCTGCACGATGCTCTGCGGGATGGTGCTCAACGGCGTCATCCGCTCGCTCAAGCAGACGACCTGGTCGGTGGGCGAGGAGTACGACGTGCTCACGATCAGCATCGATCCCCGCGACACGCCGCAGGTCGCGGCGGGCAAGCGGGCGAGGGTGCTCGCGAGCTACGACCGCCCCTCGGCCGAGCGCGGCTGGCACTTTCTCGTCGGGCCCGAGGCCGAGTCGCGGCGCGTGGCCGACGCGGTGGGCTTCCTCTACCGCTTCGACCGGGCGAGCGATCAGTACGCCCACGCGGCGGTGACCGTGCTCCTCACGCCCGACGGTCGCGTGGCCCGCTACCTCTACGGCATCGACTATCCCCAGACCGACGTGCGCGTCGGGCTCCTCGAGGCCTCCGAGGGGCGTCAGGTGTCGACCGTCGAGCGGATCATTCTCTTCTGTTATCACTACGACCCCCAGGGGCATCGATACTCCCTGGTGGCGCAGAACGTCATGAAGGTCGGGGGCGTAGCGACCATGCTCGGCCTCGGGGCGTTCTTCTCGGCGATGTGGCTTCGTGAGCGCCGACGCAGGCGCGACGACAGGCCCGGAATCAACGCTCAACGTTCGCTCGAGTCTCACTGAACGACGTGGACGAAAGCTTCTGAGATGAATCACGAACCCACGGTACAATTGCCCGGTCAGTGGTCGACGTTCGCCCCGCACGTCGACTTCATCTTCACGTTCATCTACTACATGAGCGTGATCCTGTTCGTCGGGATCATCGGCGCGGCGCTCTACTTCGTGTGGAAGTACAAGCGCAGGCCCGGGGTCCAGGCCGAGCCCACGGGGCACAACCTCCCGCTGGAGGTGGGCTGGACGGTGGCGCCGGTGTTCTTCCTGGCGCTGCTCTTCCACTGGGGCTTTCAGGGCTACGTGAACCTCACGGTGTCGCCCGCGAACGCGATGGAGGTCCGGGTCCGCGGCCGCAAGTGGTCGTGGGATTTCGAGTACCCCAACGGCGCGCACGAGACCAACGAGCTGCACGTCCCGGTGAACCGCCCGGTGCGCCTGGTGCTGTCGTCCGATGACGTCATCCACAGCTTCTACGTGCCCGCGTTCCGCGCGAAGAGGGACGCCGTCCCCGGCATGTATTCGATGATGTGGTTCCAGGCCACGCACGAGGGCACGACCAACTTCTTCTGCGCGGAGTACTGCGGCGCGGCGGAGACCTCGGCCCGCAACGAGCGCGGCGAGGAGGTCTTCTCGGGCCACTTCAGCATGATCGGTCACGTGGTGGTCGAGAGCGACGCGGCCTTCGCCGCTCACCTCGAGCGCATCAACGGACCGCCCATGGAGAACGGCGTGGCCGTGACGCCCGAGCGCTGGGGCGCGACGCTCTACCGCTCGTCGCAGTGCTACACGTGCCACTCGACCGACGGCGCCTCGGGCACGGGCCCGACGTGGCAGCACATGTTCGGCCACCCGGTGACCCTCACCGACGGCACCACGGTCGACGTCGACGCGAACTACCTCCGCGAGTCGATTCTCAACCCGCAGGCGAAGGTGGTCCGGGGCTTCAACCCCGTGATGCCGACGTACCGCGGATCGCTCAACGACCGGCAGATCGACGCGCTCATCGCCTACATGCGCAGCCTCCAGTGAGTGACAGGGCGTAGACGCGACAGCAGGGTTTTCAAGAGGAACGCATCCAATGTCCACGCACGCTGAAGAAGATCTGCTCAACACGAACTACCTCAAGGCGGGTAGGGGCGTGAAGTCGTGGCTCTTCACCCTCGATCACAAGCGGATCGGGGTGATGTACCTCGCCGCGATCATCATGGCCTTCTTCCTGGGAGGGGTGTTCGCGCTGCTGCTGCGCCTCGAGCTCCTCGCTCCCGGTAAGACCATCATGACGGCCGCGCAGTACAACCGCGCGTTCACGCTCCACGGCGCCATCATGGTGTTCCTCTTCATCATCCCGTCGATCCCGGCGGCGCTGGGGAACTTCATCCTCCCGATGATGCTCGGGGCGAAGGACGTCGCGTTCCCGCGGCTCAACCTCCTGAGCTTCTACATCTACGTCGTGGGGACGGTCTTCGCGCTCTACAGCATCATCGCTGGCGCGGTCGACACGGGCTGGACCTTCTACACCCCGTACTCGACGAGCTCGAACTCCTCGGTGGTCTCGATGACCCTCGCGGCGTTCATCCTCGGGTTCTCGTCGATCCTCACGGGTCTGAACTTCATGGTCACCGTGCACAAGCTCCGGGCTCCGGGGCTGCACTGGCGCCGCCTGCCCCTCTTCATCTGGGGCATGTACGCCACCGCGATCATGCAGGTGCTCGCCACGCCGGTGCTCGCCATCACGCTCCTCCTCCTCGCGATGGAGCGCGTCTTCGGCCTGGGCATCTTCGACGCCTCGCTCGGCGGCGACCCGGTGCTCTTCCAGCACTTCTTCTGGTTCTACTCGCACCCCGCCGTGTACATCATGATCGTGCCCGGCATGGCCGTCGTGAGCGAGCTCATCGCCACGTTCTCGCGCCGCGCGATCTTCGGGTACTTCGCCATCGCGATGAGCTCCCTCGGCCTCGCGCTCGTGGGCTTCCTCGTGTGGGCGCACCACATGTTCACCGCGGGCATCAGCGAGTTCGCCGCGATGCTCTTCTCGGCGCTGACCTTCCTCGTGGCCATCCCCTCGGGCGTGAAGGTCTTCAACTGGACCGCCACGCTCTACAAGGGATCGATCTGGCTCACGGCGCCGATGCTGTACGCCATGTCGTTCCTCATCCAGTTCACGATCGGCGGGCTCACGGGCCTCTTCCTCGGCACGCTGGCCACGGACATCCACCTCCACGACACGTACTTCGTGGTGGCCCACTTCCACTACGTGATGATGGGCGGAACCGTGACGGCCTTCCTCGGCGGACTGCTCTACTGGTGGCCCAAGATCACGGGCAAGATGTACGACGAGGCCATCGCCAAGGTGGCCTGGTTCTTCGTCTTCGTGGGCTTCAACGCCACCTTCCTCGTGCAGTTCATCATGGGCTCGCGCGGAATGCCCCGTCGCTACTACGACTACCTCCCCGAGTTCAGGCCGTACCACGCGTTCTCGACCGTGGGGTCGTGGATCCTCGGCGTGGGCTTCCTCATCTACGCCTGGACGCTCATCAAGTCGCTGCGCTCGGGCCCCGCCGCGCCGCCGAACCCCTGGGGTTCCGCGGGCTATGAGTGGGCCAGCGAGTCGCCGCCGATCCTCGCGAACTTCAAGGAAGTCCCGACGATCACGCGCGGCCCCTACGACTACCACCTCACCACCGAGGAGGAGCTGTTCGACGGCTTCCCCGAGGACGCGCCCAAGAAGGCGTGATCGAAGAAACCCGCAGGTCACCGCCACCTCAACTGGATACACCAATGAGCACGGCCTCCTCCTCCTCCGAACACGCAGCTCACGGGCACGAGCACCCCTCGTGGCTCGCTCACCACTTCGACTCGCCGGCGCAGCAGTTCGACACGGCGAAGCTCGGCATGTGGATCTTCATCTGCACCGAGATCCTCATGTTCGGCGGGCTCTTCGTCGCCTACGGCATCTTCCGCGGCCAGGAGCCCGGGATGTTCCACGCGGCGCACGAGCACCTCAACTGGCGCCTCGGCGCGGTGAACACGATCGTCCTCCTGTTCAGCTCGCTCACGGCCGCTCTCGCCGTGCGCCAGTCGCAGGTGGGTGACCGCAAGGGCACCACGAGCGCCCTCGTCATCACGCTCCTCTGTGCGGTCGCGTTCCTCTGCATCAAGTATGTGGAGTACACCGCGAAGCTCGATCACGGCCTGCTCCCGGGCCGCTGCTTCGGGCACCCGTGGTTCGGCGATCACTGCATCAACGCGGGCGCCTCGGTGCTCCCCGCCGCGGTGCACGGCCTCTCGACCCGCGCGCACATGTTCTTCGCGCTGTACTTCATGATGACCGGCCTCCACGGCGTCCACGTCCTCGTGGGCATGGCCGTCCTCGGCTGGGTCCTCTGGCGCAACCTCCGCGGAGACTTCAGCAAGGAATACTTCACCGCGGTCGAGATCGGGGCGCTCTACTGGCACCTCGTCGACCTCGTCTGGATCTACCTCTTCCCTCTGCTCTACCTGGTGGGCTGAGATGAGCACGCACGAATCACACGACCACGCGCACGACCACAGCCACGGCGAAGAGCACGAGGAGTGGGCCGTCCACGCGCACATCTCCGATGTGAAGTTCCTCGTCGGGATCTTCGCCGCGCTCATCGTCCTCACGGTCTTCACCGTCGCGATCTCGCGCGTCGACCTCGGGGCTGCGAACACCGTCGTCGCGGTGCTCGTCGCCACCATCAAGGCCTCGCTCGTGGCGACGTTCTTCATGCACCTGCGCCACGACAAGGCCTTCAACTCCGTGATCTTCATCTCGGCGTTCGTCTTCCTCGGCGTCTTCCTGTTCTTCACGCAGGACGACCTCACGACGCGCGGTCGCATCGACCCCGCGAACGGCGTCTCGGTCTACGCGCGCAACGGCGAGCCCGCCCCCGGCGGCTTCACGCCCATCGTGACGCCCGAGCACGCCGCGGGTGGCGAGCACGGCGCCGCCGCGGGCGGTGAGCACGGCGCTGCCGCAGGCCACGAGGCCGCTGCGCCTGCCGCCGAGCATCACTGATCCCCGTCTCTCAGCCGCCCTCTTCTCCGAGGGCCTCGCAGCCCCCAAGACAGTCAACCCATGAACCTCTCTCGCGCGTGCGTCGCGGCGCTCCTCGTCGTCGCGATGGGCTGCAAGCGGAAGCACGTCCCCGTCGCCTCGGTGCCCGAGCTCCCCTATCCGTCGTGTGATGGCGGCGCGGTCTCTCCCGGCGAGGTGATCGCGTCGGGGAGCCTCCGCGCGGGACCCAACGCCAACGAGCCCACGGTCGTCGAGAGCTACGAACTCCGTCACCGCGACTGCCTCACGGTGCTCACGGCTCGGCAGGAGTGGCTGCGACAGTCGACCGACGTCGAGATCGTCTACGACGACCGCCTCCTCCCGCTGCGCGCGTGGAAGCGCATGACGATCCCCGGCGTCGCGCGCGCCGATGGGAGCGCCGACATCCGACGCTATGAGCTCCGCGGCCCCGAGGTGACGATCACCCGTCGCGTCGCGGGCGGACCGCGCACCTACGAGATCCTTCGCGGTGAGCGTCCCACGGTGGTCATCGGGCCCGGGCGAGGAACGCTCACGCCGTGGATCCGTCGCGCGCACCTCCAGCCCGGAGGCGCCGTGCGTGAGCACGCGCTCGACATGCGAGAGATGCTCGAACGGTTGCGTCCGGTGACGCTGCGGCGAGACCCCGATCTCTACGTGGCCGCGATCGGTCGCACGGTGCGTGTGTACACGGTGTATGGGCGAGAGAGCGTCTTCGCAGACGAGAACGACACGGTCATCGGTGACCTCGGCGGAATGCTCCCGAGCGATCGCGTGACGACGCCTGCCCCGCCGCCGATGCCGATGTACGGCGCGCCCGATCCCGTGCGAACGCCGTAGCGCGAGCGTCTCTTCACATCAGGTTCTTCAGCACCACCACGAAGCCCACGGCGAGCGCCGCGCACGCGAGCACGCCGAGCTGGAGCGTGCGGGCTCCGCGCGCGATGTCGTCGGTGAGCCCGTTCGTCTCGGCCACGCGCACCCGCGCGCCGAGCACGAAGTGGAGCGCCAGCATCACGATCGCTGCCGTGAGCTTTCCGTGGAACCACCCGAAGCGGAAGTACGCGCCGTGCACCACGCCGATCATTCCGAAGCCCGTGAGCGTCGCGACGCCCATCCACGGCGAGGCCACCGCGCGATAGATCTTGCGCGCCGTCGCGGCGAGGCGGGCGCGGACCGCGTCGGACTCCCCGTCGGCCGCCGAGAGCACGCGCGTGATGCTCACGAGGCTTCCGACCCAGAAGAGCAGCGAGAAGACGTGCAGCGCGAGAAGGAGGATGCGGACCTTTTCCATGTCGGCCGCGTGCATAGCCGCACTGAGTTCGCGTGGCAATGGTTGCGCGCCGTCGATGCGATGGACTATTCAGTCGCCCGTGTTTCAAGGGCTCTCGCGACGCGGTCTCCTGGCGCTCCCGCTCGTGGCCGCGTGCCACCGCTTTCGTCGCGTCAACGAGGTGGTCTTCGGCGAGGTGGCCGCTCGCACGGGTGAGCGCGCGCTCTGGGGCGAGGACCTCCACCGCGGACTGGAGCTCGCCATCGCGCAGCACAACGCCCGCGGCGGCCTCAACGGTCGCGCCGTACGCCTCGCCGTCGCCGACGATGAGAGCCGCGACGAGCGCGCGGGCAACCTCGTCACGCGGCTCGTCGATCGCGAGTCGGCCATCGTGATCTTCGGCGAGCTCTCGTCGACCGCGAGCGAGCGCGCGGCCCTCGCTGCGCAGCGACGCGGCGCCGTGTTCGTGTCTCCCGCGGCCACGCGGCGTGACGTGACGCGCGCGGGCGAGATGGTGTTTCGCACGGCGCTCCTCGACGCCGAGATGGCCTCGGCGCTCGCGCGCTTCTCGCGGCAGACGCTGCAACGGCGGCGCGCGGCGATCGTGTATCGCAGAAGCTCGCTCCTCAACGTGGGCATGGCCGACGAGTTCGCGCGGGCCTTTCGCGCAGGCGGCGGCGAGGTGGTGCTGCGCGACTCGTACGACGTCGACGCCGACCTCGTGCGCCTCGTGGGACGCGTGCGTGCCTCGGGCGCCGACGCCGTCTACGCGCCCGCCGACGCCGCCGACGCGGGACGCATGGCCGTCGCGATGCGCCAGGGACGCGTGAACGCGCAGCTCCTCGGCTCCGACGGCTGGTCGAGCGGTGAGGTGCGCCGCTTCGCGCAGGAGGCGGCCGTGGGCGTGGTCTTCACCGACGCGTTCACGTACGCGTCGCCGCGGCCCGAGGTCGAGACCTTCGTGACCGCGTTTCGCGAGCGTCACCGCGCGCAGCCGGGCACCTTCGCGGCCCTCGGCTACGACGCCGCGCGCTGGGTGCTCAAGGCCGCTCAGGGTGTGCGTCAGCTCGACGCCAACACGCTGCGCGAGGCCCTCGTGGGGACGCGCCTCGATGACGCCGTGGCCAATCCGTTCTCGGTGGATGCGCGGCGATCGCTCACGCGGGCGGCGTGCGTGCTGCGGTACACGCGCGACGGCGTCGAGCTCGTCGGCACCATGAACCCGTAGCGGCCACCGCGAGCGCCCACGCGAGGTACGAGGGCGCGCGCGCGGGGCGTTCCCGCGGCGGAGCACGAGCATCCGCCGGAGAGCTGCGGGGACGAGCGGCGCGGCGTCGGGCTCGTCGGCGTCACGCGCGATCACATCGGGCGCAGCGACGTCACGCACGATCACATCGGGCGCGGTCACGTCGGGCGCAGACACATCGCGCACGGTCACGTCGGGCATCGTCGCGTCGATCACGGGCACGTCGCGCACGAGGACATCGGGCGGAGGCGGCGGTGGGGGTGGCGGTGGCGGCGGTGGCGGCGGTGGCGCGGCGGTGCAGCCTCCGCGGTGTGATCCGCGAGGCTCGGAGATGCTCGCCGTGGGGAGCCCGCACGACGCGCAGATCTCGCTGCGGTTGGGGTACGCGAGCGCGATGCACGTGTAGTGTTCGGCCGACGGGGGATAGTGGACGTAGCCCCAGACGAGCTCCTGATAGGGGTAGTTTCCGCGGGTCTGCGCGGAGGCCACGCCGGGCGTTCGGAACTCCGGTCGCGACGCGGAGAACATCGGGTTGTTGGGGTTGTTGCGAAACGAGAACCCGTTGTAGCCCCACACGGGGAAGTACCAGTCTTCGATGGTCTGCGGGTCGTTGTTGCCGACGCACGGCGACGCGCGCCACTTGTCCGCGAGGATCGCCGCGCCGACGGAGACGTTGTACGCGGCCGACGAGGCCACGCGGTTCGCGTCGTAGGCGCTCGACTCTCCGCGGCGCATCCCGCTCGTGACCTGCGCGATGCCGTAGCCGCAGTCGAAGGAGATCACCGTCTGACCCGTGGAGCAGAACTGTCGCCAGTTCGACTCGGTCACGTAGATCGCCTTCAGCAGCACGCAGGGAAAGGTCACCTGCACCGTCGCGCGTCCGCCGCTGCCGCCGCACCAGCCGTTGCCCGAGCCCACCGTGGTGCGACCGCCGAAGTCCCACCCGAGCGTGCCGTAGCGAGAGGGCCCCGCCGCGATCTGATCGAAGAGCGACGACATCGCCGCCACCGTGGGGTTGCTCCCCGACGCGGGCGCGATGCGACACGACGTACACGGCGGACACGCCGATCCGCCGCTGCACTGCGCGCTCGCCGTCGACGACGCGAGCAGCGCCGACGCGGCCGCCACGAACGAAGCCGCGGCCCTCACGGCGACACCGCCCGCGTGAAGCCCACGAACTCCGTGTAGACCTCGGGCCGGTCGACCTCGATCGATCGGTGCGAGACGCGGTCGTAGAGACCGAGCACCTCGCGGTTCGGCGCGCGGTGACGCAGGGCGAGCCAGCGTCCGTCGTCGCTCTCTCCGAGGGCCTCGTCGGCGCCGTCGCCGAGGGGCGCCACGCGCTCGGGCATCTGCGGAAACGCGCGCAGCACGCCCAGGCCGCGGTCGTCGGGCAGCGAGATCACGATGGCGCCGTCGCGGAGCATGCGCGGCATGAGGTGATCGCTCGTCGCGCGCCACCGCGTCTGGAGGCTCTCGGGCGAGCGCGCGGGGCCGTGCGCGGGGAGCGTGACGACCTCCCAGGTTCCCTCTCTGCGCTGGCTCGCGCGGACGAAGGCGACCTCGTCGTGCACGGCGTCGTAGGAGAAGTCTCGCGCGAGCGCGTCCATCTGCGCGATGAGCGGGCGCGTCGAACCCGAGACCACGTCGAGCGCGAAGAGCGCCGCGCCGCCCTCGTGCACGTGATAGACGAGCACCTCGTCGCCCTGCATCGCCGCCGCGAGGAAGGCGATCATCCCGCGTCCGCTCCACACCGTTCGCGCGGCGCCGTTGGCGGGGTCGACGACGTCGAGCGTGAGCGCGTCGACGCGCTCTCGCAGCACGTGATCGACGAGGGCGGGGTCTTCACCGTCACGTCCGCGCTGCACCACGACGGCGCCTCGCGCGGTCACCGCGGCGCGCGACGCGTCGGTCACGCCGCCCACGAGGCGTCGCGGCGGGGAACCGTCTTCGACGAGCCACAGGGCGCTCTCGTAGGTGCTGCCGTGACGAGACTCGCGCTCCGCGGCCACGACGTAGACCGACGTGCGAGATGCCGTGCGCGAGAGGGTCCCGCGGCGGGCCGAGCCTGCGATGTGCGTCACCGCGCCGAGCACGCGGGGTTGCGCGCCCGTCGATGTCGCGCGCAGCACCACGCGCGTCTCGGTGCCATCGGGCGCGCCTTCGAGGAGCACCACGGGCGGAGGCGCCACCTCGCGGCGAGGGTCGGCGGGTGCTTCGGGGGCGCGCAGCGTCCACCACGCGAGCGCGCCTGCACACGCGACGGTCGCCACACCCGACGCAGAGCGGAGCTTCATGGCCTGGGAGACTAGTACTCCGTCGCAGGGGAATTGAAGGGTTGATCGCACGATGCACGTCGCCCCGCGGCGTCAGGTCTCCTCGACGGGCCGCCAGCGACGTCTTCGTCGCCCTTCCTTGTGGTGCTCGCGCCTCGCGCGCCAACCCTTCGATTCCCCTGCGACGGAGTACTACCAGAGAGGCGCCGCGGTCAGCGCCGTCCGCCTGCGCGTTCGAGGCGCTTCCACGCGCGCTCGTCGAGGGCGTCGTCGAGCACGCGTTCGAGGGCCCTGCGCAGCGGGTCGCTCGCGGAGCTCTCGACCGCCACGCGCACGCGGGTGAGGGCCTCGTCGCGTCGGTCTTCGAGGGAGGCGAGCACCATCGCCGCGGCGGCGCGCTGTTCGGGAGGCGCCGAGGCGTCGCCGAGCACGTCGAAGAGCTCCCCGTCGTCGAGGCATCGGTCGCGGTACACCCGCTCGGCGCGCGGGCGGGCCCGGAGCGCGTCGCGCCACACGTCGAAGGGGCTGTCTCCCCGCGCGAGGAGGGCGCTCGTACGGGCCGTGGCCTCCGCGCTGCGGTGCGCGGCGAGGGCGTCGTGGATGCGCTCACCGAGCGACTCGCGGCACCACCGGCCGATCGTGGGACCCTGGATCACGAGCTCCTTTCCGTGGGTGAGCGTGAGCACGAGGCCGCGCTTCTCGTCGCGCACCGACGCGACCTCGCCCCAGGGGACGAAGCGGTCTTCGACCTCGCCGCGCGCGGTGATGCCGTCGGCGCCGACGAGCACCTCCATCGTGTCGACGGGGCGGAGCATCACCACCGTGATCAGCGCCGTCGTCGCGAGCGGCAGGAGCATCACCACGCCCGCCCACGGGAACACCATGAACGAGAAGAGCGTGACGAGCGCGAGCATCAGCGCCGCGAAGCCCATCACGAAGGCCCCGAAGAACCACGCCATGCGCGCCCACGGCGAGCGCGTTTCTGAAGAGCATCGCGCGCTGCGCGGCGCCGACCCCCGCGCGGTCGAGGAGCGCCCTCGCGGCCTCGGCGTCGTCGACCGTCGCGAGGAGCTCGTCGCCGTCGTCGAAGCGGAGCACCACGCGATGACCCGCGCCGAGGGGCTCGTGCCACCCCGCGATGAGCGACGCGCGCGACCGCTCCCACACGCCTCCGTCCGCGGGCGTCCAACGCAGCGACGAGGCGTCGAACGAGGTCTCGCCGCGCTGCGTGCGCACCGAGCGCGCGAGCGCGAAGGAGGCCAGCGTGAGCGCCGCGAGGCTCGCGAACGCGACGGGATCGGCCGCGATGACGAAGAGCGGGAGGGCCGAGACCGCGCCGAGGACGCCCACGCGCCGCGCCGCGCGTCGCCGACGCACGCCGGCGATGACGGAGAAGGCGTCGGTGCGCGCGGGCGAGGCCACCATCAAGCGCAACACTAACGCCGCGCGCGTCCATTGACAGGTCAGCGGCGAACGAAGAATCGTACGCACCCCATGAAAGCAATCGTCGTGAACGCACCGGGCGGCCCCGAGCGCATGGAGCTCGCCGACTTCGACCCACCGACGCTCGGAGAGGCAGAGGCCCTCGTCGCCGTCGAGGCCGCGGGGGTGAACTTCATCGACATCTACCACCGCAGCGGCGTGTATCCGCTCGCGATGCCCGCGCGCATCGGACTCGAAGGCGCCGGCGTCGTGGTCGCCGTGGGACCGGGCGCGCCGCACATCCGCGAGGGCGAGCGCGTGGCGTGGTGCGACGTGACGGGCTCCTACGCGACGCACGTCGTGGCGCCGGTTTCAAAGCTGGTTCCGGTGCCCTCGGAGGTCGACGCGCGCACGGCCGCGGGGGTGATGCTCCAGGGGCTCACGGCGCACTACCTCACGCGCGGGGTGTACGCGCTCGAGCCCGGCGACACGTGCCTCGTGCACTCCGCCGCGGGCGGCGTGGGGCTGCTGCTGTGTCAGTTCGCGAAGGCCTGCGGCGCGCACGCGATCGGCGTGGTGTCGACGCCCGAGAAGGCCGCGCTCGCGAAGGCCCACGGCGCCGACGACGTGCTCGTCGTGAAGCGCGGCGACGCGTTCTCGGCGGAGGTGCTCGCGCGCACCGACGGAAGGGGCGTCGACGTGGTCTACGACGGCGTCGGCCGAGACACCTGGGAGGAGTCGCTGCGCTCCGTGCGGGCGCGCGGGATGCTCGTGCTGTATGGGCAATCGAGCGGGCTCATCCCGCCCATCGACCCGCTGCTGCTCATGAAGCGAGGGTCGGTGTTCCTCACGCGGCCGAGCCTCCATCACTACACGGCCACGCGGTCGGAGCTCCTCGAGCGCGCGAGGGACGTCTTCTACGCCGTGGCGCGCGAGGGGCTGCGCGTCACGATCGGCGGTGAATTCCCGCTCGCCGACGCGGCCGAGGCGCACCGCAGGCTCGCGTCGCGCAGCACCACGGGCAAGCTCCTGCTCCTCCCCTGAGGGATCTTTCATCGCTGCTCTTCGCGTCGGTCTCTTGCATCGCCCGGGCGTTGCGGTAGGTGTCTCCCCCCGTGAGACACCTCTCTGCTTGCGTCTTCGTGACCCTCGCGCTCTCGGCCTGCGGTGACGAGACCCCCGTTCGCTTCACCGAGGTCGACGCGACGCCCGCTGTCGACGTCCTCGACGCCGCCGACCCCGACGCGCCCGTCTCCTACGACGCGCCCGCGCCCCTCGACCGCGGGACCGTCCCCACGGACATCCCTGTCGGCGGCATGACCGTGGTGTACGCGCACTCGGACTCGGCGCTCTTCTCCGTCGATCCGTCGTCGCGCGCGGTGCACATGGTGGGGATGTTCCGCTTCCCCACCGACGGCAACAACCACTCGATGACCGACCTCGCCGTCAACGCCGACGGAGAGATCACCGGCGTCACGCAAGACGCCCTCTATCGCATCGACCCCGACACCGCCGCGTGCACGCTGATCCGCTCGCTCCCCGCGACCGACCAGCGCGTCTTCGTGGGCCTCACGTGGGTCCCCGTGGGCGTGCTCGACCCCGCGCGCGAGGTGCTCCTCGGCGGCGCCACCGACGGAACCCTCTGGCGCATCGACCCCTCGACGGGCCGCACGGCCTCCGTCGGCTCCCTCTCGTCGGGCTGGGGAATCAGCGGCGACATGGTCTCGATCGCGGGCGCTGCGACCTACGCCACCGTGCGTCGCACCACGGGCACCAGCACCGCCGACTCGCTCGTGACGCTCACCTTCACCACGTCGGGCACGAGCACCACCGCGCGCATGACCACCGTGGGCACCATCACGGGCTACCAGAGCATCTACGGCCTCGGATACTGGCGCTCGACGCTCTACGGCTTCACCCGCGCGGGGCACCTCATCACCATCAACGTGCGCACCGGCGCGGGCACCGACGTCTCGATGCCCACGATGCAGTTCTCGGGCGCCGGCGTGACCACCGTCGCGCCCGTCGCCCCTCCCTGATCGCCTTCAGTTCGCGTTCGATTCCACTTCGAAGGGCCACGAGATCGTCGTGTCGCCCGTCGCGTCGGGCACCACCATCCGCCACGACCGCATCTCGCGCGCGATGCACCGACCCACGTCGCGCAGCGCGTCGGGACCCTGCGGCGTCGCCGACCTGACCGCGCCGTCGCGCGCGATCACGAGGTGCACCGTCACGCGCCCCTCGGCCTCGTCGTCGGCCGCGTCGATGCACCGCTCGATCGCGTCGGAGTGCTCTCCCACCGCGTGTTCGACCACCTCGTCGGCGGAGTCCGTCGGGAGCGCCGTCTCGGTCTCTTCTTTGCTCGTCGCCTCCTGCGCTTGCGGCGCTTGCGCGGCGGCCTCACGCGTCGCCAGGGCGCGTGACGTCGCACGCGGCGCAGCGGCCTCGACCGCCTCGCTGGCCTCGCGCGCCTCGCGCGTCGCGCTCGCTTCGCCGCGCCCGTGACGCGCCTCGCGAGGCTCCGGCTCGCGCGTGACGGATTCGTCGGCCGAAGGCGCAGGCGCGGCCTGTTCGGTCGGTGACGCTGCGCTCCCTGCGTGCGCGCCGTGGACGTGTCCGCGAGGCCGGGGGGCCTCGTCCTGGATCACCAGCAGCGCGCTCTCCGCGGGGGCCTCGTCGGGCACGGGCGTGGCCATCGCGGCGATGTCGACGGCGGTGACGGCGGGCGTGGCGGCGGCCTGCGCGGTGGGGCGGGGACGCGTCCAGGCGAAGGCGCCGAGCGAGAGGGTGGCGGCGACGAGGGCCGCGGTGATCCAGGCGCGCCGCGAAGGGCCGCGGGGGACGATGTCTCCCACGATCGGCGGTGATGGGTCGTCGTCTTCGTGTGCGGGGGCGTCGTTGTCGTTCTCAGGGCCGCGCGAGACGTCGATGCGGGGCGCTGCTTCGAGCGCGTCGTCGTCTTCGTGGTCGTACCGTTGCGCGTGCATCGTGGGCTCCTCGCTCAGCACAACGGCGGAGCGGGGCCTTCACTTGACGCTCGGCGCGCTTCGACGGCGCCGCGGCGGCGCGTCAGGAGCGGCAGAGCCCGCCCGCGCACGACTGCACGGGGGCGCACTGGGCGTTGCAGGTTCCGCAGTGGTTGCGGTCGACGGTGGTGTTGCGACACGCCTCGCCGCAGAGGGTGAGCCCCGTCGCGCAGGGCGTCGGAGAATCACACGGGGGCTCGTTGGCGAGGCCGCAGTGGGTGCAGCGTCCGCCGAGGGGCACGAAGTTGTCGTTGCAGGTGTAGACGCAGCGACCGGCCTGGCAGCCACGCGTCCCGTTCTCGACGACCCGGCAGGGGCCGCCGCACGAGCCGGGGCCGCACCAGTCCGGGTCGCTCCTCGGGTCGGTGCAGCGCACGCCGTCGCAGATGCGCTGGTTGGGCGGGCACACGCACGCGCCGTTGACGCAGAACAGGGTGTCTCCGCAGAGCATCCCGCAGCCGCCGCAGTTGCGCGGGTCGTAGCGGGGATCGACGCACGCGCCGCCGCAGTTCAACTGCCCCGAAGGGCATCCGCCCGCGTCGCGCGGGATGGTCACGTCGGCCGACGCGTCGACGGAGGCGTCGATCACGGGGTCGGCGCTCCCGCCGAGCACGAAGGTCTCCTGCACGCGCTCGCCGGGGATGAACCGCACCTGACGCGCGCGCCGCGCGACCTCGACGCCCATCGAGCAGCCCGTCCGCGTGCGACCGACGACCGTCACGTTGATGGGCTGCGAGAGGTCCTCGTCGCGCGGGACGATGCGAAAATCGAGGAGCTTCCTCGGCGGGACGCCCGCGTTCACGGGGGCCACCACGCGCTGCAGCGGGAGCCCTCGCGACTCGACCTCGATGCACACGCCGCGGATCTGCGCGTCGTTGTTGTAGGGCAGCGCGGAGTACACGCCGACCATGATGTCGGTCTCGTCCGTCGCGCAGGCCGCGAGCGAGAGCGCGACCAGCGCCGCAGCGCGACGGCTCATGGCGAGGTCACCGCTTGAAAGGTGTACACGGGGTTGTCGACGGTGCGCGTGAACTCCCACGTGAGCGCCACGGCGCCTCCTACGGCGACGGCGCCGAGGATCGTCCAGAACCACCAGCGGTTGTAGATGGGCGTCGCCGCGGTCTCTTCGCGCTCGAGCCTCGGCGTGAGCCGCGTGAGCGCGCCGTCGCGCAGGGTGACGGCCACGCGCGAGGGGACGTAGCCGTCGGCCCGCACCTCCACGATGTGCCGTCCGGCGCCGAGGCGGGCCTCGACGGGGGTCTCTCCGCGGTCGCGTCCGTCGACGCTCACCGCGGCGTGCGCGACGGGGACCTCGATGCGCACGCTGCCCGTGTTCGAAACCGTCGGCGTCACCTCGGGGCCGTAGGGATCGGGCGCGAGGGCGATGGCCCGCACGGGCTCTCGCGCGGGCGTGCCGAGCGAGACCTCGACCACGTCGCGCGACCCTTCGCTCACCTGCATCTCGCGGCGCACCACCTGACCGTCGTTCGAGCGCACCTCGAGGACGTGCGTGCCCGGGTCGAGGGCGAGGTCCGCGGTCCAGTTGGGGCGCGCGCGGCCGTCGATGGAGACCGACGACACGAGGCTCGCGGGCGTGACGCGCAGGCTCGTGACGCCGAGGTGCGTCCGCAGTCGGCGCGTGGCGTCGGCGATGTACGTCACGTTCTGCGGCGGCATCGTCGAGGCGCAGTCGCTCTGGTAGCGCGCGAAGAGGTCGAGGCTGTCGGCGTAGCGGCGCGTCTGCTCGTACGCGACGGCGAGGTTGAACTGCGTCGAGCAGCGCGGGAGGAGGCCGTACGAGAACTCGAGCTCCGCGATGGCCGTGGGGTAGCGCCCCGACTGCATCGCCGCGACGCCGCGCTGAAAGGCCTGGCGGGCCTGCTCCTCGGGCGACTCCTGCGCGAGGGCCGCGGGCGCGGAGAGGAGCAACACGAAGGCAACACGCAGTCGCACTCAGAACTCCGTCTGGATCACGGGGGCACGGCCGTTGGGAGCCGGTCGCGCCGCGGGCCTCGGCGTGGGGGCGCGAGGCCGTGGTGCGGCGGCGCGAGGCGCGCTCGGGCGGCTCACGGCGGCGACGCGAGGCGGCGCCGCGACGCGGCGCTGCGGGGGCGCTTCGACGACGGGGGCGGGGAGCCTGCGCGGTGACGGCGGCGACGACGGGCGACGGCGCGACGGCGGGCGACGGCGCGGCCGCCGGGGGAGGGGCGGGCGCGGGGCGCGTCGTGAGGGGCATCGGCTCGGTGCGCGCGACGTCCGTCGCGGGGCGCACGAGCGGCGGCGTGTGTCGGAGCTGCAGGCCCACGAGGATGCCCACGAGCACGGCCGCGACGCCCACCACCGCGGGGAGATACTTGCGCGGCGACCAGGGCTCGGGGAGCACCAGCTCGAGGGTCCGCGTGCTCGGGGTGATGGCGTTGTCGTGGGAGTTGTCGGCGGGGGCGTAGGGCGTGATGGCGCGAGCGCGCGAGAGCTTGATGGGCGCGGTCTCATCGGGCGAGACCGCGGAGGGAGACCGCGGTGGCAGCGGGTGCTCCTCGGTGGCGAAGCGCGCGAGCGACGAGAGGTCGGGGATCTCGCCGAGGTCGGGCGACGAGAGGGGGATCGCGCGCCACGCAACGGTGCCCTGGTAGCACTGGCAGTTGATCACCGCGGAGATGAACGCCGCCATCGTGGGCCAGCGGGCCTCGCGGTCGAGCTGGAGCGCGCGCGCCACCACGTCGGCGACGTCGCGCGGCAGCGAGGGGAGCACCTCGTCGACGCGCTGCGGAGGCCCTTCGAGGAGCCGTTGCAGCAGCGCGGGGTGGCCCTCGACCTGATAGGGGAGCTGGCCCGTGAGCGTCTCGAAGAGCACCGCGCCCATCGACCAGATGTCGGCGCGCGCGTCGCAGTCGGTCTCGCCGCGCGCCTGCTCGGGAGACATGTAATCGAAGGTCCCCCAGATGGAGCCCGAGCGCGTGTTGGCGCGGCGCCGCGTGGGTTCGAAGTGCTTCGCGATGCCGAAATCGATGAGCTTGGGCACCGTGTTGCCCGAGCTGGTCTTCACGAGAAAGATGTTCTCGGGCTTGATGTCGCGGTGAATGATGCGCTGCTTGTGGGTCGCCACGAGGGCGCCCATGATGGGCACGAGCACCTCGAGGGCCTCGGCGGGCGGGAGGCGTCGCCCGGGGCACACGTCGAGGTGCGCGCGGAGGTTGGTGCCCTTGAGGTACCGCTGGACGATGTAGGGCGTGCCCGTGGCGGCGTCGACGTCGGCGTCGAAGACCTCGACGATGTTGTCGTGCTCGACCTTCGAAGCGGCGAGGGCCTCGCCGAGAAAGCGCCGCACGAGGTCCTTGTTCGTGAGGTACTCGGGCTTGAGGGTCTTCACGGCGAAGGGCTTGTTCCCGAGCTTGATGTTCTCGGCCAGGAACACGTTGCCCATCCCTCCGTCGCCGAGCATCTGGCGGAGGAGGTACTTGCCGTCGAGGATGTCGCCTTCCCTTGCCATCGTCTCCAGTGCGCCGTCTCTGAGAGGCAGAATCGGGGCGTCGGGGCGTCGCGGGTGAGCCTAACTCACAAGCCCGTGTCGAGAGAAGTTGCAGGGGACCCCGCCGTCGACCTTTCGCGCGTTCGCCGCCGCGGGGCCTCGCGTCGATTCCCGTGCGGGCGAAGGGTTTTTGCATTGACGCGCGCGCACCCGAGCGACGACCCTCCGCGACCGCGAAAGGGAGTCGTACCAGTGATGCACACCATGTCTACCCGCCTCGGCCTCGTGGCCTGCCTCGTCGCCCTCGGATGCTCGAGCACCCCCGCGCCGCAGCCCGCGGCGCCCACGCCCGCTCCGGCGCCCGCTCCGGCCCCCGCTCCCGAGCCCACGCCCGCCCCGGCGCCCGTGGCCGAGCCCACGCCCGAGCCCACGCCTGCGCCCCCCGCGGCCTTCGTGGCCAGCGCCGAGGACCGCGCCGCGTGGCAGCACGCGACGACCATCCTCGACTACAACGCCCGCGCGAACTTCGGCGGCGGCGCGCTGCGTACGGGCTTCACGCCCGACCCGTGGCCCTTCCCCCTCTCGGCCGGCGGCGGTCGCAACCCCATCGACGTCTCGTCGCTCAACATCCGCGACGCCGTCTCGGGCGACGCCTGCACGCGCTCGAACGTGACCCGTCGCCCCGACTTCCACTTCACCTTCGCCGCGGGGACGACCTTCCCCCTCCTGCGCTTCTACGTGGTGACGGCGAACGGCGCCGACGCGACGCTGCTCATCAACGGCGCCAACGGCGAGTGGCGCTGCAACGACGACCACCACCACGAGGGCTGGGGCAACAACCTCATGCCCGTGGTCGACTTCCACAACCCGCCGCCGGGCCGCTACGACATCTGGGTGGGCTCGTACGACGCGTCGCACGGCAACCAGGCCCAGCTCTTCGTGACCGAGCTCGACTCGAACCATCCCTGATTCGCTGACCGCATCGATCGCCCCTCCGTCGCGTGACGCGAGGGGCGACGATCGCGGCGTGACCTCAGAGCGCCCGCTCGTACACGCGGTAGCGCTTGTAGACCTTCGCACCCATGTTCGCGATGCCCGAGTTGATGGGCGAGTCGTCCTCGCGCGTCCACGAGAGCTCGCCCCACTCGTAGCCCTTGGCCTTCGCGCGGTTCGAGATCTCCGCGTACATGGCCACCGAGAGGGGCATGTACTTCCGCACGTTGCGGAGCTCCTTTCGGATGCCGAGCATCATGAGCCGCGCGCTCTTGGGGTGGTTGACCTTGAGCCTCCACAGGAGCTTCGCCCACCCGAACGGAAAGAGCGCGCCGCCGAGGTCTTGAATGCACTCGTTGAGGTTCGGCAGCGTGATGCACATGCCCACGGCGCGCCCCTCGATCTCGGCGATGAAGGTGAGCTCGGGGTCGAGCACGAGCGAGAGGTCCTCGGCCATCTTGGCGACCTCGTCGGGGAGGGCCTTCACGAAGCCCCATTTGCCCTCCCAGGCGTCGTTGTAGATGTCGAGCACGATCGAGAGCTCGTCGTGCATCTTCTTCGGGTTCATCGACCGGAGCTTGAGCTCGGGCGCCTCGCTCTTGAGCATGTCGAGCGCCTTGTTCGCGCGCTTCGGGAGCTCGCCCACCGTGTACTTCCACGCGAGGACGTCCTTCTCCTTGGTGAGCCCGGCGGCCTCGGCCACGCGGCCCTGCCACGCGCGCGAGTGCGCCATCATCAGCATCGGCGGCGTGTCGAAGCCCTCGACGAGCACGCCGACCTCCTCGTTGGGGTAGAGCGAGAAGGGCCCGCTCATGCGCTTCATCCCCTTGGATTTCAGCCATTTCGCGGCGTGCTCGACGAGCGCCTTGCCGACCTCGTCGTCGTCGACCGTGTCGAAGAAGCCGAAGAAGCCCGTGTCGTTCTTCCAGATGCGCAGGTACTCCTGATCGACGGAGGCCGAGCAGCGGCCCACGAGGCGACCGTCCTTCCACGCGGTGAAGTACACGGCCTCGGCGCGCTTGAAGAACGGGTTCTTCTCGGGGTGCAGCCGCTGCTTGATGTCGAAGTCGAGCGGCGGACACCAGCTCGGGTCGCCCTCGAAGACGACGTGACCCGCGCGAAGAAAATCGCCGACGTCTCCGCCGGGCGTGTGCTCCTTGATCGTGATGCTCATGGCGGCGCGGAGACTAGTACACGCGCCGCGCGAGGGGTGAGCGGTATTCGGGGCCGCGCGCGGAGGCCGTCGCCGCTACTTCGTGCCGTCTCTGCGACGCACGGTCGACGGTGTCCCCGTGAGCACGGGCGACGGCGAGATGGGCGACGGCATCGCGGGCATCGCCTCGACGGGCGCCTGCGGCACCACCGCGGGGAACTGCGTCACCCCCTGCTGCGGCTGCACCGGCGGCTGCACCTGGGGCTGCTGCATCGGCGCGTCGGCCATCGGCGGCGGCGACGGCTGCGCCTCACGCGACGAGGAGGCGTTCTGCGACGACGATCCGAACCAGAGCGCCGCGGCCACGCCGAGCCCCGCGAGCACGGCGACGCCGAGGCCCACGAACACCATCGCGCTCTTCGAACGCGCGGGCGACGACGCGGGCGGCGGCGCGAACTGCGGCGCGTGCTGCATCATCCCGGGCGGCGGCGCGGCCATCGCGATGGTCGCCGACACGGGGGCCTGCGGCGGCGACGACATCATCACCGTGGCCTGCGCGACCTCGGGCGACGACGCGCGCATGGGCGCGAGCGACGAGCGTCCGAGCGGCGCGAACGAGGGAGGCGCCACGGCGGCGAGCGCCTCGGTCATCTCGCGCGCGCTCGCGAAGCGGGCCTTCGGATCGCGCGCGACGCAGCGGGTGAACCACGCGTCGATGTTGGGCGGCAGGAGGTGCAGGCACCCGAGCACGTCGGCGCGGTAGGTGGCGGGCACCAGGGCCTCGCTCACGAGCTCGGAGTAGAGCCAGCCGAGGTTGAGGTCGGGCTCGTTGGCGCTCAGCCAGTAGAAGCGCCCGGTGAACATGCGGAAGAAGAGCAGCCCGAAGGCCCACACGTCGGCCGCGGGGGTGATCTCGGTGTCCTCGTTCTGCTCGGGGGACATCCAGAGCGGCGTGCCGATGGCGGTGGTGCGGTTCTGCGCGCGGTCGGTGGCGCTCAGGCGCTTGGCGATGCCGAAGTCGAGCACCTTCACGGTGAAGGGCGCGTCGGTGCGGGGCTGCGTGGTGAGAAAGACGTTCTCGGGCTTGAGGTCGCGGTGCACGACGCCCTTCTCGTGGGCGGCGATGAGGGCGCGGCAGAGCTGCGAGAGCACCTTCCACGCCTCGTCGTGGGGGAGGCCCTGCGCGGGGAGGTAGCGCCCGATGCGCGTGGCGAGGGTCTCTCCCTTGAGCAGCTCCATCGAGAGCCAGGGGAAGTGCGTGACCTCGTCGACGCCCGCGCGATAGACCTCGACGATGTGCTCGCTGCCGATCCACGCGCCGACGCGGGCCTCCTGCGCGAAGCGCTTGCGGAGCTTCGGGTCTGACACCTGGCTCGGGTGCATGAGCTTGAGCGCGACGTGGCGCTGGTCGTCGAGCTGCTCGGCCTCGTAGACCGCGCCCATCCCCCCCTGCGCCACGACGCGCACGATGCGAAAGTCCTTCGCGAAGATCGACCCGACCTCTAGGAACTGCGCGGGCTGCATGAGCGGCGACGATCGTACGCGAAACCGCTTCGGGGGGAAGCGCCCGCGGCGCGTCTTCAGCCTCCGCTCACGGCGCCTCTGGCGCGACCGCGCGGAAGCCCTCGGCGATGGCCCTCGCGATGTTGGCGAAGAGGTCGGGCCGCGCGTTCACCACGTAGGCGAAGGGCGTCATGGCCCACACTCCGCGCTCGATGCAGCGCGCGTCGGCGCCCGGTCTCACGCGCCGTCGCACCTCGTCGAGCAGCGGGATCACCCGGTCGTCGAGGCGCAGCGCGGTGTCGACCGCGAAGACCGCCACGTCGGGTCGGAGGGCCCTCACGCGGTCGAAGAACGCGCCCACCTCGGGCTCGTTGAGGTGCTTGGGCGGCGACGATTTGAGCTCCACGTAGACGAGCTTTCCGTCGGCGAGGGCCACCACGTCGAGGTCTCCGCCGACGCCCGGCGCGTGGAACTTCACCCCGACGCTCACGACGAAGCGGAGCCGACGCGCGAGCTCCTGACCGACGTACCACTCCAGCGTGTTGCCGAAGCTGTTGGGCGGGCGCGTGAGGTGAAAGCGCCCGTCGTCGCCGCGCCGCGCGAGGCCGAGCTCCACGAGCTGCGCGGCCATCTCGACCGCGTGGTCGCCGCCGAGAAAGCGCGTGGCCTCGTCGGGCATGAAGCCCCCCGGGTGCTGGATCGCGCCGCGGACGAAGAGCCTGAACGCGTAGTGCCGCAGCGCTTCGATGAAGCGCGTCTGCGAGGTCTCGGGCCACGTCTCGGGGTCGAAGGGGAGGTCGAGGCGCGCGCGCGTGACGTCGACAAAGCCGCGTCGAACGAGCGCTGCCATCGCATCATCGTGCGAGGGGTCGACGGTGGGGAGCGCGGGGTGGGGTGGCTCCTTCGCGGCCTTGCGCTCGAGCTCCTGTGCGGTGTCTTGCTCGGTCATCGTCGGGGGGCCTTCTCCGGGGCGGGAGCGCAAGTGTAGGACGGGAACGGGCGACAGCGGCGCCGCGTCGGGGAGAGGCCGTGGACGGGCGCGGGTTTTCCCTCGCGTGTGCAAGGGCTCTGTGGCGATACTCCGCCGCCAGGAGACGCTCCCCGCATGACGGACCCGGCCGAAGAGCTGCGCAGATTGAGGGAGCGGTTTCACGTCCTGTGCGACGCCGGGAGCGCATTCACCGAGGCGACGGGCAACCACAACGAGCTCCTGGCCCGCTACGCGCGGCGCATCTCCGACGTGACGGGCGACCTCTGCGGCGCGTGGATCACCTCCGAAGACGGCCAGTGGGTGCATTGCGTGGGCCTTCACGACCCGTCGCCCGAGGCCGTCGAGCGCGCGCGTCACCTCTCGCTACGCCCCCTGCGCGTGGGCGACTTTCCCCTTGTAAACGCCGTCCTGTCGTCGCGCGAGGCGCTCTTTCTGCCCGAGCTCGACGGCGCCGACGACCTCGACGACGACGTCCGCGCGTCGCTCGCCCAGCTCGGCGCCCGCAGCGCCCTCGTCGTACCCCTGCGCTGCAAGGGCGCCGCGCTCGGCGCCGTCGCCCTCATCCGTTGGAAGCCCGACCGCGCCCCCTACGACGACTCGGATTGGGACTTCGTCCAGTGCGTCGCCGATCAGGCCGCGCTCGCCATGCAGAACGCCGCGCTCCTCGGCGCCCGGGAGGCCGAGCTCTCCGAGCGAAAGCGCGCCGAGGCCGCCCTCGCGCGCTCCGAAGAGCAGCTCCACCGCGCGCAGAAGATGGACGCCCTCGGGCGCCTCGCGGGCGGCGTCGCGCACGGGTTCAACAACATCCTCTCCGTGGTGCTCAGCTACTCGGAGCTCATCCTCGACGGCCTCGCGCCCGACGACCCCATCCGCGCGGACCTCTATGAAATCCGCCGCGCAGGCGAGCAGGCCTCGGACCTCACCCGGCAGCTCATCGCCTTCTCGCGCAGGCAGGTGGTGCGCCCCCGCGCCCTCGACCTCGACCAGGCCCTCGCCTCGATGGAGGCCCCCCTGCGGAGCGTCCTCGGCGACGACGTCGAGCTCACGCTGCGCCGCACCGCGAACCTCTGGAACGTGCGCGCCGACCCCGGGCAGGTCGAGCACATGATCATGAACCTCGCGGCCAACGCCCACGAGGCCATGCCCCTCGGCGGCAAGCTCACGATCGAGACCGCGAACGTCGACCTCGACGCCGACGCCGCGCGCGAGCACATGGGCGCCACGCCGGGCCCCTTCGTGCGGCTCACCGTGTCAGACACGGGTCACGGCATGGACCGCGAGACCCTCGACCGCATCTTCGAGCCCTTCTTCAGCACGAAGAACCGCGGGCCCGGCGCGGGCCTCGGCCTCGCGACGGTGTTCGCGGGCGTGCGCCAGAGCGGCGGACACATCCAGGTGTTCAGCGAGCTCGGGCTCGGCACGACCTTCAGGATCTTTCTCCCGCGCGATGACGCCGACGCGCGCGGCCCCTCCGTGGCACCGCGGGCCGCGACGGAGCCCCCCGGACGCGGCGCGCTCACGGTGCTGCTCGTCGAAGACGACCCGCAGGTGCGCACCGTCGTGTGCGGCATCCTCACGCGCGCCGGTCACGACGTGCTCGTGGCCGAGAGCCCCGCCGACGCGCTCGAGATCGCGGAGCGCCAGGGCGCGCGGATCAACCTCCTGCTCACCGACGTGGTGATGCCGCGCATGAGCGGCCCCAGCTCGCGGAGCGCATCGCCGAGCGGCACCCGTCGATGCGCGTGCTCTTCATGTCGGGCTACACGGGCGACACGGTGACGCAGCACGGCCTCACGAGCGCCAACGCCAACGCGGTGTTCATCGAGAAGCCCATCACGCCGGAGCCCCTCACGCGGAAGATCCGCGAGGTGCTGAGCGGGGCGTAGCCTCGGGCGCTACTTCGTCCAGCGGATGCGCGACGCGAGGCGGATCGCGGGCTTCTCGACGGCGACGTGGAGCAGCCACGCCGAGAGGATGGTGACGGCCATCGCGCAGCACACCACGACGACGGATCCGACGGGGGAGTGCGAGTGCACGAGGCGCCCGATGTGCCAGCGCACCTGCGCGCCCACGATGGGGTGCAGGAGGTAGATCCCGTAGGAGACCGTGCCGAGGAACCCGAGCGGGCGCCACGCGAGCCAGCGCTCGAGACCGCCCGTTCGCGACGCGAGCGCGAGGAGCGCGGCGGTGAGCGCGCCCGCGGTGGGCTCCGCGCGGTCGTGGAGGTGACCCTGGTAGCCGCACCAGGCGACGAAGGCGAGAAAGGCCCAGAACGAAGCCCTCTGCGCGCGCGTGTACCAGGCCAGCGCGCCGAGCGCGAAGAGGTACCAGTGCGGGATGAACCACCCGCCGAGAAAGTGCCACGCCATCGACTCGTGCAGGCACCACACGCCGCTCGCGAGGAGCGCCCACGGGGCGTGATGACGGATCGGGCGCATCACCGCGAGGAGCAGCACGAGCACGAGGTAGAACTGCACCTCGATGGTGAGCGTCCAGTAGATGGGCTGGATCTCGGGGACCTTCAGGAACTCCTGGAGGTAGACCACGTGCACCGCGACGCGCTCGAAAGACGGCACCGGGCGGTTGTCATGGAGCCGCCAGCGCCAGTACGCGGGGATGGCGCAGGAGAGGGCGAGGGAGGTCCAGTAGGGCGGGTCGAGTCGCACCTGACGGCGCAGGGCGAAGCGCGCGGCGCCCATGGGCGTGACCTCGCGCAGGTCGACGGTGCTCGCGATGACGAAGCCGCTCAGCACGAAGAAGATCTGCACGCCGATCCAGCCGCCGTGGAGCGCCTGGACGAGCTCGTACGAGAGGGCCTCGGAGAGGTGCGGGCGCAGGTCGCCGCCGGTGTAGTGGTAGACCATCACCGAGCACGCCGCGATGCCGCGCAGCGAGTCGACGAAGCCGTAGCGCCTGCGCGCCGGGGCGCTCTCGATCGTCACGGGCGACGACACCCTCGACGTCAGAGGGACTTGTCGACGCGCGCCGTGAGGAGGTCGACGAGGTCCATCTTGGTGATGACGCCGAGGAGCGCGCCCGCGTCGTCGATGACGAGGCCCACGAGGCCGTGGGTGAAGAGGTCGAGGAGCTTCCCCGCGTCTTCGCGCTCGTTCACGGTGGTGACGCGGCGGAACATGACCTCGGCGACGGAGGAGGTGAGCGACGCGCGGCCGTCGACGAGCTTCTCGAGCACGTCGCTCTCGGTGAGGATGCCCACGACGCGCGAGCCTTCGAGCACCGGGAGCTGGCTGATGCCGTGCTCCTTCATGCGCTTGACGCCGTCGGCGACGGACTCGGAGCTGAGCGCGGTCACCACCGTGCGGCGCGGCAGCGTGCGCAGGAGCTCACCGACGGAGCTCGTCTCCCACGAGCGCTCGGTGAAGCCGTTCTCGCGCATCCACCGGTCATCGAGGAACTTGGTCATGTAGTTCCGCACGGAGTCCGCGAGGAGCGCCACGATGCGCTTGCCGGGCTCACGCCGCGCGATCTGGAGCGCCGCCCACACCGCCGCGCCCGCGCTGCCGCCGCAGAGGATCCCCTCCTGCCGGATGAGGCGCCGCGCCATGAGGAACGACGGCCGGTCTTCGCTCTTGATCCACTCGTCGACGAGGCTCCGATCGAGCACGTCGGGGATGAAGTCGTAGCCGATGCCCTCGACCTTGTACGAGTGGATGGGCCCCGGCCCCGCGAGGATCGAGCCCACCGGGTCGACGCCGATGATCTTCACGCCGGGAACGGCTTCCTTGAGCTTCTTCGCGACGCCCGTGACGGTGCCGCCGGTGCCCGCGGTCATCACGCAGTAATCGAGCTTTCCGTCGGTCTGCTCGACGATCTCGGCGCCCGTCCCGTCGTAGTGCGCGTTGGGGTTGTCGGGGTTCGAGTACTGATCGAGGATGTGCGCGTTGGGGAGGATGCGCTGGAGCTGCCGCGCGACGCCGATGTGGCTCTCGGGCGCGTCCCACGCGGCCTCGGTGGGCGTGCGGATGATCTCTGCGCCGAGGGCCTCGAGCACCACCTGCTTCTCGCGGCTCATCTTCTCGGGCATCGTGATGATCATGCGGTAGCCGTGCACCGCCGCCGCGAGCGCGAGGCCGATGCCCGTGTTGCCGCTCGTCGGCTCGATGAGCGTGTCGCCCGGACGGATGCGCCCCGACCGCTGCGCCTCCTCGAGCATCCTGCGCCCGATGCGGTCCTTCACGGACCCGCCGGCGTTCAGGTACTCGCACTTCACCAGGATCTCGCAGCCCGTCTCCGCGCCGATGCGCCGCAGCCGGACCATGGGGGTGTTGCCGATCGAGTCGAGGATGGAGTCTTGAATCTTCTGCACGGCGAGTCTTCCTTGTAGTCCTTCGGATCTCCGGGGGCCGCGGATCCTACGCGACCCGTCGCCCGTCGCCCATAGCGCCGTGCGCGCACCCGCGACGAATCTCCCCCTCGCCGATCCGCCGTCGCGCACGTTCTTCGAGTACCCTCCGCCGCGCCGATGCCCAGAGCCTCATCGACCGCGCTCGGACTCGCCGCGCTCCTCTCGCTCGCGCACTGCGGTGCGCGCACGGGGCTCCGCGAGCCCGACGCCGTGACGGCCTCCGACGGCTCCCTCGACGCGCCCGTCGACGCCGAAGCCGCCGTGCCCGAGTGCGTGACCGCGCGCGACTGCGACGACACCTACGCATGCACCGACGACCGCTGCGTCGCGGGCCGCTGCGTGCACGCGCCCGTCGACGCCCGCTGCAACGACAACGTCTACTGCAACGGCGTCGAGCGCTGCGTCGTCGGCGTCGGCTGCGCGCCCGGAACGCCCGTCGCGTGCGACGACCGCGTGGCCTGCACGCGCGACCTCTGCGACGAGCCCACGCGCGCGTGCCGGGCCTCTCCCGACGACGCGCTCTGCCCGATCAGTCACCGCTGCGACCTCACGCGCGGGTGCGTCGCGCGGGCCCTCGCCAACGCCGCGGGAGGGCTCTTCGAGATCGAGCTCCCTTCGGGGGCGCTGCACTTTCTCGGGCCCATTCGACCCTTCACCGACGTGGCGCTGCACCCCGACCGGACGCTCTACGCCATCACCGCGAGCGGAGAGCTCTGGCGCGTCGACGCCAACAACGGCTCGTCGGTCTTCGAAGCCGCCACGGGGACGCCCTTCACCGCCCTCGACGCGTCGCCCGACGGCGCCCTCTTCGCGGCCGGCAGCCGCGGGCTCTTTCGCATCAATCCCGCGCTGGGCACGGCGGATTTCGTGGCGTCGTTTCCGCCGGACCTCGAGGCGAGCGGAGACATCGCGTTCCTCGAAGGGAGGCTCCTCGCGACGGCGCGTACGGGCCCCGCGGCCATCGACGAGCTCGTGGAGTTCTTCCCCGACACGGGGCGCTCACAGCGCATCGGGAGCGTGGGCTTCACCTGCGTGTGGGCGCTCGCGGCCTTCGGTTCGACGCTCTACGGCATGACCTGCAACGGTCAGGTGCTCGCCATCAACGTCGCGACGGGTGCGGGACGCCAGATCGCCCAGGGCGCCGCGATGTTCTACGGCGCCACCGCGCGGTAGCCGCGTCGCCGCGCGCCGTTGCGTGTCGTCGTCGCCTCGTGCGCTCACGCGCACGGGTCTGCAGGCGAGGCGCGAAGGGGGAGCCGGGGGGAGCGAGAGGAGCGGGGGAGCGGGAAGGGCGAGAGGGAGGAGCGGGGGAGGGGGAAGCGCGCGAGAGGCCGTGCGATCAGGCGCCGCCGAGGCCCGAGACCTGGCTGTTGCCCGCGTTGATCTTGCCGACCACCGTGTTGCCGAAGGTGCGCCACGCCACGATGCCCACCACCGCGATGAGCATGAGGATGATCACGTACTCGACCGTCGAGAGACCTTCGGTGTCGCGGGCCAGCGTGCGGATGTTCTTGTTCATGGTGTCCTCGTCGAAGCGTGTTGAGTGGGCGAACGGGTCGCGTTCGGTGACCTCGGCGTGTGCAAGGCGCAGACCGTCCGTCGCGGAGGCGATCATCGCACGCGGAGCGGCCTCGATGTTCCGTCCCCTGCGCTGAATCTCGCCGTCGAGACGGTGTCGGCCGGGGGTGTCGCAGGGCGCGTCAGGGGACGAATCCCTCCCACCCACGCGGGGGCGCGGGGTGGGAGAAAATCCTCCGCGTGGGCGAATGGGCGGGGCTCCGCGTCGATTCAGCATTCCTCCCGCGCGTGGTTCTGCGGCACGATCGCCCTTCGTCGCGTCGCCATGAACCCCCCTGAAAGACCGATGGGAGAGCCCGTCATCACGGCGCCCGAGTGCGCCGCCGCGGGCGTCGCCCCCGCGGAGTTCACCGCGAAGGGAGGGGACTTCAACGTCGTCGCGAGGCTCCGTGACGGCGCGTACCTCGTCGCCTCGGGGCCCGCGGGCTCTGGCGCGAGCTTCGAAGCGTGGCCCTGCGCTGCGCGTGACGCCGAGGGCATCGCCGAGGCGCTCCAGGCGCGCGCCCCGCGCGGGAACCTCGAGCGCGGCCTCGAGGGCGAGGTCGTCGTGGCGGGCGACACGCGCCTCGCGCTCTCGGCGCGCAGCGGCGCCGGTGAGTCTCGCGCCGAGCACGCCGCGGTGCTGGTCATCGACCCGATGCACGCGCCGAAGGGGGTGCTCTTCGTCTTCTCGGTCACGGCGCCCGATGAGACCGCGTGGATCCCGACGCCCGCCGCGGTGCTCGGTCGCCCGGTGTTCGAATCGCTCCTCAACGCGCTTCGCATGGGCTCCGCGCGGCGTGAAACGGCGCGCGCGTCGGGCGCCGCCGTGGCGCCGCCGAGGCCCGCGGAGGTCGAGTACGTCGACGGCACCGAGCGCGTGCGCCGCCGCCTCGGCGTGCGAGAGACCTTCGGGCGCGCCCGCGACAACACGGTGGTCCTCACCGACACCATGACCTCGAAGCACCACGCGGTGATCGAGTGGGACGGCGCGCGCTTCGTCCTCCACGACCGCGGGTCGATCAACGGGACGCGCGTCGAGGGCCTGCTCGTTCGCGGCGCCGTGCCGCTCACGCACAACGCCAAGATCGTGCTCGGCCGCGTCTCGATGCGCTTCCGCGAGCTCGTGCAGGCGCAGTCGTCGCAGCTCCACGAGCTCTGCCGCTGCTTCGAACACGAGGGCATCGCCGTGCCGCACATCCCGCCCACGCTTGGGATGCGGCTCGAGGCGCGCCTCGGCCGTGTTCGCCAGCACCGTGGCCCTCGCCGCGCCGCCGCTCCACGGCGACCTCGGGGTGCCCATGGCGGGTGACTACCTCGTGGTGTGTCACTCCGTGGGCCCCCACGGCGTCGCGACGATTCAGTACTGCCTCGGCTTCGGCCCGCTCAGGGTCGCCCTCGAGTGGCCCTGGACCCTCGGCGCGAGCGGCGCGCAGGCGACCTCGGCGCGGCAGCTCATCGCCGCCTCGGTGCTCGGCCTCCGCGCCCTCGTCGGCGCGATGCTCCAGTGCGTGAGGCACGACCGCTGGCCGCACGGAGTGGTGCTCGAGGTGCGCGCGATCCACGGCGTGCGCTCGTCGTGGAGCCCCGTGGGAGGCGGCCTCGCGCGTCGCACGACGGGCGCGCTCGGGATGCCCGCGCCGGACGTGCTGGCGGACGCGCTCGCGTGGGTCCACGGGCTTTGATCGAAGACCGTCGGAGGGGATCGCAACGTGCAACGAGGGTGTGCGGTTCGTCCGCGATCGCGAAAGGGTGAACGCTGATGACCGACGCCGACGCGCTTCGACCGCGCGCGCTCCAAGTGATCGACGACGAGGTTTCTCCGAAGTCTGGCGCACGCGATGAGAGCGCCGCGCAGCTCCACGCGCGGCTCTCGATCGCGCTCGAGGCGTCGCAGATCGGCGTGTGGGACCTCGACCTCACGCGCCAGTCGATCACGCTTTCGAAGGAGTGCGCGCCCATCCTGGGGATCGAGTCGCCGACGCTGGAATCGACCGCGATGGAGTCGATGATCCACCCCGACGACCGCGCCGAGGTCGACGCGGCCTTTCTGGCGATGCTCGGCGGCGGCGTCACGTTCGATCGGGAGTTCCGCCTCGTGCGCCCCGACGGAGAGGTGCGCTGGGTGGCCGATCGCGCGCGCGCGCTCCCCGACGCGCGCGGGGAGATGACCCACGTCGTCGGCGTCGTGCAGGACATCACCGGGCGAAAGCGCGCCGAGGCCGTGCTCCGCGCGCAGAACCGCGTGCTCGAGCGCATCGCCGCGGGCGACGGCCTCCACGACGTGCTGGCCGAGATCGTCGAGGTGGTCGAGGCGCAGGTCTCGGGGGCCCGATGCGCGGTGCTCGTGCTCGACGGCGAGCGCCTTCACCACGGCGCGGCGCCGCATCTGCCCGACGCGTACAACCGCGCCCTCGAAGGCATGCTGATCGGGCCCATGGAGGGCTGCTGCGGGGCCGCCGCGTTTCTGCGCGAGGTGGTGATCGCCGAAGACATCGCCACGGACCCGCGCTGGGCGACGTTCCGCGACCTCGCGCTCCCGCACGGCCTCCGCAGCTGCTGGTCGACGCCCATCGTCGCGGGGGCGGGGCACTCGCAGTCGCTCGCGAGCGGCCGCGTGCTCGGGACCTTCGCCCTCTACCACGACCGCCCGAGCGTCCCGACGGCGCACGAGGTCGAGTCGGTCTCGGGCGCCGCGCACCTCGCGAGCATCGCCATCGAGCGCGACCAGGCCGAGCGTACGATCCGCGAGAGCGCCGAGCGCATGCGGCAGATCGAGACCGCGCGCGATCAGGTCTTCTGGATCTGCACGCTGCCCGACCTGAACGTCGTGTACATGAGCCCGTCGGTGACGAACTTCCTCGGCCCCGCGACGGCGGAGCGGATCCACACCCGCGCCGACTGGTCCGAGCTCATCCACCCCGACGATCGGAGCCGCGTCGTCGAGGTGCTCCAGCGCTGGTTCACGGACCCGACGCTCGACGTGTTCGACATCGAGTTTCGGGTGTTGAGGCCCGAC
>JAXLYG010000055.1:0-82220 GCA_046351535.1 Polyangiales bacterium
CAGCGAACCGCCGCGGCGAGGTTGTCGAGGCAGCGCTGCATCGCGCGTTCGAAGAGCCGCGACACGAGCCACGCGAGCGGGGTCATCACCGCGCTCCGCGGGAGGATCGAGTAGTGCCACACGACGCGCGTGGCGCCGCCCTCGTCGGCGAAGGTCCACTCCGAGATCATGTTGGTGCAGATGAGCCGCTGGAGGGCGTTCATCTCGGCCATGTCGTACGCGTGAACGCGCGGGGCCTCGAAGCGCGTGACGCGCTCCTTGATGACGCTGCCGTCGGAGAGCTTCACCGTGCGCAGCGCGCCGGGACGCATCACGCCGTCGCCGTCGAGCGAGGCCGACACGATGCCCGGGATCAATCCCCCGTAGCCCTTGAAGAAGCGCGCGAGGTTCTCGGTCACCCCCGCGGCCTCGTGAAACACGTCTTCGACCTTGCGGGCGACGACCACCCGCGCTTCGACCTCGATCGCCATCGCCTTCGCTCCTCGTTGGGTGCGAGGCACTCTACGACAGCGCGCGCCCCGCGGATTGCGCTACGATCACGGCTCCCTCCTCCGCCCTCCACGGCGAACACGAAACCCGTCATGCGAGAACGCCCCCCGAAGCCCCCGCCGGCCCGCGCCGTCACGCCGCGCGACGCCCTGCGCGAAGCCCTCCTCACGACGCGCGACACCGGCGCGACGGCCTCTGCGAGGGAGCTCGCGAGCGCCGCGGGGCTCACCGAGAAAGACGTGATCCATCACCTCGAGCACCTGGCGAGGTCGCTCCCGCACGAGGCGCTGAAGCTGGTGGTCGAGCCCGCGACCTGCCTCGCGTGCGAGTACGTCTTTCGCGACCGCGACCGGCTCACGGCCCCGAGCGCGTGCCCCGAGTGCCGCAGCGAGCGCGTGGCCCCGCCGTCGTTCAAGGTCGCCGACGGACCGCGCGTGACGAAGCACAAGCACCCCGCGCGACACGCGGACGACGACGGAGGAGATGACGAGGCGTGACGCGGGATCAGCTCTGCACGAGGAGCCCGCGGAGCTGCTCGGGGTCGATGCGATACTCCTTCTGGCAGTAGTCGCACTGGATCTCCAGAGGCTTTCCGTCGTGCACCATCTCGACGACCTCTTCGCGCGGGAGCGTCGCGAGCGAGGCCATGAGGCGCACGGCGTCGCAGCGGCACTTGAACGACACGGGGCTGTCGGCGAGCTGCGTGTGGGGCATCCCGTAGAGGAGCTCCTCCATCATGGTCTCGGGCGTCGTGCGCTCGTCACGGAGCATCGACTCGATCGTCGGCAGGTCCGTGAGCCGCTCGGTCATGATCGCGAGCATCGGCTCGCTGAGCTCGGGGAGCACCTGCACGAGGTATCCGCCCGCGGCGCGCACGCGTCCTCCTTCGAGCACCGTGCCCATCGCGATCATCGAGACCACCTGCTCGCTCTCCTGCAGGTACGCCATGAACGCGGCCGACAGACCGCCCGACTCGGGCACAGACACCATGCCCTTCTGCACGCCGCCGCGCGGGAGCGTGCGCATGAGCTCCAGCACGGCGCCCGACGTCACGATGGGGTCGTCGCCGCCCTTGCGCTGCACGAGCCCGCGCGCGCCGCCGTCGGGGTGCGAGTCCGCCGCGAGGGCGCCGCTCCGCGCGACGCCGTGGAGGATCCCCTGCACGCGGTAGGTGGGCGCCATGGTCTCGCGCACGAGGGTGGTGCCCGTGACGAGGTCGGCGAGCCAGCGCGCGACGTCGCCGGTCACCCGTTGCGCGTCGATGACGCCCTGCGCGGTGTCGGTGGTGCGCGCGGTCATCACGCGAAATCCGCCGTCGTCGGTCATGGCCCGGAGGCATCGGTCTGTCAGATCGCTCACGACCGTTGGATATACTCCGAGCGCGCGCGGCGCCGAAGCACTTCAGAAATTCATGCCCGCGGAGTGGGTGTGACCGCGCACCTCGGGTGGGAGCGCCACGCAGCGTCGCTCCCCCCACAGCACCCACCGATGCGAGAAGAACTCCTCGACCTGCTCCACGGCCTCGATGGCATCGCCCAGGATCCTCGGTATCATCCCGAGGGCGACGCGCTCTATCACTCGCTCCAGGTGTTCGAACACGCGCGACGCGAATCCGATGACCCCGAGCTGCACGCCGCAGCGCTCCTCCATGACGTGGGTAAAGGGCTCCGCTCCCCGGAGCACGACGCCGACGGGGCCGACCTCCTCGAAGGCCTTGTTTCCGAGCGGATCGTGTGGCTCGTCCGCCACCACCTCGACCTCCTGCGCGCCCCCTCACAGACCCGAAAGCGCCTCCGCGGAACCTCCGCCCTGGCCGACCTCGAACACCTCCGGCGGTGGGACGTCGCCGGACGCTCGCCTCGCGCGAGCGTGTGCTCCCCCGATGAAGCCGTGACCTTCGTGCTGCGAAACCCCGACGCCATCCGCGCGAACGACGCGCCCCGACACCCCCATGAAAGCGAGGACGCCCGACGCTGAGCCGCGCGCGCGCCGCGAGGTGCTGCGCCCTGATTTCGACAACGTCCCCCACGACGCCTCCGCGTGGCGCGACGACGGACTCGACCCCCGCGACGAAATGGCTGCGACGCTGCGCGCGGTGGTGGCCGAGGCGCTCACGCCTCGACAGCGCGAAATCGTCGAGTGGCACTTCTTCGAGGGGCTCTCGCAGGGCGAGATCGCGCGGCGCCTCGGGGTCACGCAGCAGGTGGTGCAGAAGGCGCTCTACGGCGTGACGCGCGACGGACGCCCCGTCGGAGGCGCGCTCCGCAGGCTGCGCGAGGCCCTCACCCCGATGCTCCTCGCGAGCTCCTGACGCCATGTCGAAGCTCGGACCGGGCGGTCTCCGCGGCGCCATCGCCGTCGAGGCCGCGAGGCTCATGTACGAGGAGGGCGTGAAGCAGTACTTCACCGCGAAGCGCCTCGCTTCGAAGCGCCTCCTGGGTCGCACCGGAGGCCGTCGGCTGCGCTACCGCCCGGCGGACCTCCCTTCGAACGGAGAGATCCGCGACGCGCTCCTGGCGATCGCAGAGCTGGCCGAGGGAGACGCTCGCACGCGGAGGCTCTTCGCGATGCGCGTGGTGGCGCTGCGCGCGATGCGGGCGCTCTCGGACTACGCGCCGCGGCTCATCGGGAGCGTGAGTACGGGGCACATCCGACGCGGCAGCGACATCGACCTGCACGTCTTCACCGACGACCCCGACGTGCTGCTCGCGCACGTCAACGCGCTCGGCTGGCGCTACGAGACCGAGCGCGTGTCGATCATGAAGTTCGGCGAGGTGCGCGAGTACATGCACGTGCACGTTCACGACGACTACGAGGTCGAGCTCACGGTCTACGAGCGGCGCGAGCTGCGCTTCAGACCGCGGAGTTCCACCGACGGAAAGCCCATCGTGCGGATCAAGCCCGACGCGCTCGAGCGCATCCTCGCGGAGGAGCACACCGACGCGTGGCGGCGCTACCTCGCCGACGGCGTGATCGAGGGACTCGGCGAGGACTGCGACGACGACGACACGGTGCGCGACCTCTCGTCGTGGGACTCGCTCGTCACCGTCGACGAGGACGACGACCTCGACCCCGAGATGCTCCCTTTGCCCGAGGAGCTCGACGACGAGGACCAGCCTACGAGCCGCTCCCCGGCTTCGAGCTGGCGTGACGGTCAGAACAGCGACGCGACCGTGTCGGTGGTGCGCCCCTTCGCCCACGCGAGGAGCGAGCGCGTCTCGTCGACGAGCCACGCGTGATGCAGGTCCGCGGGGTGGATCGCCACGCGAACGCCGAACCCGACGCGGCGCCAGTTACGTGCGACGCGGGCGTACGCGACGCTCGACACGCGGCGCCCGAGCGTGCGGCTCGCGAAGTTGATCGCGGGCGCGAAGACCCGCTCCTCGTGCACGGGGCGATACGCGAAGAGCTGATCTTCGACGTAGTCGATCCCGCGCGCGCGCAGCGCAGGCATGAGCCACGCGCGCCTCGCCCACGCGGGCGGAACGAAGCCCCTGATCGCGAACCCGAGCGTGCGAAACAGATCGAGTCCGCGGTCGAGGAGGGCCTCTCCCTCGCGCGCTTCGTAGGCGGCGAACTCGGCCTCGCCCGCGGAGACCACGCGCTGCGCGACGAAGTGGCCGACGCCCTCGCCCTGCGGCGAGAGGTGGTGATACCCGTGGAGAAAGAGCTCGTGCCCTTCATCCGCGAGCGCTCGGATGCGCGCGCAATACGCGGGATCTTCAGCGAGCGGAAAGCGGTGGTGAAAGTCGGGGACGACGAGCAACCCCGGCTTCACACCGACCTCGCGGCACCAGCCGATCGCGGTCTCGACCTCGTCGCGCCACCGCGGCGACACGTCGTGGATCGACACGTGGATCATCGCCGGACCTCCGCGAGCTTCGAGGCATAGAGCGCGAAGAGCGCTTCGAAATGGTGCTCCGCGGAGCGCACGCGGGCGGCCGCGCGGAGGGCTCCCTCACGGAGCGAATCGCGTGGCCGACCAAGTAGCCGCGAGGTGGCTACCGAGACTGCCACCGGGGATGCGTCGGCGGGGTAGCACTCCGCGGCGTCGGGGTCGGCGAACTCGCTGGCCCCGCCCGCGTCGGGCACCACCACGGGGACCCCCGACGCGAGGGCCTCGGCCACCGAGAAGCCGAAGGTCTCGCACGCGCATCCGTGCACGAGCACGTCGGCGCTCGCGAGGGTCGTCGCGTAGCGCGCGCGATCGGTCACGAAGCCTTCGAAGTTGACGAAAAGTCCGAGGCGCTCCGCGAGCGCTTCGAGCCTCGGGCGCTCCGGTCCGTCGCCGAGCACGACCACCGCGACGGGCCTTGTTTCACCGAGCTTCGCGAGCGATTCGAAGACCAGCGGGACGCGCTTCTCGCCCGCGAGTCGGCCCACCACGGCGACGAGCACGGCCCCCTCGCGATCACGCGCGGGACCGAGGAGACGCGCGCGCAGAGACTCGTCGCGGAGGCTCGGTGAGAAGTCCTGGTGGCGGATGCCGAAGGGCACGCACGCGACGCGGTGACACCCGTGGGCGATGAGCTTGTCGGCCAGCCAGCGGCCCGAGCACACCGTGACGTCGAAGCGTGCCGTGAGCGCACGGAGGGCCGCCCACGGGGGCGTAAGCGCAACATCGGCGGCCCTTGTTCCAAAGGCTCGCGAGAGCACGGGCCGTGCATAGGTGTCGATGAAGTCGGAATGCACCACCAGCGAACGCAGGGCGACGGAGCGCGCCCTGGTGGCTACCAGAGCCGCCACGTACGGAGAGGAAGCTTCGAGCACATCGGGGTGCTCGCGCTCGATCGCCGCGCGGATCGCGAGGGGGTTCCAGAGGGCGTGGTAGCTCGGGTCGTAGGGCATCGCGGGCCCCGCGAGACGCACGATCCGACCGCCTTCGGGCGCGCGCAGCTCCTCGTTTCGAGCTCCGGGAGCGATCACGGCGACGTCGTGGCCGTGGAGTGCTCCCTCTCGGAGGAGTTGTGTTAGGTACGCGCGCACTCCGCCTCCGCGCTCGGACCAGAACTCGGTGACATCGACGATCTTCACGGCAAATGAAGGTCGCTTCTACCAGACGACGGACACGATTGGGACAACGGCGATGATGAACGGTCTGAACGGCAACAGGACTCGCAGGCTCACGCCCGACGGATGGCCCCGCAAGGTCGCGATCCTCAGCGACTACGTGCGGCTCCCCTACGCCAACGGCGCCACGTTCGCGACGCAGTTTCTCTACCGCGAGCTGCTCAAGCGCGGCTGCGAGGTGACCATCATCGGCCCGCGCGACCCCGCGGCGAAGCCCGAAGACCTCCCCCTCAAGCACGTGTGCCTGCCGAGCGTTCCGCTGCACAACCACCCCGGCGTGTGGGTGCCGCTCCCGCTCGAGAACATCTTCGAGCAGGCCCGCTCGTGGGACTTCGACGTGGTGCTCGGTCAGACCGCGACGGAGCTCATGGAGCTCGGCCTGTGGCTGCGCCGCGCGAAGGGCGTGCCCCTCGTGTGCGTCAACACGGTGCACGTGCCCAGCGTGTACCCGGTCATCATGCCCGACGCGCTCGTCGACAGCGAGATGGCCCACAAGGTCTTTCAGAAGACCTTCCTCAAGCTCGCGGAGAGCACCTCGGCCAACGTCTACAACGACAGCGACGGGCTCATCGTGCTCTCGCGCGGCCTCGAGCAGTACTGGCGCGACCGCGGCGTGCGCGCGCCCATCCATGTGATCCCGCGCAACGTCGAGCCGCGGATCTTCGACGCGCCCGCGGGCAATGACCCCTTCCCCAAGCACATGCGCCGCGGGTCGAGGCTCCTCGTGGTGTGCCGTCACACGCGCGAGAAGGAGGTCGAGCGCCTGCTCCGCATCTTCGCGCGCTGGGTGGCCCCGTCGGTGCCCGACGCGTCGCTCACGCTCGTGGGCGACGGCCCCGACCACGACATGTTCAAGCGCTACGCGGCGGAGCTCGGCGTCGCCGATCGCTGCTGGTTCCCCGGCGAGTTCCCCGTCACGCAGATGCCGACGTTCTACCGTCACGCGGACCTCTTCGTGTACGCGTCGCTCTCGGAGACCTACGGCCAGGTCGTGAGCGAGGCCCTCTGGTGCGGCCTCCCCGCGGTGGCCTTCGCCGACGGGATGGGCGTCTCGCAGCAGGTCGAGAGCGACGTCACGGGCGTGCTGGTGGAGCCCACGGGCGACGTCGACGCCGCCGACTGGCGCTTCGGTCGCGCGTGCGTCTCGCTGCTGCGCAACCCCCGCAAGCGACACACCCTCGGCGCCACGGCGGAGCGTCACGCGCGCGACCGCTGCTCGCCCGAGCGCAACGTCGACCGCTTCTTCATGGCCTTCGAGGCCGCGCGCCGCCACGCCGACGCCACGCTGCGCGGGCACACCGAGCCCGAGAACCGCTGGCTCGACGCGCGCCACGCCGCGCGCTGGATGACCATCAACGGCCTCGTGTACGGCCTCGGGCGGCTCCGTCCTCCCGCGGTGGTCAACCGCCACGGGCGCAAGCAGCCCACGTGGAACGACCTCATCGACGAGCCGGCCGCGGCGACGAAATCGTCGGCCGAGGCGAGCGCGGGCTGAGCATCATTCGGTGCGCGCCGACGCGTGTCGGCCGCCGCGCACCAGCACCGACGAAGCGAGGCGCAGCGACAACGCTTGCTTGACACCCGCGGTGGTGTTTCTAGCATCGAGCGTCTCCTCACGACGGCGAGGAAAGGACACCGACCCGTATGGCGCTCAGCAAGACCGAACTCGCGCGCTTCAAGACGATGCTCGAAGAGAAGCGGACGCAGATCATCGAGAACGCGAGAGACACGCTCGCCAAGGACATGGCCCTCGACGCGGACGACCTGCCCGACGAGATGGACCTCGCGTCGAGCGAGTACCTCCAGTCGTTCACGTTCCGCCTCCGGGGGAGGGAGAAGTTCCTGCTCGAAAAGATCGAGCACGCGCTCGAGAAGCTCTCGGGCAACGAGTTCGGACTCTGCGAGGAGTGCGGCGAGGAGATCTCGCTCAAGCGCCTCGAAGCCCGCCCCGAGACCAACCTCTGCATCCGCTGCAAAGAAGAGCAGGAGCGCGCCGAGCGCGCCTTCGGCTGACCGCCGCCCTGCGCTCCTCCTCCGCGCGACCGCACCGCTCCCGCGTCGCGCCCCCGATCAACGCCTCCGCGGTACGACAACCCACGCATGAAGCTCTGCGCCCTCTCCGTCGACCTCGACGAGATCCCCTGTTACCACGCGATCCACGGGCTCCCCGAGGCGAGCGGCGCGAGCGCCCACGCCGTCTACGAGCGCGCCGTCCCGCGCTACCGCGAGCTCCTCGACGACCTCGGCGTGCCCTGCACGTTCTTCGTCATCGGCCGCGACATGAAGCACGCCGTCGCGCGTGACGGCGCGCGCGCCCTCTTCGACGCGGGCCACGAGCTCGCCAACCACACGCAGAACCACCGCTACGAGTTCTCGCGCCTCGACGACGACGCCATCCGCGACGAGATCCGCGGCGGCATCGAGGCCGTCGCCGCGGTGCAGGGCTTCGCGCCGTCGGGCTTTCGCGCGCCGGGGTACACCACCAACGACCGCGTGATGAGCGCCCTCTCGGAGCTCGGGGTCTTCTACGACAGCTCGGTCTTCCCCTGCCCCGCGTACTGGGCCGCGAAGACCACGGCGATCGGGCTCATCCGCGCGCGCGGGCGCCGCTCGCACTCCATCGTCGACACGCCCGCGGTGCTCGCTGCGCCCGCGGATCCGTACGTGCCCGCGCGGCCCTACTGGCGCCGCGCCGAGCACGACGGCGGGATCATCGAGCTGCCCATCGGCGTCACGCGCGGCGCGCGGCTCCCGTACATCGGCACGACGGTGATGCTCGCGGGGCCGTCGCGCGTCGACCTGCTCACGGCGCAGATCGCGGGGCGACCGCTGGTGAACCTCGAGCTCCACGGCATCGACCTGCTCGACGAGCACGACGGCCTCGACGCGCTCGTCGCGCACCAGCGCGACGTGAGGGTGCCGCTCGCGCGCAAGCTCGCGACGCTGCGGCGCGTGGTGCTGGATCTTCAGGCGCGCGGGTATCAGTTCGTCACGCAGCGGGAGGCCGCGCAGGCGTTCGCGAACGAGGTCCGGGGTTGAGGTGAAGGCGACGAGGCGCCGCGAGGACCGCGGCGCCAGAGGGCGTCAGGCGCTGAACGAGCTGCCGCAGCCGCAGGTGCCCTTGACGTTGGGGTTCTCGAACTTGAACCCCGCGCCGTGGAGCCCTTCGACGTAGTCGATCTGCGTACCTTCGAGGTACTGGAGCGACAGCGGATCGACGAAGAGCTGGATGCCGAACGAGTCGACGATCTGGTCCATGTCGGTGGCCTTCTCGTCGAAATAGAGGTCGTACTGGAAGCCCGAGCACCCGCCGCCCTTGACCTGAAGCCGAAGGCCCTGGCCTTCGAGCCCCTCGGCCTGGGCGATCTCCCTGACCTTCTCCGCAGCCTTCTCGGTGAGCGCGATCATATTTCTTCCTCCACGTCGGCGAACGTGTCATCGCGCTCGCCGTCGGAATCCGGTTGTTCTTTCGGTATGTAACGCACACTCCATGCAGGGTCCAGTGCTCCCCAGAGCGTCGCGCGCGCCCGCCTTCGCGATCGTCGCGCCCTACCTCCCCGCGCCGACGAACACGGGCGGGCGAATCCGCATCCACCGCCTCGCGCGCGCCCTCGCGCGCCGCGGCCCCGTCGACCTCTACGCGCGCTACTGGCCCGTTGAAATGGCCTCTTCCGCGGGCGATGTCTCCGCCGCGCTCTCGATCTACCGAGAGAAAAAACTCTGCGACCGCGGGCCCTTCATGGGCATCCCATTCATCTCCAGCAGCAGGGCTCGCGAGGCCGCGCCGAGGGCGCTCCGCGACGCGTTGCGCGCGCGGCACCGCGAGGCTCCCTACGCGGCCGTCATCGCGTGCCACGCGTACGCGTCGCTCGTCGCGATGAGCCTCGACGGCGTCGCCCTCGTGCTCGACGAGCACAACATCGAGAGCCGCTACGCGAGGACCATCACGCCCGACGCGCGCCTCGAAGCGCTGCGCCTCGCGCGGTTGGAGCGCCGCGTGTGGCGCGTCGCCGACCTCGTCACCGTCGTCACCGACGACGACGCGAGGGAGGTCTCCGCGCGGCGTGACGGCCCCGTCGCGGTGATCGCCAACGGCGTCGCGTGCGGCGAGATCCGCTTCATCGCGCCGTCGTCGCGCGCGTCGAGAGAGATCCTCTTCGTGGGCGCGATGGGTCACCCGCCGAACGTGCGGTGCGCCGTCGCGCTCGCGCGTGAGGTGCTCCCGCGGGTGCGCGAGACCTATCCCGACGCGCGGGTCGTGCTCTGCGGGAGGGCGCCCGCGCGCGAGGTCGAGGCCCTCGCGGGCCCGCACGTCGAGGTCACGGGGACCGTCGACAGCGTGGCGCCGTGGCTCGATCGCGCGGGCGCGTACGTGAACCTCCTCGACGCGGGCGCGGGGTCGAGCCTCAAGGTGCCCGAGGCCCTCGCGGCGGGCGTTCCGCTGATCTCGACGCGCGTGGGCGTGCGCGGCTTCGCGCTTCGGGAGCGCACGCATCACCTCGGCGCGGAGACGCCCGACGAGGCCGCGCACGCCGTGGTGGCCGCGTGGCGAGACACGGCCGCGTCTGACGCGCGCGCGATGGCAGCGCGCGAGGTCGCTGCGGCGCTCGACTGGGACGCGCTCGGCGACCGCTTCGCCTCCCTCGTGCTCGCGGCCGCGGAGAAGAAGGGGACGACATGAATCCGCCTTGCACGCTCTGCGGTCGCGCGTGCGCGCCGCGCTTCGAGCGGGGCCCGTATGTGATCCACCGCTGCGGCCCCTGCGACCTCGAGTTCGTGTGGCCGACGCCTCCGCCCGAGGCCGTGAAGGCGGTGTATGAGCGCGGCTATTTCGAAGGCGACGGCCACGGCTACGAGGACTACTTCGGACGCGAACGATCGCTCGCGGCGCGCAAGGCCGAGGCGCGCCTCGGCGCGCTCCGATCCCTCGGGAGGACCACCGGGAAGATGCTCGATTTCGGCTGTGCTGCGGGCTACTTCGTCGAAGAGACGAGGGCGCGCGGCTGGGACTCGTTCGGAGTCGAACCATCGCCCGAGGCGCAGCGGGGATTGAGCGACGCCGTGCGGCCCTACGTGGTCTCGACGCTCGACGCGCTCCGTGACCGCGGCCCCTTCGACGTCATCACCGCGTGGGACGTGCTCGAGCACCTCCCCGACCCCGTCGACACGCTGCGCGCGCTGCGCGCGATGGCCAGACCCGGCGCCGTCTTCGCCGTGGTCGTGCCCGTGATCGGCAACGTGAACACGCGCATCGCCCCCTCGACGTGGGACCAGTACAAGCCCCCGGAGCACCTGTGGTTCTTCTCGCGCGCCGCGATGCGCGCGACGCTTCGAAAGGGCGCAAACGCGCGCGTGGTCCGTGAAGACGTGGCCTGGGCGCGCCCGTCGCGCTTCGTCGACCCCGAAGGGCGTTCAAAGGCTCCGCTCACGCGCGCCGCGCGCTTCATCGACGGGGTGCTTCACCGGGCGGCGGCCCTCGCGGCGCCGTCGATCATCACAGACTCCGTGGCGTTCTACGCGATCGAGGAGCCATGACCCGACACAGCGTGCTTCACCTCGCGGCCTCGGCCGCGTGGGGCGGAGCCGAGCAGATGGCAGAGACGCTGCGCGCCGAGTGCGAGCGCGCGGGGTGGGAGACGCGGCTGGAGCTTCCCTTCGACCACAGCGTGCGATGGGAGGCGGCGACGCCGCGTCGCGTCTCGTGGTGGCGCTGGGCGCTCAAGCAGCACGGCCCTGGCGAGATCGTGCATGCGCACCTCCCGTGGCCCGACCGCGTGGGCCCCGCGCTCATCGCCGCGCGCGGGAGACCGCTCGTGGTGACCTTTCAGCTCCTCCCGCCGCCCGATGGGTGGCCCCGCGATCGGTGCTTTCACATCCCTTCGAAGCGCATGCTCTCGCTCGCGGGTTCGATGCGAGATCGCGTGCGCTGGGTGGCCCTCTCGCGCGCCGACGCGCGCACGCTCGAGGCGCTCCTCGGGGTGCGCGTCACGATCGTGCGAAACGCGCCTCCGGCAGCCACGAAGCAGCCCGATCCGGCGCCGTGGCCCGAGGGCGTGTTGCGCGTGCTCTCGGTGGGGAGGCTCGACCGGCAGAAGGGCTTCGACGCCATGCTCACGGCCCTCGCGGCGCCCGAGGTCAAGCGCCTCGCGTGGCACTGGAACATCATCGGCGAAGGCCCCGAGCGCCCGACGCTGAGCGCGCAGATCCGCGCGCTCGGGCTCGAAGATCGCGTGACCCTCCTCGGCGCGCGACCGGGCATCGACGGGTTCTGTCGCGCGGAGCTTCTCCTCGCGCCGAGCCGCTTCGAAGGCATGCCGCTGGTGCCGCTCGAAGCCGCGGAGGCGAGCGTCCCGGTGCTCGCGTCGACCATCGCGCCGCACGAGGAGCTCTATGAGCGCGTGCCCGAGTGTCTGCTCGACCGCGACGCGCGCGCGTGGCCCGCGGCCCTGGCGCGGTGGCTGTCGGACGCAGACCTCCGCGCGCGCATGCGCCTCGCGCAGCGGGAGGTTCTCGGAGAGAATCCGCGCCGCGCGATGTTCTCGGCCTACGAGTCGCTCTATCGCGAGCTCCTCGGATGAACCTCTGGTACGCACCCAACCCCGTCCCGTATCGACCGCACCCGGCGACGTGGCGTCAGCCGTTGCACCTGCACCTCGCCCCGATGTGGCGCGCGCTCGCGCGTGTGCTCCCGACGCTGCGCGGCCGCGTGCTCGACGTGGGCTGCGGCTCGAAGCCCTACCGCGGCCTCTTCGACGCCTCGGTGCGTGACTACGTCGGCCTCGACCGCGAGTCTCCCAACGCGACGCCCGACGTGATCGGCGACGCGCACGCGCTCCCCTTCGAAGACCAGCGCTTCGACGTGGCGGTGTCGTTTCAGGTGCTCGAACACGTCGAGCGTCCCGTCGACTGCCTCCGCGAGATGGTCCGCGTGGTGAGGCCCGGCGGCGACGTGGTGTTCACCGTGCCCGGCGTGTGGCCCGACCACGAGGTTCCGCACGACTACTGGCGCTTCACGCGCTACGGCCTCGAGGCTGCGGTGCGCGCCGCGGGGCTCGAGCTCGTGGAGCTCACGCCCCTCGGCGGCCTCTGGTCGACGCTCGGTCAGATGGCCTGCCTCGAGCTCGATCGGTCGTTCGCGGGGCGCGCGCTCATCCCCCTGGTGAACCTCACGGCGCGCGCGCTCGACCGCACGGCGCGCGAGCGGCTCGTGATGAACTGGCTCTGCCACGCGCGGCGCCCGCGATGACCCAGCATGCGCCCACGGGCGCGGCGCTCCTCGAGCGCATCACGAAGGAGACCGCGCGCTTCGCCACGCTCCAGGTCTTCGGCGCGGCGCTCACGGGCGCTGCGACGCTCGCGCTCGCGCGGCTCCTCGATCAGCGCGCCTTCGGCGTCTACGCGATCGGAACGTTCTTTCTCGGCCTCGGCTCGCTCTTCGGCGACGGGGGCCTCGGCGCCACGCTCCTTCGCAAGCGCAGCGACGTGAGCGACGAGGAGTACCGCGTCGTCGCGACCTTTCTCATCGCCCTCGGCCTCGCGCTCTCGGTCGCGTTCTTCGTCGCGGCGCCCGCCATCGCGGCCTACAACCACCTCAGGCCCGACGAGGCCTCGGTGCTCCGCGCGATGTCTCCGCTCTTTCTCGCGGGGCCGCTGCGCGCCGTGCCCTACATCCGCCTCGAGCGCGCGCTGCGCTTCGGCGAGATCGGGCGCGTCGAGCTCCTCTCGCTCATCGCGCGACAGCTCACGGCCATCGTGTTCGCGTGGGCCTTCGGCGGCGCGTGGGCCCTCGCGGGCGCGCAGTTCGTCGGGATGCTCTCGCAGCTCGCCCTCGCGTACCTCATCTCGCCGGGGCTCCCGCGGCCGCTCTGGCGCCCCGCCGTGCTGCGTCCGCTCCTCGGTTACGGCATTCGCGTGCAGGCCCTCGGCATCGCGGCCTTCTTCAAGGACAACGTCTCCGCGGCCCTGCTCGGGCGGCTCATGGGCCCGCAGGCCGTGGGCGTCTTCGACTTCGGGGTGAAGTACGCGCAGCTCCCCGTGCTCGCGGTCAACGCGCTCGGACGCGTGCAGCTCCCCGCGTACGCGCGCTTCGACGCGCACGACCCCGCGCTCCATCGCGCCGTGGCGACGGTCACGCGCACGGCGCTGCTCCTCGGCGTGGCGCTGCTCGTGACGCTCTCGGCGGGCTCGCCCGCGATCATTCGCGTGGCCTATGCGCCGCGCTGGGTCGAGAGCGTTCCCGTCGTGTGGGGCCTGCTCCCGAACATGGTGGGCGGGCTCGTCGCGGGGCCCCTCTTCACGCTGCTCCAGGCGCAGGGCCGCGCGGGCCTCGCGCTGCGCGCGTTCTTCGTGTGGACGCTCTCGACCTGGGCGCTCGTGCTCGCGGTCAAGCACCTCGGCATCGGCGCCATCGCGGCCGCGCACGGCGTCGTCACCGTGGTCATGGTGCTCTGGCTCATCGCCTGGGCGGGGCGCCACCTCGGGCGCGCGCTCTGGAGCCACTACACGGGCCCGGTGCTCGCGGGCGTCGGCGCGGTCACCGCGACGATCGGGCACCGCGTCGCGACGGGATCGACGGGAGAGGGCTGGATCCCGCCGCTCCTCGCGCTCACGACCTACGCGGCGCTCATCGCGGTGATCGAGGGGAGGCGCGTGCGCGAGGACCTCGGCGCGCTGGTCGGCGCGCTCGTGAAGAAGGGCTGAGCGTCAGAGCGCGCGCAGGTAGCCGAGGGCCACCGCGAGCGCGGACGACGACGCGACGAGGAGCGCCGTGACACCCGACGCGACGACGCGCTCGCGCGAGAGCGAGGCGAGGAGCGCGCGCTCCGATCCCGCGTACACCGCGAGCTTCGCGGGGTTCGAAGAGGCGATCACGGGGACCGTGTCCATGACGCGGTAGAGCGACTGCGCCTCGGCGTTCTGCACGCGGTGGATGTCGCCGAGGACGTAGAGGTGCTCGCCCGGATCGATGAAGCTCTCCTCCACTTCGAGGGCGATGTAGTGCCCCGCCGCGGAGGTCCTGTCGCCGAAGGGCGTCGACGCGAGGTGCCGCAGCAGCTCGTACGCCTCGTTGTCTCGAACGGTGCGGAAGGTCGTTCGCAGATCGACCGCGGCGCCCGTGAGGTCGAGCACGCCGGCGGCCGACGGGTCTTCGACGGGGATCGTCGCGGGCCACGAGGCCGTGTGTAGCTCCTGCGCCACGCGGTTTCTGCCAGCCTGCACCACGCGCTTCACGGTGACCCGAACGAACGCGTGCGGCGTGTGACCGGGGAGCGTCACCGTGGGCGCGTCGGCGCGAACGCGCACGGCGAGCTCGGCGCCGCCCTCTCCGACGCGCGCGAGCCGCGCGGTCTCCGCGGCGATGCAGGGCGCCATCGCGAGCGAGACCTTCACCGCGCGGTCGCGGAGGGCGAGCCCCACGAGCAGCGCCGCCACGACGGCAGAGACGCCGAAGCCGTAGCCCGTGAGGTGCGGGTTGTTCACGTCTTCGACGCCCACGGAGCGCGCGGCCGCGTAGATCCACGCGCCCACGACGGCCGCGAGGCCCGCGATCTGGAGCGGCGTGCGCGAGGGCGTCGGAGGCTCCCTGCTCCACCCACGGAGCGCGTCGACGAGCGCCCCCGCCTTGCAGACGCGCCAGAGCACGGAGGCGAAGAAGATGTGGAGCGGCCGCGAGGCCCGCGGCGAGCCCCGAGGCGACGCTGTTGGCGATCGAACGGATGCGACGGTCGGGCGTTCCGCTGCCGAGGGTGATGGTGGTGGGGTCGCTCGCCGCGACATGCGACGAGCTGACGGAGCGTGTCGCTCACGCAAGCGTCTGCGAAGACCGTCGCGTTGGCGAGCGCGCACGCGTAGTTGACGCGGCCGTTGTCGGGGAGGTTCGGCATGCGACGGCGGAGCGCGCCTTCGAACTCGGGGTCGGCGACGTACGTGTCGAGCGGATGAAAGCGGATCTGCGCGGGGTCGACGGCCCACGTGCGCGCGCCGATGGTGAGCGTCGCGCCCTCGGCGAGGGTGCCGCTGACGTCGGTGCGCCAGCCTCCGTTCTTGCCGCTCACGTAGTACTGGTGCGCGACGTAGCAGACGGGCGGGCTCTCCATGCCCGCGAAGGTGCCCGCGCCCATCACGCGCCCGTCGTCGATCTCACGCTGCGTGAGCGGGCGACCGAGCCGATGGAGCGCGCTGCCGGGGTCGAGGAGGTCACCGAGCGAGCGCGACGCGAAGACCATCCCCGCCGCGCCGAAGCCGACGACGATGAGCCCGAAGAAGAGCGTCAGGAAGACGGCGCCCGCGACGGAGCCGCCGATGACGGGGATGAGGAAGCGGTAGCGAGCCCCGGTGCGTCCCTGTTCCATGTGGAGGACGCGAGGGTGCCCCGATCAATCGTAGTAGTCGAGGCCGAGGTGGGTGATGAGGTCTTCGCCCTTCATCCACCGCAGCGTGTTCTTGAGCTTCATGAGCTGGATGAACAGGTCGTGCTCGGGGTAGAGGCCCGGCGCCGTCATGGGGCTCTTGAAGTAGAAGCTCAGCCACTCCTGGATGCCCGACATCCCCGAGCGCTGCGCGAGGTCGAGGAAGAGCGCGAGGTCGAGCACGATGGGCGCCGCGAGGATCGAGTCGCGGCAGAGGAAATCGATCTTGATCTGCATCGGGTAGCCGCACCACCCGAAGATGTCGATGTTGTCCCAGCCCTCTTTGTTGTCGCCGCGCGGGGGGTAGTAGTTGATGCGCACGACGTGGGAGTACTTGCCGTAGAGCTCGGGGTAGAGGTGCGGCTGAAAGATGTGCTCCAGCACGCCGAGCTTCGAGACCTCTTTCGACTTGAAGCTCTCGGGGTCGTCGAGCACCTCGCCGTCGCGGTTGCCGAGGATGTTCGTCGAGTACCACCCGTCGAGCCCGAGGAGCCTCGCCTTGAAGCCCGGCGCGAGGATGGTCTTCATCAGGGTCTGGCCCGTCTTGAAGTCCTTGCCCGCGATGGCGATGCCCTCGCGCCGCGCGAGCTCCTGCATGGCGGGGAAGTCCACCGACAGGTTGGGCGCGCCGTTGGCGTAGGGCACCCCCGAGCGCAGGCACGCGTATGCGTAGATGGCGCTCGGCGCGATGTCGTCGCTCGACTCTCGCAGACCCTTCTCGAAGTTCGCGAGCGAGGCGTGGACCTCCGTCGTGGGCCGCCACACCTCCGTCGAACCGCACCACACGGCGACGCAGCGGTCGACGCCGCGCTCGCGCTTGAAGCGCGCGATGTCGTCCATGAGGGCCTCGGCGAGCTCCATCTTCGAAGCGGCCTTCTTGCGGTTGGGGCCGTCGATCTTCTTGACGTACCCCGGGTCGAAGACCGCCGACATGGGGCGCACGCCTTCGAGGAAGTCCTTCACCGACGCGAGGTGCTTCTCGCTGAGCACGCCGGCCTTGGTGGCCGCCGTGAAGGCGTCGTCGTGGTAGATGTCCCAGCCGCCGAACTCGAGGCTCTCGATGGGCGCGAGGGGGACGAAATCACCGATGCGCGGCGAGCGGTTGTCGGTGCGTCGTCCGAGCCTGATCGTGCCCATCTGCGTGAGCGAGCCGACGGGCTGCGCGATCCCCCGGCGGATCATCTCGGTGCCTGCGACGAAGGTGGTCGCGACGGCGCCGAGGCCGGGTAGCAGCACGCCGAGCTTGCCCTGAACGGGCGCGATCGTAGGGGGGGTCTTCATGAGGGCTGCGGACCCTATCAGAACGCCCGCCCTCGTAAAGCGTGAGGTTCAGTTCGCGGCGGAGGGGGGCTTCGTGAACGTGAGCTTGATCTTGTCGTCGACGAGCTCCGCGCGCGCGGCGCCGCCCTCGGCCAGATCGCCGAAGAGGAGGGCCTCGGCGAGGGGCTTCTTGAGCGTGTTCTCGATGAGGCGGGCCATGGGGCGCGCGCCGAAGGCCGGGTCGTAGCCCTTCTCGCCGAGCCACGCGCGGGCCTCGGGCGAGAGCGACACGGTGACCTTCTTCTCTTCGAGCAGCCCCTGGAGGAGCCCGACCTCCTTGTCGACGACGCGGAGGATGACCTCGGGCGTGAGGCCCTTGAAGGCCACGATGCCGTCGAGCCTGTTGCGGAACTCGGGGGTGAACGTGCGCTCGAGGGCGGCCTTCGCGCGCGAGGTGTCGACGGCGCCGTCCTTCGCGCCGAAGCCCACGACCTTCTCGCTCATTTCACGGGCGCCCGCGTTGGTGGTCATGATGAGCACCACGTTGCGGAAGTCGGCCTTCTTGCCGTTGTTGTCGGTGAGCGTGGCGTGGTCCATCACCTGGAGGAGGATGTTGAAGAGCTCGGGGTGAGCCTTCTCGATCTCGTCCATCACGACGACGGAGTAGGGGTTCTTCGAGACCGCGTCCGTGAGGAGCCCGCCCTGGTCGAAGCCCACGTAGCCGGGCGGCGCGCCGATGAGTCGCGAGACCGTGTGGCGCTCGCTGTACTCGCTCATGTCGAAGCGGAGAAACTGCACGCCGAGCACCTTGGCGAGCTGCTTGGCGAGCTCGGTCTTGCCGACGCCCGTAGGGCCCGCGAAGAGAAAGCTCCCGATGGGCTTCTCGGGCGAGCGGAGGCCCGAGCGCGAGAGCTTGATGGCGCTCGCGATGGCCTCGATGGCGTCGTCCTGACCGTAGATCACGGCCTTGAGCTCGGTGTCGAGCAGGCGGAGCCGGTCGCGCTCGGAGCCCGAGACGTTCTTCTCGGGGATGCGCGCCATCTTCGCGACGATGGCCTCGACGTCGGCGAGGGTGACCTTGTTGGTGCGCTCGCCGCCGGGGCGCATGCGGTCCTGCGCGCCGCACTCGTCGATCACGTCGATGGCCTTGTCGGGCAGCAGGCGATCGTTGACGTACTTGGCCGAGAGCTCGGCCGCGGCGCGGATCGCGTCTTCGGAGTACGTGACCTCGTGGTGCTTCTCGTACTGGGGCTTGAGCCCTTCGAGGATCTTGATCGTGTCGGCCACGGAGGGCTCGGTGATGTCGATCTTCTGAAAGCGCCTGGCGAGCGCGCGGTCGCGTTCGAAGGCCGCTTTGTACTCGGAGTAGGTGGTGCTGCCGATGCAGCGGAGGCGGCCCGACGCGAGGGCGGGCTTGAGCATGTTCGAGGCGTCCATGGAGCCGCCCGAGGTCGCGCCCGCGCCGACGATCGTGTGGATCTCGTCGATGAAGAGGATCGCGTCGGGGTGGTTCGCGAGGGCCTTGAGCACGGCCTTGAGGCGCTCTTCGAACTGCCCGCGGAACTTCGTGCCCGCGAGGAGCGCGCCCATGTCGAGGGAGTACACCGTGGCGTTCTCGAGCACCGACGGGACCTTCTTCTCGTAGATGCGCAGCGCCAGGCCCTCGGCGATGGCGGTCTTGCCCACGCCGGGCTCGCCCACGTAGAGGGGGTTGTTCTTCTTGCGGCGGCAGAGGATTCGAATCGTGCGCTCGAGCTCGGGCTCGCGGCCGATGAGGGCGTCGATCTTTCCTTCGGCGGCCTGCTGGTTGAGGTTCTGGGTGAACTGTTCGAGGGGGTTCTTGACGGGCGCGGCGCCGTCTTCGTCCTCGTCGTCGCCGTGGCTGTGGGGGTCTCCGCCGTTGCTGCCGTCGGGGCGGCCGAGGGGCCCGCTCGTGCCGTTGTCGGCCTCCTCGGGGTCGAACTTCGAAACCCCGTGGGAGTAGTAGTTGATGAGGTCCATGCGCGTGATCCCCTCCTTCTGGAGGAGGAAGAGCGCCTGAGACTCCTCTTCGCGGAAGATCGAGATGAGCACGGAGCCCACGTCGATGGCCTTCTGCTCCGCGGAGATCGCGTGCATGGCGGCGCGCTGGAGGACGCGCGTGACGCCGAGGGTCTGCTGCACCTCGAGGCGCTGCGACGCGGGGATGCGCTCCTGCGTCTCGTCGAGGGACTCGCGGAGGCCGCGCTCGAGGCGCTTCACATCCGCGCCGCAGGCCTTGAGGGCCTTGCGGGTCCAGTCGTCGCCGATGAAGGCGAGCACGAGGTGTTCGAGGGTGACGTACTCGTGGCGCTGCGCCTCGGCCTCGGTGACGGCGCGGCGGAGGGCAGCCTGAAGTTCCTTCGAGACAGTGGGTTGCGATGCCATTCAGTCGTCCTCCGGTTCCATCGTCAGGAGCAGCGGGAACTCGTTCTCTCGCGCGAGCTCCTCGACCTGGTGGATCTTGGTCTGTGCCACCTCGAAGGTGTACACGCCCGCCACCCCGATGCCCCGCTGGTGCACGTGCATCATGATCTGCACGGCGTCGGTCTCGCTCTTACGAAAGATCTCGATCAGGATCGCCACGACGAACTCCCGCGTCGTGTAGTGATCGTTGTGCAGAAGCACCTTGTACATCCGAGGCTTCGCGAGCTTCTTCTCTTGCCGAGTCTCGACGATCGTGCCCGAGTCGCCGTCCTCCTTCGGTCGTCTTGCCATACGTTCTGCACCCTTACTCGTGACCCGCCGCGGGTGTCCAGGGCTTGAGCCCGGCCTCGGCCTCCACCGCGGGAAGCTCCTGTTCGATCGCCGCGCGCTCTCTCGCGACGAAGTCTCGGATCGCGCGCTCGAGGCCCGGCGCGAAGACCCTGTGCGCCGAGCGCGTGACCGTGGGCAAGAAGCCTCGCGAGAGCTTGTGTTCGCCGCCCGCGCCGCCCTCGAACACCCGCACGCCACGGCGGATGCACTCGCCGATCGAGTGGTAGTAACACACCGCGAAGTGCAAGAAGGGATGCTCTTCGAAGCACCCCCAGTAGCGCCCGTAGAGGTGCGTCTTCGACGCGACGTTGAAGGCCCCCGCGATCACCGCGCCGTCGCGCACGGCCTCGACGAGCTCGAGGCTCCCCCGCATCGAGTCGAGGGCGCGTTCGAAGAAGCGAGGGTTGAGGTAACGCCTGCCCCACGCGAACTTGTCGACGGTGGAGACATAGAGTCGATGGATCATCGCCGCGTCGTCGCGAGCGAGCGCGTCGCCCCTGCGCGTGCGGATCGAGATGCCCTGGTCGAGGTGCGCGTCGGCCTCTCTGCGTAGTGTCTTTCGTCGCCGTGACGTGAAGCGCGAGAGGTAGTCGTCGTAGCCGCGGTAGCCCGGGTTCTCCCAGTGGAACTGCACGCCGTGACGGATGAAGGCCCCCTCGGCTTCGAAGCTCTCGGCCTCGTCGTCGGTGACGAAGAGCGCGTGCACCGAGGAGAGTCCGGCGTGCTTCGCGGCGTCGAAGATTGCCCGCGCGAGGGTGCGCGAGAGGGCTTCGCGGTCTTCGCCGGGGCGCGTGTAGATCCGCCTCCCGGTGCAGGGCGTGAAGGGCACCGCGAGGGTGAGCTTCGGGTAGTACGCGATGCGCGCGCGCTGCGCAGCGCCGGCCCACGCGTGGTCGAAGACGAACTCGCCCTGACTGTCGACGCGGGCGTACGCGGGGGCGAGCGCCACGAGGTCGCGGCCGCGCCAGAGGGCCATGTGCATCGGCGTCCAGCCGCGCTCGGGCGAGGCGCAGCCGGCCTCTTCGAGCGCGAGCATCCAGGCGCGCTCTTGAAAGGGCGTCCACGCGTCGTCGCGGAGCGACTCCCACTCGGCCTCGGCGATCGAGGCGACAGACGGATGCACGCGGAAGGTCAGGTCGCTCACGGCCGCAGGGAGTCGCAGTCTAACCACCGATCCGCGGTCGCAAAGGGGACGCTCCGCGAATTCAACGTCGCAGCGCGAGCGCTCTCCACCAGTCGCGGAGGATGTGGGCCGTGGCCTGGAACGCCGCGGCCGCGAGCATCAGCGCGCCGAGCCACACCCAATAGCCCCTCGCGTTGGCCACCACGAACGATCCGCCGATCACCATCGCAGAGACCGTGAGGCCCGTGTAGAGCCTGCGTCCGAGGCGATCGAAGACGGGCGAGAGCTCGGGGTCCGCGGCCTTGAGCGTGAGGTGCCCCTTGCGCAGATCGTCGAGAATCTCGCTCACCTGTTCGGGCATCTGACCGGCCATGCCCGAGAGGCGCAGCGCGGCCTTGATGGCATCGCCGGTGAGCCTGTCGGGCGAGTAGCGCTGCGCGATGAGCCGCAGGAGGTGAGGTCTGCCCTCGACGAGCAGGTCGAGCTCGGGGTGAATCTGCCGCCCGGTGCCCTCCATGGTCATGAGCGCGCGGCCCACCATCACGAAGTCGGGCGGCATGTCGATGCCGTGTTTGACGGCGCCCCAGATGAGGTCGCGCACGAGCGCCGAGGCCTGAATCTCGCCGAGCTTTCGCCCGAGGTACTTGCGCCCGAGCGTCTGCACGTCGTTGCGAAAGTCCTTCATGTCGACCTTGCGGGTCGGTCGACCGAGGGCGTAGAGCGCGTCGGCGACGGCGTCGAAGTCTTCGCGCACGGCGGCGACCATGAGCTCGAGGGCCTTGTCGCGCATGGGCCCCGAGAGGTGACCGACGAGCCCGAGGTCGAGGAGGCCGAGCACGGGCTCCTCGGGCGTGCCCATCACCATGATGTTCCCGGGGTGGGGATCGGCGTGGAAGAAGCCGTCTTCGAAGATCATCTTGATGACCACGCCGACGGACATCGACGCGATCTTCTTGCCGTCCCACCCCGCGGCGAGGGCGTCGTCGAGGTGCTTGCCGTGAAAGAACTCGAGCGTCAGCACGCGCTTGCCCGACATGCGGCGGTAGACCTTCGGAAAGCGAACGCGCGTGTCTCCCTCGAAGTTCTTGGCGAAGCGCTCGGCGTGCTCGGCCTCCTGCATGAAGTCGAGCTCGGCCACGATGGAGCGGTCGAACTCGGCCACGAGGTCGACGGGCGAGTAGCGCCGCGACTCGGGGATCGCGCGCTCCATCGCGCGTGCGAACCAGTAGAGCAGGTCGATGTCGCGCTCGACGGTGTCTCGGATGTGCGGTCGCTGGACCTTGATCGCGACGTCGACGACGTTGTCTCCGTCGCGCATCCTGCCCTTGTGAACCTGCGCGATGGAGGCGCTCGCGAGGGGCGTCGGGTCGACCTCCTCGTAGAGGTCGGTGATCGAACCGCCGAGGTCCTCTTCGATCTCGAGCTTGATCTGCGCCCAGGGGACGGTCTTGACGTCGTCTTGCAGGACCTTGAGCTCGGCGATCACGTCGGCGGGGATGAGGTCCGCGCGCGTCGAGGCGATCTGACCGAGCTTCACGAACGAGGGCCCGAGGTCTTGCAGCACGAAGCGCAGGCGCTGACCGAGGGAGGCCGCGTGCATCTCGGCGTCTTCGCGGCGACCGGGCACGAGGCTCTCGAGCCCGAGGCGCTGGAGCACCTCACCAAAGCCGTGCTTCGCGAGCACCGACGCGATCTCTCGGAGCCGATCGAGGTCGCGGAACGCAGTGATCACCGATGGCATGGCGGGTCCTCCACGGCGCCGATCATGGAGGCCGCGGGCGCTGCGCGACAAGCGGCGTAGAGAGCCCGAGAGATTTTCTCTTGACCCTCGCGCGAGCGCGAAGTACGTAACCGCTCCCTTCCGCGGGCATAACTCAGCGGTAGAGTGCGTCCTTCACACGGACGAAGTCACAGGTTCAAATCCTGTTGCCCGCACCACGAGACGGCCGGTTGAGCAGCGATGCTCCCGGCCGTCTGCTTTTGGGGTGTTGGCGACGCGAGGCGATCAGGGCGTGATCGCGGCCTCGACCCAGAGCGCGCCGCGGAGGTCGCCCGGGCGATACCCCGTCGCGCGGTCGCCGGGGTAGGCGTCGCGCAGCGCGGCCACGAGCGGAGGTGCCATGCCCGCAGGGTCTCCGTGGCAGGTGACGCACACCGCTTCGACGGCGATGGGGCGCAGCACGTGGACGTCGGAGCCCGCGACGGCGCGCACGCCGACGACGCCTTCCGCGGGGCGCTCCCCCTGCGCGTGGAGCCACTCGCCGACCCACGCGGGCGCGACGTTCGCGGGGTTGCGCGTGCGAAGGGAGGCCCGCCCGACGCGCACCCCCGTCTCGCTGTGGACGCGCTCGGCGAGGGCGCGCGCCTCGGTTCCGCACACGGCGACGGCGCGCGTGGGGCCGCCCTCTCGCATCGCGGCCTGGAGGCGCCCGCGGAGCTCGGTGGCGAAGCGCGTGGCCGCGCGATCTGCACGCGCGAACGCGGGATCGGGAGAGGGGGTGCGGTGACACCCCACGGCCAGCGCAGAGAGGATCGCGGCGAAGACGACGGTGCGGCTCATCGCCGCGTGGGAGCCGAGTCGAGGTGAGATTGGGTTCGGCCCGACATCACATGGGCCGAGCGGTGCGCCGACGGCGCGGGTGTCGTCACGTGGGTGAGGGCATCCCCGGCGAGGTGGGCTCGATGGCGTGCTCCCACTCCTGCGTGGCCGCGCCGAGGAGCGCGTCGTGATCGCCGCGCTAGGGCTCGCGCTGCGACTCCCACGGCGTCGCGTGGAAGGTGATCTCGACCCGCGCGTCGTGGATCGAGAGGAAGAGCCTCCGCGGCACGCGCGTCGTGAGGTCGACGCGTGACTTGCCGTGGTGTGCGGTGCGCGTTCCGATGCCTCGCACGATGGCGCTCTCGGTCAGCGTCTTCACGGGCGCGTCGGGGTCGAAGGCGCACGCGAACTCGGCTTCGAGCACGTCGCGTCGGTGGTGTCCGCGCGACGAGGCCACGACCTCGGCGATGTGTCCGCCGCCCATCTCGAGGAGCCCGGTGCCGTCGTGGAGCGTCGCGTCGAGGCCGTTCGAAAGCGCGCGGCGCAGGGCGATCCAGAGCATGCCGAGGTGACGGTCGGCGTCGCGCCAGAAATCGCGCTCCACCTCGAGGATGGTCGAGGGCCAGAAGAGGCCGAGCAGGTGCTCGTCGAGCGACTGGTTCCACCAGCGAAGGAGGTCGGGCGTGAGCATGTTGCGCGAGGGCGCGCGCACGAAGAGGTCGATCACGGTCTCGGCGTCGTCGAGCTTCTTCTCCGCGGGGAGGAGGAACCTCCGCTGCGCGATCCACGCGGCCCACTCGCCGCCGCCGACGCGCTCGGTGCTCGCTTCGAGCGTCACGAGCACGTCGTCGCGGGTCACCCTCGGCGGCGCGATGGCGCGGATTCCCACGAGCTCCTTGCCGCGCTGCGAGGCCCTGCGATCGACCTCGCGGTGGGGCAGAAACACGACGGCCTTCTGCTTGTCACCCATCGCCACGGGCGCGCGAATCGCCGCCGCGGGAGGCTCCAGCGCGACCATCGCCGCGAGCAGCGCGCGCCAGTCGCGACGGTGCTGCGCGGGCGCAGGACGAAGCCGATCGTGGAGCAGCAGCGCCGCGCGCGCGTAGTCGAGCTCCTCACGATCCGCGCCCTGCGGATCGATGCGCGCGAGGGCGTCGTCCATGTAGGGGTCGTCGAGCCACTGCTCCCACGGGGTCTCTTTGACGAGCGTCTTGATGCGGTCGAGGCCCGAGGCGCGCGCGCTCTCGTCGTGGAGAAAAACACCGTGCAGCGAAGCCATCTGCGCGCGGAGGGCGGGCGACGGGTTCACCAGGTGGAGGCTCCCTCCGACGATCACCGCGCGGTTCGGGGAGGCCCCGCGCGCGACCTTGGCGCGCTGCGCGGTGACCTCGACCTCGTCGCCGCGAGACACCACGCCCGCGCCGAGGGCCTTCGCGCGTTCGAAGAGAAGCGATCCCCACTCGTGCTCCGTCGCCGTCACCGGGACGTCGAGCGCGCGGCCCCATCCGAGGCGCGTGAGGGCGTCGGCGGGCGTCGCGGGGCCCGTCCATCCGCGCTCGTGACGCACGCTCACGTCGCGGCCGTACGAGAGCGCCGCGAGGAGCTCGCGGAGCTTCACGGGCGTGTCGGTGAGCTCCGACGGAGGCTTGATCGGGTCGATGGGGTCGAGCAGCAGCGCCACGTCGCGGAGGCTCGTCGCGGTCGCCACGTCGTCGATGGGGAGGTCCTTGCGCCAGCGGTCGAGGCCGTCGGCGGGAGAGACCGTCACGTCGAGGGGAGACCACTCGGCGGCCACCCAGTGCATGAGCGGCGTGAAGCGCCTCGACGACACGACCACGGCGCCCGACGCGGCGAGGCGCGCGACGCGCTCCCAGCCCGCCGCGGCGTCGCGCACGAAGACCAGACGCACGCCGGGGTTCTTCGTACACGCCGAAGGGACGTGCTCGCGCTGCGCCTCGGTGACCACGACGGCCAGGGGCGACGGAGAGACCGAGAGGAGCTTCGCGTCGAGGGCGGGGCCGAGCTCGGCGAGCGCGGCGCCCTGCGGGCCGTCGGTCAGGTCGATGACGACGCGGATCAAGGCGCGCCTCCGGTCGATGCGATCTGCATGCGAGGGAGGGTGCAAGCACGTCGCGTCGCGGTTCAAGCGCGAAGATCACGCGGCCTCGCGGCGCGCCGTCTCCCTGTCGAAAAGAGGCGCTTACAGAGCGCGTTTCGTAGGGTCGCGCCGTGGAGACATCCCCCCTGTTCACGCCGCACCGCGCGCGGCGTCGCCTGGAGTCCGTCGTCGCCCGGCTTCGAACAGGGACGCTGAGGGCCCCAGCCTGGGTGTTGTGTCCCCGAGAGTCGTTGCGGTCGTCGCTCGAAGACCGCGTCGCGCGGGCGGGCGGCGGCTTCGTGCGCCTGGTCGACTGGGATCGTCTCGCGCGCTCCCTCGACGACGCGCTGGGGCTCCCCTTCGGCGCGGCGCCCGAGGAGACCGAGCGCGCGCTGGCCATCGAGCGGGCGCTGGATGCCAGGGCCGCGGCGCACCCCGACCTCGCGCACCCGCTCCGCAGCGACCCCTTCGGCGTGGCGCTCGCGCTGCTCCGCGTGGTGGACACGTTGCGGCTCCACAACTGGCGCGGCGTGTCCCCGCGCTTCGACGCGAGCGATCGCGCGGCCAGGCTCGTCGCGTCGCACGTGAGCCTCCTCGGGGAGCTCGCGCGAGAGCTCGAGGCGCAGCTCGTCGCGCGCGGTCAGCTCGACACGATCGCCCGTCTGCGAAGGGCGATTCCTGCGATCGCGAAGGGCGCGACCTTGCCCTTCACGGCCCTCGTGGTCGAAGGCACCGAGCGCCTCGCGCCGCTCGAACGCGACGTGCTCCTGGCACTCCGAGCGCGCGGCGTCGATGTCGATGTGGCGCCGTGGGTCGAGGGCTGGAGCCACGCGACGCCCGTCGCAGACGACGTGTTCGAAGCGCCCACGACGCTGCTCGACGCGCTCGATCGCGGGGCGAAGGGCGTGTCGGTGAGCGGTCGCGGCGTGGCCGCGGTGCGGGCGAGAGATCCGCACGACGAGGCCGAGCAGGTCGCGCGCTGGATCGCCGAGTGCGTCGCGCGGGGAGCGCGCCCCGAAGACTTCGCCGTGCACGTGAGCGCGGAGTCGGGCGCGCTCGATCGCGTGCGAAGGGCGCTCGCGCGCTACGAGGTCGCGGGGCACGGCATCGGGGTCTCGCCCGTGCGGCAGTCGGTGCCGTGGCAGGTGCTGCGCGCGTCGGTGCGGCTCGCGTGGCGTGGGGTCGATGTGGTCGACCTCGCGACGGTGCTCTCGGCGCCGGGCTCGGGCATCTGGGGCAGCGACCGCGACTGGCTCTGCGCGCAGCTTCGAAAGGACGTGCCGACGAGCTGGAAGGCCGTGCGAGACACGCTCCACCGCGCCACCGAGGTGCGCGCGAAGGAGCCCGCGAAGGCCGATGACGACGACGCGGTCACGGTGCTCGCGCTCGACGAGCTCGGGCCCGACGCGGCGCGCGCGAAGCAGCTCGCGGAGGTGCGAACGCGCGTCGAGAAGCTCCTCGATCTGTGGGAGTCGGTGGGGCCCTTCGCGAAGCTCGCGCCGACTGATCGGAGCGCCGCGCTCAGCCGCGTGGTGACCGACACGCTCAATCAGTTCATGGAGCCGATGCGCTTCTCAGAAGCCATCGACGACCCGCGCACGCAGGCCGCGTGGATCGCCGCGTCGCAGGCCATCCGGGCCGCGTGCGTGGCCGCGCTCGAGCGCGTCGAACGGAGCGGTCAGGTGCTCCCGCCCTACGCGCCGGGGGTGTTTCTGGGGACGGCGGAGTCACTCCTCGGGGCGACGCTCGACACGCCGGTTCCCGCGCGCGGAGAGGGCGTCACGCTGCTGGTCGATGACGCGTTCCCGGTGGCGCGTCCGAAGTGCCTCGTGGTGACGGGCTTTCATCGCGGGCGCTTCCCCTCGCCCGTGGGTCGATCGCTCGTGCTCGGCCCGTTGGAGCGCGAGCACCTCGCCTCCGAGGGCGGAGACCTCGCGCGCATCCCCACCGACGCGGAGCTCGGCGCGCTCGCGCAGCGAGAGACCCTGCGGCTCCTCGCGCTCCCCACGGAGAAGCTCGTGCTCGTGGCCCCGCGACGCACCGCGCAGGGCGACGAGGTCGAGGTCTCGCTCGCGTGGAGAGACCTCCTCGCGCGGCTCTCGCCCGAGGAGCGCGAGGCCCGTGATCGCGCGGGGATTCCCTCGATGCGCGCGTGGATCCGCGCGTCCTTCGAAGACGCGCCGCGCACCGAGCGGGGCCGCACCCTCGACGCCATCGCCGCGCTCGGCGCGGGACGCATCGACGACGCGGTCGCGCTCGCAGCGCCCATCGCGGCGACCCGCATCGCGGCGCGCGACCTTTTCATGGCCCGCTTCAGGCCCGAGATGCGCTTCGACCTCGGAGACCTCGTGCGCGAGCAGGTCACGGCCGCCGTGTACACGCCGCGCTCCCTCGAGACGCTGATGAAGTGCAGGTACTCGTTCCTCACGGGGGCGATCCTGGGCCTGCGTCCGCTGCACCTCGCGCGGGCTCCCTCCGTCTCTGCGCAGGACCGCGGACGCGTCACGCGCGCCGCGCTCCGCACGCTCGACGCCGTGGCGAGAGGCGGTCGCGCGCCCACCGAGAGCGACGCGAAGACCGCGCTCCAGAAGGCCATCGAGAGCGAGATCCCGTGGGCCGACCGCGGCGACATGCGCCTCTCGCTCGACGACCTCCGACGCACCGTCGAGGCCTTTCTCAAGCGCTATCTCGAGCTCCGATCGGCGTGGAGGCTCGACTTCGCCAACGACGCGCCGCCGCGCGACGACGTGAAGCCCGTGGCGCTCGCGCTGCCGTCGAAGCGCTTCCCCACGGTGAACCTCTCGCCCGTGAGCCCGCGCGTCGAGACCATCGTCGCGCACGCCGGAGGCGAAGACGCCCGCGCGATCATCATGGACCTCAAGCTCGGCACCACGCAGTCGATGCTGAAGCTCCGCGACGCGGGGCTCGACCTCGACGCGGCGCTCATTCCGCGCGTGCTCGCGGCGCAGAAGGAGGGGCGCGACGTGGCCGCGTTCGTGCGCCTCTCGCTCTCGAAGCCCGAGGGTGAGGCCCTCACGCGCGCCGGTGAAGACAAGGGTTTCGAGGGGACCGCCACCACGACGCTCGTCACCGTCGACCGCATGAGGCCCCTCGAAGGCTTCACCGAGGCGACGCTCCAGCGCGTGGGTGACGCGCTCGAGGCGCTGCTCGACGACGAGGCCGAGTACGCCCCGCACGACGCGGTGCGAAGGGCCGAGCTCGAATCCGCCGGGGCGCGGTCGTGCGAGTTCTGCGCGATGCGCCTCGGGTGCCGCTTCAAGATGGCCGGAGGTGCGGCGTGAGCGCGAGGATCAACCCGCCGAGGCTCGTCTCCGCGGGCGCGGGGACGGGCAAGACGTGGCGCATCGTGCAGTCGATCGTCGAGCGCGTTCGAACGGGTGTCTCGATCGATCGCATCGCCGCGGTGACCTTCACCGAGGCCGCGGCGGCGGAGCTTCAAGACCGCGTTCGCGCGGGGCTCCTCGCGCACGGGCTCGACGAGCAGGCGGCGCGCGTCGATGTGGCGGTGATCTGCACGATCCACCGCTTCGCGCTCACGCTGCTGCAGCGCTATCCGCTCGCGGCGGGCCTTCCCCCCGAGCCCATCGTGCTCGACGAGGATCAGGCCGCGACGCTGCGACGGAGCATCCTCGCGGAGGAGCTCTATCGCGACGACGACGCGGCCACGCGGGCGATGCTCGACGCGTTCCTCGGACCGGGCGTGGGGCTCGCGGCGCGGGGCTGGGGCGACGGAGACACGCCCGCGGGCAGGCTCCAGTCGCTCGTGCGCGAGGTGCTCGAAAAAGGCCGCTCCATCGCGATGACGCCCGAGCGCCTCGAACGCGAGGGGAGCATCGCGTCGCAGCGCCTCCTCGACGCGATGGGCCCCGCGGGTGACGAGGCCATTCTCGACCGCGACATGGCCGAGGGCCTCACGCTCGCCTACGCGTGGATCGACAAGAACCCCGAACCCAAGCGCAAGGGCGATTTCGGCTTCTACGAAGCACTCCGCGCGCTTCGAAGCGAGCGCGGGCTCGCGCCCTTCGACGTGGCCCTGCGCGTCGCCGCCTGCGAGGTCACCAAGACCACCGAGAAGGACGTCGCCGCGCTCCTCACGGCCGCGCGCGCCTCGGCGAAGAGCCACCCCGCGCTGCGGCAGCGACTCGCCGACGGCGTGCGAAGGGTGTTCTCGCTCTCGGCGCGCGTGCTCGCCCGCTACGGTGAAGACAAGGCGCGCATGGGCGCCGTCGACTTCGAAGACATGCAGCTCATCGCGCTCGAGCTCATCGCCGGTCGCGCGAGCGGTCGCGAGGCCTACGCCGAGCTCATCGCGAAGGCGCTCCCGTACATCGTGGTCGACGAGTTTCAAGACACGTCGCCGCTCCAGTTCAGGCTCTTCGAAGCGCTGCGCGAGGCGGGCGCCGAGGTGCGCTACGTCGGCGATCTCAAGCAGGGCATCTACGGCTTCCGCTCGGCGGATTCGACGCTCTTCGCGGCGCTCCTCACGCGCGCCGAGGCCGAGGGAGACAAGGCCGAGTCGCTCGATCGCTCGCGGCGCTCACGGCCCGAGCTCGTCGAGTTCGCCAACGCGCTCTTCGGCGCGCTCATGCCGCCGAGCGGGCTCCCCTTCGCGCCCCTCACGGCCGAGAACCGCTACTCGCAGGGCGCGTGCCCGAAGACCTCTCCGTCGCTCGACGTGGTGATGCACCCGCTGAAGGGCGCCGCGAAGATCGACGCGGGCGTCGAGCGCATCCTCGACCTCGTCGCGTCGGGGACGCCCGTCTTCGACCGCGCGAAGGAGGCCCCTCGCCCCGCCCGCTACGGCGACGTGGCCGTGCTCGCGTACACGCACGACGGCCTCGCGAAGTGGTCCGAGGCGCTGCGCGCGCGCGGGGTCTCGTCGGTGCTCGCCGCGCGGGGGCTCTTCGAAACGCTCGAAGCGCAGCTCGCGCGCCAGTGGCTCCGCATGATCGCGTCGCCTCGCGATCGAAGCGCGGCGGCGGCGGTGCTCCTCTCCGAGCTCTACGGGATCTCGCAGCGCACGATGGTGCGGCTCACGCTCGCGCGCGTCAGCGGCTCGCCGGCCCGCGCGCTGGAGCTTCACGGGCAGAACCCCGTCACGCTTCCGCTCACGGACTTCGAGCGGCGCGCGCTGCTCCGTTGCCGAGACGACCTCGCAGACTGCCGCGAGGCGCTGCGACAGCTCCCGCTGCCCGAGGCCGTGGAGCGCGCCTTCGAGCGCGTGGGCCTCGCCGATCGCCTCGCGATGCGCCTCGATGAAGCCTCGTCGGCGCAGGCGCGGGCCAACCTCGCGCGGCTCGTCTCGATCGCGCACGACCTCGCGATGCGCGGCGACGTGGGCCTCGACCTCGCGGGCGCAACGGGCGTGACGCTCGAGAACTACCTCCTCGCGCTCGAACGCGCGGAGCGCGACGACCCGTGGCAGCCCCTCGCGGGCGACGACGCGCCCGACAGCGTGAAGCTCGTCACGATGCACGCTTCGAAGGGCATGGAGTACCCCCTCGTGGTGCTCGACGCGCTCGATCGAAAGCTCGACGTGCGGCTCCCTCGCGTGGAGGTCGTGCGGCCCGGCGAGCTCGCGGTGATGCTCGGCCCCGAGGCGCTCACCGAGAGCGGCGTGCAGATCGTCCCCGACGTGGGCGTCGACGACTGGAAGGAGCGCTTTCAGCAGCTCTTCGACGGCGAGTCGCGGCAGCGCCAGGAGCTTCTGCGGCTGCTCTACGTCGCGGTGACGCGCGCGAGAGACCACCTCGTGCTCCTCTGGCCCGAGGAGTCGAAGTCGGGCACGACGGCCTATCTCCGCTCGCTCATCACGGCGCGCGTGAAGGCGCCCGCGGTGGCGACGAGCTCGGGCGCAGAGGGCGAGTGGCTCGGTCAGCGCGTGCGGGTGTACGCGTCGAGCAAGGCCGACGAGGCCGACGAGCCCGAGGATGACGCGCCGCCCACGGACCTCGCGGCGTGGCGCGCGCTCGCGGAGATGGGTGATCCCGAGGCGCCGGGGGCTCCCTCGACGATGACCGCGCCGCGGCTCGCGCGGGTGTCTCCGTCGGAGCTGTGTCAGGTGGCCGACTGCCCCGAAGTGCCTCGTTTGATGCGCTTTGCGCGCGGTGAGCGCCACGCCCTCGCGCGCGCCGACGGCGTCTCCGTGGGCCGTACGACGATCCCCGACGCGCGGCGCACGCGGCTCGCGATCGGAGACAAGATCCCGCCGTCGCGCATCGGCGCGCTCGTGCACGCGGCGGTCGAGCGGGCGTCGCTCCTCGCGCCCACGTCACGCGACGAGGACCTCGCGCTGGCGGAGCGGGTCTTCGACATCTGCGGCGAGACCGAGCATCGAGAACTGATCGCGGAGCTCGTGGCCGACACGCTCGCGAGCCTGCGCGCCACGGCGCTCGCACTCCGCGCGGTGGAGGAGCCCGCGAGGGAGGTTCCCTTCGCGGTCGACCTGCGGGGGACGACCTTGCGCGGCGTGATCGACCTCGTGGTGCGCGCGCCCGAGGGGCTACACGTCGTCGACCTCAAGACGCACCCCCTCAAGGCCCCCGACCTCGACCGTTGGGCTGCCTACTATGCGCCGCAGCTCGACGCCTACGCGCTCGCGGTGGCGCGACTCACGGGAGAGCCCGTGCTCGGTCGTCACCTCGCGATCCCCGCGGCAGGAACGCTCGTGACCCTCCCCGGAGACTTCGACGCGAAGGCCGCCGAGGCGTCGCTCATGGCGCTCTCGGACGCGCTCGCGCGCGGCGATCGCGGCCCCACGCGCGACTGCGCCCTCTGCGGCTGGCAGAGCTCGTGTCGCCGCGGACGCGCGGTGCTGCGCGACGCCCTCACCCCGTCCCTCTCCCGCGAAGCGGGAGAGGGTGCCCTTTGGTAGCTGCCATGCCCTCACCCCAGCCCTCTCCCGGCAGCGCCGGGAGAGGGAGGCAGCAAGTCTCGGGCGACGCGCTTGAGAGCGCTTGCTGATCGGCTGATACCTCGCGGCGTTTCCGCTGCGACGCCTCGTCTACTTCGCCGCATGACATCGCGGTCTCCTCTCCCGGCGCTGCCGGGAGGGCTGGGGTGAGGGCATGGCGGCCACCAACAGGCACCCTCTCCCGCTTCGCGGAGAGGGACGAGGTGAGGGCATGGCGGCCACCAACAGGCACCCTCTCCCGCTTCGCGGGAGAGGGACGGGGTGAGGGGCCGTTTCGCTTGTTTCGCAGCGCGAACGCTGAGAGATTGCACACGCGCTCTGCGCCCACCGCAACGATGCCCACGCGATCGCACGGCAACGCGTCTCGAATGCGCCTCCTCGGGGCCCTCGCGCCCGTGGCGCTGCTCGCGGCGTGTTACGACCTCAAGCAGTACAACGGCGCCCTCGACGCCACCGTCGATCGCACGCTCACCGACGTCGCAACCGACCGACGCGACGCGCCCGACGTGCGGGACTCCACGAGGCCCGACGCGGCCGACGTGCGTGACGCCTCCGATGTGACCGACGCGAGCGACATCGGCGACGCCACGCCCGACGTCGCGTGCCCCGAGGGGCAAGAGCGCTGCGACGGCGTCTGCGTCGATCCGAGCGCCGACGGAAACCACTGCGGACGCTGCGGAAACGTCTGCGACACGCCCGAGAACGGCGCGCCCACCTGCGTGGCGGGCGACTGCGGGTTCACCTGCAACGAGGGCTTCCACGCGTGCGGCGCGGGGTGCTCGCCCAACGACGCGCTCTCGACCTGCGGAGACCGCTGCGAGCCTTGCCCGTCGCGCGCCAACGCCGAGAGCGCGTGCACCGAGGGGGCCTGCGTGTTCGCGTGCATCGCGGGCTTCGCCGACTGCGACGGCGACCCCGAGAACGGCTGCGAGACCTCCATCGAGACCGCGGAGCACTGCGGGAGCTGCGCGCTGCGCTGCGCCGAGCCCACGCCGCTCTGCCGCACCTCGGGCGGCACCACGGGCTGCGTGAGCGGTTGCAGCGCGACGACGATCCGCTGCGGCTCGACCTGCGTCGACACGACCTCCGACACTTCGAACTGCGGCGCGTGCGGGAGGCTCTGCGCCGCGCCCGCGGGCGGGCGGTCGTCGTGCGCGGCGGGCGGCTGCACGAGGGCGTGTCCGACGGGGCAGCACGAGTGCGACGGACGCTGCACGCCCGACGTCTCGGTGAGCTCCTGCGGCGCGCGCTGCGCCCCCTGCGCGACGGTGCCCAACGCGTCGGCGAGCTGCGCGATGGGGGCCTGCGGCTTCGTGTGCGACGACCCCTTCGAAGACTGCGACCGCGCGACGGCCAACGGCTGCGAGATCAACCTCAACACCGCGGTCACGAGCTGCGGACGCTGCGGCAACGTCTGCACCGCGCCCACCAACGCGACCCCCGTGTGCATGGGCGGGCGCTGCGGAACGGTGTGTCGCGCGGGCTTCGGCGACTGCGACGCGGACCCGACGAACGGCTGCGAGACCGTGGTCCCCGCGTGGATCATCGGGTGCGGCGCGTGCGGAACCATGGGCTGCGACGACGGGAACCCCTGCACCGACGACGCGTGCGATCCGCCGACGGGGTGCCGCCACACGCCCAACACCGCGACCTGCGACGACGGCAACGCGTGTACGACGGGCGACGTGTGCGCCGCGGGGAGGTGCACCTCGGGCGCGGCGCGCGACTGCGACGACATGAACCCGTGCACCGACGACGCCTGCGCGCCTCGCACGGGGCTCTGCTCGCACGACGCCCGCACCGGGAGCTGCGACGACGGCGACGCCTGCACGCTCGGCGACACGTGCGTCGCGGGACGCTGTTCTGCGGGGGCTCCGCGCGACTGCGACGACATGAACGCGTGCACGGTCGACAGCTGCGCGCCGCGCACGGGCACCTGCGCGCACGACAACCGACCGGGGAGCTGCGACGACGGAGACTCGTGCACCGTCGATGACACGTGCACCGACGGAGTCTGCGCGGGCACGCCGGGCGAGTGCGGCTAACCATCGTACCCGGTGGGGTCGCCGTGGTAACGACTCCCGCATGAGCGAAGCGGTCGAGATCTACACGGACGGCGCCTGCTCGGGGAACCCGGGTCCCGGCGGCTGGGGCGTGCTCCTGCGGTGGAACGGCAAGGAGCGCGAGCTCTGGGGCGGCGAGGCCGACACCACGAACAACCGCATGGAGCTCATGGCGGCGATTCAGGGCCTGGAGGCGCTCAAGCGCTCGGTGAAGGCCGTGGTGATCACCGACTCGGTGTACGTCAAGGACGGCATCACCGACTGGATCCACGGGTGGAAGCGCAACGGGTGGAAGACCTCCGCGAAGAAGCCCGTGAAGAACGCGGACCTCTGGCAGCGCCTCGACGCCGCCATCGGTCAGCACACCGTCGAGTGGAAGTGGGTGAAGGGTCACTCGGGGCACGCGGAGAACGAGCGCGTCGATGCGCTCGCTCGCCGCGGCGTGAGCGAGGTCTCAGGCAAGCCGTACTGAGAGAGTGGCGCAGTTCTGCGCGCGAGTATGAGCGCGAAGTGGCGAGTCTGAGCGCGAAGCGGCGAGTCTGAGCGCGGGGTGGCGGGTTTGATTCGCGTCAGGTTCGAGCAGGAATCGAGCGCGCCCGCAGCGACCAACCAAGACGTAGCAGCGCTACGTCGCGGGAGGGAGCGAGGACGTAAGCCGATTCCTGCCGGACCTGGCGCGAATCACTCGTCGCGGCCCGAGTTGCGGAGGAACGTGGGGATGTCCCACTCGTCTTCGCGGAGGTTCGCGACGGGCTGCGCGGGGCGCGAGGGGCGCTGCGCGGGGGCCTGCGCCTGCGGGGGCATCGTGGCGCGGCGCTGAACGTCGTGGCCCACGGCCATCTGGTTCTGCGTCTGGCGCATCACGGGCTGCGACTGCACCGGCGGGGCGTAGGCCTGGCGCGGCGGCGTCGCCATCACCTGCTGCGGCGTCACGATGCTCTTGGGCGCCTGCGCGACCTTGATGAGCGGCTCCGACTGCTCGACGCGACCGAAGCCCGTGGCGATCACGGTGACCTTGATCATGTCGCGCATGTCGGGGTTGATCACCGAGCCGAAGATGATGTTCGCGTCCTCGTTGGCCGAGTCCATGATCATCGTGGCGGCCTCGTTCACCTCGGCGAGGCGCATGTCGGGCCCGCCCATGAAGTTGATGAGGATGCCCGTCGCGCCCTGCACGCTCATGTTGTCGAGCAGCGGGGAGTTGATCGCGGCGTTGGCGGCGTCCATGGCGCGGCGGTCGCCGCGGCCGTAGCCGATGCCCATGAGCGCCATGCCCATGTTCGACATGATGGCCTTCACGTCGGCGAAGTCGACGTTCACCACGCCGTTCTGCTGAATGAGGTCCGAGATGCCCTGCACCGCGTTGACGAGCACCTCGTCGGCCTTGCGGAAGCCGTCGGTGAGCGTCATCTCCGCGTCGCCGAGCTGCAGGAGCTTCTCGTTCGGGATGGTGATGAGCGTGTCGACGTGGTTGGCGAGCTCCTCGAGCCCGAGGCACGCCTGCTTCGAGCGCCGACGGCCTTCGAAGCCGAAGGGCTTGGTCACCACGCCGACGGTGAGCGCGCCGAGGTCACGCGCGACCTGCGCGATCACGGGGGCCGCGCCGGTGCCCGTTCCGCCGCCCATGCCCGCCGTCACGAAGACCATGTCCGCCCCCTGGAGGTACTCCTGGATGAGCTGGATGTCCTCCATCGCGGCCTTCTTGCCGATCTCGGGGTTGGCGCCCGCGCCGAGCCCCTTGGTGAGCGACCGGCCGAGCTGGATCTTGAGCTCGGCGGGGTTCGAAGCGAGGGCCTGGATGTCGGTGTTCGCGACCACGAACTCGACGTCCGAGACCTGCGATTCGATCATGGTGCGGATGGCGTTGCCGCCCGCGCCGCCGACGCCGACCACCTTGATGCGCGCCGCTGCGAAGTTCGTGTCCTCGGCCAGATCAAACGTGAGAGCCATCTCCATCCTCCGACGTGGAGCGTCCGCCGTCCCCTGCGGCGCTCCGCTGTTGTGTTCGGCCGTGGCGCGGGCGTCCTCTCCCGCGCGCAGGGCCTCGTTGTTCACTCGAAACCGATCAGAAAACTTCGCGCAGCCACTCCCAGAACTTCGACCCGGCGCGGGGGCTCGTGGCCTCCACCGCCGCGGGCTGAGCCGGCGTCTGCGGCTGCAAGAGCTGCTTCATCGTGGCGCTCTGCTTCTCGACCCGCGCGGGCCTCGTGGCGCCGTACTTCAGGAGCCCCACCGCCGTGGCGTACGCGGGGCTCTTCACCATCTCGACCATGCCGCCGACGCCCATCGGAACGCCCCTGCGAATGGGCATTCCGAGCACCTGCTCGGCGAGCTCGGGGGTGCCTTCGAGCTGCGTCGCGCCGCCCGCGAACACCACGCCCGCGCCCAGGAGCTCGGCGTAGCCGCTCTCGTGGATCACCTTCGCCACGAGGCGGAAGAGCTCTTCCATCCGGGGCTCGGCGATGGAGGCGAGGAACTGCCGCGAGATCGACCGCGCGCCGCGGCCGCCCACGCCGGGCACCTCGATCATGTCGCTCGGGTCGACCATCGACTGGAGCGCGCAGCCGTGGCGGAGCTTGATGCGCTCGGCCTCGCCCACGGGCGTGCGGAGCCCCGTGGCGATGTCGTTCGTGAGGTTGATCCCCCCGAGCGGGATCACCGCCGTGTGCACCAGGGCGCCGTCGACGTACACCACGATGTCGGTGGTGCCGCCGCCGATGTCGACCATCGCGACGCCGATCTCCTTCTCGTCCTCGGTGAGCACGGCCTCGGCGCTCGCGAGGGGCTCGAGCACGAGCTCCGCGACGTGGAGCCCGCAGCGCTCGGCGCACTTGGTCACGTTCTGGACGCTCGCCACCGCGGCCGTCACGAGGTGGACCCTCGCTTCGAGACGAACGCCGCTCATGCCCACGGGCTCGCGCACGCCGTCCTGCTGGTCGACGATGTAGTCCTGCGGGAGCACGTGGATCACCTGGCGGTCGAGGGGCAGCGAGATGCGCCGCGCCTGATCGAGCACGCGCTCCACGTCGTCGCTCGAGACCTCGTGGTTGGCGATCGAGACGATGCCGTGCGAGTTCACGCCGCGGACGTGCGACCCGGCGACGCCCGCGTACACGGTGGCGATCTCGACGCCGGCCATGTTGCCCGCGCGCTCGATGGCCTCCTTGATCGAGGTGACGGTGCTCTCGATGTTGACCACCACGCCCTTGCGGAGCCCCTTGGAGCGGGCCTCGCCGACGCCGGTGATGTCCACACCGTCTGCACCGACCTCGCCCACCACGGCCAGGGTCTTGGTGGTCCCGATGTCGAGGCCTACGATGATGTCTCCCGGCTTTGCCATTCGTCTCTCCGACGGCACGGCAATGCCACGACGAGCATCACGTTCACAAAATAGCTGCACCCATTCTGCGAGCGCCTACTGAACGCATGCGCCTCGGCCTGCTCCGAGGCTGCGATTTCGTGGGATTTCAAAGGGTCAGCGGACGATGGCCCAGGAGCCCGCGACGCGGGTGGCCGTGAACGCGAACGCGAAGGGGCGCTCGCCGTCGGTGCCGTGAATGGGCGCCGCGCCGTAGGGGTCGGTGACGCGCACGAGCTTGCCCCGCGCGAAGGGAGACGCCGCGAGCGCGCCGGGGTCGAAGGGCGTGAGCGTCCAGCCCGGCGCGGAGAACCAGTCGTTGAGCATCTCGGCCTGCTCCGCGCGGGCCTCGTCGAGGGGCACGTCGAGGGCGCGCGCGAGCTCCATCGTGCGGAGCTCGGTGAGCGTCATCACCGTCGCGACGTCTCTGCGCGAGAGGGCGCCGTGCACGATCTCGCAGAGCGCCACGAGCTCGCGCGCGTCGTCTTCGCGGGGCATGGCCGCGGGCGCGTCCTGCCAGAGCCATCGGCCGAAGGCCTGCTCGGGGCGCACCGTGAACTGCCGCGCCCACACGCCCGTGAGCACCCCCGGCTCGGCGGGGAACTCCGCCGGGTTCCACGTGAACTGCGCGATGCGGTTGGCGTCGTCGGGCGCCACGCCGTGCTCGCCGCGAATCAGCGCGACGCGGAGCGTGTAGGGCGCGGGCACCGGGTCGCCGTTGTCGTCGGTCATCGGGGTGACGAGCACCTCGAGGCGGTTCGACTGCTCGACGATGTACGGGTTGAGCTTGGTCTGCGTGATGCGGCGCGCGCCCTCCCACTCGGAGAAGACGTCGATCTCGTTGAGCACCACGCGCGCGACCACGGACTCGCACTCAACCTCGAGCGCGTAGATGATCGATCCCACGGGGGTCGTTGCTCCCTTCGGTCAGGTCTCGTCGTGCGTGCGCGCCCAGTACGAGATGAGCTCGGAGTCGTCGATGATGCGCGAGTGGTAGTGGCCCCACACGTCGCTCACGGCGACCATCGCGTCGGGCGAGCAGCGCTCCGTGAGGTAGAGCGCGTAGTACTCCGCGCCGGAGCCGTCATCGACGGGGCCCACGTAGTCGAGCCGACGGCCCGAGACGGGGCAGTAGAGCTCGCACTTCGTCCCCGCCTTGAGGTCGGTGAAGCCCTGCTTGCGCCGATCGCCGTGGATGGGCGAGAGGTGCACGAGGCCCTCGCGGCCGTCGGCCTTGATCTTCAGCGTGACGGCGGGGTAGCCGTCGAAGGTCACGTCAGAGATGCCGACGAGGTTGTCGCCCGCGGGGCCGAAGGCCTTGGTGACCACGATGGTCACGCCGTCGGCCGTGGGCATGAGGCTGTCTCGCGGACGCGGAGGCGCGCTGACGGTGAGATTGTCCTTGTCGACGTGGTCGTTCTTCATCCGCACGGACCTCCGCGTTTCGAGGGACCGTGAGGGTGCACCTACCGCCCGCGCATGGCAACGGCTTCCGCGCGCCGCGGCGCGATGGAGACTCAGGCGCCGAGGAGCCTGCGCGCGGTCACGGCGCGACCGTCGCGCGCGGCGACCTCTTCGAGGGGCGTGAAGGTCGCGTCGGACTCGAGGCGGAACGTGCCCACGTAGGGGTCGGGCGGCGAGCCCCGCCAGTCGTCGGGCGAGAGCATCGAGAAGTAGAGCGCGCCGCTGCCGTCACGGTCTCTGCGATAGAGGTGGTAGAGCTGCCCGGGGACCTTCTGAAAGCGGCACTCCGCGCGGTGCAAGGTCGCGTCGCGCTGCGCCCTCGCGAGCACCTCGCGCGCCTGGTCTTGCAGCGCCCTGATCTGCTCGGCGATGGCCCCGAGGCGCTCGCTGGTGACCGCCGCGATCACCTGGTCGGCCTTCTGGATCTCTCTGGCCGCGTCGACGAGGTCGTGCACGGCCGACATGCGGCTGAGGGGATACGGCGAGCTGCTCTGGGCGGTGCTCACGTTGGGGCCTGCGTAGCGCTTCGTGTCGTCGCTGCTCATGGGTCTGCGCCGCGGAACTGACGGCCTCGGCCGGGGTATGTCAAGCGGGCGCGCAGAGACGTTGATCGGCGCGAGGGCGCGGTTGTAGAGTGCGCCGCCTCGACGACGGAGGGCGCGCTGTTGATCCCGATCGTTCGACTGTTCAACCCCAAGGGCCCCGATCGCGTGGCCATCGTCTCGACGCAGGCCGCGTGGGCCTCGCCGGGCTCATGGAACGTGCAGGTCGCGCGCGGTCCGCGGCGGGCCAAGCTCTCCGCGGGCGTGGCCTACGGGCCCTTCGCGGCGCACGAGCTCGCGCAACGACACACCGAGGTGCTCGCGGGTCTTCGAAGCGAGGGCTTCGTGCGCGCGGGCCTCACGGCGATGCTCCAGTCGCTCGTGTCGAACGACGCGAAGACGCGCGCCCACGCGGCGACGCGGCTGGGGTGGCTCGGTGACGCGACGGCGGTCCCCGCGCTCCTGCTCGCGGCGGACAACCAGGGCACCGACCTCTCGTCGATCGTCGACGCGCTCGGCCGCCTTGGCGACGCGCGCGGGGTCGCCCTCTGCCGCGCCGAGGCCGCGCGAAAGCTCTTGTCTCGCAGGCGTTCGGGCGTCGAGGCGCTGCGCAACCTCAACGACGCGCAGGGGCTCTCCGAAGCCGTCGACCGCGCGAAGGAGCGCCTCCCCGACGCGGTGCGCCTCGCGCTCGCGGCGGTCAGCGACGACGACGTGTCGGCGACGGCGGTGCAGTCGATCACGGCGACGTTCAAGTCCGTCGACGTGAAGGACCTCGGCCTCACGCTCGACACGCTCTACGAGATCGGGACGCCCCTCGCGGTGGCGGCGATGCGCGCGGGCGTCGAGGGCGCGAACCTCGGCGCGGCGTTCACCTGGCGCTACGTGAAGTCCATCGCGAAGCGGGCGATGCTGCGCGGCGACTTCGCGACCTTGGGTTGGGTGATCCACCGCATCGAGAAGGTCGCGCGCAAGGCCAAGGGCACCACGGCCACGGTCAAGAGCGGGCTCGACGGTCAGACTCGCTCGATGCGCATCTTCAACCGCGGAACGCAGGACTTCATGCGCCGCCTCGCGTGGCGCCACCTCGTGCAGCTCGCGCGGCACAGGCCCGGTCGCTACCCCTTCGCCGCGGCCGAGGCCCTCGCGGCGTACCAGCCCGACGACGAGGCGCAGCACGCCGGGGCCTACGACGGCTGGGCCCGCGCGTACCTCTTCAACCGCGTGCTCCGCAACGAGTCGAAGCGTTTGGAGTTCATGGGTCGCGTGCTGTCGTTCCGCACGAAGGCCGCGAAGAAGGGCGCGATCCCCTCGCCCGAGGAGCGCGTCGAGTCGTACCCCGAACTCTGGGACGCGGCCCCCGCGGCGTACATCACCGTGCTCGCGCGTTCGAAGGTGGCGCTGGTGCTCGCGTTCGGTCTGCGCGGCGTGAAGCGCAACCCCGAGGTGCTGCGCGAGGCCACGCACGCCGAGGTGCTCGCGATGCTCGGCGCGCCGCACGACGAGGTGGTCGCGCTCGCCACGGGTGAGATCGAGCGCCGCTTCGACGCGGCGAAGCCCGACTGGTCGCTCATCGACGCGCTCGTGGCCGACGCGAGGCCCGCCGTGAGGACGCTCGGGCAGAAGTTCCTCACGCTCACGGTCGACGTGTGGGGGCGCGACATCGAGCGCACGATGGCGTACCTCGGCGCCGCCGACGCGGGCGTCCGCACGGTGGCCGCGGGGCTCGTGCTCACGGTGCTCGACGACGCCGACGGGTGGTTCCGCCGCGAGCTCGCGGAGCGCATTCTCACGGTGCTCCAAGGGCCCGAGCCCACGCCGGGCGCGCACGAGGGCTTCGCGCGCGTGGCCCGTGACGGGCTCGCGCAGGAGCTCGCCGACGTGCTCTCGATCGCCGAGCTCATGCAGCTCGTCTCGAAGGGATCTCCCGCCGCGCAAGCGGTGGGCGCCACGGTGCTCGGTCGCAAGCCCGAGGCCGTCGAGTCGCTCGGGCTCCCGCGCATCACCGCGATGGCGCAGCACGACGTGGCCGCGGTGCGCGAGGCCGCCCGGTCGATGCTCCGCTCCGCGATGGCCGCGCTCAAGGCCGATCCGTCTCCGCTCTTCACGCTCGCCGAGAGCGAGTGGGCCGACACGCGGAGCTTCGCCTTCGACGCGATCCGCGCCGAGGTCGACCTGCACGCGATGGGCGTCGAAGGCTACGTGGGCCTCTGCGATTCGAACCGCGACGACGTGCAGTCCTTCGGTCGCGAGGTGGTGCTCCGAGACCTCGACCGCCTCGACGTCGCAGACCTCATCGCGCGGCTCACGCAGCACCCCGCGCCGCGGATCCGTCGCTTCGCGCTCGACCTCGCGGTGGGGCACCTGAAGGAGGGCTTCGTGGCGCTCGCGAAGCTCGAAGGCTTCTTCCGCGCGGCGCTCTTCGACCTCTGGCCCTCGCGCAACGAGAAGCGCGAGGTGGTGGAGTTCCTCACGAAGCGCGGGATGCGCGACGAGCGTCAGGCCGAGGTGGCGTCGCGCGTGCTCGGTGACTTCGTGCGCACGAAGGCCAAGCGCGACTTCGAAGGGGCGCTCGAGGCCCTGGTGCGCATCAAGATCGAGTACCCCGACGTCGAGTCGCGCGTCTCGCCCGCGGGAGGTGCCGCGTGATCGTCGAGTTCAAGTACGCGGGTCAGAGCGCCATCACGAGCGGCCTGCGCTCGACGGACGTGCGCTTCGCCACCAACCAGCTCCGCGAGGCGGCGTTCTTCAAGGGCACGCTCGGCAACCCCATCCTCTTCAGGGAGGCGCTCGCGGCGCTCTACGACGTGGTCGTCAGCGACTACAAGTATCACCCGCGCGACCGCCTGGCCTTCAAGGCGTGGATGGAGGAGCAGGACCGTCGCTTCCTCGCGAGCCTCGGGGCGCAGGGCGCGCAGGCGCGTCAGCGCATCGTGGAGCTCGAGGCGCGCAAGGACGAGCTCGACCGCCACCGCTTCGACCGGCTCAAGCCCTTCTACCGCGCGCGCAAAGAGTATTTCGACTGGGTGTACTACCACCAGTACGAGCTCAACTACCTCTTCGACCCGGTCATCACGGTGCACCCCGACGAGGTGTTCTTCGAAGCGTTCTCGCGCGACGAGAGCTCGTACGCGAGGCTCGGCGCGAAGTACGACCTCTTCGAGAAGATCGACGCGTTCGAGTGCGGCACGACGAACATCGACTTCAGCGCGAAGCTCCACGGCGAGCTCGATCGCATGCGCACCTACCGCCGCACGCGCTTCGACATCGACCCCTCGGGCTTCACCGTCGCCACCGACGGCGGCGCCACGCACAAGGAGAAGAAGATCGACCTCCCCGAGTCGTGGGTGAAGGGCTTCCTCCAGGTGCACTCGACGATGTCGCTGGGCATGACGCACCTGCGCCTCGAGCCCACCGACCTCTTCAACCTCTGCCGCTTCTTGAAGCGCCACAGGGCGAAGGCGTCGCCGCGCGCGATGCGCTTCGAGCTCGACCCGGGCAGGCCCGTGAAGGTCGTGATGGAGCCCTGGGAGCACGCCATCGAGCTCTCTCCGACGTCGGTGTACACGGGGCCCAAGAAGGTCTCGATCCGCACGTGGGGGCGCGACCGACTGCTCACGCTCGCGCGGCTCATCCCCGTGGCGCAGAAGGTCGATCTCTACCTCGCGGGCCAGGGGCTCCCGTCGATCTATGTGGTCGACCTCGGCGAGGTGACCTTCACGCTCGGGCTCTCGGGTTGGACCGACAACGACTGGACGAGCGGCTCGCAGAAGTTCGACCTCCTCACGCGGCGCCTTCCCGTGAGCGCGCTCGAGCTCACGAGCACCTACGAGGCGCTCAAGAAGTCGCGCTACGCGACCGACGCGGCGGTGGCGAACGAGACCAACCTCGGCGTCGAGAAGACGCGCAGCGCGCTCTCGTACCTCTGCCAGATCGGGCGCGGGATGTTCGACCTCGGCGCGAAGGTCTACCGCCACCGCGAGCTCTTCGCCGAGCCCTTCACGGTGAAGGAGGCGCAGGCCGCCGTGAAGGCTCCGCCGGCTTCACAGGCCTCGCCTGAAGAGACGCGCGCGCAGCAGATCTTCGCGGCGGGCGGCGTGCTCATCACCGCGCGCAGGCCCATCGCCACGGGCGGTTACAAGATCTCTGGGAGCGTGAAGGGCACCGACGGTCAGCGCGTCCGTCCGGTGCTGTCGGTCGACACGGTGGGGCACATCGTGGAGGCGACTTGTAGTTGCGCTTGGTTCGCGAAACATGGTCTAACCAAAGGGCCCTGCGAGCACGTTCTCGCGCTCCGTCTGGGCCACATGAGCCGCCTCGAGCAGGAGGACGGCGGATGAATGTGCCGAAGGAGGTCGAAGGCGCAACGGAGTGATTCAGTCGCCCGGGGACGGAGAGCGAAGCGAGAGAAGTCGCGTTCCTGGCAATCTGTACGGCGCTACGCCGTGCTTGCCGACTCGCCTCTCATCCGTCACGAGCCCGTTCGTCACACGCGTACTACGCGGCCATCGGGACGCAGCTGGTTGGGTCCCTCCGGGACCCGCGTCCCCGTATGGCCGCGTAGTACGCTTTGAGTGGAACGAGCGCGTCCAAGGGTTGTTCGCAGAGCGGCGCTCTCGTCGCTCTTCGTCCCCGGTCGACTGAAGCGTCACACCGTTCGCGCCCTTCGGCCCTCTTCGTGAGGGGAAGCGGATCCTCCGATGGCCGACGACGAGAAGGCGAAGCTCTACAAGCGCCTCGTGCGCGACGCGAGCGACTGGCAGGTGCTCGAACGGATGCGCGTCAACGGCTTCTGGCCGTGGCACAAGGGCATCCCCGAAGACCCGCCCGCCGAGGCGAAGGAGCGCGCCAAGATCGACCAGGAGCTTCACACGCTCCGCGCGCAGTCTTCGAAGTCCATCGACCCCGACAAGGCCCTCGCGGAAGAGCGCAAGCGCCGCTGGGACGCTTCGAAGGCGCGTCGTAAAGAGGCGAAGGCGAAGCGCGCGGCGGAGCAGAAGAAGCGCCGTGACGCCTACGCGACGTACCGCAAGGCCAACGTCGTGCACCTCGGCGAGGGCGTCAGCGCGGGCCTCCAAGACGTCAAGAGCGACACCGCGGAGCTCACGAAGCGGCACCTCCCCGTGCTCGCGCGCAGCCAGGACGTGGCGATGGTGCTCGGCATCACGCTCCCGCAGCTCCGCTGGCTCACGTATCACCGCAGGGGCGCCACGGTGGTGCACTACCACCGCTACGAGATCCCCAAGAAGACGGGCGGACGCAGGGCCATCTCGGCCCCCAAGAAGCGCCTCGCCGCGGCGCAGCGCTGGGTGTTCCTCAACATCCTCAACAAGCTGTCGATCGACGCGCGCGCGCACGGCTTCGTGCGGCACCGCTCGATCATCACCAACGCCACGCCGCACGTCGGCAAGCGCGTGGTGGTCAACCTCGACCTCAAGGACTTCTTCCCCTCGGTGACCTTTCGCCGCGTGAAGGGGCTCTTCAAGAAGTTCGGCTACAGCGAGCACGTCGCCACGGTGCTCTCGCTGCTCTGCACCGAGCCTCCGCGCGTCGCGACCACCCTCGACGGCAAGGTCTATCACGTCGCCCTCGGCGCGCGCGTGCTGCCGCAGGGCGCGTGCACGAGCCCCGCGATCACGAACCTCCTGTGCGACAGGCTCGACAAGCGCCTCGCGGGCCTCGCGAAGAGGCACGGCTTCACCTACACCCGCTACGCCGACGACCTCACGCTCTCGGGCGACAAGGCCACGGCCGCGGGCCGCATCCTCCGCAGCGCGCGGGAGATCTTGAAGTCCGAGGGCTTCGTCGAGAACCCCGCGAAGACCCGCGTGATGCGCGCCTCGCAGCGTCAGGAGGTCACGGGCGTCACGGTGAATCAGCGCGTGACCGTTCCGCGCGACGAGTACCGACTGCTCAGGGCCACGCTGCACAACGCGGCGAAGCACGGCCTCGCGAGCCAGAACCGCGAGGGCGTCCCCAACTTCGCGGCGCACCTCAAGGGTCGCGTCGAGTTCGCGTGCATGGTCGACCCCGAGCGCGCGCCGAAGCTCCGCGCCGCGCTCGCGGCCGCCCTCGCGAAGGGCTGAATCCCAGGCACTTCAGAGCGGAACGGCCGCGTCGACGCGCCTCGCAGGGACGCACACCCCGCCGCCGCAGTCGCTCGTGCAGATGCGCTGGCCCGTCGCGGGATCACACGAGCACGACGAGGGGACGCAGGTCGTCCGCGTGTCGCAGACCATCCCGTCGGGGCAGCCGGTGTGACGGCATCCGACGGGCTCTTGCGAGCCGCAGCGGTCGATCGTGCCGCCGATCCCCGCGCGCACGGGGATGCGCTCGGTGGGGCGCTCGGGGCTGTAGGTGACCTGCACGGTGACGCGTCCGCCGCGACCGGGAGGCGCCGGCGGGAGGGTCGCGATCACCACGTTCGCGAGGCACTGCGAGAGCACGTCGCGCTGCACGGCCGGGCCCGACGGCATCGGGACGTTGCCCCACGGGACCTGCACCGACGCCCGCTCGACGCCCGTGACGGGACGCGCGATCCGCGCGCGACAGGCGCGCAGCGCATCGAGGCGACGCTCCATCGCCATGCGGATCACCGGCGCGTAGCGGGCGCCGCCGCGATCGACGGAGACCGACACGCGGGCCTCGACGCGCGCAGCGGGCCCGCGCTCTCCGATGCCGGGCCCCGGAGGCACCGGCGGCGCCCCGTATCCCGCGGCGGGCGCGTGCTCGGAGTGGAAGCGCGGCGGGAGGTTCTGCGCGCTCGCGTCGTGCGAGAGCGCGCCCACGAGCGCGGCGCCCGCCACCATCGCGACGACGCGCGCGGAGGGCGCGGTGACCTCACGCGCGGTGCGACAGAAGGGGCACGAGGCGTCGCTCGCGCGAACGTGGCGGAAGCAACCGTTGCAGACGATGAAGGTGTTGGTCATTGCGACGCTCCTGGGGCGCTCCCATCGCATCGAGGGTGCCACGCTCTCGTCGCTGAAAACACAGGGGATGATCGCGGTCTTCGAAGATCGCGCCGCGGTGCGCGCGCGCCCCTGGCGGTGCGTCGGCGCCACGCCCGACGCGCGCGCTTCAGCGAACGGTGAAGCGGAGCTTGACCGCGCCGAGCTCGACGACGGCGCCGTGGGTGAGCGGCGCGCGCTCGATGCGGACGCCGTTGACGCAGGTGCCGTTGGTGCTGCCGCAGTCGATGATCCAGAAGCCGCCGCCTTCGAAGACCACGCGGCTGTTCACGCGCGACACGTTGGGGTCGGCCACGCGAACGCCCGCGCTCACGCCGCGGCCGATGTCGTTCTCGGCGTTGAGGCGGAAGCGCGTTCCCTCACCCGGCCCTGCGATGACCTCGAGGTAGGCCTCGGGCACCACCGCGCCGACCATGTGCTGGTGGAACATGATCTGCGACGGGGTCTGCGCCACGAGCGAGCGGTTGCCCGTCTGGCGGTTGCTCGACTGCGCGAAGTCGCCGTAGTCGCGCGCGGCCTTGCGGAACTTCTGGTACTCCGCCGCGGCGGGGGCCTTCTCCATGTTGATGATCTCGTCGTGGAGGGCCTCCGCGGCGTCGTCGAGGGCGTCGTCGCTGCCCTTGCGATACCCGGGCGTGTCGAGGATCGCCTGACGCGCGCCGCGCAGCACCGACGCCGCGCCCGCGAAGTCGCCGCGGTCGGCGAGCCCCCTGGCCTTCACGCGCGCCTCATCGGCGAGGGCCAGCGCGCTCGCGATGACCGCCGCGGGTTCGAGCTCGCTCGCGCCCGTCGAGACCGGGCAACGCACGGGAGCCTCCACCGCGAAGAGCTCGCGCGTCACGGGCGCGCGGCCCGAGAGCGTCACGCCGAGGATCGTCCACGGGCCCTCGCGGTCGGGCGCGCGGACCTTGAGTTCGACCACGACGTTGAGCTCGTCACCCGCGGCGAGGTCGGCGAGCGAGACCTTGAGGCCGCCCGCGCCGAAGGTCGTGCGGGGCTCGCCGAAGACCTTGCGAATCTCGACGCCCTCGGTCGGCGCGAGGAGCAGCTCGACCTGTTCGAGCACCACGTCGCGCTGCGCGCCGAGGGCTCGCGCGAAGCTCCCCGCGGCGAGCTTCGTGTCGGCGACGAAGGCGTAGCGACCGCCGCCCGCGTCGGAGACCGCGATCATCACGTCGTCGCTGTGCGAGGCTCCGTAGCCGAGGGTCGAGACCGCGACGCCGCGCTCTCGGATGCGTCGCACCTCGTCGGCGAGGGCCTTGGGCGTGGTGGCCCCGACGTTGGGCTGTCCGTCGGAGAGGAGGATCATCACCTGGCGCTCGTCGTCCGTTCGCGCGCGGAACTCGAGGGCCGCGTGGGCCGAAGGCCGCCGGACATGTTGGTGTTGCCCGTCGCGGCGAGCGGCCGCGGCCTCGTTGCGCACCGACGCGCGCGCCTCGGGGGTCAGCCGACGCAGCGGAGAGACGGTCTTCGCGCCCGTCGAGAACTCCACCACGCCGAGGGCGTCGCGCTCCTCGAGCATCTCGGCGATCTTGCGCGTCGAGTGGATGACCTGCGCGATGGGCTCGCCCTGCATCGACCCCGAGGTGTCGAGCACGAGCACCACGGAGAGCGAGGGGCGCGGCCCCGTGGGCGCGTCGGCGGCCTTCACGCGGAGGAGCGCGTACTCGGTCTGCTCCGCGCCGGGTGCCACGGTGCGATGCACCGCGAACGATTCGAGCGTCGTGGTCGATGACATGGGGCCGCAGTGTAGACCACGACCGCGACGGGCGCCGCAGCGCTTCTCGCGTGGCGCTTCGAGGCGTCGCTCAGCCGAGGAGCACGAGGTGGTCTTTGTGCACGGCCTCGTCGCCGAGGTTGTACCCGAGCACCTCGGTGATCTCGCGGGTGTTGTGCCCGCGGAGCTTCTCCAGCTCGGCCGAGGCGTAGGTCGCGAGGCCCCGCGCGAAGACCGCGCCCTTGCCGTCGGCGATGTCGACGGGGTCACCGCGGCGGAAGCTCCCTCGCACGAGTCGCACGCCCGAGGGCAGGAGGCTGCGCTTGCCTTCGGTGATGGCCTTTCGCGCGCCCTCGTCGACGACGAGCGTGCCCCGCGCGCGGAGCGTGTGGGCGATCCAGTGCGCGCGTGACGAGCGGGGCGTGGGGTCGGGCGCGAAGAGGGTCCCGACGTCGGCGCCCGCGAAGAGCGACGAGAGCACGCCGGGCTCGCGACCGGGCGCGATCACGGCGGTGGCTCCGGCGGCCGCGGCGGCCCGCGCGGCGCGGACCTTGGTGACCATGCCCCCCTTGCCGCCCGCGGAGGTCTCGGCGCGGATGAAGCGGTCGACGCTGCGGTCTCCCGGTCCCACGAAGGGCACGCGACCGCCCTCGTCATCGAGGAGCCCCGGCGCGACGGAGAGCATCACGAGCAGGTCGGCCTTCACGAGGTTGGCGACCTGGGCCGAGAGCGAGTCGTTGTCGCCGAAGGCGATCTCGTCGACGCTCACCGTGTCGTTCTCGTTGATGACGGGCACGGCGCCGCGCGAGACGAGGGCGTCGAGGGCGCCGCGGGCGTTGAGGTACCGCTGGCGGTCGGCGAGGTCGGCGTGCGTGAGGAGCACCTGCGCGACGACCCTTCCCCTGCGCGCGCAGGCCTCGGACCAGAGACGGATGAGGTGCCCCTGCCCCGCGGCGGCGCAGGCCTGGAGCATGTCCATTCGCTTGGGGCGCGAGTCGAGGCCGAGCTGCTCGACGCCGAGCGCGATGGCGCCCGACGACACCACGAGCACGCGGCGTGCGGGCTCGCCCGAGGTGAGGGCGACGATCTCGTCAGCGATCGAGTCGAGCACCGCGCGGTCGATGCCGCCGGACTTCGAAGTGAGCACGCCGGTGCCGATCTTGACGACGACGGTGCGGGCGCCCGCGAGGAGCGATGCGCGCGATTCGCTCGCGTTCACGGTGGGCGGAGGGGGATTCGCGGTCGGCTTCATGGAGGTGTTGGGCGCGCGACGGAGTCCCGCTCCGCGCGCGGCGGGAGTGACTTACCCCGAAGGGTCGGAACGAAAGAAGAAAAAGCCCTGCGGCCGAGCTCGAAATTCCCTTCGAAACAGCCGTTGAACCGGGTGTCAGCCGGACGAAACAACGCGCCCTCGGCGCGAATCCCGGCGGCGGAGAGAGAGCTCCCCGAATGCTTGCACCCAGGCAGGGCTTCGGCCCGTTCGCGGCCCTGGCGCGCCTCGTCGCGCTCGCGGCCGCGCTGATTTCATGCGGCGGCGAGGTGGTCGGGGTCAGCTCCCCGATCTCATCGACAGACCCCACGACGCAGCCAGCGCAGACGTCGATCATGCAGACGCTCTGGCGTCGCTCGGTGCGACAGGTGGTGATCGAGGTCGACTACGGGCCCGGCGCGGCGCCCTTCGTGGGCTCCGTGCCCGGCGTTCGCGACCTCTGGGGGATCTTCAGGTCCAACGCGCAGCGGCTCTTCGAAGGCTCGGGCAAGACGCTCGCGATCCCCACGACGCTCGGGCAGATGCAGCGCATCGACACCGACGCCGAGGAGTACACCCTCGCGGACCTCGTGGCCCTCGCGCGGCGCAACCGGACGACGCTCTCGACGGGCGACACGGCGGCGTTCTACGTGATGATGCTCAACGGCTACTTCCGCGACGCGTCGGGGCAGCGGCGCACCGACCTCCTCGGCGGTCACCTCGACGGTACGGGGATCATCGTGGTCTTCAAGCCCGTGGTGCTCGGCACCGCGGCCTCGGGCGGCGCCTATGCGCCTGCGATCGTCGAGCAGATGACCCTCGTGCACGAGTTCGGTCACGCCGTGGGCCTCGTCGACGACGGCGTCGCCCCGGTGCGCGACCACGCCGACCACGCGCGCGTGCACCACTGCACCTCGACCTCCTGCGTGATGAACGCGTGGAACGAGGGCGGCGCCGCCGCGACGGCCTTCGCGACGCGCATCTCACAGACCGGCGACGCGATCCTCTTCGACGCCGACTGCCTCGCCGACGCCGCCGCCGCGATCGCCGCGGCCCGCTGACGCGCGGAGCCTCTCGCGCCCATCGCGCGAGCGTGTATCCTCGCGCGCGATGCTCAAAGGTAAGCGCTTCGCATTCGTCGGCGCGGGCAACATGGCCGAGGCCCTGATCCGCGGTCTGCTCGCGTCGGGCTCGGTCTCCGCGACTGACATCACCATCTCGAACCGTCGCCACGAGAAGACCGAGCGCAACGCCGAGCGCTGGGGCGTGCGCGCGGCCCACGACAACGTGTCGTGCGTGCGCGACGCCGACGTCGTGATGCTCTGCGTGAAGCCCCAGGTGATGCGCGCCGTGCTCGATCAGTGCGGGCGCGAGGTGCCGAGCGACGCGCTCGTCATCAGCGTGGCGGCGGGGATCCCCACGCAGGCCATCGAGGCGCACCTGTCGCCCGGTCAGCGCGTGGTGCGGTCGATGCCCAACACGGGCGCCATCGTCAGGCAGAGCGCGACGGCCATCGCCGCGGGGTCGAGCGCGACGGAGACCGACCTCGCCGTGGCGCGCGAGATCTTCGATCAGGTGGGTCGCACGGTCGTCGTCGAGGAGCACCACCTCGACGCCGTGACGGGCCTCTCGGGGTCGGGTCCGGCGTACATCTTTCTCATCATCGACGCGCTCGCCGACGCGAGCGTGAAGGTGGGCCTCTCGCGCGACATCGGCCTCGAGCTCGCGGCGCAGACCGTCCTCGGCTCCGCGCAGCTCCTGCTCCAGACGGGGGAGCACCCCGGGCGCCTCAAGGACCAGGTCACCTCGCCGGGCGGAACGGCCATCGCGGGCCTTCACACGCTCGAAGCGGGCGGCCTCCGCACGACGCTGATCAACGCCGTCGAAGCGGCCACACGCAGGGCTCGTGAGCTCGGCGACTCGATGATGAAGAAGTGATGCGCCCCGCCATCGACCGCTTCGAAGCGCGCACCTCCGACGGGTGGATCCTGGCCATGCGCCGGACCACCTCGGCCACGCACGCGCTCCTCCCTGGAACGGCGCCGCGGCGCCCGGTGCTCATCGTCCCGGGCTACGGGATGAACTCGTTCATCTTCGGCTATCACCCCAACGGCCGCTCCATCGAGGCGCACCTCGCGTGGCGGGGCTTCGAAGTGTGGTCCGTCGACCTCCGCGGTCAGGGTCGCTCACGCCGCGCCGATGGGGCTTCAAAGAAGCGCTTCGGGCTCGAAGAGCTGAGCCTCGTCGACGTCGACGCCGCGGTGAGCGAGGTGCTCGCGCGCACGGCCACGGGCGCGAACTCCGTCGACGTGATCGGCGCCTCGCTCGGGGCCGCGCTGATGTTCGGTCACGCGGGCATCAACCGCGACGCGCGCCTCGGGTCGCTCGTCTCCTTCGGCGGTCCGCTGCGGTGGGAGAAGGTGCATCCCCTCCTCGCGCTCGCGTTCCGCTCGCCTGCGCTCGCGGGCGCGCTGCCCTTCCGCGGGACGCGCACGCTGGCGCGCTACGCGCTGCCCATGCTCGCGAAGGTCCCCTCGATCCTGTCGGTGTATCTCAACCCCAGGATCACCGACATCTCGCGCGCCCACGAGCTCGTGCAGACCGTCGAAGACCCCATTCCGCAAGTGAACCGCGAGATCGCCGAGTGGATCCGCGACCGCGACCTCACGCTCCGCGGCGTGAACGTGACCCACGCCGTGGCCTCGCTCACCAACCCCCTCCTCTGCGTCGTGGCGATGGGCGACGGGATCGTTCCGCCCGAGACGGCGAGCGCGCCGCACAGGCTCACGAGCGCACGCGCGAAACGGGTCATCGAGGTCGGTGACGCCTCGACGCACATCGCGCACGCGGATCTGTTTATTTCAAACGACGCGCACCGGATGGTCTTCGACCCGGTGGCTCAGTGGCTCGGCGAGCAGGATCTCTGAGCGCCCGCTGCGGTGCGGGGAATCAGCGGACGTAGACGGTCGTGGGCTGCGGGGCCACGTAGACCGGCTGCGTCTGCACGTAGACCGGGCGGGGCTGCACGTACACGGGCCTGGGCTGCACGTACACCGGCTGCGTCTGCACGTAGCCGGGCTGCGAGCGGACCACACAGCCGCCGAGGTACGCGGTGGCGAGGAGCGCGAACGAGACGGACGCGAGGCGGAGTGCGATGCGCATTGTGAAATTGACCTCCGATGAGAGGAACGTTGGTGAAGCTCTACCAGCGGTAGAGGCCTCCGCCAAGTGCGGACTGGCAGACGACCTCAAGCCTACGCCCGCCGCGACCGGAATCTGTGGTAGTAACGCGCCCCCTCTATGAGCACCGACATCAAGGGCGGCGACAGCTTCGCCGCGTTGTTCGAGCAGCAGAAGCCCACTCCCGCGCGTCGCAGCAAGGGCTGGCACGTGGGCGAGCGCGTCGAGGCCGTGGTCGTGCAGATCACGCGCGACGCGGTCTTCGTCGACCTCGATGAGAAGCGTCAGGCGTGGATCGACCCCATCGAGCTCGCGGGCGCGGGCGGTGCGCTCACCGTACGCGTGGGCGACACGATCGCGGCGCACGTCGTCGAGGTCGACGCGCGCTCGGGCTCGGTGAAGCTCGGTCGCTCGCTCGGCAAGGCCGGCAGCACCGCGGCCCTCGAGCTCGCGCGCGACGAGGGCATCGCCATCGAGGGCAAGGTCGCCGCGATCAACAAGGGCGGCGCCGAGGTGGAGCTCGAAGGCGGCGTGCGCGCCTTCTGCCCCGTGTCGCAGCTCGACAACCGCTACGTGGCCGACACGGCGAGCTTCGTGGGGCGCTCGATGCGCTTCCGCGTGACCGAGATCCGCGACGGCGGCAAGAGCGTGGTGCTGTCGCGCCGCGCCGTGCTCGAGGCCGAAGCGCGCGAGGCCCAGGACCGCATTCTCAAGACCCTCACGCCGGGCACGGTGGTGAAGGGCTCGGTCTCGGGCGTGCGCGAGTTCGGCGCCTTCGTCGACCTCGGCGGCGTCGAGGGGCTCGTTCCTGCCAGCGAGCTGTCGCACGACTCGCACGTTCGCCCGGGTGACGTGGTCAAGCCCGGCGACGTGATCGAGGTGCAGGTGAAGGACATCCGACAGCACGAGGGGCAGACCCGCGTGACCCTGTCGCTCAAGGCCCTCGCGGCCGATCCGTGGACCGCGCTCGACGTCATCGCGCCGCCCGGTCGCGTGCTCTCGGGCACCGTCACCCGCGTGGTGGATTTCGGCGCGTTCGTTCGCATCGCGGCGGGCGTCGAGGGGCTTCTGCACGTCTCGGAGCTCCCCGGTCGCGTGGAGCACCCGTCGAAGGTGCTCACGCCCGGTCAGTCGCTGCTCGTGGTGGTGAAGTCGTCGGACGCCGCGGCGCGCAAGATCTCGCTCATCCCCGCGCCCGAAGGGGCCGCCGCGGGGAGCGCCGCGCAGAGCATGTCGGTGGTGCCCGGCGCCATCGTGAAGTGCGTCGTCGACCGTATTGAACAGTACGGCGTCTTCGTGCAGGTCGAAGGGACCCGCGGTCGCGCGGGGCGCGGGCTCATCCCCAACGTGGAGCTCGGCACGGCGCGCGGCGCCGACGTGCGCAAGCACTTCTCCGAGGGTCAGCACCTCTCGGCCAAGGTGCTCGAGACGGGCGAAGGGCGCCTGCGCCTCTCGATCCGCGCCATCAAGGACGACGAGGAGCGCGCGGCCTTCGAGGGCTACCAGAGCAAGTCGGGCGCGGGCGCGCCGCGCATGGGCACGCTCGGCGACCTCATGAAGCTGAAGCTCAAGAAGTGATCGCCTCGGCTCCGCGGCCACGAGGAGCGTGACGTGTCGCGTCCCGTCAGGGTGACGTATTTCATCAACTCCCTGGAGCAGGGAGGGGCCGAGCGGCAGCTCGCGGAGCTCATCAAGGGCCTCGACCGCGCGCGCTTCACGCCGTCGCTCATCGTGTGCAGCCCCGTCAATCAGCTCGGCGACGCGCTCCCCGTGGCGTCGCTGACCTCCCTCGACGACGCGCTCTTTCCGACGCCGTGGGGCATCGCGCGGCTCGCCCTCGCGCTGCGCGCGCAGCAACCCGACATCGTTCACGCTTCGAAGGGTCTCGAGAACATCGTCGGTCGCGTCGTGGCGCGCGGTGTTGGTGTTCCGCGCGTGGTGGGCTCCGTGCGCTGCCCGAAGCTCACCTGGCGCGAGCGCGCGGGCGAGCGGCTCACGCACCGCTACGGCGACGTCACCGTCGTGAACTCCGTGGGCATCCGGCGTGAGCTCGTCGCGATCGGTGTCCCCGAGGCATCGGTCGAGGTCGTCGAGAACGGCGCGGACCTCGCGCGCTTCGCGCCGCTCGATGAAGCGCGTCGCACCGCCGTGCGCGCGGAGTACGGGTGCGCGCAGGGTCCGCTGCTGGTGATGCCGGGGCGCATCTCGCCCGAGAAGAATCAGCGCGCCGTGGTGCGCGCGCTCGCGACGCTTCGAAGCCGTGGTGCGCTCCCCGAGGGGCTCCGCGTGGTGTTCGCGGGGCGCGACTCGCTGCTCGTCTACGGTCGCTCGGTGAAGGCCCTCGCGTACGCGTTGAGGCTTGGTGACATGGTGCGCTTCGTGGGCAACGTGGGGCGCATCGAGGCGCTCGTCGGCGCGAGCGACGGCGTGCTGCTCCCCTCGCACTACGAGGGCCTGCCCAACGCCGTGGTCGAGGCGATGGCGTGCGGCGTTCCTGCGGTGGTGACGCCGGAGGCGAACGCCGACGCGCTGGTCACCGATGGCGTCGAAGGGATCGTCGCGAGGTCTCCCGAGGCGGGCGATGTGGCCGACGCGATCGGACGGCTGCTCTCACTCGGTGACACGGAGCGCCGCGCGATGGGGGCGCGAGGTCGTGCGCACGCCGAGAGGCGCTTCGCGCTCGATCGCATGGTGCGCAACACCGAGGCCGTGTACGAGCGCCTCCTCTCGAAGGAAACACGTTAGTCATGTGCGGAATCAGCGGCTTTCTGGCGAGTGACCCCGAGGCGCGTCCGCGCGAAGACGCCGTGCGGCGCATGAACGACGCGATCGCGCACCGCGGCCCCGACGCCGAGGGCGCGTGGGCGAGCGGACCGTGCGTGCTCGGTCACCGCCGGCTCTCGATCATCGACCTCTCGCCCGACGGACGTCAGCCGCTCCTCAACGAAGACGGCACCGTCGGGGTGGTGGTCAACGGCGAGATCTACAACTTCGAAACGCTGCGCGAGGAGCTCATCGCGAAGGGCCACACCTTTCGCTCGCGCTCCGACAGCGAGGTCGTCGTCCACCTCTACGAGACCTACGGAGAGGCCTTCGTCGAGCGCCTCGACGGGATGTTCGCCCTCGCCGTGTGGGACTCGGTGCAGCAGAAGCTCGTGCTGGCCCGCGACCGGTCGGGCAAGAAGCCCCTGTATTACAGGGTGATGCGCGAGGGGATCGCGTTCGCCTCCGAGGTCCACGCGCTCGTGACGGGACTCCCCGGGGAGCCTCCGGCGGTGGACCTTCAGGGCGTCGACGAGTACCTCACGCTCGGCTACACGGCCGCGCCGAACACGGTCTACAAAGACGTCTTCAAGCTCCGCGCGGCGCATCGCGTCGTCGTCACGCCGGGCCGCGTGCACGAGCCCGTGCGCTACTGGAAGCTCACGCGCAATCCGTCGCTGACGGGCTCCGAAGAGGAGCTCACGCGCGAGCTCCTCGAGCTCCTCACGCGGGCCGTGAAGCGGCGCATGGTGGCCGACGTTCCGCTCGGCGCGTTTCTCTCGGGCGGCGTTGATTCGTCGACGATCGTGGCGCTCATGGCGCGGCTCTCGACGCGGCCCGTGAAGACCTTCTCGATCGGCTTCAAGCAGGCCGAGTACAGCGAGGTGAAGTACGCGCGCATGGTGGCCGAGCGCTACGGCACCGAGCACCACGAGATGGAGGTCACCGCCGACATGGCCTCCGTCGTCCACGACATCACGCGGCACCACGGCGAGCCCTTCTCGGACTCGAGCTCCGTCGCGACGTGGTACCTCGCGAAGATGACCCGCGAGCACGTCACGGTCTCGCTCTCGGGCGACGCGGGCGACGAGAACTTCGCAGGCTATCGCCGCTACAACAACGCGCGCTGGGGGCACCTCCACGACGCGCTCCCCGCGGGGCTTCGCGGCGCGTTTCAGGGCGCGCTCACGGGCTTCGGACGCGTGTTCTATCCGTCGTTCGGGCGCTTCGCCGCGACGATGCACACGGGCGAGGCCGCGCGCTACCTGCGGCTCATCAGCCAGTTCACGCCGGAGCGAAAGGGCGCCCTCTGCGGCCCCGCGCTCAAGGGCGCCGTGAGCGACCGCGCCGAGCGTCGCTTCGCCGAGGTGCTCTCGGAGAGTGATGGACGCTACGCGATGGCGCGGCTCCTCGACCTCGACATCGCGACGTACCTGACCGACGACATCAACGCGAAGGTCGACATCGCGACGATGGCGCACGCGCTCGAGGTCCGCTGCCCGCTCCTCGACACGGCCGTGATGGAGTTCGCGGCGAAGCTCCCCTCGCACCTCCTCATGCGCGTTCGCGGAAAGTACCTCCTGCGAAGGGCCGCGAAGGAGCTACTCCCGTGGGAGATCCTGCACCGGCCGAAGATGGGCTTCGGGATTCCGCTCGATCACTGGCTGCGCAATGACCTCCGCGAGGTCGTGCACGACACGCTGCTCGACAAGACCGCGCGCGAGCGTGGAATGCTCGATCCGACAGAGGTTTCGAAGCTCGTCGCGTCGCTCGACACCTCGTCACCCGAGACCTACCAGGTGTGGGCCCTGCTCATGCTGGAGCTGTGGTTCCGCGAGTTCATCGACCGCCCGCGAGCGGCGTGATGCGCCTCTGTACGCTCAACGTCCACGACTGGGTCGACGGCCGCGGGCGAGGCAACGGCGAGCGCATCGAGGCGCTGCTCTCCGAGCTCGCGTGCGACGTCGTCGCCCTCCAGGAGGTCCCTCGCGAGGGGACGCTCGAGCGCATCGCCGCGGCGTTGAAGATGCACGTCCAGCGCGCCCCGGCGTGGTGGGCAGACAACGTGCTCCTCACTCGCGCGCGTCCGCGGTGGAGCGGCGCGCTCGAGCTCGACGCGGGCCCGGGGGAGCTTCGGAGCGCGGCCATCGCGGGCATCGACACGGAGCACGGCGTGGTCGTCGTCGCGGCCGCGCACCTCGACCACATCTCCGAGCACCGACGCGTGCGGCAGTTCGAACTGCTCCACGAGGCGCTGGGGCTCCGCGGCGAGGCGGCCCTGGTGCTCGGTGATCTCAACGCGCTCCGCGCTTCGGATTACGAGCCCGCGCGCTGGGAGGCGATCGCCGAGGTGCGACGGCGCAACGACTGGGAGGCTCCCTCCGAGGCGCTCATGCAGCGGATCGATGCGCTCGGGTGGGTCGACCTCGTGCGGATTCACGCAGCGCCGTCGCCCGATGCGCCGCTGCCCGCGAGGCTCGCGGTCACGAGCCGCTTCGACACGCGCATCGACTACGTGATGGCGTCGCGCGCGCTGGCGCCGAGGCTCATGGTGACGGCGGTCGATGTGATCGAGAGCGACGCGTCGGACCACCGCCCGGTGGTCGTCGACGTCGGCGCCGCGTAGCGCTCAGAAGGGCGAGAGGATCTCGGCGGGCGCCACGGGGAGCGCCTCGGTCGTGAGGTCTGCGAGGGCCTTCGCCGCGAGGGGGTGCTGCTTGCCCACGAGCACGAGCCACACGCCGAGCACCGCGAGGGCCTGGAGGGGCATGTCTTTGTACGGCGGCGCGAGCTGGTCGCGCACGGCGGAGACCTCGGCCACCGAGATGCGGTGCGTGGCGCCCGCGTACACGAGGGCGAAGCCGTGGCGCGCGCCGAGGTCGAGGTAACCGGGGACGCGCACGCGGTTGGGCATCCCCGTGTGCGACGCCATCGCGCGGTACACCGGCTCGGGGAACATCAGGAAGTCGAGCTCGTGGTCGAACTTGTTGCCGTGGCAGCGGAGGTCGACCTTGTGGATCTGCACGGCGTCGGGCGTGGTGACCCTCGCGAGGTCTTCGAAGAGCCCGTCGAGGTCGGTGACGTGTTCGAGCACGGCGCGCGAGATCACGAGGTCGTAGCGCGCGTCGGAGGCGCGCAGGCGATCGCGGTCGTGGAGCATGCGCGTGTCGCGGAGCAGCTCCTTCGCGCGGGGGAAGCCGCCGGTCTCGCCGTCGCGCTCCATGAGGGGCTCGTAGATGCCGCGGAGGTAGCGCTCGTCGCGGGAGGTGATGTCGAAGGCGTCGAGGCCGTCGACCTGACGCGCGCCGCGGAGCTTCGCCATGAGGGCCACGGCGCGCGTGTCGCCGGGGCCGAGCTCGAGCACCTTGCGGTTGCGGAAGAGCTCCTTCGCGTCGCTCACGACGCCCGTGTGCACCGCGATCTGCTCGTAGTCCGAGACCACGCCGCGGAAGTAGTCGACGGCGCGCGGGCCCTCGTGCGCGCCGCCGCGGCCCGACACGTTGCCGAGTCGGAGGAGCGCGCTCGCGACGCGAGGGGCGCGGCGAAACACGAGGTTGCGGCTCGCGTGAAAGGTCGCCGAGGGGATCGCCCAGAGGAGCTTCGAGGGTCTCATCGAGAGGGAGCCGCGGAATCTATTCCCGCGGAAACCAGCGGGTCAACGTCTCGTCAACGCCGTCACTGCATCAGCCCCAGATCGCTCGTCGCCCCGGAGGAGCCCGCTTCTTCCGCGTCGAGCGCACCGTCGTCGTCTCCCGCGTCGCGGCACGCGATGCCCGACGAGAGCCACACGGGGCAGCCGTTGAGGTCTCTGCTCTGCCGCCAGAACTCGGGGAATCCCTCGCCGCAGACGGTTCTGCACGCGCGCCCGGTCTGCATCGTTCCGCCGACGCGCACGCAGCCACAGGTGGTGAAGCGGTCGATGGGGCAGCACGCGACCGACGGGCCGTCGAAGGTCTCGATCACGTCGATCCGCGATGCGTCGACGACGTCGCTGCTCCCCGCGTCGCCGATGGGGACGCAGCGGAGCGAGCGGCACACCTGCCCCGAGGGACAGGGCCTGCCGCAAGGGTCGAAGGGCGCGTCGGGGGCGTCGTCGCCCGCGTCGAGCGCGTCGGCGGGCGCGCTGCACGCGACGGCGAGCGCGAAGACGAGGAGCCGCGAGAGGGGGCGGAGCGCGGGGGGCGTCACGACGGGTTGACCGACGGAATCATACACAATTCAAGGGCTTTCGCGCGGTTGAACGCGCTGCGTCACCGGGCGAGAGAACTGTGATAGCGTCGGCGCCCCGTTACGGCCGCGTCGGGCGCATCGGCGCGGCATCACAACGATCCTGCGCCGTCGGGGGAGCACCGACTCTCACGGGGCGCGCAATCGGGGACCCGAGACGCACCCAATGACCGACGGACGCAACGAGACGATGCGAGTGGCGCGCGGCGCCCGCGCGAAGCGAACGGTGGCCCTCACCGGCGCCGACGCCTTTCTCGGGAGGAACCTCATCGGCCTCCTCGAAGACGACGACCGCGTGGGGCGCATCCTCGCGTTCGACGTGAAGTGCCCGCCCACGGGCGGCCGCAAGACGCGCTTCTACAAGGTCGACCTCACGCAGCCCTCCGTCGACGCGCGCATCGCCGAGATCCTCGCCGCCGAGGACGTGGATACCTTCCTCCACCTCGCGTTCCTCTCGTCGCCGACGCACGCGAGCGCGTGGGCGCACGAGCTCGAGAGCGTGGGCACCATGCACGTGCTCAACGCCTGCCGCGAGCGGCCCGTGCGCAAGTTCATCCTCTGGTCGCAGACGATCCTCTACGGCGCGGAGCCCTCGAACCCGAACTACATCACCGAGTCGCAGCCGCTGAAGGGTCACCCCGACAGCCGCTTTCTCCGCGACAAGATCGAGGCCGAGCAGGTCGTCGCACGCTTCGCGAAGCAGATGCCGGCAACGGTGGTGAGCGTGCTGCGCGTGGCCCCCATCCTCGGGCCCACGGTCGACAACTACCTCACGCACTACCTCGGGCGGAGGCTCGTGCCGACGCTCCTCGGCTTCGATCCGCTGATGCAGTTCACGCACGAGGTCGACGCGCTCGCGGCCTTCAAGCTCGCGGTGATGCGCGACGCGCCGGGCGTGTTCAACATCGCGAGCGAGGGCGTGCTGCCGCTCTCGACGGTGATCAAGCTCGCGGGCCGCATGGGGCTCCCCGTGGCGCACCCGGTGGCCTATCCGCTCGCGCGCGCGCTGTGGGCCGCGCAGCTCAGCGAGGCGCCGTGGATGTTCCTCGATTATCTGCGGTGGGTCTGCGTGGCCGACATCGAGCTCGCCGCGCGCGAGCTGCGGTGGCGCCCGGCCTTCACGACCCGCGAGGCCGTGCTCGATCACGCGGGCGCGCAGAGCCTCCGCGACGCGCACCTGCTCCGCACCTCGGCCCCACTCTGATCTGGAAGAGAAACGGTAGACTCCCAATGGCCAGACGAGTCCTCGGCGACGACCCCTTCTCGGACGGCGCCCCTGAAGAGCCCGCCGCCGATGCGAAGGCGAAGTCCGGCGCCCCGAAGCGTCCGTCGGGCGCTCCGAAGCCCCGCGCGTCGGCGCCCCCGAAACCCCGCGCCTCCACGGCGCCGAAGCCTCGCGCCTCGACGCCGCCCAAGGCCCCGCGACGCTCCAAGGCCCCGCCCGCAGACGCCGCGGTCTCCGAGGTGATCGCGCCTCCGCCCGCGAAGCTCCCCGTGATCGAACAGCCCGAGGGGGAGACCGAGATCGACTTCGCGGTGCGCATCTCGGCCGAGCCCGAGGCGCCGCCCGAGGTGGTGATCTCCGAGGGCGACGGCGCGTCGGAGGTGGTGATCTCCGCGACGGCCGAGGCGGCGCCCGAGGTCGAGCTCGACGACGAGGCGCTCGTGCAAGCGCCGCAGCAGGAGGCAGCGAGCGCCGCCGCGACGGCGACGGTGACCGACGCGAACGCCGTGGCAGAAGAGCCTTCGGAGGAGCCCGTCGGAGGCGCCGATCTGCCGCCCGAGGTCGCCGTCGATGAGCGCTCGTCGGTCGTCGCGCACGGCGCCGACGCTTCACCCGAAGACCTGGAGCGCACGATCCGAGAGCTCGAGGCGCGCCTCGACACGCTGCTCGAAGCCTCGAAGGATCAGGCCCAGCCGCTCCTCGAGCGCGTCACCGACAAGCTGCGCGCAGCGGCCGCGGGCGCGACCGTGCCGCGCGCCGACACGACGGAGCGCGACGAGGCCGGCGCGTTCGACGTGAACAAGGAGCTGCTCGCGAGCGACTTCTACCTCCGTCGATGGGGCCGCGTCGCGATGCGCGACCGCGCCGAGGAGGTCGACGCGTTCGGCTACGACCCGAGCTACGACGCGCGCCTGCGACCCCTCTTCGATTTCCTCTACGATCGCTGGTGGCGCATCGACGTCGAGGGCATCGACGCCGTGCCCGCGGAGGGCCGCGTGGCGCTCGTCGCCAACCACTCCGGCGCGATCCCCTACGACGGGATCATGCTCGCCGCCGCGATGCGCAAGGAGCACCCCACGGGCCGTCAGCTCCGCTGGCTCGCGGAGGATTTCGTCTCGCACCTGCCCTTCATGGGCGCGTGGCTCACGCGCCTCGGCGCCGTGCGCGCGTGCCAGGAGAACGCCGAGCGGCTCCTGCGAAACGAGTCGTGCGTGGCGATGTTCCCCGAGGGCGTGAAGGGCATCGCAAAGCTCTACCGCGACCGGTACAAGCTCCAGCGCTTCGGTCGCGGCGGGCACATCAAGCTCGCGATCCGCACGCGCACGCCCATCGTCCCCGTGGCGATCGTGGGCGCGGAGGAGACCCATCCCCTCCTCGGTCCGAGCAACTTCTTCGCGCGGCTCCTGAGCGTGCCGTACGTGCCCATCACGCCGACCTTTCCGCTCCTCGGCGCGGCGGGCGCGCTGCCGCTCCCCTCGAAGTGGCGGATCATCTTCTGCGACCCGATGCCCATGGACTCGTACGGCCCCGACGCGGCCGACGACGAGGTGCTCGTGGGGCGCCTCAACGAGAAGCTCCGCACGACCATCCAGGACACGCTCGACCGCGCGCTCCGTCAGCGCCGCTCGATCTTCCGCGGCTGACGCCCTACCGCGCTCCCCTCGCCCGTCGCGCGCGCTCCAGGCCCACCCTCGCGGCCTCGTAGCGCGGCTCCACCGAGAGCGCCCGCGCGTAGGCCGCCTCGGCCTCCGCGGCGCGGTCAGGATACGTCCGAAGCAGCATCTCTCCGCGCGTCGTGTCTCTGCGCACGGGGTCGACCTCCGCCGCGAGCGCGCGCTCGTACGTGGCCCGCGCGTCGTCGAGACGCCCCGCCCTCACCTGCCGCCGCGCGAGCGTCGTGAGGATCACCGGCGACGCTTCGAGCGTGGCCGCCGTGGTGATCGCGCGCTCGGCGTCGGCGGGTCGGCCGCGGTTGTCGTACGCGAAGGCGCAGTGAACCAGCAGCGGCGCGTGCCGCACGCCCTGACGCTCGCGCTCGTCGCAGACGCGGACGACGTCGTCCCAGCGGTTCGCGTTCATGTACGCGGCGGTGAGCCACTTCCACGCGTCGGGGTTCTCGGGCGCGGCGGCGGTCTCGGACTCCCAGAGCGCGAGGTCGGAGCGCCAGTCGTCGTTGCGGAGCCAGGTCATCGGCGCGAGCGCGAGGTAGAGCGCGGCGCCCGCGACGAGCGTCACCTCGACGCCGCGGCGCGACACCGCGAGGAGGAGCGCGCCGAGGGCCAGCGCGAAGCCCACCGACGGGAGGTACACGTAGCGCTCGGCGACGGTCACCACGACGCCGAGGTGCGACACGATGCGCGTCACCGGGAGCAGCGCGAGGTACACCATCGCCACGCCCGCCAGCAGCGCGGGGGCCCTTCTGCGAAGCGCGATCGACGCGCCGAGGAGCGCGACGTGAAAGACCATCGCGAGGGCCACGCCGCGCGACGTGAAGTCGTCGTACGAGGCGCGCAGCGGGAGCGGCCACACGAGCATGCGCCAGAACTCCCGGAGCGCGGTCACCGTCGAGGCGAGGCGCTCGGGCCACGCGGTCGGCGCGGCGAGCCCGCGTCCCTGCGTGGTGTCGAAGGTGAGGTGTTCGAGCGCGCGCGAGCGCATCACGAGGTAGAGCGCGAGGGGCGCCGCGAGCGTGACGGCGGGCGCGACCACGCGCGCCGCCGCGCGGAGGTCCGTGGGCTTTCGAAGAAGTAGAAGGAGCACGGCCGCGAGCGCGGGGAGCGTGGCGGCGCTCTCCTTCGAGAGGAGCGAGAGGAGGTAGAGCGCGGCGGTGAGGCTCCACGCCACGCGGGGGCGGCTCTCTGCGAGGCGCGCGACGACCAGGAGCGCGAGCGTGACGCCGAGCGTGGCGAGCACCTCGGAGCGGTTGAAGATCGAGTCGACGGCCTCGGTGTGAATGGGGTGGACGCCGAAGATCAGCGCGGACATCCACGCGGCGAGGTCGGCGGCGCGATCGTCTTCGTCGGGGCGCTTCACGGCGCGCAGCACGGTGGAGAGCAGCGCGAAGACGGCGAGGGTGACCGCGACGTGCGTCAGCACGCACGAGAGGTGATAGCCGCGAGGGTCGGTCTCCCAGAGGAGCGACTCGACGCGCGTGAGTGACAGCGCGAGCGGACGGTAGGCGCCGGTGCTCACGCGCACCGCGGCCCAGGCGTCTTCGCGAAAGTAGCCCGCGAGGGTCGCGAGGGTGAGCGTGCGCGAGGGCTCCGGCGGAAAGGACGCGTCGTCGACGACGAGCGCGGGAGACACGGCGCCGAGCCACGGGATGACGCTCAGGAGCGCGAGCAGCGCGAAGGCCATCCAGCGAGGACGGCGCGGTGATTCCGTCGCCTCCGCCGTGTCGCCAGGGGACGGTGCCGTGGGGCCCTGCGCTCGCCTCCGTCGTCGCACGCCGCGAAGATCGCACGGATGCAACGCCGTGAAGCAAAGGCATTTTCGTGCTTCGGCGGCGCGCGGGCCGGTGGTAGCGTGCTTTCCATCATGGCCGAACCGGAGCCCATCAGGCTGCACGAGGACGACCGCCCTTCGGGTGTCGCGAGGGTGTCACCGCAGGGGGCGGGCGCGGGTGTGCAGGGCCTCGTCGACGTGGTCGAGGTGCAGTCGGTCCGCACGCAGATTCCGCCGATGCACGCGCTCGACGCGCTGATCGGGCAGAGCCAGTGGAGCAAGGTGGTCGAGCAGCTCCGGCCGTGCGAGGCGGTGCTCCCCGCGACGCATCAGCTCCTCTACGCGATCGCGCTCAAGGAGTCGGGCGTCGAGGGTGACGACGCGCGCCGCGCCGACAAGATGTCGATCACGGCCCTCGCGGCGATGCTCGACGTGCCCGAGGCGAGCCCCACGGCGCTCCTCCTCGCGCGTCGCGTGCAGCGGCGGAACTGGCGTCAGGCGCCCGCACCAAAGCCTCGGGTGCAGATCGCGCTCGTCGTCGCGGCCGTGGTCATCGGCGCCTTCGTGGGCTGGGTCTGGGACGAGTGGAGCGACCGTCGCGCGGCGGCGCACAGCGCTCCTCCGGCGAGCGTCGAGGGCGACGCACAGAGCGCGCGCTAGCGCTTCAATCAACGCGTCGGAACGTTCTCGATGCGCGCGGACATTTGGTAAGGTCGCGGCGCGGAGGCGATGAGCACGCTGGCGGGCACCGATGCGGACGATGACCGGGAGGCCCTCCCCGCGGGCGCGGTCTTCGGCCCGTACGAGATCGTGCGCAAGCTCGGGCAGGGCGCGTTCGGCATGGTGTACGAGGCCGTTCGCACGCCGCTCGGCAAGCGCGTGGCGCTCAAGGTGCTGCGCGCGCAGACGGTGTTCCCCGTCGAGACGCTGACGCGCTTCGTGCGAGAGGCGCAGACGGCGGCGCGGCTCACGCACCCGCACATCGTCGACGTGTTCGACGTGGGCGTGCACGCGGGGACGCCCTTTCTCGCGATGGAGTACCTCGAAGGCGAGACGCTGGCCGCGCGGATCTCTCGCGAGGGGCGCCTCTCGCCGCGCGACGTCGCGAACATCATGGTGCCCGTGATCTCCGCGGTGGCGAAGGTCCACGACGCGGGGATCGTGCACAGGGACCTCAAGCCCGAGAACCTCTTTCTCACGGTGCCGAGGCCCGGGGTGATCCACCCCAAGCTCCTCGATTTCGGCATCGCGCGCGTCGCCGAGGACAAGGCCTCGCCCGCCATCACGCGCACCAACTCCATCCTGGGGACGCCCTATTACATGTCGCCCGAGCAGATCCAGCGGTCGCGCTCGGTCGACGCGCGGGCGGATCAGTGGGCGCTCGGGGTGATCCTCCACGAGGCGCTCTCGGGCGCGCTTCCCTTCGACGGCGAGACGCTCCTCGCGGTGCTCTCGCGCGTCGCCGCGGGCGCGCCGCCGCCGCTTCGATCGCTCGTGCCGACGGTCCCCGACGCGCTCGAAGCGGCCGTGACGCGCGCCCTCTCGGTCGACCCCGCGCAGCGCTTCCCCTCGGTGCGTGACCTGGGTCGGGTGCTGCTCCCCTTCGCGAGCACGGCGGTCCGCACGAGCTGGTCGACGGAGTTCGGCGACGGGACCACGCCGTCGACCCCGCCCGCGCAGGCGCCCCCCGACGAGCCGGGCCTTCGCGACACGCCCCTCGCCCCCGAGGCCGAGCCGCCCGCCGCGAAGAAGACCGCGCGCATCGAGACCGTCGTGGGCGCGCCGCCGGTGTTTCGTCGAAGTGATCCGCCGAAGACGCGCGGCCCCGCGGTCGCCGTCGCCGCGCTCGTCGCGGTCGCGCTCACGGGCGCCCTCGTCGCGGGCCTCCGCCGCGGCCCCGCCGAGACCGCGTCGCCACACGATCACGCCGCCCTCGACGCGCGCGACGCCTCGCTCCCACACGCGGGAGGCACCGACGCGGGCGCGGTCGTCACGCAGGTCACCGCGGCGCCCGACGCCTCCGAGGATCATCCGACGACCGTGACGGTCAATGTCACACCGCAGGCCGCGGGAGGCGCCGCCGAAGCGCGCGCGAGATCGCCGCGGCACGGCCGCGACGACGCACACACGCCGCGCGCGCAGATCGTCATCACGCCGTCTCTCAACGCCCCGCCGATCACGCCGCAGCCCCCGCAGGTCACCCGTGGAACCGCGGGCGTCCCGATTCTCTAGAGGCCCTTCGATGCCCAGCCCCTACGTCTCCCTCGTCGCTGCCTCGCTCGCCGCGTCGATCACCCTCGCGAGCGCCGCGGCCGTCGCGCAGGTCGCGCCCGATGACCCGCGCGAGGCCGTCGGGCAGAGCCTCCGCGCGCAGGGTCGCGACGCCGAGGCGCTCGACGTGTTCCGCGAGGTGTACGCGCGCACCCGTTCGACGAGGGCCCTCGCGCGCGTGGCCCTCGCCGAGGCCGCGCTCGGACGCTGGCTCGACGCGGAGCCCCACCTCGTCGAGGCGCTCGCGTCGAGCGACCCGTGGGTGACCGCGAACCGTCGCGAGCCCGCGGGCGGTCTCGAAGGCGCGCTCGCGCTGATCCGCACGCACCTGGGCAACCTCGTGGTGCGCTCGGGGACGCCCGGCGCCGAGCTCTGGATCGCGGGCGTTCGCCGCGCCGCGCTGCCGCTCGAACATCCGCTGCGCGTCACCGAGGGCTCGCTCTCGGTCGAGCTTCGCGCGCCGGGACACCTCGCCACCGTGCGTCCCGTGGCGATCCGCGGCGGCGTCGAGGCGCCGGTGTCGGTCGACATCGAGCTCGACCGCGTCCCAGACCCGCAGCGTTCGGTCGCGGAGGGCTCGCAGGGCCGACGGCTCCCTCCGCCGCGCGGAGCGGAGGGAGGACAGGATCGAAGGGCGGCTCCGTCGCGCCTGCGCCCCCTCGGAATCGCGGCGCTCGGCGTCGGCGCGGCGGGCCTCGCGCTCGGCGTCGGGGCGTACCTCGCGGGTCGCGGCGCGGTCACGGACTTCACCGACGCGAACTGCTACGCCACGGGCGGCGGCTACGCGTGGGAGCCGTCGCAGAGCGGCCACGGGAGCCAGTCGCAGTGCGAGTCGCTCGGGTCGAGCGCAGAGACCTGGCGCGCCGTCGAGCTCACGGGCTTCGTCGCGGGCGGACTCTTCGCCGCCGCGGGGATCGCGCTCCTCGCGTGGCCTGAAGCGCGCGCGCAGCAGGCCCACGCGACGCTCTCGTGCGGCCCGAGCGGGCGCGGCGTCGGCATCGCGTGCGGAGGGACGTTCTGATGCGACGCACGACCCTCGCGCTCACGCTGCTCATGGGCTGCATCGAGCTCCCCACCGCGCCGAAGGTACGCGCCGACGCGAGCGCGGATCGCGTGAGCTCCGACACGGCAACGCCCGACACGCCCGCGAGCGACACCGTGATGACGGACACCATGTTCGTCGACACGACCGACGCCGACGTGATCGTCGCGGACCGGTCGATGCCCGACATCGTCGCAAGCGACACGATCGACGCGACCGACGCGATGGATGTGACCGATGTGAGTGCGACCGACGCAACCGACGTCACCGACGCGACCGACGTACGCGACGTGATCGCCGTCGACATGACCACGCCCGACGTGCCCGCGAGCGACGTGATCGACGCGAGCGCGGCCGACGTGACCGACGTGGCGCTCACCGACGTCGTCACCGACGTGCCCGCGGCGAGCGATGCCGGGTCGTGTCGACCTGCGGACGCGAGCGCCGTCGCGCCGGGCCCCGTCGGTCACGCGCTCATCCCCGACGGAGGCGCGCCCGTGATCGCCGCGGGGTCACGGCACACCTGCGTGATCGACGATGCGGGCGAGGTGCTCTGCTTCGGCAGCAACAACGACCACGCGCTCGATGGCACCCACGACCGGAGCTTCGCCGCGCCGACGCGCGCGCGTCGCGCCACGAGCGCGCGCGTCACCACGATCACCGCGTCGAACCGGATGACCTGCACCCGCGACACGAGCGGCGCGCTGGAGTGCTGGGGAGACGGCTCCCCGAGGCTCCCCGCGGAGTGGACGAGCAATGTCACCGAGGCGTGCGTCACGCGCGACCTCGCGTGCATCGTTCGAGGCGCCTCCGTGTCGTGCGTCGACGGCCGCGACGCGAGGACGTCACCGCTCGGCGTCGACGCGGGGCCCGCCCCGCGAAGCCTCTCGTGCGGTACGGATCACGGCTGCGCCATCGTCGGCACGAGCGTCTACTGCTGGGGCGGAAACAACGTCGGGCAGATCGGCCCCGCGTGCCCCGTGAGCCCGAGCAGCGTGTGCTCGACGGCCGTGCGCGTCGACGTCGGAGGCTCCGCGGTGAGCGTCTCCGCGGGCTACTACCACGCGTGCGCCGTCGTCGGATCGAGCGTGCGATGCTGGGGCGCCAACAACCGCGGACAGCTCGGCAACGGCGCCACGACCGACTCGCCCACGCCCGTCCTCGCGAGCGTCACGAACGCCACGCAGGTCTCCGCGGGACAGCGTCACACCTGCGCCATCACCGCGAGCGGCGAGCTCTACTGCTGGGGCGACGACACCTACGGACAGCTCGGCGCGCCGCCGCCGGGCGACCGCGCGACGCAGTGGCTCCAGCGCACGCCGCAGGCCGTGAGAGGCTTCGGCACGGGCGCCGGACTCGTGCGCGCGGTGGCCGTCGCGGCGGGTGAGAGTCACACCTGCGTCATCGATCACGAGGGTCGCCTCTGGTGCTTCGGACGCATGGACGACGGCCAGCTCGGCCCCGCCGACGCGGCCTCTGCGCCGAGGCTCTCGCTCGCATCGGGCGTGACGCACGTCGCCGCGGGAGACCGCCACAGCTGCGTCGTGCAGGCGGGCGCGGTCCGCTGCGCAGGCTACGGCGCGCTCGGGGCGCTCGGACAGGATCCGCCGTCGCGCGCGTGGTTCGATTACGCCGAGCAGCAGGAGTTCGAACGCGCGGATTTCAGCTACGCGATCCCGTCGCTCGCGGCGAGCGCGGTGGCGGCGGGGTGGGCCTTCTCGTGCGCGGTCACGACCGGCATGACGGTGCGCTGCTGGGGCTACAACGAGAGCGGCGCGCTCGGCTCGGGCGCCCTCGACATGGTGCGGACGACGTCCGCCGACGTGCAGTACACGACAGGCGCGAGCCTCGGCAACGCGACCTCGGTGAGCGCGGGGTATCGACGCGCGTGCGCGCTCACCACCGCGGGCCCGTACTGCTGGGGAGAGAGCACCGCGGAGCGTCCCCTCGGCGTGGTCGCGACCGAAGGCGTGAACGCGGCGATGATCGTTCGCGCCGCCGATGGCACGACGCCGTTTCGCCCGGTGACCTCCGTGGCGACCTCGCGCAGCGCCGTGTGTGCGACGACCGACGGCGGCGTCTCGTGCTGGGGCGAAGGGAGCGCCGACGCGCCCCTCGGCACCGCGGGTTCGGGCTCCGTCGCGTGGCCCTCGCCCGTGACCCTGCCGCCCGTCGCGGGGGGCTATTTCGCAGCGGTGACGGGCTGGGGCCACGCCTGCGCGGCCTCGTCGTCGGGCGTGCTCTGCTGGGGCCGCAACGACCGGAGGCAGGTGAGCGCGTCGGGCTTCGCCGTGACGGTTCCGACGGCGATCGAGCTCCCCGCGGGGGTGACCGTGCGCGCGCTCGCGGCGGGCGCGTCTCACGCGTGCGCCGCGGTCTCGGGCGGGCGCGTGTTCTGCTGGGGCGACAACGGCTTCGGACAGGTGAGCGGCGTCGCCACGAGCGCCGCGAGCGGGCCCGTCGCGGTTCTCTCGGGACACGGAGAGATCACGCAGCTCTCGCTCGGCGCGCAGCACTCGTGCGCTCGCACCGACGCCGGCGCCCTGTGGTGCTGGGGTCGCGCGGCCGACGGCGCGCTCGGGTTCGTTCCCGGTGACTGCCGCGCGGCCGACGAGGGCTACACGCGTCCGATGTACCGCAGCGCGCCGATGCCCGTCGCGTGGTGACTACCAGACCGCGACCCACGAGACGCCGTTGGTCATCGGCGCGAGGCGCCACGCGACGCCGCCGCGCTGCGCGTTTCGAAGCACGCGTGCGGGCTGCGTGAAGAGGTTGAGCTCGCCGATCACGAGGTTCGACGCCGCGTTGAGGATCGCCGTCTCGACGTGATCGAAGCCGAGCCAGAGGGTCGCGCCCGCGGCGATCGCGACGGCGGTGCAGGCCGCGTGGTTGTACCAGGCGCGCGCCTCGGACTCGGCCCGCAGCGCGCGAGAGAGCGCCTCGTCGAGCCTCCCGGTGCGACGGGCGTAGGTCGACGCGCGCCACACCTCGGGGATCGGAGAGAGCACGAGCTGACTCCCGACGCCGAGCCACGCGGAGGCTGCGCCCACGATCTGATCGACGCGGTCGTCGGCGTTGGTGGCGCCGAGCGCGAGCCCCGTCTGCACGAGCGCGGCGGCGGTGTAGACGCCCGTGAAGCTCACCCACCAGAGCTCCGCGTGCGCCGCGTCGCGGTCGAGGAGCTCGGCGCGCGGATCGGCGCGGGCGACGTCGGCGGCGAGCGCCGCAGAGAGCGCGAGGGCCGTGCGCGCGCGCCGCGTCACGACGGACGTGGCCGCTTCGTCACGACCTCGCCGCGCATGCGAGCGAGCTCTTCGCGCACGAGGGCGAGCTCGACCTCGATCTCCCAGATGCGCGCCTTGAGCATGAAGTAGCCGCCGACGGCCACCATCGTCGCGCAGGCCGACGCCCACACGCCCGCGAGCACGCCGAAGACGAAGAACGCCAGGCCCACGCACACGAGCCCCACGAAGCCCTTCACGTACGTCGGGAACGTGCGGAGATAGTCTCCGAGCGCGCCGTCGAGCGTGCGTTCGAAGGTCTCGTACTGCGCGAGCTTCGCGCGGGCGGCGTCGCTCATCGGCGGTGCGGTGCTCTCGGGCGCGGTGCTCTCAGACGCGGTGGTCTCGGGCGCGGTGGTCTCGGGCGCGGTGGTCTCGGGCGCGGTCGGTTCCATGGGACCTCAGAGCCGCCTGTGCGCGAGCGAGGGGAGCGTCGCGCGGATCGACGCGGTGCGGTCGGGGCGGAGCTCGGCCATCGCGAGCCCCTCTCCGTCGCCGCAGTCGGCGAGCACCGTCCCCCAGGGGTCGATGACGAGCGCGTGGCCGTAGGTGGTGCGGCCTCCGCCGTGTGATCCCCACTGCGCGGCGGCGATGACGTGGCACTGCGACTCGATCGCGCGGGCGCGGAGCAGCACGTGCCAGTGGTCGCGCCCCGTGGTCACCGTGAAGGCCGCGGGCACCGTGAGCACCGTCGCGCCCAGGTCCACGAGCTTGCGGTAGAGCTCGGGGAAGCGCACGTCGTAGCAGATGGTCATTCCCACACGCCCCGCGGGCGTGTCGACGGCCACGGGGTCGGCCCCGGGGGCCACGGAGCGCGACTCGGTGAGCACCGTCCCGTCGCTGAGGGCCACGTCGAAGAGGTGCACCTTGCGATAGCGCGCGGTGAAGGCGCCCGACGCGTCGACGCACACCGACGCGTTGAACACCCGCTCGCCGTCGGCGCGCTCGGGGACGCCGCCCCACACGACCGTGGCGCCCGTGGAGCGCGAGAGGTCACGCGCGAAGCGTCCGATGGGGCCGTCGGGTTCGCGCCCCGGATCGAAGCGCTCCGCGATCGCGCGCTTCGACTCTTCAGGGCCCATGAAGGCCACGTTCTCGGGGAGCACCACGAGGCGCGCGCCGCGCGCGACCGCGCGCTCGACGAGGGCGCCGGCGCGCTCGAGGTTGGCGCCCACGTCGTCGCGCGAGGTCATCTGCGCCGCGGCGACCAGTACGGGTTCGTGCTTCGTCATCGGTGATCTGCGTGGGTGAGAAGTGGGCCGTTCAAGATCGTTCGGGGACGAACAGGTTCACGCCGCGCCGCATCGCCGCGCGCACCGCGGGGAGCTCGCGCCCCGTGAGCATCGCCACGGCCACGGCCACCCACGGGCGCGCGAGGCCCCTCACGCGCTGCGTCCCGTTGCGCATCACCGCGTCGACGTCGCAGCCGCGCACGACCACGGAGACGACGCCCTGCGCGACGAGGCGCTCGATGGAGGGCGTCCACGGCCGCGTCGCGCGGCGCCACTCGAGCTCGGCGCCGTCGCGGAGCGCCGCGGTGATGGGCTCGCGCTCGAGGGGCGTGACGTCGGCGGGATCGGCGGGCGCGAGGCCGTCGTCGCGGACCTTGCGGCGCGTTCGAACGAAGGGCGCGACGACCGACGGCGTGAGGCCGTCGAGGGCGAGCGCGCGCAGCTTGTCGAGCGTGTCCGTCGGCACGAGGCGAAGGTACACCACTTCGAGCGCCCGTCGCGGGGGCACCGCGCGAGGGGGTCGCGCGCGGTTCCAATGGCGCTGCGAACGCGGTAGGTTCCGCGCGAGGAGAGCACCCAGGATGGAGAGCCAACCGAGGCGTACGCGGTACGTCTTCGTGGGGGGAGTGACCGTCGCGGGCCTGTTCGCGTCGTGCGCCCCCGACTTCGACACCACGCGCAGCGCGGCCCCGATCGGCACCGTGGGCAACGAGGTCTTCAACGTGATGTGCGAGCGCCTGCACACGGGCGAGACCCCGCGCGACGTCACGTTCGAACGCGGCCGCGCCCCGTGTACGCAGGGCCTCTCGGCCGCCGCGCCCGCCCCGCAAGGCGTCGGCGCGAAGACCGTGGCCCTCGCCCGGATGCGCGCGGACGTGGTCGCGAGCCTCGACGCCGCGATGCCGCGCGACACGTACACGCCCCTCGACCGGCTGCTCGTGAACCTCCTGCCGCTCTACGGCGCCGACGGCTCGGGCCGCGTCGACGCGATGCGACGCCCGCAGGTCATCACCGCCGACGGCGGCGTGACCGTGGCCGAAGACCTGCTGCCGCAGACCACGCGCGCCGTCTCGTCGATCGTGAACCGCATGGCCGGCGATCAGGACGCGCTCCTCGCGCTCGAGCGCATGTCGCTGCGGCAGGGCTATCGGCCCGCGCGCGTGTCCTTCGGGCTCTTGCGTCCGGTGCTCGCGTACGACCACGTCGACGACCTCCTCGACACGACCTTCCGGATGTTCCGCGACGCGACGCTGGTGGCGCCCGCGGGCACGGCGAACGCGCAGTTCAACGTGACGCTCGCGATGCTCCGCGGCGAGTTCGCCGACGCGCGCCCCGCCACGATGCAAGAGGCCACCGCGGGCACCACCCTCGACGCGGTGCTCTCGCTCATGCTCCGCAGCGACGACGCGCTCGCCACGGGGCAGCCCTTCGAAGTCGTGCGGCGCAACGCGTGTGGCTTCGCGCAGCTCGACGGCCCCGTCGCCGCGCCCTTCGTCGACACCGACGGCAACGGCGTGGTCGACACGGTGCGCTGCGTGCCCGTCGACGCGCAGCGGCAGCCCATCCGCAACGCGCCGACGCCCTTCCCCGCGCACGGCGCCGTGGAGACCCCGCGCGACGCCTCGGGGCGCGCCACGATCACCGCGGGCGGCGCGCTGCGCTACCGCTACGTCAACCTCGACACGTCGATGCTCGCGGCGGTGTCACGGCAGCTCCCGCCGCTGCTCGCGGGGCCCGACACGCGCGCGCTCCAGCTCCTCCACGGCGCGCAGGGGCTCTTCGGCGACCGCGCGATGGCGTCGCGGATGTACTCCAGCGGAGCCCTGCAATACAGGCAGTTCACGGCGCAGGGGTCGCCCCTCGTCGACCTCGTGCACGGGCTCGGGGTGTTCCTCACGCACAAGGACGCGCCGGCGATCCTCGCGATGACCCGTCAGCTCATGGCGGGGCAGAACGAGGCGAAGCTGGCGCGGGTGATGGGCGCGCTGCTCCAGGTGAAGGCCATCTCCGACCGCTACCCCACGGTCACGATGGATCCGCGCTCGGTGATCTGGGACGACGTGATGTCCGTCGTGCGGCGCATCGCCGAAGAGCCGGGGTTGCTCGAAGACGTGCTCGACGCCGTCGCGACGAGCAACACCCCGCTGCCCTCGTCGGGCCTCTGGGAGACGTCGTGCGCGGGCACGCTGCCCTCGCAGAACCTCCAGAACTCGTTCCGCGGGTACATGACCCACCGCGACCGCATCGAGCCCGACTGGGCCGGGAGCGGGAGCGTCGGGGGCTTTCCCGCGTGGAACCAGCACGTCGTACGCACGCTCAGCCGCGACGTCGACCGCGCCGCGCCCGACACGCAGGCGTGGCAGTCGCCGGGCACCGCCGCCGACAACCGCAGCACGCAGGGGCGGCTCTTTCACCTCGTCGACGACCTCACCGGCGCGCGCATGTGCAACAAGAACCACGCGGCCGTGCGCGTGCGCTTCAACGTGCCCCTCCTCGGCGAGCAGTCCATCGGCGTACCGGGCGCGACGGACATCCCCGCGTGCGGCCTCGTCGAGGTCCCCGACTCGGCGGTGTTCTACCTCCGCACCGTCGTGGGCGGACGCAGAGGCATCCTCCCGCTCTCGATCCCGGGCCTCGCGGGGACGATCACCGACATCGTGCGGCGCTTCGGCATCAGCCTCGACTCGACGCTCGACGGCCTCGTGCAGAGCCAGTCGCAGATCCAGGGGTTCGGCTCCGAGCCCTCGCCCTACGCCGTCGCGCGGCTGGTGTTCAACCCGAACCCCAACGGCTTTCTCCGCGACCTCATGGACCCGGTGATGGTGCGCAACTCCGACGGGATCGACCCCGCGGCGCACCCCGAGTACGTGGTGCGCAACTACCACCGCGCCACCCTCTTCGCGTGGGAGTCGTACTGCTTCTATGACTCCGTGCGGCCCCTCGCGGCGGCCTTCGTCAAGCACGACCGCATCCACGTCGATGCGAACCCCGCGCATGACATCGTCGACCCGCGGCTCACGCCCGGCGCCGACCCCGCCACGATGGCCCCGCGCGTGATCGACTCGTCGAAGGGCGCGCGGCTCTTCGTCGACCTCTTCGACGCGTTTCACCATCACTGGATGAGCGCGCGCTCGGGTGACTTTCAGACCGCGACGCGCTGCGAGACCTGCTCGACGGGACGCAACTTCGGCTACACCGACGGCGCCGACCGCTACGAGCAGATGCTCGGGGAGATCATGGCGGGCGACCTCCTCCCGGCGCTCGGCGACCTCACGCTCGCGCTGCGCAGCATCGACCCCGGCGCGGGCGCCGTGTGCCCCGACCTCGCGCGCCCCGGGATGCGCCGCGCGTGCACGGGCGTCGACGTGACCGCGGCGCTCATCCGGGCGCTCGTGACCCCCAACGCGAAGGCCCTCGACGGCACGCCCGCGTTCAGCGCCGCGCCCTCGTACCGCGACGGCACCGCGCGCTCGCTCTGGAGCGACGGCACCACGCCCACCGACGCGACGGTCTACAACCTCTTCGCCGACGCGTTCAACGCGATGGACCCGCTCATCGACCGCAACGCCCCGCAGCGCGAGAGCTGGAACGCCGCCCGCTCGGCCACCGTCGATCAGCTCCTCACGGTCGACGGCACGGGCCCCGGCGCGCAGTTCCACAACCGCGCGATGGCGCCGATCACGCGCATGCTGACCGACTGGGCCGCCGAGCGCCTCGCCGCGCACCGCGCCGCGGGCGACCTCGACGCGTGGGCGCGCGGCCGCGAGGGAGGGCTCGCCACGCGGCTCGAGAACGTCGTGAGGGGCCCCGCGTTCGCGAGCTCCCTCGACCTCGGCCTCGCGCTCTACAACGACCGCGACGCGCGCGTCACGATGGGCAACTTCATGACCTGGCTCCTCGGGGGCAACACCGTGGGCGACCCCGCGCGCACGGGCTCGAACCTCGCCACCACGCTCAGCGCCGCGGCGGAGCTCCTCCAGGTGGCGCGCGCCGATCAGGACATCGACCCCTTCCTCCACACGCTCGCGCCCGCGATGCAGCCGCAGACGGGGACGGTGCCGCTCGCGCTGCGCTTCCTCGATCGCTCGCGGGGCTACGACGCCGATCGCGTGCTCACGCGCGTGCTCGCGAACATGACCCGCAGGCCCACGGGCCCCGACGCGCTCGCGCCGGAGCCCCTCTCGGTGATCGCCGACGCCATCGCCGACACGCACCGTCAGACCCCGGGTGACCACGGGCCCATGGCGGCGCTCGACTTCCGCGCGGTGCTCCTCAACGTCGCGGAGTTCTTCAGCGACGACCGCCGCGGCCTCGAGCAGTTCTACGCCATCGTGCAGCACCGGAGGCTTCCGCAGTGATCCGCTCGACGCTCTCGCTCACCGCGTTCCTCACCGCGGCGGCGCTCACCTCGACGGCCTCCGCGGGCGGCTTCTACCTCGTCGACCGCGGCGTGCGCCCCCTCGGTCGCGGCGGCGCTTTCGTGGCCGGCGCCGATGACGGACACGCCATCTGGTACAACCCCGCGGGGCTCACCGAGGCGGGCAACGGGCTGCTCCTCGACGCGTCGCTCGTGCTCTTCTCGAACACGTACACGCGCAGCGCGAGGCCCGACGGCGCGATGGCCCCGGTGACCTTCGCACCCTCCGAGGGATCGGGCGCGCCGCTCCCCATCCCCACGCTGGTCTTCACGCACGACTTCGGCGTGCGGAACTTTCGCTTCGCCGCGGGCGCCTTCGCCCCCTACGCCGCGCTCCCGACCTACAGCGCCGCCGCAGACGCCCCGCAGCGGTACACGCTCACGACGCTCGACGGATCGCTCCTCGCGATGGTCGGCGTGTGGGCCGCGTACAGGCCGCACCCGATGGTGTCCTTCGGCGCGGGCTTCCAGATGCTCGTCGGGTCGTTCGTGTCGCAGCTCGCGTTCTCGGCGTGTCCCGCGACGGTGACCTGCGCGCCCGAAGACCCGCAGTGGGACTCCGCCGCGCAGCTCTCCGTGGGCCCCATCGCGGCCCCGACGGGCAACGTCGGCGTGCGCGTGAACCCGCACCGCATGGTCTCCATCGGCGCGTCGTTCCAGCTCCCGATCTCCGTGGACTCCGGCGCGACGCTGAAGGTACGGCTCCCGTCGGCGCCCTTCTACGACGGCGCGCGCGTCGAGGGCGACCAGGCGCAGGTGAGCTTCTCGCTCGCGCCCATCGCGCGTCTCGGCGTCGAGGTGCGGCCCACCGAGGCCACGCGCGTCGAGGTCGCCGCCGTGTGGGAGGGGTGGAGCGTGCACGACGCGATCAACCTCGTTCCGCAGGGGATTCGCATCACGAACGCGCGCGCCGTGGGCACCTACGAGGTCGGCAACGTCTCGCTCACGCGCAACTTTCAAGACGTCTGGAGCTTCCGCCTCGGCGCCGAGCACCGCTTCGACGTCGGCTCCTACGGGGTCACCGCGCGCGCCGGGTTCTCGTACGACACGGGGGCGACGCCGCTCCAGTACACCAACGTGCTGACCTTCGACGCCGACAAGGCCACGGTCTCGCTCGGCGCGTCGCTCACGCGGGGAAGGCTCCGCCTCGACGCGGTGTACGCCCACACGTTCTGGGGTCCCGTCGAGGTGACGCCCTGCGCGTACGATCCGCGCTCGCCCGCGAGCTGTCAGGGGCTCTATCCCACGGCGCCCTTCCGCGCGGGCGCCAACGCGCCGAGGTACACGGTCAACGGCGGCACCTACGAGCCCTCGCTCAATGTCTTCGGCCTCGGAATGCGCTACGCCTTCTGACCCGACGCGCGCTACACACGCGCCCCTCTACTCCCTCATTCCACTAGAAATACCGATCAACATGGCACTCACCGGCAAGCAGGTCCGCCACCTCCGCGGGCTCGGACACCACCTCGAACCCGTCGTCCACCTCGGAAAAGAGGGCGTGACCGAGGGGCTCCACGGCGCGATCGATCAGGCGCTCACCGACCACGAGCTCGTGAAGGTGAAGCTCAACCCCGAGGCCACCGACGACCGCCACGAGGCCGCCGAGGCGCTCGCGAAGGCGCTCAAGGCCGAGGTGGCCCAGGTGCTCGGACGCACCTTTCTGCTCTACCGCCAGCACCCGCAGAAGCCGACGATCAAGTTCCCGAAGTAGCGCGTCCGCGACGACACTCAATCCGCCGCGTTGGCGCGCGGGAGGTGCCGCTGGAACCACTGCTCCGCGAGGCGCGCCACCTCGTCGAGCGCGCCGGGCTCGGCGAAGAGGTGCGTCGCCCCTTCGACCACCGCGAGGTCGCGCCTGCAACACAGCACGGCTGGTGGTCCGCGCGGTTGATCGCGAGCAACGGTCGCGTCGGCGCTGCCAACGACGGCAGCGCCGCAGGAAGCGCACGGCGGGGAGGTGCTCGCGCGCGAGGTCCGTTCGACTGCCCCGCGAGACGACCGCGCGGACGACCGAGGGGATCATCGCCGCCGGGCCGTGAGCGCCGCCGCAGCGCCCGCGCTCCCGCCGAGGTAGCCCACGGGGAAAGGGCCGCGAGCGCGGGCTCCCGTCGAGAGCCGGCGCGGTCGCCGCCGCGAGGCGCGTCGCGGAGCGAGAGTGTCGTGCGTGAGCGCGAGGGTCTCTGCCACGCCGCGGCCCCGGGCGCCGTGATCAGATCGGCAGGAGCGTCGCCAGGCCGTGCCCGACGAGCGCGCGCCACGCGGCGGTTTCGTCGGCCGCGACGGTTCGACCCGCCCTCGTGGGCGAAGACCACGATGCCCTTCGGCTCCACGGGGAGCGCGAGGTCGCCCACCAGGTCACCTCGCCGACAGTGGGATACGGAGCCCTCGCTCGAAGCGCGTGCGCCCCGCGCGACGCGGAGCGCATGCGTGTGAGAGAGCATGGAGGCACCTCCCGACGAGTCCCGCTGGCTTGGATGCAAGACGCGGCGCGCGCCATCTCCGCGCCGAGAAGGCGGATTCTGCGGGTGCAATCGCGCGCGTCGTCGCGCCGAGGTGTTCGCCGCCGCACAGCCGCGAGGCGCCGCGGAGATTGTGGCGCCGCGTGCTGCGCGAGGCGTGCGAGGTACGAGCAGCGCGATGCCGCGAGCTCTCGACGCGAAGAGGAGACATGCCAGCGAGGCCTCTGAACGTCACGCTGGCGGACCTCGTCGACTGCGCCATGCGCGATGGATTCACGCAGCGCGCACGAGGCCACGCACGCCGTCGAGTCGGTGCTCGCAGCCTTCGCCGGGTGCTTCGCCCCGAGCGACGCCGCGACGCTCGCGGGGGTGCCTCTCGCACCGCCTCGCGCACATCGTCACGGAGGCGCCGCACAGCCCCGACGACGACGCGGAGGTCTTCGCGCGGGGTGCGAGCGCGCGAAGGTGCGACCGCCGCCGCTCGCGCGAGAGCATGCGGATCACCCCGCGCGCGCTGGCGGAGTCGCTCGACCCGGCGGATTCAAGCGCGTCTGTCGCGCGCGCTCTCCCCCGCGCTGGCCGAGATGTTCGCGCCGCGCGGGCGCGTCGCGCCGCGCGCGAACGAGGCCCACCGGGACGCTCCTTCGCTGCACACGCTCGCGAGCGGACGGCCCGGGAGCCTGCACCCGGTGAGCGAGTCGGCGCCGCCCGCGGCCCAGACCCACTCGGTCGTGCGCGAAGAGAACCCCCACGGAGACAGCAAGGTGTCGAGCGCCGCGGGGCTCACGCAGGAGCAGCTCCACGCGTCGCTGGCGACGGGCAGGGAGCCGAAGCCCGATCGCGCCGTGAGCGACGCGAACGACACGCGGCGCTGAGCGCCGACATCACCCGCCCGCGGGCGCGGCGGGAGGCAAGCGCACGCAGCGCGTGAAGGTCGCGACGCCCTCGATGCAGCCCGCCGCCGCGCACGCGTCGCAGACGCCCTCGCGCGCGAGGATCTCGTCGGACGCGCGCTGACACTCGCACGCGTACGCGAGGTCGGGGCAGCCGCGGCAGGTGCAGGTGACGGCGAGGCGCGGGCCGTTGCAGTGCGGGCACGCGGGGGTCGGCGCGGTGTTGGGCGTGAGCATCGCGCGACGGTACTACGCGTTTCGAAACGGATCGCGGTAGAGTCGCGGCCGCCATGAGGCCCATCGGGACCATCGCCGCGATCCTCGCGATCGTCACGCCCGCCGCGGCCGACGCCGAGCGCTACATGCCCGGCCGCTTTCAGCTCACGCAGTACTGGGTCGCCGAAGAGTCGACCGACGACGCCGACGAGCGCGTCGTGCAGGTGCTCGACCCCGGCGGAACCACCGTGGCCTGGGCCTGCCAGCGCTTCGTCTCGTCGCTCACGATGGAAGGCACCGGACGCACCTGGGACGGGAGGCTCCTCAACTGGGCCTCGCGCGCCCACGGACGCGCGTGCTTCGTCGAGGTCGACACGGGCCAGTACCCCTGGGGGACCGGCGTGCAGGGCTACGCGCTCGTCCCCTATCGCGCGCTCGCCGTCGACAGCCGGTACATCCCCATCGGTCACGTCGTCGAGCTGCCGGAGCTCCGCGGGATGCGCCTCCCCGACGGCACGCGCCACGACGGGTGCTTCGTCGCCGTCGACGGCGGAGGCGCCATTCGCGGCCACCACATCGACCTCTTCGTCCCCTCGCGCACGGCCTGGGAGCGCCTCTCGTACGAGCGCGAGCTCCCGCGGCGCGTGTCCGTGGTCGTCGACGCAGCGCGCTGTTCGTCGGCGCAGCGCTTCGCGAGCGTGCCCCTCCCCGGCCAGATGCCCGCGGACCCGCGCGTGAGCCCGCGGTGGTGACTCCGACGCGACGTTGACAGTGTCCGCGCTCGGTGCGAATCCATTGCCCGTGCGCTCCGCCTGGTGGCTCCTCTGCATCGCGCTCACGGGCCTCTTCGCCCGCGCGGCAGCGGCGCAGCCGCGACGCCCCGCGACGCCCGCGCGCCCGCCGGTGACCACCGCGCGCAGGCCCGTCACGCCCCTTCGACGCGCCGCCGCGAGGCCCCGCACGCCGCCCGTCTTCGCCGTTCCGAAGCCCGCGGAGCGCAACCGCGCGCGACGCCTCGGGCTCGGCACCCACGACGCCGCCGAGGCGCTGCTCCACGACCGACCGCGCGTGAACTGGGTGGTCGCGGCCCGCGGACGCCCCACGCGCAAATACCTCTGGCCCGTGCTCAACGGCATCGCCACGCAGGGCTTCAACGCGCAGGAGGGACGCCACCAGGCCCTCGACATCGGCGCCCCCTGCGGCACGCCCATCCGCGCGGGCGCGGGCGGCATCGTCGGGTACTCCGCGGCCTTCGGCAACTCGGGCAACACCGTCGCGATCGTGCATCCCGGGGGATGGGTCACGGCCTACGGCCACACGCGTCGCACGCTCGTCGCCGCGGGCGCGCTCGTGCGTCGCGGACAGGTGATCGCCGAGGTCGGTGACACGGGCGACGCGCACGGCTGCCACGTTCACTTCATCGTCGCCCGCAACGGCACGCGCCTCGACCCCGAGCAGCACGTCACGGGACGTCCCGGCTCCGCACCTCTTCGTCGAACGGGGGCCGTGGCC
>JAXLYG010000056.1:0-79779 GCA_046351535.1 Polyangiales bacterium
CTTCACCGACGCAGCGACGGCGAGGGCAGGGGACGAGGGGCTGAAGGCGCTCGCGGGCGTGGCCCGTCACGCGCGCGTGATGGTCGATCGCACGCCCGAGCGGCTGTGCCGGCTGATGCTTGGAATGGCGGTCTGAGAGGTCACCATGACGATCGAGAACGCGTCCTCCGAAGAGTGGCAGAGCAGGGTCGCGAGCTACTACCGAACGACCACCGAGGAGAGCTACCTCAAGTGGGCTGGCGAGGCGCTCGCGCTGCACCTCGGGCTCTCCGACGACGACGCGCCCATCACCGACCGCGCCGTGTTGGATGAGGCGCTCCTGAAGATGAACGCCTGGCTGGCCGATCGCGCCGGGGTCACGGCTGCGACGCGTGTGCTCGACGCGGGCTGCGGCGTCGGGGGCTCGTCGATCTGGCTCTCGCGCGAGCGCGGCGCCGAGGTGACGGGCGTCACGCTCGACGCGGGGCAGGTCGCGCTCGCCCGTCGCTTCGCCGCGGCGAGGGGCGCCCCGCGGGCGCGCTTCGAGGTGCGCGACTTCGCGGCCACGGGCTTCGCGCCCTCGTCCTTCGACGTCGTCTGGAACCTCGAGAGCCTCTGCCACGCGCCTGATCCCGCGGCGTATCTGCGTCACGTCGCGCAGCTCCTCCGACCGGGCGGGCGCTTCGTGTGCGTCGACTTCTTTCGCGCCGATCGCGGGCGTCACCTCGACGTCGAGGCGATGTGCGAGGGCTGGGTGCTCCCCAACCTCCAGACCGTCGACGAGGTGGCGACGATGCTCCGCGAGAGCGGCTTCGAATGTGTCGAGACCGAGCCGCTCAACGCGCGCGCCCTCCCGTCGGCGACGGTGATGGGCCAGATCGGCCTTCAGGAGTGCGTCCGCCACGAGATCGCCGCGGCGCGCGGAGACCACAGCGGCGCGGCGATGGCAGCGCACTTTCGCGCGTCGCTCGCGGCGGCGTCGGGCATGGGCCACGGCACGATCGCTTACGCGTTCGTGGGCGCGACGCGCAGCGCCTGATCGGGGCGGGGTGATCGCGTTCATCGGGGCGAGGTGATCGCGTTCATCGGGCCCGGTGATCGCGTTCATCGGGCCCGGTGAAAGGGGCGTCGCGCGCCGCGCACTTGTCAACCGGTGCCGCCGCGTGCGATCGCAGCCGCCGAGGCAGATGAAGAGTCCCGACAACGGCTACGTGGGGATCGGGATCTACAACGTGAAGCGCACGCACAACTTCGGCGCGCTCATTCGCACGGCGCGCGTGTTCGGCGCCGACTTCGTGTTCACCGTCGGCAGCCGCAACCCCCAGGAGCAGAGCTCGGTGGGCGCGGAGCTCACCCTGCCGCTCTTTCACTTTCCGACGATGGAGCAGTTCATCGCGTCGATCCCGGTGAACGCGCGGCTCGTGTGCGTCGAGCTCGCGGCCTCGGCGCTCGCCATCAAGACCTTCGCGCACCCGGCGAGGGCCGTGTACCTGCTCGGCCCCGAAGACGGCGCGCTGCCCGACTCGATCATGCGGCAGCACGACACGGTGGTGCTCCCCGGCGCGTACCCGCTCAACGTGGCGATGGCGGCGACAGTGGTGCTCTACGACCGGGTGATGAAGTCGTAGCCCGCGACGGGTCGCGTCACATCAGCGGGCCCATGCGCCGCTCCCCGCGCTCGTAGACGACGTGCGCGCGTCCCACGAGCAGGGGGTCGATGGCGCCGATGTGCAGCGGGTCCTTGTTGGTGTAGGGCAGCTTGTGGAGCACGTAGCGCATCGCGTTGATGCGCGCGCGCTTCTTACAGTCGCTCTTGATGACGGTCCACGGAGCGTCGGCCGTGTCGGTGGCGAAGAACATGGCCTCCTTGGCGCGGGTGTAGTCCTCCCACTTGTTGAGCGACGCCTTGTCGACGGGGCTGAGCTTCCACTGCTTGAGGGGGTGCGCCTCGCGCTCCTGAAAGCGCCGGTGCTGCTCCTTGCGGCTCACCGAGAACCAGAACTTGATGAGGTGCAGGCCGCTCCGCACGAGGTGGCGCTCGAACTCCGGCGCCTGGCGCATGAACTCGTCGTACTCGTGGTCGGTGCAGAACCCCATCACCCGCTCGACGCCCGCGCGGTTGTACCAGGACCGGTCGAACAGCACGATCTCGCCCCGCGTGGGCAGGTGCTCGATGTACCGCTGAAAATACCACTGGCCGCGCTCGGTCTCCGAGGGCTTCTCGAGGGCGATCACGCGCGCGCCGCGGGGGTTCAGGTGCTCCATGAAGCGCTTGATGGTGCCGCCCTTGCCCGCCGCGTCGCGGCCCTCGAAGAGGATCACCACGCGCTGCCCGGTCTCCTTCACCCACGCCTGGAGCTTGAGCAGCTCGACCTGGAGGCCGTACTTCTGCCGCTCGTAGTTCTTTCGAAGCATCAGGTGCTTGTAGGGATATCCGCCCTCGCGCCAGTCGTCGGCGAGCTCCTCGTCGGGGTTCGTGACCGAGGGCTCCTCGGCGTGCCGACCGGCCTTCTGGAGCGAGCGGATCAGCGCCTCGACGTCGTCGTCGGAGGACCCCGTCACGATGGCCTCGATGGCCTTCGCGGTCTCGGCGACGTCCCTCGTGCCGCGGGTGATGATGTCTCGCACGGCGATCTCGAGCGCCTGCCGCCGCGAGGCCGTCACGTCGCTCACCACGTGCCGCTCGATGCCCTCGGGCGTGAGGACGGGTGACACGTCTCCTGCGCGCACGGACCTCGGCGCGCGAGCCTTCGGCGCGTCTCCGCCGGACTCGCCCCCCGCCCCCTGATCAACCTGGCCCTTCGTCGACGCGCGTCGCTTCGTCACCATCGGTCGCTCCTCCTGCGGTTCTTAGGGGCCGCCTCTCGAAAAGAGCAACGTCTGCATCGGAGGTTCACCCCTCCCAGCGCGCCTCGACGAAGCGGTTGAAGGCCTGGATCACGGCGCCGGTCTTCGCGTCGGGGCGCCGCGCGTCGGCCTTCGTCAGGTCGCCGAAGCCCGCGTCCGCGAAGGCCTTGAGCAGCCCGGCGTCCTCGCGGCACGACCGCTGGAGCAGCCGGAATTGGGCGACCTCGTCGCGCTGGTTGTCACCGAGCTCGCGCACCCGCACGCGCAGCCGCTTGAAGGTCACCGTCGCCGCGAAGCGCTCGAGGATCGCCGCGATGGCGGCGCTGAGCCCGGTCTCGTCATGCGCGTCCATGAGGGCCGCGACGCTAGCACGCCCGGCACCGCGCGAACGCGCTTATTTATAGCCGATCGCGTCAGCCTGAACGGCGTTCCCCTCGACGGCCAGCGCGACGCCGCAGGCGGGCGACTGGAGGTTGGCGTCGATGCGCATCTGCTCGTTGTTCACGCCCCAGAGGGCCCTGCCGTCGATGAGCGAGTAGGCCGCCGTGGTGAACGCGTTCGACACGACCACGACGCCGTCTTCGACGAGGAGCGTCCCCGGCGCGAAGAGCTTCGTCGACTCGTAGAGCACCGAGCGCCACGAGAGCGCCCCCGTCGCGAGGTCGAGCGCGAGCACGACGTGGATGTTCACCGGATCGGCGAACATCCCCTGGGGGCGCGACTGTTCGAGCCCGAACACCACCACGCGATCGCCCGCGACGACGACGCGCGTCAGGGCGAAGGCGGGGAGCGCGTAGACCGGGTCCGTGCCGCCGGGCAGCATGGCCTTCCACAGGATGCGCCCCGAGACGAGCTCGTGCGCGACGACGCGGCCGTGACCCGCCGTGACGAGGACCTTGGGCATGGCGCCTCGATAGTTCATGCGGGCCTCTATCGCGCCGGGCTCCGCGGGCGGTCACGCCGTCGCGGGCCTCAGGCCATCGAGAGGCGCGGGGCGCTGAAGCGGTCGGGGGTGAGGCGCCGCTGCGAGCGCGCGAGGCGAGAGAGGAGCTCGACCACCTGATCGCGCTGGATGGGCTTGGTGATGAAGTCGTCCATGCCGGCGGAGAGGCATCGCTCGCGGTCGTCGGCGAGGGCGTTGGCCGTGAGCGCGACGATCGACACGGCGCCGCGAGGCGTCGGGAGCTCGCGGATCCTGGCGGTGGCCTCGTAGCCGTCCATCACGGGCATCTGGCAGTCCATGAGCACCACGTCGAAGCCTCGGGTGCGCACGGCCTCGACGGCCTCGGCGCCGTTGACGGCCACGTCGGTCACGCAGCCGAGCTTGCGCAGGAGCGCGGTCATCACCCGTCGGTTCACCTCGACGTCTTCGACGAGGAGCACGCGCATCCCCGTGAGGTCGGCCTGGATGGCGCGCGGCGTCGACGGGCGGAGCGGCGGGGGCCTGATCGTGGCCTCGTAGGGCATCTCGATGCGAAAGGCGCTGCCGACGCCGGGGGCGCTCTCGGCCGAGACGCTGCCGCCCATGAGCGTCACGAGGTCGCGGGTGATGGCGAGGCCGAGGCCCGTCCCGCCGAAGCGCCGCGTGGTCGACGAGTCGGCCTGCGTGAACTTTTCGAAGATCGTGGCGAGCTTCTCGGGCTCGATGCCGATGCCGCTGTCGCGCACCTCGATGAGCAGCCGCCGCTGGCGCTCCCGCGACGTGACCCCGACGCGGATCTCGACGCCGCCGCGCTCGGTGAACTTCACCGCGTTGCCCACGAGGTTGAGCACCACCTGCTTCATGCGCGTGGGGTCGCTCATCACGGCGTCGGGCACCTCGGGGTCGACCTCGCAGGCCACCGTGATGCCCTTGCTCGACGCGCTCTGCTGCACGATCGCCTTGACGTTCTGCACGACCTCGCGCGGCGAGCACGCGATGCGCTCGAGCACGAGCTTGCCCGCCTCGATCTTCGAGAAGTCGAGCAGGTCGTCGACGACCGCGAGCATGTGCTGCGCGGAGAGCCTCGTGGTCGAGACGTACTCGCGCTGCTGCGGGTCGAGGTCGGTGTCGCGCAGCAGGTCGACCATGCCGAGGATGCCGTTGAGCGGCGTGCGCATCTCGTGGCTCATGTTCGCGAGGAAGTCGGATCGGCCTCGTCGGTGATCTGGCGGCGCGGTTGCCGGTCGAGGGCCGAGCTCCTGACGGCGCGCGCGTCGAGGAGGCGGAGGTACTGCTGCGCGATGACCACCGTCGCCGTGAGGGTGAGCAGCGCGAAGATCGCGAGGACCTGCGCGATGCGCTCGCGGCGGGCGCGCTGGATCCGCGCGATCCAGGCCTCGGCGGGGTAGTCGACGCCGCGCACCGCGTCGACGCGTCCGGCGGCGTCGTACATGGGGAAGAACGCGCTCACCGAGGTGCCCCAGCGGTCGGTGACCATCTCGTCGTCGAAGGCCGGTCGCCCTTCGAACGATCGGAGCAGCGGCGCGCTCTGCGCACCCTCTTCGTAGGGCTCTCCGATGGCCGTGCGGGCCTCGCGCTCGCCGACGAAGCGCCCGTCGCGGTTGTAGTCGGTCTCGGAGTCGACCCAGAGCCCGATGCGGCCGTCGGCGAGGCGGTGAAAGGTGTAGATGTCCGAGACCCTGGGGTTCGTGGCGGTCCAGCGCTTCTGGGCCTCGATGAGGGCGAGGTAGGTCGGGTCGTCGGCGGGCGTGTCGATGCGGATCCGCGCGTGGCCGAGGCTCTGGAGCTCTCGCGCGTACACCGGCGCGAAGCCCTCGACGGTGCTCACGAGGCGCTCGCGCTCCTCGCGCTCGGCGGCTCGGATGGTGACGATCCCTGGCACGATCGCGATCAGCGTGACGAGGGCGAAGGCCCAGCCGCTGAGGCCCTCGAATTCGAGCTTCTTGAAGCGCCACGCGGCGACGGAGGTCGCGGCGATGACCAGCGAGACGAAGACGGCCAGGTCGAGGGTGGGTTGCATCGGACCGGTGGGAGCGCCTCCGTCTGTCGAGTGACGGACTGTCGCGCTCACCGGCTCGAACGGACGAAGGTCGGTCGAGCTTGAGCGACGCCGCGTCGAGGGTCACCCGGTGACCGAGGGCCTCGCGCGCACGCGCCACGTCGCGAGCCAGGGGAGCGCGTCGCGGAGTTCGAAGCGCAGCGTTCCTCGCGCGACGGGGACGCCGTCGGAGGCTCGCGCGATCTCGGTGACGAGCGTGGTCATGCCCGAGAGCACCGAGGCGAGCGAGACGCTCTTCTCGCCGTGGAGCGCGTAGTCGACGCCGTCGTCGCCCGTGAACGTGAGGTCGTACACGAGCGTCCCGCGGCGCTTGAGGGGGCGCATGGCGAGCGTCCCTTCGCAGGGGGCCTTGTCGGCCATTCCGCCGATCGTCGCGGTGCCTTCGAGGCGCATCACCGCCCCCTCTCCGACGAGCGCGCGGCGGACCCTCGTGGCGTCGGCCATCGTGGCGCGCACGGTGAACTCGGCGTCGACCTCGCGGCCCGTCGAGAGCGTCTCGCAGCGCCCGCGCATCGTCTCGGTGAACTCCACCTGCGCGTCGGCGGGCGCCGGGGGCGCGGCCCTGCGCGCGGGGCGCGAGGTCGACTCGATGCGTCGCGCCACGAAGGCGCTGGCGCGCTCGGCGAGGGCCATGATGGTCACCTGCGGGTTCACGCCGAGGGGGCCGTTGACGCACGATCCGTCCACGACGAAGAGGTTTTCGACGTCGTGTGTCTCGTGCGTGGGCGAGACCACCGAGCGCGAGGGGTCGCGGCCCATGCGGCAGCTCCCGAGGGGGTGAAAGGCCGCGAGGTCGAGCTGGTGCGCGGCCACGGCGTCGGGCGCCTCGCGTTCGAAGCGCTCGACGTCGCGCAGGGAGCGAAAGCCGTCGCAGCCGCGGACGCCCGTGAGCACCTCGCGCGCCCCCGCCGCGAGGAAGAGCCGCGCGAGGAGCCCGTGGCCGCGGAGGATCCTCCGACGGTCGACGTCGTTGAGGCGGTAGGTGAGCAGGGCGTCGCCGCCGGGCCCGAGCGAGACGCGTCCGCGGGAGGTCTCGGCGATCATGAACCCGAAGCACGCGAGGTGATCGAAGCGGTCGACGAAGCGCGTCCACGCGGGGCCCACGGCGTGAAAGGTCGACGCGGCCACGTCGACGGGGACGAAGGCGCCCTCGAAGCGGATCCCTTCGGCGAGGAACTCCTCGACGCCGTAGCTCTGGGGGATGCCCTCCCACCCCGCGATGCGCTCGTCGAAGTCGGCCCACGCGCTCGACGCGGGGTGCACGGTGAGGTTGCGCCCCACCTCGCCAGAGCGGTTCGCGAGGCCCTGTCGGAGCAGCATCATCGGCGTGCCGATGGAGCCGCCGGAGAGCACCACGGTCTTCGCGAGCACGCGGATGCGCGCGTTGCGGCCTCCCTTCGCGCGGGCCACCACGCCGACGGCGCGACCGCCCGCGAGGAGCACCTCTTCGACCCTCGCGTGGTGCGCGAGCATCGCCCCGGCCTTGAGCGCCGCGGGCACGTAGGTGACGTTCGTCGATCGCTTCGCGTCGGTGGGGCAGCCGAACACGCACTGCCCCTGGCCGTCGCAGCCCGACGCGTTGCGGGTGAGGGGACCGTGCGCCCACCCGAGCGCCTCGGCGCCGCGCGCCACGACGCGAGCGCTCCCGCCGAGCACGCTCGATCCGCCGGGAGAGACCTCGATGGCGGCTTCGACCTTCGCGAAGAAGGGCTCCATGGTCTCGGGGTCGAGGTCCGTCAGACCGTCTTCGAAGCGCCATCGGCGGAGCACGTCCGCGGGTGTGCGGAGGCACGTGCCGGAGTTCACCGTGGTCGATCCGCCGACGGTCGAGCCCGTGGGCATCGCGATGAAGGTGTTGCCCACGAGCCCGCGCTGCCGCTGCATCGAGAGCCCGCGCTCCCACGCGCGACCGCGGAAGTCCTTTCGCGTGAAGTGCCCGCCCTCCTCGAGGATCACCACCGCGTGGCCCTCGGCCGCGAGGGCGCGCGCCACGGGGCCTCCGCCCGCGCCGCTGCCGACGATCACGACGTCGCACTCGAGGGTCTCGCCGTCGTCCATGTCGCGCGCGTCCATCACGCGCTCCTGCCACCGGGGGCGCTCCTCGATCACGGGGAGCCCGACGATCCCGACGCGCCCGCCGAGCGAGTCGGGGAGCTCCGACGTGAGCACCTGCGCGAGCTTGATGGGCGCGGTCACCGCCCGCACGAGCGCCGCCGTCGCCACGCCCTGCGAGAGCGCCACCAGCGCGGCCGTGCGCGCCTCGACGGGGAGCGCCGACAGCCTCGACCCGCACACCGCGACGGCCGCCACGTCGAGCGCCTGAAGCGCCGTGCGCCACGCGCGATCCGCGGGCGCCCCGAAGCGATCGAGGGCCTGCTCCACCGCGTCGACCATGCGAGGCCCCGGCGCCGACACGAACTGCCCCGCCGGCGCCGCGGCCTCCGCGATCGCGAGGAGCAACCGCGCCTCGTCGGCCCCGATCCGTCGCGCGCTCGCCTGCCTGTCAGACCCGTCTGCCATGTGTGATCCCTCGGTGGTTCGTGGTCGCAGACAAATATTGACCACATGGTCGTTGTTTCCACAAGGGGGCGGCGACTATCATCGTGCGGCGAGGACGACGATGGAGCGAGACTGGTGCAACGGGTTTCGGTACGCGGGCGGTCCGAAGGGCCACTACGAGAGCTATTTTCAGCGGGCCAACCACCCGACGCGCCCGCTGGCCTTCTGGATCCGTTACACGGCCTTCTCTCCGCGGGGACGCCCCGAAGACGCGGTGGGCGAGCTCTGGGCGATCTGGTTCGACGGCGAGGCGAAGCAGGTCTCCGCGGTCAAGCAGCGCCCTTCGCGCGGTGCTCCCGCACCGCGCGGCCTCTCGGTGCGCGTGGGCGCAGACGCGACGCTCGACGGCCGTCGCTCGCGGGCGAGGCGTCGTCGCTCGGTCGCGATCGGCTGGACGTTGCAGTACGAGTCACCGTCGCCGGCGCTGCTCCTCCTGGGCCCGAGGGGCTCTACGGGCCCTTTCCGAAGGCCAAGGCGCTCGTAGGGGTTCCGCTCGCGGTGTTTCAAGGCGAGGTGCGCGTCGACGACGAGCGCCACGCCATCGCGTCGTGGGTCGGGAGCCAGAACCACAACTGGGGCTCGCAGCACACCGACGAGTACGCGTGGGGACAGGTCGCGGGCTTCGACGACGCGCCGGGGAGCTTCCTCGAAGTGTCGACCGCGCGGGTGAAGGTGGGGCCCCTTCGAAGCCCCTGGATGACCCTCATCGTGCTGCGCTACCGCGGCGAGGAGTTCGCCCTCAACAGCCTCGGCACCGCGATCCGCGCCGAGGGGCGCTACGGCTTCTTCGCGTGGACCTTCTCGTCGACGAAGGGCGACGTCTCCATCGAAGGGCGCATCGAGGCGCCGCACGAGGCCTTCGTCGGACTCCCCTATGACAACCCCCCGGGCGGACGAAAGACCTGCCTCAACACCAAGATCGCCCGCTGCACGCTCACGCTCCGCCGCAAGGGAACGGCGCCCGTGACGCTCACGACGGCGCACCGCGCGGCCTTCGAGATCCTCACCGACCGCAACGATCATCGCGTGCCCGTGCTGGGCGTTTGATCCGCGCTGCTCGCGTACCGCAAGGGGATCTCTGCGCGCCTGTGCGGGGCGATGTCGCGCTCACCTCGGCGGCGCGGGGTCGCGTCGAGCGCCTCACGCGCGAGGTACCAGAGCGCCTCGGTCGTCGGCTGCATCGCCGGGTCTCGGCACCCGCGCGCGTACGGTTCGAGGACCACGCCGCTCCCCGCGCGGACGATCTCGGCGAGGGCGCGCTGCACCTCCGCGCGGAGCGTCGCGTCGGTGCGGCTCTCATCGCTCGCGCAGCGCCGGAGCGGGATCAGCGCGTCGTGCGGGCCGCCTCCGACCGCGCGCCCGCCGGGCGCGTGCGCGAGCGCCGACGAGAGCGCCGCGCGGAGGTCGGCGTCGTGGCGGTGCGTGCAGGCGAAGCGTGCGGCGGCTTCGAGCTCGCTCCCGTAGCGCCAGTCGTAGCGCCCCGCGTGGCGGCGCGCGGTGGTCGCGTCGACGGTCGACCGCAACGCCTCGAGCACGAGGTCTTTCGTCGTGGGCCCCTGCGACCAGGGGGCAGACGAGACGACGGGCGTGCGATGCGAGCAATACAACGGCTGCGGCCCTTCGATGCCTGCGTAGCGCCAGCCTCCACCGCGCTCCGAGATCGCCACCCGCAAGCCGTCGGGCGAGAACGACAGCGCGAAGGGCGTCTCGCACGCCTCGCGCGTCGCGGCCACGTTCTCTTCGAGCGTGACGAACGCGTGGCGCCCGTCGCCGTCGAACGACAGCACGTGTCCGACGCGCGCGCTCGACGCGCCGTCGCCGTGCGCGCGCGCCGCGGCGTACGAGACCCTCACCGTCGCCGTGCGAAAGGGCCCCGTCGTCGTGCGCGCGACGGCGACCTCGCGCGAATACGACGCGCGACCGCAGGGACCGCCGCACCCCCCGACGAACGCCGACGTCAGGGATGAGAAGACCAGCGCGGCGCACGCGAAGCCCCCGGCGCGAAAGCGCGCGCTCACGTCGGCGTCCGCCGCGTCACGCGTCGCGTTCCAGGATGTGCAGCGCACGACGCGCGGCGGCCCCGAGCGACGCGACGCACGGGTCGCACGCGCTCCCGCAGCACGAGGTCCACGAATCCTCGTCCTCGTCGAGGAACGCGTACACCGCGCTCATGTGCGTGAGGTCGAGGCTGCACTCGCGGCACGCCTGTGACACGGCCGCATCGAGGCGTTGCGGCGCGAAGCGCTCAAAGACTTTGCTCATCGCGGCCGATCGTACAACGCGACGTCTCCGTCACGGACCGATTCGCGAGACCACCCCTCGGGCGCGAAGACGGCCCTCGCTGCGACGCGTTGCGCGCACGTCCCGGGCGCGCGGATGGGGGGGAAGCAGGTCAGCGCGTCGCGGCGGCGCCGTGGAGCGCGAGGGAGCTGCCGAGGAGGATGAGCATCGCGATCGCGGCCACGAGCCCGAGGACGATCAGCAGCCCGCGGGTGATGGCCTCCGACTTCGTGAGGTTCCTTCCGTCGCCGCGGTAGGGGGCGTCGCCGCTCAGCACCCGCACGTCGGGCGCGGCGCGGAGGTCGAGGTCGAAGCCCATCCACGACTGTCGCACGCAGATCGTTCGACCTGCGATCACAAGCGTCTGCGACACGCCGGGGAGCTTCACGCCAGACCACCACGTGCACAGCGGCGCGCCGTTCACCCGGGCCTCGCCGCGGCTCGTGGCGATCACGTCCCAATCCACGTCAAGGCGCACCGTGCTCCCGCCGATTTCGAGGGCCCACGACTTCAGCATGACGCGACTGTGAGAGCGCGCCGCCCGCGCGGCAAGGCCCCGCCCCGAGGCGCTGCGCAACTGCGCTCGCGCCGAGGCCATTGGTGTATCCTCCGCGCGTTGAACGCCGAACCGATCGAGCCATCGGCCTTCGTGCCAGGTAGGCACTTCGGACGCTACGAGGTGCTGTGCGAGCTTGCGCGCGGCGGAATGGGCGTCGTGGCGGTGGGCCGGCTTCAGGGCGTTCACGGCGTGCGTCGGCTCGTGGCGCTCAAGATCATCCACCCCCACCTCACGCGCGACGAGCAGTACTCGCGGATGTTCCTTCGCGAGGCCGAGATCGCGTCGCAGGTGCACCACGGCAACGTCGTCCCGGTGCTCGAGCTCGGACAGGAGGGCGCGCAGTACTTCCTCGTGATGGAGTACTTCCCGTCGCTCTCGCTGCTTCAGATCATGCGCGAGTCGGCGCGGCGGTCGTTGCCGATCCCGCTGGCCTTCTCCGCCGCCGTCGTGGCCGACGCGTGCGCCGGGCTGCACGCCGCCCACGAGCTCCGCGACGCGCGGATCGCTCCTCGGCGTGGTGCACCGCGACGCGACGCCGTCGAACCTCCTGCTCGGCGAAGACGGCGCGGTGAAGGTCACCGACTTCGGCGTGGCGCGCGCGGCGAGCGCCCTGGTCGACCAGCTCACGGGCGACTCGGGCATCGCCAAGGGCAAGCTCGCGTACCTCGCCCGAGCAGGTGCGCGGCGAGGCCACCGACCGCCGCAGCGACCTCTTCACCCTCGGCGTGGTGCTCTTCTGAACTCCTCGGTCGGAGGAGCCTCTTCCGCGCGGACAATGAGCTGGCCCTCGCGCGCGCCATCATCGACAACCCCATCCCCGACGTGCGCACGGCCAACGAGGAGGTCTCCGACGCGCTCGCGTCCGTGGTGGCCCGCGCGCTGGAGCGCGACCGGGAGAAGCGCTTCCAGACCGCGGCCGAGATGCAGGACGCGCTCCTCGACGCGCTCCACGCGCTGCCCGTCGTGTCGCGCGGGACCTTCGTGCGACAGCTTCTCGGCGAGGAGTTCTCCGCGCGCCGTGAGGAGATCGCGACGGCCGAAGCGGTGCTCGGCATGTCGCGCCCGGCGACGGCATCGACGTCGATGTCAGGGCGCGTGCTGCCGCCTTCGACGCCCCCGCGCGAGCCCGACGCGCGTGACGATCGCGCCGAGGCGCAGACGCAGCCCGCGATCCCCGCTGCCGTCGCGGCGAGCAACGCCGCCCCGCGCGAGACGCCGCCGCCCGCGGTTCCCTCCGTCACGCCGCCGCCCGCGGTTCCCTCCGTCGCGCCGCCGTCGCCTTCCAGCGTTCGCGCGCGGTGGGTGGCCCCTGCGATCCTGACCGCGCTGCTCGGCGTCGGCGCCGCTGCGTTTCTCTGGCCCCGACGCGACGCGGCGCGCGCGCCTCGAAGCGTCACGCCGTCGAGCGCGCCCCACACCGACCAGCGCGGCGAAGCTCCGTCCGCGGGGCGCGTGCCGATCATCGCACCGCCGCCGCTGCCCGAGCCGGGCGCCAACGCCGCGCCGACGCCCGTCGTCACGGCCGAGCCACCCCGCGAAGCGAGCGCGACGCCGAGACCGAACGCGCGCGCGAACACCCGACCTTCACACGGCGCGGTCGACGCGCCGACGCGGGGCCCGCGTCTCGATCGCGGCGCCGACGACGCGCGCGCCGCGGGCGCGCATTCGCCTCCCGTCGCGCACCCCGCGGGGCCCGCGCATCCCGTCACCCCGCCGACCGGAGAGACGCCTCCGACCGTCGCGCCAACGGGGCGGCCTCGCCTGGAGATGTGAGCGTGCAGAGACTCGTCCGTCCCTTCGGTGCCCTCGCGCTGATCGCGCTCGCGCACACGGCCGCCGCGCAGAGCGTGACGCCCACGCCTGCGACGCCTGCCACCGCGACGACCGCGACGGGGACCGCGACGACGCCTCCCGCGACCGGCGAAGGCCCCGAAGAGCGCGTCGCGCCTCCGCCGGATCCGCCGCGTCCCGAGAGCCCCGTGCCCTGCGACCAGACGGGGAGCGCCGAGCTGATGGCCGCCGCGCGCGCGCACTTCAGCGCGGGGCAGACGCACGTCGAGGGGAGCGCGTGGGTCGACGCCGTGCGCGAGCTCCGCGCGGCGCTGGCCTTCTACGACTCGCCCAACTCGCGCTACCTGCTCGGCACGGCGCTCGCGGGGCTCTCGCGCTACGACGAGGCGTACAACGAGTTCGACGGCACGATCGAGCAGGCCGCCCGCTGCGCGCAGGCCGATCAGACCCAGGGCCGCGCGCCGCGCTATCAGGAGACCGTCGCGGGCGCGCTCCGTGATCGAGACGCGCTCACGTCGCGGGTCTCGCTCCTCGGCGTTCGCGTGCCCGACGACGCGCCCGCGAGCCTCACGCTTCAGGTCAACGGACTCCCGCTCCCGCGTCGCTTCTGGAACCGCCTGCGGGCCTATCCGCCGGGCGACGCGCGCGTGCTCGGCGAGGCGTCGGGATACGCGCGCTTCGTCGGCACCACGCCGCTCGACCCGCGGCGCGCGCGATGGATCGACGTCGCGATGACCCGCGACGCGCCGACGTCGAGCGCACGTCCCGTCGCGACGACGCGGAGCCCGCTGCGACCTCTCGGCGTGGTGCTCGCGAGCGTCGGCGGCGCGGCCTTCGTCACGGGCATCGGGATGTTCTTCGCGGGGCAGGGCGAGTACGACGCGCTGGTCGGCGAGTGCGGCGGCGCGTGCCCTCCGTCGGGCGACTACCCCGGGCGCATCGATCGCGGTCAGGCGCTTGAATCCGCGGGCATCGGGCTCTTCTGGGGCGGCCTCGCCGTGGCGGCCGCGGGTGTCACGCTCGCGATCGTAGGCGGTCGAACGCCGTCGGCCGGCGCGTCGGGCGAGCGTTCCGCCGCGGGCGCGCGTGCGACGCCGACGCTTCGACCCGGTGGCGCGGGGCTGGAGGTGTCGTTTTGAAGCGCGAGACGCTCTCTCTCGGCGGCGTGTCGCGCGCCTCCCTCGCGCTCTTCGCGCTGTGGTCGGGGCCCGCCGCGTGCGCTTCGAACTGGGACTCGCTTCGCGGCGCCCCGCGTGACGCGAGCGCCGACCTCGTCGACGCCGCCGATCGCCCCGACGTCGTCGACGCGACCAGCGACGTGACGCAAGACGCCGCCGACGCCACGATGGACGTCGCCGCGGACACCCGCGCGGACGCGCCCCCAGACGCGCGCAGCGATGCCTCGCTCGACGCGCCCCTCGACGTTCGCGCTGACGTGTCGATCGACGCGCCGCTCGACGTCCGCGCCGATGTGTCTGTCGACGCGCCGCTCGACGTCCGCGCCGACGTGTCTGTCGACGCGCCGCTCGACGTCCGCGCCGACGTCGTCAGTGACGTCGTCACGCCGCCGCGTTGCCGTCCGACCATCGACGGCGCGATCGGCGCCGACTGGACCGCCTCTGCGGCGCTCGCCTCGAACACGATCGCGACGGCGTGGGGGCGGGCGTCAACGAGCTCCGCACCGTGCGAGCCTGCGTGGATGACGCCGCGCTCTACCTCGGCGTCGAGGGGATCGTCGAGAGCACCAACGTCATCGTCGCGTTCATCGACCGTGACGACGGCGCCGCGACGGGGATCCTCTCGGGCGCCTCGTTCGGCGACCGCACGGGCGCGCTCGACGTCGCCATCTCACCGAACTTCGGCGCGTTCCCCGCGGGCGTAGGCGTCGACCTCGTGTGGGGCACGCGCGGAATGAGCACGCACCACGGCGCCGTGGTCGACGCCGTGGGGCTCCGCGACGTGCGCGCCAACCCTGGCGACTACGCGTGGATCGCGGGCGACGACACGGCGTGCAGCGCGGCCGCGGGCGGCGCGTGCGAGGTCTCGATCCCGTGGACCGCGATCTACGGCCCGACGGGTCGCCCGGCGGGCGCGCGGCTCGCGGTGTTCCTGCGGCTCGGCAACGGTGACGGCACGATCGCGTCGAACCAGACGCTCCCGCAAGACGCGCCGACGACACCCTTCACCGTCTCGCGCGTGCTCCGCGTCGAGACGGGGCCGTAACGCGCGCTTCGCCCGTCGCGCAGGGGCGGCGTAGGGGGCCATGGACACCACCCCCGCGCGGCCTCCACCATGGCCCGCGATGAACCCCTCCACGCTCACCGTCGCCGTCCGAGACCACGTGCTCGAAGTGGGCCTCAACCGCCCCGCGAAGCGCAACGCCTTCAACCTCGCGATGCTCCGCGAGCTCGCCGAAGCCTTCACGCACGCCGAAGAGAACCCCGACGTGCGCTGCGTGCTGCTCCACGCGCACGGCGACCACTTCACCGCCGGCCTCGACCTCGCCGAGGTCGGACCCCACGTCGCCGCGGGCGGCGGCCTCGTCCCCGAGGGCGGCGTCGACCCCTTCGGCCTCTTCGGACGCAAGCGCACCCGGCCCTTCGTCGCGGCCGTTCAGGGCTACTGCTACACCGTCGCCGTCGAGCTGTGCCTCGCGGCCGACATCGTCGTGGCCGCGCGCGACGCGCGCTTCACGCAGTTCGAAGTGCGTCGAGGCATCATGCCGTTCGGCGGCGCGACGCTGCGCTTCGCGCGCGTGGCGGGCTATCAGAACGCGATGCGCTACGTGCTCACGGGCGACTTCTTCGACGCCGACGAGGCCCGGCGCCTCGGCGTCGTGCAGGAGGTCACCGACGTCGGCGCGCAGTTCGTCGGCGCTCGAACCATCGCAGACACCATCGCGCGTCAGGCTCCGCTCGCCGTGCAGGCGTCGCTCGCCAACGCGCGAACGGCCGTGGAGCAGGGGCACGAGGCTGCGCTCGCAGGGCTCTTGGACGCCGCGCGCGCGCTCATGGCCTCCGACGACGCGCGCGAGGGCGTGCAGAGCTTCCTCGAGCGACGCGAGGCGCGCTTCACCGGGCGCTGACGCGACCGCCTCGCGCACCGCCATCGCGCGTACACGCTTCTGACCACGCGTGTGAAGCGCTCGTGCAGCGCGGCGTCGCGCCCTTGCGCGGCGGGGCGCCGTTCTCTCCCTCGTGGCTCTTGTCTCGCGAACGGTACTGCGTACGATCTCGCGATGACCCCCACTTCGAGAACCTCTTCGATCATCCTCACGATTGCGCTCGCCGCGTGTAGCGCGCGCGGCGGCGGTGGCGGCGGCGGCTTAGACACCGACGCCTCGACCACCGGCGACTCCCCGATCACCATGACCGGCGCGTGCACCTCGCTCTGCGCGCGCGTCGCGGCGACGGCGGGCTGTCCGAGCGATATGAGCGCCTGCCTCTCGGGCTGCGCCGCGCTCGTGAGCAGCGCCGCGTGCGCGTCGCAGTCGTCGGATTTCACGTCGTGCGCGCGCGCTTCCGCGATCGCATGCTCGGGCGACACGCCGAGCTTCACCGACTGCATTCCGCAGCAGACGGCGCTCATCACCTGCATCTCGAGCGCGCCGCCGCCCGACGCCTCGATGCCCATCGACGCCGTCGAGCGCCCCGACGTGCAGGTCACGCCCGACGTGACCGTCAGGCCCGACGTGCCCACGCAGCCCGACGTGCCCACGCAGCCCGACGTGCCGCGGACCGACGTGCCTGGCGACGCGACCACCGCGCAGGCCCTCTGCGCGATCGTCTGCGAGCACGTCGCGGCGTCGCCCGGATGCTCCAGCGCGGGGGCGAGCTGCGCCTCGATGTGCGGCACGATCTCGTCGATTCCGGCGGCGTGCAGCACGCCGCTCAACAACTACCTCGGGTGCCTCACGACGGCGCCCATCGACTGCACCTCTGGCGGGCCGCAGGCGCCCGCGTGCGCGTCGGTGCAGGGCGCGCTCGCGTCGTGTCTGACGGGCGGTCCCGGCGACGCGGGCGTCGACGTTCCCTCGACGGGAGACCCCACCGCGCCGTGCACCACCTCCACGTGGAGCGCGACCTCGCGCGAGTGCAGCTGGCGTCGCGGCGGCACCTTCTCGTGCACGCCGGGGCGCTCGTACACGGTCGGATGCAACAGCACGACGAGCACCTCGCCGTCGACCTGCACGGCGCCCATCGGGTCGTGCTCCGGCGACCCCGTCATGCGCGTCTGCGCGGGCACCTCGTCGTGCTCCGCGGCGGCGGCCCTCACCGCCGTCGACGACACCTGCGGAACCTGTCCCGTCGGCACCGTCATCTGCCCGACCTCGGGGCAGATCACCGTACTCACGGGTGACTTCAGCAGCACCACTGCGGGCACCTGCACCGTCGCGATCCGCTGATCGCGGACGCGCACCGCCGCGCCCCATCGCCCATCATCCCCGCTGTATCCGCGCGTCGCGTACGACCGACGCGACGCGCGTACCCCTCCGCGGCTACTTCTTCACCGCGCGCGTGAGCAGGTAGTCCTGCCGGATGAAGTTGTCTTCGAAGTACTCCTCGGCGAGGGCCTTGAGCTCTGCGCGAAAGCGCTGAAGCGTCTCGGCGTCGCCGCGCTGCGCGAGCGCGCGCGCAGGGCCCAGGGTCTCTTCCGCGGCGCGGCAGTAGTGCATCGTGCTGAGCACGTTGAAGCGCATCACCCCGCGCTCGAAGCGCGGCGCGTGCACCGCGTCGCCGAGGCGCTCGCGCACCACGGCGACGTCGCCCCAGGCGCCGGGCGGCGAGAAGTCCGGCGGAGGCGGCGGCGAATAGCGGGCCGTGAGCGCGAAGAAGCGCCCCACGAAATGCTCCGGCGGCCAGGTCGAGAAGCACAGCGCGCCGCCGGGCCTCAGCACGCGGAGCATCTCGCGCGCGGCGAGGTCCGCGCGCGGCGCGAACATGTGACCGAACTGACTCACGACGACGTCGAAGGACTCGTCTTCGAAGGGGAGCGCCTCGGCGTCGCCCTCGTGCCACGCGATGTCGGGCTGCTCGGCGATCGAGGCGTTCAAGCGCGCGCGCTCGATCAGCGCGGGGGTGAGGTCGACGCCCGTGACCCGCGCCCCCATGCGCGCGGCCGTGAGCGCGACCACGCCCGTGCCGGTGCCCACATCGAGGACGCGCTGCTCCGCGGTCACGCCCGCGAGCCGGAGGAGCTTCGGCGCACACGGCGCGGTGAGCACCTCGATCGGTGAGAACTGCGACCAGAGCTGCCGCTGCGATTCCTTGAAGCCCTTGAGCGCGTCGTGCTGCATCGCCGCAACATCGCACGGACGGCGTCGAACGGCGACGACTTCGCGGCCGCGCGACGCGACGTTCGCCCTCGCGCATCGGGGGCGCACCATGCCTCGCATCCGCGTGTCCGACGATCCCGTGGGCGCGGCGTTTCCGCGTTGCTCCGCGGCGGTCAACGGGCGGACCATCGCGACAGGTCCCATGAACTCCAGCCCTTCTGCCTCGCAGCCTCCGCGGCTGCCACGGGTCGGTGACGTATGGGGAGGCATCGCGGCCACGCTCGTGGCGCTGCCCGCCTCGATCGCGTTCGGCGTCGCGGTCTACGGGCCCCTCGCGGGCGCAGGCGCGGGCGCGCTCGCAGGGCTCCTCGGCGCCGTCGCGCTCGGTGTCGTGGTGCCCCTCGTGGCGGGCACCGCGCGGCTCGTCTCGGCGCCCTGCGCGCCTGCCGTCGCGGTGCTCAACGCCTTCGCGCTCCAGACCGTGGCGTCGCACCCGGGGGACCCCTCGTATGTGCTCATTCGAATGACGCTCGTGGGCCTGCTCGCGGCGGCCATCCAGCTCGGGCTCGGCGTCGCGCGCGCGGGGACGGTCATCAAGTACATCCCGTACCCCGTCGTGACGGGCTACCTCAGCGGCGTCGCCGTGGTGATCTTTCTCAAGCAGCTCCCGGCGCTGCTCGGGCTCCCGAGCGGCGTGTCGCTCTCGCACGGGCTCTTCGACCTCTCGCACTGGCAGTGGCCCGCGCTCGTGGTGGGCGGCGCGACCATCGTGGCGATGACCTTCTCCGCGAAGATCACCAAGGCCGTCCCCGGCGCGATCGTGGGGCTCACCGCGGGCGTGCTCACCTACCTCGCGCTCGCGCTCGCGCGCCCCGAGCTTCGAAGCGTCGCGCACAACAGCCTCGTGATCGGCCCCCTCGGCGGCGGCGGAACAGCCTTCTTTCAAGCCTTTCGCGCGCGCATCGCGGCGCTCGGCGGGCTGCGCCTCTCCGACGCGCGCCTCGTCGTCGGGCCCGCGACGACGCTCGCCGTGGTGCTCTCGCTCGACTCGCTCAAGACCTGCGTCGTGGTCGACGCGATGACGGGCGGACGCCACGACTCCAACCGCGAGCTCATCGGCCAGGGCGTCGCGAACGCGGTCTCGGCCACCATCGGCGGAATGCCCGGCGCAGGCACCTCGGGTCCGACGCTCGTCGCCCTCGCGAGCGGCGCGCAGACACGCTGGAGCGCCGTGATCGAAGGGGCCCTGGTGCTCGTGGCCTTCCTCGTGCTCGGCCCCGTGGTGGCGTGGGCGCCCCTCGCGGCCCTCGCGGGGATCCTCGCCGTGGTGGCCTTTCGGATGTTCGATTTCGGCGCGCTCGCGTGGGTCCGCCGCAAGGCCACCGTGTTCGATTTCGCCGTGGTGGTGGCCGTGATCACGGTGGCCGTCGGCGTCGACCTCATCACGGCGTCGGGCGTCGGCGTGGCGCTCTCGATCCTGATCTTCATCCGCAACGAGTCGCGCGCGCCGGTGATCCGACGGAGGCTCTCGGGCGCGGAGGTGTTCTCCAAGCGCCGACGGCTCCCGCAGCACGCCGAGGTGCTCGTGAAGCGCGGCGAGGAGACGCTGGTGGTGCAGCTCTCGGGGTCGCTCTTCTTCGGCACCACCGACCAGCTCCGCACGCAGCTCCAGCCCGACCTCACGAAGCGCCGCACGATCATCTTCGACATGCGCCGCGTCGACGCCGTCGACCTCACGGCCGTGCACATCCTCGCGCAGATGCGCGACCAGATGAAGAAGCGCGGCGCGAGCATGGTGTTCTGCCACCTGCCGCGGTCCTTCGCGGGGCAGCGCGACGCCGCGCGGTACCTGCGCGAGGTGGGGCTGCTCGACGGTGGCTCGGAGCCCGCTCTCTTCGAACAGCTCTCCGACGCGCTCGCGTGGGCCGAGGACCGCGTGATCGCCGAGGAGCACGCCGCGGCGGCGCGGGAGTCGCGCCTCGAGCTCGAAGACATGCCGATGTTCCAGGGGCGAAAGCCCGAGACCGTGGCGAGCATGGTCGAGTGCATGGAGCCGCGCTCCGTGGGCGAGGGGGAGCACGTCTTTCACCACGGCGACGACGGCGACGAGATCTTCTTCGTCCGCAGCGGGAGCGTGCGCATCGAGCTCCCCGTGGGCGACGAGCGGCTGCACGTCGCGAGCTTCGGGCGCGGAGACTTCTTCGGCGAGATCTGCTTCCTCGACGGCGGATCACGCACGGCCGACGCCGTCGCCGAGGTGCCGACGGAGCTCTACGTGCTCTCTCGCGCGCGCTTCGACGCCGTCGCCGCGAAGCACCCGCGCCTCGGGCAGAGCCTCTTCGCGAGCCTCTCCCGCTCGCTCGCGCTGCGACTGCGCCTCGCGGATCGAGAGCTCAGCACGCTCGACGAGGCGTGACCGCGGCGCGGCGCTTTCGTCACCGCGTCGCGCGGAGGCGGTCGAGCGCGAGGAGCGCCACGAGGTTGCGCACGTTGTAGCCGTACTGCAGCCCCGCGGCCGTGAGCACCCCGCACGACACGTTGCCGTTCGGCGCATACGCCGAGGGGTGGATCCCGTCGCGATCGACGCCGTGATCGGGCAGCGGCTGGAGCGCGCGCCAGTACTCCATGAGCGGCGAGTGCCGCGACGACGCGAGCGCGCGGATCGCGTCGTTGAAGCTCGCCACGCGCGCGCCGGCCTCGGGTCGGTCGAGGCGGTCGGGGATCGTGCTGAGCACCGGGACGCTCCCGTACGACTCGATGATGTCGAGGATGCGGGTCATCGTCCCCGAGAACTCCATCGGCGTGACGTGATCGAGGTCGTTGGTGCCGTACATCACGATCGCCCACGCGGGGCGCGTGTAGTCCATCTCGCGGCGCAGCGCGCTCGTCGGGTCGCCCGAGAACGCGTACGACGCCACCCAGCCGCCCATCGCGCAGGTGCTCGCCCGCGTGAACGAGTTGCTCCCGTCGGCGAAGGTCGTCTGGCGAAAGTACGCGACCGTGGGCTCGAGCGCGCGGTACCCGCCGAGGTCGTACCAGCCGTGCCCGATGTCCGAGAGAAAGCTCCCCGACTCCGTGATCGAGTCACCGATCTTCGCGAACACCTCGGCGCGCATTCCCCTCGACGCGCCGAGCGCGCGGAGCTCGCGCACCCTCGCGACCGTGGCCGCATCGAAGGCAGGCACCGCCACGTTCGGGTCGATGGGCATCGGCCCGGTGTTTCCCACGTCTTCCGTCCCGCCCGTGTCGGTGACGTTGCCCGTATCGGTGACGTTGCCCGTGTCGGTGACGTTGCCCGTGTCGACGATCCCCGCCTCGACGTAGACGACGCCGCCATCGTTGGGCCCCAGGGGCGCGGGGCCGCTACAAGCCGCCGCGAGAACCACGACAGTCGCCGCGAAGAAAAGCTTCATGGCGCCATCGTACCGCGCGCAGACGGATTCACGCGAGTGCGCTGCAGGGATGCCCGCCGGGGCGCCGCGGTGAAGCGCAGAGGCGACGCGCCGCGGTCGCGCCTCCGGGCGATCGGAACACGCGGTCACGCGTCGTCGAGCTCAGCGTGCGTCTTGCGCTCGCACTCGGGGCAGATGCCGTGCGTCGTGAGGTGGTTCGAGTGGCGCAACATGTAGCGCTCCATCCTGATCCAGCCCTCGTCGTCGTCGTGGATGCGGCGGCACCACGCGCACACCCGAAGCATCGAGCGCAGCGCGCTGATCTCTTCTTCGAGCCGACGAACGACGAGCCTGTGCGCAGAGAGGAGGCCCGCGACGGTGAAGGTGAAGAGCGTGAAGTCGACGAGCTGCTCGATCCACGGCGCCTCGGTGGGCGCCGACGGACGAAAGCGCGCCGCCCAGCCCTTCTGGTGCGCGAGGGCGACGAGCCCCGCGAAGGCGATGGCCATCGACGCGCCCGTCCAGATCGCGCCGTCGCGGCGCGCATCCGAAGCGCGGATCCCCGAGCCGTCGAGGTGCAGGAGCAGCACGAGCGGCAGGAGCACGAACCACTTCAACGTCCCGCCGTCGAGCCGCGGGGTCTGCATGCACTGCACGGAGAGAAAGCACCCGAGCAGTGCGAGGCTCAGCATCCAGAGCGTGCGGACCTCGACGCGCGAGCGCGCCGCGACGAGGAGGCCCGCGCAGGCCACCGCGAAGGCCAGGATGAAGGCCGACTGAAACACCGCCCCGATCGCGAGCTCGAACACCGCCGCGGCCAGCGCGACGGCGACGCCGAGCATCAGGCAGCTCACGAGAAATCGTAGCTGCGTGCGGGTCTGCGGCACCAGCGGCTGCTCGTGCACGAAGAAGTCGATGGCAGGCACGAGGCGACGTTGCATGGGATCCCTCGACGCGGCGGCTCCTCTCGCGGCTGACTCGGAGCGCGCGACCGCAGGTTTCATCCTCTCCGAGGCCGCGCGCGCCGCGCAATCCAGAACGATCCGCGAGGGCGCCTCGGGCGATGAAATCTCCGTCGTGTCCGACGACGTGAGGCGCGTTCGCCCCGCGACCTGCGCATCCCGCTCACGCTCGATCTCTGCGCGGAACGCGTACGGCCGCAGCGCCGCGCGCCTCGTTCGCGGTTCGAAGGTCGCGCGTCCACGCCGTGCTCGTTCAGGTGACGCGAACGCGCGATTCCATGGCATTTGAGGGTCATGAAGCACCCGCTCTTCACGGACGTGTCCCGATCGCCCGATGACGACGCGCCGCGGCGCGCGCTGGCCGAGGCGCTGCGGAGCGAAGGCGACCCGCGCGGCGAGTTCATCGACCTCCAGCTCGACACGCAGACGATCTTCTGGAGCGAGACGCGGACCGGCTCGCTCAACCGCCGCGTCGTGGCCCCCGAGGTGATGAAGCGCATGACGGCGCTCTTTCGCAAGCACCGCCGCGCGTGGTTCGACGACGCGCGCGTGGGGCTCAACGAGATGGGCGTCGCGCGCGGCTTCGTGGAGTTCGGCGAGGCGGGCGTCGAGAAGTTCCTCGCCAACGCGGACGCGGTGTTCGCGAATTCGCCGATGCGCGTGCTCACGCTCAGCACGCCGAAGAAGAGCGTGTGGCCCGCCCTCGCGAGCGCGCCGTGGTGGTCGCGTCTCCGTGGCGCCTACCTCGGACCGCTCAAGCCCGGCCCCGCCGAGCTCTCGCGGCTCCTCGCGAACCCCGGATTCACCGCGCTGCGGCAGCTCTCGCTCACGAGCGCTCCCCTCGGCGCGGAGGGGGTCGCCATGCTCGTCGCCGCGCCCTTCACGCAGCTCGAAGAGCTCGACCTCAAGGTGGCGAGCGTTCCGCACGCGGTCGTCCCCGCGATCGTCGCGGCGCCGTGGTTCGCGAAGCTCCGCGTGGCGAACCTCGCAGACAATCCGATGTACACCTTCGACGCGAAGTACACGCCCGAGACCGCGGACGAGCGCAGAAAGCTCGTCGACGCCATCTGCGCGCTGCCGCCGGGGATCTCCGCGCTCTCGCTCCCCTGCACGCTCACCGATGACGACCTGGCGCGCCTCGCCGCGGCGCCCGTCGCGAGCTCGCTCAAGTCGCTCGATGTGTCGATCTCCGAAGCGGTCACCGCCCGCGCGATCGCGGCCTTCAACGAGGGGCGCGCGGAGCCCGTCGACCTCTCGGGCTTTCCGGTGATGTTTCGCGACCCGTAGCGCCGGGCGTGGTGGCATCCTCACGGGCTTCAACGCTCGACCGAGGGGTCACGCTCATGGGTCTGCCGCGTCGCGCTCCGAGGACCGTCCTCGGCGCTCTCCTCTGCATCGCCGTAGCGGCGCTCGCGCCCTCGCGCACGCGCGCCGAGGAGCTGCCCATCCCGGTGCAGGTCGAGCGCCTCGACAACGGACTGCGCGTGGTGCTCTCTGCCGACCACACCTCGCCCACGGTCGCCATCGAGGTCTTCTACGACGTGGGCGCGCGCGTCGAGGAGCCGCGTCGCTCGGGCCTCGCGCACCTCTTCGAACACATGATGTTCGAAGGGAGCGAGAACGTTCGAAGGGGCGAGCACTTCAGGTTGATCACCGCGCGCGGCGGGGCCTTCGACGGGCGCACCAACCAGGATCGCACGCACTACGCCGACACACTCCCGGCCAACGAGCTCGCCCTCGGCCTCTTTCTCGAAGCCGACCGCATGCGCGCGCTCACCATCGACCGCGAGACCTTCGAGGTCCAGCGCGGGGTCGTCATGGAGGAGCGCCGACAGTCCTACGAGAACCGCCCGTACATGCTCTCGTTCCTGCGTCGCGACGAGCTCGCGTATCGAGGCTATTTCCCCTACGAGCACGGCACCCTCGGAGACATGGCCGACCTGCGCGACGCGACGCTCGATGACGTGCGCGCCTTTCACGACCGCTACTACGCGCCCGACAACGCCGTGATCGCGATCGCGGGTGACTTCGACGCCGACCGCGCGATGTCGCTCGTGCGGCAGTACTTCGGACCCATCGCGGCGCGCCGCGCTCCGCCGTGGCAGCCGCCTCCCTACGCAGAGCAGCGCGAGGAGCGCGTCGAGACCGTCACCGACTCGCACGTCGAGACGCCGGGGTTTCACATCGCGTGGCACATTCCGCCGCAGCGCGAGCCCGATCACTACCCCCTCGACGTGCTGGCCGTCGTGCTCGGCGAGGGGCGCAGCGCACGCCTCTATCAAGACCTCGTGCGGGAGCGCGAGATCGCCAGCTCCATCGAGGTCGACACCGAGGGACACCGCGGCCCCGACATCTTCACCGTGTGGTGCGTGCTCGCGTCGGGGCACTCGGGGCGCGAGGCCCGCGCGCGCATCGATCAGCAGCTCGACGACATCGCCCGACGCGGCATCACCGACCGCGAGCTCGAGCGCGCGCGGAACCTCCTCCGGAGGCAGTTCGTGTTCGGCCTCCAGAGCTATCTCATCCGCGCCCGTCGCCTCGCGGTCTACGAGATGTACGACGGCGACGCGACGCTCATCCGAACGGAGCTCAACCGCTACCTCGCCGTCACCGCCGCCGACGTGCAGCGCGTCGCGGGGCGCTATTTCACACCCGAGAACCGCACGGTGCTCGACGTGCTCCCCGCGCGCCCTGAGACGACGCGCGACGCGCGGTGAGGGCCGAGGGCGCATCGCCGCGACGACCGGTGGCGACGTTGCGCCGATCACGCCCGCGCGAATAGAGTCTCGCGCCGTGAACGACCTCTCGGGGACGCCTCCGCCGCAACCCGTCTCACGGATCGAGCTCATCGGGGGCTGGTTCGTCGTCGCGCTCTGCCTCGGCGTGGGCGCCTCGCTCGTGCGCGCGATGTACGCTCGCCCGCAGGCGGTCGCGATGTGGCCCGCGGCGCTCTTCCTGCTCGCGGCGCTTCTGGCGCTGATCGGACTCAGCGTGGTGCCGACGCTCCGCCTTCTGCGCGACGCCGACGCGCGCGCGCGGAGGCACGCGGCGCTCGCGATGTGTCCCTCGTGCGGCGCGGCGCGGACGGTCGATGCGCGCTGCCCCTCGTGCGCGCACCCCACGGGCGACAGCGACGCGTACTGGGTGATCAGCGCGCGGCACTGGATGGAGCCGCTCGCCACCGCGCTCTTCGGTCCCTCGTTGATGGGCCTCGCGTTGTTCTTCGCGATCCTGATGAGCCACGCGCACACCAGCGGCACGCTGGTGATCTTCTCGCTCTTCGCGCTCGCGCTGCTCGCGGGGGGCGCCGCGATCCTGTGGTTCTCGATCGCGAGCCTTCGCGCGGTGCTCCGAGAGCCGATGAAGTTCACCTACACCCGCACGTGGCGACGCGACGAAGCGTTCTGGTACACGTGGGCCTCCGCGGTGCTTCGCGACGGTCAATTCACCGCCGAGGGGCGCACCGACGGCGTCGCGAAGGAGCCTCCCGCGTCGCACGACCACGGCGCAGGGTCGCCCTTCGAGCGAGGGCTCGCGAGGCTCCTCGCGGACTGGCAACGCGACGAGCGGGCGCCCCTCTCGAGCGTCTGCTCGCTCCGTTGGAGCTGGGCGCCCGTCGCGGCGTCGAAGGCCTCGCGCCGCGAAAGCGCGTACCGAGACGCGGTGCGTGACGGCACCGAGGTCGAGGGCATCACACGCGAGACGCGCGTCTGGTGGACCGTGAGCTTCAACCGCTACTCGCTCGGGGAGCTGCTCGCGGAGGCGCAGCTCCCGCCGCTCACGGGCGACCCCGACGACGCGCGCATCGGCGAGATGCTCGACGCCGAGTGGGACGTGAACCTCTCGGACTTCGTCGAGGTCGTCTCGCGCTGCGCGCCGCTGCGCGGGGCGATCGAGGCGCGCGGCGAGGCGGGCGATGACGGCGACCCCGTGCGTCGCGCCCTCTGCGCGGTGCGTTCTCCGGGGACGCCCGACACGTGACCGGGCTGCCGTCCCTCGACCCGCGCCTCGCGCCGCGCGTATCTGGCGCGCGTTACGCCTTCAGGAGAGCACGATGAGTACGAATGACGGGGCTTCACATCGCCTCACGCCGAAGGTGATCGAGACCGAAGACGCGCTCCGCGCGATCATCGGCGCGCCGACGGAGGTCGTGAAGCACAAGCTCGCGACGCGGCTCTACGCGAGCACGCGAGGCTTCATCGAGCGGTCGCCCTTCGTGTGCATCGCGACGCACGGCGCGGACGGATCCTGTGACGTGAGCCCGCGCGGCGACCCGCCCGGCTTCGTGCGCATCCTCGACGACCGCACGCTCCTCGTGCCCGAGCGCCCGGGAAACAAGATCGCCGACACGCTTCGCAACGTCGTCGCGACGAGGCGCGTGGGGCTGCTCTTCGTGATCCCGGGCGTGGGTGATTCGTTCCGCGTGAACGGGCGCGCGACGCTCACCGACGACGAGGCGCTGCTCGCGCCCTGCGTCGTCGAGGGGAAGGCGCCGAAGCTCGGCATCCTCGTCGACATCGAAGAGGCGTACACGCAGTGCTCGAAGGCGTTCCTGCGCTCGCAGCTCTGGGACCCGTCACGCTTCATCGACCGCGCGGAGCTTCCGACGAACGGCGCCATTCACAAGGAGATCGCAGGCGGAGACTTCGACGCCGAGGCCTACGATGCCGAGCGCGCGGCGCGCTACGAGCGGCGCGAGGGCTTCTACTGAGCGGAGGCTCGCGCTTCGAGGCGTCGCGTTACGACGTCGCGGGTTTCACCACCGCGGCCATGATCTCGCGGAACATCTCGCGGCTCGCGGCGATGTCCGCCTCCATGCGGTCGAAGCGGGCGTTGTGGCCCTGCACGACCTCCATCACGATGCGGTTCCGCGCGTCCTGCTCCTCGACGATCGTCTTGATCCGCGCGAGGTCTGCGCGCACCTCGGCCTTGAACGCGACCATCTCCTGACGAAGCGCGGCCATGTCCGCCCGGAGCTCTCGGAACTCCGCGTCGACCCGATCGAAGCGAGCGTCGATCTGTTTGAAGCGGGCGTCGACCTGCTCAAAGCGGGCGTCGACCTGCTCAAAGCGGGCGTCGACCTGCTCAAAGCGGGCGTCGACCTCCGCGAAGCGAGCCGTGTGCTGATCGAGGCGGGCGTCGACGCGATCAAAGCGCGCGTGGACCTCGGCGAACTGGGCCGTGTGCTGATCGAGGCGAGCGGCGAGCTCATCTCGCACGCCGAGCAACATCGCTCTCGTGACGGGCAGCTCCGAGACCGTTGGAATCTGCCGCTCGGCGGGGACCTTCTGCACGGAGGGCCGCGGTGTTTTCGGGCGCGTCGTCATGGCACGGAGAGGATACACCACCGCGGTGCCCCGCCACGACTTCGTGGTGCCGCGGAGCATGACTGGAGAAGTCACCGATGCGGCTTCGGCGGGCGCGCGACTGCGCGAGCCACGCCGCGCGGTGCTCGCCGTGAGAGGAGCGTCCAGTAGCGCGTCTCGGACTCGCGCATGAAGTCGCGGTCGAGCGTGTCGCGGTAGATGCGCGCCATGAGCTCGGTGGTCCACGGCTCGAGCGGACAGCGCGGCACCATCACCAGGTCGACGTCGTGAAACACCTGCTCTGCAAGCAGATACACGCGCTCATTGAACGACGCGCGCATCGACCACGACACCGCGTCTCCGCGCGGGCTCCGTCGGCGCAGCGCGAAGGAGAACGGGTTGACGAAGTCCATCACGAAGATCGTCCCGCGCTGGTCGCGGGCGCCGCGGAGCACGGCGACGCCGTCGGTCATGCGCGCCCCGAAGGTGTCAGGCTCGCAATAGCCCGCGCGCCACACCTGCATGCCACGCGTCGCGGGGGCGTCGATCGCCGTCGCAGGGTCGTCGCGATAGCCTCGCGCGCTCCGGGCGATCGCCATCGCGAAGGCTGACTTGCCGACGAGATCTGCACAGACCGCGAGCGCCAGGAACTGCATCACGAGCGCGCGCAATCGGCGGGCGTCGGGCGAGGGGAGCGGCGTGGCGCCTTCACGCTGCGCCTGCGCGAGCGCGACGCAGAGCAGCGCGGTCGCGGGGAGGTACGCCCAGTGCCACGACGTCAGGAGCACGCCGAGCGACGACGCGAGCACCGCGGCGACGGCGACGAGGTCTCGTCGATCGTCGCGGCGTGCCGGCGAACGCAGGAGCCCGTCGAAGGGGTACACGCGCACCGCGCACGCGAGGGTGAACGCGGCGAGTCGCGACGACTCCAGGCGAAGCACTTCGAAGATCTTTCCCGCGTCGACGTTCAGGCCGCGGTGGCTCATGAGATAGATGAAGGGCGCGTGCTCCGAGCGTCCGACCGTGTGCCCGCGGGCGCGCGCGACGAAGAGAAAATCCCGCGCGACCGACAGGAGATCGCCGCGGAGGTACACCGTCGACGCGAGGAGCACCGCGCCGAGCATCGCCGCGAGCGAGCGCCACCACGCGCGGCCTCTTCGAAGGTGCGAGGCCGCGATGACGAGCAGCACCGCCGACGGGAGCAGAAAGGTCTGCTTGGTGATCGCGAAGACGCCGAGGATGAGCCCCGACGAGGCCCCGTACGCGACCTCTCGCCAGCGCGACGCGCCGTCGACGCGCAGCATCACGTCGGCCGCGAGGATCACCAGCAGCGCGTGGCTTCCGTGGTTGTAGGCGCCGACGTAGCTCGCGCCGACGGGCACATCGTCGAGAAAGTACGCGCTGTAGGTGAAGGTTCCGGCGACGAGCGAGAGCGCGCTCGCGAGCCACGGCGCGCTTCGAAGCCTCGGCGCGGTCACGAGCCAGCACCACGCGCCCGCGATCACGCCGAGCGACGCGAGCGTCGGGGGCAGCGCCTCGACCGAGTGTCCGAAGACCTTCAGCCCCGCGGCGACGATGACGAAGATCCCGAAGCCGAGCGAGGTGTTGAAGTCGACGTGCGGCCGCTGCCCCTGGAGCACGCGCCACGCGCCGTCGAGCAGCACGAACGCGTCGTTGCCGTAGACCATCTGCGTGACGGGGCCCGTCGCGACGACCACCCGCGCGCCCGCGAGCAACACGAGCGCGGTCACGAGCGGCCAGGGCCACGTTCGCGCCGCGCGCGCACGCGCTTCATTCGGTGAGGGCGGCTCGTCGGGACTCAGCATGGAAGGGCAACCCCGCGGCGCCGTTGAAGCGCGCCGAGCTCACGCAGGCGCCAAGGGGGGCCTCGGTGATGACGCGGACTACAGCCGCTCGAACGCGCTCTCGATCGACTTCACCAGCGTCTTGAGCACCTTCACGCGGGCGAAGTATTTGTTGTTCGCCTCGACCAGCGTCCACGGCGCAAACTGCGTGCTGGTGCGGTCGATCATGTCGCAGACGGCGGTCTCGTAGGCGTCCCACTTCTTGCGGTTGCGCCAGTCTTCTTCGGTGATCTTGAAGCGCTTGAAGGCCGTGTGCTGGCGGTTCTCGAAGCGCTCGAGCTGCGTCTTCTCGTCGATCGCGAGCCAGAACTTCACCACCGCGACGTTGTGATCGACGAGCTGCTTTTCGAAGTCGTTGATCTCGGGGTAGGCGCGCATCCAGTCGGCCTCCTTGCAGAAGCCCTCGACGCGCTCGACGAGCACGCGGCCGTACCACGAGCGGTCGAAGATCAGCACGCGGCCGTGCCGCGGGATGTGCCGCCAGAAGCGCCAGAGGTAGGGCTGCGCGCGCTCCTCCTCGGTGGGGGCGGCGATGGCGACGCCGTGGTAGCTGCGCGCGTCGAGGGCCGCCGTGATGCGACGGATCGCGCCGCCCTTGCCCGCGGCGTCGTTGCCTTCGAACACCGCCACCACGCTCGTGCGACGGAAGCGCTTGTCGCGCGAGAGGAGCGCGAGGCGCCCCTGCCATCGGTCGAGCTCGCGCTCGTAGACCTCGCGGGTCATGGGCTGGTCGAGCTTGAGCGACCGGATCATGTTGACCTTGTCGATCGGCGGAACGAGCGGCGGCGTGCGCGCGGGCGGCACCGTCAGCGCCTTCTCGTCGAGGCGCGCGCGCAACGCCTTGAGCAGCGTCGTGCCCACGGTGAGGTTGCGGTAGCGCTCGTCCTCCGAGGCCACGACGATCCACGGGGCCTCGGCGGTGCTCGTCGCGCGGGTGAAGCGCTCGGCCACGCGCGCGAAGCGGGGGTAGAGCTTCGCGAAGCTGCGCTCGCGGTCGGTCACGCGCCACGCGGTGCGCGGGTCCGAGGCGAGCTCCTTGAAGCGCCTGCGCTGCTGCTTCTCGGTGATGTGAAACCAGAACTTGAGGATCAGCGTGCCCTCGTCGGCGAGCATGCGTTCGAAGCGCTGCACCTCGGCGATGCGTTGCTCGAGCTCGGCGTCGTTGGTCACCCCCATCACGCGGTCGACGATGGGCGAGGTGTGCCACGCGCCGAAGAGGATCCCGATCTTTCCCTTCGGCGGGAGCGCGCGCCAGAAGCGCCACATGGTCGGCCGCTCGCGCTCCTCGTCCGACGCGTCGGGGAACGCGTGCACGTGGAGGTGCCGCGGGTCCATCCACTCGGACAGGAGGTTGACCGTCTCGCCCTTGCCCGCGCCCTCGACCCCGCCGATCACGATCAGCACCGGGAAGCGCGCCTGCTGCGCGAGGTCGAACTGCGCGTTGAGCAGCGCCTCGCGGAGCGCGGGCTCCTCGGTCTTGTAGCGTTCCTTGTCGACGACGTGATGGAGGTTGGCGGAGTCGAACATGGCGCCGCGATCGTAACGCCGCGCCGCGGCGAGGGATCCCCCGAATCCATCCCCGAAATCGTCGCGCACTGATCGCCCCGCGGCGAACCCCTTGCCCGATCCGCTGGCTCTATCATCGCAGAAGGAGAGACCCAACGACCATGTGCCGACGCGTCAACTGCCCCTCATGCAACAAGCCCACGTTCGCCGGCTGCGGAATGCACATCGAGCAGGTGCTCGGAGACGTTCCCCGAGACCAGCGCTGCACCTGCAAGTCCGAGTCGCAGTCCGCGAAGCCGCAAGACGGCAAGCGCGGCTGGTGGCCCTTCGGCTGAGCCGCTCGCCATCCCCCGATTGCCCTTCTCCCTCAGTGAAAATTGAGGTTGAAGCGGTACCCCCTCATCCAGTCCAGCGCGAGCGACACCCCGAGGCCCACCATGAGCCCGGGCGACAGGGTGTCGCCCCACGTCCCCGCCACCAGCAGATCGAACGACACCGACGTCGACCACGTCACCGACTCGCTGCCGCCCTGCTCGTCCCAGAGCGCGCGGAGCAGGCTCCCCGTGAGCGCGACGTTGTAGTTCTGCTCCTTCGAATCGGCCCACTGGAGGATCCCGCCGTGGAGCCCCACGCGAACGCCCCACGGCGTCGGGTGCGTGTGAACCTCCGCGCCGCCCATCACCGAGAGCAGCGTGCGCCCCGACGCGAGGTCGCTCCCCACGGTGAACGTCACCGGGTTGCAGTACGCCCAGTTGGGCGGTGACGACAGACCCAGGCACGCGCGCGCCTGTCCGCCGGGCGCCACGACGCCCGACGTGTGCGTCATCACCGAAGGCCCCGCCGAGATGCCCGCGCTCACGCAGCTCGTGAGCACGAGCGACGCGAGCGCGGTGGGTGCGGCCCGACGCGTGGCGAAGCGCCACACGCGCGCGCGGAGTTGATCATCGTGAAGCGCGCTGCGCATCGGTGCGATTCCTCCCGTCGACGTCCGTAGGGGTTATCGCGCAGGACGCCCGCGCGCTCAACGGTCGCGGCGAGTGCCACCGCCGCGATGCGCGGTGCGCAGCGCGCGTGGCGCGTTGATCTTCAGTGTCGGATTCATCTATTCACCGCGGCGCTCGCGGGCCCACGACGTGACCGCCGTTCTTCGCGGTGGCTCCGCGACAGGAGCCCCGCCGATGACCACGCAGGACCTCACCGCCGCGACGCTCGCGCGCGTGACGCTTCGACCCGACGCGCACGAGCCGAGGCACTTCTCCGCGCCGCCTTCGCCGCCCCCGCTCCTCGTCGCGGCGCGCGCCGGAGAGGCTCGCGTCGCGGTGGTCTTCGGCGGTCAGGGCGCCGCGTGGCTCGACGCGCTGCGAGAACTCCACCACGCGCACCCCGCGGTGCGAACGCTCGTGAGCGCTGCCACCGAGCGACTCCGCGCGTCGGCGTCTGATCCGAGACTCAGCGCCCTCGCGACGCCCGCGCGCGGCTACGACCTCGCGCGATGGATCGACCACCCCGAGAGCGCGCCGCCGCCCGAGGCCCTCTCGAGCTCGCTGGTCTCGCAGGCCGGCATCTTCGTCACCTCGATCGCGCGCCTCCTCGCGATGGGCGAGCGCGGCTTCGACCTCGACTCGCTCGCGTCGACCGCCACCGCCGCGACGGGGCACTCGCAGGGCGTCATGCCCGCGCTGCTCTTCTCCGAGGGCTTCGCGTTCACGGGCCTCGTGCGCCGCGCCGCGGAGCTCGCGTCGTACTTCTTCTGGCAGGGCTACCGGATGCAGGAGTCGTTCGTGCTCGCCGCGGTGCAGCCCGCGGTGCGCGCCGCGGCCGAGCAGGCGGGCATCGGCGAGCCGTCTCCCATGGCCGCCGTCGCGGGGCTCACCGACGCGCTCCTCGCGGAGGCGCTCGCGAAGTTCCACGCGGCGAATCCGCAGCTCCCGCCCATCGACGTGTCGCTCGACAACGGCTACGTGCGCAAGGTGCTCTCGGGGCCGCCCGCGTCGCTCGTGGCCTTCGCGCGGGCGCTCGCGGCCTTTCGCGTGGCCGAGTCGCAGGCCTTCGCGAAGGGCCGCCTCGGCCGCCGCCCGCTCGACTTCTCGTGGGAGTTCGTCGCCGCCTCCGCGCCCTTTCACTCGCGCTACATGGAGCACGGCCGCCGCGCGCTCCCCGACGACCTCGCGCGCGAGAGCATCCGCTTCGCGCCCGGCGCGCTGCGCCTCCCGGTGCTCGGCAACGACGGCACCGACCTGCGTTCGGCGCCCGACGACGCGGCGCTCCTCGCGGCCCTGCTTCGCATGCAACACGTCGAGCCCGTGCGCTGGGGCTCGGTCTGCGCGGCGCTCCGCGCGAGCCACCGCGATGGCGTCACGCACGTGCTCGACTACGGCCCCGGCGACGCCGTCGCGAAGCTCACGGCGCTCAACTGCCGCGGCTACGGCGTGCATGTGTTTCCGCTCGCCACCGAGGCCGGGCGTCGTGACGCCTCGGCGCCGCGAGAGAGCCTCCCCCGCGGCGCGGACTACCGTCGCTTCGCGCCGACGCTTCGAAGGGCGCCCTCGGGCGAGGTCACGCTCGACAACGCGTTCCGAAGGGCCACGGGCAGGCCGCCGGTGTTCCTCCCCGGCATGACGCCGACGACCGTCGAGGCGCCCATCGTCGCGGCCGCGGCGAACGCCGGCTTCGTGAGCGAGCTCGCGGGCGGCGGCCAGGTCACCGAGCGGCACTTCCGTCTGCGCGCGAAGGAACTCTCACGACTCCTCGCGCCAGGCGCGGCCTACGTCGTCAACCTGCTCTACCTCGATCCGTACCTCTGGGGCCTCCACTGGAAGGGCGAGGGGCTCATTCGAAAGCTCCGCGCCGAGGGCGCCGCGATCGAGGGCGTGACGGTCTCCGCGGGCGTGCCCGACGTGAGCGAGGCGCGCGAGCTCATCGCGTCGTGCAGGGAGCTCGGCATCGGGCTCATTTCGTTCAAACCCGGTACCGCGAAGCAGATTCAGGCCGTGCTCGAGATCGCGCGCGCCGCGCCCGACGTCACCCTCGGCATGCAGGTCGAGGGCGGCAAGGCCGGCGGTCACCACTCGTGGGAAGACCTCCGCGACCTCGTCCGCGCGAGCTACCACCAGGTGCGCGAGCACGCCAACGTGGTGCTCTCCGTGGGCGGAGGCATTCGCAACGAGGCCGACGCGTGGCTCTGGCTGAGCGGCCAGTGGAGCGAGCGACTCGGCCTCGCGCCGATGCCCGTCGACGCGGTCTTTCTCGGCACCGTCACCATGGCCGCGAAGGAGGCGAAGACCTCCGCGCAGGTGAAGGCCCTCCTCGCGCACACGCGCGGCACCGACGCCTGGGTCGCACAGGGCGCTTCGAAGGGCGGCATGACGAGCGGCAAGAGCCAGCTCGACGCCGACATCCACTACGTCGACAACACCGCCGCGCGCGTCGGCCGCATGCTCGACGAGGTCGCGGGCAACGAGGCCGCCGCCCTCGCGCGCAAGGACGAGATCGTCGCGGCCCTCGCGGGCACCGCGAAGCCCTACTTCGGCGACCTCACCGAGATGACGCCCGCCGCCGTGCTCGCGCGCATGGTGGCCCTCATGGCCATCGGCCGCGGCACCGAGTACGACGACGGACGCTGGCCCGATCCCTCGTACCGACAGCGCGTTCACGACATGGCACTGCGCCTCGAAGAGCGCCTCGCGACGCGCGAGGGGCCGTCGCTCATCCGCTCGCTCGACGACCTCGACGACCCCGACGCCTTCGTCCTCCGCTTCGTGGCCGCGTACCCCGAGGCCGAGCGAACGACGCTCACGCGCGCCGACGCCGACTTCTTCGTGCAGCGCGTCTGCGCGAGGCCCGGCAAGCCCGTGAACTTCGTCCCCGCGATCGATGGCGACGTGCGCCGCTGGTACAAGTCCGACGCCCTGTGGCAGAGCCACGACGACCGCTACGACGCCGATCAGGTGCTCGTCATCCCGGGCCCCGAGGCCGTGCAGGGCATCGCGCGCATCGACGAGCCCGTGGGCGACATCCTCGGACGCTTCGTCGCCTACGGCGTCGCGCAGCTCGAAGCCTCGGGGCAGCGCCCGCGCGAGGCCCTCGACGCCCTCGACGACGCGAACGTCACCCGCGCCGCGGCGGCCCTCGGCCTCGCGCTCGAAGCGCGCGGAGACGTGTTCGTCGCCACCGCGCCCAAGAGCGTCGCGCGGAGAGAAGCCTCGGGTGATGCGCGCCCTGCGGCGGCGACGGCGTGGCTCGAAGCGCTCGACCCCGTGGTGCTCGCGCCCATCGCGTCGGCGAGCGGCGTGCTGCGCGCTCGCGCGCTCGCGCCGAACCCCGTCGGTCGAATGCTCCGCGTCGAGCCCCGCGACCGCTGGACCGTCACCCGCGACGCTTCGAAGCGCCTGAGCTCGATCTCGGTGCGTCGCGCGTCGGGCCACGGCATCGACCTCGCGCTCTCCCGCGACGGCGCCATCGGACGCTGCGACGTGGAGCTCGTCCACGCGCTCCCGGCGGACCGCGCGGGCAACGTCGAGGAGGTGCGCGTGGGGCTCTCGTACGAGCGCGACCTCGGCCACGAGGGACGCTTTCCGCGCGACGTCACGCACGCCCGCGACGCGCGCGTCGGCGACTTCTACCGCGCCGCGATGGTCGGCGACGCGGCGCCCGTGCGCGCCGGCGAGCCCGTGCGATCGAGCTTCACCGTCGACCGTGATTTCGTGCGCGAGTACGCGCTCGCCTCGGGCGACGCGTCGATCGCCTACGTGGGCGGACGCGGCGCGGCCCACACCATGCCCCTCAACGCCGCGTTCTCGGCGGCCTTCGGTGCGATCTTCCGCGCGACCTTCGTCCCCGGCGTGGCGTGGGACCCGTCGCGGCTCGTGCACCTCGAAAACTCCGTGCGCTGCGACGGCCCGGTGTTGCACGAGGGCGAGAGCGTCGACGTGACCGCGCGGCTCGTCGCGTGGGAGCCCACCCGCGGCGGGGTCCGCGTGCGCGTCGAGGCGACGCTCCACGCGGGCGACGTGACGCGCGCGACCATCGCGAGCACCTTCTTCGTGCAGGGCCACGAAGGGGCGTGGCGCTTCCGCGCGGAGACCGTCACGCACGCGCTTCCGACCGGCGACGCCGCGCTCTTCGACCTGCTCGCAGAGAAGCGATGGATCGCGCTCGAAGACGGCGCCTCGCTCGACGCGCGAAGCGCCTACACGGTCTCGCTCACGCTCCGCACCGAGACCCTTCACAACACCCTCCGCGCGACGGTCGACGGCGCGCTGAGAGACGCGACCGGGCGCCTCGTCGCGAAGGTCCACCACTCCGACGATCGCGTTGATGCGGCCGAGTCGGAGCCCGCGCGCTGGTTCGCGACCTTCGCGCCCGCGCGCGACGCCGTGGTGACGCTCCCGCAGCCCTCGGCGGCCCACGTCGAGCGCGCCTTCGCCCCGTGGGACCTCGCCGAGTTCGCGCGGGCCTCACGCGACGCCAATCCGCTCCATCGCGACGCCCATGTGGCCGCGCTCGCGGGCTTCGATCGCCCCATCGTGCACGGGCAGTGGACCGCCGCGCGCGCCGTCGCCGCCGCCGTCACGGGCTTCGCGGCCACCGACGGAGAGCGCGTGCGATCGATCGACGTGAGCTTCACCGACCGCGTGATGCCCGGCGACGAGATCGAGTTTCAGGCGCGCCACGTCGCGATGCTCGGCGGCGACCTCGTCGTCGAGGTCGAGGCGCGCGTGCGCGACGGCGCCGACGGAAGGCTCGCGCTCAAGGGACGCGTGCGCGTCGCCGCGCCGCGTACGGCCTACGTGTTCCCGGGGCAGGGGGTGCAGGTCACGGGGATGGGCATGGACGGCTACGCGCGCTCCCCCGCGGCGCGTCGCGTGTGGGACGAGGCCGACGCCTGGTGCCGCGACGCCCTCGGCTTCTCGCTGCTCACGGTGGTGCGTGAGAACCCCGTAGAAATGCGGGTCGGCAGCGAGATCCACCGCCACGACCAGGGGGTGCTCTTCCTCACGCAGTTCACGCAGGTCGCGATGGCCGTGCTCGCCATCGCGCAGGTCGCCGAGCTCCGCGAGTCGGGGTGCTTTCAAGAGGACGCCCTCTTCTGCGGTCACTCCGTGGGCGAGTACTCGGCCATCGGCGCGATCACCGACGCGCTGCCGCTCTCGGCCCTCGTGGAGTGCGTCTACCAGCGCGGGCTCACGATGCAGACCTTCGTCCCGCGCGACGCGGGCGGGCGCTCGCCGTACCGCATGGCCGTCGTGCGACCGAACATCGTCGCGATGAACGAGCGCGACCTCGACACCCTCGTGAAGCGCATCGCGAAGGAGACGGGCCTCCTCTGCGAGGTCGTGAACCTCAACATCCGCGGCAGGCAGTACTCCGTCGTGGGCCACGTCCCCGCGCTCGAACTCCTGCGCGCGAAGCTCGCCGAGCGCGAGCCCCCGGGGTCGAAGCCCTCGTACCTCGAAGTGCCCGGCATCGACGTGCCGTTTCACTCCGTGGCCCTCCGCGACGGCGTCCCCGCGTTCCGCGCGCGGCTCGAGGCGTATTTCCCGAAGACGCTCGACGTGAGCTCGCTCGCGGGGCGCTACGTGCCCAACCTCGTGGCGCGTCCCTTCGCGCTCACGCGCAACTACCTCGACGAGGTGGCCGCGTGCACGGGCTCCGAGGTGCTCACCGCCCTCCAGGCCCGCTGGGACGCCGACGCCAAGGCGCCCCCCGGCCTCGGCCGCGCGCTCTTCATCGAGGGCCTCGCGTATCAGTTCGCCTCGCCCGTCCGCTGGATCGAGACGCAAGACGTGGTGCTCGCGCGCGACCGCGTCGGCGTCTCGCGCGTCATCGAGATCGGCCTCGGCGCGGCGCCCACGCAGGCCAACATGTTCCGCGCGACGCTCGCGCTCGACCCCTCGCGGCTCGATCCGCCCGCGGTCTACAACGTCGAGGCCGAGCGCAAGGCCGTCTTTCACCTCTACGACGCCGAGTCCGCGGAACCCCCGACGCCCGTCGCACCGTCTCCCGTGGCGACGACGGCCGTCGCAGCGGCACCGATCGCCGCGGCGCCTGCGGCCGCTTCGAAGGGACCCGTCACAGACGCGCCTCTCACGGTGCGCGACTCGCTCCTCACGCTGCTCGCCCTCAAGGCCCGCGTGCGCGCCGACGAGGTTCGCCCCGACGAGAGCGTCGAGCAGCTCTTCGGCGGAAACTCCTCGAAGCGCAATCAGGTGATGGCCGACCTCGGCGCAGAGTTCGGCGTCGGCGCCATCGACGGCGCGCACGAGGCGCCCTTCACCGCCCTCGTCGACGCGCTCCAGCGCGCCACCAACGGACGCTACCGCGCGCAGGGCCCCTACCTCCGCGCGCAGATCGCCGCGGCGCTCAAGCCCTTCGCGCTCTCGACGCGCGACGTGCTCTCGACGCTCACCGCGCGCGGGCTGCCCGAGGGACGTTCTCTGTCACTCCTCAACCGCGTCGCGCTGTGGCTCCGCGCGGGTGAGTCGACGCGCGCGGGCGCGCTCTCTCCCGTCGCGCCGCCGAAGCCCGGCGACCGCGCGGGCGCGACGGCCTGGCTCGATGGAGCCCTCGCGCAGTACGCACGCGAAGAGGGCATCTCGCTCGGCGGCGCGGGCGCCGAGGGCGGCGGCGCGACGGTCGACGCCGCGGCGCTCGAGAAGCTCCTCGCGCGCTACTTCGGCGTGGGCGGCGCCTTCCTCGAATCGCTGCGCTTCGCAGAGGCCGCGCTCGGACGCGACGTGTGGGCCGAGCTCGAAGTGAAGCCCGAGTCGACCGAGGAGTCTGACCGCCTCGCGCGCTACGACACCGAGCACGGAGAGGGGTACGAGCGCTCCGTGCGACCCGCCTTCGCGAGCGAGAAGGCCGTGGTGTTCACGGGGAGCTGGGCCTGGGCCCGCCGCGAGGCGCTCGCGCTCTTTCACGCGCTGCGTGCGGGAGAGGCCGACGAGGCGCGCGTCCGCGACGCTTCGAAGCGCATCGCGCGTGGCGCCGACGAGGCCACCGTGCGCACGGTGTCGTGGCTCCGCGATCGCGCGGTACGCGAGGGCGACGCGCGCGCCGCAGAGGTCTTCGAAGCGCTCGTGGCGAGCGTCGATCCGAAGGCGCTCCCGAGGGCCGAGAGCGACGCCGCGCCGAGGTCACCCGCCGTCGAGGTGCGCCCCGACGGACGCCTCGAAGACTTCGAACGCCCGCGCGGCGAGCAGCACCCGCTCGCCGTCGCCGAGGAGCTCGTCGCGGGCGGACACGCGAGGCTCCGCGCGCACGGCGCCGAACGCGACGGTGTGGGAGCGCTCTTCGAAGAGACGCTCTTCTCGCTCGCGCGCGGCGACGTGAGCTTCGCGGGGCGCACGGCCCTCGTGACGGGAGCCTCCGATCGCTCCATCGCGATCGAGCTCGTGAAGCTGCTGCTCACGGGCGGCGCCCGCGTGGTGGTGACGACCTCGCAGCTCACGCCCGAGCGCGTTCGCTTCTACCGCAGGCTCTTTCAGCGCTACGGCGCGCGCGGCGCGGAGCTCGTCGTGGCCCCGTTCAACCAGGGCTCTCGGCAGGACATCCAGCGCCTCGTGAACTGGCTCGTCTCGACGGAGAAGACCGTCGTCGGCGGCACGCAGCGCACCGTGAAGGAGCCCTGGCTCGTCGACCTCCTCGTGCCCTTCGGCGCGGTCGGCGAAGAGGCCACGCTGGCCGACATCTCCGATCGCTCGATGGCGACGCTGCGCGTGCTGCTCTACGGCGTCGAGGCGCTCGTGAGCGAGTGCGCGCGGGCCTTCTCGCGGCTCCACGTCCGCGAGATGCGCACGCACGTGATCCTCCCGCTCTCGCCCAACCACGGGCAGTTCGGCAACGACGGGCTCTACGGCGAAGCGAAGGCCGCCCTCGAAGCGATGCTCAACCGCTGGGGCTCCGAGCAGTCGGCGTGGGGCCGTCACACGTCGCTCGTCGGCGCGCGCATCGGCTGGGTGCGCGGCACCGGGCTCATGAACGTCAACAACGCCATCGCGCCGGGCCTCGAAGCGCGCGCGGGCGTTCGCACCTTCTCCGCCGCGGAGATGGGCCTGCTCCTCGGCGCGTGCTGCGTCGATCGCGTGCGCGCCCTGGCCGTCGAGACGCCCCTCGTCGCAGACCTCACCGGCGGCATGGACGGCGTCCGTGACCTCGCAGGCGTCGCGCGCTCGCTCCGCGCGGAGCTCACGGCGCGCGTGGCGCGCGCGAAGCGTCTCTCGTCGCTGCGAACGGACGAGGCGAAGGCGCTCGGACGTCGCGACGAGGCCCCGCGCACGGTGACCCCCGCGGCCCGCTTCGGACGCTATTTCGCCTTCCCGGAGCTGCCTTCGAAGGAGCGGCGCGCGTCGCTCGAATCGCTGCGCTCGCTCGACCTCTCGCGCGTCGCGGTGATCGTCGGGCTCGGCGAGCTCGGCCCCTGGGGCGGCGCGCGCACGCGCTGGTCGATGGAGTCGTCGGGCGAGCTCAGCGTCGAGGCGTGCATCGAGCTCGCGTGGATGACCGGGCGCATCCGGTACGAGCGCTCGCGTCAGCACGTGGGGTGGATCGACGCCGCGTCGGGCGAGCCCGTGCACGAGCGCGACGTGAAGGCGCGCTACGAGGAGGCGCTCCTCTCGGACTCGGGGATTCGCTTCGTCGACCCCAAGTTTCAGCAGGGCTTCGACCCGCGAAAGCTCACCGTGTGGGCCGACGTCGCGCTCGAACAGGACTTCGTCTTCCCCGTGCCCGGACGCGCGGAGGGAGAGGCCTTCGTGAGCGCCGCGGGCGAGGGCGCGAGGCTCGTCTTCGACGCCGCGAAGGACGCGTGGCTCGTCGTTCGAAAGAAGGGCAGCGTGGTGAAGGTCGCGCGCGCCGCGCGGCTCAACCGCTACGTCGCGGGGCAGATCCCCGGTGGCTGGGAGCCCTCGCGCCACGGCATCCCCAAGGACCTCGCCGAGCAGGTCGATCGCACGACGCTCTACAACCTCGTCTCGACCGTCGAGGCCTTTCTCAGCGCGGGCCTCGAACCCGAGGAACTCTACGAGTACCTCCATCCCGCCGACGTCGGGTCGACGCAGGGCGCGGGCATCGGCGGCATGCAGAAGCTCCGTCGGCTCTACCTCGATCACTCGCTCGATCGCCCGCGTCAGGGCGACGCGCTGCAAGAGACGCTCATCAACGTCACTGCCGCGTGGGTGGTGCAGACGCTCGTCGGGTCGTACGGCCCGATGGTGCACCCCGTGGGCGCGTGCGCCACGGCGGCGGTCTCCGTCGAAGAGGCCGCGGACAAGGTGCTCGGCGGCAAGGCCGCGTTCATCGTCGCGGGCGGCTTCGACGACTACGGCGAGGAGGGCGCCATCGGCTTCGCGGACATGGCCGCGACCTGCGACACCGACGACATGCTGTCGCGCTCCATTCCGCCGCGCGAGATGTCTCGCCCGAATGACCGTCGCAGAAGGGGTTTCGTCGAGGCGCAGGGCGGCGGCACGGTGCTCGTCGCGCGCGGCGACCTCGCGGTGCGCATGGGCCTCCCCATCTACGCGGTGGTCGCGCTCGCGCGCTCCTACGCCGACGGGATCCATCGCAGCATCCCCGCGCCGGGCCCCGGCGTCATGGCCGTGGCCGCCGAGCGCAGGCCCCGCGAGGGCGAGGCGAGCGGCGCCGAGCTCTGCGACATCACCTCACGAAACGCCCTGTGGGAAGGTGTTCGCGGGAAGCTCGACGCGCTCGCCGAGACCTTTGGCGCCGACGGCGTCGCGTCGCTGAGGGCCTCGGAGCGGCGGCGGCTCTTTCACGACATCGCGGCGACCGACGAGCGCGTCTCGCCGCTTCGAAGGGCGCTCGCGGTCTTCGGTCTCACGCCCGACGACGTGGCCGCCGCGTGGAAGCACGACACCTCCACCGACGCCAACGACCCCAACGAGAACCGCGCGTACGACCGCATCTTCCGCTGGCTCGGGCGCGCGCCGGGCAACCCCCTCGTGGTGGTGTCGCAGAAGGCCCTCACGGGTCACTCCAAGGGCGGCGCGGCGGCGTGGCAGGTCGCGGGGCTGTGTCAGGCCCTCGCGACGCGGATCGTGCCGGGCAACCCCAACCTCGACGACCCCGACCCCGTGATGCGCGCGTACGAGACCGTGGCCTTCAGCGACGCGCCCATGCGCCTCGCGCCGGGCGCCTTCGAAGCGGGAATCGTCACGTCGCTCGGCTTCGGACACGTCGGCGGGATCGTGTGCCTGGTGCATCCCGACCGCGCGCTCGCGGCCCTCGACGACGCGGCCTTCGAGACCTACTGCGCGCTTCGAAACGCGCGCGAGAAGCAGCGCCTCCGCGACGAGCTCGCCGTCTACGAGGGCACGCGCCCGGCGGTGAAGATCCGCACGGAGAAGACCTTCCTCGTGCCCGCGGACGAGGCCTACGCGGGGCTCGAACCGGAGCAGGCCGTGCTCCTCGACGCGGCGTCGCGGAGGCTCACGCGCGGCGGTCCCATCGTGGCGGGAGGCGTGGCCGAGCGCATCGCGCCGCCCGTCGCACCGCTCGCCTCTCCGACCGAGGTCTGACCCGACGATGATCGCTGGAACGGGCATCGACGTCGTCGACTGCGCGCGCTTCGAAGCGCTCCTCCGCGAGCCGGGGAGCGCCTTCGAAACGCGCACCTTCACGGCCTCCGAGCGCGCCGTCTCGTACGCGCGCCGCACCAACGACCCGGTGACGCACCTCGCCGCCCGCTACGCCGCGAAGGAGGCCACCGTGAAGGCCCTCTCGCAGGCCCTCGCGCCCGCGCCGCTCCCGCAGGCGCTCGCAGACCTCTCGGAGATCGAGGTGCTCTGCGACGACGACGGGCGCCCCTCGCTCTCGCTCCGAGGCCGCGTGCGCGCGCACGCCGAGGCGGCGGGCGTGACGCGGCTGCACCTCTCCATGAGCCACGACGGCGCGGTCGCCACCGCGATCGTCATCGCCGAACGCTGACGTGAAAGATCTGGAACCTCAATGTCGCTGATCCATCGAGCCTTTCGTCGCGTGGGTGTCGTCAACCGTGGCGAAGCCGCCGTGAGATTTCTCCGCGCGGCCCGCGCGTGGTCGAGGCGACGCCGCGAACCCCTCGACGTCGTCGCGCTCTACACCTCGCCCGACCGCGACGCGCTCTTCGTCCGCGAGGCCGACGAGGCCGTGCTCCTCGGCGACGCGATGGTCCCGGGGCCCGACGGCGCGCTTCGAAGCGCCTACCTCGACGCGCCGCGCGTGCTGCGGCTCCTCGTCGAAGCGGGCTGCGACGCCGTGTGGCCCGGGTGGGGATTCGCGTCGGAGCGTCCCGATTTCGCCGACGCGTGCGCCGCGATGGGCCTGGTGTTCATCGGGCCCTCGGGCGCGTCGATGCGCCTCCTCGGCGACAAGATCGGCGGCAAGCGCGTGGCCGAGCAGAACGGCGTCCCCGTCACGCCCTGGAGCGGCGGCGCCGTCGTCGACGCGAAGGACGCCGAAGCGCACGCGCGCCGCATCGGTTTCCCGGTGCTCCTCAAGGCCGCGGCGGGGGGAGGGGGGAGGGGCATTCGCATCGTGCGCGAAGCCTCCGAGATCGAGCCTGCGTTCGCGAGCGCGGCCAACGAAGCGCGCGCGGCCTTCGGTGACGCGACGCTGCTGGTCGAGTCCTTCGCGCCCGAGGCGCGCCACGTCGAGGTGCAGGTGATCGCCGACTCGCACGGCCGCGTACACGCCGTGGGAACGCGCGATTGCAGCATGCAGCGGCGCCACCAGAAGGTGCTCGAAGAGGCCCCCGCGCCGGGCCTCGGACCGCTCGAAGAGAAGCTGAAAGAAGCGGCCATCACCGTGGCGCGCGCGAGCCGCTACGTGAACGCGGGGACGGCGGAGTTTCTCGTGCTGCCCGACCTCTCGGGCTTCTACTTCCTCGAGATGAACACGCGGCTCCAGGTCGAGCACCCCGTCACCGAGTGCGTGACGGGCGTCGACATGGTGGGCCTCCAGATCGACGTGGCGCGCGGCGAGGCGCTCCCCGTGGCGCTCCCTCCGTCGCGCGGGCACGCCATCGAGGCGCGCCTCAACGCCGAAGATCCCGACGAGGGATTCCGCCCGAGCGCGGGCCGCCTCCTCCGCTTCGAACTGGCTTCGGGACCGGGCGTTCGCGTCGACTCGGGCTTCGTCGCGGGCGACGTCGTCCCCGGCGAGTTCGACTCGATGCTCGCGAAGATCATCGCCTCGGGACCGACCCGCGAAGAGGCCCTCGCGCGCCTCGAAGAGGCCCTCGCGCGCAGCACCGTCGCCATCGAGGGCGGCGCTTCGAACCGCGCGCTCCTCCTCGAACTCTCGGCGCACGAGGCCTTTCTTGGAGCGCGCGTGACGACGCGCTGGCTCGATCAGCACCTCGCGTCGAGGCCCGGGGCGCGCACGCGCAAGCACCTCGACGGCGCCCTCGTCGCGGCGGCCATCGGTGAGCACCAGCGCGCGCGCGCCGACGAGGTGGCCGAGCTCCTCCGCCACGCGCATCGCGGGCTTCCGTCGACCGTTCCGCAGCCCGAGCCTCGGACCTTTCGCTTCACCGTGGGCGGCGCGTCGGTCTCGCTCGAAGTGCTCGCGACGGGACCCGATCGCTACCGCGTCTCGTGCGGCGCCGACACCGTCGACGTGGCCTATCAGGTCACGGGCCCCAACACCGCCGTGCTCACGCTGCGAGGGCACCGCCTCCCCGTGGTGCAGGTGCTCACGCCCACGGCGCTTCACGTCGAGGTCGACAGCGTCGCGCACCGCTTCGAACGCGCCTCCGACGGACGCGTCGTGGCCCCCGTCCCCGCCGCCGTCACCGCGCTCTTCGTCCGCGAAGGCGACGTGGTGAACGAGGGAGACCGCCTCCTCACGCTCGAAGTGATGAAGATGGAGCTCGCCGTCCACGCCCCCGTCGGCGGACGCGTCGGCCGACTCCTCGTCGAGGCCGCCTCGCGCGTGACCGCGGGTCAGTGCCTCGCGATCCTCGAAGGCGCCACGAACACCCGCGCCGCGACCGATCGCGCCTTCGCGCCCATCAAGGCCGACCCCATCAGCGACCCCTCGGCGCGGGCTTCTGCGACGCGCCTCTCGGCGATGCTCGGCTACGACGTTCCCGCGAAGCAGGTCGACGCGTCGCTCGCGCTCCTGCGTGACGCGAAGGTCAAGCTCACGCGCGTCGAGCTCACGCGCCTGCTCGACGCGTACGTCTCGCACGAGCGGCTCTTCGAAACCGCGCGCGGCTCCGACGGCGTGGCGCCCATCGATCACCTCGCGCGCTACCTCCGTCCCCGCGCCAGCCGCGCCGAGGGCGTGGCTGAAGGCTTCTTTCCGCTGCTGCGCGCCGCGCTCCTCTGGCATGAGGTGCGCGACCACGACGACACCGCGCGCCACGACGACGCGGTGCTGCGCGTGCTGCAGGCGCACGGCGCCCTCGACCTCCGCGACCGCGTGATGATGGGCGCCTTCTCGGCGATCATTCGCGACGACCACGGAGACGCCACCGAGGCCGAGCGCGTCTCGCTTCGAACGCGCCTCGAAGCCTTCGCCGCCACGGTCGTGCGCCGCGACCGCGCGCTCTCCGAAGCCGCGTACATCACGCTCTATCTCCTCTGCGATCGCCCGCGTCAGCTCGCCGAGGCCGCGCAGCTCGGACGCGCCGCCGCCACGGCCTTCGCGCGCCTCGTCGACGAAGACGCGCCCTCGGACCCGGGGGCCATCGAGGCCGAGCTCGACGAGCTCCCCAACGGCGCGCTGCTCTCGCTCGTGCAGTCGTCGCCGAGCCTCGCGCGGCCCGGCGCGCGGTCGAAGCTCCTCGATCTGCTCGTGAAGCGGCTGCACCCCGAGGCGGCCCTCTCACGCGCGCTCGACGGCGACGCGGCGTCGCTCTACGTGGTGCGCGAGGCGAGCCTCGTGGCGCTGCTCTCGTCGCCCGACGCGCTCGTCGATGAGCTCGCCCTGGCCCTCGCGTCGGCGCCTTCGGAGGTCGACGCGGTCGAGGTCGACGCCTTCGTGCCCGAGCCCGACGCGGCGTGGATGGCGACCTTCAACGGCGGCTTCGCGGCGATGCTCGACGCGCTCCCTCAGCGCGTGCGCAGGGTGTCGGCGAACTGGGGCAACGTCGAGCTCGGTCGCCTCAGCCGCACGTGGTCGCGCGGCCCTCGCGACGTCTTCGAAGAAGACCGCTTTCACCGGAACCTCCACCCCGCGCGCGTTGAGGCCACCGAGATCGCGCGGCTTCAGGAGTTCGACCTCGAACGCCTCCCGGCTCCCGGCGAGGTCTTTCTCGCGATGGCGCGCGCCAAGGCCGACCCCAGCGATCAGCGCCTCGTGTGCATCGTCGAGGCCGAGCGCATCGACCCCGACCGCGACCCGCGCACGGGCGCGCTGCGCTACGTGCCCGGCTTCGAGCGCGTGTACCTCACGGCCCTCTACGCGATGCGCGAGGCGCAGAACCGCTTCGCGCGCGAGCCGCGTCCCTTCTGGAACCGCCTCGTCGTCTTCACGCGACAGCTCCTCGCGTTCTCGCGCGAGGAGCTCAACGCGGTGACCCGTCGCCTCGCGCCGCCCATCGCGGGCCTCGGCGTCGAGAAGATGATCGTGCGCGGGCGCATCCCCGACCCCGCGTCGCCGAGCGGTCGCCCCGTGCAGATCGAGTGGACCAACCCCACGGGTCACGGCGCGACGCTCGCGTTCTGCGAGCCCGACATGACCCCCGTCGCACCGCTCACGGCCGACGAGCGACGCATCATCGAGGCCCGTCGCAAGGGGATCTTCTACCCCTACGAGCTCATCCGCGCGCTCACGCGCGACGACGACAACGGCCCGCTCCCCCCCGGCGGGTTCGTCGAGCTCGACCTCGCGCCCGACGGAGAGAGCCTCGTCGACGCGAACCGTCCGTGGGGACACAACACGGCGCACGTCGTCGTGGGTCGCGTGACCAGTCGCTTCGCGCCCTTCACCGAAGGTCTCTCTCGCATCCTCCTCGTGGGTGACCCCACGCGCGGAATGGGCTCGCTCGCGGAGCCCGAGTGCAGGCGCATCCTCGCGGCCTTCGACCTCGCGGAGCGCGAGGGCCTCGCGGTCGAGTGGGTGGCCGTGTCGAGCGGCGCGCGCATCGCGATGGACAGCGGCACCGAGAACCTCGACTGGACGGCGCGCGTGCTCGCGCGGATCGTGCGGTTCACGCAGTCGGGCGGCACGGTCAACGTCATCGTCGACGCCATCAACGTCGGCGCCCAGAGCTACTGGAACGCCGAGTCGACCATGCTCATGCACTGCCGCGGCGCGCTCATCATGACGCCGCAGGGCGCGATGCTGCTCACGGGCAAGCGCGCGCTCGAGTACGCGGGCAGCGTCGCGGCCGAAGACAACCACGGCATCGGAGGATTCGAACGGGTGATGGGCCCCAACGGCGAGGCGCAGTACTTCGCGGCGGATCTCACGGCGGCGTATCGGGTGCTCTTCCGCCACCTCGCGCTCACGCAGCGCGCGCCCGGCGAGCGCCTCCCGCGGAGGCTCCCGTCGAGCGATCCGGTCGATCGCGACGTGACGCTCTCGGCGTACGTGTCTGACGCGGGGGGAGGGGACTACCGCACCGTGGGCGAGATCTTCGACGAGGCGACCAACCCCGGTCGCAAGCGTCCCTTCGAGATCCGTCCCGTGATGCGCGCGGTGCTCGACGCCGACGTGAAGCCCCTCGAACGATGGGCCGCGTGGCAGGGCGCCGAGAGCGCCGTCGTCTGGGAGGGACGCCTCGGCGGAGACCCCGTCTGCTGCATCGGCATCGAGTCGCGGCCGATCCCCCGTCGCGGTGACGCCCCCGCCGACGGACCCGACCACTGGACGAGCGGGACGCTCTTTCCGCTCTCGTCGCGCAAGGTCGCGCGGGCCATTTCCGCCGCGAGCGGTGCGCGTCCCGTGGTGGTGCTCGCGAACCTCTCGGGCTTCGACGGGTCGCCCGATTCGCTGCGCCACCTTCAGCTCGAACACGGCGCCGAGATCGGCCGCGCGGTGGTGAACTTCCAAGGCCCGCTGGTCTTCTGCGTGGTGTCTCGCTACCACGGCGGCGCCTACGTGGTGTTCTCGCGCGCGCTCAACCCCTCGGTCACCTCGCTCGCGCTCGAAGGCTCCTTCGCGAGCGTCATCGGCGGAGGCCCCGCGGCGGCCGTGGTCTTCCCCGGCCTCGTGCGTCGTCGCGCCGAGGAGGACCCCGAGGTCGTCGCCGCCCGCAAGGCCTTCGAGACCGCGCGCCTCTCGACGCGCAACGCCGCCGCCGCCACCTACGAGCGCCTCGTGAAGGAGGCCCGCGCGCGCGCCCAGGCCGCCGTCGCGAAGGAGTTCGACGCGATCCACTCCGTCGACCGCGCGTTCCGCGTGGGCAGCCTCGACGCGGTGATCTCCCCGCGAACGCTGCGGGCGAACCTCATCGCGCGCATCCGTCAATCGTGACCGCGGCGGGGCCGCCGCTGGCACACATCGTCTCAAGCGAAACACGCTGAATTCACGGCATTCCGTGTGGCCTCCATGTTGCTCTGTGTCACCGCAGAGGAACCCACACGATGACCTTTCTCCGCCCCGTCGCGCTCTCCCTCACGCTGCTCGGACTCGGCCTCGCGCTGGCCCCCACGGACGCCCGCGCGTGCGGCGGCTGCTTCGCCCCCCCGGGGGCGGCGCAGGTGGTCACCGATCACCGCATGGTGCTCTCGCTCTCGACGCAGCAGACCACGCTGTGGGACCAGTTCCAGTACTCGGGGAGCCCCGAGGACTTCTCGTGGATCCTCCCGATCCGCTACACCGAGACGACGCGGGTGCAGCTCGCGAGCGACGACTTTCTCCGCCTCCTCGACAACGTGATGCTCCCGGCGCTCCAGCAGCCCGCGCCGCCCGGCTACGAGCCCGGCTGCATGCCGCCCTACGAGCTCGATCGCGCCTCCCCCGGGGTCTACGACTCGGCCACCTTCGCCGACGCCGCGATCGACACGGGCGTGACGGTGCTGCGCGAGGAGGTCGTCGGCCCCTACGCGGTGGCCATCGTGCGCGGCACCACGGGCATGGGCCTGCGCGACTGGCTGCGCATGAACGGCTATCAGGTGCCCACGGCCGTCGAGCCCGTCATCGACTACTACCTCGGGCTCAACATGGACTTCGTCGCCCTGCGCCTCCGCGCGGGCAAGGGGCTCAACCGCATGGTCCCCGTGCGCGTGACCCTCGACGGATACCAGCCCCGGCTCCCCCTCCGCATGATCGCCGCGGGCGTCGCCGACCGCGTGGGCATCGCGCTCACGGTCATCGCGCCGTCGCGCGTCGAGGCGATGAACTTCCCCAACCTCGAGCTCAGCAACAACGACTTCACCTACGACTGGGCCGCGCCGCCCTCCGACTACGCGCGCGTCTTCGTGAACGCCTACGACACGCGCAACCGCGCGGCGAACGACCGCCTCTGGCTCACCGAGTCGTCGATGGATCAGTACCGCGACAACCTCTCGTCGCTCGCCGCGCGGCTCCCTCCGCGCGACGGCTTCGCGCCCCCCGACGGCGGCACCTCGATGGCCACCTCGTCGCCCGTCGAAGACGTGAACGTGGCCGTCGCGGGCCTCGGCAGCACCGCGCGCGTGACCCGCATGCGCGCCGACCTCTCGGTGCGCGCGCTCGACCGCGACCTCGACCTCGCCGCGAGCGACCGCGGGGTCCGCGATCGCTTCTATCAGTTCGGCGTCGAGCGCAACCGCCCGGCCTACGCCGCCTGCCCGTGGCCCGACAGCGTGTCGACGCCCTCCGTGGCCGAGGGCATCAGCTGCTCGGTCTCTCGCGTCTCCGACCGCGACGTCTGGGCGAGCGCCCTCGTCGCGGGCCTCGCCGTCACGACGCTCGTGCGCAGGCGTCGCACACGCGTCTGAGCGCGATCTCGCGCGGGCGACGTTCCGGCGGCGTGTGTTAGCGTCGCCCGGTCCGTCGATGCAGAAAGACCCGTACCTCAGCCTCAGCGAGCCCGAATACAACGCCACGCAGCGCGGGGCGCGACTGAGCATCCTCATCAACGGGATGGTCTACCCGTCGTGGTCGTTCATGATCGGCGCGCTCGGGCCGCCGCTCTCGCCGCCCATCCACGACCCCGTGGGCCCGCGCATCGCGGTGGGCCTCCTCTGCGTCCTCGCCTCGACCGTCGGCTGGCGCTTCGAGTGGAGCCGCAACGCGCAGATCAGGTTTCGCCCCACCGCCGTGCTCCTCATCGGCCACCAGATCTGGCTGATGAACGCGAACCACCTCGCGCCGATCTACTTCGCGGTCATCGCCATGATGGTCCCGATCATGTCGATGAACACCCACAGCGATCGCGCCCTCATCGGGATGCTCGTCGCCACCGTCGCGGGCGTGATCGCCATCTGCGTGAACCACGGCGAGGCGGCGGTGTTCGCGCGCATCGGGCTCGTCGTCGGCACGATGCTGTCGTGCGTGCTCACGTACATCCTCATCTCGAAGCACCGCCGCGCGATGTCGGCGCTCCGCGAGAGCGAGGTGACCGTGCGCGAGCAGGCCCGCGCCGTCGCCCTCGCGCGCGACGAGGCGGTGGCCGCGACGCGCGCCAAGAGCGAGTTCCTCGCCACCGTGAGCCACGAGATCCGCACGCCGCTCAACGGGCTCATGGGCATGGCCGCGACGCTCCTCGACACGCCCCTCGACGCCACGCAGCGCGCCTACGCCGACGCGATGATCTCCAGCGGCGAGACGCTGCTCCGCATCCTCAACGACCTCCTCGACTCGGCCAAGATCGACGCGGGCAAGCTCGATCTCGAGGCCGTGCCGTTCTCGCCGCGCGCGTGCGTGCAAGACGTCGTCGCGCTCCTCACGGCGCAGGCGGGACGCAAGGGGATCGAGCTCACGAGCCGCGTCGAGGACCGCGTCCCCGAGCGCCTCATCGGCGACCCGGGGCGCGTGCGTCAGGTGCTGCTCAACCTCGTGAGCAACGCGGTGAAGTTCACCGAGCGAGGCGCCGTGACGGTGACCGTCGACAGCGTCCCGCGCGAGGGCGGCGTCACGCTCCGCTGCGTCGTCCGCGACACGGGCATCGGCATGACCCCCGAGGAGCGCGAGCGCGTCTTCGCCCGCTACACGCAGGGCCACGCGAGCACCGCGCGGCGCTTCGGCGGCACGGGCCTCGGGCTCAGCATCTGCCGCTACCTCGTGGAGCTCATGGGCGGGCGCCTCACCGCCGAGAGCGAGCCGCGACAGGGCAGCACGTTCTCCTTCGAGGTCCCCTTCGAAGTCGCGCGCCCCGCGGAGCGCACCACGCCGCGCCGCGATGACGTGTCGCGCGCCGCCGCGCAGACGAAGACGGGCCTCCCCCCCGGGAGCCGCGTGCTCGTCGTCGACGACGACCGCGTCAACCAGCTCGTGGGCAGGGGGCTCCTTCGAAAGCTCGGGGTCGTCGACGGCGACATCGACACGGTCGACAACGGCCGCCTCGCGCTCGACGCTGCGGCCGAGGGCGCGTACGCCCTGATCCTCATGGACTGCGAGATGCCCGAGATGGACGGCCTCGAGGCCACGCGCGCCCTCCGTCGCCTCCCCGGCGTGGCGGGCAAGACCCCCGTGCTCGGCGTCACCGGGAGGGCCTCCGCCGACGACCTTGCCGCGTGCCTCGCCGCGGGCATGAACGACCGGCTCACCAAGCCCCTCAGCGAGGCGCGTCTGCGCGAGGCCATCGCCGCGGTCACCTCCGCCGCGGCAGACGCCCACGGCGAGGGCGCCGCGTGACCGTCGACGAGCGCGAGATCCGCGCGGTGATCTGCGCCGTGCGACCCGCGGGCGACTACACCGCGGACGATCTCCGCGTCGCGACGACGGCGGCCTTCGAAGGGACCCTCGGCCGCCCCCTCGACGCGCCCGAGGCGGCCGAGGTCGCGCGCGTGGTGTCGCAGTGGTTCTCGGAGATGTGCCTCGCCGAAGCCTTCGCGCAGCTCGAGGCCGGGGAGGGGTGAGGGCTCAGCGCGTCGACCACACCGCCGCGTAGAGGCGCTTGAGGGCCCGCGCGTCGTCGGGGCTGCGAGAGACCGTGCGCACCACCACGGCGCCGTCCTCAAGGTACACCGTGGGCGAGAGCGACGCGACCTCGGGGTCTCGCGCGAGGAGCTCGGTCACGCGCGTCCGCGCGCGCTGCACCTTGCGCCCCGCGGGCTCGTCGAGGGCCTTCACCGAGCGGCGCCCGATGGCCTCGTCGATCTGACGGATCGACGCCTCGCGCAGCGCGACCTTCTCGCCGTCGCCGAGGTCGAGCGCGAGGTCATGCACGCGCGAGAGGTCGGCGTGGCCTTCGAGGCGCGCCCAGGTGAAGGCGCGGAGCACCCAGCGCGCGCCCTTCTCGCTCGCGAGCGAGAGCGACGCGGCGCGCGCGACGGCCATGGCCTCGTAGGCCCGCCGCGGGTCGTCGGCGAACTCCGTCAGCAGAAAGCGACGGAAGGTCTCGTACCCGAGCACCGCGTCGGCGTGGCGCATGTAGAGCGTGTTGAGCGTGGTGCCGACCTCGTGGGCCTCGCGTCCCTCGTGGCGGACGAGCGACTCGATGCGGCTTCGCAGCGACGCGAGCTCGGCCCGCCGTCGCGGCGCCGAGGGGCGAGGAAGCCGCGCGAGATCCGAGAAAGTCGACCTCGTCGTCGCCCCGCACCGCCGGGGCTGCGGTCTTCGTCGCCTCTGCCTTCGCCCGCTTCGCCTTCGCCATCGGTGGTCCCTCTCCCCGCGTGTCGCACCCCCCGGGGGGTCGAATCGCACGAGGGAGGGTGCCAGAGGGCCCCGCGGGGCGTCTACCCTGTCGGGGGGTGGGTCCTCCGAAAACACCTGGAAACTTCGAAAAACGTGATTTGTCCGACCGGTCGGACAGCGGGGGGCTACGCCGCTCCGAGGCGAACCCGCAGCTCGACCTCGCCGACGGAGATCGCGTCGCCGTCGTGGAGCTCGCGCTTGTTCACGGCCTCGCCGTTCACGCGGGTCTTCGGCTCGGCGCCGAGGTCGATGAGCTGGAGCCTGTCGTGGCTGAACTCGACGACCGCGTGGAGGCGCGCCACCCCGGGGGCGTCGAGGCGCACCTGGGCGTTCTTGTCGGTGCCGATCTTGAGCACGTCGTCGAAGACGTCGAGGGTGCGAGGCGCGCGTCCGGGCTCGGAGATTTCGAAGCGCACGCGCACCCCCGTGGGGATGACCTCTGCGGCGGGCGCCGAGGGGTTGCGCGCGATGGCTTCGAACTCGGCGGCGAGGGCGTCGAAGAGCTGCGTCCGCGCGCGGGCGACGGAGAGGTCGACGCGCAGGCCCCACGCGAGCATGACGAGCACGGCAGCGGCCCCCGCCGCGGGGGTGCCAGACCCGAGCACGCGGGGCCACGCGCCGATCGTGACGAAGAGCGGCGGGAGCGCCGCCCCGGCGGCGATGCGGGTCAGACGGAGCGAGCGGAACAGCGCTTCGAAGGCCGCGTCGTAGGCCGCGCGAACGGGCGCGAGGACGCGCTCCGACGTGAGCACCGTGGCGTCTCGGTAGCCCGCGTCGGGGTCACCCTGGGGGACGCCCATGCGGCACGCCTCAAGGGCGGCGCGCACGGCGGCGAGGTGCGGCGCGTCGGGCGCTGCGCTGCAGAGCTTGAGCGCGCGGTCGAGGTTGCGCGCGATGAGGAGCTTGCGCATCACGACGGCGAGGGCGTCGGTGTTGAGCGAACGACGCAGCGCCTGAACGAGATAGACCGCCGCGAGGAGCGCGCCGACGATGAGCGTGAGCCACGGGACCCAGGGGGACATGGTGGGCTGCATCAGGGTGCCGCCGCGGGGTGTCAGCGACCCCGGGGGGCGCTCGCGGCGACCACGACGATGGGGATGAGAATGGGCACCGACGCGAAGTCCTGCCCGATGATGCGTGTGCGGCCGACGGCGACGCCGGTGACACGACCGGTGCCGTCGGGCTGCATCTCGAGCGTCGCGACGGCGTGGTCTTCGGTGTCGATGATCATGGGGCGACGGGGGATGGTGACCGTGACCGTGGCGCCCACGGCGACCTCGACGGGCGTGGGTTCGGCCGACTGCGCGGCGGCGTAGGGCGCCGCGAGCGCGAGGGGCGCCGCGGCGAGGGCGCAGGCGAGGAGGCGTCGGCGAGAGATCATGCGCGCGGTCTACCACGACGGCGCGAAGGGGGCTCAATTCGAGGGCGCGGTCAGTGGTCCCAGCGCAGCGTGAGCATGGTCTGGCCGAAGCCGCCGGGGAAGATCCCCTCCGGCGAGCGCGACGCGATGAACACGTTGGGCCTGCCCTGCGCGTCGGTGAAATACCCTTGGACGTTCTTCACCGCGAGGGCGAGCGAGAGGCCCGTGCGGCGGTGCGTGTAGCGCGCGCCGAGGTCGAGCGTCTGGTACGCGTCGATGGGTCCGTAGAGCCCGTCGGCGCTGCCGGTCTGCGTGTTCTCGCGGTCGGTGTAGTGGCGAGAGACGTAGTTCCACGTGGCCTGGGCGGTGATGCCGAGGGGGTGCTCGAAGGTCAGCGACGCGAGCATCGTGTGAGGCACCGCGTAGGGGACCATGTGCCCGTCGAGCGCGGCCTCGGGCGACCCCGCCTCGCGGTTGAAGCGCGCGTCGACGTAGGTGTACCGCAGCCCCAGGGTGAGCCCCCACGCCTGACCGAAGGCGCGCGCGACGTCGGCGCTCGCGGCGGCCTCGACGCCCATGTGCTGCGAGGCGCCTCCGTTGGCGAACTCGCTCTCGTTGCCGCTCACCTGGATGATCTCGTTCTGAAAGTCGATCAGGAAGGCCGTGGCCTCGGCGCGGAGCCAGTTGAAGGGCAGCGCGCGCGCCCCGAGCTCGTAGTTGGGCGAGCGCTCGGCGTCGAGGTTGCGATCGATGCCCGCGGCGGTGATGGCCGCGGCGATGCGCGGCGGCGCGTAGCCCACGTGGGCGCCTGCGAAGATCGTGTACCGGGGCTTCACCCAGCTCACGCTCACGCCGGGGATGAGCGCGAGGTTCGAGCCGCTCCCCTGGTGAAACACGTCGACGCCCGCGTCGCGGCGGATGAGGCGTTCGAAGGTGTAGTACTCGACGCGCACCCCGGGGACGAAGTGCAGCGCGTCGAAGAAGATGAAGCGGTTCTGCACGTAGCCCGCGAAGGCGAGGCCCGTGCGCTGATCCTCCGTGGCGAGGTCGCCCGAGCGCGTCGTGGCGCCGCGTCCGAGGAGCACGCGCAGCAGCGCCCGCTCCCCGAGGATGCGCGCGCCCGCGTCGCGCTCGTTGCGCACGGGGCCGAGCCGGTAGCGCGCGCGGAGCCTCGGCTCGACGCCCCACACCTCGTAGCCGCGGTCGTTGGAGAGCGCCTCGTCGCGGAGGTAGATGGCCCCCCCGGGGGTCTGCTGGTCGCCCGTGATGCGCTCGTAGAGGAGCCCCGGGGTGGGTGACCGGTCGAAGCGCTGACGGTCCCAGTCGCGCTGCGTGGTGTAGCCGTAGGCGATGGTGCGGAGCTCGACGTCGGGCGTGATGCGCCAGGTGTGAACGAGCCCGAGGCTGTAGCGACGGAGCCTGAAGAAGTCGTAGCGCGCGGGGTTCTGGTTGGGGTCGGCCTCGTACATCGACTGCGTGAGGCCGAGGTACGTCGACGCGGAGCCCTCGTTGTAGACGCCCGCGCGCACCATGAGCTCGCTGCGTGAGCCGAGCTGGAGAAAGAACTTGCCGAAGAAGTCGTTGACCTCGAAGCCGATGTTTCGAATGCCGTCGCCCTGCCGACGGAGCGCGCTCACGATGAAGGCCGCGTTGTCGACGCGGTTGCCGTAGGTGCCCTGCCAGATCCAGAGCCCGCGGTCGCCGACGGTGGTTCGCAGTCCCCAGGTCTCGCGGTTGGGGGCCGACGGGGTCACGTAGTTGATGACGCCGCCGATGGTCTGCGGGCCGTAGAGGATGTTCCCCGAGCCGCGCACGACCTCGACGCGCCCCATGCGCTCGATGGGCGGGTTGTAATACATCTCGGGCTCGCTGTAGGGCGCGAGCGAGATGGGGATGCCGTCTTCGAGCATCAGCACGCGTCGGCTTCGCGTGGGGTCGAGACCTCGCACCGAGATGTTCGGTCGGAGCCCCGCGCCCTCCTCGTCGCGCACATAGACGCCGGGCACGCGCCGCAGCATCTCGTTGGCGTTGAGCGGCTGCGTGCGCTGCATCTCGCGCTCGCTGATCACCGTCGTCGCACCGGGCACGCGATCGATCGCGCCACGCGCAGAGCCCACCACGCGCGCCTCTCCAGCGTCGTCTTCACGCGCCGCGGGGGGCGGGGTGGAAGGCGTCGCAGGGGGAGGGGGCTGCGTCTCGGTGGGGGGAGGGGGCTGCGTCTGGGTCGGTGCGTCGGCGGGCTGCGCGGGCGACGTGGTCTGCGCGGGCGGCGTGGTCTGCGCGGGCGGCGTGGTCTGCGCGGTCTCCGCGGGCGGGGGCTGCGTCTCGGCGGGGGGCGGGGGCTGCGTCTGCGCGGGCGGCGTGGGGGGCGGCTCGGGAGACGTCTGCGCGGCGCACTCGAACGAAGCGATGAAGCACGAGGCGCCGAGAATCGCGGCGCTGACCCTCGAATTGGAAATGATGTTGAGAATCATTTGCAGGATCGAGGGACTACTACGCGCGCGGCCCCGCGGTCAACGACGACGTTCGCTCGCGCGATTACTGCGCGGGCTCTTCGGTGACGCAGCGGAAGTGGCCATTGACGGGCACGCAGTACGCGATCACGCCGTCGACGGGGCGACAACGACGCGCGGGGTCGATGGGCGAGCACGGGTCTTCGGGGAAGACGCAGTGCCAGCCGCCCTGCTCGCAGGGCCTCCCGGCTTGATAGGGGGCGCACTGGCCGAAGACGCTGCCGCGGCGGCACTGGGCGTCCCAGCGGCACTCGGCGCGGAGGCACGCGCGGTCGGGGAAGGGGATCATCGGCGCCTGCCCGCAGCGCTGCCCCGTGGGGCACTGCTCGTCGTCGGTGCACGCCGGGCGGAAGCACTGGCCCATGGGGTGCGCGGCCTTCCACGCGCGGGCGACGTCGCAGTCGCGAAACACGCGGCTGTACTGCGCCTCGAGCGCCTCGTTGAAGCAGCGCTCGGCGCCGGGGCAGTCCTCGTCGTGCTCGCAGCGACCGCCCTGCGGCTCCTGGAGCGGCCTCGGATGCGAGGCGTCGCGCTCGACCACGGGCGACCGCGAGGCGTCGATCGAAGCGTCTGCCGGGGCCTTCGCGAGGCCCCGCGTCGCGCGTCGGAGACGGCGAGACGATGGCCTCGGGGCGAGTCTGGACGCGCCCGCGGTCGCACGCGACGAGCGCGAGCGACACGGTGAGGAACGCGGCGGTTGTAGGGGTGCGCGCCATTCCGAGTGCGGCGCGACGATACTACGAATCGGCGGTGACGGAGCGGACGCGCTTCAGCCCTTGAGGAGCCAGCCGAAGAGCGCGCGCTTGAAGGTCTCGCGGCCGATCACCGAGATCGACTCGGTGAGCGGAATGGCCTTCGGGCACACCTGCACGCAGTTCTGCGCCTTGCCGCAGTCCGCGATGCCGCCCTCTTCCATGATGGCGTCGAGGCGCGCGCCCGCCTGCATCTTGCCCGAGGGGTGCATGTTGTAGAGGCGCGTGAGCGAGATCACCTGCGGGCCCATGAAGGGCGAGCGGTCGTTGTAGTTGGGGCACGACTCGACGCAGCAGCCGCAGGTCATGCAGCGCGACAGGGGGTACATGACCTCCTGGTCCTCTTGCGAGACCTTGGGGCCCGCGCCGAGCTGGTGCGAGCCGTCGACGTTGATCCACGCCTTCGTGCGGCGCAGGGCGTCGAACATGCGCTGACGGTCGACGACGAGGTCTCGCACGCGCGGGAACTTCGTCATCGGCTCGAGCACGATGGTCTCGCCGTTGGGCGAGAGCTCGTGCACGAGGGCCGAGCACGCCTGACGCGCGCGGCCGTTGATCACCATCGTGCAGGCGCCGCAGACCTCTTCGAGGCACGAGCAGTCCCAGTTCACGGGCGTCGTGTTCGAGCCCGCGGTGGTGACGGGGTTCTTCTGGACCTCCATGAGACAGGAGATCACGTTCATCATCGGCTTGCGCGGGACCTTGAACTCCTCCCAGGAGGAGGGGCCCTTCGCGTCGCCGCGCTTGATCTTCAGGGTGACGGTTTCGCTTGCCATGGTCTCAGGTCGTCTCCGTGTTGATCTTCAACGAGGGGCCTCCGCGGACTTCGTCTCCGCGGGCTTCTTCACCTTGCCGTAGTCGCGCACCGCGAGCTCGAGGAGCGACACGTCGACGGCCTCGTATGAGAGCTTCGGTCCGTCGGCGGTGTAGGTCGCGAGGGTGCTCTTGAGCCACTCCTTGTCGTCGCGTCCCACGGCCTTCGGATCGTCGGGGTGGAGCTCGGGGTCGTACGCGGGCTTGTAGTGCGCGCCGCGGCACTCCTCACGCGCGCGGGCGCCCGCCACGATGATGTGCGCGAGGTCGAGCATGCCCTCGAGGTGCCGCAGGAACACCACGGGCTGATTCATCGAGCCCGCGGTCGTGTCGAGGGCGCGGCATCGCTTGAAGCGCGCCTTCATCTCGCCGATCTTGCCGAGCACCTCGTCGAGCTCCTTGTTGTGGCGCTCGACGGTGACCTTGTTGAGCATCATGTCGCCGAGCTCGTCGTGGAGCCGGTACGGGTTCTCGTCGTACTCAGGGCCCGTGCGCGCCGCGAAGGCCTCGTGGTTGGCCTTTGCGCGCGCGAGCGCCGCGTCGAACACGCTGCTCGACACGTCGAACGCGGAGGTGTCTTCGCCCTCGCGCCACGCGGCCATCGCGGGGCCCGTGACCATGCCGCCGTAGATGCACGACAGGAGCGAGTTGGCGCCGAGGCGGTTGGCGCCGTGGTACTGGTAGTCGACCTCGCCGGCGGCGTAGAGGCCGGGGATGTTCGTCGCCTGGTTCTTCGCCGACTGGGGCTTGAGGGTGCCGTCCTTGGCCTTGTCGAAGTCGCACCAGAGCCCGCCCATCGAGTAGTGCACGGCGGGGAAGATCTTCATCGGGTTGTCGTAGGGGTCGATGCCCGCGAACTTCTCGTAGATCTCGAGCACGCCTTCGAGCTTCTTGCGCACGGCGGCCTTGCCCGACGGGGTCTTGCAGAGGTGCGTCACGTCGAGGAAGGCGCTCTGCTGCCCCTCGGCGCTGAAGCCCTCGTGCACGACCGTGCGGAAGATCTCGCGCGAGGCGATGTCGCGCGGCACGAGGTTCTTGTACTTGGGGTAGCGCTCCTCGAGGAAGTAGTAGCGCTCGCTCTCGGGGATCTGCGCGCCGTGGCGCTTGTCGTTGCGATCCTTGGGGACCCACACGCGGCCGCCCTCGCCGCGCACGCTCTCGGAGATGAGCCGGAGCTTGTCGGTGCCGGGGATGGCCGTCGGGTGCACCTGGATGAACTCGCCGTTGCCGTAGATCGCGCCCTGGCGGTAGGCCACGGCGGCGGCGCTGCCGGTGTTGATCACGGAGTTGGTGCTGCGGCCGAAGACCATGCCGGGCCCGCCCGTGGCGAGGCACACCGCGTCGCCGCGGAAGACGTGCATCTGACCGTTCTTGAGGTCCTGACCGACGACGCCGCGGCAGACGCCCTTGCCGTCGAGCACGAGGCTCACGAGGTCCCAGTACTCGAACTTGCGGACCATCTTCTCGCCGGGGACGGTGACGCCCTTGTCGTCTTCGACGTCGACGGTCTCCCAGCGGCGCACCTGCTCGTCGAGGGCGTAGAGGAGCTGCTGCCCCGTCGTGGCGCCCGCAAACGCGGTGCGGTGAAAGAGCGTGCCGCCGAAGCGACGGAAGTCGAGGTTCCCTTCGGGCGTGCGGTTGAACGGGACGCCCATGCGGTCGAGCATGAACACGATGCCCGGCGCGGCGTAGGCCATGCCCTTCGCGGGCGGCTGGTTGGCGAGAAAGTCGCCGCCCTTCACCGTCTCGAAGAAGTGCGTGTCGGGCGAGTCACCCTCGCCCTTGATGTTCACCGACGCGTTGATGCCGCCCTGCGCGCACGCCGAGTGCGACCGCTTCACGGGCACCAGCGAGAGGATGTCGACGGGGATGCCCGCCTCGCAGAGCTTGATGACGGTCATGAGGCCGCCCAGACCGCCGCCCACCACGATCGCGCGGCGCACGGTTCCAGACTGGGTGAGGATCGAGGATTTCGCTGCCATCGTTCGTCCTTCGGAGGAGTACCAACCAACGTCGCGCGTCGGCGTCGTCGCGCGGCGCGAGAGACGTCATGCGTGCGGCTGAGAACAGGAGCTTCGCTACGGCCTCGCCGTCGAGGGGGCAGTGTCGGCGTCGCGGCACATCCGCTCCACCTGCTGCTCGGGGGCGGGGATGATCCCGCCGCACCGATAGGAGAAATGAAGGAGCGTGTTGAACCCGAGGGCCCAGAGCACGAGCCCCAGCGCGCCGCACGCGAGCGCCGAGCGACGCATCGACCGCGCGCCCACGGTCACGCCCCACGTGTTGCCGAAGAGCCAGAGCCCGTTGGCGAAGTGGAACACCGACGCGGTGATGCCGAGGAGGTACACGGCGAACATCGCGGGCGCGCCGAGGGAGCGTCCGAGGTCGCCGTAGAACTCCTGCCAGGCCATCGCGCCGAGGGCCTTCTGCACGCGAAACTGCCAGAGGTGCAGCGCGATGAACGCGAAGGCCACGACGCCCGTCACGCGCTGGAGGAGGTACATCCAGTTGCGCGTGTAGCCGTAGCGCCCGACGTTGGCCGAACCCTGCGCCGCGATCACCACCCCGTAGATCGCGTGAAAGGCCAGCGGGAGCATGATCGCGAAGACCTCGACCCACGCGAGGAGGGGCGTACCCTGAATGTCTCCGACCGCGTGGTTGAACGCGTCGCGGCCGTAGATGGCGCGCGCGTTGGTCCAGAGGTGGACGACGAGGAAGAGGCCCACCGGCGCGACGCCCGAGAGCGAGTGCAGCCGACGCATCGCGAAGTGCCGCCGACCGCGCGTCTCCGCGACCTCGTCTGGTGCAGCAGCTGTCGCGGGGGTGCTCATCGCGCGAAACCGACGGGATTGATAGGAGGCCCAGCGAATCGCGTCAATAGAACACCGAGACGCGACGCCTGTGGTACGAGGGTGCGGCGAAGATGCGCCCGACGAACAGAGGCACAAGCGCGCGCGCGGCGGTCGTGTTGTTCGCCGCGGTGTGCGCGTCCTCCTGCGGCGGCGCCGAGGTGAGAGGGCGCCCGGCGCGCCTCGCGAGCCGCGACGTCGACGTCGACAGGACGCTCGTTCGCGCGCGGGAGCGGGCCGCGGACGGAGACCTCGCGGCGGCCGAGCAGCTCCTTCGGCAGATGCTCGAGGCGGTGCCGGGCGATCCGCTCGCGCAGGTCGCGCGCGTCGAGCGCGCGCGGCTCCTGGTCGCCAGTGATCGGGTCGACGAGGCGGAGGAGCTCCTCCGGGGCGTGAATGACGCGATCGATCCGGCGCTGGCGATGCGCAAGGCGCTGGTGATGGGCATCGTGTATGCGCGACGCGGCAGCGTCGAAGCGGGGACGCGCGCGCTCCGTCCGCTCGCGCGCCGGATGATCGATCGCGCCGAGTGCGTCGCCGCCGATTGCGGCCTCGCGGCGCTCGAGGCGCGGGGAGGCCGCCCCGCCGAAGCGCTCCGCGCGCTCGCGCGGGTCGAGTCGCAGGCCGAGGGAGGCGTCCGTTGGATTCCCACGGGGCTCGCGTGCGACGCCGCGCCGACGCGGGCCGCGGAGGTGACGCGTCTTCTCGCGGGCGTCGATGATCCCCGCGCGCTCGCCGACACGCTCGACGCGCTGCCCCCCGACCACCCGATTCGCGTCGAGGTCGCGCGACGGCTGCGCGCGCTGGCCGAGGCCCGCAACGAGATCCCGCAGTGGCTCCACTGGCTCGCGGACCTCCCCGACACCGAGGCGACGCTGCGTGTGGTCGAAGACGCGCAGGGCCCCGAGTCGTTGCGCGTCGCGATCCTGGCGCCCGCGTCGGGGCCTCGCGCGGTCGTCGGAGCGGAGCTGCTGCGCGCCGTTCAGGTCGCGCTCGAAGATCAGCGCGCCGTCGAGATCGAGGTCGAAGACGAGCCCGAGGCCCCGTCACCGCGAGACTCCGCCGAGCGCCGCGCGGCCCTCACGGCCGACCTCGACGCGGCGGTCGCGCACCTGCTCACGCGGCATCCGCACGCGATCATCGGGCCCGCGCTCGAAGACCAGGCCGCGGCCGTGGCGGCGCGCGCGACCTCTGCGGGCGTCGACGTGTACCTCCTCTCGCCGCACGTCGACGACACGTCGCCGCTCGGCGCGCACGCGATCGCCGCGGGGCCTCCGCCGTCGATGCGCGCTGCGGCGCTCGCGGCGGCGGTTCGCGCGCGCGGCACGCACGCGCACTGGACGGTCTCGCCCGGCGCCGAGCGCGGGGTCTTCGCGACGAGGGTCCGCGCGCGTCGCTCTCGATCGCGGGCGTGACGCCGATCGAAGGCGCCGCGCTCGCGTCGCGAGGACCTGCACCTCACGCTCGGTCCGTGGGGGTTCGAGCGCGCTCGCAGATCGCGACGTCGGCGGCCGCGGCGCCTTCGCGGTGGGTCTTCGACGCGCGCTCGGGTCCGCAGGGCTCGCCGGGCGTCTGGGTGGGCGTCGCGCCGAGCGAGCGCGTCGAGGATCGCGCCGCGCTCCAGGTGTTTCGTGAGCGCACCTGCGAGCTCACGGGGCGTCCGCCGAGCGAGCTCGCGCTGCTGGCCTTCGACGCGGCGAGGGCGATGGCGACGCGCGTTCGAGGCGCGCCGGTCATCACCGCGCTCGCGCGGCCGTGGCGCGTGCTGGCGGCCTCGACGAGCGATGGCGTCGGCCCCCTCGCCGTGACGTGGAACTGCCCTGCGCGGTGATGAATCGGCTCAGCGGCGAGAGAGCGCGGCGGAGTCGACGACGCTGCCGACCTGCTCGCGGAACGACGCGCCCGTCGGGGAGCACGTGATCGACGCCTGCACGGGTCCGGTGCATCCCCGCGACGAGGTGCGCCCCGTGCCTCGCACGCCGTAGGCGCTGACCGTGCAGCCCGTGAGCACGTAGTTGCAGGTGGCGCCGGAGCCCCAGTGCTCGGTCCATCGCGCGCACACGCCCGACTGCGCGTTGACCATGAGGTTCATGGTGCCGCGGCTCCCGGTGTTCTCGACGAGCGTGCCTCCCCAGAGCCCGTCGCAGGTGTGGATGATCGAGGGCGTGGGGCGCGGCGCGGGCAGCCGCGGAATCGGCGTGGGCGTGGGCGAGGGGATCGGCGTGAGCGTGGGCTGCTGCGGCAGCGGCGGGTTCTGCGGGTAGGGCTGCGGGTACTGCGGCTGCTGCGGATACTGCGGCTGCTGCGGGTAGGGCTGGGTGTTTCCTCCGGCGACGTTGGTGCCGCAGAGGCCGAGGTTCTGGCAGACGCACGCGCGGCGACCGTCGTCCCACTCGGCGCCCGCGGTGCAGCAGTGGCCGTTGCTCCGATGCTCATTCGAAGCGCACGACGCGGGCTTGAGGAGCACCCACGCGCCGGCCACGCCGCCCACGACGAAGAGCAGCCCGACGATGGCCACCACGATGGCGACGACGCCGGTGCTCGATCCGCCCTGCGGTTGCGCGGGCGACGAGGGCCACTGGGCCGCGGGTCCGCTGCCGTACGAGGGTGGCGCCGCGCCGTAGATGCGAGGGCCGTTCGACGACTGAAACGCCGTCTGCGGAGGCATCGGAGCGGGCTGATAGCCCTGCTGCTGCGGGGGCATCGGCGTGGGCTGAAAGCCCTGCTGCGGCGGCATCGGCGTGGGCTGAAAGGGTCCGCTCTGCGACGCGCTCCCGGCGCCCTGAAAGGGCGAAGGGCCCGTGGGGAACGGCGAGGGTCCCGTCGGGAATGGGGGCGTTCCCGGCGTCCAGGCCATGGTCCCGCTCGGGGGCGGCGTGGGGTTGGGCGTGGGGCCGAGGCCGATGGGCATCGGCGTCGCGACCATCGGCACGGCCATCGTCGGCGCGATGCCCGGCGTGGGCGACGGCGCGGGCGCGTTGGTCATCGGAATGGCCTGCCCCCCGACGGCCGACGTGAGCGCGTTGAGCGCCTCGTTCACGTCGCGGAAGCGCAGCGCGCCGTCGCGTTCGACGCAGCGTGCGAACCACGCGTCGAAACCCTGCGGGAGCATGTTCGCGGCGCCGAGCTCCGCGGCCCGCTGCGAGGCGGGCACCATCGGCGCGGCCATGATCTCGCCCACCACCTCGGGGAGCGAGAAGCGATCGGGGGACCCGCCGCGCCAGTAGGGCTTGCCCACGAGCATCGCGAAGGCGAGGAGCCCGAGCGCCCAGATGTCGGTGTGGGGCCCGAGGATGCCGCGCGCGTCGAGCTGCTCGGGGGCCATCCAGAGCGGCGAGCCGACGACCGCGGTGGCCTGGCCGGGGCGGCTCTCCTGGAGCCACTTCGCGACGCCGAAATCGAGCACCTTCACGGTGAAGGCCGTGTCGCTCCGGCGCGACGACGCGACGAAGACGTTCTCGGGCTTGAGGTCGCGGTGAATGACCCCGATGCGATGCGCGGCCGCGAGCGCGTGCGCGAGCTGCTTGAGCATCTCGAGCGTCTCGGGGAGCGGGAGCCGACCGCGCTCGGTCAGCACGGAGCCGAGGTCCTTGCCATGCAGGAGCTCCATGGCGAGCCACGGGGTGTTGCTCTCGGGGTCGACGCCCGCGGCGATGACCTGCGCGACGTGCTCGGACTCGATGCGCGCCGCGATGCGGGCCTCCTGCTCGAAGCGAGCGCGCGCGCGAGGGTCCTGCGCGTACTCGGGCAGGATCACCTTGAGCGCGCGAGGGTGCCCCGTCGGGAGCTGCTCGACCTGATAGATCGTGCCCATTCCCCCCTGGGCGAGGAGCTGGATCACACGAAACTGACCGGCGAAGATCGACTGGGGCGCGAGGCCCTTGCTCGGCGTCATTGGCGTCGCGATCGTAGTACACGCCGACCGATCGCGCCGAGGGGGATCACACCGCGCTCAGGGCTGAGGTGAAGGCGCAGGCGCGGGGGCGGGCGGAGGCGCGGGGGCGGGCGGCGCGGCCCACGGCGCGACGACGGTGACACCTTGCGGGGCCCACGGCGTCGAGGTGGTCCCGCGGGGCGGGGGCGTTGCGGGTGCGGGGCCCTCGGTCCATCGCACGGCGACGCCGGTGCCCGACATCTGCGTCTCGCCGCGGTCGGAGCGCGTCGCGATCACCGCGTCGCAGCCGAGCGTGGCGGCCTCGGCGCGGAGGCCCTCGACGACGTGCCCGAGGTCGGCGTGGTTGCCGCGGCCGATCGCCTGCACGACGGCCACCTCGGCGTAGTTCGAAGGCAGCGTCGCGCCCGCCAGAAAGACCCTCGGGTCGTTGCGCGTCGGGCGCCCCACGACGCCCGTGACGAAGTGATACGTCGACGTGCTCCCGCAGCCCGAGGCGACGAGCGCGAGCGCGAGGGTGACCGCCGCGGTTCTCACGGGAGCCCCACGCGAAAGGCTCTCCCCGTCGCGCGCATCGTCGCGACCTCCTGCGTCTGCATGTACGTGCGCTGGCAGTAGGTGGGAAAGCGGAACGAGCCGCACTGATAGCTCTGCGTCACGGGCTGGCTGACCCACTGATAGCGCGTCGCGATGTGGTCGATGCGCGCGTAGTTTCCGCCGAGCTGCGCGACGCGCGCGATGACCTCGGGGATGACCTCGTCGATCGTCGCGCCGCCCGTGACCTCGACGACGCCGACCTCACGCCCGCCGGGCGGGTCGCGCGTGGCGCTCACCGTGACGTGGCCGCGGTAGGGCGCGTGGTGCTCGCCGCCCGTGGGCACGGCGACGGAGCGAAAGGGCGCGCAGCCGACGAGGAGCACCAACGCCATCGACGCGAATCGGGTCACGACCGATCGTGCGTACGGGCGCGCCGTGTTTGTGTCAAGCCGCCGTGGGGCGCGGCTCGAGGCCCTGGAGGAGCACGTCGGCGAGCTGCGTCCCCGCGCGCGTGAGGCCGCCCGCCTCGGCGTTGCCGAGGGCCCAGGTGAGCGCGATGCCGTCGAGGGCGCCGAAGATCGCGCGCGCGACGATGCGCGGCGACACGTCGGCGCGGAGCTCGCCCGCGTGCTGCGCCTCGGCGATCACCGAGGCCATGAGCTCGAGGTACTCGGTGAAGCGCTTCGTCGCGTACTGCTTCAAGAGCCGCGTCGACTGGCGGAGGTTGACCGTGATGACCTCGGCGAGGTCGCGCTCGCCTTCGAGCAGACCGAGCTGAAACTCGATCACGCGACGCACGCGCCCGGGGCCCGACGGCACGGCCGCGACCTCGCGGCGGAGCACGTCGAGCAGCCGCGTGATGCGGTCTTCGAAGAGCGACGTGAGGAGCTCGTCCTTGCTCTTGAAGTAGAGGTAGATCGTGCCGTCGGCGACGCCGGCCGCCTTGGCGATCTCGGAGACGCGCGAGGCGTAGAAGCCCTTGCGCGCGAACACCTTCACCGCGGCGCGGAGGATCCGCTCGCGCTTGTCGCGGGCCTTGCCGTCGTCGCGCCGACGCGCGCTGAATCGCGGTTCAGTCACAGCGAGACGGGCGCTACCATGCGCCTCGACGGGGCGTCAATGCGTCGAAAGACACGCGCCGCGCGGCGTCGTCGAGACGCGCACGGGCGCTTGGGGGAAAGGCCGGGTGGCGGGGAGCGCTTCAGGCGGTGGGGACGTTGGGGCCCTGCGCAACGGTCGACGTGGCGGCGGGCTGCGGCGGCGCGACGGGGCGACCGGCCTCGCGGAGGAACTCCTCGAGGAGGTCGCGGCATTCGGGGCGTCCGCGGAGGTGGCGCACGATGAGGTCGCTCGCCTCGGCGAAGGCCCGCTCGTACCCGATGCCCTCGCGGGTGCGCTGCGCCACGCGCTCGCGGCCCTGGGCGAGGTCCTCCTCCATGGCGTCGGCGTAGCGCGTGAGCTGCGCGCGGAGCTCCTCGATCTGGCGGCGCAGGTCGCGGGCCTGCGCGTCCTTCTTGGCGGCGCGGAGCTCGTGCTCGGCGAGCGACTCGCGGCGCGAGTCGACGAGGGCCTGCATCTGCCCGGTGCGTTCGAAGATCGCGCGCGCCGCCGAGGGCGCGAGGTTCTGGCGCTCGGCCGCGTCGGCCTGCATCCGCGCCTGCGCGTGGTTGCGCTCGCCCGACGCGAGCTTCTCTCGGAGCTGCGAGACGGTCTCGTTCTCCGTCGCGGCCTCGCGGAGCACGCGGCTCTCCTCGTGGGCGAGCTCCTCGACCTTGCGGCCGATCTCGGCGCGGAGCGCGCGGCCCCTGCGCTCGAGCGCCTCGAGCTTGCGCATGTGCGACGCGACCTCGCCTTCGAGGCGCGACGCGCGGTTCGCGAGGCGCCACGCGTCTTCGAGGGCCGTCTGGATGTCCGTCGGGGAGTCGCCCGCGGGGTACGCGCGCGACACCATGCGTCCGAACTGCGCGGCGCGCGTCGCCCACTCGGCCACGCCCGCCGAGGGCGCAGGGGGCGGCGGCTGCGGGGCGGCGTTGCCCTGCTCGGCGATCTGCTGCACGTCCCACGGCGCCGAGGGGAGCGAGCGCTGGAGGGCCTTGAGGTCCTCCGAGAGATGGTGGGCGTCCTTGTAGCGACGCGAGGCGTCCTTCTGGAGGAGCCTCATGATGATCTTCTCGGCCTCGGGGTGCAGGTCGGCCCTGAGGTTGCGCGGGTTCGGCGGCGGCGCCGTGCGCTGCATCTCGAGGAGCTGCTCGCGGTCGTGCGAGTGGAACGGCAGCTTCCCCGTGCTCATCTCGTAGAGCAGGATGCCGAGGGCGTAGAGGTCGCTCGACGCGTTGGCCTCCTCGCCGCGCGCCTGCTCGGGCGACATGTACTCGGGCGTGCCGAACACCGCGCCCTTGGGCGCGAGCCTCGGGTCTCGCGCGAGGTGCGCGAGGCCGAAGTCGAGGATCTTCACGAAGTCCTTCCGCCCCACGCGGTTCGTGAGGAGGATGTTGTCGCTCTTGAGGTCGCGGTGCACCACGCCGAGGTCGTGCGCGCGGCCGAGCGCGGCGGCCATCTGCTCGAGCACGTCGACGGCGCGCGCCACGGCGAAGGGCCCCTTGGCGATCTCCGCCGAGAGCGGCGTGCCGACGAGGTACTCCATCACGAGGTAGAGCTCGCCCTCCTCGGTCTCTCCGATGTCGTGGATGTCGATGATGTGCGCGTGGTCGACGCGGTTGGCCGCGCGCGCCTCGCGGAGCATCCACGCGCGGAGGTGCGTCTCCGTGCGGAGGTCGGGCCGAATGAGCTTCAGCGCGACGACGCGGTCGATGAGCACGTGCCGCGCGCGGTACACCACGCCCATGCCGCCCTCGCCCAGGCGGTTCTCCAGTCGATAGCGCCCCGCGACCACGCGGCCGATGTAGGGGTCAGCGCCCTTGCCTGCTGCCGGATGCGCAGCGCTCTGCTTGTTCGTCACCGGGTCCACCTCGGTCTCAAGTTCTCCCGCAGGAGTAGAATGACCGCGGCGAGCATAACCCAAGGCCGCTCGCGCACGCGCCACAACAATGCGCTCTCAACGCGCATCCTTCGTCCGAGATGTAGGCAACCTGCGCGCTCCGTCAGACACGCCGCCCCGTGAGCACCAGCCGCGTGATCTCGGGCGCCGCCGAGAGTCGCACCGGCGCGCCGGTGATGCCGATGCCGCGTGAGACATAGAGCGTCGAGCCTCTTCGCTCGTAGCGCCCTGCGACGAAGGGGAGCACCGCGCCCGCGACGCCGCCCAGGTTCACCTGTCCGCCGTGCGTGTGCCCCGAGAGCTGCAAGGCCACGAGGCCCGCCGCTTCTTCGAAGAACACGGGGTTGTGCGCGAGGAGGATCACCGGCGACTCTCGATCGCGCCCCTCGAGGGCTCGTACGAGGTCCGGGCCGTCGAGGCCGTCTGCGCCGCGCGCCATCACGTCGTTGACGCCCGCGAGCGTGATCGCGCCGCGCCTCGGATCGCCCGTGTGGATCTTCACCGATCGATCGACGAGGCAGGGGATCCCCACCGCTGCGAGGCCCCTGCGCACGCGCTCGGAGCCCGTGTAGAGGTCGTGGTTGCCAAGGATTGCGTAGACCCCGAGGCGCGCGCGCAACCGACCGAGGCAGCGCATCGCGTCGGGGATGTGCCCGGGGTTGTTGTCGATCACGTCGCCGGTGATCACGACGATGTCGGCGCGGAGGCGGTTGACCCGCTCGACGACGTGTTCGAGCTCCGCGAGGCCCGTGAAGATCCCCGCGTGGAGGTCGGTGATCTGCGCGACGGTGATGCCTTCGAGCGACGGCGCGAGCCCCGGGATCGTGACGGGCACCTCGGTGACTTCGAGGTCGTAGCGTCCGAGGAGCGCGCCGTGGAGCACCGTCACCGAGCTCGCGCTCGCGAGGCCGATGGAGAGCGCGCGCGTGACGGCCTCACGCCGCGTGACGGGCTCGACCAGCGGCTCGATCGCGGGCTCGATCGCGGGCTCGATCGCGGGCTCGATCGCGGGCTCCGTCGAGGGTCCCGTCGCGAGCGTCGGATCGTTCGTCGGTGGAGGCGCGGCGGGCGAGCGCGGGGCGTCGCCGTCGGGCGCGTCCTTGCGCGGACCCTTGCCCGCGAGGCCGAAGACGATGGGCGCGAGGATGTGCATCGTGACGATGAGCAGCAGCGAGACCATCAGCGAGAAGCCCGCCACGCGCTCGACCCAGACGAAGGGGCGCCACACGCCGCCGCCGAAGGGAGCGTTCCTGCGCGCGAGGATCTCGAGCGTGGCGACGACGGCCACAAGCGCCGCGGACACCGCCGCGAGTCGCCGCTGCGCGCGAGGCGTCGCGAAGCGTCGAGGCGCGACCGAGCGCAGCGTCACGTAGAGCCCGAGGCCCACGTTCACCGCGAGGAAGGTCACGAAGATCACGATTCGCGAGAGGTGCACCATCGGGGATGCGCCCATCATGTGCCGAGCCGCGCGCCACGAGCAACGGCCGCGGCGCCGTGTGGCGCTGCGCGCGCGGTGAACGGTCCTTCTGCGCGGGCCGGGTGGTAGCGTCGCCGGGGTGAACGACCCGCGCGCCCTCGACCGCGTCGCCGTGATGGCCTGCGTCGCGGTCGCGTGCGTCGCGGTCGCGCCCGCCGCCCTCTCGCCGCTCTGGGACGCCGACGTGTGGTGGATCCTCCGTGCCGGGATGGACATGCTCCGCGAGGGCCACGTCCCACACCAGAACCGCTACAGTTTCACGGCCCCCGACGCGCCGTGGGTGATGCACGAGTGGGGCTTCGGCGTCGTGTACGCGCTGCTCGCGCGCGGGGGCGTCGCGTGGCTCGCGCTCCCTCGCATCGCGGCCGTGGTGCTCACCGCGTGGGCCGCGACCTGGCGGTCGATGCGCGACGCCCGCCCCGTGGTGGCCGCCGCGTGCGTGGCGGTGACGCTCGTCGTGTTCGGCGGACGCTTCGAATCGCCCCGCCCCGTGGGGATCACCTACGCGCTCGCGTGTGCGCTCGCCGCCGTGTGCTTCGACGCGGGCTTCTCCGCGCGCCACGCGGCGCTCACCACGGCGATGATGCTCGTGTGGGCGAACGCGCACGGGAGCTTTCCCCTCGGGCTCCTGATGCTCGCGCTCGGGCTCGCGTCGCCGGGCGGTGACCGACGGGCGCGCGTCGCGTCGATCGTGTGCGGCCTCGCCGTCACCGCCGTGAATCCGTACGGCCTCGCGCTGCACGGCCTCGCGCTGCGCTACGCGCTCGGACTCGGCGGCGACTCCGTGGCCGTGGTGCACGCGCGGATCCTCGAGTGGTGGCCGCTCTGGCGCGCGCCGTGGCGCGTCGCGTCGGGGCCTCAGCTCGTCGCCGCGCTCGCGATGGCCCTCGTCGCGCTCGCGTCGCTCAAAGACCCGCGCTGGCGGGCGAGGGGAGCGCTCACGCTCGCGCTGTCGTGGATGGCGCTTCGACACGGCCGCCACCTCGGCCTCGCGGGGATCACCTGCGCGCCCCTCCTGGCCGGGCCCATCGAGTCGATGATCGCGCGCGGGGCGTGGCGCCCGAGGTCGGTGTCTCGCAGCGCGCTGCTCGCGTGCGTGGTGGTTCCCGCGGCGCTCGGGGGCGCGCTGTGGGGCCTCGCGTCGCGGTCGCGCGCTGCGGGCGACTGGGTCGACGCGAGCCGACAGGATGAAGCCGCCAGGGCGCTCCTCGAGGCGATGCCCGAGGGGGCGCGGGCCTTCGTGGAGCTTCCGTTCACGGGGTTCGCGGTGCTCGTGGGCGCGCCGAGGGTGTCGGTGTTCTTCGACGCCCGCAACGACTGCTACCCCGCCGAGGTGCTGCGCGCGGCGCTCGACGTGAACGACGGCCTGCTCGCGCCCCCCGAGGCGCTGCGCGTGCGTGCGCGGGGTGCGACGCACGCGCTGGTTCGCTGCGCGTCGAGGGCCGCGCGATCGCTGTCGGGCGCCGAGCGCGTGGCGGTTCGCGACGGGGTCTGCCTCTACCACGTCGGACCTCCGGGCGGGCGCTGAGCGTCGGGCGCGCGCGCTGCGCCGCGAGATCGGGTATTTCGTGGCGTGAAGAGCGCCGCGCTCGGTGCTACTCGATGGGGCCCATGAAATCGCTGCCGGATGCATCTTCGTCGCTGCGCGCGGCCCTCGAGGTCGCAGGCCGGGGCCTCATCGAACGCGAGGCCCTCGTCGAGCTCGTCGCGCTCGCCGCCGTCGCGGGGGAGCACGTGCTCCTCATCGGGCCTCCGGGAACCGCGAAGAGCGAGGTCGCGCGGCGCGCCGCGAGGGCCGTCGGAGGGCGCTATTTCGAGTACCTCCTCGGTCGCTTCACGGAGCCCGGGGAGATCTTCGGCCCCGTCGACCTTCGCAAGCTCCGAGAGGGCATCGTCGAGGTCGAGACCGCGGGGATGCTCCCCGAGGCCGACGTGGCCTTTCTCGACGAGGTCTTCCTCGGTTCGACGGCGATCCTCAACACGCTCCTCGGGATCCTCAACGAGCGGACCTTTCGTCGCGGCCACACGGCGCTCAAGTGCCCGCTGCGCGTGTGCGTGGGCGCTTCGAACGCGCTGCCCGACGACGAGGCGCTCGCGGCCTTCGCCGATCGCTTTCTGCTCCGGTCGTTCCTCGAGCCCGTGCCCGACGCGCGCCTCGAAGACCTGCTCGCGGGCGGTTGGGGCCTCGCAGACGTCGGCACCGAGCACGCCTCGCTCGAAGACCTCGACACGCTCGCGCGCGCTTCGCGTTCGCTCGATCTGGCGCCGGTGCGTCCCCACCTCGCGCACGCGATCAGGCTGCTCCGCAAGAGCGGCGTGCAGCTCAGCGACCGTCGCGCCGTGCGCGTGCAGCGGCTCATCGCCGCCGCGGCCGTGATGGCGGGGCGTGACGTTCCCACCGAGGCCGACCTCTGGCCGCTCGTCGCCGCGGTGTCGACGCGCGATGAGCAGGCGACGGCGCGAAACTGCCTCCGCGACATCCTCGCGCGCAGCGACAACGCGGGCCTCCAGGCCGCCGCCGAGGCCGCCGCGGCGGGTCCCCTCGCGCGCGCTCGTCGCATCGCGCATCAGGCCGAGAAGATGCTCGCGGAGCTGCCCGCGGAGGCGCCCCGCGCCGAGGGCCCCACGCCGCCCGGCCCCGACGGTCGCGAGGCTCGGAGGCTCCGGCTCGAAGGCGTTTTGCGCGAGATCGACGCGGGCTTCGCGCCGGGGTCCGTGCCCCCCGAGCTCGCGGCGGTGCGTGAGCGCGTGCGTGAGGCGCTTCGTGTGAGCGAGGAGGTCCGCGCATGACCGCGCCGTACCGTGACGCGCAGCGACCGACGGAGGCGGAGCCACGCGTGGCCGTCCGTTGGATCGCGCGTGAGCCGCCGCTCGCGCCGGTAGGCGTCGCGGGCTTCGGCGCCGTCGCGGTGGCGCTTCGCGAGAGGCTCCTCCGCGCGAGCGATGAGGCCCTCTCGGCGCTGCGCGGCGTCGCGGGCGAAGGGGTGCTGGTCGTGACCGGCGAGGCCGCGGCGTTGCCCTGGGTCGAGGGCGCGCGGTGGCTCGGGCGCGACCTCGCGGCGCCGTCGCTGCTGCTCCCGACGAGCGAGCGGCCCTCGGTCGACGTGGGGCTCTTCGAGCGCGCGCTCCTTCGAGAGGAGCAGGGCGCGGCGCCGATCGCGGTGTTCGCGCGCGACGGAGCCATCACGGTGATCTCGCTCGCGGAGGCGCGGCCCGTGTCGCGCGAGGTGCTCCAGCGCGCGTTGGGAGCGGAGGCGCCGTGACGCTCCCCGATGCCCTCGCGCCGTGGGCGGACGCGTTCGCCGTGGTGTCGCCCGACGTGGCGCTCTCGCTCGGACCGAGCGTGGCGAGGCTCGCCGCGGCCGTCGGTCCGCTCCGCACGCGGACGATCTACGGCACGGGCGATCCCGACGGATACGACGGGCTCACGCGGCGCGGCGTGTACGAGCGCCTGCTGCTCTCGGAGTGGGCGCTCGCGCAGGAGGCGCCCGACGAGTTCCTTCGGCGCGCGGCCACGCGGGAGCTCGGGTTTCATCAGTTGATGTACCGCGAGACGGCGAAGGCGCGCGCGTCGGTGGTGCTCTTCGACGTCGGTCCGACGGAGCTCGGCGCGCCCAGGATCGCGCACCTCGCGGCGCTCCTCATGCTCATGCAGCGCGCGCGCGACGCGGGCGCTCGCTTCGCGTGGGGCGTGCTGCAACACCCGCCCGGCGCGCCGTCGCCGTCGGTGGGACTGCACTTCGACGTGACGCCCGACAACGTCGACTGGCTGCGCGTCGCCCGACAGCCCCTCGGCCCCGGCGACTCGGACCTCGACGCGTGGGCCGAGCTCGAAGGCCGCGCGGGCTCCTGGGACGACCTCTGGATCGTCGGGCCCGCAGAGACCGCGACGCGGTGGCGCGCGCGCGTCGCGCGGCGGACGGGCGCGACCGGTGGCTTCGTCGAAGTGCGCGAGACCGATACGCCGGGCGCGCGTACGCTCGATGTGAAGATCCAGCAGCGCTCGACGACGCGCGAGGTGTCGCTCGATCTGCCCGACGCGGCGACGTGCGTGCGGCTCCTGCGAAACCCGCTGCGGCGGGTCGATCCTCCGAAGCCGCCGGTGAGGGACCTTCGCGTGCCGGCGAAGGTGCCCAACCACACGCGCGCGATCCGCTCGAATCCGTTGATCGTCTCGCACGGCTCCAAGGTGGTCGTGCGCACCAACGAGGGCGCGCTGCTCGTGTTCGGCGTCCCCGGCTCGTCGCGCGGCGGGACCCCGCGTCCGCGCATCGTGATGCCTCGACCGGGAGAGCGGATCCTCGCCGCGGGGTGGGGTCATCGGCGGCTCGTGATGGTGAGCGACTACCTTGGCGTGCTGCGCCTCCACGACTGGAACGGGAACCTCTTCCCCTGGGCGTCGGGCGAGCGGAGCGCCGATGCTGAAGGGCGCGAGGCGATCCTCGATGCGGGCAGCGCCGAGGAGCACCTCGCGCAGGTCTACGTGCATCAGGTCACGCCCTCGTCGCGTCGCACGGCCTCGATGCTCGATCGCAAGCGGAGGCTGTGGCGCCTCGACCCCGAGGGCGTGCAGCTCGCGGCGACGGGGGTCGTGTCGATCCAGCTCAACGGAGAGGCCCTCGTCACGCGCTCTGAGTCTCGCGAAGAGGGCGCGCGGAACGTCGTGCTCCCTGCCGCCGCGTTCCCCGGTGAGGCCGTCGAGCGGGCGCCGGGCGAGTGGACCCTCGAGCTCTTCAAGGGGGCGTCGACGGAGGACGTCACGCGGGTGCCCGCGGGGGCGCGCCCCTTCGGTGTGGGCGCCTACGCGCCGCGCCACGCGCCGCCCATCCTCTGCATCGACGCCGACGAGAAGACGCTCGTGCAGTACACGGGCGCCGAGGTCGTCTCGGCTTCACACGGCCCACGCGCCGATCCTTCACGCCGTGGCCGAGGCGTACGGCGCGCGCATCGCGTACGTCACCGAAGACGGGACGCTCGGCGTGTACGACCACACGCGCAGCGACCTCCTCGTGCGGTTCGCTCCGGGGGGATGGCGATGACGCGCCCCGTGCGACCGCGCGCGCTCGTGCATCGAGGCGTCGTCGAGTGCGTCGGCGTCGTCGTCGCCGAGGGCGACGCGCTCGACGGCGGTCGTCGCCGCGTGCTCTCGATCTGGAGCCCCGGCGCGACGGCCTTTCGCGTCGCGGGTGCGTGGCTCGTGCGATGGTCCGCGCCGCGCCGCCTGCGCGCCGAGGAGGCGCCCGGCGACGTGCTCGTGGCGCGCGCCGTCGGCGCCGTCTCGCTGCTCCTGACCGCGCCGCTCGACGCCGCGGAGCTCGCGCAGATCATCGAGGCGGGCGCGCGAACCGGCGACGTCGTGCGCGTGCGCGGCGCCGAGGCGATCGCCGAGCGCGTCAGCACGAACGACGCCGTCGACCCGTCGCGATGGCTCGATCTGGGGACCGTCCGTCGCGTCGAGGTGCGCTCGCTGGGTGCGCCGATCGCCACGCTGCGGATCGTCACCGTCGAAGCGCCGAGGGCCGTGCTCAAGGGGGTCACCGACGCGAGCGGCGGGGCCTTCGCGAAGGCGCTGTCGAGCGCGCTCGACGCGATGGCGAGCGGAGAGCGCGACGCGCTCACGGAGGCTGCCGCGGGCGGCGGTGCGTCCGCGGGAGCGCCCTTCGCGGCGCGGCTGCGGGCGCGGTTGATGCGCGCGATCCTCATGGCGGCGCGGTGGTTCGGCGCGCGCCGCGAGCGGTCGGCGCGAGCCCCCGAGGCGGAGGCCCTCGCCGAGGACGCCGCGGCGCCGTCGCAGGGCGCCCTCGCGCGCTGGATGGCGAAGCTCGACGCGTGGCTCACGGGGGCGATCCAGCGCAGCCGCATCGCGGAGGCCTTCGGGGCGCGCTACGCGAAGTACCTCACGGACATGGTCGACGCGTTCGAGCGAGGCGACCTCGCCGAGGCGCTGAAGATGGCGGTCCCGCTCGGCGACGGGACGCCCTCCGCGCAGGCGCCCTCGACGTCGTGGACGCTCCCTTCGCCGCGCGCGGGGCTCGACATTCGCGTCGGCGAGAAGGCCTCGGGGCCGGGCTTCGGCACCTCGCTCTACGACCGGATCCGCACGCTCTACCGCGCCACGGCGGAGCGCCTCGAGGCCGAGGGGCGCATCGAGGAGGCGGCCTTCGTTCACGCGGAGCTCCTCGGAGATCTCGCGGGCGCGGTGTCGCTCCTCGAGCGCCACGGGAGGCTCCTCCGCGCAGCGGAGCTCGCCGAGGCTGCGAAGCTCCTCCCCGAGCTCGTGGTCCGACAGTGGATCGTCGCGGGCGACGTCGACCGGGCCGTGCGCCACGCGCGTCGCACGAAGAGCTTTCAGGTCGCCGTCACGAAGCTCGAAGGCTCCGACGCCGCGCTCGCGCTCCCGCTGCGTCGCGAGTGGGCGCGCTGGACCGCGGCCTCGGGCGACCTCGCGCTCGCCGTCGAGATCGCGTGGGCGAAGCCCGAGCTCCGAGAGATGACCGCCCCGTGGATCGACGACGCCGTCGCGCTCGGCGGTGTCGGCGGCGCGCGCATGCTCGCCCGCAAGCTCGCGCTGCGTCCCGAGCGCCTCGCGGAGGTGCTCGTCGCGCTCGCGGCGCAGTCCGAGGATCGCTCCCACGACGGCGCGCGCGCGAGGGCCGCGTTCGCGCAGAGCACGCTCCAGGCGCCCGTCACGCCTGCGTCGCAGATCGCCGCGCGGACCGTCACGCGCGCCCTCATCGCCGACGGCGCGCGCGGGGGTCTGACCGACGCGCGCGCGCTCGCGGTGAAACTCATCGACCACGCGCAAGACGGCGCGCTCAAGGCGGACATCCCCGTGTGGCCCGAGGCGACGCGGCTCTCGCTCGCCGCCGGCGCGACGCCCGGGACCTTCGCCGTCGACGTCGCCGACGTGGGGACGCGCGCGCTCTTCGATTCCGCGCCGCTGCCCGACGGGCGCGTCGTGCTCGCGATGGGCGAGGCGGGCGTGTGGATCGTCTCGCGCGAGGGGCGCGTCATCGTGCGGCTCGACGCGCCCGCGCACGCGCTCGTCCTCTCGGACCACGGCGACCGTTGCCTCGCGCTCGCCCGTCGGGGGAAGGGGTTTCGCGTCTCGCACGTCGACCTCTCGCGGCGGTCTGCGCGGCCCTGGGGCGAGGTCGAGCTCGACGCCTTCGCGACCACCTACGACGGTGACGGCTGGGTGGTGGCCTCGGAGCGCGACGTGGCCGTCGTCGATGCGCTCGCGCCGCGCATCGAGGTGCTCCGACCCGCGGTGCGCATCGAGCCGGGCGTGAAGGTCGTCGAGGTCGTGAGGACGCCCGCGCAGCTCGCGCTTCGAACCGCCGGCGAGCGCCCCGAGGTGTGGGCCTGGGACGCCGTCAGCGCGTGGGTCCTTCGCGTGCGTCACGAGGCGCTCAAGGAGGTCGGGCTCCCCGCGGTCGCCTTCGACGCGGCCGGTACGCGGCTCTTCCCCACGCGGACCGTTCGGTGGGGCCTGGCGCTCCACGACCCCGCGCCGCGCGCGCTCCCGATCGACCTCGGCAACGCGACGGGGCCGAGCGCCCTCCTCGGCGCCTCGATGACGACCGCCTGGATCGCGGTCGCCTCGAAGGCCCTCCGCGGCGTCGACGTGACGCTCTTCGACCGGGCAAAGCTCGGCGTTCGGTGGCGCGCGACGCTCGCCGGAGCGACGACCGTCTCGATGCGCTTCGCCGACGAGCGGCTCATGCTCTGCGACGACGCGGGCCGGGCGCTGGGCCTCGACCTGCGCTTCGGAGAGCTCGCGTACGACATCCGCGTGTGACGGGCGCGCGTCGGGCTCGCCGCGCGTGGCCCCGGCGGTGTACACGGTACGCCTGATGGCAGTGCCCCGAGTGAGACTCTACGTGCCCGCGCGCCACGTCTGCGACGCCCGCTCCGCCGCGTCGCGCGCGTCACGCGAAACCGCTGCAATTCAGGGCTGCGAGGGGCGCTGACGTGTTCCTCGCGCACGGGCTCGCGCTGATGCTCTCGACGCCGACGGAGGTCTTCGAAGAGTGGTCGCTCTCGCCCTCCGCGCCGCTCGTCGAGGTGGTGACGGTGCGCGCGCTCTACCACCGTCGAGAGGGCTCGACCGCGCTGCTCCCCGAGTCGCTCCGGCGCGCCCCGCCGGCCGCGGGGCACGCCAGCGGGGCTCGACCGCCGCGCTCGCGGTCACGTGGGGTCCGCGCGGATGGCAGTGCGCGCTCCCGGCGGGTGATCGCGAGACCGTTCGCCTCGTCGCGAGGGTGTCTCGCACGCCCGCGCAGCCGCGGCTCTTTCACGCGCGATGGCCTGTGATTCAAGCGAATTCAGCGCCCACCCGCCGCGTGGCGATCGTCCCCCGCGAGTGGATCGAGGGGAGCGCCGAGGGCTGGACCTGCCCCGACGAGCCCGACGCCGACGTGCCGTGCGTCTCGCACGAGCGCGCGCCCCGCCCCATCGCGCTTCGAACGGGGACGCCGCCGTCGCCGAGGGGCGCGTGGGCCCTCGCGATGACCCTCACGTCCGCGGCGCTCGCCGTCGTCGCCTGGGCGCCGTCTCGCCGCGCCGAGCGCACCGTGGCGGCGCTCGCGGGGGTGGCGGTCGCCGTGAGCGTGTGCCTCTCGCTCGTGGGCGCGCACGCATGGTCGTGGGGCGCTGCGGCCTCGTGCCTCGCCCCCGTCGGCGCCCTCGTCGGCGCGCGCGCACCGGGGACCCGCGTCGGGCGCGCGCTCGGGGCCGCGTCGCTGGTGTTCATCCCGACGCTCGCGGTGCTCGGCGCGCCTGCCACGCTGGTGTTCGCGCTCGCGGCGCTCCTCGGGGCGGCGGTGTTCGGGGCCTCGCTCTCGGGGGCCTCGTAGCGACGCATCTACGCTCTTCTGCGGCGCGCGTGTCGGGGTATCGTCGGCGCACACGATGGCAAAGCGTCGAGCCTCTGAACCGCGCCAGGGAGCCCCTCGCGCGCCTCGCTACGCGCCCCGACCGGATCCGCGCGCGAAGCGTGTCGACGAGCGACGTGCGGCCCCCGAGGAGTCCGCGTCGGAGGCCGTCGAGCCGGGCCTCCTCGAAGGACTCTCCGACACGCCCGACGCGCCCTCGCTCGGCCCCGTCGCGTCGAAGCTCGTCGCCGCGCTCGAAGGGAACGCCGCGTGGGGCGTCGCCATCGTGCTCGCGGCGGCGCTGCGGCTGTTTCACCTCGTGCGCTTCACGCGGAGCCCGCTCGCGAGTCAGCTCCTCCTCGACCACGCGGTCTACGACACCTGGGGGCAGCGCATCGCGGCGGGAGACTGGCTCGGGCACGGTGTGTTCTGGGTCGACCCGCTCTACGCATACGCGCTCGCGGTGATCTACAAGCTCGCGGGGCACTCGCTGCTCGCGGTCCGCGCGACGCAGTGCGCGATGGGCGTGGCGACGGTGGCGCTCACGGGCGTGCTCGCGCGGCGCGTCTCGGGGCGCGCGTCGGTCGCGCACGCGGCCATGCTGGTTGCAGCGCTCTTTCCGCCGCTCATTCACAACGAGGTGCAGATCGAGAAGGC
>JAXLYG010000057.1:0-72428 GCA_046351535.1 Polyangiales bacterium
GGTGAGGGCCACGAGGTTGCCCGATCCGATGGCGCCCACGGAGACCCACGACGGCGCGTCGCGCCACGGAGGCGCCGCGAGCACGACGTCGAGCTTGCGGATCTTCGTGCCTCCGTGGAAGCCCGCCGCGGCGCCGAGCTGGTCATCGCGCTTCACCCAGAGGGCGTCGAGGCGAAGCTCCTCTGCGCGTGACGCGAGCGCCTCGACGGGCGAGGGCGCGTCGACCCAGCCGAGGCGCTTGATCGCGACGAGGCGCTCTCTCGCGCGCCCGGCGCTCGCGCTCGCGGTCACGAGAGACGACTCGCTCATCCCGCGGAGGGGCCCTTCGCGGCGCCGAGGTCGAGGCCGAGCTGCGCGCCCTGCGGCTTCGCGCTCGACCCGAGCATGGCCTTCACGAGCCCGTCGCACGCGCCAAAGAGCTGACAGAGCTCGTCGTTGCCGAGGTCCTTGTTGAAGGTCTTGGGATCGAGCCCTTTGCCCGCTTCGTACTGCGCCGCGTACTTCGCGATCTGCGCCGCGGTGGAGCCCGTGAGCTTCGCGATCTCGCCCGCGCTCATCCCCTGACGGTGCAGCGAGACGACGAGGTTGAGGCGTCCCTTCTTGATGCGCGACGGCTCCGAGAGGAAGCGGTAGGGCATCGCGACGAAGCGCTGCCTCGCCTCGCTCGCGCCTCGCTTGAGGGTCAACCCCACGCGCGTGCTTTCGAACACGCCAGGGGCCGCGTGCGGCGTGTCAGAGAGCACGAGGTACGACGGAGAGGTTCCGCTCGCGGGCGCGTCGACGCTGCGGTTGAAGGACTCGGCGAGGCTCTGCACGCTCGGCGAGCTCGTGAGCGCGAGGAGGTGATCGACGCACATGCACGGTCCGTCGATGAGCGCGCGGTCGCCGTCGAGGCGCTCGACGCCGCGGATGAGGATCCCCGCGGCCACGTCGGGCGCGCCGAAGGCGATGTCGAGGCCCTTGTAGGTCCCGCCTCGGTACTCACCCCCGGTGCGGTGGTGATACCAGTGCCCGAAGTCGCGCTGCATCGGGTCGCTGTGCGTGAAGGTGTCGCCGTGGTTGCGGCCGTTCCAGTAGAACTCGACCTCGGTGAAGCGGTGCGGCACCGTTCCCATGAACCAGGTCGTGCGGAGGAGGAGCAGCTCCGCCACGCGACGGAACGACGCGGGATACGCCGTGGCGGGCGCGTCTTCGGGCGGGAGCAGGGCGCGGAGTGCGTCGCTGAATCGCTGCGAGCTCGGGGCGAGGTCGGTCATCGGGGATTGGTCCGTCGGTGAAGGTCCGCGAGGGTGCCCGCGCGGCGACGTGCACGAGGCCATCGATGGGTATTCCAACGCGCGCGAGGTGTCGAGGGCGGTCGTGGCAGAGGGTGACGCTACAGCGCGACGCACGCGCCCCCGCGGCAGGCCTGAGTGTCGAGGCACGCCTTGCCGCAACGGCCGCAGTGGACCCTGCTGGTCTGGATGTCGACGCAGGTGACGCCGCAGACGACGAGGCCTCCGAGGCAGGTTCCGACGCAGCGTCCAAGGCCGTCACAGCGGTCCCATTCGGTGTCTCGAATCCCGTCGTCGCAGGGCGTCTGCGCGGGCGCGGGGAGGAGGGTGCAGCCCGCGGCGGCGTTGCACGCGCCGTAGTTGCACGTCGTCCCGATGGGACACGCGGTTTGCCTCTGGCCGTTGCAAACGCCTCCGAAGCACAGGTCGTCGTCGGTGCACGGGTCGCCGTCGGTGCAGCTCGCGCCGTCGGCAAGGACGGCGAGCACGCACCGGCCCGTCGCGGGGTCGCAGCGGTTCCCCGCGAAGCACGGCCCGGGCAGGTCGGCGCACTGCACCGACGCGCAGCGGCAGAGGTCACCCACGCCGTCGTGGAGCGAGTCGACCTGATCCGGGTTGGCCACGTCGAGGCAGTTGTCGATGCGGTCGGGCACGCAGTCGAGGTCGCGATCGGGCTGCTCCTCGCAGCGGCAGGCGTCACCCGTGCCGTTGCGAAGCGAGTCGCGCTGGTCGGAGTTGGCGACGTCGGGGCAGTTGTCTCGCTGGTCTGGGACGCCGTCGTCGTCGCGGTCTGACGGCTCGGGATAGCACCCGCACAGGAGCGCGAGGGCGAAGCGCGCGAGGCTTCGGATCGTGGTGGATTGGAGGGTCATCGCGCGTCGGGCTCCGTCAGAACGCGAGCTGGAGGTTGCCTCCGCCCGTGAACCCGCTGCTCTCCTCGCGGCGCGCGCCGTACCCGCCGCGCAGGGTCACGGTGAAGTGCCGACCGAAGCGTCGACCGATCTCGAAGAGCAGACGCACGCCGGGGTCGGCGTTCGCGCCGGGCTGCGTGGTGATCTCGACGCCCGCGCCGAGGGGCGTGTGGGGGACGGTGTCCCAGCGCATCCACGCCGCGCCGAGGAGGCCGTACTGCGTGATGCCGAAGAACGAGAGCTGAACGCGCGCGGGTGAGCCCGTTCCGATCTCGACGCGCGCGCCGGCGCCGCCCTGCACCGAGAGCTCGTTGGCGCCCAGGATCGCCGTGACCGAGGCCGACATCCACGGCGCGACGCGGAACTCCACCTCCGTCGAGGCCGACACGAGGCCGACGTCTCTCGTCGCGGGGCCGAGGGGCTCCTGTCGCGTGGTCACGCCCGCGAGGCGCTCGACGCGCACGGCCACCGACCGCACGCGGCGATGGAAGCGGTATCGCACCTCGCCATAGAGCAGGTACCACCAGTCTTCGCAGGTGTCGCCCGCGGCGCGGCCGCAGCTCGCGCCGTTGACATTGGGGCGCGCGCCGAAGCTCGTGTACTCGCCGCCCACCATGAATTCGAGGTGATTCTGGCGGTGCGTGACGAGGTCGCGAAGCTCCTGCTCGTCGTCGTCGTCGAGGCGATACACGACGGTGTGCGGCCGCTGGCGCGTCGCGAAGGCCGCGATGGGTTCGCCCTCGCGGGGCTCCACGGTGACGTAGTACTCCAGCGTGCGCACCGTGGCGGGCTGCGCGGGGATCGTGACGCTCCACGCGGACTCGTCGCGCGCGATGGCGACCTCGCGCCACGCGCCGGTGTGTGAGGTTCGCCAGGTGACCACCACGCGCTCGATGAGCTCCGGTCGGTCGGGGCTGAATCGGAGCGCGAGGTCGGTGCTGCTCGGCGCGATGCTCGGAGGCGTGTGGATGACCCGCGGCCGCGGGGGCGTCGCCGGTTGCGCGGGTTGCGCGTCCTGCGCGGCGGGGGTCGTCGACGGCGGGGGCGCTTGCGCCGCGGCCGCTTGCGGCGGTGGCGGCGTGGCGGGTTGCGCGGCGCTCGATCGAGAGGCCGCGACGAGCGAGAGCGCGAGGAGAGTCGAGAGGGCGCGCGTGTTCATGATCGTGTCCTCCGTCACCAGTCGAAGGTCGTGGAGAGGCCGCCGCCGAAGCCGCCGTTCTCGATGTTGCGGAGCTGGTACGAGCCCCGCGCCGACACCGTCACCCAGCGCGCGATGCGCCACCCGACCTGCGCGATGAAGCGGAACATCGGGTCTCCCGCCGCCACAGACTGATTGAACACCTCGCCCTGAGCCATCATCGGCACCTGCTCGACGGGCGCGCGAATGGAGCCGCGAAGAACGCGCGCTGACCGACCTCGCCGAGCACGTCGCCGCCGAGCAGCACGTTGGTGCGGCGCTCGTTGCCGATGCGCAGGCGGGCCTGCGTCCCGAACGCCCTCGCGGAACACGCCCACCTGCAGGCGCGCGATGAAGTGCACGAAGTCCGAGAACGCGAACTCGAGCTCGTGGTAGCCGTAGATCACCCGCGTGTGCACCGAGGAGTTCGGCGTCGCGAGCCGACGACGAGCGCGTCTCCGTCATAGACGCCGAGAAGCCCACGCGGTAGCCGTAGAGCCAGCGCGACCCGAGGCGCTGGAGAAAGTCTCCCTCGACGGTCACGAAGCGCTGCACGCGCTGAACACGCGACGGTGCGCGTCCCCACGTCGGCGACCTCGCCGCGGAGATCGACGCGCGAGCGCCCCTCGGGCGGCGGCGGACCCTCGGGCGGCGAGAGCACCTCGACGCTCCGAGGCTGATCCGCGCGGCCCACGAGCGCGACGGTCTGTATCCGTCGGAGCGCGACACCTCGACGGAATGCTCGAATCCGTCCCCGCGACCACGAAGGACTGCGGGATCGTCGCGCGCAGGTACCCGTCGCCCTCGGCGCGCATCGCGACGCGCTCGTACGTCGGCGACCCCTCGCGTCGAACGAAGAGCGCGCCCTCTCCGAGACCGCCCGCGGGGTCGAGCTGGATCGCGATCACGCAGGGATCGCCCACGCGCAGCGAGTCGGGCAGCGTGGCTTCGGTGATGAGCCTCGGCCCCGTCGGGCGCTGCGTCGCGCCGTTCGACGACACCTGCTGCATCGCCCACGCGAACTGACGGAGCGCGCCGATCTCCGTTCGAAGCGACGGCGCGTAGGGCGAGTCGCGATGCAGAAGGAGAAAGCGCTGATAGAGCATCGCCCGCTCCTCGGGCGTGCGCCCGAGCCCGACGATCAGCACATCGGAGAGCTGACGCTCCTCGGAGTTCTGCGCGGGGGCAGGGGGCTGCGCTTGCGGCTGCGGCTGCGCTTGCGGCTGCTGCGGCGCGTAGCGGGGGGGCACGGCGCCGGGAGGTGGCGGCAGCGACGAGACCGGCGGCAGCGGCGGCGCCTGGGCCTGCGTCGGGCGCGGCGCCTCTCGCGGCGGCGCGGCGGGCGCCTCTCGCGGCGGCGCGACGGATCCGTCGTCGGTCGAGGCCACGACGTCGCCTGCGCGCGGCGTGTCGGCGAGGTCGCCCGAGACGCGCGCGGTGGTGAGCTCACGACCGACGTGCTCGATCACCACCACGCCGAGGGGAATGCGGTCGGTGAGCGTTCTGTGGGTCACCGGGTGACGCACGGTCACCGGGCGAAACAGGCCCATTCGGGCGCCGACGACGACAGAAGCCGGGTGCTCCATCGCGACGATGAGTCGCCCCGCTTCGAGTCGTACGACGACGCCGCTCGGGCTCTGCGTCTGCTCGGTCTGGGGCCCGTTCTGCGCTCGGAGCGCGGGGGTGGCGAGTGTCACCAGCGCGGCGAGCGAGCATGGAATCCATGGGGATCGCATGACGATTCGCCTCTCGTGAGGGTGCGATCGCGACGGAGCACCGCGCGTGCCGCAACGTGTCACCCCGAGATCTCGCCAGAGGCACCTGCGAATCCCGCTGTCACTTCGCCTGAATGAACGGGAATTCAGGGGGATTCCGCGCACCCGGAGGACCGGTGCACGCACCCGCGGCGCCCGCGACGATGGCGAGCGCGCCCATCGCGCGTCGCGGCTGTGATATCGCCTCCCGCGCGAGCTCCGATGATCTCCATGAACGCACGACGATTCGCGCTCACGCTCACCCTCGCCGCGAGCTGCGGCGACACCTCCGAGGCCCCGCCCGCGACGGCCCCCGAAGACCTCGCGTTCGCCACGATCGCAGCGGACGCGCGTGTCGAGCTCGTCCCCACGGCGCCCGCGGTGGCCGCTCGATGCGCCGCCGAACTGGGCGCCACCTACTGCGCGCCGGCTACCGCGCTCGCCGCCGCCCGCGCCTGCCGCGCGCGCCTCACCGCCGCCGAGCGAGGCACCTGCGACGCCACCCGCGGCTGCGTCGTCCCCTACGTTCCCACGAGGCCCGGCCCCTGCGTCGCGGGGCCGTCGTACGCGACGCCCGCGGCCTGCGCCGAGCCCGTGGCCGACAACTGCGCGTTCTACCGCGCGTGCCTCGACGCGGCGCACCCCTGCGGCGAAGACGGCTACGCGCTCGGGTTCGGCGAGCCGCTCTGCTACCTCTTCATCGACCACCGCGACGAGTTCACGCCCGAAGGACAGCGCTGGCTCCGCGCGGTGCGAACGTGCCTCCAGCGCTCGCTCGCGGCGCTCTCGGCGCGGCCCGTGACCAGTTGCAGCACGCTCGCCGACGAGGCCTACGCGTCGCATACGAGCTGTTACACGGCGCCCGACAACTCGTTCTGCGCGCTCCCTCCGGCCGACGTGCTGAGGCTCGCGTCGCTGCTCGGGCCGTACCTCCGCGATCCCCGCGCGATGGCCCAGACGCGCGCCGTCTCGATGATCTGCGCGTCGATGACGCCGTAACGAGCCACCGCGCGCGACGGGCGTTGTACCGTCGCGCCATGTCTCCGCATCGCCCCTCGATACGTCTCCTCGGTTGCTGCGCGCTCGCGACGATGCTCTCGACGACGCCCTGCTTCGCGCATCCCGCGCCTCCGCGGCCGCCCACCTACTCGCTCCGTCGACCGCCGATGGAGCTGTCTCCGTGGGTCGGCCTCGGCGGCGGCGCGATCGTGGGGCCCTCGCAGTCGTCGGGCGTGTTCGACCTCCGCCTCGGCAGCGACCTCACCTTCGGCGTCGGTCGCAAGGACGACCTGCGCCTCGGCCCCTTCGCGGAGGTCGCGACGAGCACCTTCGCGAGCTTTCAAGCCGTGGGCGGCGTCGAGCTCTTCGTCGGCGCCGTGCCGCGACCGCTTCGAATGTTCCTCTATCCCGGCGAGGGCGTGCTGGTCGTGCGGTTGGGCGCGGGCTGGACGGTCCGCAATGACAACCTCCCCGCGGCGCGCTCGGTCCCCGTGGCCGCGGTGACGGTCGCGTACGGGTACCGCGCGCCCTTCTCGCTTCGAGGCCGCAGGAGCAGACGAGCCTCGTGCCCGACACGCGCCCCGCGGCGCGCTACATGACCGGCGTTCGACTGTGGATGGGCGGCGTCGTCGACATCGACGACGGACTCGCGTGGCAGCTCACGGGCGGCATCGAGTTCGAACCCGTCGGCAGCTTTCGCTACCTGCTCGGGCTCTATTGAGAGGGAGGTCGAAGGGATGTTCACACGCGCTCGCACGATGGCTCTGATGTTCGCGACGCTCGCGGGCTGCACGCACGCCGGGCCTTCGCCGCTCCTCACGCTGCGTCGCGTGGTGCTCAACCAGAGCGGCAGCGGATACTTCGAACGCAGCGGGACGGTCGCCGGAGATCGCCTCGCGCTGCGGCTCAAGTCGCACGAGGTGAACGACGTCCTCGCGACGCTGACCGTGCTCGAACAGGGGCCGGGCGCGAGGCAGACCGTCGTGGCCGCGGGCGTTCCCCACGCGACCGAAGGGAACCGCGACGAGACCGTGAACCTCGACCTGCGTCTGCCCGACGCGAGGGCGCGCGACCTCCTCGTGGCCTACGCGGTGCCCACCGCGAACTGGCAGGCGACCTACCGCGTGGTGCTCCCCGAACACGACGGGGCGCCCGCGCTACTCCAGATCTGGGCGCTCGTGCACAACTCGTCGGACGAGAACTGGGACGCCGTCGAGATGACCCTCGCCACGGGCGCGCCGCTGTCGTTCTCGCTCAACCTCAGGACGCCGTCGTTCACCGCGCGCCCCGACGCGACGGGGCAGCTCTCGACGCCGACCGCGAACGGCCCTGTTCTCTCGGAGCAGACGCGCGACGACGGCGACGCGCGGCAGCGCTTCGCGAGCAACGATCGCGGCGGCGCGCCAGCGGGCGGCGACGGGTCACCGGGCGGCGACGCCGACCACGATGGAATCCCCGACGCGCGCGACACCTGCCCCTCCGAGGCCGAGACCTACAACGGCCAGGAGGACTCCGACGGGTGCCCCGACACCGGGCGCGTCGCGGTCGAGAACGCGCAGTTGCGGATCCTTCACATGGTGAACTTCGACGCGAACGCGTCGACGGTGCTCCCGCGCATGCAGCCCGTGATCGACGCGCTCGCCTCGGTCCTCCGCGCGACGCCCTCCGTGCGATCGTTGGAGATCCAGGGGAACGCGAGCGCCGACGAGCGCGACGCGTGGTCGCTCGCCCTCGAGCGCGCGGCGACGGTGCGCGCCAGGCTCATCGCCGCGGGCATCGAGGCCGATCGGCTGCGCGTGCGGTCGTACGGCGCCACGCGCCCGCTCGCGTCGGGCGCCTCCGCCGAGGAGCGCGCGCGCAACCGCTACGTGGGCTTTCACCTCGACGTGGCCGAGGAGGGTCGACGCGAGACGCACCGCGGCGCGGTCACCGTGCGCTCGCTCTCGACGAGCGCGCCCGACAACGCGAGCGCGCACGAGTTCATGGGGGCCACGCGCTTCGTCGTGTCGGCGCCCGTCTCGATCACCGCGGGCTCCGCCGCGCTCGTCACCATCGCGAGCCGCGAGGTGCCCGGCGAAGACGTGTACCTCTTCCGCCCCGAATCCGCCGCGCCCGCGAGCAGGGAGCACCCGTACCGCGCGGCGCGTCTCCGCAATCGCACGGGGATGACGCTCCTGCCCGGTCCCGTCGCGCTCTTCTCCGGCGGGACCTTCGCGGGGCAGGGGCTCCTCGGGCGCCTCCACGACGACGAGACGACCTTCGTGCCCTACGCCATCGACCCGAGCACCAACGTCGAGGTCACGCACGAAGACGCCACGGAGCCGAGCCGCCTCGTCTCGGTGACGCGCGCCGCGGTCACGCTCGAAGACACCTCGGTGCACCGCACGCGATTCCGCGTCGAGCCCGGCGCGCAGGCGCCCTCGCGCATCTTTCTCCGCCACGAGCTCCTCGACGGCTACACGCCCCGCGCGCTCCCGCCCGAGAGCGAGGCGGGACGCGGCGCCGACCTCATCCCCGTGCCCATCACCGCGCGGCGAGAGAGCGTCGTCACCGTCGAGCAGACGCGCCCCGCGACGCGAACCCTCTCGCTCCTCGACGACGTGACCACCGACCTCGCGCCCTACCTCCGCGCGGTGCCCGAGGCCGTACGTCAGCAGCTCGCGAGCGTCGTCGATCAGCGCAACGCCCTCGCGCGCGCCGAGCGCGAAGCCGACGAGCTCCGCGAGCAGCTCTCCGACGTCGCCGAGCGAAACGCCGAGCTCCGCGAGACGCTCCAGACGCTCCAGACCGCCACCGACGCGACGCGCGTGGCCCTGCGCAACCGGCTCACCGCGCAGCTTCAAGAGTCGATGACCCGCTACACCGCGCTCTCGCGCGACCTCTCGACGCGCACCGCCACGGCCTCGACGCTCCGCTCTCAGCTCATCGACGCGCTGCGCGGCCTCCGCGTGACCGTCGACGCGCCCGCCGCTGCGCCCGCCGCCGACGCCTCCTGACCGATCGCCGCTACGGGCACGTCGTGAGCGGCGCGCCGTTGATCACCACGCGAACGCCCGTGAGGCTGCGGTCCGAGCAGCAGTCGTCGATGTGCGTGATGACGATGCGGTTGCGGCCCGTGACGATGAAGCGCGCGAGGTTGGTCGAGACGCTCGTCCCCCCGAGGAGGATGTACGAGCCCGCGTCGACCACGCCCGCGGGGTTCGCGGCGTTGAACACCGTGACGCGCGCGCCGTCGTCGACGCCGGCCATGGTGACCGTGAAGGTCGACACGGCGTAGCCCGGCGACACGTCGAAGAAGGTCTGAAAATACGTGAACTCGCCGCCGTCGAGGCACGAGCACGAGCGGCCGCAGAGCGCCGAGCTCTCGGCGAAATCGATGGTGGCCGAAGAGACCGCGCGCCAGCCCGCGTCGCTCACCGAAGGGATGCTCGCGTACGCGTACTCGCCGGGCTCGCCGTGCTGCGAGAACGTGCGGCCGAAGCACACCGGGCCCATGAGCCGGTGCATCTGCCACGGCGAGCTCGACGCCATGCCCGAGATACACGGGGTGCAGTTCTCGTCGACCATGCCGTCGCAGTCGTCGTCGACGCTGTTGCCGCACATCTCCGTCGAAGGCGTGCGCGTGACGACGTTCGTCGGACACGCGGCGTCGCGACCGGTGCACGACTCCGCCGGATCGCACGACGCGATCGTCGCCGAGGGGCGGCACACGCGGCCCGCGGGCGCGAGCACGTCGGTGGGGCAGTCGACGCCCGCGCCGTCGCAGCTCTCGGCCACGTCGCACGCGCCCGCGGCGGGACGGCACATCGTCCCCGCGGGGGCGCGCGCGTCGGTGGGACACGCGCTCGACGCGCCGTCGCAGGTCTCGGGTCGATCGCACGCGCCGACGCCAGGACGACACACGGTGCCCGCGGCGGCGACGCCATCCGCGGGGCAGGCGTTCGAAGAGCCCGTGCACGACTCGGGCGCATCGCAGGCGCCCGCGGCGGGGCGGCAGAGCGTGCCGCCGGGCGTGAAGGTGTCGGCGGGGCAGGTCGATCCGTCGCAGGTCTCCGAGAGGTCGCAGATGCCCATCGCGGGTCGGCACACGACGCCCGGAGGACGCGGCGACCACGCGCGAGAGGCCGACGCGCCGTCGGCCGCGCGACACATCTGGCAGACGTTCGCGGGGTTGATCTCGCCGTCGCGGACGCACATCCCGTCGACGCGGCAGAAGCCCTCGTCGGTGAGGCCGTCGCAGTCGTTGTCGACGTCGTCGCAGCGCTCCTCGGAGGGCGCCGTCGAGCCCGAGCACGCGCCCCACGCGCCGAACTCGCCGGTGCCCTCGCAGCGCATCATCCCGTAGCCGCACGCGCCTCGTCCCGCCGCGCCGGGAGCGCCCGCGTAGCACCGCTGCGTCGCGCCGGGGATGCACGCGCAGCCCTCGTCGATCATGCCGTCGCAATCGTCGTCGAGGCCGTTGTCGCAGAGCTCGCGCGCGCCGCAGCTCGCCATCGCGCCGTCGACGCTCGCGTCGCCCGAGGCACCGTCGGTCGGTGACGCATCGGAGGTCGCGCCATCCACGCGCGCGCCATCCACGCTCGCGCCGTCCACGCTCGCGCCGTCCATGCTCGCGCCATCCACGCTCGCACCATCCACGCTCGCGCCATCGGGCGCGTTGCTGTCGAGGGTGGCGCGATCGGCGGCGACGTCGGTCGGTGCGACGGGGCGATCGACGCCGGGCGGGGCGTCGGCGGGCGCGCCGTCGGAGGGGTCCCACGTGGTCGCCTGATCTGCGTCGAAGCACGCGGTCATCGAGGCGACCGAGAGGGCGACGAGCGCGCGGGATCGGAGGTGCATCGGGCGATTGCAACGCGCCCGTGGAGACGACGTCAATCATCGCCACGCCCGAGCCGGGCGATTCCGTGCGCGCGAGAAAGTGCAGCGCCTCGCGCGCCCGTCGTTGACGCCGCGGGCCGTTGCGTCGAACTCTGCGCCGTGGACCTCGAGCGCGACGAACCTCCGACGGCCCCTTCGAAACCCTCACCAGCGCTCGGCCCGCGCGCCGAACGCGTCGCGGACTTGAGGGCGCTCCTTGGTACGCCCGACCGCTCCGTCGGCGACCTCGCGAAGGGGATCCGCGCGACCGCGCATCGTCACTTCGACCTCCACGTCGTGCCGCTCGTGCGCGCCCACTGGCCCGCGCTCTTCGGCGAGCGCTTCTACGAGAAGCTGCGCATCGGCGCGTGCGACCTCTACGCGTCGGCCCCGTACACCGCGCTCTTCTGCGCGCCGCGAAGGCCGCCGATGGTCAGGCTCGTCACCGAGGTCGGCAACCGCCTCGCGCTGCCCAACCCCGCGCTCGCGCTCCTCGGGCGCGGCGCGATGGAGCTCATGGGGCGCGTCGCCTATCAGGATCAGCACCGGCGCATCGCGCTCATCGCGGCCTTCATCGTCGTGGTCGATCACGTCTTCGACCACTGCATGACCGACGCCCCCGAGCTCCGCGGCCCTCGCCTCGAAGCGGTGATCGCAGGGACCGCTCCGCCCGACTCGCCCGAGCTCGCGCTCACCCGCGCCCTTGCCAGCGAAATGGCGCGCGACCTCGACGGCGCCGACCGCGCGGCCTTCGAAGCGGCCATGCGCAGGGTGAGCGAGTGGATCCGCGCGGAGGTGAAGGCCATGCGCGGGGAGCCCGACCCGAGGGGCCTCGGGCACCGCCTCGCGGGCGTCGAGGGGACCATCGACGGGCTGCTCTTTCCGGTGGTGCGCTACGCGGGCGAGGGGGCGCGGGCGTGGATGTACGACGTCTCGATGTTCGTGCAGATCGCCGACGACTGGATCGACTACGAGATGGACCTCGCCTCGAACCGCTCGACGCCCGTCATCACCGGCGAGTGGACCTTCGCCGACGTCGAGGCCTCGTGGCGCCGGACGCTCGCGGGCATCGAGGCCCTCGTGCGCGCCGCGGGGCTCACGTCGCCGCGGTACGTGCGCTTCGTCCGTGAAGCCTACGTGCTGATGATGTACGAGGTCATGGAGGCCATGGCCAACCGGCCTGACGAGTAGCGGCGCGATGAACCCTCTCGATTCAAGACCTCCTCCGCGCGTGCCGCCGAGGAGCCTCGCCCCCGCGGTGCTCGTGATGGGCAAGGGCGGCGTCGGCAAGACCACCGTCGCAGCGGCCCTCGCGGCCCTCGACGCCGAGACCCACGGCATGGCCGCCCTCGTCGAGTTCGGCGACGGAGAGTCGGGCCGCAGGGCCCTCGCGGGCGCGCACCGCAACGTCGAGCACATCGTCATCAAGCCCGGCGAGGCCATTCAGAAGGGCGCCACGCCGCTCTTCGGCTCGGCCACCGTGGCGAAGCTCGCGCTCGACAACTTCGCGATGCGCCCGCTCTTGCGCGCTGCGCCCGCGATCCGCGAGCTCGCGATGCTCGAAGCGGTGCGGCAGGTGGTGGCCGAGCGTCCGGGCGTGCGCGTCGTCGTCGACATGCCCGCCACCGGACACGGCGTCGCGTGGCTGCGCGTGCCGCGACAGGGCCGTGACTTCCTCGGCTCGGGTCCCCTCTTCGACATGTGCGACCGCGTCGCGAAGGAGCTTGTTTCACCGGGCCGCGCGTCGATCCTCGTGGTGACGCTGCCGGAGCGGCTCGTGATCGAAGAGACCATCGAGCTCTGCGCGGCGATCTCGCACGAGGTCGGCATCGAGGTCGCGCGCGTGGTGGTCAACCGCGTGCCCTTCTCGCTCCCCGCGGCGGCCCTCGGCGAGGCCCGCGCGCTCGCCTCGGGGAGCGGCCCCGTGGCCGTCGCGGCGCGCTCGCTCGTCGACGTGCTCGACGCGCGCGAGGTCGCGAGCGCCGAGGTGGCCGCGTCACTCGAGGCGCTCTCGCTCAAGCGTCACGCGATCTGGCGGGTGCCGCTCGCGCCCGTCGATCCGTCGGCGCGCGACGTCGCGCGGTGGCTGCGCGCCGAGGGGGCCGCGTGAAGGCGCCGCTCGTCGTCGTGTGCGCGGGCGGAGGCGGCGTGGGCAAGACCACGTCGTCGGCGGCCCTCGCGCTCTCGCTCGCCCGCTCGGGGCGGTCGACGCTCATCGTCACGATCGACCCTGCCCGAAGGCTCGCGGGCGCCATGGGGGTGCCCATCACCGACGCCGTGAGCCGCGTGTCGCTCCCCGAGGCGAAGGGGAGGCTCTCGGCCCTCATGCCCGATCCCCGTCGCTCGCTGCGCACCTTCATCGAGCAGCTCTTCGAAGACGAGCCCGAGGCCCGCGCGCGTGTGCTCGCGAACCCGCTCTACGTGGGGCTCGCCGACGCAGCCGCGGGCGTTCACGAGCTCGTCGCGATGAACCTCGTCGCCCACGCGGCGTCGCGCGGTGAGTTCGACGTGGTGGTGATCGACACGGCGCCCTCGCGGCACGCCATCGACTTCGTGACCTATCCCGGACGACTCGCCGCGCTCCTCGGCGGTCGCACGGTCTCGTGGCTCGCTGGAATCGCCGCCCGCGGCATCGACGCGCCCGCATCGCCGAAGCCCTCGGGAGGCGTTCTCTCATGGGGCGCGGGGCACCTCGAAGGGGTCATCGGTCGAGTCACGGGCCCGACGCTCGTGCGCAACACCGCGGCCCTCTTCGGCGACCTCGCGATCGTGCGGGAGCGCTTCGTCACGCTCGCCAACAACGCCTCGGAGCTTCTGCTCGGCGAAGGGGCGGCCTACGCGCTGGTGAGCGCCCCCACGGCGGCGGCGCGCGACGACGTGCTCTTTCTCGCGAAGCGCCTCGACAAGCTCGGTCGGGCGCCGCGCGCGATCGTGATGAACCGCGCCGACGTGAAGCTCGCGCCGTACCTCCAGACGCTGCGCGCGACGCCGGGGCTCCCTTCGGCCGTGGCCGAGGCCGTGACGATGCTCGAAGGCGAGAGCGCGAGCCGCACGACGGCGGCCGACGCGTTCTGCGCGGACCTGCGCAAGCGCCTCCCGAAGCCCTCGATGGTGCGGTTGCCGTACCTCGACGCGACCTCGCCCGCGGCCATCGTGGCGGCGCTCTCGACGGAGCTCGACGCGCACCTCGGCGCCCTGCTCCCCGCGCGCTGACGAGGGGCCGGCGAAGACCCGTGCGCGATCCGTGACGGCGCGCGTGCGTTCCGCGTACGATCGCCCTTGATGCGCAACGAGGAAGAGCAGATCGAAGCCTTGCTCCGCGGGGACCTCACGGCGTGGATCCAGGAGCAGATCGTGTCGGGCGCCGACATGAACGACCGCAACTGGCACGACTTCTTCTCGGTGACGCCCGAGACGGTGACGCAACACGTGATCGCGAGGGGCTTTCCCATCGGGGCCGTGTGGGAGCCCGGTCAGCCCATGACCGAGAAGAACGACCGGCTCGTGGTCGAGCCCGGCTCCACGGGCGCGTGGCGGGTCTATTACATCGAGCGCGGCGAGGCTTCGGACGAGCGCGTCTATCGCACGCGCGACGAGGCCGCGCGCGACGCGGTGCTGCGGCTCATGAACGACGCGTGGGTGCGCACCAACCAGAACTACTGGTACGCGCACCGTCGGCCTGACGACGTCTTTCCGCCCTTCGGCGGAGAGCTGCCGCCTCGCTGAAACCGCTCTGGGGGCTGTCCCTGAAGTCGGACCGAGCGGGCGAAACGAGCCGCAACACCGCAAGGCGCCGCGACGAAGACGGGCTGTTGGCCCGTCGAGACGCGGCAACGCAGCGGGGCGACGCGGATCGTTGCGTCCGCGACGGGAGACTTTGGGGACAGGCCCTAGAAGATCTCTCGGAGGAACGCGCCGCCCGGCTGCGCGGGGTTGAGCAGGTCTCCGAGCTTGGGGCCGGTGAGAAACTGCGTGCCGCCGCCGGGCATGCCGAACGCGGGCGCGATGCCGCCGCTCTGCACCGGGAGCGGCCGCAGCACTTCGAACGATCGGTACGGCGCCGTGAGGCTGTCGGGCGAGAGGGCGCGCGCTTCGAAGGGCGTCCCCGGCGGCGAGAAGTACGACCCGTTATTGCCGCCGAAGCGGTCGATCACCGAGCCCGGCTTGAGCACGTCGTCCTTGGGAACGCCGTCAAAGCCCTTGTTTCCAGGCCAATCCCACGACCCGTCGGGCTTCTTGTACTTCGACATGTCGTCGGGGTACTTCACCTTCGACGTGTCGGGCCGCACGGGCTTCTTGAGCACGCGCACGCCGTCGGCGCCCTCCTTCGCGGCGGCCTCGGCCTCCTTCTTCGCGGCGGCCTCGGCCTCCTTCTTCGCGACCGCTTCGGCCTCCTTCTTCGCGACGGCCTCGGCCTCCTTCTTCGCGACGGCCTCGGCCTCCTTCTTCGCGAGGGCCTGCGCCTCCTGCTTCGCGAGGGCCTGCGCCTCCTGCTTCGCGAGGGCCTGCGCCTCCTTCGAGATGAGCCCCTTGGCCACCGTGGCAGGCGCGGCGACGCCCGCGGTGAGATCCGTGATGTTGCCGACGGCGTCGGCCGTTCCCTCGCTCGCGCCGAGGAGTCGCGCCGTGCCCGCGGCGGCGTCGTGCGTGAGCGTGTTGGTGTACTCGCCGGTCCAGAGCTGACGCAGCCCCGTGCTCGTGTTGTCGAAGCCGTGCACCACGGCAACGCCGCCCGCGACCTGCGTGATGCCCGTCGGAGCCGCGAGGCCCGCGCCGCCGAGCGCCATCTCGCCCGCGCCACCAACGGCCTGCAATCCGCCGAGCGCGCGCGGGACGACCTTGTACTCGTTGTTGATGTACTTGCCGTATTCGTAGGCTTCGCCCGCGTAGTACTTCGTCCCGTCCCAGGCCTGGCCCGCGGCGTTCGAAGTGGCGTCCCACGCGTTGCCCGCGGCGTTGGAGGTGGCGTTCCACGCGTTGCCCGCCTTCTCGCCCGCCCAGTCGAGCCAGCCCTGCTCCTTGGGCGTGGGCTGGATGGTCGGGTTGGTGAGGCGCGTGGGTCGACCGAGGCCGTCGATGCGCGCGCGGGGAGCGCCGCCGGGCTGGTAGACCAGCTTCCCGGTGGTGTTTCCGCCGTTCATCATGAAGGGGTCGTTGTGGCGCACGAGGAGGAACTTCTCGGCCCTCACCGTGCTGCTCGACCCCGTGGGCCAGGTGAGCCCCGTGCCCGCGAAGGTGCCCGATTGAACCCCCATCCCGATGCCCGCCTCGTCGCCGATCACCAGCGGAACGCGGCTCCGCAGCGTGAAGGTCGGCACCGACGTGGCGCGTACGGTCGGCGTCGTGAGGATGCTCGTGTCGAGCGGCGCGATGATCGGGTACGGCACCGGCGCGACAGGGCTCTTGCACACGTCGGGACGCGTGAACACCACCACCGGGACGCCGAGCTGACGCGCGGTCTCCTTGTCATCCGCCATGACGCGCGACCTCCGCGGGCTCTCGGAACTCCATCCTGGCCTCGATCACACGGATCGCGGGCTCGACGCCCGTGACGAGCCTCCACACGAGCCCCACCTCGAGCGCGTCGGCGTCGATCGACACCGTGTCGAGCTTCATCTTCACGGGCATCATCATCCCGCTCTCGTGTCGCAGCAGCGCGAACACGTCGTGCCCCGGCAGCGCGAACTCGATCACCGGCAGTGACCCGACGCCCGTGATGCGCACGCGCTCGTCGCCGCGGAGGTGCCCCTCGCCACCGAGTCCCCGCGGCGCGGCGCACCAGTATCGCATGTCGAAATCACCTGGAATCGCAGGCCATTTCGTCGTGCGCCAGGTCTCGTCGTAGGTGCCCGCGAGAGACCGCCGCGAGGTCCACGCGCGGCCCGTGGCGCCGAAGCCCGCGGGCGCGATGGGGCGGTCGATGCTCGTGAGCGGGTCGTCGGGCCACTCGATCTGCGGCGCCTCGATGCGGTCCCTCGCGTCGCGCCACCAGCGAGGCGCGAAGCCCACGCCGACGTGGTTGTCGTCGCAGCGCTCCTCGCGATGCTCGTCTCGCGCGGTGCCGCCGTACGCGAGCTCGTAGCGCAGCGGAACGGCCGCCGTCGCGAGGGGATCGCTGAGCCGCCACTGGTCTCCGTCGGTGCGGAGCCACCATCGCGGACCGGTGACGCGAAGACGCGACGCGCGCGCGCCCACGCTCGCGGTGACCTCCCACGCCGTCGCGGGCGCGTTGCCGGGAGGTCTCGCCGTGCCTCGCACGAGCACGTCGGTGGCGGGCTTGTAGGGCGCGAGGTCGCTCTCTTCGAGCACCGAGCTCTCGGCGGGATCGCCGTAGTGACGGTCGCCGAGCACGAGGTCGCGCTGCGCCGTCGAGAGCCGCGCGGGGCCGTGCGCGAGGGTCATCGTCGCGCGGAGCACGAGCACGTGGTGGGGCGCGTCGTCGTGGTCGCGCGCCTCGAACACCATCGCGGGAAAGGGCGTGTGATTGACGAACTGCATCGTTCAGTTGAGGTCGATGACGGCGCCGTTGACGGCGACGGGGCCCGTGGCCGTGATGGCGATCTCGCTGCCCGCGAGGGTGATCTTGCCCGAGGCGTCCATCGTGAGGCGCGACTTGCCGCACACGAGTTCGAAGCGCGCGCCGACGGTGACCTGATACGCGAGGCCGACCTGCACCGCCTTGGCCATCCCGACGGTCTCGGCCGAGGCCATCATCACGGTCGAGACCTGGTTCTTCTCGACGGTGTGCGTCTGGTTGCCGCCCACGTGAACCTGTCGGTCGTTGTCGACGGAGAGCGACGCCCCCTGGCCGCCGTGCACCTCCATCTCGTGGTTGCCGTCGACGGTGTGCGAGTCGTTCTCCATCACGCGCGAGACGCGGTTCTGCATGATGGTGTTGAACTCCTCGCCGGCGACGGTCTTCGTGCGGTGGCGGTTGACCGTGTGCGACTCGTCGTTCTTGATGAGCGTGTCGAGGTTGCGCTGCGCCTGCGTGAAGAGCTGCTCGAGGCCCTTCTTGTCCTCGAAGCGGATCTCGTTGTAGCCGCCGTCGGTGGGCGTGGTGTTGGTCTTGAAGCTCGTGCGGGTCTTGTTGTCGGGGAGCTCGTAGGGCGGCTGGTTCTCGCCGTTGAACACGCACGCCGTGACGAGCGGTCGGTCGGGGTCGCCTTCGAGAAAGTTCACCACGGCCTCCATGCCGATGCGCGGGATGAACACGAAGCCCCAGTTGCCGCCGCCCATCGTCTGCGCGACGCGGATCCAGCACGAGCTCTGGTCGTCTTCGCGGCCCTGGCGATCCCAGTGAAACTGCACCTTCACGCGGCCGTGCGAGTCGGTGTGGATCTCTTCGCCGGGCGGGCCCACGACCCGCGCGGTCTGCGGCCCTTCGACGATGGGGCGCGGGGTGACGCGCTCGGGTCTGAAGGGCACCGACGCGGGGTTCTCGTCGATGCGGTGCGTCTCGACGCGGTTGCCGTAGCGGCCATCGCCCGTGGTCCCGTCGGGCGCGCGGAGCCTCGCGTCGTGGAGCATCTCGCGGAAGCGCGCGCTCGCGAGCACGTCTTCGGGGACGATGCTCCAGTCGTGTCCGCGGTGCTCGACGGAGGTGACGAGGTAGCGCCGATCGAGCTCGGGGCGCTCGTGTCCGGTGATCGTGAGGCTGCGCCCCGGCGCGGCGCCCGTGACGTTGCCGCGGCCGTGCCCGCGGTGGATGCGCGTCGCGTGCTCCTCGGTGCGGAGCTTCGCGATGCGCGCGGTGTTGTGCTGCTTGTAGGCGCGCGAGCCGTCGTCGTAGCCCGTGATGGTGGCGCGCGCGGGGTACTCGAAGAGCGCGCGCTGGCCCTGGCCCTGGCGGCCGGTCATGTCGATGGCGGCGCGCGGACGCGTGAAGTCGAAGTCGCGCACGACGACGCTCGAAGGGCGCAGCGAGTGGCGCTCGTCGAACCACGTGAGGGTCTCGGTGCGCGCCGTCGAGAGGCCCGCGTCGAGCACGCGCACGGGGCCGTTGTCGAGCGTCGGGACGGGCGTCCACACGTGCTCGTCGGCGCAGAGCACGAGCGCCTCGCCGCCCTCGTTCTCGTGGTCGAAGTAGAAGGGAATCCCGTCGTCTTCGAGGAGCCGACGTACGAACGCGAGGTCGGTCTCGCTGTACTGCACGCAGTACTCACGCGTGGGGAATGCGTCGAGCGCGCCGTCGATGCGCAGCGCGCCGGGGCCCTGGTAGATCCCCGCGTCCGAGAGCACCGCGCGGATGATGTCGACGGTGTTCTTGCCCTGAAAAATACGGCAGTCGCTGCGCTCTGAGAGGGTCCACAGGGCGGGCACGACGTCGACGCGGACGAAGCGGTGCTGCGCCGTGGTGCCGAGCTCCTCGACCTCGGCGACGACGCCCTTGATCGACCGCACGAGACCGCCGCGGTGCGTCTCGAGCGAGGCCGGCGCGCCGAGCAGCTCGTCGAGCGCGCCGCCGCCAGACTCCATCACGAGCACGACCTGCGCGCGGTAGAGGTCTGACATGGCCTCGCGCGCGTCGAGGTGCACCACCGACCACGCCTCGGCGCCGACCCTCCCTGCGGAGAAGCTCCAGCGGACCTCGGGAACCAGGTTCGAACTGCCATCCATCGCGCGACATCCCTCCGAAGCGTGTGGGCGTAGAAGCGCCTACGCTACACCGGGGGCCGTCAGTTTCGCGAGAAGTTGTGAGCGTCTTTTCAGGCGCCGAGGTGGAGCCTGACGCGCCTGCGCCCGAAGCTCCCGCCGTACGCGCCGAAGCGGCCCGCGAGCGCGGCGCCGCAGGCGAGGCACCGCCCCCGGTCATCGAGGCGGTACTCGAGGATGTCGTACCAGTCGCGCGCGACCACGACGGCGTGGCAGCTCGCGCAGCGCGTCGTCTCGCCGTCTACGTCGTGGACGTTGCCCGTGTAGACGTGCTGGAGGCCCGCGGCGAGCGCGATCTTCCGCGCGCGGGTGAGGGTCGCGGGGGGCGTCGGGGGCACGTCGATGAGCTTGTAGTCGGGGTGAAAGGCCGAGAAGTGCAGCGGGACGGCCGCGCCGAGCTCGCGCGCGACCCAGTCCGAGAGGCGTCCGAGCTCGTCGTCCGAGTCGTTGAGGCCGGGGATGAGCAGCGTGGTGACCTCCGTCCACACAGAAGTCTCGCGCGCGAGGTAGCGCAGCGTGTCGAGCACGGGCGCGAGCTCCGAGGCGGTCTGCTTGCGATAGAACGCCTCGGTGAAGGCCTTGAGGTCGACGTTGACCGCGTCGATCTTCTCGTAGAACGCCTTCCGCGGGGCCGGGTGCATGTAGCCCGCGGAGACGGCGACGGTGCGCAGGCCCACGGCGTGGCAGGCGTCGGCGACGTCCATCGCGTACTCCGCGAAGATGACCGGGTCGTTGTAGGTGAACGCGACGCTCTCGCACCCGGCGCTCACCGCGGCGCGCGCGATGGCCTCGGGCGACGCCGCGTCGGCGAGCGTGTCGACGGAGCGCGACTTCGAGATGTCCCAGTTCTGGCAGAAGCGGCACGCGAGGTTGCAGCCCGCGGTGCCGAAGGAGAGCACGCTCGACCCGGGGTGAAAGTGATAGAGCGGCTTCTTCTCGATGGGGTCGACGCAGAAGCCTGACGAGCGGCCCCAGGTCGTGAGCACGAGGCCGTCGCCCTCGCGCTTGCGAACGAAGCACATGCCCCGCTGCTCGTCGTGGAGCTGGCACTCGCGCGGGCAGAGGTCGCACTGGATCCGACCGTCCTCGATGCGGTGCCACCAGCGCGCGGGATGGCTCGACTCGGGCACGCCCGGAGGGCTCATGGCGCGGCCTCCCGTGGGGTGTTCGAAGGGCTTCGCCCCGCCTGCACGGTGTAACGGAAGAGGGCGACGTCGGGGGACCAGAAGCGGGCGGAGAGCCCCGACTTCACCTTGAGCTGATCGAGGAACTCCCGCGGCTCTCGAAAGTGCTCCCACATCTGCGGGAGAAAGGTCCCGTGGTGGTGCCCCACCTCCATCAAGACGCCGTCGACGCCGGGGCGCAGCGCGGCGCGGGCCCCCCGCTCGGAGCCATCGAACGCGACGCGCTCCGTCGGAGAGAGCACCGAGACCTCGACGTCGAGGCCGTCGACGTCATCGAGCGCGAGCGAGGTGCCGCGCGCGTCGAGAAAGGCCGCGGCGAGCGCGTTGGCGCGCACGTCGGCCGTGAGCGGACGCGACGCGGCGAGGCGACCGATGCAGCCCTGGAGCTCACCGTCGGCGTGGTGAACCGTCACGAAGGTCGCCGCGGGCTCGTCGTAGACACCGCCGCGCGGCACCTCCGCCGGCGCGCCGCCGAGGGCCTCACGGATGCACGCGCGCGCGAAGGTCGCGAGGGTCGAGAGGGTGGCGTCATCGAGCATGGGGCGCCTCCTCGGACTCGTGGAACGCGAAGGCTCCGTAGCCCACGACCTCGTCGCATCGGCCCGCGGTGTCGCCCGAGCTTCGAAGGTCGAGGAGCTCGGCGCGCATCTTTCGATGGCGGGCCACCCACAGGAGCCCGTTGATCGCCGCGGCGCCGCAAGCCCGCTCGAGCGCGACGCCTCGCCCGAGCGACACGATCGACTCGGCCGTGTCTGCGTCGACCGCGCGGCCCTCGTCATAGGGGAGGTAGTGCGACAGGTCGCTGCTCACGACGATGAGCGTCTCGTCGCCGCCCCAGAGGGCCTCGAGCGCGCGTCCGACCTCCCCGGGCGCGGCGTCGCCCACGAGCAGCGGCACCACCTTCGCGTCGGGAAAGAAGCGCTGGATGAAGGGCAGGTGCACCTCGACGGCGTGCTCCTTCGCGTGCGCGGCGGCGTCGTTGAGGATGCCCGCGCGATCGATGGCCTCGACGTCGACGGGCACGTCACCGAGCGGCGTTCTCAGCGCGCCCGCGCCTGCCGCCACGAGGCCGTGTACGGCGACCCGATGCGCGGGGGCGATGACCACCACGCGACGGATCTCCGCCGCCCAGGGAGCGACGGCCGCGTAGGCGGTGGCCGCGACGGGCCCCGAGTAGACGAAGCCCGCGTGCGGCACGATGAGCGCCTTGGGGCGGGCCTCGGCGCGGTCCGTTCGCGCCTGCGCGATCAGCGCGTCGAGGGTGGCGGTGAGTTCTCGCGGAGATGCCGGGTAGAAGAGCCCCGCGACCGCGGGGGAGCGGATCGTGTTCTTCATGGCCGCGGAGTAATGCTTGCCGCGGGCCACGCACGCGGTGACGCGACCAGGGGGTGACTGTCAGAAGGGCGCCGCGGTCACGCAGCGGCCGGCGCAGCACTCGACGCGGGCCAGGACCTTGGTGCTCGTCCAGGTGCGCTCGTCGTCGGCGACGAAGCTCGGCGCGTAGGGGCTGCAAGTGACGTAGCGGCCGAGGCACGACGCGGCGGCGTTGTTGAAGTTGGTGGCCGACACCCGGTTGATCCCGATGTAGCGGTATCCGCCGCACGAGTTCGTGGGCATCGCCGCGGCCATGCAGTCGGCGGTCACGGTGCAGGTGCGCGCCACGGGTTCGAGCGGGTCGGCCGTCGCGTCGAGCCGGATCGAGGGAAACAGCGAGCCGTCGTCGCGCGTCCGACGGAGCGAGGTCGTCGTGCACTCGAGGGCGTGGGGCGCCGACGCGCAGACCGAGTACGTGCCGGGGAGCACCAGCTCCTGCGCCGAAGATGCGACCTCGTCGCCGTCGATGGGCGCGCACGCGGAGGCAGACACCATCGTGCCGATGACCACGGAGACGAAGAGGGAGCGGACGTTGCGCATGGCGGTGAAATTCCTGTGAATCGGTGAGAGTTCCCCCGGTGCGACGAGCACCAGCTCTCAGTATCCTTGGAGGGGATCGGCGCTGATCCGTCACAGAAAAAACCCACGGTGTCAATGTCCCCACGGGGCGCACGGAGCGCCGTCTTGAACCGCGGCCTCGCGCTGCTCTTCACGCTCCCGGCGTGTCGCTTCGCGCAGCCCCTCGGCGCCGAGCGCGACGCGTCGCGCGAGGCGGCCGTCGACGTCGCCGACGAAGCCAGCGCGGAGCTCACCTGGCGCTACGGGAGCGTCTCCGCGGGTGGACTTCGCAGCTGCGCGACGGTCGCGGGCTACGCGTGGTGCTGGGGCAGCCCGTGGGGCGGCGCGCTCGGTCGCACGCTCACCGCGCCCGCGCCCTCGCCGCTGCTCGTGGCGGGCGTCGCGGCGGTCGACGAGATCGCGATGGGAGACCGCTTCTCCTGCGCGCGCTCGCAGGGCGCCGCGTGGTGCTGGGGCGAGAACGGCGAGGGGCAGATCGGGGCGCGCGGAGACGCCCGCGCGACGCCCGAGCGGGTGCCCGGACTCGACGACCTTCGCGCCGTCACGGCGTGCGCGAAGACCGCGTGCGCGAGGCGATCCGACGGCGCGTGGTGGTGCTGGGGAGAGCAGGTGCGCGGCGCTCCCCGCGAGGTCGACGAGCTCCGAGGGGCGACCTCGGTGGCGCTCGGCGACGCGCACCGCTGCGGCCTCTGGATCGACGGAGAGGCAGGGCGATTGCGCTGCGCGGGCGACAACTCCGCGGGGCAGCTCGGCGACGGAACGGCCGACGCGCACGACGCGATGGTCGACGCGCTCGGTGAAGATGGTCAGGCCCTCACGACGGTGGTCGAGGCGCGCGCGGGCGGGCTCAACACCTGCGCCCTCCTCGCAGGACGCCGCACGGTGCGGTGCTGGGGCGCGCTCACGTCGATGCCCGTGGTCACGCTCCGCGCGGACGAGTCGCTGCGTTCGATCGGCGTCGGAGAGTTGCACGTCTGCGCGCTCACCGAAGCGGGCCGCGCGCTCTGCTGGGGTCGCAACAACGAGGCGGAGCTCGGCGACGGAAGCACCGCGTCGTCCGACGGTGAGGGCATGGTGGCGGTGCGCGTCCCCGAGGGCGTGCGGCTGAACGCGCTCTCGGTGGGGCTGCGTCACGCGTGCGCGACGGAGCTCTCGGGCGAGGCCCTGTGGTGCTGGGGGTACAACGCGTCGGGACAGCTCGGGGGAGGGGACCTCGACGCGCATCTCACACCCGTGCGCGTCGCCCTCCCTGATCGGTGATCGAGGCGGTCAGCGCGGCGCGGTGAAGGTGCAGCGCGTGATCGGGATGCCCACGTCGGCGAGCACGTAGAGGTAGTAGCTCGCGCCCGCCTGGAGCGGCGCAGGCGCGCCCATCGCAGGGAATCGCTGCGTCGCGCCCGAGGGCGTTCGGCCGTAGGTCACGCCGCTCGCGATGGGCGCGTCGGTCGGCGCCACGTCGAAGCGCCAGCGCGTCCCCGACGGGAGGTCGAGGTTCGGGGGAACGCCGGGGTTCGCCGAGCCCGCGTCGAGCACATAGACGTAGCGCGCGGCGCCGCCCGTCCAGCGCAGGGTTCCGTCGCTCGCGATGCCGTCGGTGCCGGTGCAGGCCGACGGCGTGAACACGATCTGGTCGTAGATGGGTCCGCCGAAGGGGTCGATCCCCGCGAAGGACTCGCGCGTCCGTCCGCGGTGCGCGAGCTCGGCCTGGAAGAACCGCACCATGCGCTCGGGGTCGGTGCTGGGAATGCCCGAACGGATGCGGTCGAAGCCGTTGTTCTCCGACGCGGGATAGGCGCCGAGGGCGCGCGAGTCGATCCACATCGCGCCGAGCGCGAGGCCCGTGTCGTTGAAGGAATCGATCCAGTTACCGGGGGCTTCGATGTACCAGTTCGAGGGGCCGGCGGGGGCGCGCGTCGAGTGGCAGCACACGCACGCACTCGACTCGACCTGGCTGCGAACCCACGCGAGCTCCGCGGCGTACGACGGATCGCGGAGGCGCGGATCATCGCCGCGCGAACGCCCCGGATCGACGGGGTAGTAGGGCCGCTGCGTGCGCACGCGATCACACGACGCGTAGTCCTCGTAGCGACGCCCGGACTCCGTCGCACCAGCCACGGCGGACCAGGTGCAGACCTGTCCATTCGGGCCGTTGCCGCGGGGTTGACCGGGGAGGGGATCGCGACACTCGCGCACGGCCGGGAGATACACGCTGGAGGCGGGCGTCGAGGCGTCGGTGGGCGTCACGCCGCCATCGCCCGCGCAGACGCCGAGGGGCGTGAAGGCGCCGCGCGCGAAGACCGAGCATCCACGCTGCGTGGCCGCGCACTGCGACGCGTCGGAGCCGGGGAACATCACGCGCACCGCGTCGGTGTTGGGCGCGCGAATCTCACACTGACCGAGGGCCGCGGGATACGAGCAGGCCGTCCCCATGCGAAAGGTCCCGCGCTGGTTGGTGCAGTCGGTGGCGACGGACTCGGGGGTCGAGAGGGGATCGATGTAGTCCCGGCACTCCTCGGCGCGCGAGAAGGGGTTTGTATAGACGCAGCTCGCGGTGAACGAGGGCCCCGAGGGGGTCGAGACGTCGCTCGACGGCGCGTCGGTGACCGCCGCATCGCGCGGAGACACGACGTTCGGGGTGTTCTCAGAACCGCCGCATCCGAGGGCGAGCGAGACCGTTGCGAGCGCAGCAACGAAGCGCGCCCGCGGGCGAAGACCTGCGGTCATACGAAGACTCCATCCGCCGTGGTCGTGGAGGTTGGTCCGACGGCTGCCCATGGGATGACCGACGCAGCGGGTCTGTTTCACCATGAGCACGATCGATCACGGTCTGTTCACCCGATGGAGGGTCCGCGGGCGTGGTGGTGAGGGGTCCGCGGGGTCTGCGGGGTCTGCGAAGGGGGGAGTCGGTGGCGGGTGCGCTGCGTGCGGTCCGTCGCGGGGCGGTCGCGTCGGCCCCGACATCCTCGCGGCGCCGGTTTGTCGATCGCCGGGTGCGTCGTGCGAGGCGCTTCTCGCGCGCCGCGGAGCTCCGTTGACCCCCGTTCCACGCCTTGGGGGACCGTAGTAGCTTCCCGGCTTCGTCGGCCGCGCGGGCAACGCGCCGCGTGCGACGCAGGCGCAGGTCTCACGCAACTCCCCGGAGGTATAGCTCTCGATGTCCTCGAAACGCTCCCGCGACGGCGATCGCCATCGCACATGGCGGTCTCTCTCACTCCTGGCGCTCGCGGCCCTCACCCTCGGATCGGCCAACTGCGCCGAGGAGCGACCGGCCATCAACCGCGTCGCGGACGGGCACATCCGCAAGGAGTGGCTCGTCGGCCATGACTACACCAACGCCGCCGACGACCCCGAGTTCTACATGGAGAACTTCGTCGTCGACGCCCCCGTCGACCAGACCATGATGCCCGTCGGCACCTACGACGACGTCGACCGGGTGCACTGGGAGATTCAAGAGAACCTCCTCCTCGCGCGCAAGAGCTACGAGTACGTCACGGGCTCCGACGGCGCCGGCCGCACGGCCTCGCGCACGCAGAACGGACTCATCGTCGCGGCCTACCGCATCGAGTCGCAGTTCGACATCCGCAACGACTACAACCCCACGACGGGCGAGCCCCTCAACGTCGTGAGCGAGAACACCAGCGACCGTCGCTGGTACGACCGCGACTACATCCGCGTCGACTGGTCGCGCAACCTCGTCGACAACCCCGACTGGTCGTTCATGTTCTACGGGTCGCTCTTCGGCGGCCTGTCGTTCTCGCCCGTCGCGTTCGACGAGACCAACCCCCGCTCGCCCAACGCCAACAACTTCTGCGAGATCGAGCCGGGCAAGGTCCGCGACGAGAACGGCCGCTGTGTCGACGCCACCGAGACCGACGCTGCGCTCCGCGCCGCGCGCCACCCCGGCGGCTACTTCGACGTGACCTCGAAGTGGCTCGTCAACCCCGAGATGTCCGACATCTTCGACGAGCCCATCCCCACGTGCCTCATCGCGAACTTCTTCGCGCAGGGCCCCGTGTACTCGTGCAACCCGCAGGAGGCCACGATCCGCACGTCGTTCCGCCGGGTCGTCGACCGCGACTTCGAGCCGCTCGAGCTCACGCGGCACCCCTTCGACCTCGTGGGCGGACCGCGCGCGGAGCGTAACGGCTTCGACAACGGCTACGGCATCAACGACCGCAACTTCCACCGCTTCGCGATGATCCACAACCTGTGGATGCAGTCGCACATCGCGCCCGCCGTGGCGTGCACCGCGAACACCGACGCCAACAACGACGGCACCGCGGACCAGTGCCCGAGCGGTCACCCCGGCTCGCAGTGCGACACGGTCATGGGCCGCTGCACGCTGCCCTACCGCGAGCGTACCGTGCGCACCATCGCGTACTACGCCAACCAGGAGATGCCCGCGGAGATGCAGAACCACGTGGGCGTCGAGTCGCCCCGTCTGCCCACCGCGCAGGACGCGCCGTCGACCATCCTCCGCGGCCCCTCGGAGGACATCATCGACAGCTGGAACGCGGCCATCATGTCGGCCATCGCGAACACGCGCGAGGTCGAGTGCCGCCGCACCGGCGGCGCCCGCGACGCGTGCCACGCGCAGTTCTTCGACGCGCAGACCGTCCCCCAGGTCGACGGCGCGTGGCTCGCGCCGAGGCCCAAGGATTCGAACGGCCCCGCGGTGGTGCTCTGCCACAACCCCGTGATGCCCTCGGACAACGCCCGCGCGTGCCGTGAAGTCGGCTACCGCGCGCGCCTCGGCGACCTGCGCTACCACCACATCACGTACTGGCCGGGCAACACCCGCGCGCCCTTCGGCGGCATCGCCCACTGGGGCTACGACCCCCTCACGGGCGAGATCGTGTGCAACGGCGGCTTCAACATGGGCCGCTCCGTCGACTACGCCGCCGCGCAGCAGAGGGACTACATCCTCATGGCGAACGGCGAGCTCAGCGTCGAGGACTTCGTCGACGGCGCCGCCGCGCAGCGCTTCTCTCGCATCGTGCGCAACCCCGCGTCGGTGCAGCGCGCGAGCTACTCGGACTCGGAGATCGACGCGCGCGCGCAGGCCGTCGACGGCCGTCACGCCGCCCGCGTCGCGGGGCTCACGCAGGCCAACGTGTCGACCTTCGTGCGGGGCGCCGAGCTCCACTCGCGCATGATCGAGGACCAGACGAGCCCCGTGCCCGGGACGGCGACGCAGACCGCGCAGCGCGTGGAGGTGCTCCAGTCGTCGCTCCGCAACACGACGCTCGAGGCCGACATGGTCGATCCCCACTGGCTCGCGAACCTGGGCTTCGACCCGGGCTCTCGCCTCAGCCAGTCGCTCCTCGAGCAGGCCTCGCCGCTGCGTCGCATGGACCCCGAGCGCGCCGAGGCGACGCGCACCGAGCTCATGAGCCGCCTGGAGCGCCGCGGGTTCTGCTTCCAGGACCAGGGCGCGCCGCCCTTCGTGGGCAGCGAAGACCTCCAGGGCGTGGCCCGGTGGTTCCGCCGCAAGTACGCGACGCTCTCACCCGAAGCGCGCGCCGAGCGCATCCTGCAGGACCTCCGTCAGGAGGCCTACAAGGGCATCGCCCTCCACGAGATCGGCCACTCGCTCGGGCTCTACCACCTGCCCGTGTCGAGCTACGACTCGATGAACTACAACCCGCAGTACTGGCAGCTCCGCACGAACAACGGCAACGCCGCGTCGATGGGCAACTGCACGCCGACCTGCACCGCCACGGATTGCCGCAACGTGCGCAACCAGGGCGCCATGCGGAACAACGACAACTGCATGGGCCCGCGCTACCTCGACGCGCCCACGGATGAAGAGCTCGGCATCGCCGACACCGAGACGCCCCACGCGGGCATCAACTACTTCGGCAACACCTCCGTCATGGAGTACCAGTGGGAGCGCTTCGACGAGACCGTCGGCATCGGCGCCTATGACCACTACGCCATGGGCATCCTCTACGGGCGCGTGCTCGAGACGATGGAGCTCGACCCCGCCCGCGGAGGCACCGCCGCCGAGACGCAGGACCGCTACTCCGCGCGCCTCCGCTCGCAGCTCGGCGAGCTCGATCAGATCAACTACCGCGACCCGGTGCTCGAGGAGACGGGCGTGCTCCCGATCCACTACACCGAGCTCGCGCGGCAGATGAACATCTTCGACCCCGCGCGCTGCCGCCCCGCCACCGAGGCCGAGAAGGAGCGCTACCGCTGGCGCATCGTCAACGGCCAGCTCTGCTCCTTCGGACCGCGCGACCACGCCGCGATGGCTGACTTCGAAACGGGCGTCACGTCGAACACCTCGACCTCCGTCGCCCCGTCGTGGCGCACTACGAACGAGGCCCGCACGGGCGGTCACGCGCTCCGCTGGGGTTACCGCGTCGCGTGGGACATCGGCACGGGCTACCCCCACATCAACTACTTCGACCAGGGCGCCGACATCTACGAGGTCGCCCAGAGCATGGTGAAGAAGTACGAGCTCACGTACCCCGCGCTCTACTTCCGCCGCGGCAGCCGCGAGTTCACGGGGCTCAACATCCCCGCGTACCTCGCGCGCAACATCTTCCGCCGCCTCCGCGGCTACCACTGGAGCGTCGCGCGCGACGCTGCGTATTACAGCTCGGCCTTCAGCGACGCGCTCTATTCGAAGCTCCGCCGCGACGACAACTGGATGCGCCCGTACCTCCTCGCGGGCACCGAGATCTTCGACTTCTTCGCGGGCGTGCTCTTGCGCCCCGAGGTCGGCGACTTCGACGCGATGCCCGATCAGCTCCCGGGCACGCGGACCCTCTTCGACGTGCCCGACGACAACGCCGACAACCCCATGCCGCACTTCACGATCGGCGTGATCGACGGCCGCTACATCGGCGAGGAGTACGACAACACGCAGGGCGGCTCGTGGGCCTACCACGCGTACATGCGCCGCGCGGGCTCGTACCCCGAGAAGCCCATCGCGGCCATCATGCTCACGGACACGCGCCCCACGTTCTCGAGCATCACCCGCTCGCTCTACCTCGACGGACGCGAGTTCCAGGTGAACTTTGGCACCGACATGCCGCAGGCGTTCAACCGCCTCCTCGGCGGCGTGCTCGCCGAAGACTGGGACACCGTCGCGATGCACGTCCCCACGGTCGACGGCGGCGGCACGGGCGGCCTGCCCGAGCTCACGCCCGACATCCTCCCGCTCTGGACGCTCCCCACGCGCGCCAACCCCGCGGGCACGCCCACGCGTCCGCCGGGCTCGCAGCTCCTGTTCCCCAACATCGGGTACCGCCAGCAGCTCCCGACGATGGTCTACACGATGCTGTTCTCGTCGCTCAACTCCGACCTCTCCACCGTCCACGCCACGCGCATCTGGACGGAGGGCGGCGTCGAGCAGGTCGACGTCCCCGAGGCCGACCGCGTGCGCTTCCGCAACCCCGAGTCGGGCATTGTGTACGTCGCCCGTCGCTACGGGCCTGACAACGTCGACGGCGAGGCCATCGACCGCGGCATCGCCTCGCGCATGATCGCGCACGCGAACCAGCTCCTCATCGACACCTACCAGGTCGAGGTCGATTCGAGCCTCCGCCCCGTGTACGCCGCCGACGGCAGCGTCCGCGTCATCCTCGACCCGACGACGCGCCAGCCCGTGCCCGCCCACGCCGACGACGCGCGCCGCCAGACCGCCGCGCAGATCCGCTACCGCAACTACGTGGGCCTCATCGACGCCACGCGCTACGCCTCGCGCCTCCTCGGCTACGGCCTCCTGCGCTGACGTTCCCCCCGAACGCGTCGCCGCGGTCATGTAGACTCCGGCGACGCAGTGCTCCCCCCCAGAATCCGACTCCTCGCAGCCCTCTCCGTCGCGGCCCTCTTCGCGGTCGCGCCCGCGTGCGGCCTCTTCTCGTCGTCGTCGCCCCGCCGCGGCCGCAACGTCTCGACGGAGCCCGTCGGCCTCCGCTGGCGCGCGCTCCGCGCGAGCGCCACGCGCGACGCCGGCGCCGACGCGGGCGCCCCGAGCGCGCAGTGCCCCGACCTCGCCGTGCTCATCCCCGGCGGGACCTTCGTGATGGGCTCGCCCGAGGGCGAAGGCGCGCCCGACGAGCACCCCTCTCGCCAGGTGACGGTGAGCGCGTTCTGCATCGACCGCACGGAGGTCACCATCGACGCGTACATGGCCTGCGTCACCGCGGGCGCGTGCTCGCCGACGGCCGCGACGCAGACCTCGGGCGACGTTCCGGTCTCGGGCATCGACTGGCAGCAGGCCCTCACGCTCTGCCGCTACGTCGGCGGAAGGCTCCCCACGGAGGCCGAGTGGGAGTTCGCCGCGCGCGGCACCGACGGGCGGAGATTCCCCTGGGGCAACGAGGCGCCGACGGACTGCGACCGCCTCGACTGGACGCCCGATGGGACCTCGCAATCGTGTCAGGGCGTCGGGCCCTCGTCGGTCACCGCGCACCCGCGCGGCGCGTCTCCCTTCGGCGTGCTCGACATGGCCGGCAACGTCTGGGAGTGGACCGCGGACTGGTACGCGACCTCGTATCCGCCCGGCGTCGCGCGTGACCCCCACGGGCCCGACGAGGGCTCCGCGCGCGTTGCCCGCGGCGGCGGCTGGAACAACGACCAGGTCGACCGCGTGCGCGCGACCTGGCGCGAGGGGCAGCACCCGGCCTTTCACGACTACGACCTCGGCGTGCGCTGCGCCTACGACCGCGCGCCGTAGCCGCCTCGGAGAAGATTCGACACAACCGCCGTCACACTCCGTGACGCTCCGACGACGTACGCATCGATGCCCCCGGCGATGAACGACGACTGGACCTCCGAGAGCTTTCGCGCCGCCCTCACCGCGTGGGTGCGACGACGCGTGCCCGAGGGCGAGGTCGACGACGTGGTGCAGGCCGCGCTCACCGAAGCCGTCGCGCGGACCGACCGACCGACGGACCCCGAGGGCGCGCGCCGATGGATCTGGGGCGTCGCGCGAAACAAGATCGCGGACCATCACCGCAGGGCGCGCCGCGAGACGATTGACACGCCCGAGGTGGTCGAGGCGGCGCAGCAGGCCGAGCGCGATCTGCTTCGTTGGGCTGTGGGTGAGCTCCCCGAAGGCGCCGACGCGCAGAAGACCTTCGAGTGGCTTCTTCGTGAGGGCGAGGGCGAGAAGCTCGAAGAGATCGCGGCAGAAGAGAAGCTCCCTGCGCCGCAGGTGCGACAGCGCGTGAGCCGACTGCGAAGGCTCTTCCGCTCGCGCTGGGCGCAGCTCGCGGCGGCGGGGCTGCTCGCGCTCGGCGCGTGGCTCGCGTGGCGCTCGACGAAGACCGTCGACGAGGCGGCCGAGCGCGATCGGCCGGTGCTCACGGAGCCTCCCGAGGTGCTCGCCGCGCGGGCGAGGGGACGCGTGCTCCGCGAGGAGGCCGTCGCGCTGTGTGATCGCGCCGCGTGGCAGCGCTGCCTCGATCAGCTCGACGAGGCGAAGCGGCTCGATCCCGCGGGCGACGACACGCCGGGCGTTCACGAGGTGCGACGACGCGCGCACGACGCGATCGAGCAGCGCCGCGACGCGATGCCGCCCGCGGAGTTCCACGACGCGGCGACGGAGGGCGACGCCTCGTTCGAAGCCCCGCTCAACCTCCCGACGCAGCCCGTGGTGCCGCGCCGTGACGGCGGACGACACCGCAATCCGTCGTCGGAAGACTCGTTCGGCGCCCTGAGCGGAGCCAGCTGAGGCGCGGGCGCTGCGGCAGGGGTGGCGCCCCCACGAGAGAGGGACGCGTGCTGCGCGCGAGACGCGGCCGAGCGCCCAGGGTTCGCCCCCCAAGGGATATACGCAATCGGGGGGCTCAGCCTGGATCGGCATAGGGGCGGCCCGGGCGATCCCAGGCCGACCCCTGCCACACCACCGGACAAGCGGCTCCGCATCCGGCGGTTCGGAGCGTTGAGGTCACGTCGACAGCCGCACCAGTCCCAGCTCGTCGAACCACCTGGTCGGCAGGTGCTTCCCGAGTTGCAGCGAGCGCGGCCACCAGCCGCCAGGCGAGCGAGCGATCGACCACGCCGTGTCTCGGTGCATTCCGAGAGCCTTCAGCTTCCGGTAGATCGTCGAACCTCTCGCCCAGTGCTTCAGTTGCAGCGCGCGCAAGCGGCGGCGCATCCACCCGTCCAGGTCGCCAAACAGCTTCACCTGCTGCGTGAGACGGAAGTAGCCCTTCCACCCGCGCAGATACACGTTCAGCTCCTCGATCACCTGCTCCAGGCTTCGCCCCACCACACGCCGCGTGATCTCACGCACGCGACGTTTGAACGCCTCCTGCGACTTCGCCGACACCCCTCGCCTCACCTCCCCGCCGTAGCGGTACAGATGATACCCCAGGAACTTTCGTCCCCAGACCGGCCCCACCGCGCTCTTGGACTCGTTCAGACGCAGGCGCAGCGACGCGTACTTCTCCCGAAGGAAGCTCATCACACGCTCGCCCGCCTTCAGCGACCGCACGTACACGTTGCAGTCGTCGGCGTAGCGCACGAACGCGTGACCGCGGCGCTCCAACTCCTTGTCCACCTCGTCCAACAGCACGTTGGCCAGCAGCGGTGACAGCGGGCCGCCCTGCGGCGTCCCCTCGTGTCGCTCCGTCGCCACGCCGTCGGCCATCATCCCGGCCTCCAGGTAGCGACGGATCAGCCCCAGCAGACGCTTGTCCTCGATGCGACGCGCGAGCCTGCCCATCAGCACGTCGTGGTGGACGCGATCGAAGAACTTCTCCAGATCGACGTCGACCACGACCACGCGCCCGTCCGCGACGTAGCGCTGCGCCGCCAGGATGGCGTCGTGCGCGCTGCGACCCGGTCGAAACCCGTAGCTGTGCGGAGAGAAGGTCGGGTCGAAGCGAGGTTGAAGCACCTGGAGGATCGCCTGCTGGATGAACCGATCCACGGCCGTCGGGATGCCGAGCATCCTCGTGCCTCCCGTGGCCTTGGGGATCTCGCACCGTCGCACCGGCTGCGGCTGGTAGCGCCCCGCGAGGAGGTCCTCGCGAAGTCGCGGCCAGTGCGCGCGCAGGTGCGTCGGCAGTTGATCCACGGTCATCCCGTCGACGCCGGGGCTGCCCTTGTTCGCCTTCACGCGTGACAGCGCGCGCAGGAGGTTGTCGCGTTGAACGACGGCCTCCAGCAGCGCGCTCGTGCCTGAGCGCTCGTCCTCGTGTGTCGCCGCGCGGTCTTCCTCGCGTAGCGCCGGAGCCCGGGCTTCACCCTCCCCGCGCACTGCTCGCCCCGGTTTCCCAGGCATCTGAGGCGATTCCCGTTCGAGACTCATGATCGATTCGCTCTCCGTTCCGTTTGGTCCTTCGCGCGGCCCGAACTCTTCCGGGTGGTCGGGGGTCTCCCTGTCCGGCTTCTGTTTCGCGCTACTACGACCTCTGCTGACTCCCCACGCCGCGCGTGTGCGCGCTGCCCTTTCAGACATGAGGTGGGGTCTCCCCGGGTAAGAACGCTGGCCTTCGCAGCGCGACCGCCCGATCTACCGCGCGAGCCTTTGGTCTCAGGAGCTTCGCGGGCTAGCGTCCGCTCGCCCCGGCTCGTACGGCCTCCTATCGGGTTTCTGTTCGTCGGCCCGCTGCTTCGCTAGGAGCTGCCTTCAGACAGTCCGTTGCCTCGCTGCCCTTGCTCCGTCGCTTGGATCGTCGAGACCTACTTTCCGCGGGGACTTGCACCCGCTGACCAGCGCCCATGCCGGGCGCACGCTACCACGGTGGCGCGCCAGGGCGGCGCGCGATGAGGCGAACTCGGTGTGACGATGGCGTGACAGCGTGCGTCCGCGTGGTCGTGGGCGCGGGCTCGCACCGCGGCGGCGCGCACGCGGTGGGCGGTGACGGTCAGTAGACGAAATCGAAGAGGCGGTAGGAGCCCGTGCGCGAGCAGACCGTGCCGCTCGGCGCGGAGGTCGACTGACTGCCCGTGCGCGTGGTCGAGACGGCGCCGTCGCGGAGCACCTGCACCGTGAAGCTCGTGGCGCTCGAGATGCGGTACGGGATCACGCACACCGAGTACGTCCCCGACATCGGCGCGGTGGTCGACCAGGTGATGGTCTCGGGGCCCGTGGTCTGACTGTCGCCGCCGTGGGTGCCGCCGCACGACGTGAGCGTCGCGTAGTTGATGACCGTGCCGCAGGGCGTGACGATGGCGAGGTCGAGATCGCCCGCGACGCTCCAGGTGAGCGAGAAGCGGAGCGAGGCCGCGGAGCACACGCCGGAGACGCACGAGCGGCCCGTCGGGCACACGACGCCGCAGCCGCCGCAGTTGGCCGCGTCGTTCGTGAGGTTTCTGCACGTCGCGCCGCAGAGCGTCTGCCCCGTCGCGCAGGGGTTCGTGATGCACGCGCCGGCCTGGCAGCTCTGCCCCGCGGCGCACGCGCGGCCGCACGCGCCGCAGTTCGTCGTCGAGGTGTTGAGGCTCGCCTCGCACCCGTCGGTCGCGCTGCCGTTGCAGTCGCCGAAGCCCGCGTTGCACGTCGCCACGGCGCACGCGCCCGCTCGACACGCGGCGGTGGCGTTCGCGGGGGCGCAGGCGCGGCCGCACGCGCCGCAGTTCGAAGTCGACGTGGCGGTGCTGGTCTCGCAGCCGTCCGCCGGGAGGCCGTTGCAGTTGGCGAAGCCCGCGTTGCACGCCGCCACCTGGCAGCTCCCCGCGGCGCACGCGGCGGTGCCGTTGGCGGCGGCGCACGCGCGGCCGCACGCGCCGCAGCTGGCGAGGTCGGCGTTGAGGTCGACGCAGACGCCGCCGCAGAGCGTCCGCCCGGTGGGGCACGACGTGGTGACGCAGGCGCCCGCGGCGCAGCTCTGGCCCGCGCCGCAGGGGTTGCCGCAGCGGCCGCAGTGCGTGTTGCTGGTGGCGGTGTTGGTCTCGCAGCCGTTGGCCGCGTCGCCGTCGCAGTTGCCGAGCCCCGCGGAGCACGTGAGCGTGCACGCGCCCGCGGCGCAGCCCGCCGTCGCCCCGGCGGAGGGGCAGGCGTTGCCGCAGCGGCCGCAGTTCGCGGGGCTCGTGCGCAGGTCGACCTCGCACCCGTTGGCCGCGGCCATGTCGCAGTCGGCGAAGTTCGCGGCACAGGTCGACGCGCACGCGCCGTCGACGCAGCGCGAGGTGCCGTTGGTCACCGCGGGGCAGGGCACCACCGAGAGCATGCGCCCGTCGGCGGAGCACACGCGCCGCGAGGTCTCGTCGGCGCAGCTCGCGGAGCCCGGCGCGCACACCTGCGGGACGCAGCTCCCGTCGGCGCAGTAGCGGCCCGTGGGGCAGTCGAGGTCGACGTTGCAGTCGACGCAGGTCATGCGGGTGGGGTTGCAGACCTGGCTGCGCGAGGAGCAGTCGCGGTCCGAGCGGCACGGGGGCGGCGCGTCGCCGCAGGCGTTGCTGAAGCACACCTGACCGACGGGGCAGTCGAGCGTGGTGACGCAGTCGACGCAGACGCCGCGCGCGGGGTCGCACACCTGGCCCGGACACGTGCGCGAGGACACGCAGCGCGTGGGCGTGACGCAGCGGTAGCCGAGGCACTGCTGGCCCGCGGTGGTGCAGTCGACGTCGCGCAGGCAGTCTACGCAGGTGCTCCGCGTGAGGTCGCAGACCTGGCTGCGCGAGGAGCAGTCGCGGTCGGAGCGGCACGCGGGCGTCCCGTCGGCGGGGACGTCGGCGGGCGTCACGTCGGCGGGTGTGACGTCGACGGGCGTCACGTCAGCGGGGACGTCGACGGATGTCACGTCGGCGGGTGTCACGTCGGCGGCGTCGATCGGCGACGCGTCGCTGGCGTCCTCGGGCGGAGGCGTGTCGACGGGGGTCGCGTCGACCGCTGCGTCGTCGGGCGGCGTCGCGTCGGAGGCGACGTCGGGGGAGTCTCCCGTGGGGGCGCTGTCGGTCGCGACGTCGGAGCTCGCATCGTTGTCCACGGGCAGCGAACCGATGCCGTTTCGAGGCGCGCACGCGGCGAACACCACGGCGAACACGATCGCGCGAGACGCGCGTGAAGAGAAGGACCCTCGCATCGGGGACGACCTTCGTTGGAGACTCGCCCCGTGTCAACGCAACGACAGGCGTGATCGAACCGGGCTCGGGCCTTCACGTCGGGCGGCGAGCATCGCGCCGATCGTCGCTTCGAGCCCGCGTGGCGCTCCCCGGCGCCGCCGCGAAGACGCGAGGCGGCGTGACGAGCGCGTGACAGGGGGCGCCTCGCGTGAACGGACGGTGACAACGCACCGTGCGCCGTTGTGTACGGGACTCGGGAGCTGGTAGCAGCGGCGCCGTGAAGCTCCTTCGCGCGCTGCTCTCGCTCACGATCGCGTCAGTGGTGGGCTGCGCGTCGGAGGACCGCGACGCGACGATCCGCTCGGTCTTCGCGCGCGCCGACGACACGCAGCGCCGCGCGCGACCGACGCTGCTCGAAGGCCGCTACGCGCGCATGGCGGCGTCGCCGGTCGATTTCTACCGCGGCTCGATCGCGCTCTTTCTCCGCGACTGGCGCGACGGCGCGATGGGGCTGTCCGCGTCGGCGTTCTCCGTCGACGCGCCGATGCCCCTCGGCGTGGGCGACCCGCACGTCGAGAACTTCGGCACCCTCCAGGGCCCCGACGGGCGGCTCACGCTCGAAGCCAACGACCTCGACGGCGCCGACCGCGTCCCCTACCTCTGGGACCTCCGCAGGCTCACGGTGGGCCTCTGCGTCGCGGCGCGCGCTTCGAACGCGGACGACGCCTCCGCGCGCGCGCTCACGGCCGCGGCCTCGGAGCGCATCGCCTTCGCCGCGGCGCGCGCGTACGCCGATGGCTTCGCCGCGCCAGCCCAGGGACTCGCGCCGGAGTCGAGCGCGTCGGCGCCGCTCGTCGACGACCTCTTTCGCCGCGCGCAGCGAGACGCCACGCGGCGCTCGGAGCTCTCGGACCTCACGGCGATGACGTCGAGCACGCGCTCGCTGCTCCGTGGCGCGCTCGACCCCGAGGACCCGACGGACGTGCTCGGGGCGCTCCCCTCGTGGGCGGTGGCCTCGCTGCCGGCGCTCTTCGCGTCGTACCGCGCGACGCTGCGGCACCCGCCCGACGCGCGGTATTTCACGGTGCTCGACGCGGCGCGACACTTCGGGTCGGGCGTGGCGAGCTTCGCGCGCGTGCGGCTCCTCGTGCTCGTGCGAGGCGAGACCGACGCGCCCGACGACGACGTGATCCTCGAGGTGAAGGAGCAGTCTGACGCGGTCACCCCGGGCGGCTTCGCGCCCTACGTGTGGTTCGATTCGAACGGCGCGCGCGTGCTCGCCGCGCGTGACGCGCTGTGGTCGCGCCCCGACGCGGACCCGCGGTGGGGGGTGGCGACGTGGTTCGGGTTGCCCGTGCAGATCCGCACCGAGACCGCTGCGGCCAAGGGACTTCGCATCGCCCGCATGACCGGCGCGAACGGAACCCCCGAGGCCCTCGTCGCCCTCGCCCGCACGCTCGGCGCGCGACTCGCGGCGATGCACCGACGCACGCTCCCCGCGGACGCTCCTCACGCGACGGTGCTGCGGCGTGACCCCGACGGCTTCGCGCGCGAGCAGGCCGCGGTGTCGACGCGCTACGCCGCGCAGGTCTTCGCAGACCACGCGCGCTTCGCGGAGATGGTCCGCACGCTCGGCCCCTCGCTCGCGATCCCCGCGGCGCCCGATGACGCGCCCTCGTCGCCGGCGCGCGCCCTCTTCGGAAGCCCTCTCACGCCATGAAGTCACGCGCCGTCGGCCTCTCTTCGCTCCTCGTCGCGACGCTCGCCACCGCGAGCGCGTCTGCGCAGAGCGCGACGCCGCAGACGGCGCCCGTCGCGCCGCCCGTGAGCACCGCCGCGGGCTCGACGGGACTCGAAGTCCGCCCCGGCCTCGAAGTGTTCGCGCAGTACGCGATGCGGCTCACGAACACCGACGCGGGCGACGTCGACGTCACGCACGCGTTCGACGTCCCCCGCACGCACGCGTCGCTCACCGCGACGTGGGAGCACGCGCGCGCCAGGGTGGTGCTCGAAGCGGTGCGCTCCGCGGCGGAGGGGTCGCTCCTCGGCGTCGCGGGCGACAGCCTCGTTCTGCGACTGCGAGAAGCGTACGGGGGATGGAGCTCTCCGCGCGTCGAGGTGCGCGCGGGGGTGGTTCCGACGCTGACGCTGCCCGAGGTCGAGGCGACGTGGGGGCTGCGCGCGGTGGCCCCGACGCCCCTGGAAGCCGCGCGCTACGTGTCGCCCGCAGACCTCGGGGTCACAGCGCGTGTGGCGCTCCCGAGAGGGCTCGGCGCGGTCGCGCTCGGCGCCTACAACGGCGATGGGTACGCGCAGCGCGAGTTCAACCGCGGCAAGAACATCGAGGCGATGCTTCTCCTCCGTCCGCTCGCGGGCGGCGCGCTCGAACCGCTCACGCTCCTCGCGTCGTATGTGCTCGGGAGTTCCGGTGCGGGAGACGTGCGTGCGAACCGCGCGACGGGCGCGATCCTGTGGCGGGGCGCGCGGATCCGCGGCGGGGCGAGCGTCACGTACGCGTGGGGCGTCGACGACCGCGGCGACCAGACGGGATGGCTCGTCGAGGGCTTCGTCGCGGCGGAGCCCATTTCGTCGCTGCTGCTCGGCGCGCGGGTGCTGCGATGGCAGCGCGACGACGCGGTGGAGACCGACAGACTCACGACGATCCTCGCGACGGCGGGGTGGCGCGTGGCGCGTCCGTGGGAGGTCTTCGCCGCGGTCTCGCGCTCGATCGCGGGCGCGCGGGCGCTGCAAGCGTTGCCGGGCACCGACAACTGGGAGCTTCGGCTCGTCTCGCGCGTGGTTTTCTGATCGACTCTTTCGCGGAGCAAACGGAATGAAGCAGACGATCTGGTGTGTGGTCCTCCTCGCGGTCGCCGGGTGCTCCGAGTCGCGCGTCGACCCGACGGTCGAACTCGACGCGGCGGTCGACGCCTCGCAGCCCGCGGACACCGCGCAGCCCACAGACACGGCGCAGCCCACAGACTCCGCGCAGCCCACGGACAGACCGCCCGCCGACGTCGCGACGCAGGGGCAGCTCGTGGTCAACGAGATCAGCGCGGTGGGCGCCGAGTGGGTCGAGCTCTACAACGCGGGGGGATCGCCCGTGTCGCTCTCGGAGGTTCAGGTCGCGGACTCGGAGTCTGACGGCGGACCTCGCGTCTCGCGCGCGATGCGCTTCCCCGCGGGGACGATGCTCGGCGCGGGGCAGTACGTGCTCGTGCTCGCGAACCAGAGCGACGCGGGTGTGGGGCCGCAGACCGCGTGCCTCGACGGTGGACCCTCGACCTGCTTCCACGCGGGGTGGAGCCTCAGCGCGAGCCGCGGAGAGACCGTGTGGGTGCTCTCGTCGACGGGCGAGGTGACGCTGCACGAGGCCTTTCCGATGGGCGGCACGCCCGACGGCGGAACGTGGGGACGCCTCCCCAACGGCACGGGGTCTTTCACCACCACGCGCCCGACGCCCGGCGCAACAAACGCCGCGCCCTGAGCGCCGCGTGCGCCGCCCTCGCGCATCGTTCTCGCGCCGCGTTCTCTCGCTGAATTCGTGGGCGCGAGGGCCTTGACGGGCGATCGTGCGGTGGACTACGCGCCTACGCCCATGAGCGAAATCAACGTGCTGGGTGTGCTGGGCGCAGGGCAGATGGGCAGCGGGATCGCGCAGGTGGCGGCGGCCGCGGGATGGACCGTGAAGCTCGCCGACGCCACGATCGAGCTCGCCTCGAAGTCGAAGGCGAAGATCGTCGCGGGGCTCGCGAAGCTCGTCGAGAAGGCGAAGCTCACGGCCGACGAGGCCGCGGCGACGGGCGCGCGGATCATCCCCGTGGGCGCCATCGCGGACCTCGCGGACTGCGACCTCGTGGTCGAGGCCGCGACGGAGAACCTCGAGGTCAAGCTCGCGCTCTTCAAGCAGCTCGACGCCGCGGTGAAGCCCGAGGCCGTGCTCGCTTCGAACACGAGCTCCATCTCGATCACGCGCATCGCGGCGGCGACGAAGCGCCCGACGCAGGTCGTGGGTCTGCACTTCTTCAACCCCGTGCCGCTGATGAAGCTCGTCGAGGTGATCCGCGCGCTCCAGACGAGCGACGCGACCTACGACGCGATGCGCGCCGTGGTGGCGAAGCTCAACAAGACCGCGGTCACGGCGAAGGACAGCCCCGGCTTCCTCGTGAACCGCATCCTCATGCCGCTGCTGCTCGAAGCGGTCTTCACGCTGGAGCAGGGCCTCGGCACGCCGCAGGACATCGACACGGCGGCGAAGCTCGGGCTCAACCACCCGATGGGCCCCCTCGAGCTGTCGGACTTCATCGGCCTCGACACCGTGCTCGCGATCGCCGACGTGCTCCAGCGCGAGACCGGCGACGACAAGTACCGCGCGCCGGTGCTGCTTCGAAACTACGTCGCCGCGGGATGGCTCGGCCGCAAGTCGGGCCGCGGGTTCTTCACCTACGAGAAGAAGTGAGCGCCATGATCGAGACCCATTACGACACCGTGCGCGTCGTCCGCGAGGGCGCCGTCGCCGTGGTGACCATTCACCGCCCCGAGAAGCTCAACGCCCTCAACGCCGCCGTGCTCGACGACGCCGCCGCGGCCTTCACCGAGCTCGCGGGCGACGGCGAGACGCGCGTGGCGATTCTCACCGGCGCGGGCGAGAAGGCCTTCGTCGCGGGCGCCGACATCGCCGCGATGGCGACGATGAACCCCGAGGAGGCCGCCCGCTTCGCGCGCAAGGGACACGCGCTCGGGGAGCTCATCGAGGCGCTGCCGTTCCCGGTGATCGCGGCGGTCAACGGCTTCGCGCTCGGCGGCGGGACGGAGCTCGCGCTCATGTGCGACCTCATCTTCGCGAGCGAGAAGGCGCGCTTCGGTCAGCCCGAGGTCGGCCTCGGCGTGATCCCCGGCTTCGGCGGAACGCAGCGCCTCGCACGCCGCGTGGGCGTGGGCAAGGCCCGCGAGATGGTGCTCATCGGCGCCACGGTCGACGCGGCCGAGGCGCTCTCGATCGGACTCGCGGATCGGGTGTTCGCGCCCGACGCGCTGATGACCGAGGCCCGCGCCGCCGCGGCGAAGATCGCGGCCAACGCCCCGGTGGCGACGGCGCACGCGAAGCGGGTGCTGCACGCGGGCGAGACCGTCCCCTTCGCGACGGCGAGGGAGCTCGAGATCCAGGCCTTCGCGCTGTGCTTCGCCACGGAGGACCAGAAGTCGGGGATGAAGACTTTCGTCGAGAATCCCAAACCGAGGTGTTTAGGGCCGGTGATTTTTCTTTGACGTCGAGGAGTGATCGACGTACAAACCGGCTCCCTCGCGGGACGGAGGTAACGTCCCGGTGGGGTGGTAGTTAAGTCGGTTATAACGCCGGCCTGTCACGCCGGAGGCCGCGGGTTCGAGTCCCGTCCACCCCGCCTAGTTTCTGCTGAGAATGAAGGGTTTCTGACAGGGAAACCCACCGCGGTAGCCGAACCGGTAGCCAAACGCTCCGGTTCGGCTTTCGTCGTTTTTGGGGTCGGCTCCACGACCACAGGGAGCCCCGGCGGCAGTGCCTCGGGGAGTTGGAGCCGCAGCGCCTCGGCGCAGAGGGTCGACCACGCGAGCGTCGAGTAGACGTCCGTCATCGATGCCTTCGATGCGTCGTGCGTGATCCATCGGAGGATCTCTCCGCGGCCTCCGTCATCACGCAGGAGCGAGATGAAGGTCCGCCGCGTGTCGTGGAGCCGACGCTTGCGGAACCCGAGCGCCTTCAGGTCTCGCTGGAGCGCCGCGTGGGCCTTGCGCACCGACCGCGGACGCCCCTCGGCCGTCGGAATCACGTAGTCATCCTCGCCGGGCGCGTGGCCGACGTACGCGTGGAAGCCCGCGCGGCGCCAGCTCGCGAGCACCTTCGCGAGCGCAGGGAGCACCGGCACCTGCCGCGCGATCCCGGTCTTCGTCCCCTTCTCGGTTCGCGTGTCCTTGTGGATCGAGGTCGCGACCACGAGACGCCCGAGCGGCTGGAGCTCCGGTGACCATGCGGACCACTTGAGCGCGGCCGCCTCCCCGAAGCGCATCCCCGTCAGGAAGAGGATCGCGTAGAGGACGCGTCGGTCTTCGTAGAGCCGCTCGTCACCGAGGAGCGCCGCGACCTCCTCGCGCGTGAAGACCCAGCCCGAGCGAGACGCGGGGTTCTTGTCGATGAGCTCGGGGAGCGCGCGGCGCGGCAGTCGACACGGGCTGACGGCGAGGCGCTCCTCTGCGACGGCGCGTTCGAAGATGCGCCGCACAAGCGAGTACGCGTTGCGGATCGAGCGCGGCGCGAGCGTGCCCCCGCGCTCCGAGGGCTGGAGCTTCAGCCAGTCGACGAAGGCGAGCAGGTGCTTCGGGCGCACCTCCTCGAGGGCGAGGCTCGCGAGGGCCGAGGGCGCGAGGTAGTTCGCGATGCGACGCGAGTCGTCGAGTGCGCTCGCGTAGGTCTGCACCTTCATCCACGCCCGCGCGTACTCGATCACCGTCGTCGGCGAGTCCGTGACGGGGCTCGCGTCGCGCTCGCGCTCGACAGCCTCCGGGTCCCACCTCCCGAGGTCGTAGTCGCGTTGAAGATTCGCGGCGACGGCGCGCGCGTGGATCTGGTCGACGGCCACGCCGTCGGCGCGCGCCGGACAGGGCGTCGCCCACTTGCGTCCGTCGCGCAGCCGAACGCCCACGTACCACTTGTTGTTCTTCTCGTACGCGGTCCCGGTGCGTGCGCGCGGCATGCTCTACCTCCTCCTCGATTGAATCGCAGCGACGGCTGACATCACCGAGGGCTCCACGGCCCGCGACGGGAGCCGCTCGACGGCGCGGTCGACGTCCGAAGGCGCGACCCAGAGCCTCTTTCCGTCGCGCTTGATGACCACCTCACGACGAATGCACCAGCGCTTGAAGGCAAGCGCGTTCCTGAAGCCTCGCGCGGTCGCCTCGATGTGCAGGAGCACCCAGGTCGGCACGTCCGCAACGACGCGCGCGGGCTCGGCGACGGGCACATCGGCTGCAGCGTGGTTGGGAGCGCCCTCGTGACGCGCGCGCGTCGAGACACCATCGCCCCCCTGCGGATCATGGCGTCTCGTCGACGCGGGCGCGCGAGGGTGCGCGTCGTCGCGCGCAGCGCGAGGCTCGTCGACGCTTCGACTCGTCGGACGCGCTCGAGGCGCCGCGGACGGGAGGGAAGCCGGCGGGGAATTCGAAGGCTGCATCGGCGTCATGAGAGCTGCTCCCCGATGGCGCGCGCGACCGGCGGGCACACCGCGTTCCCGAGTTCCTTGATGCGATCGGCCTTGGTGCCCGCGAGCTGGTAGCCCTCGGGGAATCCCATGAGCCGCACCTGCTCCTCCACGGTGAGCATACGCATCCGATCGCCGCGCACGAGCGCCCAGCGGGCCTTCGTCGTGAGCGTCCCGCAGGGGACGTCGAGGGAGCGACCCGTGAGCCCCGACCCGCGGCTGTAGTAGGGCACCAGCACGTCGGCACCGTGGCGAGCCTGCGCGCGGGCGATGCGCGCCAGCGTCTTCTGCGAGCGACGCGGCGTGTGTACGGGTGACCACGTCCCTCCGTCGAGGTCGAGCGCGGCGCGCGCGGAGACGTGCGGTCGCGTCTCGAAGCGGAGGCCAGGCGCACGACCGAGGCGGCCGATGATGAAGAGGCGCGAGCGGTGCTGCGGGACGCCGAAGTCCGCGGCGTCGAGCACGTGCTCCTCGAGGTGGTAGCCCATCGACGCGAGGGCGCCGCGCCAGAAGGGGAAGCGCTCCCACGCGCGGAACGCGGGTACGTTCTCGACGACGAGCCACGTTGGACGCGTGACCTCGGCGGTGTTGACCACGCACCACGCAGTGGCGCGCGAGAGGTCGCGATGAGGCTGCGCGCGTCCGCCCTTCGCGGGGCTGAAGGTGATGCACTCGGGCGACGCCGTCTCTACTTCGTGCGCGGGCAGGTCGCGCGGATCGAGCGTGGCCGCGTCCTGGCAGACGTGGCGCGCCTCGGGGTGGTTGAGCGCGTGCGCATCGACCGCGAGGCGCCAGTGGTTGACGGCGCAGACGACGTGGTGACCGGCCTGCGACATTCCCGTCGAGGTGCCGCCTGCGCCGGCGAAGAGGTCGACGACGCGCATCACGTACCTCCTCGGCGCGTCGTCTCGTAGCGGCCACAACTGCGCGTGTGAAACGTCGTCTTCATCGCGTCCTCCCGTGTCGGGTTCCGTCGCTCGTGGGGGACGCGGACCGCGGAGGAGCACCCCTGCGCCCCACGGCCCGCGTCCCTCACGAGTGACGCAGCCTTCGTCGCACCGAGGTCATCACTGCCCGCGCGAGGCTCGGCGCGTGGTCGATGCAGGCGCCGCGCGTCGGCCCCGCGCAGAGCACCGACGGCACACCGCACCAGTCGCACGGAGGTGCGACCTGCGCGCGCCGCGCAACGACCTCGCGCCACCCATGCGCAACCGCGAGCGTCCGAACGGCGGCCGTCATCGGAGCGCCTCCTCGACGCCTCGATGCGCGCTCGTCTCGGGCACGTGAACTGATCGCGCGACGGCGAGCGCGAGGCGCGTTGTTGGAGAGAGCGCTCCGTCGCGCGTCTCGTTCGAGAGCGCGTGCGCCGCTTCGCGCCGCGTCGAGGCGCCGAGCACGCTCATGCGAGCGGTGTCAGGCCCGACGACCTCGCCGATCCAGCGCTCGTCCTGCGGGCGAAGGCGCACGGTCACGTCTGCCACGCGACAGCACCACGCGGCGGCCGCGCAGGCGCCGACGAGGAACGCATCGCCGAGGTCGCCGAGGTCATCGGGGGCCGTGTCGAGGTGAGCGCTCACAGGTCGCTCCACTGCGTGCGCCACGTCGCTGCGGCCCCTCCGTCGTGGCGAAGCGCGAGTGTCAACGCGCGGTGCGCACGCAGGAGCGCCTCGTCGAGCAGCGCTCGCCGCTGCGACGTCTGGAACCGATCGATCGCACCGCATGCGAGGGAGAGCTCGGTGAGGGCGCGGCGCTCGTCGCATGCGTCGTCGAAGCGGTCGCGCGCGTCCCGGAGCTCGCCCGCGGCCTCGAAGGCGTTGGCGCACGCGATCCAGCCGGGCAGGTGGGAGCGCCCCTGCGACGCGCGGAGCAGCCATCGCCGCGCGCACTCGATCGTGATCGAGACGACCGCGCACGCGTGAGACTCGTCTCCGTCGTGGGCGCGCTGGTCCGCGCGCGCGAAGGGGAGCTCGGTCACGGCGCATCGCGCGCAGGGCGCGACGCCTCCGGCGAAGACGCGTCGCACGTGCGTCGGGTCGTCGCATCGCTCGACCACGACAGGCCCGGGCGGCAGCGTGGCGAGGTCGCTCGCGATGGGCGCGAGGCGGCGCGCGAGCGTACCCGTGCAACCGTCCGCCTCGCAGGGGATGAGCACCTCGCCGCGTCCTCCGGGGAGCGTGATGACGTCGAAGGCGCCCGGGCGCCGACGCAGTTCAACGGTGGCCTCGGCGCTCACGCGTGCACCGCCCTTCGCGCGTTGCGGCCGCGCGGCACGAGCGCCATGAACCACCCCGACGGCTGCGTGCCGCGGTGGGTGACGCAGAGGGCCTCGCAACGACCCGAGGCGTCCTCGCAGACGCGCCAGCCGGACGCGAGCGCCAGCGCGCGCAGCGCCGATCGCTCGAAGACCGCCTCGGTGGTCGCGCGGCACGCATCGCACGCGAGGACGTAGACCGTACGCTGCGCCTTGATCAGCATCGTCCCACCTCCCGCAGCGTCGCCACGACCGCGCGGACGTCGGTGCCCGAGGCGCGGAACACGCCCTCGGGGAGCGGCTCGATCACGCCTTCGAGCTCGTCGATCTGGGCGCGCAGCTTCGGGGCGAGGCCGGTCTCACGGGAGGCCGCGCCTGCGGACATCACGGCCACGAGGGCGCCGCGGTAGCGCACGAACTCGAGCGCGTGGGAGACGTGCGCGACGTCGGCGCCCTGGAGCCCGTCGACGCTGAAGGGCGGGTTCATGACGACCGCCGCGAACACCCCGAGGTCACGCGGCTGTTTCGCGAGAAAGTCGCCCTCGACGACCGTGACCTGCGGAAACCTCGCGCGCAGACGCTCGACGCGCCGCGGCTCGATCTCGATGGCGGTGACCTCGGCGCCAGCGCAGAGGAGCGCCTCGACGATGGCCCCCTCGCCCGCCGAAGGCTCGAGCACACGCGCGCCCGGCGTCACCGCCGCCCGCTCGACGAGCGAGCGCGCCAGCGCCGCAGGCGTCGGGAACCATCCGAGGTCGCGCGCCGTCGCGACGGCGCCGTCGTCGAGCACCTTCGAGAGCGCCTCGCTCGGATCGCGTTCGAAGCGATGCGCGCGGGACCTCGAGCACCAGCGTCCGCCGAGCGCTCGGAGCACCTCGTCGGTCCGCTCGTAGAGCTTGCGGGGGAGCTGCCCCGGCGGGAGAAAGAGTCGATCGCCCTCGACGCGCGACGCGCGCAGCGTCGCGAGGACCTCCGCATCGATGCGCTTCATGACACCACCCGAGCCGACTCGGCATCGCGCGCGGCATCGGAGCTCTGCGAGTGCCCCTCGGCCTCGTCGGTGATCGGCGCGGGGAGCAGCACGCCAGCGCGCTCGACGATGCGACGGCGACGACGCGCGGGCGGAAGCAGGGGCGTGCGCGCGTAGCGGCGCCGCGACTCGGCCACACCGCGCGCGCCGATGGCGATGAGCTTGTACGGATCGGCGTCGTACGCGCTCCACGGGTCTGCGAAGTCGTGCAGGTCGAGCGTGCGCTCGTCGTAGCGGTCGGTGTGCGGCTCGAACTGGAGCTGGCAACCATCGCAGACGCGGTCCGGGTCGATGGCGACAGGGACCACCGCGACGCCACACAGCGGACACGCGCCGAGGGAGCCGCTTCGAAGCGCCAGCGCGGTGCGCGCCACGAGGTCGAGCCCCGCGACGAGTCGCGCCGCCGCGTGGCTGGCGTGGTTGGAGGCGAGCGCGCGCTCGCCGACGGCGAGGCGCGAATCGCGCAGTCGTCGCGACGCGTCGCTCGCCTCGCGTCGTGCGAGCGAGCGCCACGCGATCGCGTTGGAGGGCGCGGCGGCGGCCAGCGCTGAGAGCGCAGCGTGGCGCAGCGCGATGAACACGAGCGGGATCAGAATGGAGGGCATGGGGGTGCTCCGTCGCCGCCGGGGACTCATCGGCAGGGACCAGGGCAATATAAGCCAAGATATCCGAAAGTAAATTCAAATCCGATCAATAATTCGCATTCTGACCCGCCAGACTATCTCGTATTCGAGTCGCCAGCGCATCTGCGGGCGGCGGTAGCCGCCCGCCTCTGGCTCGGGTTGGGGCCTCCAGCGTCGGGCGGCCCGAAGCCGCCCGCACGTCACGGCGCGAGGCTCGCTGCGCAGCACGCCGGAGTCCCCCGGCAGAGGGGTCCCGAGCGGGTCACGCGGAGCGCGTGTCGTTCGCGGATCGTGAAGGGCGTACCCCCATAGCCTTGAGAGCTTGAAGCCCCCCGCGGAGCGCCTCTCGAACCGTCGCCCGCACGAAGTGTGGACCGCCGCGCGCAGCGGAGGGCAGAGGGCGCGCAGGGCCCCCACGCGCAGCCGCGCGAAGCCTACGGCGAGCGCGGCGAGCATGGGGAAGGCGCGCCCTTGCCCGCAGCGAGCACGGCGGTAGGTTGGGCATGCGACGGGCGGAGCCCCAACGAGTCACGCGAAGGGGAATCGCGCGTCGCGCTACGCGTGCTCGATGGTGTCGAAGGCGCGGAGGTAGTGCGCGCCACCTTCGGGATAACGCGCGGCGTAGGTCTCCAGCTCCTGGCGAAACCAGTCCCACCGAAAGCCATCCGAGAGCATGACGACGGGCAGGTTGTGGAAGGCGTCGGCCAGTGCCGCGGCCTGCTCGGCGCGACCGCTCCATCCGAGCGCGCGCAGGTCGCAGAGGGCTTCGTGCAGAAGCGCGCAGAGCGCCCGTCGCTGCGTCTCGTCAGGCGCTGGCGGCGAGTGTGGCGGCGTCGGGGTCATCGCCCCTTCGCGCCCCCGACTCTGCTGTCCTGAAGGCTGTCGATAGCCCCTGCGAGGCCGGAGGGAGCCTCGAACTTCGTCCGCATCCCGCTCTTGACCACCGGCTCTTCGCCCTCGCTCCCCTCGTCGCCAGGCTCCTCATGCGCCTCGTCGTCGCGTTCGTCGGGCGCGTGGGGATCGACCGCACCACGCAGCGACGTCAGTTCCGCCGGACGGAGCTCCGTGGGCTCCCGAAGGGGGCGCACGGCGCGAGCCCGAGTGACCTCGTGGGCGACTGCCAGCGGTCGGCCCCAACCGTGGTCGGCGAAGAAGCACGCGAGTTCGTAGATGTCGACGACGGTCGGGGGGACCGTGAGCGCGGGCGCGGTGTTCGCGAGCGCCGCCCACGCCCACTCGGGGATGGGGCGGTTGCGCTCCGCGGCGCGGCTGTGCGCGCCCGCGACGAGGTACCGCCAGTCCTCGAGATCGCGGAGCCTGGGGTGTACCTCCGCCGTCACCTCTCGCGGCGCGCGGAGGGCCGCGCCAACCGCCTCCTCGCCCCGGTATGAGGGTGCCGCGGGCTCGAACTCGCCCACGAGGTCGCTCACCGTCCGCCCGGTGTAGGTGGCCATCGAGAAGAGCATCTTGTCGGTGATGCGCTCCCCCCTGGCGAGGATCTGGGAGATGCGCGGCTGCCTCACGCCCAACGCCTCCGCCGCCGCCTGCTGGCTGCCGAGCTTCTCCACGATTTCTCGGAGGATGCCCTTGAGCCTTGCCTGCCTCTGCTCGTCGCCTTCGGGAGCCATAAGGCCGATCATAGCCACTCCACCAATGCGAATCACCATCCAATTCGAGTTGCGAGATCGAATACTATTCGTTATCTAATCCGCATGATGATTCCCCCCGAAGCTGCGAATCGTCTCCGTGCCTGGCGCACTACCGCAAACGTTTCGCAGAGTCAGCTCGCGAAGGTCTTCGGCCTGAAGCAACCGGCTGTCGCCCTCTGGGAGAACCGCGGACGTCCCGACCTCGCCCGGGCCCTCGAGCTCCAGGCGTTCACGGGCGGCGCGGTGATGGCCGTCGTCTGGGGCTACAGCGAAGAGCGCATCGCGAGGGTCCTGCTCGCCGCGGAGTATCAGGGCCACCGATCGCGTTCTCCCACGCTGCGTGCGCGCCACGAGCGCCGCTCGCGCGAGTCCGGGAAGCGCGCGGACGCTCCGATGACGGGAGCGGACTGACCGTGGCCCCCTCGCCCGAAAGTGCGCCGGGCGATGACGCGCCTCGCCCTCACGGCGTGCCCGTTCGCGTCGAGGGAGGGAGGGCGCGATGCGTCCGTGCGCGGACGCGACGCGAGGAGGTCCTCGTCGCAACGCGTGACGAAGGCGTCGAGCGCGAGGCCGATGCGTCGTCCGCACGCGTCGCCGAGAGGCGACGAAGTTCCCGCGTGGTGGTCGGTGGTTCGGCTGGGAGCACGCCATGAGTTCGAGGGGGTCGACCGCCATCCCGAATGCGCTCGCGGTTGACCCTCGCGTCGCGGCGATGTCGCTGGAGGCGCACGGGGTATTGCTGCGCCTCTACCTCATCGCCGGACAGTGCTCGGGGGCGGGAGACCGTGTCCCGCTCCCGAGGTCCGTGGCCTTCGCCGCGGCCGCGAAGGTCGTCGTGGGTGAGGAAGGCGTCGCGCCGTTGGGAGCGCTCGTCGAGGCAGGCCTCGTCGTGTACGAGCGTGAGTCCGACGCGCTACGCCTCGTGATCCTCGACCGGCATCCACCGCGTCGCACAGCCGCGCGCGAGCCCGATAATGTGGTGGGCGATCGTGCACGTGCCGACACTGCGCCCGCCGACACTGCGCCCGCCGACACTGCACCCGCCGACGAGCGCGTGATCGCGAAGAAGCTCTCGGGACTCTTCTCGAAGTACGGCCTCCGCGATCCCGAGGCGCGGCTGCGCTGGTTCGAGGGAGCGCACGGGCGTCACACGATCGCACGGCTCCGCCTCTCGGCGGAGCAGGTGCAGACCTACGCGCGATCCGCGGGATGCCGCGGAGGTCGCTTCGGGTTCGAACGCGACGCCCGGAGTGCCCGCGCTCCGATCCGTTCGACGCGCCACGTATCCGCCGACACGGCGCCAACCGCAGCCGAGCACACGCCGCCGGTCATGGCGCCAACCGCCGGTCCCAACCGGGAAACGGCGATGTCTCTGCCCGTTCCAACTACGGCGCCAACCGTGACGCCAACCGCGCCAACCGTTCCAACCACGGCGACTACCGCGCCGCTCGCGCACGCGTCTGCAGAGAGCTCTGCTGCTTCGAACAACCGAACTCGGAGCGCTGCTGCTGCTGACGAGCGAGGGCCGACGCACGACGCCGACCATGACGCCAACCGCGGCGCCACCCTCAACGACGCCAACCACGGCGCCACCCCGAACGACGCCGAACGCGACCGCGCCGAACGCCACAACGCCGAGCGTGATAGCGCCGAACACAACCGCGCCGAACGCGACGGTCCGAAGGTCGACGGCTCCACCCCTCGCAGTCCCGCTCGCGCGGACTGTGTTGCGCTGACGCGCGCGCTCTGCGAGCGGCTGCGTCCCAACGAGCTCATCACCGACGGAGGCGGCGACGTACGCGAAGGGATCGGGCGATGCGTCCTCGACGCGGCCGCGCGCGACGCCAGGCTCTCGTCCCCCGCGGGGCTCGATGCCATCGCCGACGCGATCCGCCACCCGGCGCGCACATGGCCCAACTGGAACGTCATCGCCAGACGCCAGCGACGCGTCTCACTCACGCTCCTCGCAGGCGTCCCCGACGCGTCCGGCGAGCGCCCCTATACGGTCCTCTTCGAGGTGCTCGCAGCCGCGGCCGACGCGCTCGCGAAGCGAGACCCCGCACGCTCTGAACCCGCGTCCTCGTGCAGCCCGGCAACGCGCCCGGGTCCTGTCGCGAGCAAGGACTTCTTCCGCCAACACCACCCGCTCCAACAGAAGGTCGTCAACGATGTCTGACCCCCGCCCTCCGAGTCGCTCGCTCTCGATCGTCTCCTCGCGCTCGACGTCTGCAGACGGCCCTCCGTCGCACGTCGACCTCGCCGCCGAGCGCGCCGTGCTCGGCGCGGTGCTCCTCGACAACCGCACCCTGCCCCGCATCGCCAGGACCCTTGACGGTCCCGATGACTTCTACGAGCCGCGCCACCAGACCATCTGGCAGGCCTTTCTCCGGCTCTGGAACGCCAGCGAGCCCATCGACGTGAAGACCTCCGTCGCCGAGCTCCGCGCGATGGAGCGCCTCAACACGATCGGCGGCGCGCAGTACCTCGGCGAGCTCACCGACGATCTCTTCACCGTCGCGCACTGCGAGGCCCACGCGCGCATCCTCGCGGACAACGCCCGCGCGCGCCGCTACCTCGATGCCCTCACCGAGGCGGCGATGATCCTCCGGGACGACGGCGACCCGAAGCGCGGACAGGAACGCGCGATGGCGCGGGTCTCGTCCGTCCGCATGACTCGCCGCAGCGCCGCGTGGCGGTCGATGGACGCCGTCGCCGCCGAGGCATGGACCACCCTCATCGCGCGGCGCGAGGGCCAATACAGCCCCGTGCCCACGGGCTTCCACGCGCTCGACGGAGACCCCATCGACCGCGAAGACATCGACGGGACCGCCCGGGACGTGGGGTACCTCGGCGGCGGTCTGCTCGCGGGTGAGCTCGTCGTCGTGGCCGCGGACCAGGGCGGAGGCAAGACCGCGTTCGCGCTCCAACTGCTGCGCCACGCGGCGAGTCGAGGCTTCCGCGCGCTGCTCGTCTCCCAGGAGATGGGCGGGGCCGAGCTGCACTGGCGCTTCACCTGCGCGGTCGCGGGCATCCCCTCGACGCGCGTGCGCGCGGCGCGGCTCTCGGAGGGGGAGATCGTCGCGCTGCAGCGCGCCTCGCGAGAGCTCACGCCGCTGCCGATCCGCCTGTGTGACACGGGCGCCGTCAGCGTCTCGGATCTCCGCGTCGGGGCGCTCGACGCGCTCGCCGAGGGGCCCGTACACCTCATCGTCGTCGACTACCTGCAGATCCTCGATCCGCCGCCCGGCATGGACGAGTCGAGCTCGGCCGAGGTGATCGACGCCAACGCACGCGCGCTCAAGAAGCTCGCGCGCGAGGTCGGATGTCCGGTGGTGCTCCTCTCGCAGTTCAACCGCGCGGGCCAGCTCGCCGGTCGCAAGCCGCGCATCCAGGACCTCAAAGGCTCCGGCGGCATCGAGTCGCACGCCGACCTCGTCATGGTGCTCCACCCCTCCGACGGACGCAGCGATGGACCCGCGGCCGACGACGTCGACACCGACCTGCTCATCCTCAAGGCCCGCGGAGGTCCCACGGGTGAGGTGAAGCTGCGCTTCGAACGACGCTTCACGCGCTTCGTCGAGGTGGCAACGAAGCGCGCCGACGACTTCCCGCTCGACGCGTCGGGCGACCGCGGAGGCGCCAGGTCGTGAGCCCGCTGCGCGTCGAGATTCCCGGGCTGCGCCTCGTGTCCGAGGCCAACCAGCGGGGGAGCTGGCACCGCGGCGCGAGGCGCGCCTCGTCGCAGCGCGACGTCGTGGCGCTCGTGCTGCGGCGCCATCGTCCGGTGGCGGCTCCGTGCGAGGTGCGCGTGGTCCGCGTGGCGCCGCGCGACCTCGACGACGACAACCTCGCCCGCGCCTGCAAGGCCGTGCGCGACGAGGTCTCGCGATGGCTCGGCGTCGACGACCGCGATCCGCGCGTCACCTGGCGCGTGGGTCAGATCAAGGGACGCGTTCGCCAATACGCCGTCCGCATCGTCGTCCGCGCGTGGCGCCTCGACACCGTGGGAGCGCGCGTGCGCACCGAGGGCGAGGACACGCTCGTCGATGTCGTGCTCGGCAGGACGCAACGCGAAGAGCTCGCCCGCGCGCTCGCCACCGAGACCGCTGAGGTGTCGATTGCGATCCAGGGCTTTCGCCTCACCGTGTTCACCGCGAGGACGCCGTGAAGCCCGCGCAGATCCCGACGCCGCCTCCTGCTCCACCGCCGCCGCGCTTCGCGATCGTGACGCTCGTCGACGGGCGCCGCTTCGGCGCGAGGCTGCGCGAAGTGACGCTCGCGGGGCACCGCTTCGTTCGCTGCGTCGTGCTCTCGACGCGGTCGTTCACGCTCGACTGCGCGCCGTCGCAGGTGGCCACCGTGATGTGGTGCTCGCTCGACGAGGCCCGCGCGGCCTGCCCGGCCGAGGTTACACCCGCGGAGCTCCGCGTCGCCGAAGCGCCCACCGCGCCTCCGCCTCGCGACCCCGCGCCCGAGTTCATCGAGGTCGACCTCGAAGAGGAGGATGAGTCCCGCGTCTGGCTAGCCCTCTCGCGTGCGCAGTCGCGATCCATCGGGGTGTCACCCGCGGAGCTCGCGTCGGACCTCGGCGCGGAGGACGTCGAGATCCGCGCAGAGTCCGTGGTCTTTCGCGTCGCAGCCACGGACGAGGGGCGCGTCCGCGCGGCGCTCGACGCGCGAGGGCTCGAGGTCGCGCCGGTGTGCGCGCGCTGCGGGTGCTCCGACGACCGACGATGCGAGGGCGGCTGCGCATGGGCGTCCACGAGCCACTCTCTCTGCGATCGCTGCCGGGACTCGCTGTGAGCGCCACGATGACCGCCCCGATGGACCTGCACCGCGACCTCGCCGCGGTGCTCGCGGACCTCGAGCTCATCGAAGCCTTCGAGCGCACGGCGCGCTACGGGAGCGCGCTCCGAGGATGGGTCTCGGACGCAGACGGGACGCGCGACACGGCCACGCAGGAGGCCGAGGTCGAGCGGCTCGTCGAGCTCGTGTTCGAGCGCGATGCGCACGGAGCGCTGCGGCCAAGAGAGATCCCCAAGGAGCACCCGCGACATCGGGCGGTCGCGGACGCGAGGGCTCGGCTCGTCGGTGCGCTCTTGGGCTCCTCGGAGCGTTCGATCGAGCGCGATGAGGAGGACCGCGACTGGACGCACGCGATCGCGCTGCAACGACGACTGCGCGCGCTCGGATCGCACGCGAGCACTGCGGTTCCCGCGGCGGTGCTGCGCTTCATGGCGGCGCGGTGCCCGCGATCGATGTCGCTCGGCGAGGTCTGTGACGCGGTGGCGATCGCCTTCGCGAGCGCCGTGCTCCGTGACGCGTGGGAGCGCGCTCGGGTCGAGGAGGCCGCGGCGAAGATCTCGCGGCTGCGTCGCGACGGCGCGAGGTGCGGCGGACGTCCGCGTGGCACGAGACAACGGCCGTCGCCGGCGCTCGCGCGGGCGGCGTTCGGGCGGGAGCTCGTCGCGTGGGCCGTGGACGTGTGGCTCGCGCGGGCGCACCTCATGGATGGACGGCGACTCCCTCCCACTTCATCGTCCCCCGCGACTCCTTCGTGATCGAGCGCGACGCGTCGCAACTCTCCCGCAGTCCTCTTCGTGCGACGCTGACCCGGGCGGACCGGGCGTCAGGCACGGGTCGACGGCATCGTAAGTGCTCGCGCGAATCGCCACCGATGTCGACGCCGACGCAGTCGATCCACTGAAGCAGCGTCCGCGCGACGGCATCACGAACGGCGAGGTCGTGGCACGGACGCGTGTCGTGCTCATCGCGGCCTCATCCGTTCGACATGCCGATGCTGCAACAGCACGCGCCGAGCGCGAGGATCGCGAGAACCAGCGCCACCGCACGCCATGGGGAGCCGCCTGGAGTCGTCTCTCCCGTGATCCACGCAATCGAGAGGAACTCAGGGGGCGGGAGGTGCGCGACGCCAGGAAGCGCCATGGGGACCTGCGTCGCGGCCCACACAAGGACCGTCGGCGCAGGCGGGGAAACGACCCCTGCGGGGATCGAGGCGCGCGGAGGGGGTAGCGCGGGAAACGCAGACACAGGCGAGGCTGGCGGGACGGAGGTCCGCACAGAGGACGGAGCAGGCGGAGCGGAGGACAGTGCAGAGGGCGGTGAGGGCGGAGTGGAGGACAGCGCCGAGGACGGTGCGGGCGGAGCGGGCGGTCTCGACGCCGTCGAGAAACCGAGGGTCGAAGGGATGGGAGGCGAGGAAACGCGAGAGGGCGTCTCCGCGAGTAGCGCTGGGGAGGGTTGAGGGGCGCCGAGCGTCTTGGCGAGTCGGCCGATCAGCGCGTCGACTGCGCGCGGAGGCTGCTTCGGCGCGCGCTTTCGTCCGCGGCCCTTCGATGGTGGCGCAGGCGGGAGGCTCGCGGTGGCGCTGCCGTCCATCGCGTCGAGGGGCACGTCGAGGAAGGCACCCTGCGCGAGCGCAGGACCGCGTCGAGGCCCAACATCAGGGAGCCGAGACAACCAGAGTTGCGCCGAGCCCTGCGCGAAGTGATCCCGAAGCGGCTCCCACGCGGACGCGGCGCCTGGCGTGTCCGAGAGGGTCGAGAAGCCGCGAAACGTCGCAGCGTCGCCGGGCCGCGTGGGGTCGAGCGGGAGGTATCGAAGACCGCATAGCAGCGCGATCTTCAGCCCGACGAAGCCCGACGGGAGGCGTGGGATCTCCGCGCGGAATGGACCCGTCACGTCGCACAGGCGCAGCTTGCCCGCGAGCGCAGTCTCGCCGTGAAAGCGGTCGAGCCACGCGAGCACGTACCCGCGTCGCACCTGCGATTCGAATTGTTCCCAATCGGTCTGGTAGGCCCGCACGAGATCCGTGGGTGTCGTCACCGCGAAGTCGCGCTGCCCCCACTCGAGCACGAGCCCCGAATGCCCAAGGTCCCAAAGCAGCGCGTTGAGCTCGACATCCTCGTCCGCGGGAGGGCGCGGAAGGTCGAGCGTGGTCTCGAATCCATGAACCGCGAGCCAGCCTTGGAGCTCGCCCGTGCGAAGCGCCACCTTGAGCCCGTCCCACACGTCCGCGACTTGCTGCGTGACTCTGAGCTGGTCGAGGCTCGTGAGCGTCACCAGACGCCCGCGCCCGCTCTGGAGCGTGAGGCTCCGCTGCTGAGCGACGCGATACGCCCACGACCAGAGCGGGAGCTGATCCTCCGCCGCCCGCTCCGCCGCCGTACGAAATACGGTGATCCACATCTCGGGGCGAAGCGCGGGGGGCAGCGACTCCATCCACGCGAGGAGGTCGCCCGACCTGAAGCTCTCCGCGAGAGAACCACGGAGGTCGAGCGATCCGACGGCCTCCCTCGCGAGCGCGCTCGGATCCGCGAACGAGCGCTCACGGATCCAGAAGGGTTGCCCCAGCGACCAGCCGAGCCGACGCATCCCCGACGGCGATCCCTGCGCAAGGAGTTCCGCCGCGGCGGCCGGTCCTGGCCTCCCCATCAGCCGAAGCCACCTCGAAAGCGCCCCGTCGCGCGCGAGCGTCGCCACAGCCTCCTGATCGAGCTGACGATCACGGAGCTTCACCACGATCTCTTCGGGTGTCGAGAGCGTCACTCCCTGCGACGTCACGAGGTCACGCCCCCCGAGCGCCCAGGCCGTGAGATGCAACGCGAGCGACTTCGTGGTCGCCTCGCTCCAGGGCTCGTCGCGCGTCGCGGACTGCGGTCAGCGCGTCGTCTGGACCATCGTTCGAGCTGATCCAGCGCCTCGATGGACCCGTCCCGCAACGCGCGCAGCGTCGCCATCTGGTGTCGCAACACCAACGCCGCGGCGGCGACCATCGAGCGCGGTCCGCCAGGGAGTGCGTCGAGCGGGCTCCAAGCGCTCTCCGACACGCGGACGTCGTAGCCCTCCGACCGAGCGAGCGCGAGGGCGTCGTCGGGAGTGAGGCCGCGATCCCTGGCCGCGACGTCGATGCGACGTACGTCATCGGCGTCGAGGGTGCGAGCGCCCGCCGAGATCACCTTGAGCGCGCCAGAGAGGTCGGCGAGTTGCGCGTCGCGAAGCGCCCGGAGCTCGACGTCGAGCGCGTCCCCCGACGCGCCCGACGCGGCGAGGCGTTGCTGAAGTGCTCGGTGCGCGACCTCGGCTTTCGCGCGAGCCTCGGCGTCCTTGCGCGCGATCGCGTCGAGGGCCCGCGTCGCGTCGGCGCAGCGCTCGGTGAAGCGTTCCTGCGACGGCGGCTCGCGCAAGAGCGCCGCAGGCGTGACGTCCGGCCAGAGCGAGACCAGCAGCGGTCCGCCTCTCGGAAGCGCCGCGAGGACGGCATCCCATACGACGTCGATCTCGGGTGCTCCGCGCTCGCCTGCGCGGACCTTCTTCTTCTTTGTCGCGGAAGACGATCGGGGCGCGTCGTCGAGCTCCTCGACCGCGATGGGTTCGAGATACGCGGGCTCTATGTAGGGGCGCTCCCCCTCCTGAGGCGCGTCGTCGCTCCCGACGAGCGGTTCGAGATAGACGTCCAGCGAAGGTTCATCGGGCATCGTGCGACTCGTCCGTGCAGCTTGTGTTGTGGGTGCGACGTCGCGCCTGACGAGCTCGATTCACGGCGTGACCTCGCCGATCCTCAACTCGACGAGGCTCTCTCCATGCCACCGTGCGACCACCCTGGCGCGGCCCTCCCGCCATGTCGACGTCTCGTCGACGCGCGCCGACGTTCTCCTCGGCACGATCCGCGCGTCTGGGTGTCCGGTCGCCTGTGCGAGGAGCCGCTGCGCGCCTGCCACCCGCGGGGCGATCTCTCGCGCACCGGGGACCGCACCGATGGCGTAGAGACCCTTGCATCGGCCTCCCTCGTCCGCCGCGAAGACCGCGACGCCCGCGAGGTCGGGCCACCCCGTACCAGAAGCTGAGTTCGCGGGTCGCTCGAGGATGTCGTCGACCGCCGCGATGGGCGCGTCGAGCAGCGCGATCGCAGCGCGTTGAGACTCGACCCACGCGGAGGTCGCACGCGCGGCCTCTGCGATCTCGGTGTCGTCACGGATCTCGGAAGCGCGCCTCGAGAGCGTGGCCAGAGCGCGCAGTGCTCGGACATCGTCGAGGGTGTCCTCTCGCCGATCTCGCGCCGCGAGGGCCTGAAGGAGCCGCGCCTTCGAGGCTGCGGCCGCCGCCGCGCGCGCGGGCGTCGCGTGGAGTGCGAGGGCGCTCCTCGATGCGTCATACCGACACGCTTCGTCGCTGCAGGCGTCGCGCTGCGCATCGACGGCAGAGGCTCGGAGTTCTGCCGCGTCGACGTCGCGCGAGAGCGAGGCGTGATCGAGGCGCGCCAACGCGGCCGTGGGCTGGTGCGCCACGAGGGCGGCGCGCGCGTCGTCGAGGCGACGCCGCCTCGCGAGGGCCGCGGCCTCTTGCGCGCGTGCGCCCCCCCGCGACGCGACCCCGTCGAGCTTCGCGAGCAGTGCGTCCCCCGAGAGCGCACGCGTCTCGGTCAGCTCGAGCTCATCGAGGAGCGCCATGACCTCGCCGGAGGGATGGGTCGCGACGAGCGCGTCCGTCACCAGTCGAGCGTTTGCGAGATCACCTCGGGCGATGGCAGCGCGAGCCTCGGCCGTCGTCGGACGCGCCGCGAACAGGACCGTCGGCACGAGCGCGAGACTGACCACCGTCACGGCCAGGGCGGCACGCTCCAGGTTCCGCATCGGCCAGCGACGAAATCCAGGGCGCCACCCGCGAAGCAGCCCGCCAGCCGAGACGATCGCCGCGGTGGCCGACACGAAGAGGAGACCGTCGATCACGTCGTTGACGTCGCGAAAGTACGCCGTCGGATTGTGAAGCGCCCCGCTGAACCAGGCCCCGAAGAGGCACAAGAGAATCCCCGCGACTGGCCACCACCTGAGACGACGACGGATGGGCCACAAGGCGTCGGGGGTTCGCGCGCCGATGAGGTGCGCGCCGGAGAGCACGACGGTCCCCTTCGCACCGCACATCTCGAAGGACACGTCGCAACAAGGGATGGAGAGGCGTAGGTACTGCTGGTACAAGATGCGTTCGTACGGCGCCGTCGCGTGCGGCGTGAGCTGCACTCGCCACGCAGCGTCGGCCGACGCGAGCGGGCCCTCGGGGATCACGCCGTCGCACTCAACGCCGACATTCGTCGTGAACGCGGTGACGTCCGATGCGCGCAACGGGCGGTCCTCACGCAAGATCGGGTGCGCGAGCAGCGCGGGGCTCTCCGCCGAGAAGCGAACCGTACGGTGCGTCGTCTCCTTCCACGCCCACCACACGAGCTGTCTCCCGCTGCCCGAACACGCTCCGCAGACGACCGTCCCCGCGCGCGCGCAGGTCGAACACGAGACGGTGCCCTGCGCCCTGCAATCAGGGCATTGGATGAGCCGACTCGACTTCTTGTAGTAGCGCATGATGTGGCCGCTCCCGCCGCATCCCGCGCAACGTTGCCGCCCGCTCCCCGCGCACGCCGGACACGAGACGCGCGCGGTCCCGTAGCACGCGACGCAAGCGTCAATCCGCGCGGTGCGAGCGCGAAGTTCTTCGAGGGAGACCGCGAAAGGGTCGATGCTCCACGCATCGACAGCGGCAGTCCCCTGCGCCCCGTGCTCCGCGGGGAGGCGCTGCTCGAACAGCTCTCGCCTCGCGACGCTGGTCAGCACGCGAACGACGGTCTCTTCGCGTGCCGCGGCGCCGGTGATCTGCTCTTCGAGGCGCATAGGCGCGCCGAATATCGAGCGCGACCACAGACGAAAGGCTTCGCGGACCGCGGTACCCCCAGCCCCCGACAAGTCAAAGTCCTCGCCCGCTGCCATCCGCGCGATGGTACGCAACCTCGCGCGAGAGCGTCCACCGCGTCGTACGCGCGCTTGACTTCACCGCGCCGTTGCGAAGACGATGCCGCGTGCACAAGGGGCCTCCGTCTCCGCTCGTCTTGTTGGGAACGATCTTGCTGGGCGTCGTTGAGGCAGCGGAGGCATCGGGGAACGCGCTACCAAAGGCGCTCGATCGAGGGCTTCGGCGCCCGTCGGACGAACGCGACGAGGACGGCGATCTCCTGCTCACTCCGCCCGATGCGAGCGAGATGGCTTTTCTGGGACAACACCGCTCCCACAGGTCACACAGCAGCCACGCCTCGTCGAGCACCGGCCGCAGCCATTTCTCAGGCTCCTACCCGCCCCCCCGTCGAGACCGGTGGTCGAACTCCTCGTGGACGCCTGCTCCCGACGAGCCGCCCCCCGCCCCTCGTCCACCAAGGCCCGCGCACGTCTCGCTCGTGGCGTATCCCGGCGGACAGATCTTCCTCGACGGTCGGCCGGTCGGTCACGATTCGACGCGCACGCTCACGCTCCAGCCGGGGACACATCAGGTGCGAGTCGAGAACGCCTACGTCGGGACCTCGACCACGACGATCACCATCCTCGAAGGGCAGACCGGCGTCGTCACGATCGCGTGGTGATCGTGCGAGGCCGATGCGAATGCCCATGAGCGACGACGCCCCCCGAACAGACACGCCGACGTTTCGCGACGGCGCGGTGCGCTTCGACGTCGACCTTCGGGTGTACCGCCTCACGGCGGTGCAGAAGGTCGCGTATCGAATGGCGCGACGTTGCACCGCGATGCTCGGCGAGCTCCGCGGTGACCTGCTCGGCGTGACGCTCACGTTCCCAACGACGGTCTCTGAGCGGGAGGCGCTGGACGTCGCGCGCACCTTCTATCAAGAGCTTCTCGACCATGAACTCCGTGAGAAGGTGCGCGGCGAGACCGAGTCGGTGAGAGCGCTCCTCCTCGCGTTCGCGTTCTCTCGCACCGGGCTCACGCCGCGGCCCTGACGATGACCACGTTCGCGTCGCGTACCCATTTCGCGCCCGCTGCTGGATACCGGCTCCTGCCGTTTCGCTTCGATCGCCTCGATGGCGAGACGTACCTCCTCACGAACGACGTCGGAGAGTACGCCCGGCTCGATCGCGCTTCGCTGGTCGACTTCGCGGAGCGGCGCCTCGACCCGCGATCGGATGCCTACCGGACGCTCAAGTCGCGGCACTTCCTCTACGACGCGGAGGACTCTGTCGCGTTCGATCTCCTCGCGCTCAAGGTCCGGAGCCGTGCCGAACACCTCGCGGCGTTCACGGGGCTCCACCTCTTCGTCGTCACGCTGCGCTGCGACCACTCGTGCCAGTACTGCCAGGTGTCGAGGCGCGCCGAGGACGCGGGAGACTTCGACATGTCCGGCGCGCACGCCGAGAAGGCGGTCGAGCTGGTGTTTCGAAGCCCCAACAAGAACCTCAAGATCGAGTTTCAGGGCGGCGAGCCGCTGCTCAACTTCGAGCGCGTCGCGCAGATCGTGGAGCGCGTCGAACAGAGGAACGAGCGCGAGGATCGCAACGTGCAGTTCGTCCTCGCGACGAACCTCTCGCGGCTCGACGATCAGACGTTGGCGTTCTGCAAGCGGCACGACGTCCATCTCTCGACCTCTCTCGACGGCCCCGCGGACCTCCATGACGCGCAGCGACCGACGCGCGACGGAGGGAGCCACGCGCGCACCGTGAGGGCCATGCAGAGAGCCCGCGAGGCGCTCGGTCACGACCGGGTCTCGGCCCTCATGACAACGACGCCGGCATCCCTCGACCGCGTCGAGGAGATCGTCGACGAGTACGTTCGACTCGAACTGCGAGGGATCTTCCTCCGCAGTCTGAGCCCCTACGGCTTCGCGGCGAAGAGCCTCGTCCGCAGGTACGCGGTCGATGACTGGCTGCGCTTCTACCGTCGCGGGCTCGCGCGGGTGCTTCGCGTCAACGCGGCGGGGTACCCCCTGCGCGAGGACTTCACCTCGATCCTGCTGCAGAAGATCCTCGCGCCGATGGGTGCCTCCTACGTCGATCTGCAGTCCCCAGCGGGGATCGGCATCGGCGCGCTCGTCTACAACTACGACGGTGCCGTCTACGCATCCGACGAGGGGCGAATGCTCGCTGAGATGGGTGATCAGAGCTTTCGCCTCGGACACCTCGACACGGACACCTACGAGGCGATGATGACCTCTCCCGCGCTCCTGGACCCTCTCGCCGAGAGCCTCTTGGAGAGCGCGCCGGGTTGCTCAGACTGCGCGTTCCTCCCCTGGTGCGGCGCCGATCCCGTCTACCACCGCGTGTCGCAGGGCGACGCGCTCGGCCACAAGGCGTTCAGCGATTTCTGCGCGAAGCAGATGGGCGCCCTGCGTCATGTGCTCGCGCTGCTCGAAGGTGACACGGCAGCGCGCGACGTCCTCCTCACCTGGGTGTGAGCCGATGCTCGTAAAGCTCTCCGCGCCCGGATTGAAGGCGCTCGCTCCGACCTCCGAGACCTCCTTCATCGGCGTAGTGTGGACCGGCGAGAGCGCGCCTCCGACCGCCGACACGGAAAAGTTGATCTTGCTCTCGGACGGCGCCACACGCGGGATCGCCGATGGGTTTCGCGCCCGGCTCGTGCGGGATCGGCCGTCGGAGATCAAGGGGCGAGACGTCTACCTCCTGGGCTCGGATCACGCGTACCTCAGCACCGGCGACGTCGTGCGCATCGAGCCTCGGCGAGGGGAGCTCTCGGCTCTGTACCGGGCGAAGTCGCGCTCGAACTCGCTGCTCGTCACCGAGCGCTGCGACAACCGCTGCGTCATGTGCTCGCAGCCGCCGAAGGCGCGCGACGACGGGTGGCTCGTCGACGAGCTGCTCGAGGCCATCCCGCTCATCTCGTCGAGCGCGACGGAGATCGGGATCACCGGTGGGGAGCCGGGGCTCCTCGGGGGGCGGCTCCTCGACCTCGTGCGCTCGCTTCGTGATCACCTCCCCTCGACGGCCGTCCACGTGCTCTCGAACGGACGTCGCTTCTCTGATCCGCGTTTCGCGCGTGGTCTCGGCGCGTTGAGACACCACGATCTCATGGTCGGTGTGCCCGTCTACTCCGACCTCGCGGAAGAGCATGACTACGTCGTGCAGGCGCGGGGCGCCTTCGACGAGACCGTGCGAGGCATCCTCGAGCTGAAGCGCGCCGGGGTCCGCGTCGAGGGTGCGCTTCGTGATGCACCGCGAGACTGTCGGTCGCCTCCCCGAGTTCGCGCGCTTCGTCGCGAGGAACCTCACGTTCGTCGATCACGTGGCGCTGATGGGCCTCGAGCTCGTGGGCTACGCGAGATCGAACCTCGATGCGCTCTGGATCGATCCCGTGGATTACCAGCCCCCGCTCGTCAAGGCGGCGCTCGCGCTGCATCGGGCGGGGTTGTCGGTCTCGATCTACAACCACACGCTCTGCACGCTTGACGAGGCGCTCCACCCGTTCGCTCGCAAGAGCATCTCGGACTGGAAGAACGTCTACGTCGACGCGTGCACGCGCTGCGACCTGCGAGAGCGCTGCGGCGGGTTCTTCGCCTCCTCGACCGTCCGCCGCAGCCGGGGTATCGCGCCGTTCCATGCACGCTGACGTCCGATCGCGGAACGCCTGGTGATCGGCGCGGAACTGCGGCGGACATCCGCCACGCGTGACGAAGGGACGTCACCGGGCGCGCCAGCGAACGCGCGTCCTTGCGCCGCCCCGGTGCCCGAGCGCGGAGCAGTTGGACGCCGACCTTCCGCCACAAGATTCGTCGATTCTGGTATTTTTAACAGGGAACACGTCATTGAATATTCGCGGACCAATTCAAGCATTGAAATCTCAATATTCGTTACTTAATATATCTACATAACATTGGAATCTCGATCCTCAATCGCCGCGCGTGTGCGTGACCTCCGACGTCAGCGACGTTGGACGCAGGCCGAGCTCGCGCGACGGCTCGAGCTCTCGCAGCCCAGGCTCAGTCAGATCGAGCGCGGCGACGGTTCCTTCACGGCGGAGCAGTTCCTCGAGATTCTCGAGCTCTTCAACGTGGGCGTCGAGCACTTCGCGCCCTCGCGCGCGAGCGACGCCACGGCCGTACTGCAGAGCGCGTTGGCGCGGCACGGCGCGGCTCACCTCGCGCCCACGGGAGCGATCGTCCCGAGTGAGCTGGAGTCGCCGACGGCGCTCGTCGCGGCGGTGCTGCGCAACCCGGAGTCGCCGCGGCACGTCGCGGCGCTCGCGCCCGTGCTGGTCGCGCGCGCGAACCAGATCGACCTCGCGGAGGTGGCCTCCCAACTCGCGCGGCTGGGCCGTGAGAGACGTGTCGCGTGGCTCGCCGAGAGCGTCCGCGCAGCGCTCGAAGCGGACGCCCCCGCGGCGCTGTCAGACCGCCGTCACGCGCAGCGGGCGAAGATGCTCCTCGACCTCTTCCTCGGCTCCGCGGGGATCCCGCTGCCGACCGACACCGCTCCGCTCGATGTGCTCGACGTCGACGTGCGGAGCCTCAAGTCCGCCGAGCCCATCTTCGCCAGCGCGTCCGCGCCTGCGCGCCGATGGCGCATCGTGACGCGATTGAGCAGCGATGACTTCCTCGAAGCGTTGAGAGGCCGCACACGTGAAGCACGCTGAACTCTTCCTCGCGGAGCTGCGAGCCGATGGTCCGGCTGAGCGGCCGGTCACATTGAACATCCTCGGCGCGACCGCGCTGGCCGTGCAGGTCGACTTCGCCCGCGGGACGCGCGACGCGGACGTGCTCCAGACGCTCGACCTCAACGAGGCCGCACGCGCGCACCTGCTCGAGCTCGCGGGGCCAGGGACCACGCTCGCCGCGCGCTGGAAGCTCCACGTTCAGATCGTGCCCAACGGGATCCCCTTTCTGCCCCACCCCCCGACGTGGAACCGGGTCGCGCTGCCGGGCGCTCCGACCGCGGTCTCCATTCGTGCGCTCGACGTGGTCGACGTCGTCGTGAGCAAGCTCACACGGTTCAGCGCGAACGACCGGAGCGACATCGACGCGATGATCAGCGCCGGACACGTCTCCCACGATCGACTGATCGCGCGCTTTCTTTCGGCAGTCGACGGGTTTCTCGGCGACGCGCGGGAGGGTGAGCTGCCGCGCTACGTGGACAACCTCCACGAGGTCGAGCGCGACGCCTTCGGCGTCGAGGAGAGCGAAATCGAGCTGCCCGACTGGATCGATCGCTGATCAGCCGCGGCGCATCTATCGCCGCCACGCTCCTTCGCGCGGTGGCGATGACCTCAACCTCCCAGGCGATCCGAGCCGCGCAGCCCCGCGAGGCCGTGAACGTCGCGAAATGGCGCCGCCGACGCGTCTTCGCGCGCGAGAGCGGGGTGAGTCGATTCTCGTCGGCGTCTTGAACGGCGTGCGATGGGGTCGCATCAGAGTGGGCGCGTCAGGGGCGGTGTGAGCAGCACGTCAGATCTCGCGGCGCGACGTGTGGCTAGCGGCCGCGTCGCACGTCGGGGCGCGCACCCGCGTCGGCGCATCGAGGCGAACCGTGAAGCACCCCTCCCACACGTCACGCGCGCTCCATGCGGCGCTCGTCTGCGCGTCCCTCACGCGTTGCTACGAGCCGTCGACCACGGCCCCCTCCCCCACGCTCGCCGTCGACGCGTCGACCGTGGACTCGCCGCCCTCGTCCGCCGTGGTTGGTCCGCCGTCGATGCCGCCTCGCTCCGGCGTGGTCGTCGCGACGACCGCACGCAAGCATCCGCCACCGCTCTCGGGGGGCACGCTCCTCGTCACGCGCGACGATCGGACCGCGGTGGCGGCGGACCCTGATTTCGACCGTGTCCACGGGGTCGACCTCGAAAGGCAGGCGCTGCGGTTCTCGATCGACCTCCGCGCGGGCGACGAGCCGGGGCGCGCCGTCGAAGGCCGCGACGGCGTGGTCTACGTGGTGCTCCGTGGCGGCGGCGCCATCGCGCAGATCGACACCGTCACCGGTGAGCTCGTCGCGCGCGTCCCTGTGTGCCCCGCGCCGCGCGGTGTGGCGTACGACGGCGCGAACAAGCGTCTCCACGTCGCGTGCGCGGGCGGAGAGCTCGTCTCGCTCGACGCGCAGCGTCTCACCGTGCTCCGCGCGCTGCGCCTCGACCCCGACCTGCGCGACGTCGCGCCCGTCGGAGATGCGCTCTGGGTGAGCCGCTTTCGCGAGGCCGAGGTGATCGTCGTCAACCGCGAGGGCGCCGTCGAGCGGACGATACGTCCGTCAGCCACCGACGGCAGCGAGGCGCACGTCGCGTGGCGGATGATCCCCTACCTCGACGGCGTCGCGGTCGTGCATCAGCGCGAGGACATCCCGTCGCCGTCGTCCTCGTCGTCGATGCGCCCCGCCTATTACGCGCCGCAGCCCTCGTGCGCCGTGGGGATGGCGCCCGCGCAGGTCACCATGTTCCGTCCGGGCCGGAACCCCGTCGCGACGCCCTGGATCCCGGGCGCCGTGCTGCCCGTCGATTTCGCCGTCTTCAACCGGGAGCTGGTCGTGCTCTCCGCGGGCCGCTCGCCCGCGCCGTCGATCGTGTTCACCTCCCCCTCGACTGGCACCTTTTCTGGCGCATGCGCCACCACGCGTGAGGCCCCGGGCGGAGGTCACGTCGTCGCGCTCGCGGCGAGCGCGAGGCACGGCCTGCTGACGTTGTTGCGTGAGCCGGTGACCCTCAACATCGACGCGCTCAACGACAACCACGTCTCCGTTCCGCTCTCGTCGGGCCTCCTCGACGACGTGGGCTACGAGGTCTTTCACACCTCGACTCCGCAGTTCATCGCGTGCGCGTCGTGTCACCCCGAAGGCGGTGACGACGGACACACGTGGCGCCTCACGGGGAGCGGCATGCGACGCACGCCCGACCTCCGCGGCGGCGTGCTCGCGACGGCCCCTTTCCACTGGGACGGCGCGCTCCCCACGATGCGCGCGCTCGTCGACGAGGTCTTCGTGCGTCGCATGGGCGGCGCGGCCCTCGACGACGGACGCGTCCACGACCTCGGCGCGTGGCTCGATGCGCTCCCCGCGCCTCCCCGTTCGGCGCCCGTCGACGTCGCCGCGCTCGATCGCGGACGAGCGATCTTCGAACGCGCCGACACGGGCTGCGCGAGCTGCCACGCAGGGCCGCGCCTCACCAACAACGCCACCGTCGACGTGGGCACGGGCAGGGCGTTCCAGGTTCCCTCGCTGCTCGGTCTCGCGCGGCGCGCGCCCTACATGCACGACGGCTGCGCGGCCACGGTCCGCGGTCGCTTCAGCGCGTGCGGCGGAGGCGAGCGCCACGGACACACCGCACAGCTCTCTCCCTCGGAGCTCGACGACCTCGTCGCGTGGCTCGAATCGCTCTGAGCCGCCTGTTGACGGAGAATGATCATGAGCCTCCGACCGATCGCGGCGCTCCTCACGCTCTCGCTGCTCGCGGGGTGCACCGACGACCCTTCGCCGCCGGTCACCGCGGCCTTTGACGCAGGAGACGCGGCGTATGTCGCGGACGCCAAACCTTGCGACGACACTCTCTCGGACCCCCAGAACTGCGGCGCCTGCGGCAACGAGTGCAGGTCCGATCAGGTCTGCGCGCAGGGCGCGTGTCGGTGCCGCGAGGTCGGCGCGACGGAGTGCTCCAGACGATGCATCGACGTGCGCTCGGATCGCACGAGCTGCGGCCGATGCGGCAACGCCTGCGCGACCGGGCTCATCTGCGCCCTGGGGGTGTGTCAGTGCCCCCTCGTCACTCAGACCCGCTGCGGCTCAGATTGCGTCGATCGGAACACCGACAACAACAATTGCGGCAACTGCGGCGTGCGTTGCGGCGCGGGGACCTCCTGCGTGGGCGGCTGGTGTCGCTGCGACGCGCCGGGCCTGACGCTCTGCGCGAGCGCCTGCGTGGATTTCTCCTCCGACGAGACGAACTGCGGGGCCTGCGGGAACGTCTGCACCCGCGGAGCGAGCTGTCGAGGCGGCGCCTGCGTGTGCCTCCGCACCGACCTCGCGACCAACGCGCAGCACTGCGGCGACTGCGGTCATGCGTGCAGCCCCGGTCAGGTGTGCAGGGACGGAGTCTGCGCGTGCCCGCGTGCGACGGAGTGGTACTGCGGCGGCGTCTGCGTCGACGTCCGGAGCAGCCTCTCGAACTGCGGCGCGTGCGGTGTGAGTTGTCCGACGAGCGCGTCGGCGTGCGTCGACGGCGCGTGCCAGTGCCCCGGCGTGCGGGGCGTCCTCTGCTACGGCTACTGCCATGACCTCGACAGCGACGTGCGCAACTGCGGCGCGTGCGGGAACGCGTGCGCCTCGGGGCAGCAGTGCGTCTCAGGGCGGTGCCTCCCCGCGCCGCGCTCGCCCGCGCTCGGCGCCCGGTACGCGACGGCGCGTCCGACCTTCCGGTGGACGCCGTCGGGCGTGACGATGGCGCGCGTTCAGGTCTGCGCCGATTCGCGCTGCGCGCGCGTGGTGGCGAGCTTCGAGAGCGCGACGACGAGCGTCACGGCGAGCCAGGACCTCCCCGCGGGGCTGCTCTTCTGGCGCGTTGGAGATCCATCCATCGAGGTCTACAGCGCCACGAGAGCCTTCGCCGTGAGCCGCCTGCGCGGGGCGACCGGCAGCGTCATCGGGACGCTCCACGACCTCACGGGCGACGGCCTCGCGGACCTCCTCGTCGGCGCACCCGGCGGATCGCTCGTGACCCTCTGGCGAGGGCGATCGGGCCTCGGCCCTGGTGATCCCATCGAGGTGAGACCGCCGTCGGTCATGGGCTTCGGAGCGCGCCTCGCGTTCGGAGGAGACTTTGACAGCGACGGCGTCGCGGAGGCCATGGTCGGCGCGTACGGCGCGCCCTCGTCGTACACCGACCACCGACTTCGGGGGGATGGCATCGTCGCGCGCTTGTGGGACAGCGGGCTCTCGTACGCGAACGTCTGGGCGGGCGTCGGCGACGTCAACGGCGACGGCTTCGCCGACTTCGCGTACGGCGACGCCGGCGCGAACCACGTCGCCGTGCGGCCCGGCTCGCTCGAAGGGACGTCCACCCCGGAGATGGTCACCTACGGAGAGGTGGGCAGCGAGCACGGCGCGGCGGTCTCGGCCGCGTGGGACGTCGACGGCGATGGCTTCGAAGACGTCCTCGTGGGCGCTCCTTCCGCGGACGCCTCGCTCGGTCGCGCGACCCTCTACTACGGCTCGACGTCGAGCTTGACGCGCACCGCCGCGCTCACGCGTCCACCCGATGTGACTGGCTTCGGCGCATGGCTCACGGGCCTCGGTGACATCGACGGCGACGGCCTCGGTGACCTCCTCGTCGGCGCGCGCACGCCGAGCTGGCGCGCCTTCGTCTACCGAAGCGCGACGCTCTCGGACCTTCCGACGCCGATCGAGGGTCCCGTGGGAACCGTGGCGCGGTTCGTGGCCGCGGGAGACGTCAACGGCGATGGCTACGCCGACGCGCTGCTGCCGCTGCCCGCGACGGGCCGCGCGTTGCTCTACCGCGGCGGCGCGGGCGGCTTCGTCGAAGCGCCCGACGCGATCGTCGACGCGGCGTGGTCTCGCGCCACAGGCGCGGTGATCGGCACGGGCGACCTCGACGGCGACGGCTTCGACGACATCGCCGCGGGTGATCCGTCGCTCGGTGTCGTGCGCGTGTTCTTCGGCCACGCGACGCGTCCCCTCACGCGTCAGGTCACGCTCACGGGCCTCTCCTCCGAGCGCTTCGGCGCGTCGCTCGGGTGAGGCTCCGACCGGCGGGCATGACGGTCGTAGACGGACGTCACGCAGCCGCACGCGCGAGAGAAGGCACCGTGCAATCGTCCGGTGGGCCGACACAGAACCCCGGCGTCGCGCGCCGATCGACGAGGCCGCATCGACGTGCCCCCCTGATGGCGGGATGACGATGTGACGGGCCTTGTGGAGTCGAACACCGAGCCGTGCGAGCATCACTTCGCGAGGTGACCGATGCGGGCGCTGCTGATCTGTGCGTGGTGGTTTGCAGCGTGTCAACCTGCACCCCCGGCCGCTTCCCGCGACGCAAGCCCGGTCGACGATGCGCCCCACGACGACCTGCCGAATGCCACGCCCGACGACCTCGTCGAGCCGCGGGACCAGACCTCGACGGACGCCCACGAGGAAGCGGTGTCGAACGCCCTCGACGCCGCGAGCGATGGGAGCGCCACCCACGACGACGGTTCGTTCGATGTCAGCGCATCGATCGACGTCCGCGCCACCCTCGACGTGCGACCGGCGGAGGATCTCGTCCTCTCGGACGCTCCTTCTGGACCGTGCTCGTGGCGCGTCGAATCAGTGGTGGACCTCCCGGAAAACGAGCGCGCGGTGGAGTGCAACTTCACATCGGCGCTCGCCAGAGACGAAGGCGTGTGGGCGATCGAGACGTGTCTCTACCCGAGCGCGCCGTCGTACTGGGGAGTCTCGATGCACCGATTCGCACCCGACGGGTCGCTACTCGGTAGCGTTCCGTTCTACTCGGGCTTTGGGCGCGGACCGGGCGCGACGTTTGCGATCGATGCGTCGACAGACCGCGTCGCAGTCGGACTGATTGTGAACGGTGCGGTTCGCACGGTCCTGATCCTCGGCCCGACGGGCGCGATCGAAAGCAGCGTCGCCGTGACACCGCCGACTGGGGCCTACACGACCAACCTGGTGGCAACACGGGATGGCTATTCCTACCTCGCGCTGGTGGAAGGTCAGTTCCGCGCGATTCAGATCGACACGAGCGGCAGAAACACCGCGACGCAATTGCTCGACATCCCGGAGGGGTCCGAGAGCATCCAATACATGGGGTTGCCAGGCGGCTCCATTGTGACCTGGGACGGCCACCTGGAAACCTGGGTCCCTCGGGTGCGACGCGTCCGACGGTTCAATGACGACGGGAGTCCGGCCACGACGACCGCTGCCATCTTCGACGAGCACGCCGCGCCGTACAGCGTCATGCGCGTGGTGGCGCCCACGCGAGACAGGCTCATTGCGCTCTGGTCGAGCGTAAACGCGGCGGGCACCCCCAACGTCGTCGTGGCTCCGATCGCGTCGGACGGACGCCCGCTCGAGGCCCCCAGAGCCCTCTCTTCAGAAATCTGGTCGCCGAGCGCAGCGGTCGCCTTCGGGGACGTGCTCGTCGCCGCCATGACGGGATCTGGTTCGTCGCGACGACTCGTGTTGAATGTGCTCGACCTCGACGGCCTTCCACGAGCGGCGGCGATGCCCATCGCAGACGCGGCGGTGGGGCTTGACGGCATCCCTTCCTCGGGTCGACCTGAGATCGTCGCGACGCCCACCGGTGCGATCATCCTCTTTCCGGGCGGTGGCAGTCGCAGGGCGAGAGGCTTCGCGAGGCTCGCGTGTGATCCGCGCCGCGACTGGTGACCGAACCGCTCGCGCCTCGCGCGTGGGAGGTGGTTGTCGCCCCTGTGCACGCCGTTCAGGTGCGCGAAGAGCAGTGTTCGCAGCGTGGCGCTCGTCGCGGTCCCGCGCGGAGAGATGTTCTTTGCCGTCGCAGCCGTGCGCGGCGTGCGAACAGTGAGTTGTGGAAGCGTTGCCTCGGTGCGAATCAAGAGCCTCCGGCGCCGGGCGGTGATGGCTCACTTGACGCGCGAATAAAGCTCAGAAAAGCTCCTGTTGCAGAGGGGACACGTGTGCCCGCCATCGGGCGGAACGCTCCCCCTCGCCCACACCATGACGGCCCTCGACGTCGCAGCCCGGCTCGTGTGCTCGCTCTCCACCGCGAAGCGCTACTGCGCCGCGTGGGAGGTGCTCCAGCACCGCGACCCGCTCGTTCCTCGTGTCACTCGTCCGTCGACCGGGCGCCGCGGCCGCAAGGGCTTCTGCGTCGACGCCGCGTCGTTCGAACGCTGGCTCTACAGCGCCTTCGAATCCCAGGCCGCGTAACCCTCCCAATGCCCCGTGGAAGCCCACTCACGCCTGAGCAGCTCGGGCGGGCGGCCGAGGTGTACGCACGCACCGGCAGCTACTCCGAGTCTGCGCGAGCGATCGACGCGGACGTGTCCGCCACGCGTCGCGCGCTCCTCCGCCTCGGAGAACCAAACAGAACCACGCTGCACGCGCGCGAGATCGACGCGGGCCTCGAACGCGGTCGTCG
>JAXLYG010000058.1:0-70849 GCA_046351535.1 Polyangiales bacterium
ACGAGCTGCTCGGGCGCGTGCACCAACACCAGCATCGATCCGACCAACTGCGGCGCGTGCGGGACGGTGTGCTCGCTCCCCAACGCGACGGAGTTCTGCCTCACGGGGCGCTGCGGCGTCGCGGCCTGCGACACGGGCTTCGGTGACTGCAACGCCACCGCGAGCGACGGCTGCGAGGTCAACCTCACCAACACCCTCTCGAACTGCGGGCGCTGCGGCAACGTCTGCCCCACGGCGGCCAACGCGACCACGACCTGCGCGAGCGGCGTGTGCGGGTTCACCTGCAACACCAACTTCGGTGACTGCAACGGCGTGGCTTCCGACGGCTGCGAGGTCGACCTTCGCACGAACTCGTCGAACTGCGGCGCGTGCGGGACCTCGTGCGGCGCGGGCGTCCCCTGCTCGGCCGGGCGATGCCAGTTCGGAACCGGCAGCGACGGCCCCCTCACCGCGGGCGGGACGATCAACAACGTCCGCGCCGCGGCGAGCGGCGCCTCGGGCTCGATGACCCTCGCCATCGCGTCGGTGTCGGGCACCTTCCTCGCGGGCCGTCAGGTGATCGTCCACCAGACGCAGGGCGCGGGCGCGGGCACCTACCAGCGCGCGGTCATCGCCTCGGCCACGGGCAGCGCGCTCACGCTCACCGCACCGCTCGCGGCCTCGTTCACGAGCGGCGCGCAGGTCGTCATGGTGCAGGAGTACACCACCGTGAACCTCCCCTCGGGCGCCACGCTCACCGCGCCCGCGTGGGACGGCACCACCGGCGGCATCCTCGCGTTCGACTCGTCGGACGCGACGATCAACGGCACGATCACCATGAGCGCGCGCGGCTTCCGCGGGCGCAACCACGGGTGCTTCTACCGCTGCGGGCGAGGCTTTCAGGGCGAGAGCGCGTCGGGCCTCGGCGGCGTGACCATCGCGGCCAACGGCGCCGGCGGCGGCGGCGGCGGACAGGGACAGGACGACGCGTGCGGCGGCGGCGGCGGCTACGGCGCGGCCGGCAGCAACGGCGGCAACGGCGGCTGCGGCGCGTGCGCCGAGGCGTGCCCCATCCCCGGCGGCGCGGCGGGCGGCGCGACGGGCGCGGCGAACCTCGGCACCTCGCTCTTCTTCGGCGGCGCCGGCGGCGAAGGCGGCGCCGACGAGGACGGTGGAAACCCCGGCCGCGGCGGCAACGGCGGCGGCATCGTGCTCCTCCGCGTGACGACCCTCACGGTGGGCTCTTCGGCCCTGATCTCGTCCGACGGCGAGGCCGGATCGCCGGGCAACCAGGGCGCGTGCGGCGGCGGCGGCTGCGGCATGGGCGGCGGCGGCGGCGGCGCGGGCGGCGCGGTGCGCATCGTCGTGCTCACCGCGGCGTCGGTGAACACCAACCGCATCACGGCGCTCGGCGCGGGCGGCGGCTCGCCCACCTGCGGGAGCACCATCGGCGGCACGGGCGGCGTCGGCCGCATCGGCATCAACGCCCCGACCTTCACGGGCAGCACCAACCCCGCGCGCGACACCAACTGATCGCGTCCGGGTCTTCACCGATCCACCCGCTCCCCTGACCGCTCACCCCCCGCGCAGTCTTGCGCGGAGGCGTCGCTTCGCGGTAGCGCTCTCGACGTGCTCCACGGCAAGCGCATCACGGTGGTGGTGCCCGCGTTCAACACCAGCGCCCGCGTGATGCGGGTGATCGCGACGCTCCCCGCGTTCGTCGACGCGTGCGTCGTGGTCGACGACGCGAGCACCGATGACACCCCCGCGCACCTCACCTCCTGCGCCGACCCGCGCGTCACCGTGCTCCGCCACACCGAGAACCGCGGCGTCGGCGGCGCCATCGCCACGGGCTACCTCCATGCGCTCGAAGACGGCGCCGACCTCGCGGCCGTCATGGCCGGCGACGGACAGATGGACCCCGACGACCTCGCCGCGCTCGCCGAGCCCGTCGCCCTCGGTCACGCGGACTACGCGAAGGGCAACCGCCTCGGTCACCCCGACTGCCTCCGCGCGATGCCCCTCACGCGGTGGATCGGCAACGTGGCCCTCTCGGCCATGACCCGCGCGGCCACGGGCCTCTCGCACATCGGCGACTCGCAGTGCGGGTACACCGTCGTCTCGCGCCGCGTGCTCGAGCGCGTCGACGTGGCCCGCATGTGGACGCGCTACGGGTATCCCAACCACCTCCTCGGCGCGCTGGCCTTCGCGGGGCTGCGCGTGGTCGACGTCACCGTGCGACCCGTGTACGCCGACGAGCGCAGCGGCGTGAGGCTCCGCGACGCGGTGATCACGGTGCCGCGGATCCTCGGGCTCGTGGCGTGGGCGCGGCTGCGCGCGGAGCCGCTGCTCACGATCCCGTCGCAGGGCGCGGTGAAGGCGTGAGCGACGAGGGATCAGCGCCGCTCAGCGAGCGCGCGCAGGCGGCGTCGGCGGGCGAGCTCAACGCGCTCCTCGGGCGCGGGGCGCGCTTCAAGGGCAAGCTCGCGTTCGAGGGCAAGGTGCGCATCGACGGGGTCTTCGAAGGAGAGGTCTTCTCCGACGGGATTCTCATCGTCGGAGACGAGGCCGTGGTGACCGCGACCATCGAGGTGGGTACGCTGATCGTGCGAGGCGGCACGGTGCGCGGCGACGTGCGCGCGGCCAGCGCCGTCGAGGTCTACGCGCCCTCGAAGGTCTACGGGAACCTCACCGCCGCCGAGGTCTTCATCGACAAGGGCGTGGTCTTCGAAGGCGCCGTGAAGATGACCGAGCGGGAGTGACCGCGCGGCGTCGGTTCGAAGCTTGACGAGACCCCGCGAGGTGGCGTTCCGTTCGCGCCTTCCACTCCTCTATCCGGAGATTGCGCGATGGGACTCCTCGATTCCGTGTTCGGTGGCGGCACCTCACTCCAGCTCTCGCTCGACAGGCCCACGGGGTCGCCGGGCGGCGTCGTGGGCGGCAACGTGCTCCTCACGGGCGGCAAGAAGCCGCTCAAGCTCTCGAAGCTCCGCGCGCACCTCATCTACGTGTGCGTTGAGTCTTCGAACGACGGCGGCCTCCCCAAGGTCGACCTGCGCGTGATCGGCGAGCAGGTGCTCGCGGCGGGCCTCGACCTCGCGCCGGGCGGGCAGTACCCCTTCACGTTCCGTCTCACCATCCCCTACGACACGCTCCCGACAGCGCACAACACCTCGTACAAGATCCAGGTCGTCGCCGACATCCCCACGGTGAAGGACCCGAGCGCCGAGGCTGATTTCAAGGTCCTCCCCGCCGACAAGGACCAGCACCGCTCGATCCCCTACGACCAGGTCGTCGCGCAGTTCCCGGGCCTCCACGCGCAGGACGAGGAGACCCTCTGCGACGCGCTCTACAAGCTCTTCCTCGAGTGCTACTCCGACGGCCAGAAGTACATGGAGGTCGAGCCCCTCCTCTCGCACCACATGCGCACGGGGACGGTGCGCGTGCGGCGTCAGGCCCTGCAGACCTGGGCCAACCTCGTCGACAACCGCGTGCAGCCGCAGCACCTCCAGTCGCTCTACGCCGTGGCGAACACGCCGGGCCTCGACGGCGAGACCTTCGACGAGGTGATCCGCGCCGCGTGCAAGTTCGCCGAGGAGGGCGCCCTCTCGATGGTGCAGCACCTCGCGCAGATGCCCGATCCGCACGTGCGCGAGCAGGTGGCGCGGTGCCTTCGCTTCGACGCGTCGAAGCGCTTCCAGGGCAAGCGAGAGATCCTCGTCACGCTCGTGCAGGACCCGCAGTCGGCCGCCGTGCGCGCCGCCGCCATCGGCGCCCTCACCGACTATCAAGACGACGCGCAGATCGTGTACGGCATCGCCAACATGATCGACCGCGACCCCTCGCCCGAGGTGCAGGCCGCGGGCATCTCGTTCCTCGGCCTCGCGCACCACAGCGGCCACGGAGACCTCGCCCTCAGCGTCTACGAGAAGCACGCGCAGAACCCCAGCGACCGCGTCCGCAAGGAGGTGGCCGAGGTGCTCCACTGGCAGCCCGAGGCCGCCGCGCAGCGCGTGTGGGCCATCGTGCAGCGCCTCCTGCAAGACCCCTCGGAGGACGTGCGCCGCGCCATCGCGTTCCAGTTCATCAACATGGAGCGCTTCCCGCAGTTCCTCCCGCTCGCGCAGTGGTGCGCCGACAACGACCCGTCGGAGGAGGTGCGCCGCGAGGCCCTGCGCGGCCTCACGCGCCTCATGCCCGTGCGGCAGCTCGTCGCGTACTACCAGCACAAGCTCGCCGCGAACCCGCCCCACGACACCGTGTACGCCATCATCTCGGGCCTGCGCGACCACAACAAGGACCGCGAGGTGCAGCAGATCCTCACGCGCCTCGGGCAGCACCCCGACCACGACATCGCCAACGCCGCGCGCGACGCGATGACGTACTGATCGAAGCGACCCCGAAGCCCGGACTCCCGCACATCGCCGACGCGTTGACGCTCCGCCCTCCGCGAGCGCCACGGCGGTGACGCCTCGCAGCCGCTGCGCGTTTGCGCGCGGTGATCGCGAGACGCGCACGCCACGGCACGCGCGCTGCACAACAGCACCCATCACAGATCGCCCCTCCACGTCGGCGCACGCCGCGTTGACGGCGGAGCGGCGGCTCACGCAGCGGACGCGTGTGCGCCCGCGGGAGCCCATCCAACATGCAGTCCTATCGAGGTCGATCAACGCTCGTCGACGCCGCGGAGGCGGTCGCCGACGCGACGCGCGCGTGGCCCGCGACGACCCCCAACGTCGTGCTCGCGTTCTCGTCCACGCGGCAGAGCCCGCAGGCCGTGAGAGACGCGCTCGCGGCACGCTTCCCCTCGTCGCTCATCGCGGGGTGCACCAGCACCGGCGAGCACCTCGACGGCGAGCACGGGCGCGGCTCCCTCGTGCTCGCGGGGCTCGTCACGCCGCACGTCCGCTGGACCGCGGAGACCCTCCACGGCCTCGCGAGCTTCACCCCCGAACAGGCGCAGGCCACCGTCGCGCGGGCCTTCAAGGCCCTCGACGTCGACCCCGCGCAGTTAGAGCCGCGCGAGCTCGTGGCCCTGCTCTTCATCGACGGACTCTCGCGCCGCGAGGAGCCCGTCGTCGCCGCCCTCTCCGACGCGCTCGACGGCGTGCCCCTCGTGGGCGGCTCCGCGGGCGACGACCTCGCCTTCGCGCGCACCGAGGTCTACGGCCCTGCGGGCGTCGACTCCGACGCCGCGGTGCTCCTCGTGGGCCGCGGCCCGCCCGGCTTCTACCGCATCGTGAAGCACCAGCACTTCGCCACGCGGCCCATCACCCTCGCGGTCACGCGCGCCGACCCCGCCGCGCGGCGCGTCTACGAGCTCGACGGATACCCCGCGGCGCAGGCCTACGCGCGCGCCCTCGGCATCCCCCGCGAGCACCTCGACGGCGACACGACCTTCCTCAACCCCGTGATGGTCACCGTGCAGGGGCAGCGCTTCGTGCGGAGCGTGCAGACCATCCACGACGACGACTCGCTCACGTTCTACTGCGCCGTCGACGAAGGCTGGGTGCTCGACATCGCGGGGCACCACGACATGGTCGACGCGCTCCGCGGCGACCTCGAGCAGTTCACGCGCGGCGGCCGCAGGCCCGCGTTCCTCCTCGCGTTCAACTGCATCCTGCGCGCGCTCGAGGCCGAGAAGCGCGAGCTTCACGGGGCCCTCGGCGCGCTCGTGCGCGGGGCCGCGGATGCCTCCATCGGCTTCGACACCTACGGCGAGACCCTCGACGGCCTCCACATCAACCAGACCTTCGTGGCCCTCGGGCTCGACGCCGTGGCCTGACCCCACGCAGAGGCGCATCCCATGAACAACCGCAACGAACTCTCCTGGCAGACGCGCGCCGAGGCCGCCGAGCGCACCGCCGACGTGCTCAAGCGCCGCATCCGCGCCATCGACGCGGGCGAAGAGAAGACCGCGATCCAGCGGCGCCTCGAGTCCGCGCACCGGCGCGCCGTCGAGAACGACCGGCGACGCGCCATCAGCGAGCTGCGCAACAGCGAGCTCCAGCGCTACAGCGCGCGCCTCGAGACCGAGGTGGCCGCGCGCACCGAGCAGATCCGCACGATCCTCGACCACGTGAGCGCGGGCTTCCTCCTCATCGGACCGTCGCTCACCATCGACCCCGGGTGGTCGCGGAGCTGCGAGCTCCTGCTCGCGTCGCGCGCCCTCGGCGGCGCCCCCATCGCCCGCGTCGTCGGGTGGAGCGACGTGAAGGCCGCCGACTTCGAAGCCGCCGCGGGGCAGGTCTTCGACGACATCCTCCCCGAGGAGCTCACGACGGCGCAGCTCCCGCCGCGCGCCGAGGTGTCGGGGCGCGTGCTGCACCTCGAGTACAGCGTGGTGCGCGTGGGCGGCGCCGTCGCGCGCGTGCTGGTGACCATCACCGACGTGACGGCGCAGGTGGCCGCGGAGCGCGACGCGCGCAGGCACCGGGTGCTCGTGCAGATCCTCACGCAGCGCGAGGCCTTTCGGATGTTCGTCTTCGACACGCGCCGCATGCTCTCCGACGCGGCCGACGCCCTCGACGAGCACGACGAGGCGTGGGTGCGCCGCGCGGTGCACACGATCAAGGGCAACGCGGGGTCCTTCGGGCTCGACGACCTCGCGCAGCTCTGCCACGAGGTCGAGGGCGCGCCGATCGGGCGCGAGGGCCTCGGGCGCATCGCCAGCACGCTCAGCACCTTCCTCACGGATCACCGCGACGTGCTCGGCATCGACCCCTTCGACGAGGCGGGCAACGTCTACACGCTTTCGAAGCGCGACATCGAGGCCATCGTCGCGAAGGCCGGACACCACGACGAGCGCGGCGTGCAGCAGCTCCTCTCGCAGATCCGCAGCAAGCCCGCGGGCGAGTTCGTGGGGCCCATCCGCGCCACCGTCTCGCGCCTCAGCGACCGCCTCTCGAAGGACGTCGACTTCGAAGTGAGCGGCGCCGACGTGACGCTCGACCCCGAGCGCCTCGGCCCCGTGCTCCGGTGCCTGCCTCACCTCGTGCGCAACGCCCTCGACCACGGCCTCGAGATGCCCGCGGAGCGCGGCGCGAAGGCCACGCGCGGGCGCCTCTCGCTGAACTTCGCCGCCAACGACCAGGGCTGGAGCATCGAGGTGGTCGACGACGGCCGCGGCATCGACCTGCGCCGCGTGGCCGACGCGGCGGTGCGACGGGGCTTTCTCAGCGTCGAGCGCGCGGCGTCGCTCTCGCGCGACGAGGTGCTCACGCTGCTCACGGCGCACGGCTTCTCGACCGTCGAAGAGGTCACCGAGATCTCGGGGCGCGGCGTGGGCCTGAGCGCCGTCCGCGAGGCCGTCGAGGGCCTCGGCGGCGACATGGTCGTCGAGAGCGAGGTGGGCCGGGGCACGACCTTCCGGCTCCAGGTCCCCCGCACGCGCGAGTTCGCGCGCTCCGCGTGACGGGCCGCGCCTCCCGAGCTCACACCTCCACGATCACATACGCGGGCGCGCCGTAGTCGCTCCCGATGACGCGCACGTCGACCGCGCCGCCGTCGACCGCGGCGAGCGTCGCCCGTCGCGCCGCGTGCGTGTGTCCGCTCACCACCGCGCGGAGCTTCGCGGCCCCCATCACGCGGGCCCCGAGCGTGAGGTTGCCGAAGTACGCGTTCGAGAAGCCCCAGCGGCTGTCGTCGGACCTCCGCTCCATCTGCGCTTCGAGCACGGGGACGTGCGTCACCACCGCGACGGCCCGCACGGTCTCGTCCGCCACGACCGCGGCGAGCCGCAGCATCATCGCGTCGCCGAGGGAGCGCGCCAGCGCGCGGTCGGTCCAGGGCCAGTCGATCCACGCGGCGTCGTTGTTGAACATCCGCTTCATGATCTCGGCCTGCTCGGGCGTCGCGCGCACGGTCGGATCCATCGCGGAGTAGTCGTACCAGGCCATCGTCCCCACCACGGCGACGTCGCCCACGCGCAGCGGCGCGTCTTCGAGCCAGCGCGCCCCGCGCGCCTGCGTCACCTCGCGCAGGCGACGCGACCAGAGCGCCTCGGAGCCCGTCTTCGTCTCCTCGTCGCGCCACACGTCGTGGTTGCCCGCGAGCACGGCCACGGGCGCGCCCACATCTTCGAAGCACGCCACGCACGCGTCGAAGGCCGCGAGGCCGTGCGCGAGGTCGCCCGCGAGCACCACGGCGTCGGGGCGCTCGTCCGCGATGCGCCGCGCGAGGGCGCGCACCTGCTCGGGGGGCGTGAGGTCTCCGCGCGGGTCGTAGTGCAGGTCGCTCGTCACTGCGAGGCGCATCCCTGCGATGTACCACCGCGCGCGCGCAGCAGGAACCCATCGCGCGCTACCGCGCCGTCCGCTCCCCCGCGAGGACGAGCGCGCGTTCGAAGGCCGCCGCCCGCGCCCCGATGTAGTCGTAGAAGGTCCGCGTCGTGACGAGGTCGACGGCCTCCGCGGGCGCCCACCGCCGCGCCAGGCGCATCTCGATGGGGACGTACGACCTCGGCAGCGCGTCGATGAAGCGCTCCGACGCCTCGCGGAACGTCGGCGTCATGAGCAGGTAGTCCGCGCGAAAGCGCACGAGCTCGCAGCGCCCCGCGTAGAAGCGCGCGTGCACCTCGGCGAGGGCGCGCGCGAGGTCTCCCTCGATGTGCGCCCGCACGGCATCGCGAAAGCTCTCGCGCAGCGTCGTGAGGAGCCGCTCTCCGCGCCTCGGCACGGCGCGCTGAAACGCGATCACCCAGTGGGCCTCGCAGGCGCCGTCGAGTTCGCCCACGAAGCGCCGCAGGTTGTCGACGTAGTACCGATGAAACACGGGGATCAGCCGCAGCACCCACGCCCGGTGCGTGACGCGCCCGCTCCGCGCCGCGTCGAGCTGACACCGCGTCACGAGGCTGTAGACGCGCGCGAACCAGTGCCTCGGATCGCCCGCCCCCTCAAGCCTCGCGGCCAGCGCGCGCTGGTCTTCGCAGATCGCCTCGGCCTCGGCGTCGAGCGTCCCCACGTCGTCAACGAAGGGCGCGTCGGGCGCGACCTCGACCTCGGCGGCGCCGCGCGCGACGGCGGCGAGCCTCGCGACGCTCTCTTCGAGCTGCGGCACCACCGAGGCCCGCGTCACCGCTTCGAGCCCCGGCACGGGAAAGGTCATCTCGACCTCCCACGCGAGCCGCGTCGCGGCGCCCTCCGAGGTGAGCGTGATCTCGCCGCGGTGGTGGCGCAGCGGGACCCCTGCGATCACGCGATACACCATGCGCGACGGCGGTTCAGAGGCCTCGACGACCTCGCGCAGCACCGAGCGCATGGGCCCCGAGCGCACCGTCGCCGAGCGCAGCGCGCCGACGCCGTCGGGGCGACCTCCCTCGCCCGGGTCGTCGAGGGCGATGGCCGCGAGCGACCACTCGTTCATGCGCGCGGGATCGGTGATGAGACGCCACACCGCGGAGCGCGGGGCGTCGATGACGCGGGTGATCGTGACCTTCATCGGTGTGCGCGGAGTATCACCCGAGGCGCGCCGGTGTCACCGACGGTCAGCCGGGCTTTCCATCGACGCGCGGCGTCGTGAAGACGGGGGTGTAGACGACCAGAAAGATCGCGAAGGCCGCGGTCCAGAGGGTCCCGGCGACGAAGAGCGAGGCGCGGTACCACGCGGGGTTCACGAGGCCCACGAGCACGCGGGCGAGGGCCGAGAGCGTGAGCAACACGAACGAGGCCGTCACCGGGCGCGTGACCGTGAGCATCCGCCCCGTGTGCCCGAGCGCGACGCGAGACATCATCCCGAGCGTGAGCGCGCCGATCGCGCCCACCGTGAGCGCGTGCGTCGCAGCCGACGGAGGCACCCTCGCCGTGAAGGCCGCGACGAGGCGCAGCGCGAGCCCCACGGGGACCCACGCGTAGCCGACGTGGAGGATCCAGAGCAGCGGGTTCGACGCCGTGTGCCGCGAGCCCCAGTGGACCGCGCGCGCCGCCGCGAGCACCGCCGCCACGCCCGCGACGACGGCCGTGAGCTTCGCGTCAGGGAGCGCCACGTCGAGCGCGATCACGAGCGCCATCGAGGCGATCGCGGCGACGTCGAGCGACGGCACCGAGCGGATCGAGGCCACGCTCGTCGCGTTGCGCGTGAACATCGGAAAGACCCGCCCCGCGATCACGAGGATCACGAAGGTCACCACGTCGACGCCGAGGAGGTTGCCGCGGCGGCGCCACCCCGTGAGGTGACCGAGCGCGTCGAGGTGCACCGCGAGGTCGGCGAACCAGAGCGCAGCGATCACCGCGAGCATGATGAAGTTGCGGGTGTTCTTCGTGGCGATGAGCGGGCGCGCGAGCGCCACGCCGAGCGCGGGCAGAAAGGCGAGCTCGACGACGGCCGCGAGCCACGGAGGGAGCGCGCCCGCCGTGAGCATCGCGACGCGCCCGAGGAGCCACAGCGCGCCGAGCCCGAGGAGGGGCGGACCGACGGCGGTCTCGCGCCCCGTCCAGTTGCCGACGGCGGTGAGGAGGAAGCCCGCGATGACGGCGACCGCGTAGCCGAAGACCATCTCGTGGGCGTGCCAGTACACCGGCCCGAGGTACGCGCCGGGGTCGAACCCGCCAGAGAGCGCGAGGAGCCACAGCGGCACCATCGCCACCGCGAAGACCCCCGCGAGCAGAAAGAACACACGGAACCCCTTCGCCCCGATCGCGGGGCCTCGCGGAGCGGGGGCCGCGGGGGCCTCGCCGAAGAGGGGGACGCGTAGCTTCGTTTGCATCGGACTCCGCGCTCGCGGCGACGCCCGAGAGGATCTCGGGAGAGAGACTCCGGCGCCGACCGGCGAGTGCGCGTGTATCGTGGTCCCAATCGCTGCGAGCGCGATGATTTTGCGCAGCGATCCCCGCCTTCTCACCCGCGGGGGGCGTCGTGCATAGTCTCCCGATGACCGCACCGCTCATCCCCTGTGACACCTGCGCGCGACACCTCCGCGCCGATGAGGCTCGCTGCCCGTTCTGCGACGCGCCGCGCGCTCCCGAGGAGCTCGCCTACGCGCCCGTCCCGAGGATGTCTCGCAGCGCGATGGCCGCGCTCGGCGCGGTGCTCACGGTGGTCCCCGTCGCGGCCCTCGTGGGCATCGACGACGCCGACGCGCAGACGCACCACTCGACCGTGAGGCCGCTCTACGGATTGCCTCCGAGGCCGCTGCCCGTGCGCCCTCCCTCGACGCGTGACGCCGGCACCCCCGCCGATGCCAGCGCCCCCGCCGACGCGAGCGCATCGGCAGATGCCAGCGCACCAGCAGACGCCGGCGCACCCGCCGACGCAGGGACGCGTCGTGACGCGGGCGTCCGCCCCCCGCCGCGACGCACGCCTCGTCCAGAACGTCCCGAGGCCATCCCGGTGCCGCTCTACGGGATCTCACCGGACAAGGAATGACCACACCGTCAGCGCGCCCTCGAAGCAATGTGCGCCCGGCGTGAAGCGCTTCGGGGTGTTCGTTTCGACCATGCCGACGGTGCCGCAGCGGCCCGGCGTCGCGCACGCTCGGCGACGCGTTCTGATCGGCGGGCGCTGCGTGGCTACGGCGCGCTGCGGTGGCGCATCACCGCGGCGAGGGCGGCCTCGCGCACGGGCTTCGAAAGAAAGTCGTCCATCCCGGCCGCGGTGCAGCGCGCGCGGTCGTCGCCCGACACGTTGGCCGTGAGCGCGACGACGCGGACGCGGTCGCCCCTGGCGCGGAGCTGACGGGTCGCCTCGAGGCCGTCCATCTCGGGCATCTGAACGTCCATGAGGACGAGGTCGTAGGGGGCGCGCGAGAGCGCTTCGAGGGCCTCGGCGCCGTTGGCCACGGCGTCGACGCGGTGCCCGAGGCGCTTGAGCATGAGGGTGATGACCTTCTGGTTGACGGCGTTGTCCTCGGCCACGAGGACGCGCGCGGAGGCGGCGGGGGCCTCGGCGCTCGGGGCGTCGACGCGCTCGGCGTCGCTCACCTGCGCGGGCTCCACGGGGACGCGGAGGGTGAAGGTGGCGCCGCGCCCGAGGGTGCTCTCGACGGTGAGCGTGCCGCCGAGGATCGTCGCGAGGCGCCGCGAGATGGCGAGGCCGAGGCCCGTCCCGCCGAAGCGCCGCGTGGTGCTGGCGTCGGCCTGGGTGAAGGCGTCGAAGACCGTCGAGAGCTTCTCGGGCGCGATGCCGATGCCCGTGTCGCGCACGCTCACCCGGAGCCATCTCGTGTCGGCGCCTTCGAGGGCGAGGTCCACGTCGATGGCCCCGTGGCTTGTGAACTTCACGGCGTTCGAAACGAGGTTGAGCAGCACCTGACGGATGCGCCCCGGGTCGCTGCGGAGGGCGCGCGGCATCGACTCCTCGACGTTGAGCGTGAGGACGTTCCCGCGGGCCTGCGCGGCGCCGCGCATCATCTCGACGACGACGCGGGCCTCGACGCGGGGCTCGAACGCGAGGGACTCGAGCTCCACGCGGCCGGCGTCGAGCTTGGAGTAGTCGAGGGTGTCGTTGAGGAGCGTGAGGAGGGCCTCGCCCGAAGCCCGGATGGTGTCGACGTACTCCTGCTGCGTCGCGGCGAGGCCCGTGTCCTGGAGGAGCGAGGTCATGCCGATGACGGCGTTCATGGGCGTGCGGATCTCGTGGGAGATCACGGCGACGAACTCGCTCCGCGCGCGCGCCCCGGCCTCGGCGGCGTCGCGGGCGGTGGCGAGGTCGGCGTTGAGGCGCTCGAGGCGCTCCTGGGCTTCGGAGAGCGAGCGGTTGCGGGCCTCGAGGTCGGCCCGCGCCGACTCGAGCTCGCGGTTTCGCACCGCCGCGTCTTCGAGGAGCATGCGGAAGTTGTTCTCGTACGTGCCCGCGATGCCCACGATCGAGATGAGGGCGCCGACCCCCGTGGCCACGTCTGACACGCCCCCGAAGGAGGCCTGAAAGTCGAGCGGCGGCTCGATGCCGAGCGCGCGGAGGGCGAGCACGACGAGGGCGACGAAGACGCTGCGCACGAGCCAGCGCATCCCCTCGCGGGTGCCGCTGGTGCAGAGCGCGGTGATGGGGATCGTGGGCGCCCAGATCCAGGTCGAGAGGAAGTGCCCCTTCGCGCACCACGCCGCGACGCCGATGGTCAACAGCAGCCCGGACAGGAAGAGGCTCTTCGCCGCGACGAGGCGACCCGAGCGATTGAGAAAGAGCGTCGCCTCGGCGAGGGCGATGAGCCCGAGCACGGCCGCGAGGTGCGACCACTTGCCCGTGACGAGAAAGAGCGCGCTCGTCGGCACCATGACCTGCACGAGGCCGACGACGTTGCGCACGAACATGTCCATGCGCCCGGCTTCGAGGCCCACGGTGGGGTGCCCCGGGGGGAGCCACCGCGACGTGCGCTCGACGTGGACGCGCGTCGGCGGGAAGAGCCAGTCGTGCAGTGCGTCGATCGTCACGCCACGTAACACGGACGCTCCACCGGAGAACTTGAACACGCGCGGTCGGCGCTCGGCTTCGCTCATGGCAAGAATGCCCCGGGCGCGAGCGCGGGGGCTCGCCTGGTGCGCGAGGGAGCACGCGGCGGGGTGCTCTGCATCGCGTGGATCGCCGTGTCGATCTCGCGCATCGGAGGCGCTCGAAGATGCGAGCGACGGGGCGCCGCTCGGGGGAGCGCAGAAGACCTGTTGAAGCGCGCCGGTGCGTACCAGCGCGCCCCGCGAATCGCAAGACCCGCGCGCTCGCGGGGAGCCCTCGCGGCGGGCCTTCTCGACGGCCATCGAATCGCCGCGCCAGAAGTCGCAGCCTCGGACCGTAGAAGCGTGGCGGGCGTTTTCCCTTGTGGATCGTCGCGACGGAACTGGGTACCGTCGCACCCCAATCGACGGGGCGGTCACGTCACCGACGCCCGGGAGGATCAATCATCATGAACGGTCGGACCACACGTTTCGTCGCCGCGGTGATCGCAGCCGGAGCCGTCGCGCTCCCGCTCGCCGCCGAGGCCCAGGTGTACGGACAAGCCGGCGTGCAGGTCGGCGGCGGCATCGGGGCGGGCGTCAACGTCCAGGCTGGCTACGCGCAGCCGCAGCCCGTCTACCAGCAGCCGCAGCAGGTGGTCGTGCAGCAGCAGCCGGTCTACCAGCAGCCGCAGCCCGTGTACGTGCAGCAGCAGCCCCAGTACGTGCAGCAGCCCGTCTACCAGCGCGTGGGGCGCTTCCGCTACGGCATCGACGTGGGCGGCGGGTGGATGCTCGCCGGCGGCCTCTCGGGCGCGTCGATCACGGGCTCGCTGCGCCTCGGCTGGCAGCTCAACGACCAGCTCGCGGTGTACTACCAGGGCGACCTCCCCATCGGCTTCGCGTCGAACGCCTCGGGCAGCGACACGAGCGCGGCCATCATGCTCGGCACCGGCGTGCTCGGCGAGTGGACCTTCGGGGACATCTTCAGCGTCGGCATCGGCCCCTCCCTCGACTACGCCGCGAGCACCAGCACGGTCTGCTCGTCGAGCGGTCGATGTAAGGTGCTCTTCTTCGGCGTCCAGGCGCGCGCCAGCCTCACGCTCGTCGCCACGTCGGCGGGCCAGTCGACGCGCCGCTACGGCCTGCGCTTCGGCCTGAGCAGCCACACGAGCTTCCAGGAGGACGTCTTCCAGTTCTTCGACCTCCACCTCGGATACGAGTGGTTCTGAGCGGCCCGAGGCCGACACGGCCTCCGCCCGCCGCCCCGCACGCCCGCCCCGCACACGCCCTCCACGCCCCCGCACCGCACCCTCCCGACGACGCCCGCGGCCACGCCGCCGTGAGTCCTCGCGCCCGCCGCCGCCGCGCCGCGTTGATCCGCGCCCTCGCGCGCCCTCGCGGGGCAGCGTCGGGCGCGTCGTCTTGACTTCTGAGCGGTCTGGCGCTACGAAACTTTCAGAAAGTTCTGAACATTCACGAGGGCGCCGATGAGCGAGTCCGTGGAGCGAGAGGCCGAGATGCTGGCCGCCGACGCGATCGGCGACGTGATCGAGCACTGGGGGTTCCGCAAGCCCCTCGGGCGCGCGTGGACCGTGCTCTACCTCGCCGACGACGCGCTCTGCGCGGCGGAGCTCGGGGAGCGCCTCGCGATGTCGGCGGGGGCCGTGAGCATGACGCTCACCGAGCTGCAGCGCTGGGGCGTCGTGCGCCGCGTGTGGAAGCCCGGCGAGCGCAAGGAGTTCTACGAGGCCGAGACGGACTTCTGGAAGATGATCTCCCGCGTCGTGCACGACCGCGAGCGCTCGCTCGTGGCCTCGGTGCGCGAGCGCCTCGAGCAGTCGCGGGCCCTCCTGCGCAAGGCCCACTCGACGGCGGCCAACCGCGCCCGCATCGAGCGCGTGGGCAAGCTCCTCACCTTCGCCACGATGGCCGAGTCGGTGATCGAGTCGTTCCTCACGTCGCGGCGGGCTGACTTCACGGACTTCAGCAACCTCCTCCAGCTCACGCGCCCCTCGGCCGTGGGCGTCCTGCGCGGACGCAGGGGTTAGACCTCATGGACACACTCTCCCTCGCAGCCTCGACGCCCTCGCCGAACGCCATGTTCGGCAGCCCCGAGACCCTCCGCCGCCTCGAAGACGTGAGCGCCGACCGCGGCGACCTCGACCTCGGCCGCCGCGTCGCCGAGCTCCGCGCCTGGCTCGAAGACGACCTCGCCGACGTCGAGCGCGACCTCGCCTCCCTCGACCGCGCGCCCACGCCCATGCACGCCAGCGCGCGGCACCTGCTCTCGCTCGGCGGCAAGCGCCTGCGGCCCCTCTGCGTGGCCCTCGCGGCCCGCGCGGGCGCCGGGTTCAACAGCGCCGCGCGCGACCTCGCCGTCGCCGCCGAGCTCGTGCACAGCGCCACGCTCCTCCACGACGACGTGGTCGACGTGGGCGACCTCCGCCGCGGCGCCCCCGCGTCGCGCGTGGTCTACGGCAACGCGGCGTCGATCTTCGCGGGCGACTGGCTCCTCGTCGAGGCCATCGCGCGCATCCGGGCCTCGCGCTTCGAAGACCTCCTCGACCGCGCCCTCGGCGTGCTCCGCGCGATGCTCAACGCCGAGGCGCTCCAGCTCGCCGCGCGGGGGACCTTCGCGCCCGACGTGAGCGCCTACTTCCGCGTCGTCGAGGGCAAGACCGCGTCGCTCTTCGAATGGGCCATGTACGCCGGGGCCCGCGCGGGCGGACTCGCCCCCGCGCAGTGCGACGCCCTCGAGGCCTACGGCAAGAACCTCGGCGTGGCCTTTCAGGTCATGGACGACGTGCTCGACGTCGCGGGCGACGCCGCGGTGGTGGGCAAGTCGATGTTCTCCGACCTCCGCGAGGGCAAGCTCACGTACCCGCTCATCCTCGCCGTCGAGCGCGACCGGGCCTTCGGCGACGCCCTCCGGGCGCAGTGCGCGGGCGACGCGCCCGTCGACGCCGAGCTCGCGCGCAGGGCCGGCGAGGCGCTCCGCGCGACGGGGGCCCTCGAAGACAGCGCGGCCCTCGCGCGCAAGCTCTCGAACGAATCGATCCGACAGCTCTCGGCGCTCCCTCCGAGCCGCGCGCGGGAGTCCCTCGAGAGCGTCGCGCTCGCCACGCTCCACAGGAAGAAGTGAGGGTTTGACGTCATGATCGTCACGCTGCGACAGGGCGCCGACGCCGACACCGTACGCAAGGAGCTCGTAGCCCGCGGGCTGTGGGTCTCTCCGCTCTCTGACGGCGCGCGCGTCGCGCACTTCGTCGTCTCTCCCGCCTCCACCGCCGTGAGCGCCGCGGAGCTCTCGGGCATCGAGGGCGTGGCCTCCGTCGCCGCGCCGCCGTCGCCGCACCCGCGCATCACCGCGCAGGGCCCCGTCGTCGACGTGCGCGGCGTCGCCGTCGGCGCGCCGGGCAAGACCGTCTTCATGTGCGGCCCCTGCGCCGTCGAGAGCGAGGAGCGCATCTTCGCCCTCGCCGCGAAGGTCTCCGCCGCGGGCGCCCAGATGCTCCGCGGCGGCGCCTACAAGCCCCGCACGTCGCCCTACGCCTTTCAGGGTCACGGCGAGGTCGCGCTCCGCTGGATGCGCCGCGCCGCCGACGCGCACGGCCTCAAGGTCGTCACCGAGGCGCTCGGCGAGGGCGACGTGAGCCTCGTGGCCGAGTACGCCGACCTCGTGCAGGTGGGCTCGCGCAACATGCAGAACTTCGCGCTCCTCAAGGCCATCGGCCGCGCCGGCAGGCCCGTGCTCCTCAAGCGCGCCATGGCCGCCACCGTCGAGGAGTGGCTCCTCGCGGGCGAGTACCTCCTCGCGAGCGGCGCGCCCGGCGTGATCTTCTGCGAGCGCGGCATCCGCGGCTTCGACCCCTCGACGCGCAACCTCCTCGACCTCGGCTCCGTGGCCCTGCTCGCGCACGTCTACAAGCTCCCCGTCGTCGTCGACCCCTCGCACGCGACGGGGCGCCGCGACCTCGTGCTCCCCCTCGCCCGCGCCGCCGTCGGCGCCGGCGCGGCGGGCGTGATGATCGAAGTCCACGACGACCCCGGATGCGCCCTCAGCGACGGTCCGCAGGCCCTCCCCCCCAACGAGCTCCGCGGCGCCCTCGACGGGCTCCGCGCGATGGCGAGGTCTGTATGAGCGACGCGATCAACAGCCGGATCCGCGGCTTCTATCAGCTCCCCGTGCGCGACCGCATCGAGGCCCTCTCGCGCAACGCCTCGCTCGACGCCGAGACGCGCCGCTGGTTCGAACGCGGCGGCGGCCTCGACGTGCGCGTCGCCGACGCCATGAGCGAGAACGTCATCGCCGTGCACGGGCTCCCCCTCGGCGTGGCGCTCAACTTCCGCGTCAACGGCCGCGACCTCGTGGTGCCCATGGCCGTCGAGGAGCCCTCCGTCGTCGCCGCGGCCTCCAACGCCGCACGCATGGTGCGCGAGAGCGGCGGCTTCTTCGGCGAGGCCGACGCCTCGGTGATGACCGCGCAGGTGCAGTTCGACGACGTGCCCGACCCCGACGGCGCCGTCGCCCGCGTGCTCGCCGATCGGCAGCGCATCATGGCGATCGGCGACGCGTCGATCCCGCGCATGATCGAGCGCGGCGGCGGATGCCGCGACCTCGACGCGGTGGTGCTGGACCGCGAGGCCGGCGTGCTCGTGGTGAACATCCACGTCGACGTCGGCGACGCCATGGGCGCCAACATGGTCGACACCGTGGCCGAGGCCGTGGCCGACGATCTCCACGCGCTCACGGGCGGCGTCATCGGGCTGCGCATCCTCACGAACCTCACGCTCCGACGCTGCGCCCGCGTGCGCTGCGACGTCACGGCCGAGGCCGTCGGCGGCGACGCCGTGGCCGACGGGATCGCCCGCGCCAGCCGCTTCGCGGAGCTCGACGCCGCGCGCGCGGTCACGCACAACAAGGGCTTCATGAACGGCCTCGACGCCGCCGCCGTGGCCCTCGGGCAGGACTGGCGATCGATCGAAGCGGGGGCGCACGCGTACGCCTCGCTCTCGGGTCGCTACCGGCCGCTCAGCACGTGGACGCGCACCGCCGCGGGGCTCTCGGGACGCGCCGAGCTCCCCCTCGCGGTGGGCACCGTCGGCGGTTCGACGGCGGCGCACGCGGGCGTGCGGGCCGCGTTTCAGACCCTCCGCGTCTCGGGCGCGAGGGAGCTCTCGATCGTGCTCGCGGCCACGGGCCTCGCGTCGAACCTCGCCGCGCTCCGGGCCCTCGCGGGCGAAGGGATCCAGAAGGGACACATGAAGCTCCACGCGCGAAAGTGCGACGCCGCGGCGCTCCCCGCGGAGCCCGCGAAGCCCGTCAACGGCCACGCCAACGGACACGTCAACGGCCACGCCGCGCGCGAGGTGCTCACGTGACCGCGATCGTCCCCCGCAACGGCAGCGGCGCGATGTTCGACGCGATCGCGCCGCGCTACGACCTGCTCAACCGCGTGATCTCGCTCGGCGTCGACCAGCGCTGGCGGCGCGCCACGGTGAAGGCCCTCGCGCTCGGCGAGAACCCGCGCGTCCTCGACCTCGCCACGGGCACCGCGGACCTCGCGATCCTCACGGCGCGCACGCACACGGACGCGACCGTCACGGGCCTCGACCCCTCTCGCAACATGCTCGCCGTGGGCCGCGAGAAGCTCATCGCGAAGGGCCTCAGCGACCGCGTGACGCTCGTCGAGGGCGACGCCGAGCACCTGCCCTTCGAGGACAAGAGCTTCGACGGGATCACCATGGCCTTCGGCATTCGCAACGTGCCCGACCGCCCCGCGGCGCTGCGCGAGATGGCCCGCGTCACGCGCCCCGGAGGCCGCATCGCGATCCTCGAGCTGGCCGATCCCAAGAAGGGGATCCTCTCGTCGTTCGCGAGGTTTCACATCCACACGGTGGTGCCGTGGGTGGGCGCGGCGCTCTCGGGGGCGCGCGAGTACCGCTACCTCCACGAGTCGATCGCGGCGTTTCCGCCCGCGGAGCGCTTCTCGGAGATCATGCGCGAGGCGGGGCTCGACGTGATCGAGGCGCGTCCCTTCACCTTCGGCGTCGTCACGCTCTACGTCGCCACGCCGCGCGCGTCATGACCGCGGAGGTCTCTCCCATCGAGCGCCCGTCGCGCGCGCGCATCTGGGTGATGGCGTGCCGCCCCGCGACGCTCACCGCGGCGATCGTGCCGGTGATGGTCGGCGCGGCCGTCGCGTATCGCACGGCGGGCGCGTCGGGCGTCCGCGTCGGGGCGCTCCTCGCGGCGCTCCTCGGCGCGATGTTCATCCAGATCGGGACGAACCTCGCCAACGACGTCTTCGACGCCGAGAAGGGCGCTGACACCGCCGAGCGCCTCGGCCCCACGCGCGTCACGCAGGCGGGCCTGCTCACGGCCCGCGAGGTGCGCGCTGGGATGGTCGTCGCCTTCGGCCTCGCGACGCTCGCGGGCGTGTACCTCGTGGCCTCCGCGGGGTGGCCCATCGTCGCCATCGGCGTCGCCTCCATCGCCTCGGGAATCGCCTACACGGGCGGCCCCTATCCGCTCGGATACAACGGCCTCGGCGACGTGTTCGTGTTCGTCTTCTTCGGCCTGGTGGCCGTATGCGGCACGGCCTTCGTGGGCCTCGGGAGCGTTCCCCCGCTCGCATGGGCGGCGGCGGTTCCGGTGGGCGCGCTGGCGACGGCGGTGCTCGTGGTGAACAACGTCCGCGACCGCGCGACCGACGTCGTCGCGGGCAAGCGCACCCTCGTGGTGCGCCTCGGTCGCCGCTTCGGCACGCTCGAATACGCGGCGCTCTGGCTCGTGGCGTGGGCCGTTCCCCTCGCGCTCGCGGCGGCGTTTTCGAAGCCCGCGATGCTGCTCCCGCTCGCGACGGCGCCCTTCGGCGCGCGGCTCATTCGCACCGTCGCCACCACCGAGGGACGCCCCCTCAACGCCACGCTCGCCGCCACGGCGAAGATGCTCCTCGCGTACGGCGCGCTGCTCACGGCATCGCTCGTCGCGCGCTGAGCCCCCTCCCCGTCCCTCCCCCGCGAAGCGGGGGAGGGACGGGAGGGCTCACGGCCCCAGCACGCGCACCGTCCTCGGCGGCACCGTCACCACGAAGCGCGCGCCGTCGCGCGTCACCGCGGCGCCCGTCACGAACTCGCGCGCGGTCTCTGCGCCGAGCTCCGCGGGCGTCGCGCCGAGCGATCGTTCGTCATCGAACCAGTTGAAGAGCGCCACCGCGCGGCCCATCGCGCCGAGGTCGACGCGCCACCGCGACGGCGGCAGCGCGCGCGTCGTGCGAGCGCCCCGCGTGAGCGACTCGAGGAGCGGCGACGCGTAGAAGGTCTCGCCCGCCGAGGTCGCGAGGTCGAGCGGCACGGCCACGCCCCGCGCGTTGTCGCGGAGCCGCGTGAACCACGCCTCGCCGTAGAGCGCGCGCTGCGGGTCCGTGAGCGTCGTGAGGTCGTCGCCGTAGCCGAAGGCGTCGCCCGAGAGGATCCCCACGGCGAGAAAGGCGCGGGCCTCTCCGTCGGGCATGGCGCGCACGACGGGCTGATCGGGATCGGGCTGCACGCCGCGGCGAGCGAGCTCGTAGCGCGCGCCGAGGTTGCGCGCGGCGGCGGCGACGTCGCCCCAGAACGGAGGCGCCACCGTGAACGTGTTGTCGGCCCCCACGCGCATCGAGTCGACGTACGGGAGCGACGGGAGGATCACCGCGCCGCAGCCGTTGATGTGCGCCCCTTCGGCGCCGCGCGCGATCGCCTCGAGGCCCATGCGATACGCCTGGAGCCCCGTCGCGCTCGCCGCCGAGCGCCGCGCGGGGAGCGCGCCCGCATAGAGGAAATCGATCTTGAAGAGCGAGATGCCCGCCGCGCGCAGACCGCGAAAGAGGTCTTCGAGGTGGCGCTGCACCTCGGGCCGCGTCGCGTCGAGCACGAAGAACTGCCTGCCTGGCACGAGCGCCGCGCGGAGCGGCATGTTCGACGCGTCGCGGAGCATCCAGTCGGGGTGCTCCGTCGCGAGCGGCGCCGCGGGGTCGACCGCGAAGGGCGCGAGCCACAGGCCCGTGGTCATCCCCGCGCGAGAGAGCGCCGCGGCGAGGTCTGCGAGTGAGCTCCCGAACGCGGGCTTCGCGACCCAGTCTCCCCAGGCGCGCTCCCACCCGTCGTCGACGGTGATGTGCGCGACGCGAGGATCGAGCGCCCGCGCCGCCGTCGCGTTGGCCATCACGTTCGCCGCCGTCACGCGTTCGAAGAGCGTGTTCCAGCTCCACCACGCGCGGGGAAAGGGCGACGCAGGGCGCGCTCTCGTCGCCGTCGGCGCGTCGTCGCTGCACGCGAAGGCGCGGCTCACGTCGGCGGGCGCGAACACCACGGAGCCCGTGAGCGAAGGCGTCGCCGCGCCAAGCGTGACGGCCTCGTCGTCGGTGATCCCCACGGCGACCCTCGTCGACCACGCGCTCCCCGGACGCTCGAAGGCCACCGCGGTCCAGCGGTCGAAGGGAGCCCTCGCGCAGATCGAGAGCCCGCCCGCGGCCCACGCGAGATCGCCTCGGAAATAGCTCACGCCCGCCGTGTCGAGCTGCGGGTCTCCGAGCTGCGCGGGCCACGCGATCTCACCGCGCGCGTCACGCGCGAGGAGCGTGTCGGGCGCGAGCGCGAAGGGCCCCGCGAAGGACCAGCTCTGCACCCCTTCGGTCACCACGAGCGCGTCGTCGGGCAGTCCCGCGGGCGGAGCGCGGAGCTCGACACCCTTCACGCTCCCGGCGCCCGAGAGGCTCCAGGTGACGGCGACGGCGCCGCGCGCGCTCCCCTCGACGGGCGACAGCGAGAGCTCGATGGAGAGCCCCTCGGCCGTGCGCGCCGTCACGCGGTCGCCCATCACCGTGGGCGTGAGCGACGAGAGGGTGCGAGCGGTCCCGTCGGCGTTTCGAAGCGCGAGGTCGAAGCCCGCGAGCGTGACGCCGCCCGTCTCGACGGTGAGCGTGCCCGAGGCATCGACGCGCACGCGAAACCCCGCGGGCGCAGGGCGAACAGGAATCACCACCGCGTCGGGCGCGGCGTCCGTCGAAGCGTCGACGGGGCGATCTGCGCGCGCGTCGGAGTGCTGCGTGTCGCCGTCGCACGCGGCGAGCGACGAGGCGAGGAGCGCGAGGGAGAGAGCGCGACGTGTGTTCCAGGGTTCCCCGACATGCTGCGCGCGATGACGGCGAGAAAGTCGGCCATGTCTCGGGCCTTCGCGGACTCGCGCGTGCGTCCGGCGGCGGCGAGCGCGCGCGCGTAACCGTCGTAGATGCCCGCGTAGTGCGTCGAGAGCTCGGCCTGAAACCAGGTGATCCGGCGCGGGTGCGAGGCCAGCGCGGCGATCTCGGGGGGCTGGTATTCGAGCGCCTCCTCGTAGATCGCGATGGCCTCCTGGGCGCTCCGCGCGCGCTCGATGCGGGGGCCCCAGAAGTAGTTGAGCGGCGCGGTGTAGTCCGACCGACGGATCAGCGTGCGACGACGGGGAATGGGCCGCGACGTCCACGCGAAGAGCGCCGCGGTGAGGAGCGCGAGCGCCGCGACGTGACGCCAGCGACGCGCCTCGACCCACGCGGCGAAGGTGCTCACGGTGAGCGCGCCGAAGGGGATCATCGCGGCCTCGTAGGGCACGCGATAGCGCGAGAACGGCGCCGCGAGCACGCCGAGCGCCACGCCCGCGATGATCATCAGGTAGAGCGGCGAGCAGCGCTTCACGTCGCGCAGCGCGAGGAGCAGCCCCACGATCGCGAGCGGGCTCAGCGCGTAGAACGTGAAGGGCATCCGGTCGAGCACCGTCGAGAAGCGCCTGCCGTAGTAGAAGTTCTGGTTGTCGCCCTCCTCGTACCAGTGCCAAACCTTCGCGAACTTGCGCGCGAGGAGCCACGCCCAGCCGCCCGGTCGGTGGCTCTTCAGGCTCGCGGCGACGATGCCCGACATGCGCCCGTCGGTCTCGCCCATGATTCGAACCTGCGACGGATGAAGCACCTGCGGCCCCTCGTCGGGATCGAACGAGGCCTCGTTGTCAGACAGGAACGAGAAGGGCCCCACGCTCGCCCACGTGAGCGGCTTGACGCCCACGACGACGTTGCGCGCGATGGCGGGCGACATGCCGAGCGCCACGCCGAGCGCCATGACGCCGCCGAGCCGCGCGAGCGTGCGGGGCTCCCTGCGGTACTTGAGCGCGAGGAGCGCCGCGCTGCCGAGGATGTACGTCGCGAAGGTCGTCTGACAGAGCAGCGACACGCCGAAGGCGAGGCCCGCGAGGCCCCACGCGCGGGGCGTTCCGCGCTCGAGGGCGTTGTCGGTGAGGAGCGCGAGCGCGAGGCCGATGAAGGCCGTGAGCGTCGTTCGAACGAGCGCGACCTCGTAGAACATCAGCGGCGCGAAGAGGAGCGCGACGAGGGCCGCGACGGCCGCCGTGAGCTCGCTGAAGTAGCGCCGCGCGAGCTGCCAGATGAGCACGTTCGACGCGACGCCGAGGAGCATCTGCCAGTAGAAGACGAAGCGCACCTCGGGGCCGAAGAGGCGGTAGGTCAGCGCCACGAGGTAGACGTAGAGCGGCTCCTGGTGAAAGGCCTTGCCGCCGAGCCAGTGGTTCCAGAGCGACCGCGCCGCCTCGAGGTCGGTGCCGGGGTAGAGGCGCCGCGCGGCGGGGCTCATCTCGAACCACTGACGGGCGCAGTCCTGCTGCCACACCATGAGCGGGTGGTACGGGCCGTTCGAGAGCCAGTCGCCCGCCGCGATGGCGCGCGCCCACGCGTCGAAGAAGTGCATGTCGCTCTGCGTCCGGAGGTGCGCGAGCACCATCGGCCCGTCGCGAAGCTCCAGCCAGTACGCGACGCGCAGGAGCGCCGAACCGAGCACCAGCGCGACGAGCAGCACCCGGTGACGCGCCGCGAGCCACGCCTCGGCGCGCGCGGTGAACGTCATCGACGGACCTCACCCGCTTCGTTGGTGCGACCGCGCTGCGCGTTCTCGAGCATCCACGCGTAGGTGCGCGCGAGCCCTTCGCGGAGCGAGGTTCGCGGGCTCCACCCGAGGGCGCGCACGCGCGTCGAGTCGAGGAGCTTGCGGGGCATCCCGTCGGGGCGCGAGGTGTCGAACTCGATGCGTCCCTCATAGCCCACGGCGTCGCGCACGGCCTCCGCGAGCGCGGCGATCGAGCACCCCTCGCCGCTGCCCACGTTGAGCACCTCGGGCGAGCGCCGCGTCTCCGACAGGAACACCGCCGCGTCGGCGAGATCGTCGACGAAGAGGAACTCTCGCTCGGGCCTCCCCGTGCCCCACACCGTCACCGACGGCGCGCCCGCGCGCTTCGCGTCGTGGAACCTCCCGAGCATCGCGGGCACGACGTGCCCCGCCGCGGGGTCGAAGTTGTCTCCCGGGCCGTAGAGGTTCGCGGGCAGGAGGTTGATCGCGTCGAAGCCGTACTGCTTCGCGTACCCGCGCACCATCTCGACGCCCGCGATCTTCGCCGCCGCGTAGGCCGCGTTGGTCGGTTCGAGGGCGCCCGTCAGCAGCATCTCCTCGCGCATTGGCTGCTCGCAGAGCCGCGGGTACATGCACGACGAGGCGAAGTTCTCGAGCTTGCGCGCGCCCGAGCGCCACGCGGCGTCGATCACGTTGGCCGCGATGAGGAGGTTGTCGCGCGCGAAGTCCGCCGGGTACGTGTCGTTCGCCACGATGCCGCCGACCCTCCCCGCCGCGAGGAACACCACCGCGGGCCGCTCGCGCTCGAACCACGCGCGCACGTCGGCCTGCTCCCTCAGATCGAGGGTCTCTCTGCCCGCGGTGACCACGCGCGAATAGCCCGCACGTTCGAGCGCGCGGACGAGCGCTCCTCCCACGAGGCCGCGATGTCCGGCGACGAAGACCTTCGACGCCCGCGACGCCTCACCCGGAGGCCCCTTCGGATCGTTCATCGAATACGCGTATATCGCAGCCGCGCGGGCCGCGCAGCATCGTCGCGCGGCGGTGGTGATCCGCGTTGACACGGGGCCTCGCGGGTTGATACCGAAATCCCCGATGTCAAAGCGCATTCTGATCACGGGCGGCGCGGGATACCTCGGCTCGATCCTCAGCGAGCACCTGCTCCGCGCGGGTCACAAGGTCACGGTCGTCGACTCGCTGATGTTCGGGCAGAGCCCGCTCTTTCACCTCTGCGCGAACCTCGACTTCGAGTTCGTGCGCGGCGATGCCCGCGACGAGAAGCTCATCGCCCGGCTCCTCAAGGACGCCGACGTGATCATCCCCCTGGCCTGCCTCGTGGGCGCGCCCATGTGCGACCGCGACCCGTGGGCGGCGCGCGCCGTGAACCTCGACGCGATCAAGATGATCAACCGGCTTCGGAGCCGGTCGCAGCTCGTGGTGTACCCCACCACCAACAGCGGCTACGGCACGCAGAGCGGCGAGACCTACTGCACCGAGGAGACGCCCCTCGAGCCCATCTCGCTCTACGGGCAGACGAAGGTCGAGGCCGAGGCCGACCTCCTCGCGTCGGAGAACGCCATCACCCTGCGCCTCGCGACGGTGTTCGGCATGTCGCCGCGCATGCGCCTCGACCTGCTGGTCAATCACTTCGTCTACACCGCCGTGACCGACCGCTACCTCGTGGTCTTCGAAAAGGACTTCAAGCGCAACTACGTCCACATCCGCGACGTGGCGGATTGCTTCCTGCACTGCATCGCGAACCCCGAGAAGATGGTGGGCAGGCCCTTCAACGTCGGCCTCGACGCGGCCAACCTCTCGAAGGAGGAGCTCGCGCAGAAGGTCCAGTCGCACGTCCCCGGCTTCTTCGTGCACTACGCCGCGGTGGGCTCGGACCCCGACAAGCGCAACTACATCGTCTCGAACGCGCGCCTCCTCGAAGCGGGCTTCGCGGCGAAGCGCTCCATCGACGACGGGATCCGTGAGCTCCTCAAGGGCTACAAGCTCCTCGGGCGCTCGGCCTACGGCAATGTCTGAGCCCTCGCGGCGGTGCCGTCACGTCTCCGCGATCGTGCTCGCGGGCGGCACCGGGACGCGCCTCAAGTCCGTCGTCTCCGACCGCCCCAAGGTGCTCGCGGAGTTCCACGGGCGCCCCTTCATCGCCTACATCCTCGACGCGCTCCGTGACGCGGGCGTCCCCCGCGCGGTGATCTCCACGGGCTTCATGGCCTCGATGGTGCGCGACACGCTCGGCGCCTCCCACGGCCCCATGGAGCTCGTCTACGCCCACGAGTCGTCGCCCCTCGGCACCGGCGGCGCGATCCGCCTCGCGCTGCCCTTCACCGCGGGCGACACGGTGCTCGCGATGAACGGCGACTCGCTCTGCGACGTCGACTTCGAGGCGCTCGTCGCCGACCACGAGACCTCGGGGGCCGCCGCGACGCTCACCCTCACGCGCGTCGAAGACAGCGCCCGCTTCGGCACCGTGGTGCTCGGCGAAGACCGCGCCATCGCGCGCTTCGAAGAGAAGCGCCCCGACGGCGGCCCCGCGTGGATCAACGCGGGCATCTACGCCCTCTCGCGCCGCTTCATCGAGTCGATCGCCGAAGACATCCCCGTCTCGATCGAGCGCGACGTGATGCCCGCGTGGGTCGGCCGCGGTCTGCGAGGCTTCGAGGGCGGGCGCCACTTCATCGACATCGGCGTGCCCGAAGACCACGCGCGAACGGCGGAGTTTCTCGCGTCGAGAGCGCGCCGTTGACCCGCGCCGTGCTCATCGACCGCGACGGGACGATCCTCGCGTACCGCCCGCACCTCACCGAGCTCGCCGAGGTGGCGCTCATCCCGCACGTCGCCACGGCCCTTCGAAGGCTCCGTGAGGCGGGCTACTTCCTCGCGGTGGTGACCAACCAGTCGGTCATCGGCCGCGGCCTCGCCACCGTCGAGAGCGTCGGAGAGATCCACAAGAAGATGCTCGACCTGCTCGCGCTCGAAGGCGCCACGGTCGACGCGATCCGCGTGTGTCCGCACCGGCCCGACGCGGGCTGCCGCTGCCGCAAACCCCTCGCCGGCATGGTCGATTCGCTCGCCGAGGAGCACGGCTTCGACGCGCGCGAGGCGGTGGTCGTGGGCGACAACGAGACCGACATCGCGCTGGCGCACACGGTGGGCTGCGCGTCGGTGCTGGTGCGCACGGGCCTCGGCGACGAGATGCTCGCGAAGGGCCCCGTGGCCTGCGATCACGTCGCCGTCGACCTCGACGCGGCGGCGACGTGGATCCTCGCGCGAGACGCGCGGCGCTGATCAGGTGGCGAAGCGGCGCTCGATGCGGACGGAGGTCATCTCGCGCACGCCCTCGGCGGTCTCGCGGCCGAACTTCCGCTCGATCATCTCGAGGTAGGCGGGGTTCTCGTAGTACTTGTGAAAGGCCTTGTCGCGGAACGAGATCACCTCGCCCGCGGTGAGGTGGCGCGTGGGCAGCGGCAGCGTGTCGACGGCGTGCTGCGAGTAGCCCGCCCAGGTGTCGGGGAGCTTCCACCCCTCGCGCTGCGCGAAGTCGTAGAGCTGCGAGCCGGGGTAGGCCATCGTGCAGTAGAAGTTGCCGAACTCGCAGTTGAGGTCCATCGCGAGGTCGAGCGTGGCCTGCATGCTCGCGAGGTCGTCGTCGGGCAGCCCGAAGATGTAGTTGCCGATGACGTAGATCCCGCCCGCGCGCACGCGCTCGAGGCACGAGCGGATGTCCTCCTGGTCGTAGCCCTTGAGCACGCCCTTGCGGACCTTCGCGTCGGCGGCCTCGATGCCGAAGGCGAGCCAGTTGAAGCCCGCCTTCTTCAGGAGGTCGACCATGTCGTCCTTCACGGTGTCGACGCGCGCGTAGGCCCAGAAATTCAGGTCGTAGCCGCGCTCGATGATGCCGTTGCAGATGCCCGTGATGTGCCTGCGGTTGAGCACGAACATCTCGTCGGCGACCTTGATGTGCTTCACGCCGTAGCGCGTGACGAGCACCTCGAGCTGCGCGAGCACCGACTCCACCGACCAGAAGCGGTAGCTGTTGCTCGACTCTTTGTACCCGAGCACCTTCTCGCCGCTCTTGAAGGGTGCCTGGATGCAGCAGAAGGTGCAGCGGTAGGGGCAGCCGAGGGTGGTGTAGATCGACGCGTAGGGCGTGCGAGAGGCCTCGCCGAAGCAGTGCCAGTTGTGGGCGCGGTAGCGGTCCATCGAGAGGAGGTCCCACGCCATCGAGGGCATGGCCGCGTCGACGTCGGTGACGAGCGGCGCCTGCGAGGTGAGCGTGGCGCCCTCTCCGTCGCGGTACCAGAGCCCCTGGACCTTCTTCTCGTCGCCGCCCGCGCGCAGGCACTCGACGAGCTCGACGAGCGTGTAGAGGCCCTCTCCATCCGCCACCCAGTCGACGGACTCTTCGTTCAGCGTGCGCTCGGGGAGGGCCGCGACGTGGCCTCCGACGAGGATCACCTTGCGGGTGGGGTCGGACTGCTTGATGGCCGCGCAGATGGCGCCCGCGGAGGGCATCACCTGCGTCGAGGCCGAGGGCTGGTGGCCGTAGGCGACGACGGCGACGAGGGTGGGGTTCATCTCCTCGATGCGCTGCGCGGCCTCGTGGGGTTCGAGGTCGAAGGCGTCGGTGTCGAGGATGGCGACGGAGATGCCCTTGCGACGGACGAACTCGGCCATGAGCCCCGCCCACACGGGAGGCTCGATCGCAGCGAGGCGCGTCGCGAGGGATTGATAGATCCGCTTCCTCCCGCCGGGGTTCACCAGCACGAGGTCCAGGCGCTTGCCAGTCATGGTGTCGGTCCTCCGCGTGAGCGGTGGTTCAGTGGATGGCGTTGAGGAGATCGCAGAGACGCAAGATGCGCTCGGTCTCGAGGCCAGGATAGTTGCCGATGTACCACCCGTGGAAGTGCACGTGGTCGACGTGCCTGAACGACGCCGGGTCGATCTCGGGGAAGCGCTTGCGCGCGTAGGGCTGCCGGAGCTGGTTTCCACCGCCCGCGGTGCCGCGACGGAATTCGACCTTGTGCGCCCGCAGCGTCGACTCGACGCGGTCGCGCAGGGCCGTGTCGGGGTGCTTGAGCACCAGCGTGAAGGCGTAGTTGCTGTTGCCCTCGACGGCGAAGTCGGTCTGATAGCGCGACCCGTCGAGGTGCCCGAGAAAGGTCGCGAGGTTCGCGCGGCGGAGCTCGTTGTTGGCGTCGAGGCGCTTGAGCTGCGAGCGCCCGAGCACCGCGTTGAGCTCCGTGCTCCTCACGTTGTACGCGGGGAACGCGAAGATGAAATCGGGGTTGAGGTCGGGGTAGCCCTCGTGAAAGCCGCGCTTGACCTCGGGCGACGTGACCTCGCGCACCATCCCGTGCGAGCGCAGCATGCGCACGGCCTCGTAGAAGTCGGCGTCGTCGGTCGACACCATGCCTCCCTCGATCGTGGTCATGTGGTGCGCGTAGTAGAACGAGAAGTTCGACGCGAAGCCGTAGCTCCCGAGCTTCTGCCCTTCGAAGGTCGCGCCGTGCGACTCCGACACGTCCTCGATGAGCGGGATGTTCCGCGCGGCGAGCTCGTCGAGGAGTTCGCGCGTGAGCGCGTTGTAGCCGAGGACGTGCGTGAGAAAGACCGCGCGCGTGTCGCCCGTGAGCTTCGCGATCACCTGCTTCGGGTCCATCCCCAGCGTGCGCGGGTCGATGTCGACGAAGTCGGGCGTGAGCCCCGCCTGGATCACCGACGCGATGTCCGACACCCACGTGAGCGTCGGCACCACCACCCGTCCGGGCCCCTTCGTCTCTCGCAGCGCGGCCATCGTGATGAGGTTCGCCGACGCGCCCGAGTTCACGAAGACGCTGTGCTTCTTGCCGAGCCACTCGGACCACTCGCGCTCGAAGGCGCGCACCTCGGCGGCCTGCGTGAGCATGGGCTCGGGCTGTCGCAGGTACTCGATCAGCGTGTCGAGGTCGTGCCTCGACACGTTGTTGCGCATCAGGGGCCAGTCGAGGCTCTCAACGATAGACACGTCGCGACTCCCGCAGAGGAACCACCAGCTGATCTCAGAACGGACCCTTGAACTCGATGGCGCGGAGGTCGGGGCGCTCCTCGGGGAGCCACCCCTTCTTCGCGCCGTGAACCATCGCGTACGCGGCCGCGGCGATGGTGCGGCCGTCGGGGTAGAAGAGCGCCTCGAGGCCCGGCGTCGGCGGGCACGTCGTGGGCGCGAAGCCCATGCGCTGCACGCGGATCTCGCGCTCACCCTGGAGGCGCTCGATGACCTGCGTGACGATCTCGGCGCTCGCGCCGCACGAGGTCCAGTCGTTGTCGACGACGAGGAGCCGACCGGTCTTGCGCACCGACGCGGCGATGGTCTCGATGTCGAGGGGCGCGAGCCAGATGGGGTCGATGACCTCGGCCTTCACGCCCACGTCGTGGAGGTATCGCTCCGCGCGCAGACACTCGACCTGCATGAACGACACGCCCACGATGGTGACGTCGTCGCCCTCGACCGCGACGCGGGCCTTGCCCGGCGCCACGGTGTACGACCCCTCGGGCACGGGGCCCTTCTGAAAGTGCAGGTGCCGCTGCTCGATGAAGATCACCGGGTCGTTGTCGCGGATCGCGTGGATGAGACACCCCTTCGCGTCGAAGGGCGTCGTGGGCGCGACGACCTTGAGCCCGGGGACGTGCATGAAGAACGAGTAGAGGCCCTGCGAGTGCTGCGCGCCCTGCCCCCAACTCTTGCCGATCATCGCGCGCACGACGAGGGGGACGCCGACGCTGCCGCCGTACATGTACCGGCTCTTGGCGGCCACGTTCACGAGCTGGTTCATCGCCAGCATCATGAAGTCCATACGGATGTGGACGTGGATGGGGCGCATGCCCGCGAGGCTCATCCCGATGGCGACGCCGGTCATGGCGTCTTCGGAGAGCGGCGTGCCGAACACGCGCTCGGCGCCGTATTTCGCGAGGAGACCGCGCGTCGTCCCCTGGATGGCCTTGTGGTCATCGACGTCGAGCCCGAAGACGAGCACCGAGGGGTCGCGCTCCATCTCCAGGTCGGTGGCTTCACGGACTGCGTCGACGTAGCTGAGCGTTCGCTCCACGAGAGTCACTCCTTGAACACGTCGGTGTAGAGCTCGCGCGCCGCCGGAAAGGGCGACGTCTCTGCGAACTCGAAGGCTGCGCGGACCTCGGCCTCGACCTCGGCCTCGATGGACGCGCGCGTCGCGGGGTCGAGCCGCTCGCCCATCTTCACGACCTGGTCCTCGCGCTGCCAGGGTTCGAGCTCGGCGCGCGCGCGGTAGCCCGCGGCGTAGTCCTCGCCCGGTCCGACGTGCTCACACCATCGGTAGGTCATGCACTCGAAGAAGCGGGGCCCGCCGCCCGCGCGCGCCTCGGCCACGGCCGCGGCGATCTTCTCGCGAATGGTCAGCACGTCGCCCCCTTCGATGCGCTCCGAGGGGATGCCGTAGGCCCGCGCGTGCTCCCACACGTTGGGGTTCGCCTGACGCAGCCGCGACGACGTGTGGATCGCGTAGCCGTTGTTCTCGCACACGAAGATCAGCGGGAGCTTCTTGAGCGCCGAGAAGTTCAGCGTCTCGGAGAAGACGCCCTCGTCGACGGCGCCGTCGCCGAAGAAGCTCATCACCACCGTGCTCCGCCGCTGCACCTTGCACGCGTAGGCGTAGCCCGCCGCGTTGGGGATGGTGGTGCCCACGACGGCGGAGGTGCCCATGAAGCCCGCGGCGATGTCGACGAGGTGCATCGACCCGCCCTTGCCGCGCGCGCAGCCCGTGTCCTTGCCGTAGAGCTCGGCGATCATCGCAGGGAGGTTGCCCCCCTTGGCGAGGTAGCCCGCGTGGCTGCGGTACGTGCCGAAGACCACGTCGGAGGGTTCGAGCGGGTCGCACGCGGCCACGGAGATCGCCTCCTGGCCGATGGAGAGGTGCACCGGGCTCTTGATGCGGTCGGTGGGGTACACCCGCGCGACCTCTTCTTCGACGCGTCGGATGCGGTAGAGCGAGCGGTAGAGTCTTGCGTACATGCTCGTGGTCTCGGGGAGTGTTCAGCCGCCCGAAGGGGGCCGCTCGGAGGGCGTGAGGGGGCGCGCTTCGAAGGCCCGGAGCGCCTGGCTGTCGCGCACGCGCTCGACGGCGGAGTAGTCCTGCTCGGGGTCGAAGAAGATCACCTGCGAGCCGCTGTACTCGAACTTGAACGGCACGCTGATGTGATCCGAGAGGGCCGCGCGCACGTCGTCTTGACGGTCGGGCGGAACGAAGAGGAGGAGGAAGCCTCCGCCGCCTGCGCCGGTGATCTTGCCGCCGATGGCGCCGGCGTCGCGGGCCTTGGCGTAGAGCTCGTCGATGCGCGCGTTCGAGACCTGCGCCGAGAGGCTGCGCTTGGCCATCCACGACTCGTGCATCAGCTCTCCGATGCCCGACAGGTCGCCGTTGCCCGAGAGGATCGAGAGGGCCTCGTCGAGGAGGCGCTCGACCGTGCGGAGCGCGCGGCGCTTCTGGTCGATGTTGGGGACGTAGCTGTCGGCGATGGTCGACGCCGTGCGCTCGATGCCCGTGTAGATGAGCATGAGGTGGGCGTTGAAGAGCTGGATGCGCTCGGGCGCGAGCGTGATGGGCCGCACCGAGATCTCACCGTTCTGGTGAAAGATCACGTGGTTCAAGCCGCCGTAGGCCGCGAGCACCTGGTCCTGCGAGCCGACCATCTCGCGGATGCGCTCCTGCTCGACGTGGATGCCCTCCATCGCGAGCTGGTGCTTGCTGGTCATCTCGCCCTTGAGGGCGTGCATCGCCTGGAGGAGCCCCACGGTGAACGCCGAGCTCGACCCCATGCCGCTGCGCGCGGGCAGGTCGCCGACGTGGTGGATCTCGATGCCGCGGTCGATGTTGAGGTAGCGCAGCACCTCGCGCACCGCCGGGTGCTTGATCTCGTCGACGGTCTGGCAGAGCTCGATCTTCGAGTAGACCACCCTGAAGCGGTGCGCGAAGAAGGGCGGGAGGTACCTGCACGCGAGGTAGCAGTACTTGTCGATGCTGGCCGCGAGGACGGCGCCGCCGTGCTTCTGGTACCAGCCCGGATAGTCGGTGCCGCCGCCGAAGAACGAGATGCGAAAGGGCGTGCGCGAGATGATCATTGCGCGTCCGTTCCGAGGATTCGCTCGACGAGGTCGCAGAGCAGGTGCTCGATGGCGAGGTGCGACTCCTGGATGTGCTGCGTGTCGCGGCTCGGCACGGCGACGGTGACGTCGACGGTGGTGCCGATCACGCCCGCGGCGCCCGTGAGCGCGAGGGTCTTCACGCCGATGGAGCGCGCCGCTTCGAAGGCGCGGACGACGTTCTTCGATCCGCCGCTCGTGGTGATGCCGAGGAGCGTGTCGCCCGCGCGCCCGAGGGCGAGCACCTGGCGCGCGAAGACCTCGTCGAAGGAGCGGTCGTTGGCGCAGGCCGTGATGAACGACGTGTCGGTGGTGAGCGCGACGGCCGAGAGCGGGCCGCGGGTCGAGTCTCGTCGGAGGCCGTTCACGAACTCCGCGGCGAGGTGCTGACAGTCCGCGGCGCTGCCGCCGTTGCCGCAGAGGAGGAGGCGCCCGCCCCCGCGGAGCGAGGCCGCGATGAGCGCCGCGCCCTCGACGACGGCGGCGTCGCAGCGCTCGGCGACCTCACGCTGGATCGCGGCCGAGGCGGCCATGTGAGCCTTGACGATCTGCGTGAGCCCGTCGTGCTGCGCGGCCATTCGCTACTGTCGCTCCGAGCGTGTGGAGGTGGCTTCGAACATCGATCGAATGCTCCACGACGCGCGGCGTGTCGCGCAAGACAAAAAATACGGTGAATCACGGTGATTCCAGCGAATCGGCGCTGCCAAAAAACGTCACCCGACGTGCCGGTTTTCGTCGCCCTCTCGGAGCTCCGCGCGACGCCGCCGCGCCTGGAACTCCCGCCGTCGCGGTGATACTCCCTCGGCCCTCGTGAGCGCAGCGCCGCCTCCCACGGACCCCGAGCGCCCTCCGCCGACTCAGGCGCGCGAGCTCGACGCGACGGTCGCCAACATCGAGCTCACGGTGATCAGCATCGTGCAGGGAATGGCGCTGTCGTTCCTCATCGAGGGCGGTCGCTCGCTCTTCGTCGAGGTGCGTCTGTCGTCGCTGCCCTACCTCGTGAGCGGGCTGCTCGTGGCCTTCTCGATGTGGGCGCGCGCAGTGCTCCACGCCTTCACGGTGATCCGCTGGCCGCTGGAGCTCGGTCACAACTTCATCTACTTCGTCGCCGCGCTCTGCGAGGCCGCGCTCTTCTCTCAAGCCGGGCACCCCGAGCGCTGGTACCCCATCGGCTTCGTCATGGTGCTGCTCTTCTGGGCGATGTTCTTCTACGAGCGTCGGATGTACCGCCTGCGCCGCGGCGACAGCGCGGGCCCCGCGAGCGGCGCGCTGCTCGACGTCCTCGAGGCCGAGCACGAGCTCAACATCCGCCGCCTGATGCCCGCGCTCCTCGTCGTGTGGGGCGGCTTCACCGCGCTCATCTTCGCGCGCCCCGACGTGTTCATCGCGCGCGGCTGGCACGTCGCGCTCGGCGCGCTTCAGGTCGTCGGGCTCCTCGGGTATCTGCGCCACGTGAGCCGCTTCTATCTCAGCGTCATCGGGCGCATCGTCGCCGCGCGCGCCGAGTGGGCGTGAGTTCTCGCGCCTGACGTTGCGTCTCGCCCGCGATCGGGCGAAAGATCCCGCCCCATGAGGGCGTCGCTCCGAGGGTCGTTGATCGTGCTCCTCTCTGCGTGCTCCGCGCGCGCCGGAGGCGGCGGAGGCGGCGGAGGCTTCGACGACGTTCCGAGCGCCGACGCGCGCGATGTCACGGTCACACCCGACGCGACGGTGACGCCCGACGCGACGGTGACGCCCGATGTGATCGCCTCGCCCGATGCGATGGTCACGCCCGACGTGATGGTCACGCCCGACGTGATGGTCACACCCGACGTGATGGTCACACCCGACGTGATGGTCACGCCCGACGTGATGGTCACGCCCGACGTCGCCACGACGTGCTCGGGGTGGAGCCTCTCGCCCGCGGCGCTCTCGCTCGCGCTCCCCTCGGGTCACGCCGCGGGCTCGTTTCAGCGCACGTACGCGGGTGACTTCGACTGCTCGCAGCGCCCCGGAACGACCCTCTTCAACACGCTCGACCTCGAGGGCGACCAGCGCCTCGACGTGCTCATCACCTCGCGCTGCGGCGCCGCCCCGAGCCCCCAGTGGACGGCCCACACGTGGACAGGCCCGTCGCTCTCGCTCGCGACGCGCCCCCTCTCGCTGCCGTCGGAGTTCGCAGCGGGGACCTTCGACCTCCCCATCGCGGGCGCGACGCTCTGCACGCGCGCCCCGACGCGCCCCGCCTACTACGAGTGGGACTACACGGGCGACCGTCGCCTCGACCTCGTGCTCTTCGGTCAGTGCGGCGACGCCTCCGTGGGGAGCTCGCGCTGGAGGGTCTTTCGCGGCACCGACGCGGGCTTCGTCGCGGGCTCGGATTTCACGCTCCCGACGGGGTATCCGAGCGGCTCGCTCGGCGCGATGTCGATCGTGCAGACCTGCGCGGGATCGACGGCGAACCTCCGCGGCGAGGCCTTCTCGGACTTCGAGCGCGACGGCCTCCCCGACCTCACGGTGTTCAGCACCTGCGACGACCCATCGGTGGGCACGACGCACTGGCGCATCCACCGCAACACGGGCAGCGGCTTCGCCCAGACGCCCACGCGCTGGACGCTCCCCTCGGGCTTCGCGCCACGGACCTTCGCGTCGTCGGTGGGAACGGGCGCGTGCCCCTCGTCGCCCGCGAACTTCACCGTCTACGACATCGACGGCGACGGACGCCGCGACCTCGTGATGATGGGCCTCTGCGCCGATCCCGCCGTGGGCACCGCGTACTGGAACGTCCACCGCAACACGGGCAGCGGCTTCGCCGACACGCCCACGCGCTGGGCGCTCCCTTCGGGCTACGGCGCCGACGCGTTCAACGTCTTTCGCAACCCCCTCATCAGCTGCGCGTCGGGCCGGGGCAGCGTGCGCTACCTCACGCTCGACGTCGACTTCGACGGCCGCGTCGACCTCCTGGTCACCGAAGACTGCGCGGCCCCCGCCATCGGCACCACGCACTGGAAGCTGCACCGCAACACGGGCAGCGGCTTCAGCGACGCCGCGACGCTCATCGCGCTCCCACCCGGTCAACCCACCGGAACCTTCGCCGCGCCGACGAGCTTCGTCACGACGATCCCCTCGGCCTTCGACTGCCGCGCGACGCCCGATCGCCCGGGCCTCGCCGTCATCGACGTCGACGGAGACCGCGCCCTCGACCTGCTCTTCTATCAGCGCTGCGCCGACGCCTCGATCGGCACGACGAGCTGGCGCCTCCACCGCGGCGCGTGCCGCTGACCGCGGCACGGTGTGCCCCCCGCGTACACCGCGAAGCGAGAGAATCGCGGAGCGCACAGCGCTGAAACCCGTCGACACTGCTTAAAACAAGCCTCTCGCGGTGATCGAAGCGTTGTTCGCGCGGCGCGACTGTGTGACTCACAGGGTCATGCGCATCACACGAGTTCTTTCAGGCGCCGCGGTCATCGCGGCAACGCTCGTCGTCCCGTCGCTGGCCTCGGCGCAGGTCGGGCGCGGACGCAACTTCGGCCTCGGCCTCGCGGTCGGCTATCCCAACGTGGGCCTGTCGGGGAACGTGCTCCTCGGCGGCGGCGGGGCCTCGTCGATCCAGTTCACGGCGGCGTTCCGGTATCACAACAACCACTACGGCAGCGGGCTCTTTCTCCGCGGCGACTACCTGTTCTATCCGGCCACGCTCGTGCGCGCGTCGGCCTTCGACCTGAAGTTCTACTTCGGCCCCGGCGTGAACCTCGGCCTCGGCGTGGGCAACGGCCACGGCTTCTTCCTCGGCGCGGAGCTGCCCGTCGGGCTCACGTTCCAGTTCTCGCGCGTGCCGCTCGACGTGGCGCTCGAGGCGGTGCCGGTGCTCGAGATCCTCAACGGCGACAACGGCGAGCTCGGCTTCGGCATCGGCGGCGCGGCGCACATCCGGTACTACTTCTGAGAGACGCTATCGGCCGTCGAGCGCCGTCGCCGAGGCGCGCCGTGGACTTCCGCGCCGACCTGCCGCTCGCGCTCCACAACGTGCGTATCGGCGTCGACGCGGTGATGCCCTTCGTCGCGCGGATCGCGGTCGAGCTCCCGACGGTGCCCCTCGCGCGCGTGGCGGAGCTGCCCAACTACGTGCGCGGCGCGATGTACGCCGACAGCCTCTCGACCTCGCCCCGCGCCGTCACTGGCGACGACATCGCCGAGAAGCTCGCCGAGCTCCAGGAGATCCGCATCCCGGCGCTGCTCCAGCTTCAGGTGTTCAAGCTCAAGAAGATGGCCTCTGCGGCGGTCGTCGACGGCATCGTCGAGGGGCGCGGCACGCTCAACTTCGCGCAGGACGGCATCGACATCGAGCGCGAGTTCACGTCGCACCACGACGCGTGGCGGGCGAAGCACCCGTTCACCGACGAGGAGGTCGCGCGCGCCGGGACCCTCGGCAACTGGCTCCTCGACCACGTGCAACCGGACGGCGCCGCGTCGTCTCGCCTTCGCCCCCAAATGCTCCCCCCGGCTCTCGCGTCGTAACCGTCGTCGTCGCGCTCCTCCATCGCGCGCCCCGACGGAGTATCCCCGATGAACGCTGCTCGACTCCTCCCGCTCGTCGCGCTCGCCGCGTCGCTCACCTCGATCGAAGCCTCGTCGCAGCCGCGACGCCCTCGACGCCCGCCGCCCGCGCGCACCGCCGCCAACCCCCAGGGCGACATCCACGCGGTTCGATCGTGCAGCGCCGTGCTCGCCACCTTCGCGCCCCTCGGTCCCACGCGCGGACACTGCCCCGAGATCGGATGTTCGAGCGGGCTCACGGTCGACATGAGCGGCGTGGCCCAGCCGCCCGGGCTCTACCGCGTCGAGGTCGAGGCCGACGGGCAGCGCTTCACCTGCGATCTGCGGCTCCCCTACGCGTCGTGCGACGAGCCCACGACCTGCGTGTGGCGCCGCGCGGGGACGTACGACGGCATCTCCGTCGTCAGGGCCAACTGCGCCATGCCCGCGGCCTCGCACAACATCCCCGAGATCGACTTTCACGGCGTGTGCCCATCGCACGTGAGCGCGCGGCTGCTTCACGAGGGGCGCGAGATCGGGCGCTGGTCGATGGACCCGACCTATCGCCGCGTCACCCCCGGCGGCGAGAACTGCGGGCTCATGTGCGCCCAGGGGCCGTCCCCGTCGCGCCTGGGCGGCTGAGCGCACGCTCCGGCCCCCTCCGCGCACGGACCCGCGCGCATCGCGGAAAACTCGCCCGTCCGTCGCGGCATCACACAAGATCAACGCCATGCAACACGAACGTCGCCAACGCAGGAGCGAGCACCGCACCGAGGCCCTCTCGCTGGTCCTCTCGGCCGAGGCCGCGCGCGCGAACGCAGAGACCATCGTGCTCGCCGACCTCGACGGCTTTCTCGTCGCGGGCGCCGGGAGCGCGTTCGATCACCACCACCTCGCCGCCCTCGCCGCCCTCGCGCACGAGCCGCTCACCCACGGCGACCGCCTCCGCGGCGCCACGGCGATGCCCCTGCGCGTCGTCCCCATCAAGGTCGAAGAGACCTCGCTCCTCTGCGCGTCCATCGGTCACGGGCACGTCGACGTGCGCGCCATCGAGGCCGCCACGGTGCGCATCGTCCTCGGCCCCCGCGACGTCGCGACGAGCTGATCGCTCAGGCCCGCTCGGCGCGCTCCTTCAGCGCGCGGTTCATCGCCTCGTAGCTCCGCGTCACGCGGTCGTGCGCGCTGCGGCTCCGCATCGCGAGCGCGAGCAGACCGCCGAAGTCCTCGCCGTGCGTGAGCATCGTCCCCTCGCCCGAGGCCTCGAGCCTGAAGTAGTGCTCGCCCCACGCGAGCGCCGGGATCAACGGCGCGCCGCCGCGCCACGCGAGCTCCTTCGCCGCGTCGCACCGCACCACCTTCGCGGCGAAGCCGAGCTCCGGCGTCGACTCGACGCGGACGCGAAAGCGCACCGTCTCGCCCACGCGGAGTTCGCCGCGGATGCGCGGGATCACGGGGTTCCACTCGGGCCAGGCGCGGAGCTCGGTGAGCACCTGCCACACGCGCTCGGGCTTCGCGGCGATGAAGAGGCTCGTTCGTACGTCGCTCATAGAGGCGCGCGAGGCTACACCGCCGCCGACGCGCGGTCTCTACTCGTGGACGAAGTGGGCGCGCGGGCGCGTGGTGGTCCAGCGCGTGAGGGTCTTCACCGTGGCCTCGTCGCCGCGCGTGAGCTTCTCGAAGAGCAGGTCGAGGATGCCCATGTGCGTCTCGCACCAGCGGCTCTCGCGCATCCTGCCGTGGATGTCTCCCTGCGCGGCGTGGTTGTACACCGGGCACACGCCGCAGTAGGGGCGGTAGACGCACTGCGAACAGCCGGGCTGCGCGTCGAGGTTCGACGCGATCGTGAGCGCGCGCACCGTGGGGTGGCCGACCACGGAGCGGTACGTGGCGTCCTTCACGTGACCGATGCGGAACATGGGATCGCCCGCGTCGGCGAGCATGCGCCCCTCGTCGCAGGTGTAGATCGACCCGTCGTGGTTGTAGGTCACCTGCCCGATGCCCGCGCCGCAGGGCGACCGGATGTCGAGGAAGTTGGGGTCGCTGTCGGTGAGGATCTTCGTGAGGAAGATCGCCGCGAAGCGCTCGATCATCTGCGTCCCCTGCGCGTTGAGCGCGATCACGTGGTCGAGCGCGGCGCGGTAGAACGCGAGGAACTCCTCGCTCGCGTAGCCCACCTTCGCGCCCGTGCGCGCGGCGAAGCCGAAGGGGTCGACGGGCCTGAGGTAGATCGCGCGGCACCCGAGGGCCGCGTACGTGTCGACGATCTCGCGCGGGTACGAGAGCGCCTCGCGCGTCGTCGTGAGCAGCGCCTCGACGCGGTAGAGGTCGGGGTCGAGGCCCATCGCCACGTAGCGCTCGTTGATGCGACGGATCCACGTCGCGGCCTGGTCGTGCGCGCTCGAGCCCACGAGCTTGCGCTGCTTGTCGTGGAGGTGCTTCGGTCCGTCGACGCTCGTGCAGATCTGGACGCGCCGCGAGACGAGGTACTCGAGGCGCTCCTCGGTCATGAGGCTGAGGTTTGAAATGAGCGTGAAATCGAGGTGCTTTCGCGTCTCGGCGTTGCGCGCGAGGGCGTACTCGATGGTCTCGCGCACCACGTCGAAGTTCGCCAGCGGCTCGCCGCCCTGAAACTCGATGGTGATGCCGCGCGAGGTCGACGAGAGCGCGAGGTCGACGGCGCGGCGGGCCGTCTCGACGGTCATGTCGAAGCCCGGGCGGTCCATCTCGGCGCGGCTGGCGTGGCAGTAGACGCAGGTCTCGTTGCAGCGCAGCGTCACCACGAGGATGTGGAGGTTCGGGCCCGAGTCGAGGAAGCGGCGCTTCTCCTTCGTGCGCGCGACGACGGCGGCGACGTCGATGGTGTCGCGGAAGAAGTTCTGCGGGAGCCGTTCGCGCAGGGCCTCGGCGTTGTCTCGGAGCGTGGCGAAGTCTTCGCGGGCGAGGGTCGCCCAGTCGCCCCAGGGGTTGGTGAGCAGCACCCGCCCGGCCACCTCGCGGTAGGAGAGCGGCAGGAGCTTCGACGCGTTCATCGGGTGTAGCACCTCTCTGGCGATCATCGCGCCGTCGCGACGTCGCCGCCTAGGACGGAGATCAACGCGGGCGCGCGGTCACCTCGGCGATGGGGACGAACTCGCTCCACCCGAAGCGGTCGGGGTACTCGCGCCACGGGCCCTCGCAGCGCTGACGGCTCGCGCAGCCCTCGCACGGCGGACCGTGAGACTTGCCCTCGACGACGCGCCACTCGGTGTAGTTCGCGGCCTGCCCGTCGAGGTCGACGACCGTCGTGGGGGGAATGTCATCCTCGACGCAGAGCTCTTCCATCCCGCGGAGGAAGCAGTAGGGGATCGCCTCGGTGACCAGGCGCATCTCCCACCGCTGCGCGATGGCGCGCGACCACGCGAGCTGCGGCACCACGTCGGGCAGCCGCGGCACCACCTCGTCGAAGCGCTCAAAGGCCGTGCCCACAGGGTGCACGAACGCGAGCTGCGCCTGACGCACGCCCACGGCCCCGAGGAGCTCGACGAGCGACGGAAGGTCTTCGACGTTGTCGCGCGTGATGACCGAGTTGGTCACCACCGGGAGCCCCGTCGCGAGCGACGCGCGGATCCCCTGGAGCGACTGCGCCCAGCTCCCTTCGGCCTGCGTGAGCGCGTCGTGGATCTCGGGCGTCGAGCCGTGGAGCGACGGTGAGAACTCCGAGATGCCCGCGTCGACGAGGGCCGCGATCACGTGGGGATACGAGAGCATCCTGCCGTTGGTCTGGAGCTGGATGGGCCCGAACCCGAGCGCCCTCGCCGCGCGCACGAGGGGGATGATCTTCTTGTAGAGCGCGGGCTCTCCGCCCGTGAGCACGAGGCCCCGGGTCTGCGGTCGCACCTCCTTGAGGCGCGCGATGAGCTCGTCGAGGCTCAGGGCCCCGCACGCGTCGCGCTTGTGCCCCTGCGCGCAGAAGACGCAGTGGTTGTTGCAGGCGAAGCCGACCTTGAGATCCGCGCGCGGGAGGATGGTCATGTCCGGGTTGAACTCCGCGCGATCGTATCGAATGCCGCCCCGCGAAGGGACCGCCGTCCACGGCCCCCCACTTGACCGGCGTCAACTGTGCGCGGCGACCGCGGGCGCGCCAGGCCTCCCAATGAACGGTAGGTAGACCCTTACCGCGTGCCTGTGCGCAGCGGTTGGCATGGCGATCGGTTTCGGCAAATTCGCGCCCACGCAGCGGCTTCGCTCGCGTAGATCTGCGGGCGGAGGCCGACGGCCGGGAGATCGGACGGTCGAAGTTCGTAGCCACGCCCGACCGATCCCCACGGCCGCCAACCGAAGGATGACATCGCCGCGGATCCCCAGACGAACGGCGTTTCTGCAACGGGTGCAGCTCCTCGATCAGCTCACGCGCGCTGCCGCACGACCCTCGACGACGCAAGGAAAGCGGTGGGGCTTCGCCTACCTCCTCGACGTCTTCCTCACCGCCGCCATCCTCCAGACACCTTCCATGAAGGAGTCGAGGCCGACGAGCAGATGGCGATCACAGGTGCCCCGACAGCACCCTGGCCTACACCTTCGAGCGCATCGACCCGCGACCCGCACAGCTCGCCCTGCGCGCGCAGGTGCGCGCCATGCCCGCAGCAAGACCCTGCGCCCGTGGGCCTGCCTCTGGGCGTGCTCGCCGTCGACGGCAAGGACGGTCTGGACGGGCGACCACCGCGGCGACTCGCGGTGCCAACCCAGGACGGGGTCTGGAACCTGCGGGCGATGCGCGCGGTGCTCACCAGCGCCGCATCGCGGCCCTGCATCGGACCAGGACTTCATCCCCCCGCAGACCAACGAGAGGCACTTCCCCCACCTTCTGGCGGGCGCTGGTTCAGTGGAAGCACACGGAGCTGTTCAGCGCCGTGACGCTCGACGCGGGCTGTTCCTCGCGCAGGCCAATGCAGCCCTTGATCGACGGGGACGGCTACGGATGTGATGCGCGTCAACGCCCCGCAGCCCACCCTACGGGCGGAACTGGAGCGGATGCTGCGCCCGCGGGTCGGTCAGCCCGGACGCGGTCTCGAACTGGGGAGCGCCGCGACGGCCGGACGTGCAGCGGCGGCTGTTGCGCACCGACGCGATCGCGGGCTGGGAGGGCTGGCACGTGCGCCAGGGCTGGCTGGTGCAGACGGTGACGCTGACGACGCGGGCCGTGAGCAGGTGACGATGGAACGGTGGTTCGTGACGAACATGCCGTGGGACCAGTACGGGGTCCCAGATCCGTGGGTGGTGCGGGGCCACTGGGGCATCGAGAACGACTGCAACTGGACGCTGGACGTGGTGGGCAGGAGGACGGGACGGCGTGGGCGAGCAACGCCGCGGCGGCCCCCGATCGCCATCCGCTGCAGCTGCTGAGCTGGCTCGGTTGCTGGCGTTCAACGTGGTGGGATGGCTTGCGCGGGTGCGCCTGCGCAGCCGCCCGTCGTGGGGGAGCTGCGGACGCGCTGCGACGCGTGCTGCTGCCGGGCCCCGGGGAGCTGGACCTGGAGGTGTACTTCGCCCTGCTTGGGTGAGGGATCCCCGGCGACCTCTCGCGTTGGACGCCTCCACAACGACCCGCGACTCGACACGCTGCGCCAACCTCATCCTCGTCTTGGGGAGGCCGCCTCACGCTGTGCGCAAGCCTCGCGGCTCGTCCAACCGCGTGGACGTTTCCTGTCGCCGTCCGTTGGGAGGTCCTGCGCGGGCGCGCGGCGATCGTTGTGTTTTCAGGGCGTCTCGGGCACCCTGCAAGCTGCTCCGTCCGCGCGGAATCCGCTGCGTCGCGAAGCGGTTCAGCGATGACAACGGATCACTTCGCGCTCTGCGGCCACACCCTCGACGAGAAGTATCGCGTCGACGCCTTCGTCGCCGAGGGCGGCTTCGGGGTGGTGTACCGGGGGGTGCACGTCCTCCTGAAGAAGACCGTCGCCATCAAGGTGCTCAAGCTCTCGGGGCTCGGCGGGGTCGACGCGCGCAACGAGGTGATCGCGAAGTTCCAGAGCGAGGCCGAGACCGTGGCGAGGCTCGATCACCCGGCCATCGTGAAGGTGCTCGACTACGGCGCCTCGGAGATGCCCACCGGGGGCGTCGCGCCGTGGATGGTGCTCGACTGGGTCGAGGGGGTCGCGCTCGCAGACGACCTTCACGAGCGTCGAGGACAACCCGGGAGAACACCGCGCGAGGTCATGGCGATGCTGCGCCCGGTGCTCTCGGGGCTCGCGAAGGCCCACGCCGCGGGGGTCGCGCACCGTGACATCAAGCCTCGCAACCTCATGCTCGTCGCGCGCCGCTCCGACGCGCCGTGGGAGGCCGACGAGCCGCAGGTGAAGATCCTCGATTTCGGCATCGCGAAGGAGATGGCGGCGGACGAGGGCGCCGTGGCCTCGGGGCAGACCACGACGCGGTCGAGCCACGTGTCGTTCTCGCTGCGCTACGCGGCCCCGGAGCAGATCTCGGGCACGCGCACGGGCCCCTGGACCGACGTGCACCAGATCGCGATGGTGATCGTCGAGCTGCTCATCAACCGCAGCCCCTACCGCAGCGGCGACATGATGGACGTGCACCTCCAGGCGATGTCTCCGCTGCGCCCGACGCCCGCGCGCTTCGGCGTCGACGTGGGCGCGTGGGAGCCCGTGCTCGCGAAGGCCCTCTCGGTCAAGCCCGCAGACCGCTACCCGAGCGCCGGGGAGCTGCTCGCGGAGCTCCTCGCGAACGTGCCCGACACGCCGCGCCCCGACGCGCTCGCCACGGACGACACGGCCCCCGCGCCGACGCCGAGGCCCGCCGCGCCCGCTCGCGCAGAGCCCGTCGCCGAGCGCTCGGGCTCGACGCTTCGACCGAAGGTGACCGAGACGGCGCCCGCGCCGAAGATGCGCTCCCGCTACGGCGTCGCCGCGGCCTTCGTGTTCGCGCTCGTCGCCGTGGCCGTGATCGCGCGCTCCAACGCGCAACGCGGCGCCGGCGCGACGACGCCCGCGACGCAGGTCTCTGCGGTCACCCCGCGCGCCGCTGCACCGCCCGTCGTGGTCGCGCCGCCCGTCGTGGTCGCGCCGCCCGTCGTGGTCGCCCCCGTCGTGGTCGCGCCGCCCGTCGCAGCGCCCGTGATCGCGGCGCCCGCGGTGGTCGAAGCCGTCGACGCGGGCGTGTCTCCGTCGGCCGGTCACAGGTCGCACAACCGCCGCGAGCGACGACATCCCGCGGTGCTCATCGCCCCCGTGCGGGTGAACTGAGAGGCACACGACGGTGCGCGCGCGGACCTGGGCGTTGGGCATGGCTGCGCTCCTCGAAGCGGGAGCGGCGATGGGGCAGTCCGATCGCGAGCGGCGGTCGCTGATTCAGCGCGCGGAGCGGTACTACGCGCGGCAGCGGTTTGAGCGCGCCCTCGCGACGGCGCAGCGCGCGGCGGAGCTCGGGATGTCTCCGTCGCTGCGCTTCTTCATCGCGGTGCAGCATCAGGCGCTCGGCCACACGCTCGACGCGCTCGACGGCGCGGAGCGTTGCGCGCAAGAGGCCGCGCACGACGCGTCGATCACCGATCGCGACGAGCTCGTGGCGCGGTGCAACAGGCTCGCGTCGCTGCTCGAAGGCTCCGTCGCGAGGGTGCAGCTCCGCGTGCCCGAAGGGGCGCCGACGACCTTTCAAGCGCGGGTGCAGGGCGGCGAGATCGATCGCGCGCGGTGGAGCGCTCCGCTCGCGGTGCTCCCCGGTCACATCGTGGTCGAGGGGCGACTGCCCGACAGCCCGTCGCTCCGAGAGGAGTTCGACCTCGCCGCGGGACAGCGCCGCGAGGTCTCGTTCGAACGCTTCTTTCCGCCGCCCGCGCAGCCCGAGCGAGCGCCCGTCGAGACCGCGCGCGTCGAAGCGCCACCACCGCCACCGCCACCACCGCCACCACCGCCACCACCGCCGCCGCCCGTTCCGTCGCGAGGACCGGGCGCTGCGCCGTGGATCGTCGCGGGCGCGGGCGCGGTGATCCTCGGCGGAGCGGGCGCGTTCTTCGCGCTGCGTGAGGGCGACGTGGCCGAGCGCGACAGGCTCTGCGGCACCGCGGCGTGTACGGCGAACGACGAGCAGCAGGCGCTCACCTTCGACGACCGCGCGCGGACGTGGAACCTCCTCACGAACGTCTCGCTCGGCGTCGGCGCCGCGGCCGTGGTGGGCGGCGTGGCGTGGTGGCTCATCGCGCGTCCCGCGTCGCCGCCGAGGGTGAGCGCGTGGGTCGCGCCGCACGACGGGAGGCTCCTCGTGGGCGTCGGAGGCTCGCTCTAGATGCGCGGCGCGCGTCGATTCTTTCAGGTGATCGCGGCGATGGCCGCGGCGGGCTGCTCGCTCGATCCGTGGGTCTCTCCGCGCGTGGCCGCGACGTGTCCGTCGGACGCCGCCGCGTGCGCGATGACCTCGGCATCACCAGCGTGGAACGCGCTCGCCGCGGGGTCGCGCTTCACCTGTGCGCTCGTAGAGGGAGGGCGCGCGCGATGCTGGGGTGACGACATCAACGTCGTTCCGCTGCTGACGCCGGGGATGACCGATCCGTCGGTGCCGCGCGAGGTCTCGCTCGGACTGATGTCGGGCGAAGCGGCCGTCGCGATCAGCGGCAGCTACGACCACGTCTGCGTGGCGGTGAAGCGCCTCCCCGGCGCCGACACCGCGATCCCTCCGTCGCGGATTCTCTGCTGGGGCGAGGGCGATGACGGCCAGCTCGGGAGCGTGCCCGCGCGCGACTCGCACACGCCGCTCGCCGTCGAGGGGCTGCCCGAGCTCGCCGTGGTGCGGAGCCTCTCGGCGGGCAACGGCTTCACCTGCGCGGCCTTCGAAAACGAGCCGCGCGTCTTCTGCTGGGGCGCCCACGACGCGCAGCCCGCGAGCGCCCTCACCGTCGGCATGCACCGCGCGATCACGCTCCCCAACGCGCCGGGAACGAGCCGACCGCAGCTCCCGTTGCACGTGGCCGCGGGGTACTCGAACGCGTGCGCGCTCGCGGCCACGGGACGCGTGTATTGCTGGGGTTCCAACGAGAGCGCGCAGCTCGGCAACGGCGCGCCCGAGCGCCTCGACGTCGCGGCGCCGATGACCCCCGTCTCGACCGCGCAGGGCGAGGTCACCGACGCCGTCGCCGTCGCGATCGGAGGCGTCGACGACACGGCCGATCACTTCGCCTGCCTCCTCCGCCGCAGCGGCCAGGTGCTGTGCTGGGGCGACGATCAGGAGGGCCAGTCCGCCGGTCGCCTCGTCGAGCCCGACATGACCGGCGCCGAGCGCGTTCGTCAGGCCGAGCGCGTCACACCGATCGGCGCCAACTTCACCCGCCTCTCGCTCGGCGACGCCCACGGCTGCGCGCTGCGCGACAACGGCGACGTGTGGTGCTGGGGCCTCGCGCGAAACGCGCAGACCGGCCGCGACCCCGCGGGCGACACCGTCGACGCGCGCACCGTCGCGAGCCGACTCATGGGCCCGAGCGCGCACCTCGCCGCGGGGCAGCACCACACGTGCAGCGCGACGCGTTCGGCCTCGGGACTCGCCGCGGCCGTGCAGTGCTTCGGGTCGAACGCCAACAGCCAGCTCGGGGCCTCTCCCCTCACGACGCAGATGTCCGCGACGCCCGTGCTGGTGCCGTAGTCGCAGCGCGCGGCCTTGGGGCGTCGTGTCGGAGTATGTCACCCGGCGGCGCACCGAAGGGTGCACGGCGGGGCCGCTTGCGCGCGCGGACGGGACAGAAGCTCCGCGGCGCTTCATGGCACGCGCGTTGGTACCTCCCCTCGCAGTGAGGTGCCTCATGGCCCGTGAACTTCGACACTGGTTGCTGGCCTCGACCCTCCTGCTCGCCGCGTGCGGAGACGACGGCGCGACGCCCCCCGGCGACGCGTCGGTGACCGACGCAGACGCTGCGACGCCTACGCCAGGCGAGCTTCGCTCCGCGCGCGAGCGGATCACCACGGCGAGCGAAGACCTGCCCGCGCTCGCCCGCGCCAACGTGGCCTTCGGCATCGCGCTGCACCGCGCCGCGACGCGCGCGGGCGTGAACACCGTGCTCTCGCCCTACAGCGTCGCGGTCGCCCTGGCGATGGCACGCGCTGGCGCAGTCGGCGCGACGGGCGCCGAGATGGACGCCGCGATGCAGACGACCCTGCCCACGGAGCGCGTCCACGCGGCCTTCAACACCACGTCGCTCGCCCTCGCGGGACGCCCCGCGGAGGCCACGCGCGTCGACCCGGAGCCCACCGTCCCCCGCCCCGCGCTGGTGCTCAACGTCGTCAACGACCTCTGGACGCAGCGCGGGCTCACGGTCGTTCCCGCGTACCTCGACACGCTCGCGGGCTACTACGGCGCGGGCGTGCGGCTGCTCGATTTCATCGGCGACCCCGAGGGGAGCCGCGCGGCCATCAACGACCGCGTCTCGACGCTCACGATGGCGCGCATCCCGACGCTGATCCCGCGCGGTCAGATCACGACCTCGACGCGCGTGGTGCTCACCAACGCGGTGTACTTCAACGCGCGGTGGAAGGCGCGCTTCAACCCCGAGGCGACGCGCGACACGCGCTTCACGCGGCTCGACGGGTCCACCGTCGACGCCCCGAGCATGACCCACCCGAGCATGCAGCGACTCCCCTACGCGCACGGCGACACCTGGGAGGCGGTGGAGCTCCCCTACGTGGGCGACCAGCTCGCGATGCTGGTGGTGATGCCCGACGCGGGGGCCTTCGACGGCTTCGAACGCGACCTCTCCGCGACGCGCTACGACGCCATCGTGGGCGCCCTCTCGACGCGCCTCGTGAACCTGCACCTCCCGCGGTTCACGGTGCGACTGCCGACGCTGCTCGGAGACCCGCTGCGCGCCCTCGGGATGCGCCTCGCGTTCACCGACGCGGCGGACTTCACCAACCTCACGGTGCGCGAGCCGCTGAAGATCTCCGAAGTGATCCACGAGGGCTTCATCGACGTCACCGAGGCGGGGACCGAGGCCGCGGCGGCCACGGCGGTGGTCTTCGTCGACGGAGGCGTCGGGCCCGACTTCGTGTCGCTCTCGGTCAACCGCCCGTTCTATTACTTCATCCGCGATCGGGGGACGGGCGCCCTGCTCTTCATCGGCCGCGTGGTCGACCCCACGGCGCGCTGAACCCGCGAGCAATTCTTCTCATCGCGCGCCGCTTCGGTGCATAGACCCGACGCGCCGATGACCTCGCAGAAGAACTCATCCCCGAAGCCCCCCGAGCGCAGCGGATTCGTCCGCGTGCGAGGGGCCCGAGAGCACAACCTCAAGAACGTCGACGTCGAGCTCCCGCGCGACGCGCTCGTCGTCTTCACGGGGGTCTCGGGCTCGGGCAAATCGTCGCTGGCCTTCGGCACGCTCTACGCCGAGGCGCAGCGGCGCTACCTCGAGTCCGTGGCGCCCTACGCGCGGCGGCTCTTTCAGCAGATGAGCGCGCCCGAGGTCGACGCCATCGACGGCCTGCCCCCCGCCGTCGCGCTGCAACAACAACGTGGAACGCCCACGACGCGCTCCTCCGTGGGCAGCGTCACGACGCTCTCGAACCTCATTCGAATGCTCTACTCGCGCGCGGGTGACTATCCGCCGGGGCAGTCGATCCTCTACGCCGAGGCCTTCTCGCCCAACACGCCCGAGGGCGCGTGCCCGACCTGTCACGGCCTCGGGAGGGTCTACGAGGCCACCGAAAGATCGATGGTGCCCGACGACTCGCTCACGATCCGCGAGCGCGCCGTCGCCGCGTGGCCGATGGCGTGGCAGGGCCAGAACTACCGCGACATCCTCACGACGATGGGCGTCGACGTCGACGTGCCGTGGAAGGACCTCCCGAAGAAGACCCGCGACTGGATCCTCTTCACCGACGAGCAGCCCACGCACCCCGTCTACGCGGGCCTGAGCCCCAGGGAGACGAAGCGCGCCCTCGAGCGCGGCGACGAGCCGAGCTACATGGGCACCTTCATGGGCGCGCGGCGGTACGTGCTCCACACCTTCGCCAACACGCAGAGCGCGATGATGAAGCGCCGCGCGGCGAAATACATGATCAGCGCCGCGTGCTCCGAGTGCGAGGGCCGTCGGCTCAAGCGCGCGTCGCTCTCGGTGACCTTCGCGGGCCTCGACATCGCCGCCATGTCGCGCGTCTCGCTCACGAAGGTCGGCTCCATCTTCGCGCCCTACGCGTCAGGCGACGGACACGCCCTCGCGAAGCTCGCGAAGGATCACCCCGAGCGCGCCGAGGTCACGCGCCGCATCGCCGAGGACATCTGCGCGCGGCTCGACGTGCTCCTCGACCTGGGCCTCGGCTACCTCACGCTGGAGCGCGCGACGCCGACGCTCTCGCCCGGCGAGCTCCAGCGCTTGCGGCTCGCGACGCAGGTGCGCTCGAACCTCTTCGGCGTGGTCTACGTGCTCGACGAGCCCTCGGCGGGCCTGCACCCGGCCGACACCGAGGCCCTGCTCCGCGCGCTCGATCGGCTCAAGGCGTCGGGCAACTCGCTCTTCGTCGTCGAGCACGAGATCGACGTGATCCGCCACGCCGACTGGATCGTCGACGTGGGCCCCGGCGCCGGACAGCACGGCGGCGAGGTGATCTACAGCGGCGCGCCCGAAGGGCTGCGCGACGTCGAGCGCTCTCGCACCGCGCGTCACCTCCTCGCGACGAAGCACGTTCGCACGCGGGCATTCCGCGAGCCGAAGGGGTGGCTCTCGCTGAAGGGCGTCACGCGCAACAACCTCCGCGCGCTCGACGCGGAGATTCCGCTCGGGGTCTTCACGAGCGTCACGGGCATCTCGGGGTCGGGCAAGTCGAGCCTCGTGAGTCAGGCGCTCGTCGAGCTCGTGAGCGAGGCCCTCGGGCACGAGACCCCGGAGCCCGAAGACGAAGGCGAGGAGCTCGAGCGCGCCCCCGTCGACCCCGTGAGCGGACGCATCGAGCGGGGCATGGAGCGCGTGAAGCGGCTCATCCGCGTGGATCAGCGCCCCATCGGCCGCACGCCGCGGTCGAACCTCGCGACCTACACGGGCCTCTTCGACCACGTGCGCGCGCTCTTCGCGGAGACGAAGGCTGCGCGGGCGAAGAAGTACGACGCGGGGCGCTTCTCGTTCAACGTGGCGAAGGGGCGCTGCGAGCACTGCGAGGGCGAGGGCTTCGTCTCGGTCGAGCTGCTCTTTCTCCCGAGCGTGTACGCGCCGTGTCCGACCTGTCAGGGCACGCGCTTCAACGCCAAGACGCTGGAGATTCTCTACCGCGGCAAGAACATCGCCGAGGTGCTCGCGATGACCGTCGACGACGCGTGGCGCTTCTTCGAAGACGACGCCTCGGTGCGACGCTCGCTCGACGTGTTGCGCGAGGTGGGCGTCGGCTACCTCCGCCTCGGTCAGCCCGCGACGGAGCTCTCGGGCGGCGAGGCGCAGCGCATCAAGCTCGCCACGGAGCTTCAGCGCGCGGGCAAGGGGAACGCCCTCTACGTGCTCGACGAGCCCACGACGGGGCTGCACCCCGACGACGTCGAGCGGCTCCTCACGCAGCTCGCGGGGCTCGTCGAGGCGGGCAACACGGTGGTCGTCGTCGAACACGACATGCGCGTCGTGGCCGAGAGCGACTGGGTGATCGACATGGGTCCCGGCGCGGGTGACGAGGGCGGTCGCATCGTCGTCGCGGGCACGCCGGCGACAGTGGCGCGCGCGAAGAAGAGCCGCACGGCGCCCTACCTGCGCGCGTTCATGGGCGGGTGAAGGAGGCGCCGCGCTTCCACGAGGTCATGCGCGCGAGGGCGATGGCGATGACGGCGCCGATGGCCGCGAGCGACGTGCCCAGCGAGAAGCCGTCGTCGACGAAGCGCATCTCGACGCGGTGAACCCCCGGCGGAACGGGTACGCCGCGCATGCAGCCGTTGACCCGGAGCACGGTGGCGGGGGCGCCGTCGACGGTGGCCTCCCAGGCGCCGTACCACGCGTCGGAGATCACCAGAACGCCCGCGGCAGAAGCCTCGACGCGAAGGTCGAGCGCGTTGGCGTCGTCGCGCGTGAAGGTCGCCGTCGAGGGCGCCGCGGTGGGATTGCTCTGGAGCGCCGCGGTCTCGACGAGGGCCGTGGTGCGCGCGTCGAAGGTCGGGTCGTTGAGCCTCGCCGAGAGCTGTCGGATGTCGCGCGGCGCGGGTTCGAACGCGTGGACCATCCACGCCCGAGGCAGCGCGGTGGGGCTCTCGTAGACGTCGACCTCGCCGTGGTAGACGAGGCGCGCGCCCGCGAGGAGCCCGAGCCTCCCGATCGGCGTGTCGCGGGGCGCGACGAGGTAGCGCACGCCGAAGGCGTCGTAGGCGCGGTGCCTGGCGAGCACGTGCGCGAGGCCCGAGCGCGTCGCGCGGTTGGTGAGCGGTCCTCCGGTGAACCACAGCACGCCGTCGATCACGGGGGGGTGCCACTGGAGCGCGTTGAGCGAGACCATCAGCGCCTCGGGGAGCGCGAGCGCCACGATGTAGCGCGCGTCGCGGAGCCCGAAGGCGCTCGCGAAGTTGGGCGCGAGCACGCCGTCGACGGCCATCACGCGCTGGTGCCCCGCGTGCGACTGGAGGAAGCGCACGTAGGGGGCCGGGCGGTACGCGTCGCGGCGGTCGGGCAGTCCCCGCGGCGCGGTGAGGTCGCACGCGGCGGCGAGGATCACGGCCACCACCGCGCAGCCGATCGCGACCGCGCGACGCCCGCGAAGGAGCGGCCACGCGGCGACGAGGCACGCGACGGGCGCGCCCACGCGCGCGACGGCCCACAGCGGCGAGAGGCCCTGCGGAATGGCGAACCAGAGCTCCGCGACGGCGACGGCGCCGAGGGCCAGGGCGGTCTCGGGGCCTCCCTTGCGGGCGCGCGCGACGAGCACCGTGGCGACGAGCGCGGCGAGCGTCACGAGCATCCCGAGCTGACGCGACGGGAGCATGTAGAGCCGCGGCGGAAACTCCGGCGCGCCCGTGTACTCGATGAGCGACAGGAGCCCCGGCGCGCGACGGATGCACATCACATAGAGCGCCGCGAGCGAGAGCGCGAGCGCGGCCTGCAGCGCCCGCGGGAGGTGCTTGAGCGCGGGGTTCGCGGGCGTGATGGGCGCGAGCTCCGTGGCCTCGGGCGCGGCGAGGGCGTCGACGCAGAGGCCCGCGGAGGCCGCGGCGGCGAAGCACCACACGGGCCCCGCCCAGCGCGACGAGAACACCATGTTGAAGAGCGGGACGTGGCGGAGCACCGCCCCGGGCCAGAGCCCGAAGTTGTTCGAAACGATGGTGAGCGCGGCGCCCGCGAGGAAGAGCGCCTCGGCGCGGTTTCGAAAGCGCCAGCGGGGGAGCACCATCACGAGCAGCGCGACGAGCGAGACGCCGGTGTAGCCGCCGAGAAAGTCCCACACGCCGGTGATGGGGGTGGTCACGGCGGCGACGGGTCGCTCGGACCACGAGGGCGTGAACATCGAGATGGCGAAGGCCCACGGCGTCGAGGGGACGTCGTGCATGCGCGACGGGTCGTGGAGGTGAAACGACGCGGCCTCGAAGGCCTTGAAGGGCAAGAGCAGCGGCGACGCGAGGAGCCCGCCCACGAAGGCCGCGCCGGCGCCCGCGGCGAGGGCGGGGCGCAGCGTTCCGAGCCTCCACGCGCGCCAGGGGACCCACGCGGCGCCGAGCGCGAGCACGTAGAGCGCCGTCTCGGGTTGACCGCCGAGGAGCACCATCGCCGTGGCCACCGCCCCCGCGGCCACATCGCGCGGTCGCGCATCACGGGCGAGCGCCTCGCAGGCCCAGAGAAAGCCCGGGAGCGCCATCGCCACGTTGGCCATCTGCTCGAGGTTGACGAACCACACCATCGAGCCCGAGAGGGCGTAGAAGACCCCGCCCACGAATGCTCCCTCGACGGTGGCCGTGAGCCGTCGGAGAAAGCCGAAGGTGAGCATCGCGGCGACCCACAATCGCCCGAGGAGAAAGAGGTCCTGCCAGCGCGCGGGCGCCAGGTCTTCGAGCACCTGATAGGGGAACAGAGACCGCGCGCTGAACTGCGTCGTGAGCGGCGCGCCCATGCCCTGATACGGGTTCCAGTGCGGGGGTTCGCCGCGGCGCCAGAGAGACCCGACGAGGCGATTGATCGGCGCCTCGTAGTAGCCCGGCGTGCCGAGGTCGATGTTGAACGTGTTGATGGGTCTGCGACCGGGAGCCCCCCACGGGCCGTGCTCGGTCACGCCCCAGGGCATGTACGCTTCGGGCGAGAGCGTCCGCCCGAGGGCCGCCACCGGGAGGTAGACCGCAGCGATCAGGGCTGCGTAGGCGAGCGCGACGCGGAGCCACAAGGGCGCGCGGGCGAGCGTTCGCGGACCGTGCTCCGCGACGTCGGTCTCGTTCATCGTCGACGACACTGCCAGAGATCCGCGAGCGCTCCAACGACGATCGAGGAATGTCCCCTTGCGCCCGCATGCGCCTTCCGTGTTATCTCGCGATCTGACCGTGCGCGGCCCTCACGAGACCTCCGCTCCCATCCCGTCAGGACCCGTCGAGGCGATCGCCTACGACGAGGTCGCGCGCGCCTACCGCGACGGTCTCCTCACGCGCCTCCGGGGCTTCCGCGTGGGCCCCGACTTTCTCGACGCGTGGGTCGACGACGAAGACCCCGTGAAGGCCGTCTTCGACATGTTCGACGCGGCGCGCGCGCACGGCCTCTCGGCGCTCCGCGTGCTGCTCGAACCGTCGAGCGCCGCGCGCTTCGACCGCGACCGCTTCGGCGCCCTCGTCGCGCAGCTCGGCACGCTCTCGACGCCCGACCGCTTCACCCTCGACGTCCGCTTCAGCGCCGCGCGCGCCGAGTCTGCGCCGCGCGAGGTCGAGCGCGTCGTCTCCCACGAAGCCGACCACGTCGAGTCGTCGCGCCACGAGACCGCGACCGAGCTCCCCCTCACCTGGGCGCTCCACGACGACTACGTCGCCGCCGCGTCTGCGCGCGCCGCGAAGCCCTCGCACGAAGGCGCCGTCGCCGCGCGAGAAGACCTCGTCGCCGTGCGTTCGAGCGCGGGCCCGGTGAGCGTCACCGCCCTCGTCGACCGCGATCACCGCGTGCGTGAAGCGTGTCACCAGGGAGCGGTCACCGCCGCGCAGCGGGGGCTCCTCGAGGCGCTCTGCGAGACCGTCACGGGGATGTCCCTCCGTGAGGCCAGCGACCACGCGGTGATCCGCGTCGAGCACGCGCTCCGCGACCCATCGAAGCCGCGCCCCGTCGCGGGGATCGTGCTGCCCGAGAACGCCTCCGCCGCGTTCCGCCCGCTGCTCGCGCTCGCCCGGGGCCTGCTGGCGGACTACCGCGCGCAGGGCCACGAGCTCTCGACGACGAACTTCGAATACCCGACGGGAGGCGCCGCGTGGCTGGCCCTCGACGGCGACGCGCAGACCGCCGCGGTGCAGCGCTGCCTCGACGACGCGATGCGCGCGCGGGGCTTCGAAGCGGGCGCCGCGCGTTGCCTCAAGGTCGCGCAGGGCGAGCGGGTGACGCTGACATTCTCTGACACGGTCCCTCCGGCGCAGCGTCCTGCGCTCATGATGGCGCTCGAGCGCGCGCTCGCGGCGGGCGTCGACGCCGCGCTGCACGTGTATCTTGAAGAGCGCAAGGACCTGAACAAGCTGCGACGGCTGTGAGGGGGCTCCGAGAATGTCAGGCATGACCGAACACACGGAGCTCATCCTCGACGGCACCAAGCTCGCCTGGCACATGGACCGCGTGCGCGCGTGGGAGCGCGGCGAGCGCATCGCGCCGATCACCATCGACATGGCGCTCACGCGGGCGTGCAACTACGCGTGCCACTTCTGCTACGCGATGCTGCAGGAGAACGACCGCCAGGTGATCACGCGCGAGGTCATCACGAACTTTCTCGATGACTGCGCCGAGATCGGGGTGCGCGGGATCAGCTTCGTCTCCGACGGAGAGAGCACCATCTCGCCGGTCTTCACCGACGCGGTGGTGCACGGCAGCCGCAAGGGGCTCTCGATGGCCGTGGGCACCAACGGCTTCGTGCTCAACCGACGGAAGCTCGAAGAGATCCTCCCCCACCTCACGTACCTGCGGGTGAACATCTCCGCGGGCGAGCGCGCGCGCTACGCCGAGATCATGGGGACGCGCGAGGACTGGTTCGACCGCGTCTGCCAGAACATCCGCGACATGGTCGAGATCAAGCGGCGCGACGGGCTGCCCGTCACCATCGGGCTCCAGATGGTGCTCATGCCCCAGTACGCCGACCAGATCCTGCCCCTCGCGCGGCTCGGCAAGGAGCTGCGCCCCGACTACCTCATCATCAAGCACTGCAGCGATGACGAGGAGGGCAACCTCGGCGTCGACTACGGCGCGTACCAGAAGCTCCACGACACGCTGCGCGAGGCCGAGGCGCTCTCCGACGAGAGCTACGCCGTGCGGGTGAAGTGGTCGAAGATCCAGGCCGACGGCAAGCGCAGCTATCAGCGCTGCTACGGCGCGCCCTTCATGCTCCAGATCTCGGGGTCGGGGCTCGTGGCGCCCTGCGGGATGCTCTTCAACGAGCGGTACAAGAAGTTCCACATCGGCAACATCGTGGAGTCGCGCTTCAAAGACCTGTGGTCGAGCGATCGGTACTGGGAGGTGATGAACCACCTCGCGTCGCCGTCGTTCAACGCGCAGCGCATGTGCGGCTCGCTGTGCCTTCAGCACAAGGTCAATGAGTTCCTCGACGAGCGGCGCAAGGGGAGGCTGCCGATCGTCGAGCCGTCGGGGCCGCCGCCGGCCCACCTCTCGTTCGTGTGAAAGCGAATTCCCCACGTGTCACGAAAGCCCACGCTCTCGGTCATCGTCCCCGCGCTCAATGAAGAGGCCAACATCGCCGACGCGGTGCGCGAGGCCACGCGAGCCCTCGGAAATCGCTTCGAAGACTACGAGCTCCTCCTCTTCGACGACGGCAGCACCGACCGCACCGGCGCCATCATGGACGACCTCGCGCGCGAAGACCCGCACGTCAGGGTCTTTCACCACGAGAAGCCCCGCAACCTCGGCGGGGTCTACAAGCACGGCATCGAGGTCGCGCGCTTCGAGTACGTGATCATGGTGCCCGGCGACAACGAGAACCCGGGGAGCGCGCTCCAGGCGCCCTTCGACGCGCTCGGCAGGGCCGACATGGTGCTCCCCTACCCCACGAACCTCCACGCGCGGCCCTGGGTCCGGCGCATCGGGTCCGTGGGCTACACCGCCGTGGTCAACCTCCTCTTCGGCGGGCGCGCGCGGTACTACAACGGAACCGTGATCCACCGCCTCGACAACCTGCGGTCGATCACCGTGCGCACCGACAGCTTCGCCTACCAGACCGAGATCCTCGTGAAGCTCCTCCGCCGCGGAAAGACCTTCGTCGAGGTGGGCATCGAGATCGAGCCCCGCGGCGGCAGGCGCTCGCAGGCCCTGCGCCTCAAGAACCTCGTGGCCGTCTTCGAAGCGCTCGGCGACCTCTGGTTCGACGTGCACGTGCGCGAGCGCCTCGCGCGCCCCTCGCGTAGCTGAACCGCCACACCGCGGTCTGAGTGTTTGAACGCAAAGCGTCGGAGTCTGACCATGCGATGTCTCGTCACGGGCGGCCTCGGGTTCATCGGTTCGCACCTCGTCGACAGGCTCCTCGACGAGGGCCACGCGGTGCGCGTGCTCGACAACGCCTCCACCGGACGCGTCGAGAACCTCGCCCACCGCAGAGGGGAGGCGCGCCTCGAGGTGACCCTCGGCGACGTCTCCGACCACGCCGTCGCGGCGCGCGCGTGCGAGGGCGTCGACCGCGTGTTTCACCTCGCCGCGCTCGCCGACATCGTCCCCTCGATGCAGCGCCCCCTCGACTACCACCGCGCCAACGTCGACGGCACCGCGTCGATCCTCGAGGGCGCGCGCCACGCGGGCGTCAAGCGCTTCGTCTACGCGGCCTCGTCGTCGTGCTACGGGCTGCCCGACGTGTACCCCACGCCCGAGACCGCGCCGGCGCGGCCCGAGTACCCCTACGCGCTCACCAAGTACGTGGGCGAGCAGTACGCGCTGCACTGGGCGAAGGTCTACAAGCTCCCCGTCGTCTCGCTGCGCTTCTTCAACGTCTACGGGCCGCGGTCTCGCACGTCGGGCACCTACGGCGCGGTCTTCGGGGTCTTTCTCGCGCAGAAGCTCGCGGGCAGCGCCTTCACCGTCGTGGGAGACGGCACGCAGACGCGAGACTTCACCTACGTCACCGACGTGACCTCGGCCATCGCGCGCGCGGCAGACTCCGACGTGACGGGCGAGGTCTTCAACGTCGGCAGCAACGGGACGTACAGCGTCAACCGCCTCGTCGAGCTCCTCGGCGGCGACGTGGTGTACGTGCCCCGCAGGCCCGGCGAGCCCGACTGCACGCGCGCGGACATCTCGAAGATCCGCGCGCGCATCGGGTGGTCGCCCACGGTCTCGTTCGAAGAGGGCGTGCGCACGATGCTCCAGCACATCGAGTACTGGCGCGCGGCCCCCGTGTGGACGCCGTCTTCCATCGAAGACGCGACGCGCGACTGGTTCACCTTCCTCTCCGATCCGAAGGGATGAGCGGCGAGATGACGACGCCCCGCGACCCGAACAACGACGCGCCGCAGGCGCCCGAGCGCCGCCCCTCGATGATGCCCTACGAGACGGGCCGCGAGACCGCCGAGCGCGTGCAGCTCATCAGCGACCTGCCGCCGCCGCCCCCGACGCCGACGCTGAAGTCCGTCGCGGCCGAGAACCTCACGCCCGAGGCCGAGGTGTTCCTCCGCGCGTTCCGCGAGCGCTACAGCGCCGAAGACGTGGTCGCGAAGCTGCGCGACCTTCGCAAGCTCAAGGTGCTCGTCGTCGGCGACACGATCGTCGACGAGTATCACTTCGTGCGGCCCTACGGCATGCCCACCAAGGCCCCCGTGATCGCCGCGCAGTTCCAGAGCGCCGAGGCCTACGCGGGCGGCGTGCTCGCCGTGGCCAACCACGTCGCGGGCTACTGCGACGACGTGCGCCTCGTCACCGTGCTCGGCGGCGACGACACGAAGGAGGACTTCATCCGCGCCAACCTCCGCCCGAACATCGACGCGCGGCTCTTCGTGCAGCCCGGCGCGCCCACCACGGTGAAGCGCAGGTACCTCCGAAAGTTCCTGCTGCAGAAGCTCTTCGAGGTGTCGTTCTTCGACGACCGGCCGCTGCGCCCGGCGCTCGACCGCGAGGTCTGCGCCTGGCTCGACGAGGTGATCGCCGACTACGACCTCGTCATCGCCTCGGACTTCGGCCACGGGATGATCACCCGCGCGATGGTCTCGCTGCTCTCTTCGAAGGCCCGCTTCCTCGCGGTGAACACGCAGCTCAACTCGATCAATTTCGGCTACCACGTCGCGACGCGCTACCCCCGCGCGGACTACATCTGCATCGACGAGGAGGAGGCGCGCATGGCCTGCCGCGACCGCGAGTCCTCCGTCGAGGAGCTCATGCACGCGCTCGCCGAGGCGCTGCACCCGAAGGTGATGACCGTCACCCGCGGACACCACGGCTCGACCACGGGGCGCCCCGACGACGGCCTCGTGCACGTCCCCGTGCTCTCGCGTCAGGTGGTCGACACCGTGGGCGCGGGAGACGCCTTCCTCTCCGTCGCGGCGCCCTGCGCGTGCGCGGGGTTCCCCCCCGAGCTCGTGGGCTTCGTGGGCAACGCGGTGGGCGCCCTCGCGGTGCGCATCGTGGGCAACGCGCAGCCCGTCCACCCCGAGATGCTCTTCGACTTTCTCCGCTCGATCATGAAGTGAAGGGCGCCATGACCCACGACCGACGAGACTTCTCCGCGCGCTACGTCCGCGAGCTCATCGGCGCCCTCGAGGCGCTCCCCCACGACGACGTCGCGCGCTCCATCGAGGCGCTCGAGCGGGCCTACGACGAGGGCCGACAGGTCTTCATCGCGGGCAACGGCGGCAGCGCCGCGACGGCCTCGCACATGGCCAACGACCTCGTGTGGGGCATGGCCCAGATCGGCCGTCCGGCCTTTCGCGCCGTGGCCCTCACCGACTGCGTCCCGCTCATGACGGCCATCTCGAACGACCGCTCCTACGACGAGATCTTCGCCGTGCCGCTGCGGGCCCTCGCGAAGAAGGGCGACCTCCTCGTGGTCATCTCGGGCAGCGGAAACAGCCCCAACGTCGTGCGCGCCGTCGAGGCCGCGAAGGAGCTCGGCGTCTCGACCGTCGCGTGGCTCGGCAAAGGCGGAGGACGCGTCCGTGACATGGTCGACGTCGCGCTCGTGGTCCCCTCCGACGACTACGGCCCCATCGAAGACATCCACATGATGTTCGACCACCTCGTCATCCGGTATTTCCGCGCGCGCCGCGCCGGGGAGCGGTGAGGGCCCTCGTCCTCTGCGCGGGCTTCGGCACGCGCCTCGGCGACCTCACGCGCGAGACGCCCAAGCCCATGCTCCCCATCGGCGACGACGCGCTCGTGGGGCACACGCTCCGTCACCTCGCCTCGCTCGGCTTCACCGACGTCGCGATCAACCTTCATTTCAAGCCCGAGGTCGTCGAAGCGCACGTCGGCGACGGCGCGCGCTACGGCCTCCGCGTCACGTACGCGCGCGAGCCCGAGCTCCTCGGCACCGCGGGGGCCGTGCGCAACCTCCGAGACTTTCTCGCGCGCGACGAAGACTTTCTGGTGCTCTACGGCGACCTGCTCATCGACGAAGACTTCGCCGAGATGCTCGCCGAGCACCGCGCGCGAGGGGCCTCTGCGACGCTGCTCCTGCACCAGCGCAAGGGGTCGAACAGCCTCGTGAAGCTCGACGAGGGTCGCGTCACGGGATTCGTCGAGCGCCCCGACGAGGCCGAGCGCGCGCGCAACCCCTTTCCGTGGGTGAACTCCGGCGCGCAGGTGCTCCACCGCGGGATGATCGACCGCATCCCCGAAGGGCGTCCCTCGGACCTCCCGCGCGACGTGTACATCCCGTCGCTCGCGGAGGTGCGAATCTACGGACGCCCGCTCACGGGATACCGCTGCGCGATCGACTCGCCCGCGCGGTACGACGAGGCCCGCGCGGCCTGGGCCGAAGGCCGCTACCGACCGGGGCCGAAGGCGCGTTCGAAGGGCTGAGCGAAAGGGCGCGGTCGCGCGGCGAGCACACACCCGCCGCGCGAAGAGGTCACGCGATCAGGGCGTGCAGGCCACCGGGTCACGCACGATGAGCGACGGGCGCGATCCCTCGGAGAGGGTGAGCGTCACGAAGCCCGCGGGCGTGGCGGTGAAGGTGCCGTGCGAGTACGAGCCCCACTGGAGGTTGCTCGATCCGCCCGAGAGCGCGATGCCCGTGAGCGTGGGGTGCGAGGCGCCCGCGGCGGTGATCGCCGTCGCGTCGGCGCCGCCGCTCGCGCTCGTGAGCGGCGTGCCGAAGGTGGTCTGGAACTCCGACGGCGTGCCCGTCGTGGTGCCGTAGCCGAGCGAGCACTGCCACGAGATGAACATGCCCGTGCGGCCGCCGTCGAGGTTGCGCCCGAGGCCCTTGAGCCAGTTCACGTGGTTCGTGATGAAGACCGCCGCGCCCGTGCTGTAGGGCGCGTGGAGGCTCGGGTCCGCGGTGTTGAGCGAGACGCGGCCGGTGACCGCGGGGCCCCACACCGACTGCGTGTCGCGCAGCGTGGTGAAGACCGTCGACGAAGCGTCGCAGTTGCCCGCGTCGGCCCAGAGGATGTCGTACTGGCCGAAGTTCGCCGTGGTGAACGAGCGCCACATCGCGTCGCTCGCCACGGTGACCACCGTGCCCACGGGGAAGTACGGCTGCGACGGCGTGCCGCCGGGGCCGTAGATGAGCACGCGCGCGGCGCCCGTGTAGCAGCGGGGGCCGCAGCTCCCGGCCGTGCACGCGCCCGCGGAGCAGACCGTGCCGCAGCGGCCGCAGTTCGAAGCGCTCGTGAGGAGGTTGGTCTCGCAGCCGTTCGACGCGAGGCCGTCGCAGTCGCCGAAGCCCGTGTTGCACGAGGCCACGCGGCAGGCGCCCGAGGAGCACGCCGCGATGCCGTTGGCGATGGTGCACACCGTCCCGCAGCCGCCGCAGTTGCTCACGTCGGCCGCGGTGTTGACCTCGCAGCCGTCGGTCGCGCTGCGGTTGCAGTCGGTGAAGCCCGTGTTGCAGGTGTAGCCGCAGGTGCTCGACGCGCAGCTCGAGCTGGCGTTGGCGCGCGTCGGACACACGGTGCCGCAGGTGCCGCAGTTGCGCGGATCGGTGGCGACGTTGGTGCAGCTCCCGGAGCAGTTGGTGAGGCCCGCGGCGCAGGTGACCACGCACGAGCCCGCGGAGCACACCGTGCCCGAGGCGCAGACGCGGCCGCAGGCGCCGCAGTTGTTGCTGTCGACCTGGAGGTCGCGGCAGGTGCCCGAGCAGTCGGTCTGCCCCGTGGGACACACGAGCGTGCACGCGCTCGACACGCAGCTCTGGCCCGCCGCGCACACGCGGCCGCAGGCGCCGCAGTTGTTCGTGTCGCTCGTGAGGTCACGGCACGACGTCCCGCACGCGGTGAGGCCCGTGGTGCAGCTCGTCACGCAGGCCGAGCCCGCGCAGATCTGACCCGAGGGGCACACCGTCGTGCAGCTCCCGCAGTGGTTGCGGTCGCTCGTGGTGTCGAAGCACGACGCGCCGCACGCGGTCTGACCCGAGGGGCACGAGATGCCGCACGCGCCCGCAGAGCAGACCTGCCCCGAGGGGCAGACCGTTCCGCACGCGCCGCAGTTGCTGCGATCGTTCTGGAGGTCGCGGCAGGTGCCCGAGCAGTTGGTGAGCGTCGAGCCGCAGGTGACCGAGCAGGTGCCCGACACGCACGCCTGACCCGAGATGCACGCGCGCCCGCACGCGCCGCAGTTGTTGTTGTCCGACGCGAGGTCGCGGCAGATCGTGCCGCAGGCCGTGAGGCCCACCTGGCAGGTCACGATGCAGCGGCTGCCGACGCAGACCGTTCCGCCGGGGCAGACCGTGCCGCAAGCGCCGCAGTTGTTGTTGTCGGTGGTGAGGTCGCGGCACACGCCCGAGCAGTTGGTGGTTCCCGCGCCGCACGACACCGTGCACACGCTCGCGGAGCACACCTGTCCGCTCGCGCAGACGCGCGCGCAGGCGCCGCAGTTGCCCGTGTCGGTCGTGAGGTCGCGGCACACGCCCGAACAGTTGGTGAGGCCCGTCCCGCACGAGACCGTGCAGACGCCGCGCGAGCAGATGTTGCCCGAGGGGCACGTCACGCCGCACATGCCGCAGTTGTTGCTGTCGGTCTGGAGGTCGCGACACACGCCCGAGCAGTTCGTCGTCCCGGCGCCGCACGACACCGTGCAGGTGCTGCCCGAGCAGACCTGACCGGCCGCACACGCGCGCGCGCAGGCGCCGCAGTTGCTCGTGTCGGTGGTGAGGTCGCGGCACACGCCCGAGCAGTTCGTGGTGCCCGCGCCGCACGTGACCGCGCAGGTGCCCGACGAGCAGACCTGGCCGCTCGCGCATCCGCGGCCGCAGGCGCCGCAGTTGTTGTTGTCGGTCTCGAGGTCACGGCAGACGCCCGAGCAATTGGTCGTCCCCGCGAGGCACGACACGGCGCAGGAGCTGCCCGAGCAGACCTGACCCGACGAGCACGCGCGGCCGCAGGCGCCGCAGTTGTTGTTGTCCGTCGTGAGGTCGCGGCAGACGCCCGAGCAGTTCGTGGTGCCCGAGAGGCACGAGACGGCGCACGCGCCGGCGGAGCACACCTGGCCCGACGGGCACACGGCGCCGCACGCGCCGCAGTTGTTGTTGTCCGTCGTGAGGTCGCGGCAGGTGGAGCCGCAGAGGGTCGTGCCCGCGACGCACGAGACGACGCAGCGGCTCGACGTGCAGACCTGACCCGAGGGGCAGACGTTGTCGCAGCCGCCGCAGTTCAGGCGGTCGGTGGTGAGGTCGCGGCACGCGCCCGAGCAGTTCGTCGTGCCCGCGGCGCACGACACGCGGCAGGTCCCGCCGGAGCAGACCTGACCCGCGGAGCACGCGCGGCCGCAGGCGCCGCAGTGGTTGAAGTCCGTCGTGAGGTCGCGGCAGGTGCCCGTGCAGTCGGTGAGCCCCGCGAGGCACGAGACGGTGCAGGTCCCGCGAGAGCAGACCGTGCCCGAGGGACACACGTTGCCGCAGGTCCCGCAGTTGCCCGTGTCGGTCGCGAGGTCGCGGCACACGCCCGAGCAGTTCGTGGTTCCCGCGCCGCAGGTGACCTGACACGTCCCCGCGGAGCACACCGTGCCCGCGGAGCACGCGCGCGCGCAGGCGCCGCAGTTGTTGTTGTCCGTCGTGAGGTCGCGGCAGACGCCCGAGCAGTTGGTGGTTCCAGCGCCGCACGAGACCGCGCAGGTGCCCGACGAGCAGACCTGTCCGCTCGCGCATCCGCGGCCGCAGGCGCCGCAGTTGTTGTTGTCGGTGGTGAGGTCGCGGCACACGCCCGAGCAGTCGGTGGTGCCCGCGAGGCACGAGAGCGAGCAGGTGCTGCCCGAGCAGACCTGGCCCGAGGCGCACGCGCGGCCGCAGGCGCCGCAGTTGTTGTTGTCGGTGGTGAGGTCGCGGCACACACCCGTGCAGTTGGTGGTGCCCGACACGCAGGTCACCGTGCACGCGCCGGCGGAGCACACCTGGCCCGACGGACACACGACGCCGCACGCGCCGCAGTTGAGACGCTCGACGTTGAGGTCGTGGCAGGTGCCCGAGCAGTCGACCTGTCCCGCGGGGCACGAGAGCGCGCAGGCGCTCCCCGAGCAGACCTGACCCGAGGCGCACACGCGGCCGCAGGCGCCGCAGTTGTTGTTGTCGGTGGTGAGGTCGCGGCACACACCCGTGCAGTTGGTGGTGCCCGACACGCAGGTCACCGTGCACGCGCCGGCGGAGCACACCTGGCCCGACGGACACACGACGCCGCACGCGCCGCAGTTGAGACGCTCGACGTTGAGGTCGTGGCAGGTGCCCGAGCAGTCGACCTGTCCCGCGGGGCACGACGTGACGCAGCGGCCCGCGGTGCAGGCCTGACCGCTGGCGCAGACCGTTCCGCAGCCGCCGCAGTTGAGGCGATCGGTCTGGAGGTCGCGGCAGGTGCCGGTGCAGTTGCTGAGGCCCGCGCCGCACGACACGGTGCACGCGCTACGCGAGCACACCTGACCGGGATCGCAGGCGGTGCCGCAGGCGCCGCAGTTGTTGAGGTCCGTCGTGAGATCACGGCAGACGCCCGTGCAGTTGGTGAGGCCCGCGAGGCACGAGACGGTGCAGGTCCCGCGAGAGCAGACCGTGCCCGAGGGACACACGTTGCCGCAGGTCCCGCAGTTGTTCGTGTCGGTGGGGAGCTCGCGGCAGACGCCCGAGCAGTTGGTGGTTCCCGCGCCGCACGAGACCTGACAGGTGCCCGCGGAGCAGACCTGACCCGCGGCGCACGCGTTGCCACACATGCCGCAGTTGTTGAGGTCCGTGTCGGTGTCGCGGCAGGTGCCCGAGCAGTTGGTGAGCCCGGCGCTGCACGAGACCTGACACGTCCCCGCGGAGCAGACCTGCCCCGAGGGACACGCGCGGCCGCAGGTGCCGCAGTTCGCGTTGTCGGTCTGGAGGTCGCGGCAGGTGCCCGAGCAGTTGGTGGTCCCCGCGCCGCACGACACGGTGCAGGCGCCCATCGAGCACACGCGGCCCGCGGGGCAGACCGTTCCGCACGCGCCGCAGTTGTTGTTGTCGCCCGTGAGGTCGCGGCAGGTGCCGGTGCAGTCGGTGAGCCCCGTGCTGCACGTGGTCTGACACATGCCGCGCGAGCACACCTGACCGGGGTTGCAGCGCGTGCCGCAGGTGCCGCAGTTGTTGTTGTCGCTCGTGAGGTCGCGGCAGACGGAGTCGCACGCGGTGAGTCCGCCGCCGCACGACACGACGCAGCGGCCCATCATGCAGACCTCGCCCGACCCGCAGGCGTTGCCGCACATGCCGCAGCCGAGGCGGTCGCTCGTGAGGTCACGGCACACGCCCATGCAGTTGGTGAAGCCCGCGCCGCAGGTCGTCTGGCACATGCCCCGCACGCAGAACTGACCGAAGGGACACGCGTTGCCACAGGCGCCGCAGTTGGTGATGTCCGTCGTGGTGTCGACGCACATCTCACCGCCGCCCATGGGGCCCGCGTCGGCGCCCGGCGTGGGGCACTGCACCTGGAGCTCGGCGCAGCGGACGCGGCATCGGCCGTCCTGGCACTGATAGCCGTCCTGGCAGGTGTTTCCGCACGCGCCGCAGTTGAGGCGGTCGGTCTGGAGCTCGGCGCAGTAGCGGCCCGCGGTGCCGGCGTCCATGTCGCCCGAGGTGCCCATGCACTCGGTGGTGGTGCCGGTGCACATGAAGGTGCACGCGCCGCCCGCGCAGACCTGATCACGGCCGCACGCGTTCCCGCACGCGCCGCAGTTCTCGCGGCTCGTCTGGAGCGACACGCAGCGGAGGGAGGTCCCCGCGTCGCCCGTCGCGGCGCCCATGCAGAGCGTCTCACCCGCGGTGCAGTCGGGCACGCACGCGCCGTTCTGGCAGACGTTGCCCGTCCCGCACGAGCGCCCGCACGCGCCGCAGTGCTCGCGGTCGGTGCGGGGGTCGGTACATCGACCGCCGCACGCGGCCAGCGGCGAGGGGCACATGAGCCCGGAGTCGATCACATCCGCGGTATCCGCCACGGTGGCGTCGTGCGGCTCGGTCCCTCCGACGACGGGTGTCCCGTCACAGCCAGAGAGGGCGAGCAGCGCCGCCACCGCGGCGAACGCTCTTAAACGTGTCATGGAAAAGTCTCCCTTCTTCAAAATCAAAATACCTGCAAGGCAAGCTCGTCCGTAAGCGCCAAATGCCTTGAAAACAGCGATTTCGTTGTGCAACAGGCTCGCGTATTCCGATCCGCGGACGCGGGGTTCGCACCACACCTTGCGCTGCGCAACGTGGCGCGTCCCCTCGCCCCTCTGCTACGTTGGCGCCGCCGCCCGCGGGACTCTGACGCGATTGCCGAAGACCAGTTTTTGAGACTGTAGATACGCTGGTCGCGTTGCCTACTCCCCGGGCGGTGCTTCCCCCCATCCCTGATCCGCCGCCTTCGCGGTGAGTCCTCCCATGCGCCCCGACATCGACCGGCTCGAGCGCGAAGACCTCGCGATGTTCGTCAACGCCTGCTTCGCGTGCTCGGGGCAGGCCGAGTTCTACGCCGACTCGCGCGGCCAGGACGTCGCCATCCAGTTCCTCCACGAGTACATCCTCGGCAACTACCGTCGGCTCTACGCCCGCACGCTCGCCGCGGGGATCAACCATTTCAACCAGTCGCTGATCATCGCGAACCTCCTCGCGCAGGGCGCGCCGAAGCGCGAGGCCGACCGCGACGAGGAGGGCGCGCTCCTCTCCGAGGCGCTGCGTCGGCTCCCCGCGTCGCGGTCGTGGAGGCTCGTCGCGTCGCTGCGTGAGCGCGGCGTGAACAACCGCCGCACGCGCGCGATCGTGCGGGAGTTCTTCGAACTGCGCCGCGACGTCACCCACGACGCGGTGAAGTACCGCCCGCGGGTGAAGGTCGCCGCGCGCCACGCGCACTGCCCGCTGCCCGGCGAGCTCGCGCCCTTTCTCTTCGCGAACACGCGCCGACGGAAGGTCGCCTTCAGCACGCCGATCTTCGAAGCGCACCGTCGCGCGCGCACCGAGCCCGAGGCCCTCTACGAGCTCCCGTACACCGTGGCCGAGGGCTTCGCCGCGCGGCACCGCATTCCGCGCGACGAGTTCCTGCAGCGCATCGAGGCGCGCATGACGCCCGCCGAGCGGCTGCGCCTCCAGTCGACGGCGCGCGCCGAGGGGGCGTCGATCTCGCTCGACCTGCACCGCATCGACCTCACGCGCCTGTGCCTCTACGTGCTCTCGCTCCCCGTCGAGGAGCGCCTCGCGCGCGCCGCCGCCCTCAACGCCGCGCTCGCGACGTCCGCCGACCGCGTCGTGCGCCGCGCCCCGATGCGCCTCGGGCGCGTCGCCGCCGTGCTCGATCGCTCGCACTCGTCGGGAGGCAGCCACGAGAAGGCCCGCCGTCCCCTCGCCGTGGCCCTCGGCGTGGCGCAGCTGCTCGAGGCGAGCGCGAGCGAGTTCCGCGCGTTCTGGACGCCGCCGCTCGAAGACCCGCTCACGCTCGAAGCGGCGGGTCAGACCGACCTCGCGACGCCCCTCGTCGACGCGCTCGCCACGGCGCCCGACCTCGTGGTGATCGTCTCGGACGGCTTCGAGAACAGCCCGCGCGGCGGCGTCGCCGAGGTGATGCGCCACTACCGCCAGCGCGTCGCGCCCACGCACCGCGTCTCGGTCGTCCACGTCAACCCCGTCTTCGATCAGGAGCGCTTCGCCCCGCGCGCCCTCGCGCCCGGCGTCGCCACGGTGGGCCTGCGCGACGCCGACGACCTCTTCACCATGCTCGGCTTCGCGCGCTTCGCCGAGGGCAGCGGCACGCTCGCCGAGCTCGAGGCGTGGCTCCTCGCGCGCGTGAAGCGCTTCCTCGCGGTGCGCGCGCAGCGCGAAGAGATCTTCGAACACACCGACACGTCTGCGACCGACGACTCCGACGAGGCGGTCGAAGCCCGATGAACCACAGACCGCTCGGAACGCTCCCGCTCCCCGGCATCGAGGCGTTGCCCTCGCAGCCCTTCGGGCCCGTCCACCTCGTGCCGCTCACGCGCGCCGCGCCCTCCGTCGACCTGCCGCTGATCCCCGTCGCGCGCCCGTGGAGCACCGACGACGAACCCCACAGCGGCGTCGTGCTCGTGCCCCACGGCGCGGTCACGGGCTTCGACGGGAGCGCCCCCCTCGTGGCCTACGGCGCGCAGGTCGTGAACGCCCACAACGCCGACCGCCGCGTCCGCACCGCGCGCATGGACTATCCCCTCGGGCGACGCGACGCCTCGTCGCGCGTGCGCATGCTCCCGATGCACCTCTCGCTCGAAGGGGTGCTGCTCTCGACCTTCGACGCGTCGCCCGAGACCTGGGCGCGACGCTCCAAGGTCCGCGTCTACGACGGCTCCGTGCGCAGCGAGCGCTCGGCGGCCTCGGTGGTCGAGTCGGCGCTGCGCACCTTCGAACTGCACCCCACGCAGTGCGGCGCGCTCGTCTACGCGGCGGACACGCTGCTCGCGGCCTTCGTCGCCCCGTCGCCCGAGGTCTACGCCGACCTTCACCGCGCGATCGTCGGAGACCTCCTCGGCGGCACGATGCAGCTCTACCTCTCGCGCCACGACGCGGCCGAGCGCCCCTTCACGCTCGAGCTCGGCGGCGCCGCGATCCGCACGTTCGACGACATGCGCCTCGCGCTCGCGCGCACGCGCACCCCGTGGCCCACGGCGGTCACGGCGCTGCGCGAGGGCCTCTCGACGACGCCCCTCGTGGTGCGCGGATCGACGCGCACGCAGCCCTTCACGGTGCGGCGCTTCAGCACGAGCCTCGCGCTCGGCGGCGGCAACGCGCTCGGCGAGGTGGTCACCCGCGACGACGGGGCGATCGCGTGGCTGTCGTTCCTGCGGCTCTCCGACGCGCAGACGCGGCGCGCCTACCTGCTCGCGGAGCTCGCCGCGGCCGGGTGGAGCCCCGAGACGCTCGCCTCGCGAAAGCGGGGCGGCCTCGTCGACGACACCGAGAAGCAGCTCCTCAACGCGGGCTTCGAACACGTGCTCGCGGTGATGAGCCCCGGGCGCGCGAAGGCGCCCCCGCAGCGAAAGCGCTGACCGCGGCGACGCGGCTTCACGACACCGGGTCCGCTTCGGTACGCTCTCGCGCCGTGAGCAAGAAGAAGAAGCACCCCGCCGCCGAACCCCCGCCCGCCTCGACGGAGGCGCACCCCTGGTCGACGCCGCACGCCGACCCGACGCCCTACGGACGCGCCCTCGCGACGCGCGTCGCCGCCGCCCTCGTGCGCGGCAAGAAGATCATGAACGAGCACCGCGACTACTGCGGCCTGGGGCTCCTCTACGCCGACGGCGCGTACCAGTACGTGATCGTCGGAGACGGAGAGCCCGTCGAGACGCGCCTCCGCTTCGACACGCAGAAGGACTTCATCGAGTGGCTCGCCGCGCAGAGCGACGACTCGCTCCACGGCTGCGACGAGCCTGAGTTCGACAGGGGGAATCAGCGGGTGACGCGCGCCAGGCTCGAAGCGATCGCCTGAGGTTTACCCGCGCGGTGGGGGTGTCACTCTCCGAGCGCGCGGAGGTCGTCGGCGGCGCCGTCGGGCAGGCGCCCGTGGATGCTCGCGTAGTGCAGGAGCAGCGCACGGTTGTCGGCCACCGCGAGGTTCTGGATCTCCAGCGCGCCGATGCGGTCCTCGGGCGAGAACGCGCTCGCGGTCTTCTCCATCGAGAGCTTGTCGGGGTCGTACGCGGCGTGCGTCGCCTCGGTGCGCAGGATGCTGTAGTCGTCGCCGCGGCGGAGCTCCACGGTGACCTCGCCGCTCACCGCGGGGGCGATCCAGCGCGTGAGGGCGTCCTTGAGCATCATGGCCTCGGGGTCGAACCACTTGCCCTCGTAGAGGAGCCGACCGAGCCTGCGCCCGAGCGTCGCGTAGAGGTCCGTGGTGTTCTCGTTGTGCGTCGCCGACAGGATGCGCTCGTACACGATGTGGAGCAGCGCCATGCCGGGGGCCTCGTAGATGCCGCGGCTCTTGGCGTCGATGACGCGGTTCTCGATCTGGTCGCTCATGCCGAGGCCGTGGCGCCCGCCGATGGCATTCACCTCGGCGAAGAGCGCGTAGGGCGACGAGAAGCGCGCGCCGTTGATCGACACGGGCCAGCCGCCCTCGAAGCGCACGGTGACCTCCTCGGCGTCGATGCGGACCTCGGGCTTCCAGTGCGCCACGCCCATGATGGGGTTGGCGATGTGCATGCCCTTGTCGA